>CAZNAD010000006.1:0-135626 GCA_964571195.1 uncultured Gallionellaceae bacterium | reverse complement strand
TATGACTCGGAGGGGAGCTTGTTGCCATTATCCCGATTTCAGGCCGTTTCAATCGACCGAATAGCGGGGAGTTTGGGCGGGTAATCGTCTCGATACCAGCCACTCTCAATGCGGATTAGGTACAACAGATGCCTTGTATTTGCCGAACAGGAATCCCCGCCCGCAAAATAATGGGGCAGGCAATTGACCAAAAGGCGCTGAACGATTAGTATGCGCGCCTCATCAATTCCCTGATAGCTCAGTCGGTAGAGCGACGGACTGTTAATCCGCAGGTCCCTGGTTCGAGTCCAGGTCGGGGAGCCAGTTTAGATTCAACCACTTAGACCACCCATCGCGGTGGTCTTTGTGTTTTCCCCTCCCGCTGCACTGATCCGCACTTTGAAAGTCCGCAGGTCGGTATAAACCAAGCCATCGCAGGCGTAGCAGGAGTTACACGCGGGTGACCCCTTCAGCGAGGGCTTATCCCATCAATATTTAAGGAGCAATACCAGTGACCAACGCACAACGCAAAGCACTTAGCCGCATGGCTGCAATGAATTCATCCTGCAATACTGAGCCAACACTTAGCAGCGAGTTCTGCCCACATGAGGCTGGCGCGTATTACCTAGCAACAGTGTCTACTGTTAGTAAGGTCATCAACCTATTCGCTAAGGAAATCGAGCCGCCTGATTACACCTACGCCGTTACCACTGTTAATTTCGAACAGGATCCCGATACCGGCAAATGGATCTGGTTTGATGGTAAGGAAAAACAATCCCCACGCAAAAACCAAGATGGATGGCGTCTGGGCAGCAAGAAGCTATATGACACACGAGAAGGCGCAGAGGCTGAGCTTCAGCGCGTGATGGTCAAAAATGGTGATCGGGTGACTAAGGTGCATGACTTGCCCGACTGTATGACTCAACTGAGAAAGATCCGTAGTGCCCACCATCCAGACCGCAATAACCCAGACTCCGACCATGATCTCTATCAGGCAGTTGTGGAGAAAATTGACAGGATACGTGCTGTCGGAGTGTGAAACACTAGCTGCGTAATGCAGAGGGGGTGTTAACTACACCGTAGCCTGACCGAGTAGCCGAAGTTGCTCGTAGCTGCAGTCTGGGTTCGGAGGCCTTGGAAATCACTGCCGATGATATCGACTGGCTGCTCAATCAACCGGAATCCGAGGAGGACTACAACGGATTCCTAGGCGGTGAATTTTATGTGTGCCAAGCGGAGGCTGATCTCAAAAAAGTCGTCGGCATGGATATGGCATTCGCTGAGGCTAATGGTGGGCGATGGCCGAATGTAACCGATCAGGTCATGTCATGGGATCAATGCCGATTCTTAGAACCGAAGGATGGCGAACCGGAATGGGCCATGTTCCTGCTCTGCTGGAATGATGCCGGTGGGCCTGTGTTCCATGTACCGAAGCATCTATGGGAAGCAGGCAAAGTTGCTGAGCATGTGGCTGCAACTGATCGTTACTGGAATGCCTAATGACTCTTAGAAGCCCGTCACTAAAGGCTACAGCGCAAGTTGCCTTTCGGGACTATTGCATAACAATCTACAGTGGACAATTACTGATTTCATTTTCTATTCCACTCATTTGATTGCAGACCTGCCGATTCGAACAAACGCCCACAATAAAACCAATGGAATTAAAATGGTCTGAAGTATGAATACCACCATAAGCTTCACAAGATGCTCAACAATCTGCTCCGCCCGCTCTTTCATTTTATCGAGTCCCTGTGTTCTGTCTTTCACACTTGACCAAGCTGCCCCTGCTTTCTGACCAACCTGATTCATCTCGCCAGCCAATGCTTCTTTTACATGGGCAGCTTTAAGTTTTAATTTTTGCAGAGTACTCAGCCTAACTTCATCAGCATTATTGCCCGCTATTACTCCTGAAGCGCCGAGAATAGTTTCAGCTTGCATTGCTGACTTGTCTTCGTTATTTGTATCAGCCGATGCTTCTGGCTTGTTATCAATCTCTTCTACTGTCTTCACAGCTTCAATTTGAGAAAAACTAAGCGAAATAGCGTCTTGGCTCTCCGTATATTCATCCGCTAAAAATTGTTTAAAGACCAAATCGCTTCCTATCGTGACCATGGGAATCGCAAATCGGACAAATAGCAGCATGATTAGAATCTTCGTAAGCATTGGAGGTGGGCTCTGTTTATTCCAGCGAAACCAAACCCAACCCGCTGCCAAAACTGTAAGCAATAACGAAATCAGCCAGAAGCTGCCAATTGATATTGAAATCTTCATAATCCCAAATGCAACAAGTGCAGCCAGCATGAGATCAGAGAATTGTTCCACCATATCGTTTACTGGATCAAGGATTTGGCCTGGCGTTAGATTCAGCCCTAAGCCTCCGGGAGCAAATGAAACCTCGGTGCCTTGTGCAACTGATATTGCCGCGTTTAGAGTTCTTGCAACTGCATAGCTAGCTAATGCTCTCTTGAATCCGGCATCTAGTTGAGCTTCTGCAACATTCTCCATAGGCTTCAGCCACGAAAGAATTAACACAATAGTAAGCCCGACTACCAAAGCGATTCTTTCAGCTTTCAGTTCCACGACTTCCCCCCTTTAAATGTGTTGCACATTAACTAATCACGATATTTTTCGAGCACGGCTGGATTAATTATCACTGCGGTTCGGAACAGTATGTCTGCAACTCTGCCCTTAAACGCAATTACATCGTTAGTTTTCAACGCTTCCAATGCAAGCCGTTCAGCATCGTTTTTCGGTGTGATATAAACAACAGCAGGAAGGATTGGCTTCTTACTCCCGTTCAATATATTAGTTTTGGTATTAACCTTGTATATTCCATCCGTCAGTGATATCTCATAAACAGGAAGGTTCCACTTAACTACACTCCCAACTAACTTCTTCCTCATTATTTCACGCTGCAAATCCGTGTGATTACTACCGAGCATGAAGGTCTCTGAAACGGCCTCGAAACTTACCTCGTTAACTGTTTCAGATTTAAAATTTCTTACCACTTCATTATAGGAATCTGGCTGGATCGGATTTGCAGAGTCGTCTCCGCACCCTGTCAAAACTGCTACGCACAAAAGAAGGGGAATGTAATTCATTCTCAATTTAGGTAATTAAATCAATTAGCGTACACACTCGGCTCATTATCCAGCGCCTTCAGCTAGTTTGATAGTCGATCAACGTAACCACGAAGAACTTGCTCGAGTTCATCCTGTAAGCCTTCTGGACTGATGATGCGGATATGCGGAATCCAATAGCGCACAATAGGCAATACTTGATTGATGTGCCCCACTTTTGCCGAAACAATAATACCGCCGTCTTCCAGTTCTTTTTCAATGACCTGATTGGCAATGAGTTTGCGGCGCTTAAAGTAACTAGCAACCTCGCGGTCTATTTTAAGAACAATCTCTCTCTTTTCTTCACCTAGCCAGATGCCATCATCTTCAGCCAGTGTTTTTTCGACGCTCGTATTGGGAGAAAATTGAGTGTCTAGCACACGTAAGGATTCGATTTTGCTGAACGAAAAGGTTTTGAGTTTTTCACCATCGAGTGCGGCGACATACCATATCCCCTTGTGGTTCATCAGCTTGAATGGCGAGATCAACGAATATGCCTTGATTACGCCATCGCGTAGGTAATCAAAGCTGATGTGATGGCGCGAGATGATCGCTTGCTCCAATTGCCGAAACACATTTTCTTTTCCAGCAAGATTTTCGTAGTTGTGTCCTTTGATGAGCAAAGCAGATTGAATTTTCGTGTCAAAAATATCGCGAAGAAAATCGTCTGACAGCGAGGGAAATAATCCGCGTACACCTGCTAAGCAGGCAAAGCGTTCCACATCACGAGTAGTGAGCTTACCCAAAAATATCGGATCGAGGTGATAGCGCCCGTTAGATTTTTCTAACGGAAGATAAGCAAAACGCTCGTTGAGGTCACGCTGAATCGTACGTAGATTAACGCCAAACTCATCAGCAAGCGATTGCGGGTCAAGTTTCTCACCTTGATTGAGTTTTACTAGCATCATGGAGAGTCGGTAAACCAACGTGTCATGATTGTTCGTATTCATATTCCTCCTCACCTGAATTCATAATGTACCATCATGTTAAATACTCTGAGCGACAGGTGCTGTCGTATATCACGAGTTAAAAATATTTCGTAAGCAATTCAATTCATCGTTCTTAAAACGACATGTCCTGTCGTCCCCTCTGTTTAGACTTTTCTTAACTTGTCCGCGCAGATGTCGAATCTCCTTCCTCCGCGTTGGGCAAGCCAAACACGCTTTATTTCTCTCGATAGGAGAAACGCAATGATCTGGATATTCATTACATTAGTTGTACTCGGTATTACCTATGCAAAGATTTGAGCAATGTCTGTTGGATTCAAATTATTACGACGGCTTTCAATTTCATTTTTGCTCTACTACTGGCAGCCGCAGTGTATGTATTTTGGAAAAATAAATACTAAGTGGAAAAACGAAGTAAATGTTCCATTCTCGATTCTGGGGGCGGAAATTTATTGGTGATTAATTTCAATCAATCAGAGAACAAGGAGAACTAAATGCTTTTTACAAAGAAAATTCAAAACCATCTTTTGCTTCTGTGCGGTAGCTTAATTTTGACGGCGTGCGCTGGTATACAGCCAAATCAAGCCGAAATTAATTCGGCCTACTATGGGGAGCCCGTTTCTCAAGAGTTGTTTACTGCGAACGTTGAGAATCTAATGTCTCGCGTACTTATTGACCCTAGTAGTGCGACGTATGAATGCATGGAACCCGCTAAAGGATGGGCAGCTCAGTATTTTGACAATCTAATTTTCGGATACTTAGGGATTTGTGAAATAAATGCCAAGAATCGCTTCGGAGGCTATACAGGGAGAAAAAGGATGGTTTTCATGATTGCCCAACAAAAGGGTAAGTCGGTAATTTTGCGCTTAGATGATGGGGATTATGAGTCAAGGAAAGAATGGCATTATGCATTGGTGAAGTAGGTTGAAAGGGGTTTCATAAAACTCTCGAATCTACGACTGTAATTTAGTCTCTACAAGAACATCTCCTGTTCAATACCTCGCGCCTCATGTCTCTGTGACTTGGGGCGTTTTTGTATCTCCTACCTATCTCTCCACCCTAAGGAGCTATCCATGCCAAAGCCCTACCGCAATCGCGCAATGCGAAACCTCACCTCCGCCGGATATTCAGCTGCAAGGATCACCGGAAGAGCAGCATCAAAGTCAGCAGTCGATGTATTCAAATGGGGTGCATCAGACCGCACAGGTTTGAATTACGCACTTGATGCAATGCCTACGATGGGATTTGTAGATTCGGTGAGGTATCTGTTCCGACATTTCTTGATCTCAGCTGGTGTGGCTGTGTTTACAGGGGTATGGGCATTCATCCTCATTGCCTTCATCTTGCCGTATCTGATCTTCGGAGGATGAACCCCCTGTAGCCCCCTCTTCCCAACAAGACTCTTCCGCAAGGCTGATGGGGTCGATAAATCTGACAGCGTTGCCCCCCACTCAAAGCGCCCATTGGTTATCTGATGGGCGCTTTGCTTTTCTGTAGCTCAACTCGATGGAGGTAAACATGATCTGGATCTTTCTTGTCGTGGCAGCAGTCGGTATTGCGTTCGTTCTGCTCGGTGCATTGTCAGTCAAGGTGGCCGTGTTGTCCGTTGCCCTAAAAGCTCTTCTCTCGCTGCTGCTGGTCTCGGTGGGCTATTTCGTTCTGTCTCAATTCTTCAGGAGAAATCACTATGGTCGTCATTGAGAATTTCGCACACGCCTACAGCTTGTTTCAGCAAGGTCAGCATCCCCTGCGTCTGCTGCAAGAGCAAGCCCTGTTACTGCTCAATACCTGCCCTCGCCCCAATCGGCATATCGAGGAAGCATTCGACATCACCCAGAGCGACCTTGACTGGTTACGGCATCAGGAGGTGGCGGCAGAAGCCTACAACGGGATGCTGGGAGGCGAGGTGTATGTCTGCCAATCGGAAGTTGATCTCAAGCAGGTGGTGGGCATGGACATGGCCTTTGCCAAGGCTCATGGCAATCGCTGGCCGGATGTGACGGATCAGGTCATGTCATGGGATCAATGCAAATACCTGCACCAGCAAGATGGCAGTGCTGAATGGGCTTTGTTCCTGCTGTGTTGGAACGATGCGGGAGGCAATACGTTCTTTGTGCCCAAGCACCTTTGGCAAGCCGCAAGGGTTCCTGAGCATATTGCTGAGACGGATCGCTATTGGAACGGGAATTGATTCCCCTGCCCTTACTTCCCCATCCGTCCCGTCTTGGGCGTTATCCCAGAATAAGCGGATGAATACGCTCGCCTTCATGCTCTTCAGTTTGCTCGATGCATCCCAACGTTGCGGCGTTTTGGGCATCTTATATGAAGCGCCCTTGCATTAACCCATCCATTCATCCAGGAGCCTCACCATGACTCAATCCAAAGAAGTTGTTCAAAACGAATCTCTCATCCGCATCTTGAAGGTAGGCCAGTGCGATTCGATCAGCGGCAAGTCGAAGCTGACGTATCACATTGGATGCACCACAGAGGACTTGTTGTTTCGTGTGTATGGGAATTCCAGTAGTGGCTATTTCAGCAACGAGTGGATCACCTTTGCGCGCATTGCCGAGGCACTCAGCAAGACGCAGATCATTACTTCGGTCAATCTGTCACCGCTCTATGTCGGGCGTTCATCCAACAACTGGGCATTCTTGTTGGCCTGTCTGCTTGCAGAGAATCTGGTGGCCGAATCGACAGAGCGGGATCGGTCATTTGTGGGGGTTGATCCGGCTCCCTTTGTCGCGGAGATGAAGATGCTTTTGGATTCCGATATTGCACTCGATCCTGATGCCAAACCGCCGAAGAAGTCCGTCATTAAGAAGGCTGGTAATGGCAAAAAGGCGGATGCATTAGAGGTAGAAAACTCTCCCCTGTAGTAACTATCCGCAGCTCGGTCGTTACAAGTCCTTGTTGTGCAAGGCTGTCTTAAGGGCTGTTTTTTAATACCGGGCTAATGACGAACCTGACACCGATTTTACGCCCTTCGTAGCGCTTCGTTTTATCCCCCGCTCCCCTTCGCATTGCCCCTCTGATTCGCCCTTAGCCATAAGGAGTCTCCATGTTCGTTTTTACGCTCGTCGTCATTGGCCTGCTGTGTATTGCTTTCAAGAGTACGCGGCTCACAGGCATCGCTGGCCTAACGCTGTTGTCTTTGGTTCACCCCCTGTTGTTCGTGTTGTTTCTGGTCGTCGGAGCTGTTTTCTATTTTGTCTACTACAAAAGGAGTCATAAACATGAGTTACCAAAACTATTTAATCGACGCAGTTGATACCGTTGCTGCTTGGGATATTTCTGAGGATTCCTTTGCCGATGCGGTAACAGCCCAAGCCTGTCTGATGGCGGGAATCAGTGCAGATGAGATCGGCGACTACGATTGATTCTGCTGTTTCCCATGCCTGCATCCCTCACCCGTTCCTGATCCAACACCTCGAATGACATCTGTCTCCGAATACTGCGGAGGTATCCGTTCGTCTGGTGTTTGGATCGGGAAATTCAAATAGGAGAAATGTCCATGTGTTCCATATCTGCTGTTCTCATTCCTGACGATCTTCGCATTCAACATACAGCTGACCTATTCAGCACTTACTTCCCGCTGAGATTGGAGCCTACGGTGTTCGATGCGGCGCACATGGCCGTGGAGTACAACGGTGGGTATTGGTCGTTCTATGCACTGAGTAACGGGGGCTTCTACATGGCTCCGAACATTGATAGCCGCTTCAACTTGCACTGTCCGAACAGTAATGAGGTCGAGCTATCTGCTGATTCACTGGGTATTGTGTGCTGTCTCTACGCCTATAGCATGTTGTCATTCGAGCGCGTTCCGAGATTCTCTGAGGTGTGTGCCGAGCAATACCACTTGCTGCGTGAATTCATGTTTGGCCACGCGGAGGCTGCATCGATACTCAGGGCGATCGACTGAGTGCGATTTTTTCACGGGGTGGCGAAAATGAGCCGGTAAAGGCGGTGAAGGTGGTGCCCAATGCCGCAGCACCGGAATCTCCACCTTTCCCCCCTTTCGGGGGGGCGGAGGGAAGCGAAATACGTGGTGCGGTCGCGGCGTATAAGTTTGGATGTGGGTTGCTGAAAATATTGCTTGATGCAATTATTATTTTCTATAGAATGCGCGTCGCATGTCTCCAAATGCGACTCAGGTACAGTTGCTCAGCTCCCCGACTGCGACATCGCGAAATGAGAATACACACGGGCGATAAACGTGTTTGTATGAAGAAAAATATAATGTTGAATGCTCCGAACATCTTTATCGCAGGCGCATTCAACGCTTGGAATATCAGGTACATCGCGGTCCATCCAAAAAGCGATGATGTTTGATAATCCTCGTACCCTCTAGATACTCGCCCTTGTTCTTGGGTTGGACGGAATCGCTAAGGCTTTCCGCGTCCGCTCCCTTATCGCTTCCTATCTTCTGAGCTGATGCTTCCTGCATAAGGGATGCATTAAATGGTTATCAAATTAAGTAGCACTGTTACAGCATCTGCATTAAAGATTCCCCGTCTTAACAAAGCACAACTGGAAACATCGTCACCCAATGTTTCAAATGCACCTCAGATCAAATTAGCAGAGGAAAATCTTTCTACTGTTTCTAACGCTGATTTTGTGTCGTTGGTATTCGACGGAAAACTTCCCGACGGTACCCATGCAGCGGTTTGTTCAAAATCAGGGGACCCAACGAGTGGCGGATGGGTCGCCAAACCTGCTGATAAAGCGGTCGCAGAACTATCGGGTGCACATAACAATTACGTCAACTGTTCAAGCTTTAAGCGTGATAACGATGGTTCGCTGAAAGCGCGGAAGGAGAACTTTTCTGCCTGTCATTTCGTAATGCTGGATGACATTGGCACAAAAGTACCGCTAGATCGTTTTAAGGGTTTCAAGCTGTCATGGCTTATCGAGACAAGTCCGGGCAATTATCAGGGAGGCATTATTTTTGCCACTCCGATATCCGACGAAAAGGAGGCGGCCCGATTGCTTGCTGCAATCATTGCAGCAAGTTTGTGTGACAAAGGTGCATCTGGACCATCGACACGTTGGGCGCGCTTACCCGTTGCAGTCAATGGCAAGGATAAACATACGAATGCAGATGGCTCGCCATTCAAATGTCGCCTTGCTGTGTTTGATCCTAATGCACGATACTCGGTTCAGGAAATTGTGGATGGCTTGGAACTGAATTTTGACCCGAGAAAAACAGCCACGATGGAGGCTGTGGGTGGCAAGGGAAAGTCACGCTTGGTAGTAACGGAAACCGACGACATATTCAAGCCAATGGCGGAAGTGAACCCCGTTATCGCCGCCCTGAAAAAACACGGACTGTATAAGACGCCGCTGGGCTCCGGTAAGCACGACATCACTTGCCCTTGGGTGCATGAGCATACCGATGGGATAGACGGTGGGTCTGCCTACTTTGAACCTGGTGAACTTCATCCGATCGGTGGGTATCGCTGCCAGCACTCTCATGGCGACAAGTACCGCATCAAGCAACTCGCGGAACACTTGGAATTGCCCATCGCAATATTGCGGAACAAACCCGTCATTCGCGTGGTTGAGGGAGAGTTGAATCGTGTGGTCAATGCAGCAGAGAAAGTGTTGGCGGCGCGTGGGCACCATTTTCAGTACGGCGGCCTGATTGTGTCTGTCACCACCAATCCTGTCACCGGAGACCCCAACATCCAGCCAACCAGCGCACAGGCATTAACAAATGAACTTTCGCAAGCTGCTGCATGGGAGAAATATGATGGGCGTGTAAAGGATTGGATACCGTGTGACCCACCCGCACGTCACGTTGGGATTCTGTTCGATGCTCATACCTATAACCACCTCCCCGTGTTGGCGGGGGTGGTAAGGCAACCGTATTTCCGCGAGTCCGACGGAGAACTCATAACGCATCAGGGTTATGACGCCTCATCTCAATTGTTCGGGGTGTTCGATGCGTCCCAGTTTGTCATCCCTGAACCCACAAAGGAAGCGGCACAGGCAGCACTAAGTAAGTTGGAGGTGTTACTGGAAGAGTTCCACTTCGTATCTCCCACGGACAAGGCTGCTGCACTCGCTGCCATTCTTACAGCCGTGGTACGTCCGACGCTTGCTTATGCTCCGGCGTTTCATGTGCACGCCCCTGTGTTCGGCAGCGGGAAGACGTTTCTGTGTGAACTGATTGGGGCGTTTGCAGGGCCCGGCGGTAATGCAAAAGTGAGCTATCCAACCACATCGGAAGAGGCGACCAAGGTCATTCTGTCCTTGCTTCTTACGAATCCGGCTGTAATCGAATTCGATGATATGGATACTGATTGGATCCCTCACGGAACGATCAAGCGCATGTTAACGGCGGACAAAATCACTGATCGCATCTTGGGAGTGAGTAAGACGGCCACAGTCAGCACGCGTACATTGTTTCTCGGATCGGGTAATAACGTGGGGCCGGTGCGTGATCTGTTGCGTCGTGTTTTGACGATCCATGTTGATCCGCGTTGTGCCACGCCTGCCACCATGTCTTATAAGGGCCAGCCGGTTAGCAAGGTACGTAACAATCGTGCGGAATATGTCGCGGCGGTACTGACAATCATTCTGGCATGGCGCAAAGCCGGTTCACCCCGTACAAATACCGAGAGCATTGTCACCTTTAGCGGCTCATGGTCTGACTATTGCCGCTATCCATTGATGTGGCTAGGTCATGCTGATCCTGCAACGTCTCTACTGGAGCAAGTGAAGCAGGACCCTGATGCAGCGACTTTGCATGGGTTAATGTCAGCATGGAAATCTGCATTCGGCTCTACCCCAACGACTGTGCGCAAAGCAGTTGGATATGCAATAGAAGGGCAGCTAAATGGACCGGACTTGCTGGATGCCATGCGTGAATTTCCGATTGAGGAGCGTGGTGAGATCAACCGTTCAAAACTCGGGTGGTTACTTAAAAGGAATGCAGGACGTGTTGTCGCTGGCTACATGTTTGAGAAAGCCTCTGCGGACGGGCGTGCGGCATGGCGTGTTGTCGCAGCTAACTCGAAGGCATCACCGCCCTCAGCGGCGGACAATGAAAATCTGGAAGGATTGCCAATAGAGAATGATTTTTAATGAAAGTGCAGAGCCAGCCCCCCTAACCGGCTGAATTTGGGGGGGCATGAAAAAAAGAGGGGGAAGGTGGATATCCCGGTGCTGCGGCATTGGGCACCACCTTCACCACCTTTACCGGCTTCTCTTCGAGTAACTGTAAAAATGTGTCGGTCTACGGGCCAAACATCAACTTGATATATGCGGAGGTACACAATGCCAGTCGTAAAACTTGATGCAAACTTTATTGCGAACAGCCTCATCTGTCCGCCCAATAAATTGAAAATCGAATATTGCTGCGGCGAAATTAAGGGCTTCTATATCAGTATTACTGCCGCGACTCCGGGGCACGGGACGTACTACTTTCGCACAAAGAATAATGAAGGCACGACATATGCGATCAAGATAGGTCGCTCCACTGACATTTCATTAGGTGATGCAAGGAAGCGCGCACGTGCATTGCGGAGTGAACTGGAATTGGGGCGTGATATTTATGCTGAAAGAAAGGCCCGCAAGGAGATGGTCACACTGGATGAATTCTTCAACAACACTTATCTGCCCTACGCCAAGGTACACAAGCGCAGTTGGCAACGTGATGTCCAGCTGTATGCACGCATCGGCAAGGAGTTTGGCCGCCTCAAGCTCAATCAGATACAGAAGCAGAAAGTGGCTGTCTTTCATGCGGGATTGATGGAGGAAGGTCTGTCAGCTGCATCAGCCGACCATCACCCTAAACTATTAAGGAGGATGTTCTCGATGGCAATTGAATATGATCTGATTGAAAAGAATCCATTAGCCAAATTCGCGCTGTTCAACCATGACAATAAGGTCGAGAACTATTTGTCCGATGAGCAGCTCATCCAACTGATGGAAGTCTTGCGTACCGATGCAAACAGGACAGTATGCAATATCGCCATTCTGTTGCTGGGTACAGGTTGCAGGCTGAACGAAATCCTGACCGTGAAGAAGTCTGATGTGGATGTTCAGAGCCGCGTTCTACGCATCGCTGCTAGCAATTCCAAGAGCAAGCGTGTACGCAGTGTGCCGCTCAACGATACAGCAATAGAGGTAATTCTGGAGCAGTTCGAGGACACCAAGGAGTATGAACATCTGTTCATCAACCATCAGACCGGCAAGCCCTACACCACGATCATGAAGGTGTGGGAGCGGCTGCGGAAGAAGGCGGGACTACCTCATTTGCGTATCCATGACTTGCGGCACTCCTTCGCGAGCTTTCTGGTCAACTCTGGCAGAACGCTTTACGAGGTGCAGCAAATCCTTGGCCATTCACAGAGCATTGTGACGGAACGGTATGCACATCTGTCCAGCAAGACTTTGCAGGATGCCTCGAACAGCGCAGGGAGGCTCATTCAGTCAGCTATGCAGGCCAAGATGAAAGTCGTGCCGGATGACGTGCCTACGATGTTGCCTGAGTTGTTGCGGACGGAATAGCCAGTAGGTCGGCTCCGAGGTAGGTTTCGGCTTATCTCGGGGCCATCCCCATTACAGGCTGACTGATGTTCGGCCTTTGCAGTCGCTTAGATATTTCATTGCGGTATTGAAAAATGCAGTGCGAGCGTCCGTTTTATGAAACTGCCATAAATATCCTCCTTCGATGGTCAAATAATAGTTAACTCGATCATCTTACTAAGAAGTTTATCGCGCTTAAGCTCTTTACTTTTGTAAAAAACCTTACCAAACGTATCGTCGATAATCATTTTCCCTCCATCCCGAATATGCACGTGAATCCCTTTTTCCTGAGGTCGATCCCCGCTCCACAAAATAGCTGGCGTTGATGCCCATACCTCGAAGTCATACCCCTCGTAATCATCGAGGTTTAATTCGCGATCTGGAGTAATAAATTTCGATGCTAAAGCGAACTGATCATTTAACGGCTTTAGAGGAGTTGAAATGATCGCCGTCTTACTCCAAGTACTATCGCGACCACAATTGCCACAAAAATGCTTACGATGTGGCTCACGAGCAAAACTACCCAAATCTAAATGAGGATAGCCGCAATTGCTACAGTTAACGCAATCTAACTCGATGCCTTTCTCAATCGCAAGCATGTATTCCAACGCAGAGGGAGGGGTAAGATTTACCTTTGTAATTTCATCATTATCGAACAAACCAAGCTTCTGGTTGTAGTGTAAAGAAACCGCATTAAACGTACGATCTAGTGTTTTTGTTCCACCCTTGGTATCACGGTAATGCACATGAATTTTGGGGGGCTGCGGCAATATTTTCTTAGCACTAGAGAGTGCTGGCGGCATCGCACACCAAATGCCAACCTCAAAATGCATATCTAATTGAACCTGCTCAGGATTCACTATATAGCTCATGGGCTGATTGTGTTCTGCGCAGACCATGATGCCTGATTTCTTCGCTGCAACAAGATCAGCCTTTTTCCCCCAATGGGATTGGTGGGTTCTACACCACCAACGGGGTTTCCCGTGACGAAATTTGCCTGCCTCCACGAAATCGCAACTCAATTGTGCATCGTTTCCCTCACTTGCGGTAAAGCTACCGATCACATCTTGGTTAAAAACTGCAATATTGCCTAGAGTTCTTCCATATGCCCAGCAAATAGCTTCGGCGTGAACATAACCATCTGCAAAATTTGGCATTAATGGCTGTTCTATACCTAAACAACGAATATATGTTTTGTGATTTGTTCCATTCTGTAAATATTCCCATTCGTATTCCCAAAGCTCAATGCGGCCTTTAACTTGTCGACGCTCAATTAGCATAGTTCCACCTCTTTATAAATTTCTCGGATCATTGTAACCGTCAAATAGCAACAGGCATTATCGGCACATCGCATGAATGTTTGTATGATTTTTTCGAAAAAGAAGATCAGGTTCAACTTAAGCTGACAGTTACGTGGTAGATTTCAAAAATAATGAATGTTCATCCTAGCATGAACCTATTACCCCCTAATTAACCTTTGCGCGAAACCAACTATGTGTGATTCGACAGACAAGAAACCGTTCCTAGATGATGCGTTTCGTGATTACGCGTGGGACTACTTCTCACTTCATGCAGATCAACGCCTCAAAGCGTTTCATTTCTACATTATCTTGTCTACAGCGATCATCGGAGGATTCTCACTTCTCTTGAAGAACGGGGCGTTCTACAAGTGGATGGCTGTGTTTGGTCTCTTGCTGCTTTTCTTTTCATTCATTTTTTGGAAACTCGACAATCGCACGAAACAACTGGTGAAATCAGGCGAGGCCGCTCTGGAATTCTTGGATGCCCAATATGCATTGCCAGATCAGGATGGAGTACCGCATGTGCTGCGACTATTTACCCGTGAGAAAATGCTAACTGCGAAGCATCCATTGTTTCCCCTGTCCACCGGGCACTTTAGTTACTCACGCTGCTTTACGTGGGTTTTTTTCATGTTTTCGTTCTTGGGTGCAATCACAACTATTGTGTGCCTGTCTTTCGGTTGCATTTGACCTTTTATTCAAGAAGAACTAGCTACTCCAACCTTTGATTATCTTCTTTAGTGATTCAAGACTGGCTGAAATTGGTGAAAAGCAATTTGTCGAGTATATCGAAAGCGGACATCAGGCGAGTCGCACTTTCATGAAACTGCCACAGTCCGTTCAGGCCGAGCAGCGGTCTATTCATTTTTGAAATCCTCGGCCACCGATAAATTCTGGGAATACCCGCCCCCAGAATTTCAGATTCGCAGGTTTTCAGGTTTCCAGTCACCCACGCAAGCCCCCCTCCGCCACCGTCCCCGCCACCGCTACTGCTACTGCCCCGCCGCTGCCCCATAACTACCCGAGTAGGCACCGTTGCGGGGTGGGGATGGCTACCCCCTGCGGCGACTTTGGGGGCTCGCCATTATCTCGTTTTGGCGACAGCGACATTTTCAGGATCGGAAATTTTCAGGCGGGTTCGGAATTCGTTCGGTTATTTAATTTGCACTTCATTGATTCGTTTCGAGCTAACCCAATAGCACTGCGCAATACCGGAAAATTGGTTCGGCATAGGTTCGGTTGTTGCAGTAGAATGCCGAGCACAGAGCGAAAACTTTTAAGAATCTTCGGCTATGCGCTGAGGAAATTCAGTGTGATCTGTACTGTTAATCCGCAGGTCCCTGGTTCGAGTCCAGGTCGGGGAGCCAGTTTAGATTCAACCACTTAGACCACCCATCGCGGTGGTCTTTGTGTTTTCCCCTCCCGCTGCACCAATCCACATTCTGAAATGTCCGCAGATCGTCATAGCTTCGGGGCTGTGAAAGCCTAGGTAGTGGAATCCTGAAGAACCTAGATTGCCGTCACAATAACGCTCGACGGCAATGCTCTCCTTGGATTTTATTATTCAAGGTTCGGTGGCGATTCAAAGTACTATTTCACCAAACGGGCACCACCTAATACGAACGCCCCATAAACAGCGGGTGGGTAGCCCTGTTGCTTCAATTGATTGCGCGCATTTAACCAAGCTTGCCCATAATCCCCATTCTGTGAGCTTGTTGCATGGAAAATTTCCATGAACCGCTTCGTCCCCTCATCCTCAATCGGCCAAAGGCTGCTTAAAATTGCGAGCGTTCCGCCCAGATAAAAGCTACGGGATAAACCCAATAAATCTTCTCCCGAAGTGATTTTCCCCATTCCAGTTTCACAGGCCGACATCACCACCACTTGTGCCCGCAGCGGATGTTCATATATTTCGCTCGCGGTCAGTGGGGTCGCCTTGCTCCGCTCGCTTAGATACAAGGCGGAAGCTAAAGGATTCGATGCATCGTAGAAAGCATGTGTGGCCAGATGCAAAATTTTTGTGCCTCCACCAACGCTGGTGCGTAGCGCCTGTTTGGTAGCATCGTCCCCTAACAGCGCGGGAACTTGATAAACGGCAGCCACTTGTTGTGCCTCTTGTCGCGCGCCCGGCAACTGAACCAAATCACCGCCAAACGCCGGATCGCCGACCACTCTTGCCACGGACTGGGGCGTGAAGGCATGCGGATTGCGGATCAACCAACCGCCATTGGGCACAACCACCACGGGCACATTGACCTCTAGGGCTCCCCACGGAATAAAGTGCAAAACGCCTGAGGGCACGACATACAGGGTAGTGGCCTTGTCCCACTGGGGAAGATCAAGCGCGCGCGTCAGTTGAGCAAGGGTTTGCTGCGTGCTGGCGATCTTCTTCGGTTCTGCGGCAGCATGTTTCAAAACCAGCCCGCGACTTTGTGTGGCCTGCGCAGGAATGCCTATGGACTCGGAAAATTGATCCAACTGTTTCTGCAAGCCTCCCCAGGTGACCGAAAGCGCGCGGATATTCACCTGCTGCGCCTCAACCACCAAGAATTTTACGCCTTCCGTATTTTTGGGAGGTAGAGCATACAAGAGCACCTCTCCCGGCTTCAACGCGGCCTGAATTTGTGCAAGTGACTTTGCGGAAATGGAAAGCACATCGGCCAGCTCGGTATCCTTTTGGCGCAATTGTTTGATCAGGCTTTGCCGTTCTTTGATAAGTGCCTGCTCTCTGGGTTTGTCTTTCTGGACAAAATTTCCCGGAGAATAATTGATCAGGCGTTGCTTGAGGATTTGCTGGTTAAGCTGCTGGATTTGAGCAACCAACACGCCCTGACGGCCTTCTGCCAACTTGCGCCCTGCCAGCATATCGACAAACGCTCTGGCTCGCGCGCGTTCCAAGTCTTCGAAAAGACGGGAATAGTCCTGTTTTTTAGCATCGAATTGGCTGAGAAAATAAGTAATATCCTCCTTGCCGACCCCAAACCGAATTTTGGACTGATCGGTGAGTAACATTCCCGAAATCTGGTCAACACTGGTTTGCGCATGGCGAAACGCATCTTCAGCTTCCACCTCGCGATGCAACTTGAGCAATACTTCCCCGCGCAACACTTCAACGCGCCAGATCAAGTCGGTCGTGCCCTGCTGATGCGCCAAGCGCAATGCTTCTTCTGCGGCCTTATTTCCAAGCTCGTCCTGCCCGATGAGCGCCAGGGTACGAGCCCGTAACGCTTCCAACGACACGATGCCGTCCTCGTAGTCCAGCATGCGGAAATAGGCTCGCGCGTCCGCAAAGATCTTGTCGCTTTCCTGCACATTCCTGGTAACAGCTAAGGTCGCTGCTCCCAGAAAGATAAGATTATTGGCGCGGCCATAAAAGCTATCGGCATGAGCAAAGAAATTACGCCCATACAATGGATGCTGGGTCACGTAATGAATATCGTTAAAACGACTCTCAGCCTCCGTAGCCCAGGCTAGTGCCTTCTCATAATTTTCTTCCATCAGGTACACGATGGCTAACGTCATATATGCACGCAGCTGCGCAGAAGCAACGCCAACCAGTTCCGGCATGTTGCCTGGGGGCAGAACGTAAAAGGTCGGCATACTCCAGTTACCCGCTGCGTTCACCACCTGAAAAAGATCCTTCTTTGCTCCGTCAAAATCATATAGCCACAATTTGGCTTCGCCGCGCAGCGCGCGACTATTCCAATTGTGCCCAACAAATTTAATTTCCAGCTGCGCGGTCTTTTCGAGTTCCACTTCGGCATCGGCAGCACGCCCCATCAAGATCAGGATTTGCGCGCGCAGGAAAGAGATTTGCCACAGCATTCCTGCATCTCCGCCCTTCTGTTCCGCCTGATTGAGAGCCTTCATCGCCTGTTCATAATCGCCGCCCAAATAGGTTTCGTACGCGAGCTTCAATTCAGGCGTAACCTCGACGCTATAAGCATTCATCTCGCCCAGCGGAGGGAGCAGACCTTTCTTCATGGGCAACGGGGTCTTGGCGACATCGGTGGCATGTTTCCAAGGCTCAGGCTCTTTGGGAGTAAGGAAATTGGCATCAGACAGCGGCACCAACCGTGGCAATGAGACCGAAGAACAAGCGGTCACCAGCAACAGAGTGGTAGCCAACAGAATCATCTTGCTTAATACATTGATCGTATTATTCATCATGTTTCCTTTCTGACCTTCCATCGGTTTTTCGTCTTCCAAGGGATAGGTTTTATGCTACCAGCTTTTTCTGTTTATTGATCTCTTCCATTATTAGGAGTGCAAAGCGACTGCTTTGAAGTAAGGATTAGTTTTGTCTTTACACTGAACCTACCCATCTCGCCCCCGCCATCCGCCAGCTAGATGACCTGCCGCTACATTCGGTTTTCGTTCTGGGGCGATTCAGCCTCAGGCGCGGATTAAGTAACGGTCTAGTCCATACCTATACCACCATCCCCAATATCTACATATTCACACGGCTGTATTAAGCCGTTTGGCATATACCAATTATTTGTTTTTTCACACATCATCCTGCCCAAGGTACTCATTGAAAAGTTTGCAGAAACACTCTCGAAGACATGACATCAACAGAAAGGAAATAACCATGGACTATTGCATTCTTTGCTGTAACTGCCGGGTTAAAACAGTGCCGAACTTAGCCAAAAATTCCGGGGTATGCTGGCCTAAAAATAAACAAGTCGTTCCAACCAATGTACCCCATCAGTGTGCTAACTGGAACAAGAGCTACAGCTCTCAATCATGGCGTCAAACAGCTTGATCGCTCGACACAACGTTGCGTCGCCATTCGCGCTTACAAAATGAAATCCGAATTCCATCAACTAACTGAAAGGAAAATAAAATGAACTATCTATTCTTCATGTCGGTGGTACTGTTATTGGGAACTGTGATTTTGATGGTAGGCAATCTGATAATCCGGGACCCACGACTGACCCAAAAAGAAGCCTTCGGCGATAGTATCGCTTGGGGACTGGGCTTCCTGTCCACCTTCGCCATAGAGTTTCTGATTCTTGGGAATACCTGAGCACCATCAGCCCGCAGATCAACAACCTGAATCCCCTGATTCCATAGATGTGCACGGAACGCTCTTACCTCCCAGATTTTTTTAGACAAGGAACATCGTTAGCTGTAGTATTGACGGAGGTTAGGGCATTGCAAACGGCGGGGTTGTCGATTTGACAGGTTCTTGGTTCAAATCCAAGACGGAGAGCCGGAACATGTAAAGGCCTGTAGTGATACAGGCCTTTTTATTTTGCGCCAAGGTACACCCTGAGCCTATACGGCGATATACACCTTGACTGCTCCGCCTGTCTTCGTACCATGCTGAGCAGTGAATCGTGAGGAGAGCACGTTGTTATTGAAGCTGATCAAATTTGGGCTTTTGCTTGCCGTCTCTGCCGGACTGACGGGCTGCGTGGTCAAAAACAAGAAGAAAATCAAAAATCCGGTCTCCGTCGAACAGTTGCGCCGTGGAAACAGCGATACCGCATGGTTGATGCAGGTGTTGCCGGATGATATCTCCGAAAAGTTGGTATTGACCCCGGCGACCTATCGGAATGGGGTCTATGTCTGTGCCATCGAAAACCTATCCAAACCCTGTCTGCCAAAACTCAGTGCGCTAGTTGCCGAACGTCTGGAACAAAAAGGTATCGTAGTCGTCCCCGATCAAGGTAAAGCCGTCGCCACTTTGTATTTTGAGACTTGGTTCGACAGTTTTTCCAGCCATACCAACGTTCCCAAAGCGGAAAAAGGTGTGCCACTCAACCCGACGATAATGGGCAAGAACTTTGCTGCCAAGATCGAACAGAGTTTTGCGACCGGGGCTCCGCCAGATGTACACAAACGCTTCCGGGAAGCGTCCGATCCCTTCGCTTCGGTAACGATCAATTCGAATGACGACCAGAAATACATCTATGTCGCATTCACCGCAGTCGAAATGGAAGATGCAATTGATTATCCCGGAGAGAACGGTGTTGGCGCGAGTACCAATCCATGGGTAAAACCGCCCATAGGCCGAAAAGCCTGGATGAAAGAACGCGCCTCCCCGCCCAAACGCTCCTTGATCGGCAACTATAACGGGGAGATTCCCACAGAAAAAGCGGTGTTACCGCTACTCAAAGATGCCATAGACCTGCTTATCATTCGCGCCGGTCAAGCCCCAAGAAAAGGTAAATCCTGAATGGAACAGGCCCATCCGCCTCGATAGAGCTGCCTGTTTGCGGATATAATCGCCCCATAAGATAAAAAGCTGCAACGCCGGCAAATATTCCTCTGACTCGCTCATGAAACGAACTGAAAATCCAGAAGTAAATGAACAAGCTCTGCTCGACAAGATATTGGGCAGCCAGATCAAGATACCACCCCAGCCAACCATCCTGCTGGAAATCGACCGGCTGATCAATTCGCCGAACAATCAGCTCGCCGCAATCGGAAAATTGATCACCAAGGATGTCGGCCTGACTGCCGCCATCTTCAAATTGGTCAATTCGTCGTTCTACAAGTCGCCGGCTCCGATCACCAGCATCCAGAAAGCGATCACCGTCCTCGGACTGTCACAGGTCTCCAACCTGATCAAAGGACTCTCGTTACGCGGGGCGATAGGCGGGAATGAGCTGGCCTACGAGAAGTTCTGGGAGCGCTCGGACGAGATCGCCACGCTCTGCGCGATCATTGCCAACAAACAGCTCTCCGCCTGTAATATTCCGGTCGATCAGGCCTATATGGCCGGTCTGTTCCACGAATGCGGCGTGCCTATCCTGATGCAACGTTTTCCGCAGTATTGCCAGACTTTTCGCCTCAATCAGGGCAGCCATTGGCCAAATTTCCACGAGGAAGACAAACAGTTCCAGACCGACCATACCGTTGTCGGTTTTATGGTGACTAAACACTGGAATCTCCCAGAATACATCTGCCAGGCGGTGCGTTTCCATCACGACCTGCTGCATGTCGATCACGCTGCACTGACCTTGGTCTCCATCCTGCAGATGGCAAGGCACCTGCACAAGAAGCTCCACCACATCAAAGACACCGAGTGGGCGCAGATGGGAGAACTGGTACTGGAAGAGATCGGCGTGGGGCGCGAAGGCTCAATCGAATTCATGGAAGACGTGCTGGAGAACTTTACCCTGCGGCGCCCCTGAGACTCACGCAGCCGGGGGAAGGTTCAGCGTGACACTTTCTGATTGGTGCGCCAACCCCAGATAGTCTCTGGACTGCATCTCGACCAGACGACTCGCGGTGCGCGCGAACTCCCCGTCTTGCGCTGCATCGCTGCATATCCCGTGCGGCGGCGCTACTGCCGAGGCCACCAGCTTGACCCGTTTGTCGTACAGCACATCCACCAGCCAGATGAAACGCCGCACTGCGGGTGCATCCTCGGCACTCAGTTTGGGGATATGCGACAGAAACACGGTATGGAACTGGTGGGCGATCTCCAGATAGTCCGTCTGGTCGCGCGGCCCTCCGCAGAGATCCGCAAACTCGAACCAGACCACGCCGTGCGACAAGCGCCGCACCGGGATGATGCGCCCGAGGATCTCGATCTGACGTTCATGCTGCTGCTGAAGCGGACTCAGGCGCTCGAACATCTCCGCCATGCGCGCATCACTCGCCGCATCGGCAGGCACCATGAACAACGAGGCATGTGTCATCTCGCGCAGACGGTAGTCGTTCCCGCCATCCACGTTAAGCACCCGCAGGTGGCGTTTGAGCAAAGTGATGGTGGGCAGGAATTTCTGCCGCTGCAAACCGTTGGGATACAGACCGTCCGGCGGATAGTTAGAGGTGGTCATCAACACCACGCCGCCCTCGAACATCGCTTCCAGCAAACGACCGAGGATCATGGCATCGGCGATATCGCTCACGTGGAATTCGTCGAAACATAATAGCCGGGTGGATCTGGCGATCTTGTCCGCCAGGGCGAGTAGCGGGTCTTTTTCTCCGTCCAGTAGCTTCAGTTCGTGGTGCACTTCCGCCATGAAGTTATGGAAATGGATGCGGCGTTTGCGGCGGTAAGGCACACAATCGTAGAACACGTCCATCAGGAAACTCTTGCCCCGCCCCACCCCGCCCCAGAAATACAAACCTTTGGGGACATCCGGGCTGAGCAGACTGCGTCCCAGGAAGTGGTTGCGTTTGGCCTTGAAGTCGACCAACTGATGCCAGAACACATCCAGCGCCTCGATTGCCGCTTCCTGCGCCGCATCATGGATAAAACCCGGCTGCGCGCGCACCGTCTCATACCAGACCTTGGGACTCATGCTGCCGTCGGTGGGGGGGGAGAAAAGGTGTTGCGACATGATATGCGACGTGAATGCGCCCCGTTCCGGCTCAGTTGGCTCCGCGCTTGGCAAAATCCCGCAGCCGGAAGCCCAGCAGGAACAGCACTGCGAAATAGACCGCGACACCCAGCACCACCAGCCAGGAGAGGTGCAGGATGCGTGTCCAGCCGTGGCTGGTGAGCCAATGCTGCTCGCTGCCCATACCGAACCACAACGTCAACCCCAGTGCCAGCAAGGCGACACACAGTTTGAAGAAGAACTTGCCCCAGCCCGGTTCGGGACGATAGATGTCGCGTTTGCGCAAGAAATAGAACAACAGCGCCGAATTGAAGCAGGCTCCCAGACCTATAGCCAGCGCAAGCCCGGCGTGTTGCAGCCAGCCGACAAAAGCGAGGTTCATCAGTTGGGTGAACAGCAAAGTCGCGATGCCGATCTTGACCGGAGTCTTGATGTTCTGCCGCGCATAAAAACCGGGGGCCAGCACCTTCACCGCGATGAGACCGATCAGGCCGATGCTGTAACCGACCAGCGCGTTGCGCGTCATGAGTACATCGTTGGCAGAGAAAGCGCCATGCTGGAACATGGTGGCGAGCAAAGGCACGGCGATCATACCCAGCGCCAGTGCGGCCGGCAGGGTGAGCATAAAGACCAGGCGCAAACCCCAGTCCAGCAATCTGGAGTATTCCTCCGTGCTGTTGTCGGCGTGATGTTTGGAGAGCGAAGGCAGCAGAATGGTACCAAGCGCCGCGCCCAACAGGCCGGAGGGGAATTCCATCAGGCGGTCGGCGTAATACAGCCAGGACACGCTGCCCGCCACCAGGAAGGAAGCGAAGATGGTGTTGATGATGAGACTGATCTGCGCGATGGATACGCCGAACAAGGCCGGGCCCATCTGCTTGATGATGCGCCACACTCCCGCATCCTTCAGATTGAAACGCCATGACGGCAACATGCCGATCTTCTTCAGGAACGGGATCTGGAACGCCAACTGCACAGCACCGCCGATGAACACCGCCCATCCCATGGCCAGAATGGGCGGATCGCAATACGGTGCCAGCCACAATGCGGCGGCGATGAAACACAGATTCAGCAGGACAGGCGCAAAGGCCGGCACCCAGAACTTGTTGTAGGTGTTCAATATGCCCGCCGCCACCGCAACCAGCGAGATGAAGAAGATGTAGGGCGAAGTGATACGCAGCAGTTGCACCGTAAGCGCGAATTTATCTGGCTCCGCCACGAAACCGGGAGCGCTGATATAGACCAGGATGGGAGCGGCGATGATGCCGATGAGCGTGATGATGAACAGGATGATCGCCAGCAGGGTCGTCACATGGTCGACCAGCAATTTGGTCTCTTCATGCCCCTTGCGGTTCTTGTATTCACCGAAGATCGGCACAAAGGCTTGTGAGAACGCGCCTTCAGCGAACATACGCCGCAGCAGATTGGGCAATTTGAATGCGACGAAGAAAGCATCCGTCGCCATCCCGGCACCGAAGATACGCGCGATGAGCACATCGCGCACAAACGCCAAGATACGCGAAAGCAAGGTCAGGCTGCTGACCGCAGCAAGCGCTTTGAGTAGATTCATGTCTGATCGATTAAGTTGGGCGTGCCATGCCTGCCGTAAAACAAGGCGCGGATGCCATGATACCACCGTCCGCAATGTCCTCGCTCCATCAGCTCCGCGCAAGCCATCTTCCGGCTCAGACTCAACATTTCTAGAGACTGGAGACTGCCTAGTTAATCGTGGGCAATTCTAGAGGGCAGTTAGCTTATCAAGAAACCGTGGTCTGTCCCCTATTGCCCATGGTCTGTCCCCTATTGCCCAAAGGCCTAGATAATAGGTCTGATAGGCGTCGATTCTGTAAAATCCAGCCGTCGCCATCCCCTCCCAAAAAAGCATTTGCCAAACTTGGCCCTAGCCACTAGAATGCGCCCCTTTCAAGTAAGCCGAATTTCCAAGGAGTAGTCATGGCCAATACAGCACAAGCCAGAAAGCGTGCAAGACAAGCAGTTAAACAAAACGTGCACAACACCAGTCTGCGTTCCGAATTGCGTACCGCGATCAAGAAGGTCGCCAAGGCGATCGAAGCCGGTGACAAGGCTGCTGCTCAGGCCGTTTTCAACGCATCCACCAGCGTGGTTGACTCCATCGCTGACAAGAAGATCATCCACAAGAACAAGGCTGCTCGACACAAGAGCCGCTTGTCCGCCGCTATCAAGGCGATGGCCTGATTTATTGCAGACGATAACGACTGCGACAAAAAAGGCCGACTGCATCGTCGGCCTTTTTCGTTTGAGGTTTAAACATTTCAGAGATGTAACAAGACTAGAAAGCTTGCCATGTCCCATTTGATGAATACCTATGCCAGACAACCTATCACCTTTACTCACGGGGAAGGTGCCTCGCTCTGGGACATCAACGGCAAGCGTTATCTGGATGCCCTCTCCGGCATCGCAGTCAACACATTAGGACATGCGCACCCGCGCTTCACTGCCGCGCTCACCAGCCAGATCGGCAAGTTGATCCACACGTCCAACCTCTACCAAGTACGCGAGCAGGAACTGATCGCCGATAAGTTGTGCGAACTCTCCAAGATGGATGAGGTGTTCCTGTGCAATTCCGGCTGCGAGGCCAACGAAGCCGCCATCAAGCTGGCGCGGCTGTACGGCAATACGCGCGGCATCGACACTCCCACCATCATCGTGATGGAAAAAGCCTTTCACGGACGGACGCTGGCAACTCTCTCCGCCACCGGCAACCGCAAGGTGCAGGCAGGCTTTGAGCCGCTGGTGAAGGGGTTTGTGCGCGTACCTTACAACGACCTCGAAGCCATCCGCCAGGTCGCGCAGCACACACCGAACATCGTTGCCGTGCTGGTCGAACCTATCCAGGGCGAAGGCGGCATCCGCACGCCCGACATCGCCTACCTGCAAGGCTTGCGCAAGATCTGCGACGAGCACGAGTGGCTGCTGATGCTGGATGAGGTGCAATGCGGCCTGGGCAGAACCGGCAAGTGGTTCGCATTCCAACATGCGGGCATCATGCCGGACGTGATGACTCTGGCTAAAGGCCTGGGCTCCGGCGTACCCGTGGGTGCCTGTCTGGCTGCGGGCAAGGCCACCGGCACGTTCAAGCCGGGTAACCACGGCTCGACCTTCGGCGGCAACCCCTTGGCTTCCACTGCCGCGCTGACCACACTGAACATCATGGAGCAGGACAAGTTGCTCGCCCATGCCGATAAGTTGGGCACATGGCTGAAGCAACAATTCCAGACAAGATTGGGCAACGTCAAAGGTCTGGTTGCGGTACGCGGCCAAGGGCTGATGCTGGGCATCGAACTGGATAAACCATGCGGTGCGCTGGTCGCCAAGGCATTGGAAAAAGGTTTGATCATCAATGCGACCGCCGACAGCGTGATCCGTTTGTTGCCGCCTCTCATTTTCTCGGAAGCCGAAGCACAACAGTTGCTGGATATCCTGTGTCCGCTGGTCACGGAATTTCTGGCGCAGGAGTGAGCCATGAGCAGCAAAACCATCAAGCATTTTTTGCAATTCAAAGACCTGTCCCGCGACGAACTGGAATACCTGTTCGAGCGCACCCGCATCATCAAAGAGCGCTTCAAGCGCTACCAGAAATACTGGCCGCTGGAAGACCGCACGCTGGTGATGATCTTCGAGAAGGCCAGCACGCGCACGCGCCTATCGTTCGAGGCGGGTATGCACCAGCTTGGCGGCTCGGCCATTTACCTGAACACGCGCGATTCGCAACTGGGGCGCGGTGAGCCGGTGGAAGACGCGGGACAGGTCATCTCCCGCATGAGCGACATCGTGATGATCCGCACCTTCGAGCAGGACATCATCGAGCGCTTCGCGCGCAACTCGCGCGTGCCGGTCATCAACGGCCTCACCAACGAATACCACCCATGCCAAGTATTGGCGGACATCTACACCTATGTCGAGCATCGCGGCAGCATCACGGGCAAAACGGTGGCGTGGATCGGCGACTCCAATAATATGTGCAACACCTGGTTGCAAGCGGCGGAGATTCTGGACTTCAACGTGCACGTCTCCACCCCGCCCGGCTATGAAGTCGAGCCGGAACGTGCCGGTTTGTACGGCCACGAACACTATGAAGAATTCAAAGACCCGATGGAGGCCGCGCGCGGTGCCGACTTGGTGACCACCGACGTGTGGACCTCGATGGGCTGGGAAGCCGAAAACGAAGAACGCATGAAGGACTTCGCCGACTGGCAGGTGGATGAGGACATGCTGAATGTCGCCGCCAAAGACGCGCTGTTCATGCACTGCCTGCCCGCGCATCGCGGCGAAGAAGTCTCTGCGGGCGTCATCGACGGCGCGCAATCGGTGGTGTGGGATGAGGCGGAGAATCGTTTGCATGTGCAGAAAGCATTGATGGAATATCTGTTGCTGGGCAAACTGAGCAATTGATTCTTGCGGGGCGCGCATGAAAGACACCTTGAAACCCGGTATCCGTTACCAACACAAGTTCCTGATCCCGCCGACCAAGACTGTCCCTGCGCTATACCCTGAATCGCCGGAATTTCTGGCCATGCCGGAAGTGTTCGCCACCGGATTTATGGTGGGGTTTCTGGAATGGGCCTGCATCATGGCGATCAAGCCGCACTTGGATTGGCCTGTCGAACAATCTCTGGGCACACATATCAACGTCAGTCACGAGGCTGCCACTCCACCCGGGCTGGAAGTGACGGCGACCGTCGAATTGCTCGCTGTCGAAGGCCGGAAGTTGATTTTCTCGGTCTCCGCACACGACGGCATAGACTTGATAGCGCAAGGCACGCATGAGCGTTTCGTGATCGACAAAGCAAGATTCGACAATAAAATACGCAACAAGAAACCAGCCAACTAACCATCAATCAACGGATATTCAACATGAGCGACATCAAAAAAGCCGTCCTCGCCTACTCCGGCGGACTCGACACCTCGGTCATCCTCAAGTGGCTGCAAGACACCTACCAGTGCGAAGTGGTGACCTTCACCGCCGACCTCGGACAAGGCGAAGAATTGGAACCAGCACGCCAGAAGGCGCTGCAATTCGGCATCAAACCGGAGAACATCTTCATCGACGACCTGCGCGAAGAGTTCGTGCGCGATTTCGTGTTCCCGATGTTCCGCGCCAACACGGTGTACGAAGGCGAATATCTGCTGGGTACGTCCATCGCGCGTCCGCTGATCGCCAAACGTTTGATCGACATCGTCAACAAGACCGGCGCGCAGGCCATCTCGCACGGCGCGACCGGCAAGGGTAACGATCAGGTGCGTTTCGAGCTGGGTGCGTATGCGCTCAAGCCCGGCATCAAGATCATCGCGCCGTGGCGCGAATGGGACTTGCTGTCACGCGAGAAGCTGCTGGCTTACGCCGAGAAGCATGGCATCCCCATCGACATGAAGCACAAGAACGGCGGCTCGCCCTACTCCATGGACGCGAACCTGCTGCACATCAGCTTCGAAGGCCGCCATCTGGAAGACCCCGCTGCCGAGGCCGAAGAGAGCATGTGGCGCTGGACGGTGTCACCTGAAAAGGCACCGGATCAAGCCGAATACCTCGACCTCGAATTCGCCAAAGGCGACATCGTGGCGTTGAACGGGACGAAGCTGTCACCCGCACAAGTGTTGACCAAGCTGAACGAGCTTGGCGGCAAACACGGCATCGGTCGCCTAGACCTGGTCGAGAACCGCTACGTCGGCATGAAGTCGCGCGGTTGCTACGAAACCCCCGGCGGCACCATCATACTCAAGGCGCACCGCGCTATCGAGTCCATCACGCTGGATCGTGAAGTGGCGCATCTGAAGGACGACCTGATGCCGCGTTACGCCAGCATGATCTACAACGGCTACTGGTGGAGCCCGGAGCGTATCGCCATCCAGACGCTGATCGACCATACCCAGAACAGCGTCAACGGCTGGGTGCGCGTCAAGCTGTACAAGGGCAATGTGATCGTCGTCGGTCGTGATTCCAAGACTGATTCGCTGTTCGATCCGACCATCGCCACCTTCGAGGACGACAAGGGCGCTTACGACCAGAAGGATGCGGGCGGCTTCATCAAACTGAATGCGCTGCGTATGCGTATCGCGGCCAACCTGAAAAGTCGCAAGTAAACACTGTAGGAGGCATCATGCTGCATGAGCTGAGCGGTGACATTCTGTTGAGCGGTGCCAAGGCCGTCGCGCAAGGCGTCGCACCGAACGACGACTTCCATCACGGCTTGGCGTTGCAGTTACGCGAGCGCATGCCGGCGATGTACAAGGATTTCCGTCATTACTGCCAGACGCAGCACCCCAAGTCGGGCGAGTTGTGGACATGGATGAGTGCCGATGGACGTTACCTCGTCAATCTGTTCACGCAAGATGCCGCTTACGCACACGGCAGCAAGCCCGGCCACGCCAGCCCCAGCCATGTGAACCACGCGCTGCATGCACTGCGCAGCTTGGTGCAAAAAGAAAAAATCAGCAGCCTGGCTTTACCGCGTCTCGCCTGCGGCGTGAGCGGTCTGGATTGGAACGAGGTAAAGCCGCTGATCGAGAAACAGCTCGGTGACCTTGGCATCCCGGTGTACATCTACGTCACCTATCAAAAAGGCGTCAAAGCTAACGAACCCAAATAATCAACACGCAATCAACAAGGAAAACTCAACATGTCAGACAAATTCGATAACGTCAGCGTCGGGAAAAAATCCAACGTATTCTTCGATGGGAAATGCGTATCGCACTCGGTGTTCTTCCCCGATGGTTCGCGCAAGACCGTGGGCGTGGTGCTGCCGAATAGCCAGCTCACCTTCAACGTCGGCGTACCGGAACTGATGGAGATCACTGCGGGCGAATGCTCGGTGAAAATCGCCGGAGAAAGCGCGTTCAAGACTTATGCCGCAGGCAGCAGCTTCAAAGTGACCGAGAACAGCAGCTTCGACATCCATACCGGCGCGAGCGCGGTCGATTACGTTTGCAGTTTTGGCTCCGACTAACCTAAAGGTAAGTCTTCGCCGCAACACACCTCGTTGCGGTGTGTTGTGGTTAATTTCTTAAGGAGATTTTCAATGCCATCTTTCGACATCGTTTCAGAAGTAGATAAGACCGAAGTGAAAAACGCGGTCGAGCAGACCAACAAGGAAGTCAGCACGCGCTTTGACTTCAAGGGTTCCGACGCCCGTGTCGAGCAGGTGGAACTGGTACTGACGGTCCATGCCGACAACGAATTCCAGATGAATCAGGTGCAGGACATCCTCAACGGCAGACTGACCAAGCGCGGCGTGGATATCAAGTGCCTGGACATCAGCGATAAAGTCGAAAAGGTGAGTGGCAATAAAGTGAAGCGCAGTTGCACCGTGAAGGTGGGCGTGGAAACCGAATTGGCGAAGAAGATCGTCAAGCTCATCAAGGACAGCAAGATGAAGGTGCAAGCCAGCATCCAGGGCGACACCGTGCGCGTCACCGGCAAGAACCGCGACGACCTGCAAGCCGCCATCGCCTTCATCAAGAAATCCATCACCGAATTCCCCCTGCAATATCAAAATTTCCGCGACTGATCCCCATATGAAAATTGCTTCCCGATACTGTCTCTCTGCACTGCTCTGTAGCGCCACGCTCTCTCTGATCCCGGCACACCTTGCCCGCGCTGCCGAAACGCCCGGACTGGGCTCCGTCATCGTGGAAGATTACAAATACGTCTTCACCGCACCAACGCGCTGGGAGGCTCAAGACTGGAAGAAGGTGGGCTGGGCAGCGCTGGCTGTCGCCGGAGTCTCCGTCGTCGCCGATGCCGAGGTGCGCGATTACATGCGCAAACAGCCGCGAGGCAACGACACCCACGACCTGCTGAACAAGGTGGAAAACTTCGGGCAGACCTATGCCTTCGGCCTGATGGGAGGTTATTACCTGGTCGGCGCGATCACCAGCGATGAGAAGACCGTACAGGTCTCCCAGGACCTGATCGCCGCCAGCATGATCTCGGCAACCATCAACCAGACGATCAAGACTTCCACCTCGCGTTATCGTCCCCGTGACAATCAGGGCATCCACAATTTCCAGGGCTATACCAGTCTCAACAACAACACCTCGTTTTCATCTGGACATGCCACGGAAGCCTTCACGCTGGCTGCCGTGTTCGCCTCGCATTACGAAGCGGCCTGGGTGAGTTATGCGGCCTACTCCACCGCCGGACTGGTGGCTGTTGCGCGTATGTATAACGACGCTCACTTTGCTTCCGATGTGACCGCTTCGGCATTCATCGGCACACTGGTCGGCAAAAACGTCGTGGAGCATAACCGCTCGTTCCGTGGCAACAAGCTCGTGTTGCTGCCGATGTTCGGCCCCGACCTTTCGGGTGTGCAACTCGTCGGCAATTTCTGATCCGCGCGTTATCCATGCCCAGCGTTCTGGTTCCGCTCGCCCAAGGCTGTGAAGAGATCGAAGCGGTCACGGTGATTGATATCTTGCGCCGCGCCAAGATCGATGTGGTCTCGGCGGGGCTTGATCCTCAGCCGGTACGCGCCAGCCGAGGCGTGATATTGCTGCCGGACATGACGCTGGAAACCGCGCTGCGACAGGAATTCGACATGATCGTGTTACCCGGCGGACAACCCGGTACCAACAATCTCAAAGCCGACCCCCGCATCGCCTCCCTGCTCAGACGGATGGCGGACCAAGGGAAACATATCGCTGCGATCTGTGCCGCCCCGTCGGTACTAGCCGCCGCCGGACTGCTAGATGACAGAACAGCAACCGCATTCCCCGGCGCACTCGCGCCTTACCCCCAGGTAAACCAGCAAACGGCGTCCGTAGTAGTGGACGGCCGCATCATCACCTCGCGCGGCCCCGGCACCGCAATAGACTTCGCGCTGACTCTGGTTGAGCTTCTGCTCGGGCAGGCTCGCCGTGCCGAGGTCGAGGCCGGATTGCAACGCTGATGGGCAACGGCATCGGGCGCTACCACTCCGCCGGCATCCCCGAATACCTGGCACGCCATTACTGGTGGGCCTACCTGTCGCCGCGCGGCGTCTGGTTCTTCGACCACCACTGGGTCATCGATCTGATCTTGTTTGGTCACTATCGCCGCATCCTGAACGAGGTGCTGCGGCGTTACACGGCACGACACGCGACACGCACCCTGCAACTCACCTGCGCCTATGGTGCACTGACTCCGGCGCTGCTTCGGGCAGCTCCTGCGCAGCAACTGCATGTGATGGATGTCGCCCGCATCCAGCTTGCCGCGACCCGGGGCAAACTGAGCGCGCCGGATCAAGTCTCGATGGCGCAGATGGATGCGGAGTCGCTGGCTTATGCCGCAAACAGTTTCGATACCGTAATCATTTTCTTCCTGTTGCATGAGCTGCCCAACGATGCGCGCGCACGGGCACTGGCGGAAGTGATGCGTGTATTAAGCCCCGGAGGTCGCCTGCTGATCGCGGAATACGGCCACAACCAAGGTCGGCATCCCCTGCACCGCTTCGCACCGTTGCGCTGGTTGCAGGAAAAGCTGGAACCGTTCCTGTCCGGCTTTTGGCACGGCGACCTGCATGCCTTGATACAAAGCTGTGCGGTAGGCCAGCACAAGACGATACGTCTGGAAAGCGAAACTCCGCTATTCGGCGGCTATTACCGTGTGGTGGAATACCATGTCTGATACCCGCCGCCGCAAGCTTCCCCCTGCGGTACTCGCCCTGCTTCTGCAAAGCCTGGCGGTGGTGCTGGCGATTATCACGCAGATGCTCAGCCAACGGCTGTCGGCGCTGACATTCGCGCTCCTGTGCGGAGTTCTGGCGGCCCTGTTCAGCCATTTGCTCAAGATGGACCGATGGTGGTTGCCGATCCAGTTGTTATTCGTCCCGGCACTGCTGCTGACCTTATCGCTCTCGCTCGCACCGACTTTCTTCCTTGTCGCCTTTCTGGTCATGCTGGTGGTGTATTGGAGCACCTTCCGCAGCCAGGTCCCGCTCTATCTCTCCAGCGAGAAAGTATGGCAGGCACTGGCAGGCAGGCTCCCTGCCGAACCGTTCACTTTTGTCGATCTCGGCTCCGGTATCGGCGGGGTGCTGACCTACCTTGCCCGGACGAACCCGCACGGGCACTATCACGGCGTGGAGGCCGCTCCGCTGCCATTCCTGTGGAGTTGGTTGCGTGTGAAGTCCGGTGCTTACCGCAACTGTAGCGTGCATTGGGGCAGTCTATGGGAGTGTGACCTGTCCCGATATGACGTGGTGTTTGCCTACCTTTCACCCGTACCGATGGCCGATCTGTGGAACAAAGCGAGACAGGAGATGCGTCCCGGCACACTGTTCATCAGCAACACCTTCGCCGTGCCCGATCAGCCCCCGCACGAAACCATCGCCACCGCAGACCTGCATCATTCCAAGCTCTATCTCTGGCGGATGTGATCCAGAGTACCTCCCGATCAGCCTCAAACATCCGGCATATTGCCCGTCACAAGTCCACACAACAGCCAAATATGCAGTCTTTCATGTTGATTATTATCGTCTTTTATTTCTTCTTCACAGCGGCACATTTTTTCGTTAGGATGCGGCTTGAATTTTAGCGACACATCACCATTTACTTCCGCAGCAGCATTTTCCGATTTACTAATTACAGCGAGAATCAAACATGAGCGAACACATCCGTTATGTCACCGATGACACTTTTACCGCAGAGGTACTGCAAGCGCCTTTGCCTACATTGGTCGATTATTGGGCTGAGTGGTGTGGCCCCTGCCGCATGATCGCCCCCATCCTCGACGAGGTCGCCAAAGAATACGCCGGACGCATCACCATCACCAAACTCAATGTGGACGAGAACCAGCAGACACCTCAAAAATACGGTGTGCGCGGCATCCCGACACTGATGCTGTTCAAAAACGGCAACATCGAAGCCACCAAAGTCGGTGCCGTGTCCAAATCCCAACTCACCGCGTTTATTGACAGCCACATCTGAACCCATTAACCTCGCGCCTGCAACTTTCCTGTTTCGTCCCCGGCAGCACAATAACTAACAGCACAAGACATTCAAGATAGTTCAGTCGCGCGGGTCTTTCCCGCTTAACCGTTACTTTTCCAGCTCCACTTCTTAAACCTCCGCACACCCCATCCATATGCATCTATCCGACCTCAAGACCAAACACATCACCGAACTGGTGGAAATGGCGACCACCAACCAGATCGACAACGCCAACCGTATGCGCAAACAAGATTTGATCTTTGCGCTGCTGAAGAACCAGGCGAAGAAAGGCGAGAGCATCTTCGGTGAGGGTACGCTGGAGGTATTGCCGGATGGCTTCGGTTTCTTGCGTTCGCCGGATACGTCTTACCTGGCCGGCCCCGACGATATCTACGTCAGCCCCAGCCAGGTACGCCGCTTCAATCTGCATACCGGCGATTCCATCGAGGGCGAGATCCGCACCCCGAAAGAGGGCGAGCGTTATGTCGCGCTGGTGAAAGTGGACAAGGTCAACGGTGAGCCGCCGGAGAACGCCAAGAACAAGATCCTGTTCGAGAACCTGACACCACTGTTCCCGACACAGCAACTCTCTCTGGAGCGCGACATCCGCGCGGAAGAGAACATCACCGGACGTATCATCGACATCGTCGCCCCGATCGGCAAAGGACAACGCGGTCTGTTGGTGGCCTCGCCCAAGTCCGGCAAGACGGTCATGTTGCAGCACATCGCGCACTCCATCTCTGCCAATCATCCCGATGCGATCCTGATCGTATTGCTGATCGATGAACGCCCCGAAGAAGTGACCGAAATGAGCCGCACGGTGCGCGGCGAAGTGGTCGCCTCGACTTTCGATGAACCAGCCACACGCCACGTACAAGTGGCCGAGATGGTGCTGGAAAAAGCCAAACGTCTGGTCGAGCACAAGAAGGATGTCATCATCCTGCTCGATTCCATCACCCGTCTGGCACGCGCCTACAACACCGTCATCCCCTCTTCCGGCAAGGTATTGACCGGCGGTGTGGATGCCAACGCGCTGCAACGCCCGAAACGCTTCTTCGGCGCAGCGCGTAATATCGAGGAAGGCGGCTCGCTCACCATCATCGCCACCGCGCTGGTGGACACCGGCAGCCGTATGGACGATGTGATCTACGAGGAATTCAAGGGCACCGGCAACATGGAGATCCATCTGGATCGCCGCATGGCCGAGAAACGTATCTACCCCGCCATCAACGTGAATCGCTCCGGCACACGTAAGGAAGAGCTGCTGATCAAACAGGACTTATTGCAGCGTATCTGGGTGTTGCGCAAGCTGCTCTACCCTATGGACGAGCTGGAAGCCATGGAATTCCTGCTGGACAAGGTCAAAGCGACCAAAAACAACGCCGAATTCTTCGATTCGATGAAACGTTGATAGCCTAAAAAAGGATTTTGACGGTTAGGCCGATATATGTATAATGCGCGGCTCTGTAAAACCGCATTCAAGCGAGGTCGTTATGTACGCAGTAATCAAAACCGGTGGTAAGCAATATCGCGTTAATCAGGGCGAGACCCTAAAGATTGAAACCGTCGCCGGTGATGTCGGCGGCGCGATTGTGTTGGATCAAGTGCTGATGGTCGGCAATGGCGACAAGGTATCTGTCGGCAAGCCACTGTTGAGCGGCGCTTCCGTCAAGGCGACTATCGTCTCCCACGGCCGCCACGACAAGGTCAGCATCTTCAAGATGCGCCGTCGTAAGCACTATCAAAAGCATCAAGGTCATCGTCAAAACTACACTGAGATCCGCATCGACGGCATCTCGGCTTAATTCTGAAGGAGCTATAACATGGCATCGAAAAAAGGCGGCGGCAGTACCAGTAACGGCCGCGACTCGCACTCGAAACGACTTGGCGTAAAAAGCTACGGCGGTGAACTGATCAGCGCCGGCAGCATCATCATTCGCCAGCGCGGCACACAGATTCACGCGGGCGACAACGTCGGCATGGGTAAAGACCACACTTTGTTTGCCAAGATCACCGGCAAGGTCGTGTTCGCCATCAAAGGTGCAGCAAAACGCAAGACAGTCAGCATCGTCGCGGCTTAACCGCTTCCGGCGAAGTGCAACAGGCCCTACTTACCGGTAGGGCTTTTTTGTTTTAGCCCTTCGATACGCCCGCTGCTCGGGCTACTCAGGGCGAACGGTATTGAAGGCATATGAAATTCATCGACGAATCCAAGATCGAAGTCATCGCGGGCGACGGCGGCAACGGCGCAGCCAGCTTTCGTCGTGAGAAATACATCGCCAAGGGCGGCCCGGACGGTGGTGACGGCGGTTGGGGCGGCAGCGTCTACGCGGTCGCCGACCGCAACATCAATACCCTGGTCGATTACCGCTTCGCCCGCCACCATCGCGCCAAGAACGGTGAATCGGGTCGCGGAGCCGATTGTTACGGCAAAGGTGCCGATGATGTCATCCTGCGTATGCCGGTCGGTACGGTCATCACCGACATCAACACCGGCGAGTTGATCGCCGACCTCGCCCACGACGGGGAAAAGGCGCTGCTGGCAAAAGGCGGCAAAGGCGGCTTGGGCAACCTGCATTTCAAATCCAGCACCAACCGCACCCCGCGCCAATGCACGCCCGGCGAAGAAGGTGAGCGCCGCGAACTACAGCTCGAATTAAAAGTGCTGGCCGATGTCGGCCTGCTGGGCATGCCCAATGCGGGCAAATCGACGTTCATCCGCGCCGTCTCCGCCGCGCGCCCCAAAGTCGCCGACTACCCTTTCACCACACTGCATCCGAATCTGGGGGTGGTGCGTGTAGATGCGGAAAAGAGCTTCGTCATCGCCGACATCCCCGGCCTGATCGAGGGCGCAGCGGAAGGCGCGGGCTTGGGACACCAGTTCCTGCGCCATCTGGCACGTACCCGCCTGTTGCTGCATCTGGTGGATATCGCCCCGATGCACGAAGGTGTCGATCCCGTGCATGAGGCACATGCCATCCTCAACGAACTGAGAAAATACGATGAGGCGCTGTACCTCAAACCACGCTGGCTGATTCTGAACAAACTCGACCTGTTGCCGGAACGCGAGGAGAAGATCGCTGCCTTCCTCAAGGCATTTGGCGGAGACACGCGCTATTTCGCCATCTCGGCCATCAACGGCGATGGCTGTAAAGAACTGACATACGCTATCATGGAGCATCTGGAACAGCTTGCCGAACAGGAGCGCGACGCAATCGCCGAAAGCGGCCAGGAATCCGAGATCAACATACACGAAGAATAAGTCCTCCCCGATGAGAACCGTACTCACCCAAGCGCAACGCATCGTCGTCAAAGTCGGCAGCAGCCTCGTGACCAACCAGGGGCAAGGGCTGGATACGGTGGCCATCGGCAACTGGGCCCATCAGATCGCCAGCCTGCGCTCGCGCGGCTGCGAGGTGGTGCTGGTCTCTTCCGGTGCCATCGCCGAGGGTATGCAGCGTCTGGGCTGGAAGCAGCGCCCGAGTGCGGTACATGAACTACAGGCTGCCGCCGCAGTCGGCCAGATGGGGCTGGTACAGGTCTACGAGAACTGCTTCAACGAACACGGCCTGCGCGCCGCACAGGTACTGCTCACCCACGCAGACTTGGCCGACCGCGAGCGTTACCTGAACGCGCGCTCCACCTTGCGTACCCTGCTCACCCTTGGTGTCATCCCCATCATCAACGAGAACGACACCGTGGTCACCGACGAGATCAAGTTCGGCGACAACGACACCTTGGGCGCGCTGGTCACCAACCTGATCGAAGCCGACGCACTCATCATCCTTACCGACCAGACCGGCCTGTTCAGCGCCGATCCGCGCAAAGACCCCAACGCCACGCTCATCAGCCTCGCCCAGGCAGGCGAGGCACGGCTGGAATCCATCGCGGGCGGAGCGGGCAGCTCCATCGGACGCGGCGGTATGATCACCAAAGTGCTGGCAGCCAAACGTGCCGCCCGCAGCGGTGCCCATACCGCCATCGCATCGGGTCACGAACACCATGTGCTGCCCCGCCTACTGCAGGGCGAAAGCATCGGCACCCTGCTCACCGCCCCGGCATTGGCACTGGATGCCCGCAAACAATGGCTGGCCGACCACCTGCAAGTCAGCGGCAAGGTCAAACTCGATGCCGGAGCCGTACTCGCCCTGCGCAATGAGGGCAAGAGTCTGCTCCCTATCGGGGTCACTGAAGTCAGCGGAGAATTTCAGCGTGGTGCCGTGGTCGCCATCCTGGATGAGCACGGCACTGACATCGCCCGCGGCCTGGTCAACTATAACGCCGACGAAGCCCGCCGCATCGCCCGCCACCCCAGCAGTGAGATCGAGAATATCCTGGGTTACGTCGACGAGCGGGAGTTGATACATCGGGACAACTTAGTATTGCTGTAAAACAGCAATACTAAGTTGCGGTGAAGACTAACCTTTAGGTTATGTCGGAACCACGATCTCCTACTGTGAAACAGTAGGACTAGATTGCGGCGTAGGCTAACTTGCGCAGCAAGTTAAAGCACATAGTGCTGGCCGAAAGCAAATAGCCTTGGACAAAGCAATCACATAAAACTCAAAAATGCTCTCTATGCAATCCGGCTGCTAACGACCCATATCTGCCTGTCGCCTTGCTGCAAAGCGCAATTTTCGGCCATGCTTTTGCATGCCTCAACGATCAGTTTAGGCTGACTCAGATCATCTAATATCGAATAATGTTGAAACCCTCTTCCTGCTGAGGGGCCACGAAGTAACTCGTGATTAAGTCAAATTCGGTATCAGCCACTACAAAAGCATGAGTGCCAGACGTGTTTCTCGCACGTAATCGTGTCAAGCAATCGCCGTCCGATACATCAAGAAAATGTAGCACATGCTCCGATTTGACTCTGTCGATTAGAGACCTCGTCCATTTTCGGTTTCCGATGGTGTTCGCTGGAAAATCCAATACCACAGACACACCTATCCGAAGCAAATCGGTCACATGTGGCCCGATCGCGCCACGTAAATTCGAAGCACAACGAACATAGTCCGCCACAGTCTTGATGTCGCCTGGATAGAGATGTGCAAGCCAAGTGTCTTCGCTGAGGATCACCGTGTCCGGAGTCTTGGCCAGTTCCCTTGCTAATGTCGATTTGCCAGAGGCGATTTTTCCGCAGAGAAGATGCAGTGTCGGTAGTGGCTTCGACATTTCACATTGCCCCCAGTAAGTCAGTGCCATATGAATTATCGATAACACAAAGCCACTTGCCGACAGGCTCTTCACGGAATACATAGGTGGCGCGCCGTGATATGCAACTCGCCACATCGGCATGGTCAGACGTTTCCAGAACGGTTTCCATGATCACTAGCGCCGTATTCCCGCTCTGAATGACATGCATCTCACCTTGTTTGACCACAAGACTATGATTGAAATATTCGGCAATCGCGACAAACGCCTTATAGATTTGTTCTTTGCCTGTCGCGACCAAGTCAGGCTTGATGACAAGCGTTGCATCGTCCGCATAAAACTCCATCAGTGCATCGAAGTCCTCTTCAGTGATTGCTTTGTCAGCAGCTTCGATAACTTGTTTAAGTGGGTGGCATGCCATGTTGATCTCCTTGGTTAAAGTAAGGTGCCAAGAGACAGGCAATAAAAAACCCGCCTCAAGGCGGGTTGCAGTAGAAAGTAAATGCGCTAACCCACCATTGGTGAAATGGTGGTAATAATAGTCAGCAGGGCTGAGAGCGCGTTTTTCATGACCAAATGCTAACAGAGGACAGAGTACCAATCAAGCGATCATGTAGCTGCGCTTGCAACTGTAGGAATACGACAGCCCGCTCCACCTAAATGGCTGCTTCTGGCACATCAGCGACGCTCAGTAACGTAACAGCAGCACTAAATTACGGCAGTTTTTGTTTGATCGCCAGTACCGCCTGATTGCGCAGCGTACGCAACAGAGACAATTGCCGTTCGGACACCTGCAAGCTGTTGGCCACCTGCATGTCGGCATAGATCAAGCCCACCGCTTTTTTGTTCACCATGACCGGCAATAACAGGAAGCAGCGCGCGTTGATCGCGTCGCTATACCATTTGGGTATCTTGTCGGCGATGGTTCCGGCGCTCACATCCTCGATCACGATATCCAGCCCCTTATCAACGGCCAGATGGAACACGTCGGGAACAAAAGTCAGCGAGAATTTCAGATGAGGCAGGATACCGTCCACATTCTCCCCGAATCCGAATCTGGCCAACATGGCGTTCTGCTTGTTGTCACGGATGAAGATCAGCGTGTGTTTGAAGCCCATGCTGCGATAGATCGTCTCCAATACCATCAGCAACACATCGTTCAGTTTGAAATCCTCGACCAGCGTGTTGGTGACATCCTGAATGCCCGCGCTCAACACCGATTCGGGATCTCGCTGTACCACCGCTTCCGGCACTTCCTGCGTCACCGTGTCGAGCAGCGTCACACCGTCCATGGAGTTCGCCTCGGCAGTCTCTGGTTCACCGCTCCATTGGCGGATGCGTTTCAACAGCGGGCTTTTGCTGGATACGATGCCGAGAAAACTGGAACGCTGGAACAGGTCGTTCAGACTGTTCTCCAGCGCGCCGGATAATCGCTTCTCCGATACCTGCGCCGCTGTGGCATAACGCTGGGACAGTTTTTGCAGCTCGCTGCTCTTTTGTCCAACATCGGTGATTGCCGACACCCTGCACAACTCGTTGGCCAGATTGACCGTGACACTCAACTGGTCAAGATCGTTTTGCGGTTTTCTGACCTTGTCCGGCGGCAACCTGCGCATGCCCGAAACGAGCCGGTTCGGGAATTTCCAGTTCTCCGCCACTCCTATGCCCAACTGGTTGTACGACATCCCCAGCACCTTGAGTGAGGCCAGCTCTTCGCTGATGCCTTGGTCTTCCATCAGACGGATGACCTGCTGGCTCTCTTCGAAGAAATAGAACGTGGCCAGCAGCCTGCCCAAGTTATGGAACATGGCGCAGATCATGGCCTCTTCCGCCTCGCCGGGATGACCGCCCGACAATTCGGCAGCGAGGATACCGGCGAAGAACGAAGCAATCACCTCGTCCTTCAATTCCACCGCCTGCGCCTTGTTCTGCAAAAACTCCAGCAGGATCAGTGTCATTGCGATATTGCGCACGGTATCGAAACCGAGGATGACCACCGCTTTGGAGATGGTATTGATATTGCCGCCGAACTGCCCGAACGATACCGTGTTCACCAGCTTGAGCAGTTTGTTGGTCAGGGCAAAGTCCTGCAAGATGGCCTTTGCCAGCTTGCCGGGACTATCCGATTCCGAAGAGACGATCTTGTTGATCTCGCCGATGGTGCCCGAGAGGGCGGGAAAGTCGCTCTTGCTGCGCATACGCCGCAGCAGGAAATCGAGCGTGCTATGGGTATCCCCTCCCTGTACCGCGCCCCCCTCCTGAGAGGCATCCAGATAATTCAGCAAGGCCTGACGCATGGCCTGCGCATCCGGGTAACGGTCTTCCGGTTTTTTCGCCACCGCCTTGAGGATAATGACCTCCAGCCGCTCGTCCACCTGGGTGTTGATACTCGAAGGCGCGACCACCCGGTCGTGCGCGGCGCGGTGCAACACCTGCGCCACCGTCTCGCCTGAAACCGCCGGTTTGCCGGTGACCATCTCGTACAACATGATGCCGACCGAGAAGATATCCGAACGGAAATCGGCCCCCTGAGCCGTGATGCGTTCGGGGGCCATATATTGGGGGGTGCCGGAGATGCCGTCGCTGACATCTGCCGGATTGCCAACATGGCGGGCGATGCCGAAATCCAGCAGCATCGGCTGCCCGTTCGCCGCCACGATCACATTACCCGGCTTGATATCGAGATGCATCACCCCCTGCTGGTGTGCATAGGCCAGTCCGTCGAGCACCCCCGCTGCCAGACGGGCGGCATAAGCTACTGACAATGTCCCGCAGCGCTTGAGCGCCTGGGCTATCGTCTCGCCCTCGATGAAAGCACAGACCAGATAAGGCACGCCCTCGTGCTCACCTGCGTCATACAAGGTGACGATGTTGGGATGCTGGAAACGGCTGGTGATGCGGGCTTCGCGTAACAGACTTTCACGCTGCAGCGGGGAGGTGACGCGCAATACCTTGATGGCGACCTGGCGTTCGAGTTGCGGATCGTCCGCCAGATAGACAGTGCCCTGCCCGCCTTTGGATATTTCACGGACGATCTTGAAGCGGCCGATTGCTGAGGGTTCTGACATAGGGGAATACAGTCCTGACACCTAACGATCACAACTTGTTATAACCCGCAGCAACGCAACGGAGCGGAATACTGAAACACGCGCGAGGCGTGTGGCGAGGCGATCAGACTGCCTCAGCCCCTGTCTCGCCGGTACGGATACGGATGACCTGTTCGATCGAAGTGACGAAGATCTTGCCGTCACCGATCTTGCCGGTACGCGATGCCTTGATGATAGCCTCGACAGCCCGGTCCATCATCTCGGCAGTCACCACGATCTCGACCTTGATCTTGGGCAGGAAATCCACCACATATTCCGCGCCACGATACAGCTCGGTATGCCCCTTCTGGCGACCAAAACCCTTGACCTCGGTCACGGTCAGACCGCTGACCCCCAGTTCGGACAAGGCTTCGCGTACTTCGTCGAGTTTGAACGGTTTGATGATGGCTTCGATTTTTTTCATGATGGCTCTCACAATATGAAGTGCTGCAAGTATAACTAAAAATCGTCCTGATAACGTACCGTGATCGGATAACGCCAGTCCTTGCCGAAACCGCGATCCGTGATACGCACGCCGACCGGTGCCTGGCGGCGCTTGTACTCGTTGATGCGGATGAGTCTCACCACGCGTTGCACATCCGCCTCGGCGTAACCGCGCCCGATGATTTCGGGGATGCTGAGATTCTTCTCCACGAACAGCGCCATGATGGCATCCAGCACATCGTATGGCGGCAGGCTGTCCTGATCGGTCTGATCCGGCCTCAGTTCGGCGCTGGGCGGTCGGGTGATGATGCGCTCGGGGATCACCCGCCCCAAGCTGTTGCGATAGTTCGACAGCCGGTAGACCCAGGTTTTGCTGACATCTTTGAGCACGGCGAAACCGCCCGCCATATCACCATACAGCGTGCAATAACCGACCGTCATCTCCGACTTGTTACCCGTGGTCAGCACCAAGGCTCCGGTCTTGTTGGATAGAGCCATCAGCAGCACGCCGCGTATGCGCGCCTGCAAGTTTTCCTCGGTGGTATCGACCGGCAAGCCCTGGAACAGGGGCGACAGGGTCTCCTGTAGCGCGGCGAAGGTCGGCTGGATGTCCAGCTCTTCATACCCCACCCCCAGCAACCTGACCATCTCGCGCGAATCGTCGATGCTGATTTGCGCCGTGTAAGGCGACGGCATCATCACCGCACGTACCTTGTCCGCCCCTAGCGCATCCACCGCCACCGCCAGCGTCAGTGCCGAGTCGATGCCGCCAGACAGGCCCAGCAACACCCCCGGAAAGCGATTTTTGGTGATGTAATCGCGCACCCCCATACACAGAGCACGGTAGATACTGGCTTCGTCCTGTTCGATTGCCGCACACACCCCCGGCACGAGCTTGCCATCCCGCACCTCGACCAGCCCCAACGTCTCTTCGAACACCGGCAGCTGATGTGTCACCTTGCCGCGCTCGTCCATCACGAAGGAACCGCCGTCGAATACCAGCTCGTCCTGCCCGCCCACCATATTGGCGTACACCACCGCCAGCCCGGTATCACCGATGCGTTCGCGTATGGTGTCGTAACGGGTAGCCTGTTTATTGAAGTGGTAGGGCGAAGCATTCAATACCAGCAGCATCTGCGCTCCGGCCTCTTTGGCGCGGATCGCGGCATATTCATGCCACACATCGGCGCAGATGATGATGCCAAACTTGACCCCGTCCATCTCGATCAGACAGGGAGTATCTCCGTGTGCAAAATAGCGTTCTTCGTCGAACACACTGTGGTTGGGTAGCGAGTGTTTGTGATAGGTGGAAACGATCTCGCCGTCGCGCAACTCCGAAGCCGCGTTATAGAACTCCCCGTCTTCCTCGTGTGGATGGCCGACGATGAGCGTGATATCCGAGACCTGTCTGGCCAAATCGCGCAGTGCCGCATCACAAGCACGATAGAAACCATCTCGCAGCAACAGGTCTTCAGGCGGGTAGCCGCACAAACTGAGTTCCGGTGTAAGCAGGATGGCAGCGCCCTGTTCTTTGGCGCGTTGCGCATGCTGGACGATCTTTGCGGCATTTCCGGCAAGATCGCCGACGGTGCAATTAATCTGGGCGATAGCGATTTTCATAGACTCACAACATCCTGTTTATTCCGTATCCGGCAATAAAACCGGATGATCCAGCTCCACCTGCTCGATGCTGGTGAAGCGTTTCGATATCTTCTGGCTGGTGGTGCGTACATCCTGTGCGTCTTCATGTGCCTGACGGATATGGTCGGCGAGTTTTTTCATGCGCTCATCGAAGCGCCCGAACTCCTTGCCCAGCTTGCCTAGCTCATCTTTGATGATGTGCACCTGCTTGCGCGTTTCCACATCCTTCATCACCGCACGTGCGGTATTTAGCACCGCCATCAAGGTAGTCGGCGACACGATCCACACGCGGCGCTGCATGGCGTAGTCCACGATGTCGGAATGATGCGCGTGTATCTCGGCGAACACCGCCTCGGCAGGGATGAACATCACCGCGCCGTCCGAGGTCACGTCGGCGATGATGTATTTGCTGCCGATGTCATCCACGTGTTTTTTGATGTCGGCTTTAAACTGCTTCTCGGCCACCAACCGCTCGGCAGGACTCGCCGCATCGAACATGCGGTGATAGTTTTCCAGCGGGAATTTGGAATCCACCGCCACCATGCCGGTGGGCTCCGGTAATTTCAACACACAGTCGGCGCGTGTGCCATTCGGCAGGGTGTATTGCATCTCGTATGCCTGCGGCGACAGGATGTTGCGCACCAGCCCTTCCAGTTGCACCTCGCCGAACGCGCCGCGCGAACGCTTGTCGCCCAGCAATTCCTGCAAGCTCACCACGTTGGTGGTCAGCCCGTCGATCTTCTTCTGCGCCTCGTCGATGGTCGCCAGCCGCGCCATCACACTCACAAAAGTCTCGTTGGTCTTTTTGAAGCCCTCGTCCAGTCGTTCGTTGACCTTGCCGCCGATCTGCTCCAGACGGCCATCCACGGTCTTGGACAAGGTCTCGATGCTGGTCGCCAGATGTTGCGTGGCATTGCGGAAAGAATCCTGAATGAGTTTCTGGTCTTCGCGCCCCTGCTCGGCCAATTTCTCCAGCGTCTTGGAGAGCATCTCGCTGCGCAGCTCGTCCTGCTTGGCTTGCAGCGCATTCAGCGCATCGCGCGTCGCGCGCAACTCCTCGCCCACCGCCGCCCGCAAACGCTCCGACTCGGCAGCCTGCGCCGCGATCAAACGGTCACCCTGCTTGTTCAGCCCGTCGTGCAGATCGGTCAACATGGCGCGGTGCTGCTGCTCCAGCACCCGGGCGGACTGCGCCGGCAGATTGCGGAGCATAACCACGACGATCACCAGCAAGGCCAAAGACAGCAACGCCGCAACGATCAACACGATTTCGAGCATGGGCTAAAGAAAAGATTAGTGAAACGAGGCACCATTTTAACGCATGAAGCGCCTTCCATTAGGCAAACAATAGTCTTACACAGACTTACCCAAATGGCGCAGTATGTTCAATCGGAAACCCTCATCCCCCGCTGGAACAATTTGACGTTATCTCGCCCGGCCTCCTTGGCGAGATACATGGCGATATCCGCGTTGCCGGTGATCTCGTCCTCGGTCGTGCCATGGTCGGGATAGACGGCGACGCCGATACTGGATGAGAGCTGCAGGCTTTGCCCGGATATCTCGAATGGCTGGCACAACACCAGACGGATCTTCTCGGCCACGATGAGGGCATCTTCGTCGTTCTCGATGATGGGCAGCAACACGATGAACTCGTCCCCGCCGATACGCGCCACCGTGTCGACCTCGCGCACACAATCCTGCATGCGCTCAGCCGCTTGCTGCAACACCATATCGCCGATGGTGTGCCCCAGACTGTCGTTAATCTGTTTGAACCTGTCGAGATCGACATACATCAGGGCAAGGCGTGCTTTGTCTCGTTTCGCTTGCGCCAACGCCTGTTGCAAGCGGTCGAACAACAATACCCGGTTGGGCAGATCGGTCAACGCATCATATTGCGCCTGATGGCGGATATTCTCTTCGTTGGCCTTGCGCACCGTGATATCGGAAAAGGCTGCGACATAATGGGTCGGCTTACCCTGAGCATCAACAACCTGCTTGATTGATGCCCACTCGACATAGGCCTCACCATTCTTGCGGCGGTTCCATATCTCTCCGCTCCAGCCCCCGTTGCTACTGAGTTTTCCCCATAATTCGCGATAAAAATCTTTCCCGTGCTTGCCGCTCGCGAGCACACTGGGATTCTTGCCGGAGACATCCTCGAGGGTATAACCGGTGACCCGTGTGAACGATGGATTAACCATGATGATATGGTTGTCGGCATCCGTCACCACAATGGCTTCATCCACAGTGTTAAACACCGTATTGGACAATCGCGACAACTCCTCGGCCTGTTTCAACATGTCGATATCGGTATGCGTCCCGATCATGCGCAACGGCTTGCCGTCGGCGTCGCGACTCACTACCTTGCCGCGATCCAATATCCACTTCCATTTTCCGTTCTTGCAACGCAAACGATGCTCTTTGGCATAAGTCGCGATACTGCCATCGAAATATTCCTGTATCTCTTCCATCACCTGTGCCGCATCATCTGGATGGATACGTGTCGTCCACTCATCGAGAGAGTCTTTCATCTCGCCTTCACCATAACCGAGCATCGCTTTCAGGTATCTGGAAAATTTGACCTCTCCGGTCTGCACGTTCCAATCCCATACGCCATCCCCCGCCCCCTCCAGAGCAAAACGCCAACGCTCCTCGGCTTCGGACAGCCGCTGCTCCAGTTTGGCCCGGCTCATGGCATACCGGATGGCACGCACCAGCTCATCGGCTCCAAAAGCACCTTTGATCAGGTAATCCTGCGCTCCAGCCTCCAGCGTCTGCAAGGCGAATTCCGCATCATCGTGTCCGGTGAGCACGATCAGCGGCAGCATACCCGCCGCCGCCCTGCCAGCCTGGACTGTATTCAATCCACTCGAATCCGGCAGTGTCAGATCGAGCAACACGATGTCAGGGCTATCCGCCTTCAGGTGCTCCTGTGCCTCGGCCAGATTCTTCGCCCAGATGACCTCGAATATCGCATCGCTTACTTGCTTCAACAACTGACGGAACAGATGGGCATCACTCGCGTCGTCTTCTACCAACAATATCCGGCAGGAAAAACTGTGTTTCATATTCATTCTTTCTTGGGCAAACGTGTCAATCTCAGCCAATAGCCTAATAAACTGCGCATGGCTGTCGTGAATTCGTCCATATCTGCGGGCTTGGTGATAAATCCAGAAGCGTGCAGACGATAGGCGCTCTCGACATCACGCTCCACTCCCGACGTCGTGAGCACCACTACAGGAATGCTCGCCAGACGCTCGTCCGCTTTGAGGACAGCGAGTAGTTCGCGGCCATTCATGCGCGGCATGTTGAGATCAAGCAGGATCAGATCGGGTTGTGGTGCATCGTCATATCGGCTGCTTTCGCGCCGCAGGAACTCAAGCGCCTCCACTCCATCCTGCACGTGATGCAGATTGCACGGCAGATTGCATTGTTGCATTGCCGTGCGTACCAGATGGGCATCCGCCAGTTCGTCTTCCACCAGCAGTATGTCGAAATGCGCTGAATTTCCGTGCAACATGATCATTCCTCATCCGGCAGTTCAAACACCACCATCGCCCCGCCCTCGGGCAGATTCTCGATCCATATCTTTCCGTGGCGGCTTTCGACGATGCGGCGGGCGATAGACAGCCCGATACCGGTTCCGCCTTCCCCGGTCTTCACCGATAGGCGCTCGAATATCTCGAACACGCGCTCCAGATATTCGACCGGGATGCCGCTGCCGTTGTCGCAGATGCGGAAGCGGCTGAACCCCTCGCCTCTTTCGCCGCTGATGCGTATGCGCGAGGGAACATCCGGGTCGATCGACTGCCCGTGGCGCAAGGCATTGTCGAGCAGTACGATGAACAGATCGGTCAAGCGCGGCCTATCCAGCATCACTTTCGGCAAAGGAGCCGCCTCCAGCGAACACTTGAGCGCATCCAGCTTTGCCGCCATGCGTTGACGCACAAGCTCCACGACCGCAGTTGCATCTTCCATCACGACCTCGCCGCGCGGTATACCGGCAGACAGGTAGAGCTGGATATCACGCACCATCGTGCGCAAGCGCCCCGCATCCTGTTCGATATAGTCGAGGGAGACACGCAGCTCGTCGTCCTGCCCGACTCCGGGCAGAGCCGACACACGCGAACGCAACTGCTGCGCATAACTGGTCAGACGGCGGGTTGGCTCCATCAGATGATGTGCGGACACATCGGCGAATCGCGTCAGGTCGGCACTGGCCCGCTCCAATGCGGCACTGCGCAACTTCAAATTTGCCTCGGCATTCTTCTGCTCGCTCACATCACGGCGTAGATAGAGATAACTCGTCACCTTGCCTTCGTTATCGTAGACCGGCGAGACAGTCACTTGCTCCCAATACATCTTGCCGTCCTTGCGCTGGTTACGCATCTCTCCGCTCCAAGTCTTCCCGGACATCAACTGCGCCTGCACCGCACTGAATTCCGCTTCTGTCATCTCGGTCGAAATGATCTCGCGCGGGCTTCTTGCCTTGGTATACGCCTCGGAAAATTGATAACCGCTGATACGCGAACAAGCGGCATTCATGTATTCCAACGTGCCATCCACATCGGTGATCACCACCCCCGTCGGATTCTGCTCGATAGCCTGCGCCAAACGATTGATCTCTGACTGGAACAGGTGCCGGTCTGTAATATCGGTGGCGATACCGTCCCAAATCACCTGTCCATCGCTCTTCTTGCGCGGCCGTGACTTCGTTTGTATCCAGCGCCACTCCCCGTCAGCTCTGCGCATACGCAATTCCATCTCGAAGTCGCTCATGTCGCGCAAACTCACCGCCTGTTTTTCCGCATACTCATCAACCTGTTTCGGATCGATCTGCCCCAGCAACAGCATCGCATCCAGCACCACTGTCTCAGCCTTAAGGCCGTTCAAGCGCTCGATACCGGAACTGATATACAGGAATTTTGGCTTGTCACTCTCCAGTGTGTATTGATAGAGAAAGCTGTCCGGCAGACTATCACCCAGATTGCGCAGTTGCGTTTCCCTATCCAGCAGATCGGCACTTTTCTTCTGCAACTCGCGATTAGCCTCGATCATCTGATGGGTGCTGGGCAGACTGACCAGCGTCGGCAGCAACCTCCAAAGTATGACCGCAGCCACAATCGAAATGAGCGCCGTCAGAATGTCCATCACCGCTTCAAAGTAATAGACCGGATACCACAACTCGACCACATGCAGCAGATGTGTGATGCCGCAGGTGACGATGAACCCGGCGAACAACCAGTGCAGATGTTGAAAGTCGATGTCTTTGCGCTGGCGGATAAAATTCAGGATCACAAGCGGAATGGTGAAATATGCCAGCGCAATCAGTAAATTCCCGATCACCAGCGCGGCAACAAGATCGGGTTGCCACGAGAGGCAGTAGCCGTGGGGAATGAGGTTGATGGGTTGTAAGCTGTCTAGCATTTGGATATTTCCGGTTCGTTACTCTGCATATCGAATCTCACGCGACCGATCTTCGAGCTTGCGCTCCACCGCCTGCCGCAACACCGCTTCCAGATGCTCCAGCCCCGCATCCATCCAGCGCACCGGCAGACCGACCTTCGCGCCGACCTCGTTCGCCGCCTGCTCAAAATCGCCGGAGCACGGGGTGCGCAGACACAATATCGATTTACTGGATAACTGGAATATCTCCCGTACCACATCGGGGTTCTTGCCGAAGGTCTTGCCGATGGCCTCATCCCAGCGTAAGGCCCAATCCTCCAACAGGAAAAAAGCGCCGTTGCTCAACTCCGCCATGAATCGCTCGCGCCCCAGCAGCATCTCCACACAGTTCTGCCCCTCGGTGCGAAACGTGTGCGCCGTCTCCAATATCTTTTCCATGCGCGGATGGCAGCAACCATAGAACACCACGATGTCGCGCTGCTTGTTGCGCAATATCCCGGTCTGCAACTCATGTGCGAGCTTCTCGAAATTGACATGCAACGACGAATCCAACCAGTCGGTATCCAGCGCCCAGCCGTTCTTTTTGATAAGGAACTCGACTTCGCGCTGCAATATCCCGCAGCCCAGCAGAACGCAGTTTGCGTTAGACATACCTCTCTCCGTCACACCCGACCGTATTCTTTGGCGGCCTCTATCATCGCTTTAATGTTCTCGTCCGGGATGCCGTAAGGCATTACCACCGTGCCAAAAAATAGTTTATTGCCCACACTTAATCCGCCCTGTACGATGCGCTTCACTTCGGCGCGCACTTCGTCCGGCGTCCAGTCCAGCAGCTTGATGTCGTTGATGACGCCGGCGCACAATGCGCGATCATTGATGATGCGCATGGAATCGACGATATTCTCCATCGGGCCGGGATAGAAGGTGGTGATACCCACCTCGCGTATCACCTCGTCGGCCACGGTGTTCAAACGCGCGCCGCCCACGTAATACACCACGCCGTTCAATCCGCCCGGCTCCAGATCGCGTTTGATCCACTTAAGCGACAACTCCTTGAACAGCTTCATGGGGATGATATCGGTCGAGCCATAAGGATCGGCGTACACCAGAATATCCGCCCCGGCCTTGCGATAAGCCTCGATCTCTTTGCGGAAGAAATCGGAACATTTCTCCAGCAGCATATCGCGTACCGCCGGTTCACCGATCATCAGCAGCTCCATCCATTTCTCCATGCTCATCAACAGCGCGGGCAATGACATGGAGGCAGTAAGGTAAGCGCAGATAGGCACCTTGCCACCGACCTCGCGTTTCAGTATCGCCAGACATTTCGCCGTCTCGGCGAAGGCGGGATGGGTACTGATGTCGTCCGGCACTTGCAGCTTGGCGATGTCGTCGTAGGACTGGATGATGTAATCCTCCACATTGGGAGGGCCATCATTGGCGAACTTGATCTTCTTGCAGCCGAACAGTTCGGCCTCTTTGCCCACATAGAACAAGCTCCACACGTTGTCGTGACCGAACTTCTTCAGCATGCGGAGTTGCGCTTCGGCCACGTTCTCGCCGTTGGAGAAATAGTCCTCGATGGACATGCCCATCTCGCGCGCGCCCTGATCGAGCAGATTACAGAACACAGGAATGTGGTCGAGCACCTTGCCGTTGGCGGCGGCCACCAGCCGCTCCATGCTCGTGGGCGTTTTCACTTCCGCGATGCAATCCATGATGACTTTTAATGCGGAGACGCCGTTTTCGGCCCATGCATCGGCCTGCACTACCTTGTATAACTCGGGGTCGTAGCGGAACGGTGCGCCGCCGACTACCAGCTTGATCTTTCTTTCCAGTCCGCGCTCTTTGAGTATCTTGCGCACCTTGAGTGCGCCTTTCTCACCCCGCGCGGTATGCACCATCATCGCCGAGATGCCGATGACCTGCGCGCCGCGCGCTACCGCCTCGTCCACGAATTTCTCTGCGGGAACGTTCACGCCCAGATCGATCACATCGATCATCTGCGCCTTGAGACACCCCATGACGATGCGCTTACCCAAGGTGTGCAGGTCGCCCGCCGCCGTGCCGATGACCACCGTGCCGACGATCTCGGGCGGCTTATTGAACAGCACCAGCATCTTTTCGGTTACATCCGCCGCGATCTGCGACGTCATGAAGTGCTGCGCGAGATTGGTATCGAAGCCTTCGCTCAGTGCCTTGACCATCATGTCCATGCCGGGAATGACGACCTTGAACACGATGTCTTCCGGGCTGACGCCTGCCTCGATGGCATCCGCGACCACTTGCAACGCCCGCGTACGATCCGTATCCATCACGGCCTCGTTGTAGTTCTTGATGATGTCATCCAACATGGCGTACTCCTTCGGCTAGCATTGCCTAGATACATTCATCTGGGCGCTTACATTCTATTCCTGCATCGCCTGTAGATACAGGCTTTCCACAAACAAAATCTCGAAATCGGCATCTTCAGCGAGGTTGTAGATGCGGCTCACCGCCAAGACCTTATCCAAAGCCACCTCAGCCTCATCCGAGAGCAGCAAAGCCTCGCACCCCGCCAGCGCGGAATTCCCCTCCAGGCGCACCGCAGCAAGGGGCGCCGGCGGCAATAGACCGATCTGCTGCGCGTTGCCGATGTCGAGCAGACGTCCGAACGCACCGCAGGCATAGACCACACGCAGTTCGCTTGGCGCAAGACCGGCCTGCCGGCATAACCAGCGCACGCCGCCACCTATCGCTGCCTTGGCACGTTGCAACACATCGATGTCGCCGCGTTTCAGCACTATGCGCTGCTCTCCTGCGGACAAGGCTAGCCCCTCGCTGCCGGGCTGCTTAAAACGCCCGACCTTATCCAGCTTGCCATTGCGCAGCAGCCACGCTGCCGCATCCACCAGTCCCGAGCCACAAAGTCCGGCCGGAGGAACATCACCCAGCACCTGTATCGCGAATTCGCCGTCACCGGCCTGATCCACGCGATAGATCGCCCCGGTTTCGCCCGGCATACCGCAACTGATACCGCTGCCCTCGAAGGCAGGGCCGCCCGCCGTGGAAGTGACGTGCAAGGTGTGCCCATCCCACAGCGCCATCTCCGAATTGGTGCCGAAGTCGATCAGCATGGAACCCGCCGGTTGTTCGATGAGGCGCGTGGCGATCACCCCTGCCAACAAATCAGAACCGATGAAGCCCCCCAATGGGGTGACGAAGCGGATGTTCGCGGCTGGGCTGACGCCCCAGGCATCGCGCAAAAAACCAGTGTTGTCGGGCTGGCAATCGATGCGGCGCGTCCAATTCTCCGGCTGTAGCAATTGCAGCCGGTTCATCTTGCCCAACAGGTTGAGCATTGCCGTGTTGCCCACCAGCCGCACCTCGCCCACCTCATGCAGCTCGATTGCAGCCTGTCGTGCGATGCCCGCCAAAGCCTCGGCGATGGCGCTCTGCACCAAAGAACTCATCTCGTCCGCCACCGGGTCGGAATGGCTCGCCTCCATCAAACGCGTCAACACGTCTGCACCGTAGCTGCCTTGAGGGTTAAGACACGCCCGTCCGGCGATGCGCGTGCCGGCCGCAAGATCCCACAACGTCAGACGTATATGCGTCGTGCCGAGATCTATCGCGACACCATAACGGGATGCGGATTGCCGTCTCTTGAAAGACGTGTCTGCCGCATACTCATCGTCGCGCAACGCCCTCCATGCCATCTGTACAACGGGTTTCATCAGCGATACATGCAGATCGGAACGGGGGAACAATTGACACGACAACCTTACGCCTTCGCTCAGTTGCGCCCCCGACAGGCGCGCCCTTTCGCCCGCCGTGAACGGTATCGTACGGCTTTCCGCGACACGCACCTGACATTGTCCGCAGGCGGCATTGCCGCCGCACGAAGAGCGCACCGTGACCCCGCCGGAGATGAGGATGTCACGTAGTGAGGAACCTTCTTCGAAAGAAAGTTGCGATTCACCTTGCTCTGTCTGAACGGTGATTGAGTGAGAAAGAGATGAGTTCAAGGATGAGTACCTTTTTAGCTCCCCTCGCCCGTTTACGGTAGAGGGGCTGGGGGCGATGGGCTGGCCTCAATGAAGCTTTCTACCTTACCTCTAACCCTCTTCCTACCCCGCTCCTGCCAACGGGAGAGGGAATGTAGTCGCTACGATCTTCCCGTCAGTCCTTCTTGGGCAGCCGCGCCAACACAAACCAGTAGTTATCCAACTGGCGGACGGCGTCGATGAACTGCTCCATATCAACCGGTTTGGTGATGTAGCCTGCCGCACCGAGTTTGTAGGAGGCCACCACATCGCGCTCGACATCGGAGGTCGTCAAAACCACAACGGGAATCACCGAAAGCACGGGGTCTTTCTTGATCTCCATGAGGAATTCCTTGCCGTTCATGCGCGGCATGTTCAAGTCCAGCAGGATCAGATCGGGCTGCGGTTTGTCTTTATTGCGCTCGCCTTGGCGGCGCAGGAACGCCAGCGCATCCACACCGTCCAATTCGTGATGCAGGTTGCAGAAGACCTTGTTCGTCTTGAGTGCGGAACGCACGAGATTCGCATCGGCAGGCTCGTCCTCCACCAGCAGGATATCGAAGGGACTCGCGTTATCGGTCAGTGCCATTTTTTCTCCTATTCAGTATGGTCGCCTCATGGAGCCATACGACTATGCTTGTTTCTTTGGAATCTTATCATTATCGGCAACAAGCCCACAAAAATACTGCCATACGAAGTATCGCCCCGTAGCGCCTCTCAATTTAGGGGGGGCATACGGGATGATAGCTGCACACCCTGTTGCGTCCCGACTCTTTGGCCTGATACAACATTCCGTCGGCATGCTTGAGTATATCTGCCGACTGCATGTCTATGGTTGGAATGACGCAGGCCAGTCCCACACTCACGGTCACAAAGTTGGAAACCTCCGAGAATTCATGTGCGATCTTCATCCTCTCGACATGACTGCGAAAACGCTCCGCAATCGCTTGAGCACCTGCCGCGTCGGTATCAGGAAGGATAGCCACAAACTCCTCCCCCCCGTATCGCGCCACCAAGTCGGAGGGGCGATCAGTGGAACTTGCCAGCGCCGCAGCCACTTTCTTCAAGCATTCATCGCCGACGCCGTGACCATAGTGATCGTTGTAACGTTTAAAAAAATCGATATCGGCCATGATGAGCGAAAGCTGCGTCCCGGAACGCAACGCCCGTTTCCACTCGCTTGCCAGCGTTTCATCGAATCTCCGCCGGTTGGGAATATTGGTCAGACCATCAAGCATAGCCTGCGACTCCAGCAAATCGGTCTTGATTTTGAGATTGATGTGGTTGCGCACGCGCGCCGCCACGATGGGTAAGTGAAAAGGCTTGGCGATGTAGTCCACCGCCCCCAAGTTCAAACCATACTCCTCATCCAGCGTATCGGCTTTGGCAGTGACGAATATCACCGGGACATCCCTAGTCTCCGGCACCTGCTTCAAGCGACGGCAAACTTCGTAGCCATCCATCTCAGGCATCATCACATCCAGCAAGATCAGATCGGGAGCACCCACTTTGGCGATGATCTCGAATGCCGTTTTGCCGCTGCCCGCTACTCTGACACGATAATCGACCCGCAGCGATTCCGCCAGCACCTGAATATTCGTGGGCGTGTCATCCACAATGAGGATGAGCGGCTTTTTTCCTTCGTCTGTTTTGTCAATCATGGAAATGTCCTTCTATGCACGGCAGATCCTCCAGCAAAGACCTTGCCTTGTCGTAATCCGTCTTGTCCAGCGCGCGCTCTAACTCTTTCAACCTTTCCTGTAGAGGAACGCACTTGATCGCATGTTTGAGCTCGGCGACCATTTCAAATGGCACGAACTCGTAGTTTTCCACCAGCTTGCGTATTTGTTTGACCGATGTATCCGCGCGCTGCCAATTGCATTGGGCGCAATCATATTCGGGGGCAGCAGGCATCGTATCCAGCGGTTTGTCCAAGTGCGAAATGCTTTTCATTGCCTGAGAAAATGCGCTGTCGAAACCTGCCGTATCGATCACACCAGAACCCGTTTTAAGCGCCTGTTCCAGCACTTCGCTCGCACGATAGAGCTCCATTGCCCCGAGATTGGCTGCCGCCCCTTTGAGGCGGTGAGCCAATGCAGCAGCAGTCTGAATATCTCCCTCCTTGATGAGTTTGGATAATGAGGACTCGGCACCGGAAAACTCGACCGCGAATTTTTTCATCAACTCGATCAGCAACTCACTATTGCCAGCCAAACGATCAAGCGCCGCAGGTACATCAAAACCGGGCAAACTTTCAGATAGCAGGACTTGTTGAGATACCCTAGGAAGATTCTTTCCCGCTCTGAGTGAATTGCGAACTTCAGGCTGCCGATTATTTAGCGTCGGCTTGATCCAGCGTAGCAGCGCAAGCAATAGTTCTTGTTGAGAGATGGGCTTGGCGACGTGATCGTTCATCCCCGCCGCACTACAGGCTGCACGATCCTGCTCCATCACAGCCGCAGTCATGGCGATGATCGGCAGCCCACTCCAGCGCTCTTCCTGGCGAATGCGCCGCGCGGCCTCCAAGCCATCCATCACCGGCATTTGCAAATCCATCAGCACCGCATCGAAATCGGCTTGCTGCAAATTCTCCAGCGCCTCCTGACCATTATTGGCAACCGTCACATTCAGCCCCATGCGTTCGAGAATGTCGATCGCCACCAATTGATTGGTCTCGTTATCCTCCGCCAGCAGGATGCGTGCACCGCAGATCGCCGATGCATTGCCGATGATGTCGGCGCTGGATGAGACATCGTGACGGCGTTTATACCCGCCCTGAAAGTCCATGATGATGTCGAACAGACCGGAAGATGTGACCGGTTTGTTGAGCACCGCATCCAGATGGAGGCCATGTGCCTCCTGCAACAGTATCTCTTTGCTGTACGCGGTAACCATGATGATCACGGGCAGCTTGGAAATATCCTTGTGCTGCCCGGATTCGCGTATATGCCGCGTCACTTCCACCCCGTCCATGCCTGGCATCTTCCAATCCAGCAGCACCAATTCGAATGCCTGCTCCGGGTTATCGACACGCTGCGCGATCAACTCCAGCGCCTCTTGCCCCGAGGCCGCTTCCGTCACCTGGAACTGCCATGAGCTAAGCAATTCGCGCAGGGACAACCGCGAAATCTCCAGATCATCCACCACCAGCACACGCATCCCCCGCAACTCGGCAGGCGAACGTTCGATGTGTGCATGGCTCGATACTGGCAGCGAGATGGTAAAACTGAACGTGCTGCCCTTGCCCGGCTCGCTGCTCACCGCAATATCACCGCCCATTTTTTCCACCAGTTTCTTGCTGATGGTCAACCCCAGACCCGTGCCGCCGAAACGGCGGGTGATGGAACTATCGGCCTGAGTGAACGCCTTGAACAGGCGCGCCACTTGTTCTTCGGTCATGCCGATACCGGTATCGCGCACGGCGAAATGCAACGTGCTGATCCCGTCCGCCTGCCCCAACTGCCGCACCCTGATGACGATCTCGCCCTGCTCCGTGAATTTCACCGCATTGCCGACCAGATTGTTCATCACCTGACCGAGGCGCAAAGAGTCGCCGATCACTCGCTCCGGCACATCGGGAGCGATGTCCAGCACCAGCTCGATGCCTTTTTCTTCGGCACGCACATTGAACAGATCGGCCACATTCTCCAGCAGATCATCAAGCCGCAACTCGGCCTGATCCAACTCCAAACGTCCCGCCTCGACTTTGGAATAGTCCAGAATATCGTTGATGATGGAAAGCAACGCTTTGGAGGAGATATGTATCTTGTCCAGATAATTGTGCAGCTTGGGCGGCAGCTCGCTGGTGCCCAGCGCGAGATCGGACAAACCGATGATCGCGTTCATCGGCGTGCGTATCTCGTGGCTCATGTTGGCGAGGAACTCGCTCTTGGCACGGTTGGCGTTTTCAGCTTCCGCTTTGGCAAGCGAAAGGGCTTTTTCGGAATTCCTGAATTCGCTGACATCGGTCTGAATAAGTAACAGATGAAACTCATCAGCCCGGTTCAATCTGATGAAATCGCAATCCACCCACACCTCTTTCCCGTAGCTGGTGACCACATGCGTCTCGATACGCTGATTCTCGCCAGTCTCAAGGCAACGCAGTGCCGCATCAAACAGCCCAGATAACTGCCAAGAACGTATTTGCCGGAAATTCTGCGCCAACACCTGCTCGGGTGTAGCGCCGACTGACTTGACTGCCGCATTGTTTGCCAGCACGCAATCGCCACTCGCTTTATAAACCACGATCCCCTGCGTGGATTCTGAAATGATCTTGCTATTGAACTCGAACAGCTCGGCGATCTTCCGTTCAGCCCGCTTCCGCTCGGTGATATCTTCCGAAATGCCCAGCAAATACTTGGGCTGCCCCTGCCCGTCTCTGATAGTTAATTTCTTGGTATGCAGGATGCGTACCCCATGCGGGGTCTCAATCGGCTCTTCCGGGATATCCACAATGCCGGTCTGCGCCAGCGTGGCGCGATCATTCTCGATAAAGAAGTCCGCCTCCTCTTTGGGGAAGAAATCATAATCGTTGCGCCCCATAAGGTCTGTGCGGGGATGCCCCAACAATTCCTCACCAGCGCGGTTGAGCAACTCGAAGCGCAAATCCGAAGCGCTCTTGAGAAAGATCATGTTCGGGATGTTGTCGATGATGCTGTTGAGCAACTGATTGCTCTCGTTCAGTTTCAGCTCGGCCTGCTTCTGTTCGGTCAGATCGTAGTTGATACCTGTCATGCGTAGCGGACGCTTGTTCCCGTCGAACTGGGTATGCGAAGCCGCCTTGATGTAATGTATCGAACCGTCTGGCCAGATCACGCGAAACTCGGGGGCATACTCCCGCGCCCCGCGCAATGCCGCCTGAATCTCGCCTTCCGTGTACGCCTTATCTTCGGGGTGGATGGTGCTGGCCCAGGCTTCATAGGCACCGGCAAAATCACCGGGGTGCAATCCGTACAAACGATACATGGCCTCGTCCCAGACCAGATGATTGCTGACCACATCCCAGTCCCAGATACCAATGACGCCCGCCTTGGTGGCCACCGCAAGACGTTCTTCGCTTTTCTCCAGCGCGACCTCGGCCTGCTTGCGCGCGGTCACGTCGTCGTAGATCACGACTAGCTCGCCGGATTCCAGACGATAAGCAAAGTTATCGCGCCAGCCTGCGATCTTATCGTCCGCATAGAAACTCAGCGGGTAGCGCTCGGATTGCCCAGTACGCCATACGCGCCTGAATGTATCCAGCAAACCCATCTCGCGGATGCCGGGGAAAGCTTCGCTGACGCGTTTGCCAACCAAATCTTCCCGGCGCGTACCCTCGATACGTTCCACCGATTGATTGATGTCTTCAAAGACGAAATCGTCGCCGTCGTCCACGGCCCGATACACCACCACGCCGCTGCTCATGTTCTCGAACATCTGGCGGAAACGAACCTCGCTTTGTTGCGCAGCAAGTTCGGCCAGTTTGAGTTGTGTGACATCCGACACCATCACATAAAATCCGCGCACTTTGCCGGCATCATCGACATCGGGAATATATTGTGCCCATGTATAGCCGGTGTCTCCTGAGGGTTTCACCAACGTACGCTCGAATGATTGCTTCTCTCCCGCCAGAACGGCACGGATGTATGGTTCATTGAGGCGGAATAATTTTTCACCCATGAGCTCTTGTATGAAGATACCAACCATCTCTTCATTAGATTTGCCAAACCAGTCCTGATAAGCCTTGTTAGCAAAATGGCAACGCAGTTCGTTATCCCAATAACCCACCATTCCCGGCACGTTATCCGCAACCAAACGCAAGAAATGCTCGCTTTCCTGCAACATGATTTCGACTTTTACTTGAGCGCTGATGTCTTGCACCGTCCCCATGGAACGCGACGGTGAGCCATTTTCGTTGTAAACCGAATACCCGCGCTCCTGCACATGCTTGATACGTCCGTCCGCCATCAACAGGCGATGGATGATCTCATAGGGAGTGTGTTGCGCAACCGATTCGCTAAAAGCGGCGTTGACCCTGTCCCGGTCATCGGGATGAATGCGCTCTAAAAATGCCTCGTAGGATGCGCCAAACTGTGCCGGGTCGATTTCAAAGATGCGGAATATCTCGTCCGACCAGGTCAGTTTATTTGCGACCAGATCCAGTTCCCAACTTCCCACGTGGGCGATATATTGGGCGGCGTTGAGGCTATTCTTCTGCGCCAGCAATGCCTGCTCTGATTTTTTACGCTCCGTGATGTCGCGGATGAACGTCACGATCACGCCACCGCGCGCCTCCAGAAAACGGGCACTGACTTCCACTTCGATCAAACTGCCGTCTTTGCGCCGGTGCCGGGTTTCAAACAACAGCGGTTCACCGCGCATGATCGTCTGTATGTTACGGTCGATCTTCTCCTGATCCTGCTCGTCCTCAACCAGAGCAATCGGTTGGTTCAAAAGCTCTTCGCGGCTGTAGCCGCTCATGTTGCAATAGGCAAGATTGACATCGACGACCAACCCGCTCTGGGCGGAAACCAGCCAGAAACCGTCCGGCGTGGTTTGCACTATGGCTTTAAATTCAGCTTCGGCCTGCTTGCGCTCGGTGATATCGCGATTGCTGACGCGGCGTCCCATAAAGTGTCCATCCTGCCCGTAAACTGCACGACAGCCGTGGGATATCCAACGAATCTCTCCGTCGCGCCGCACGATGCGAAAATCGACATTGTCATCGTCGCGACTATCGAAATTCTGGATGTGTTTTTGCACCAAATGCCGGTCATCCGGGTGAACGATGCTTTCAAGCAGACCGGGATTGCCTTCAAACTCCTTCTGTGAATATCCGGTGATCTGTTCGCAGGCCGGGTTGATATAAAGTATTTCCCGGTTTGCCCCCTGCCAGTACTCCCAATCGTAGGTATAGTCGGTCACGATGCGCAGCACATCTTCCTGTTCCACCAAGGCCGCGTTAGCCGCGATGAAGCGCGTCCAGGCACGGAAAAACAGCCATGACAGCAGCAACGTCCCCAGGAAGAAAAATACCAGCAGCACTGCTACATTCGTGACTTGCTCCCGCCACTCGGCAAGATAATCCTCAGCGGCCAGACCAACGATGATGTAATAAGGCAAAGAGCTTGGCTTCCTGAAAGAAAAAACCCGCTCAATGTTGTCTATCGCGGCCGAAGCGATATAGGTGGCGGACGTTTGTCCCGCCCCGATCAGTTCCAGAAATTTCGGCGATGCGGCTTTGTTGCCGATGGACGCATCGATGCTATTGGCCTCGGGATAACGGACAACGAGGCCGAAGTCCCTGTCGCGCAGCGCGACGACCCCCTTGTTGCCCACATTGATGGTTGAAAATTCCTTGCTGAGTTGTTCCAGCGAAATGTTCGCATAAACCACACCGCCAAAGGAACCCTCCGGCAGATGGATCGCCCGCGACAGGATCACGACCCACCTCTTATCGATGCGCGAGAACACCGGCTTGGCAATGACCAAGCCCGCCTTGGAATTGTCGCGTTGTGCAATGAAATATTCGCGGTCGGCCACATTGACACGGGTATCGGGTACCACGCCGTTGCCATATCTGACCGCGCCCTGAGCATCGGCGATCCGTATACTCGTAACATCGGGCAGGTGTGATTTCATTCTCATCAGATACGCATTCAGCGCTGGTGCATCGATAGCGCCCTGTACCTTTTGCCTTTTGACCTCACCCGCCGCCGCCAGCAGACTGATGTCGATCTTATCGATCACATCGATCAGGTGCTGCTCCAATAGCTGCGCCATATTCCTAGTCGCTACCGCCGCCTCTTCCTGATCTTGTAGCTTGCTATGGTTCAGCCAATTCATCGCCAATAACGCGACGAACAGATTGAGCAGCAGAACGATCACCGCCAACCGCTTGATCGCGTATGAGGAAGGACTTTGTATGTCGAATGGATTTTTTATCATTTAGTCACCATTGAACTTGGAGATAGACGGTACCAAAGTTAGCTGCGTTTTGACTCATACAAAATGCGGATAGCAAGAGCGACGAAGAAGAATTTTCTTGCTGCTATATCAGGCCACCTCGTTCTTATGCAGCGGCAACTCGAAGATGAAAGTGCTGCCTTTACCTTCGCCTTCAGACTCCACCCATATCCGACCGTCATGGTGCTCCACGATACGTCGGCACAAGGCCAACCCCATGCCCGTTCCCTCGAAGCGGGTGCGTGACTGCAAGCGACTGAAGAACTGGAACAAGCGGTCGATCTGTTGCGGATCGATACCAACACCGTGGTCCCGCACCGACACTCGCCAAGTCTCGCCCTGCACCGTAGAGTCGATCTCGATCAGTGCCGCTTGCCCGGAATCGCGGAACTTGATGGCATTGCCGATCAGATTCTGGAATAGCCGGGTGAGCTCGTCGCGGCTGGCAAAGACCTGCGGCCACTCGCCCCGCAAGGCCACTTCGGCCTTGGTCTCGCCGATGAGCGCATCGAGAAAACCCATCGCTTCATCCAAGGCGGTCCGGCTGGGCATCCATTGTTTGGATTCGGTCTTGCGACCGACACGCGAATAATCGAGTAACGAGACGATCATGGAATCCATCCTGCGCGCGCCTTCCAGAGCGAAATTCATATTCTCGCGCTCATCCTCATCCAGCTTGTCTTTCATGCTGCGCTGCAACAATTGCAGATGCCCGCTCACCGCCCGCAACGGCTGGCGCATATCATGCGACACGCTGTAAGCAAAACGTTCCAGATCGGCATTGGAGCGGCGTAACGCATCCTCCGCTTTCTGACGTTCGGAAATGTCGCGTGTGACGGCCAGATGCACCACCTTGTCGAGCATCCGCATCGGTACCGCGTGAGTCTCGAGCATGCGGCGCCCCCCTTTCAGCCCCTGCACTTCGAACCTCAATTGCTGCGTTTCGCCTGCCAATACGCGCTTGTGCATCGCGCTGAATGCGGCCCGATATTCCGGCGCAATGACGCCCAACACCGGTCGCCCCGCCACCTGTTCCAGCGAATCCGCCTCGATCATCGCCAGCCCTGCCGGATTCATCTGCGTCAATATCCCATTCTCATCCACAATCTTGATACATTCCGGCTCGTTCTCGATGATAGCTCTCAGACGAGCTTCGCTTTCCTTCAGGGCAAGCTCCGTTCTCTTGTATTCGGAAACATCGCGACTGATACCGAATATACCGACCACGGTCTTGCCATCGCTATCGAATACCGGCCATTTGTTGGTACTGACCCAACCTTGCTTGCCCTGCTCGTCGTAATAAGGATCGACACGGTTCAGGATGGGCGTGCCATCGCGAAACACCGGCAACTCCTCCTCGTAATAAATCCGCGCGGTATCCGCTGGGAATATCTCCAAATCATGCTTGCCCACCATCTCGCGCCAATTCTTGTGCCCGGTAATGTTCGCCATCGTCTGGCTGCAAAAACGGATGCGGCTATCTTTGTCTTTAAAATAGATAAAGTCGCTGGTGTTTTCCAGCAAGATTACAAAGTCGCGATTAAGCTCGGCCAGCGACTGTTGCGCTTGTATGCGCTCGGTCACATCGTCGTAGATCGCCACCACTTCGCCGCTGGGCAGCTTGTATACAAAATTGTCGCGCCAACCAGATATGCGCCCGTCGTGGTAGAAAGATAAGGGAAACCGCTCCGCCACCCCGGTCTTCCACACGCGCCTGAACACCTCCAGCAATCCAAGCTCGACGACACCGGGGAACGCCTCGACTACGTTTTTGCCGATCAGGTCTGCGCGCCGTGAGTTATCCAAGCGCTCCGCCGCGCGATTTAATCCGCTAAACACAAAATCCTGCCCGTCCTCGGATACCCGATAGATCGCCACCCCGCTGCTCATGTTCTCGAACAATTCGTTCAAGCGGGTCTCGCTGTCAAACAAGGACTGATTCAGTTTGCGCTGTCGCATCCAGGCCCGGTAAGCCATCGTGCTCAACAGTAAACTCACCAGGACGAAAGTCGCCACCAGCCAGCCGATCTTCCGCGCTTCCGCGCGGGCGTCCGCCAGATAATCCACACTGGCACGCCCGACGATGACATAAAGCGGATAATCGCTTAATTTGTGGAAGGAAATAGTGCGCTCGATCTTATCGGCCAAGTTGGCGGTGCGATAAGTACCGGACACCTTCCCCGTCTGTACCGCTTGATACAATTCCGGTGCCGCGTTTTTGCTCCCGATCGCCATACCGCCCAATGGCGATTCTGGATAACGCGCCACCATTGCCAGCTCTCCGTCACGTATCGCCACCACCCCGTTCTCGCCGACATCCATATCGGCAAAGGCACGTGTCAGATAGGCCAAGGGGATCGCCGCGAACACCATCCCGGCGAACGAACCGTCCGCACGTGTGAGACGACGTGCCAGCACAATCACCATCTTGTTGTTGGCGCGGCTAAGTTGCGGCTTGGAGATAATCAGCCCCGCGTTGGCATCCTCACGCAAGCGGAGGAAATGCGGCCTGTCGGCCAACGATATTCTGGCCTCAGGTTTTACGTCCGAGCCGTATTGCAACACACCTTGTGCATCGGTGATGCGGATCGCATCGATTCCAGGCAGACGTGCCCGTACTTGCTCGATGTAGCGGTTCAGCTCGAACGCATCGATCTTTCCGTGTGTGCGCTGCCGGTAAAGCTCGTCCTGCACAGCGAACAGCGCCATCTCGTTCGCGCGTATCTGTCCGTACAATTGGCTTTCCAGCACCCGCGCCAGATTATAGGTGCTGACTTCGGCCTGCTCGTGGTGCAGATCGTACTGTTGCTGGATGGTCCACCAAGCCAGGCCGATGGTGAACAGATTAAACAGCACCACGCCGATCAGCAGACGCGCCAGAAAGCCGCCCACCGTCAGATTGAGCAAACGTTCATTGAGTTGCATCATGCCCACTCCTAGTCTATGCAGTTCAGTTCCACTCCGGGGAAAACCGTCACGGAACACTCAACAGTTGCAACCATTTCTCTACCGGCTCAGGACGCCCATACAGATAACCCTGATGGATGACGTTTGCCCGTGCGTTCAAGAAATCGGCCTGCGCCTGCGTCTCTACCCCTTCCGCCACGATCTTGAAATGAAGGTGCTGGGCTATGGACAGAATAGTCTCGACCAACGCCGCATCGTTGGGATCGGTAGTGGAATCCTGAATAAAACTCTTGTCGATTTTCAACTCGTGAATGGGCAGGCGCTTGATATAGGCCAAACTGGAATAACCGGTACCGAAGTCATCAATCGAGAAATGTATCCCCAAGGTGGAGAGTGTGGTCATCTTGGCGACCACATCGCCGATGTCACCGATCACCACCCCCTCGGTCAACTCCAGCACCAGATGGCAGGGGTCGGCTCCGCTCACCCGCAATTGACGTTTGATTTCATCGACGAAGTCCGCCTGCTGGAAATGACGCGGGCTGATATTGACCGACAAACGCAAGGTACGACCTTCGGCATCAAGCCTCGCCAGCAGGCGACAGACCGCTCCCAGCATCCAGCGATCCAATGCCACAATCAGGTCGGAAGTCTCGGCTAACGGGATAAACAGTCCGGGCGGGATCAGGCCGCGCGAGGGATGTTGCCAGCGCACCAGCGCTTCCGCTCCGACCTGTATCCCCTGCGCATCCACCTGTGGCTGGAGATACAACCTCAGTTGCTCTCCGCTGATCGCCGCACGCAACTCGGCTTCCATCTGGAAGCGTTCTTTCACCGTCTCGCCCATCGCTGCCTCGAAGAACACGGTACGCGCCCGGCCTTCCGCTTTGGCCTTGTCCATCGCCATATCGGCCTGACGCAACACCTCGACGGAACTCTCTTGCAAGGATTCCGGCAACATGGCGATCCCGATACTGGCATCGATATGGATGCGAGTGCCTTCGATCTCCACCGCTTCGTTCAATGCGGCACGCAATTTCTCCGCCACAGCCATGGCCTCTCGCCCCCCCATTTCGCGGGATTTACGCAGGCGCGGCAACAACACGGCGAACTCGTCCGAATCCAGACGCGCCAGCAGATCGTCGGCATGCAGAACCTGGCTGAAGCGTTCAGCCACGGCGCGCAATAACGCATCCCCGATGGCCAAACCGCGAGCCTCGTTGATCTCTTTGAAGCGATCAAGGTCGATCAACAATACAGCGGAGAATCCCCCGTCCCGCTTGGCACTCACCAGCGTCTGCTCCACCTGGCGCAGGAACAACGGACGGTTGGCCAGGCCGGTGAGCGGGTCGCGCCAGGAAAGTTGCTCGACCTTGTCCTGCGCGCTCTTGATCTCGCTCATATCCGAAAACACGGCAACATAACGTGTCGCGTTACCGTCCGCATCTCTGATGGTGCTGACCGACTCCCATTGCGCATAGATTTCACCGTTCTTGCGCCGATTCCATACTTCGCCGACCCATTCACCCTTACTGGTGATCCCCTGCCAGAACTCCCGATAAAACTCCTCTCCGTGGCGACCCGATTTCAGGAGACGCGGATTCTTGCCAAGCACCTCCGCCTCGCTGTAGCCGGTGATATTTGAGAACGCCGGATTGGCGGCGATGATATTGCCCGTCACATCAGTGACCAGGATCGCTTCTCCCGTCGTCTCGAAAACACGGGACGCCAGATTCAAGCGCGCCTCGATCTGTTTGCTCTCGGTGATGTCGGAGATAAAGCCGTTCCACAGGACGCTGCCGTCTTTCTGTTGCTCGGGGCGCGCCTCTCCCCTTATCCAGCGTAAACCCTGCGGCAAAACAACACGGAACTCCTGCTGCCAGGTCGAAAGGTCGCGCGCCGACTCTTCCACCGAAGTTGCGACTCGCTCAACATCTTCTGGATGTTGGTAGGTGAACAGAGGGCTGGCATCCTCCCGCACCTGCTCCGGCGTAACACCGAAGATATCGTAAGCCGCCTTGCTGACAAATGGAAAAGACATGCGGCCATCTGGCGCGCGTTTTAACTGATAAAGCATACCCGGCACTTGATCGGATATCTTGTTCAACAGGTCGTGACTCTGTTGCAGGTTGAGCGTCAGGTTCTTCCGTTCAATGGAATAACCGATAGCGCGTACCAGCGCATCGGTATCGAAACGCCCTTTGATCAGATAATCCTGCGCGCCCGCTTCCAATGTCTGCAAGGCGAAACGTGTATCGTCGTGCCCGGTAAGCACGACAAGCGGGACATTCCCCGCATGTTGCCGGACGGCATGCACCGTCTGTATTCCGCTGGAATCGGGCAGGGACAAATCGAGCAACAGGACATCAAAGTGCCCATGCCGTAAGGCATTGACGGTTCCGGCCAATGTGTCCACCCATACGACATCGAACAACGGCTCTTTGCTGGCGCGCAAAGCCTGACGTGCCAGATTGGCATCCCCCGGATCGTCTTCGATCAGCAGAACGTGATATGTAGCTTCCGTATTCATCTCGATTCCCGCAGAAACGCTTTACAAGCCGGCAGCACAACCCAGTAATCGGCTGTCGCCCCGGAATATCCTGGTAAAACGGCTTGTTACATATGCTCTCTGACCGTTCCGCTTACTGTTTTTTGATACGCTGAAAGCTGGGGTAGGTCACTTGCTCCTTAGGGTGCATAATATGCCACTTTCTTCAATTCTGCCCTGCTTTGCGAACAAAAAATGACTTCACTACAACACGCCGAACTACAAGTCACCGGGATGCGTTGCGCCTCCTGCTCTGCGCGTCTGGAAAAATCACTTAACGAGCTGCCCGATGTCACTGCGGTGGTGAATATCGCCACGGAAAAGGCCAGCATCACCTTTAATCCGGCCACGAACGATGTGGCTGCGTTGCTCGATGCCGTACGCAAAACCGGATTCGATGCCCACGTGGCACGCGACTTTGCCGCCGAGAAGCAGGAAAAAGATGCGCTGTATCAACATGAACGGATGCAGTTTTATATCTCGGTAGCACTTATCTCGCCGCTGCTGCTGGAGATGTTCCTGATGCTGGTCGGAGTGCATCTCGCCTTGCCGATATGGCTGCAATGGCTGCTGGCGACCCCGGTGCAGTTCTGGGCGGGCGGACGCTTCTATCGCGGCGCATGGGCCAGCCTCAAGAGCGGCGGCAGCAATATGGATGTGCTCGTCGCGCTCGGCACCAGTGCCGCGTATTTTCTGAGCTGCGCCATCGTGCTGTTCGGACTGCATCAGCCGGTTTATTTCGAGGCCAGTGCCACCCTCATCACGCTGGTGTTACTGGGCAAGCTGCTGGAAGCTCGCGCCAAAGGCAAGGCCTCTGCGGCATTGGAGGCGTTGTTCAGACTGCAACCGAAATTGGCGCACGTGGAGCGCGATGGCGTGATCGTGGACGTATCGGTCGGGCAGTTCCGACCCGAAGACATTTTCATCGTGCGCCCCGGTGAAGCCATTCCTGTCGACGGGGTCATACTGGAAGGCCGTTCGAGCGTGAACGAAAGTATGCTTACCGGAGAAAGTCTGCCACAGGAGAAAAAGTCCGGTGACAAGGTCTATGCCGCGACCCTGAACCAGCAAGGACTGCTCAGATGTCGTGCCATCGCCGTCGGCAGCCAGACACAACTGGCCGCCATCATCCGCATGGTGGAACAGGCGCAAGGCTCCAAAGCCCCCATCCAGAAGCTGGCCGACAAGATCTCCGGTATCTTCGTGCCGGTGGTGCTGGTGCTGGCGGCGATCACCTTCGCCGCTTGGTGGGGGCTGGGCGGAGACTTCTCCGATGCCCTGATCAATGCGGTCTCGGTGCTGGTCATCGCGTGCCCGTGCGCGCTGGGATTGGCCACGCCCACGGCCATCGTCGTGGCGACCGGGCGTGCCGCCCACGCCGGCATTCTGGTGAAAGATGCTGCATCGCTGGAACGTGCCCATCATCTTGACATCCTCGTTCTGGATAAAACCGGTACGCTAACCGAGGGAGTTCCCGCCCTCACCGACCTGTTCCCCGCCAACGGCGACTCGCAGCATCTGCTGACCATCGCCGCTAGTTTGACCCAGCACTCCACCCATCCTTTGTCGCTGGCACTGACCGCACACGCGCGCAAACTGGGGATCACGCTTGATGAAGTGAATGATTTTCACGAGTTGCCCGGCAGTGGCTTGAGCGGCCTGATCGAGGGAAAGACCTACCGGCTCGGATCACCTGCTTTCATCGCCGAATCAGGCCAGATCGCGATGAATGAGGCGGAGCTGCTTGCCCTGCAACAACAGGGCAAGAGCCTGATCGCTCTATCGTGCGGCGACACCCTGCTGGGCATAGTCGCCTTTGCCGACCGGCTACGTCCGAGCAGCGCCGCAGCTGTCAGCCAGTTGCGGGCGATGGGCATACGTGTCGTCATGTTGAGCGGCGACAACGATGCTACCGCCCGCGCCATCGCCCGGCAGGCAGGTATTGATGAATATCTGGCCGAAGTGCGGCCACAGGACAAGGCGCAGCATGTTGCTTCTTTCAAGAGCAAAGGGCGCGTGGTGGGCATGGTGGGAGACGGCATCAACGATGCGCCAGCTCTGGCTGCTGCCGATGTGAGCTTCGCCATGAAGAGCGGCAGCGACATCGCTATCGAGGCTGCCGATATCACGCTGATGCACAACGACCTGATGTCGGTGGTCAATGCCATCGACCTGTCACGCGTGACGCTGGCCAAGATACGCCAGAACCTGTTCTTCGCTTTCGCCTACAATGTGCTGGGCATACCGATGGCGGCGGTCGGTTTGCTCGATCCGGTCATCGCCGGCGGTGCGATGGCGATGAGTTCTGTATCCGTGATCAGCAATGCCTTGTTGTTGAAGAAGTGGGAACCCGCGCAACACGAGCAGACCGTCCCGCCACGCGAATAAGTGATCGTAAGAGACAAAGGATTGTACCCATAGCGACGGGGAGGCCCCGCGATGACACCCGAAAAACAGGAACTGAACGACGAACACTATCTGCGTGCAGTCACCGAGCTGGGGGATACGCGCAAGATCGTTTCCACCTGCGACATCTATGCACAGAACGGAACCAAGCTGGTTACACCGGGGGTACATATCACCACCGAGTTATACGAGCGACTGGTCAGACACAAACTGCTCGCCCCCATCGATCAGTCCCTGTCCATCGACGACATACTGACCCCCAAGCTGATAACGGCGGATGTCCTGGCGTTGATCGAGCATAACGATACGCTCAGAAAGATTTCCGCGATCATCGGCCAAGGCGATCCTCTGCATCGTATCCTTGCGGACATCCGTCTCCCCCCTCCGCTCGCTTTCAAACTGACGGTCGCCAAAGACCGCTTTCCGCACATCTATCAGCACAGCCTGTTGATGCTGCTGCTGAGTGTCTATCTGGCACGCTGTGACGGTATGAGCCCGCACGAAGAGATACACATCGCCACTGCGGCACTGCTGCTCGATATCGGGCTGCTGCATATCGACCCCAGATTGCTTGAACCATCACACGTGATGAGCCCTCCCGAAAGACGCCATCTGTATGCCCACCCGCTCACCGCCTATCTGCTGCTGCGCGAATTCCCAGAGCTGCCCAAGCAGATCGCCAATGCCGTGTTCGAACATCATGAAAAAATGGATGGCAGCGGCTATCCGCGAGGGCTGCACGGCAACAAGATCAGCCGCCACGGGCAGATTCTGGGCGTGGTCGTGCTGGCTGCCAAAGCTTTCGATTCGGACAACCCCCATGTGCCCTGGAAGGATCTGGACGTGATGCTCAAACTCAACGCCAAGAAGTTCGGGCCGGGGTTGATCGGGCATCTCAATATCCTGCACGGTGGGGAGGATGCGGGGCAGACCCCCGCAAGCAAGGTCGAACAATTGGTGGAGCGGGTCAGACTGATTTCGAAACTGTTCGAGGACTTCAACCGCAACGCCATCCCCCCCCCGCACGATCCGGCCTTCGAGTTCGCCCAAGCCCGTTTGGCCGAACTGCAATTGGGGCTGCTCGGTGCCGGATTCGACCCGCGCGACCCGGACGGCTTGATCCAGATGTTCACCGACGATCCCGGCTGTATTGTTGAATTCGTTCCACTCATCACCGAGGCGGTCTGGCAGTTCAAATCCCTGGTGCTCGAAATATCGAGACAATGGCCGGAAGATGCCGAAAAATCGAGAAGTGAGCGTGAAGTGTCGGAGCGCGTCTGGCTGAGCGAGATGCGTTTGATGCTGAGCGCGGCTGAAATGATAGAGTGACCCGGCCTGTTCGACTGGTGTATTAGGGAATTCTAGTCCCGATTCAGATTGGGAGAAGCGATGGTGATCGTCACGCGCCGGTTTCTGGCCCGATGTTCGGCACTGTCGTTGGGGAAAAGTGGCTGGTTCGAGGCCAGACCAACAACCGACAGGCGCTTTTCCGTTACCCCGTTCTCCATCAATATCCGCGCCACGCTACTGGCACGAACCGAAGAAAGCTCCCAATTCGACGGAAATCTGGGGGTGGAGATGGGGAGATCATCGGTATGTCCTTCGACTTCGACCGGCAACTCTTCCTTGCCCAGTACCTCGGCAACCGAACGCAACACCGGCATCGAATCGATATGCAGGATCGCCTCGCCGGTGTCGAACAACGTGCTGGCACTGATGTCGACCACCACGCCGCGCTTGGTCAGGTCGACTCTGACGTAGTTCTGCTTGATCATCGGCTCCATCACCCGGCTCAAGTTGTGAGCAAGCCGCTTCATACGTTCCTCGATCTTGCGTTGTTGCTCGCCCAGTTGCGCGGTATGTTTATCCACCAGCACTTTGTTCAGATAGATGGTCTGCTGACTGGTCGCATTCATCGGGGCCGGGGCTGCCCCCTGAGAAATGATGGGAGAGCTCGGCGATGCAGGCAATGCCAGAGCAAAGCGGATCGAGTCGCTGAACAGTTTGTATTTGGCTTCGTTCACCGACGAGAGGGAATACATCACCACAAAAAAAGCGAACATCAGCGTGATGAAGTCGGCATAAGAGACCAGCCAGCGGTCGAGATGCCCTTCTTCGCTACGTTTGCTGGAGCGCCTGATCATAGGTAGTGGTAAGGATCAATGCCCCATTGGGCTGGGGATTCATACTGCACGATACTATCGAGCTGCGAGGACAGGTCAAAATCATGCGGGGTGACGGCCTGCGCTTTCTTGACGTCATAGACGATGCGCACCGTGGGTCTCAGCAGACTCTCATGACCGGGACTGATTACCACGGCAAGCACCCCGCTCTCCAGTTTGACCAGTGTTCCAACCGGATAGATGCCGATCAGGCAGATGAAACGCTCGACCAGTTTCGCATTGAAATGGAACCGGCTCCATTCGAAGAGCTTTTTGAGCGCAGCGGTCGGCTCCATCCCCTTGTGATAGATACGGTTGGACGTGAGCGCATCGTAGACATCAACGATGGATGCCATCTGTCCCAGCGGGGATATCTGCTGATCCTTGAGTTTGCCGGGATAGCCCGTCCCGTCATAACGCTCATGGTGTTGCCCGGTGATGATGATCGCAGCCTCCGGCACACCCGGTGTCTGTTCCAGCAACTCCCGTCCGATCGCCGAATGGGAACGCATAATCGCGAACTCGTCCTCCGTCAACGGTGCCGGTTTATTAAGGATGTAGTCGGGAATTTTCATCTTGCCGATATCGTGCAGCAAGCCGCCCATCCCGGCCTCCAAAATGACGTCCTTCTCATATTCCATCGCCTGGCTGAACGCAACCAGCAGCGCACAGACGCTCACTGAATGCTGGAAGGTGTATTCGTCTTTTTTCTTGATCCGGGCAAGGCTGATGAACGCATCCTTATTGCGGAAGATCGAATCGGTGATGTTCTCGACCATGGGAGACATCTGAGCCACTTCGATCTGTTTGCCCATGCGCACATCGGACATCAGGTGATGCACGACCTTATGTGCATCCTGATGCACGACCTTGGCGACGGTCACCTCTTCCATCAGTGTGGTCGGATGAGCCTTGACCTCATGACTGGCGGCCAATGCGGTGATCTTCTCGTGCAGTTCCGCATGGAACTCATCGTGAGTCTGTGCATCTTCCACATCGAGTCCCTTGGTGGAATCGATATACAGCTCGCGAATACCGGTAGCGATGATCTTTTCGACCTTTTTCTCATCCTCTACCGCGAAGGAATTGAATACGAAAGGATGATCCATCCAGCCGCAATTCAGATCGTGGATATACATGCCGGGACGGAGTTGCTCACTGCGAATACGCTTTATCATCGACTATTCGGAACATCCTATCGTACGCACGTACGTCGTGCAGGGGGCATTATAACAAGTGCCGCAGCGGCATCGGCCAGATTGAGTATGCCCTACAAAGTGGCTGGAAAAGCGGGATATCTATGTAGCAATAACGCTGGGGCAATTCATCTGTCGCTTCATAAATCAAGCCGAACAGGCTAGAATCACGGCCTCACGACCTCCATATTTTTAAGGGATCCACCATGTCAATGTCCGACCGCGACGGCTTTATCTGGCACGACGGCAAGCTCGTGCCTTGGCGCGAAGCCACCACCCATGTCCTCACCCACACCTTGCATTACGGCATGGGCGTATTCGAGGGGGTACGGGCATACAAGACCACACAGGGCACGGCGATTTTCCGCCTGAAAGAACATACCGACCGCCTGTTCAATTCGGCCTACATCTTCAAGATGAAGATGCCGTATGACAAAGAGACGCTGATGGAAGCGCAACGCGAAGTGGTGCGCGCCAACAAGCTGGAATCCTGCTACATCCGCCCTATCGTGTTCTACGGTTCCGAAGCGATGGGCATTGCCGCCACCGCAATCAGCACCCACGTTGCCGTGGCTGCCTGGCCTTGGGGTGCCTATCTGGGCGAGGAAGGTATGGCCAAAGGTATCCGCGTGAAGACATCCAGCTTCACCCGCCATCATGTGAACGTCAACATGTGCCGCTCCAAATCGGTCGGCACCTACACCAACTCCATCCTGGCGCATCAGGAAGTGGCACATGACGGCTACGATGAAGCATTGTTGCTGGACGTGGATGGTTATGTGGCCGAAGGTGCGGGCGAGAACATCTTCGTCGTGAAAAAAGGCAAGCTGTACACGCCCGACCTGACCTCCTGCCTGGAGGGAATCACGCGCGACTCCATCATCACGCTGGCAAAAGACCTGGGCATCGAGCTGATCGAAAAGCGCATCACCCGCGACGAGGTATATTGCGCCGAGGAGGCATTCTTCACCGGCACCGCCGCCGAAGTGACGCCTATCCGCGAACTGGACAACCGCACCATCGGCTCGGGCAGCCGGGGACCCATTACCGCAAAACTGCAATCCCTGTTCTTCGACATCGTCGGCGGCAAGAATGCAAAGTATGCGGGCTGGCTGGATCACGTATGATCGGCGTCAGGCTATTTTGAGGAGTAGATTATGAAATCCGAAGTCCGCTACATCGAAGTCACGGCTGACGCATTACCGCTGTTCTGCCCCACCCCCAACCATGAGTTGTGGAATTCGCATCCCAGAGTCGCCATTCCCGTGGAAAAACTGGGCACTGCAAGTTGCCCCTATTGCGGTACGACCTACAAGCTGAAGGGCGAACTTCCCAAAGGCCATCACTGATATCACCGCACGTTCATCACCCCATGATAAATATCCTGGTCGTCGCTCCCAGCTGGGTGGGCGACTGCATGTTGATGCAGCCAATGCTGCTGCGTCTCAAGCAGCGTTTCCCGGATAGCCGGATCGACCTGCTCGCCCCGCCCTGGACGGTTGCCCTGCTCCAGCAGATGCCGGAAGTGAGCGATGTCATTATCAATCCATTCCCGCATGGCGCGCTGCAACTACGGGCGCGTTACCAACTCGGCAAACAGCTGCGGGCGAAACGATACGATGCTGCGTATGTATTGCCCAATTCGCTCAAGTCAGCACTGTTACCCTTGTTCGCGCGCATCCCCAAACGAATCGGTTTCATCGGTGAGATGCGTTTTGGCTTGCTCAACGACGCTCGCAAACTGGACAAAACGAAGTTGCCGCTGATGGTGGAGCGCTTTGCACAGCTCGCCGAAGCAAGAAATGACGACATCCAGCGCCCCATTCCACAGCCGCGCCTGTCTGTCACTGAAGAAAAACGTCGTCAGATCTTGGATAAGCTCGGCCTGACGCTGGATCACCCGGTGGCGGTATTTTGCCCCGGTGCGGAATACGGGCCAGCCAAACGCTGGCCCATCCCTTATTTCGCCGAGTTGGCACAAAAGCTGCGCGAGCGCGGTTACACCGTGTGGCTGACCGGCTCGGCCAAGGACAGGGAGGTCGGTGAAAAGATCGTTGCGCTCGGTAACGGACTCTGCCGTAATTTGTGCGGCGAGACCGACCTGGGCGAAGCCATCGCTCTGCTCTCCTGTGCCGCACTGGTGGTCAGCAACGATTCCGGCCTGATGCATCTGGCAGCCGCCTTGGACAAGCCGCTGTTGGCACTGTTCGGCTCCAGCAGCCCTCAGTTCACCCCGCCGCTGTCGGACAAGGCTCAGGTACTCAAACTCGATCTGCCTTGCAGCCCCTGCTTCAAACGCGAATGCCCGCTGGGGCATTTCAATTGCATGATGCAACTGACCCCGTCCCAAGTCATCCAACACATCCCTTCCATCACAGGGAAACAGTCATGAATAACATACCCAAAGAGATTTTCAAGGCCTACGACATTCGCGGCATCGTCGGCAAAACGCTGACCGATGACATTGTCGAACAGATCGGCCACGCCATCGGCTCCGAAGCCGTCGCGCGCAAACAGCACAGCATTGCCATCGGGCGCGACGGGCGCTTGTCCGGCGCAGGTTTCGCCAAAGCGCTGGCACGCGGCATTCAGAAGAGCGGCATCAATGTCATCGACGTGGGTCGCGTCGCTACACCGATGGTGTATTTTGCCGCCTTTCAATTAAACACCGACTGCGGCGTGATGATCACCGGTAGCCACAATCCGCCGGATTACAACGGTTTGAAGATGGTGCTGGCCGGAGAGACGCTCTCCGGCGAAACCATCCAATCGCTACGGAACCGCATCGAAACCGGCAATTTGGTACAAGGCTCCGGCAGTTATTCCCAATACGACATCGCGCCGGAATACATCGCGCGTATCATCGCCGATATTAATCTGACCAAGCCGCTCAACATCACGGTAGATTGCGGCAACGGTGTGGCGGGAGACTTCGCCGCCAAACTATATCGCGGCATCGGCTGTACAGTGACGGAACTGTTCTGTGACGTGGACGGCAACTTCCCCAATCACCATCCAGATCCGTCCGACCCGCATAATCTGGAAGACCTCATCGCCGCACTGCACGGCAACGACAGCGAAATCGGCCTCGCCTTCGACGGCGACGGCGACCGCTTGGGCGTAGTCACCAAGGACGGCAAGATCATCTATCCTGACCGTCAATTGATGTTGTTCGCTGCCGACGTATTGAGCCGCAACGCGGGCGCGGAAATTATTTTCGACGTGAAGTCCACCCGCAACCTGTTCACCTGGATACGCGCACACGGCGGTAAACCGACTTTATGGAAAACCGGACACTCGCTGGTAAAAGCCAAGATGAAGGAGACCGGCGCACTGCTAGCGGGCGAGATGAGCGGGCACGTGTTCTTCAAAGAGCGCTGGTATGGCTTCGATGACGGCCTCTATTCCGGCGCACGCCTGCTCGAGATATTGAGCAAGGTTTCCGATCCGAATGCGACATTGAATGACCTGCCGGATGCGGTGAGCACCCCGGAGCTGCATATCCACGTCCAGGAAGGCGAGAACCACAGCCTGATCGCACGACTCAAGCAGGAAGCGAGATTCGACGGCGCCAAAGACATCATCACCATCGACGGCCTGCGTGTGGAGTATGCCGACGGTTTCGGACTGATGCGCCCCTCCAACACGACACCGGTCATCGTACTGCGTTTCGAAGCAGACACGGATGCCGCACTAAAACGGATACAGGATGATTTCCGGCGTGTGTTGCTGACCGCCAATCCCGAATTGAAACTGCCGTTCTAAATCGACCACTGCGAATATTCGAAACATGCGCCCAGCTCCCGCCTTCCATTACCGCTGGTTTACCCGGGGAGACATCAATGGTTTTTTTGCGCTAAGCATCGATAACCTCGCTCTGTTAGCCGGAATGAGTGGCATTCTCATAGGTATCTTCCAGATGCCTGCGGACATTGTGTTAAATGAAATGTTGCCTGGCACAGCTCTCGGAGTGCTCGTCGGAGATCTACTCTATACCTGGTTGGCTTTCCGTCTGGCTCGCCGCGAATCTCGCCAAGATGTCTGCGCGATGCCGCTTGGTATCGATACTCCCTCGATGTTTGCACTGACCTTCGGCGTAGTCGGTCCAGCCTATCTCGTAAGCCGTGATGCACACCAAGCCTGGGTAATCGGCATGGCGGTATTATTCCTTATGGGAGTGGCAAAGATTGTGGCCGCATTCTTCGGAGAGACGATACGCAGGGCTCTACCGCGCACCGCTCTGCTAGGCGCACTCAGTGCAACGGCTGTGGTGCTGATTATGTTTTTTTCTCTCACCAAAATACTGGCAGAGCCCATCGGCGGTCTGGTTGCACTTGGGCTAATTCTGCTCGTACTGGTCGGCGGCTTGCGCTTACCTTGGGGAATACCGGCAGTGTTAGCCTCGGTCACTGCGGGTTTCCTTGCCTATCAAGGGGCAATCTGGTTCGGCTATCAACCGCCGCCTTCTCAAGTCGGCATAACCTTACCTGGGCTCGTGTTGCCATTACCCTCACTAGCTCTTATCGAGGGTCTGGAACTCGCTTGGCATTACATCCCATTGGCGATTCCAGTAGCAATAGCAACCGTGATTGGCGGCATCGACAATACTGAGTCAGCCGCAGTTGCCGGTGACACTTACGCTACTCGATCAATTTTACTTGGGGAAGGTGTTGCGACGTTGGCCGCAGCCTTGTGCGGAGGCGTGATTCAGAATACCCCTTATATCGGCCATCCTGCCTACAAAGATATGGGCTGCCGCGCAGCGTACACCTTAGCGACAGGGTTATTCATCGGCATCGGAGCCGCGACAGGGCTGATCGGAACATTGATCGGGATATTGCCTGAATCATTAGTTGTCCCAATTTTAGTCTTCATCGGTATGGAAATGAGTGGACAGGCAACACTGACAACACAGCCACATCATGTTAAGGCTTTGGGGCTAGGGCTAATTCCCGCACTGGCCTATTTGATTAACATCGAGCTGGGCAGATTGATCGGAGCTTCACATCTCGATATTGCGTCATTGGATGAAATGACACGGGCTAATCTGCAAATTCTGACCATGTTGGGCAACGGCTTTATCATCACCTCCATGTTATGGGCGACATGGCTCATTTGGGTGATTGATCGTCACCTGCGCAAAGCAGCACTCATCAGCTTGATTGCGGCATTGATGACATTGGTCGGATTGATCCACTCTCCATACGCCGATGGTCGAATCTTCTTCCCTTGGCAGCCAGATATCCCACCTTTGGTATACAACCTTGCATCTGGTTATCTATTGCTTGCGGGATTGTGCGTACTGCTATCCCTGTCGAACAGCAAACGGAATTAGAAAGATATACCGGCAAGCCCTTATCCACCTCTACTCTGCCTATTCAGAACATCGGTGAATTAAGCGAGGTGTTATTGCGAGAAAGATAGCTTGCGCTGGCGCGGTTGCAACCAGTAGGCGGCCAGTTCGCGCAACAACTCGCGGTACTGGTCGATATCGGTAGGCTTATTCACAAAACTGTTCGCCCCGATCTGGTAACTCAACAGGATGTCGGACTGCTCACAGACTTCAGAGAAGACGATGATGGGCAGGTCCAGCGTGAGTTTATCCATGCGCAATCGGCGCAACACCGCAAGACCGCTGAGTTTGGGCAGTTTCAGATCCAGCAGGATCAAATGGGGTAGCCGGTCTTTATCCTTGGCTTTGTGCGACAGCCAAGCCAGCGCCTCGATGCTGTCTTCGACGACCACCAATTCGATGGGCGGCTCACACAACGCACAGGCTTCCCGTGCGAATGCGATCCCGGTCGGTTCATCCTCTACCAGAAGGATGGTCTGTTGATTTGAGTTGACGGCTTCCAACGTTTCTCTCCTGAGCCAAACGTCTTGCTTGCGAATCAGAAAATGCACATCGCTCCGTGCAGATTATGATTCATCCCCCTCTCCTGCCGCAACACGATTCGTGCCGTGTCCTTATTATCTGCTACAACTTTGCCTTCACCCAGTTTGGAACGGAAGCCAACGCAGCCGCTAAGTGTTCCGGTTGCGTGCCACCGGCTTGCGCCATGTCCGGCGCTGCTGCGACACGGTGGCGACGTAGTCGCTCCGGTGCGGGAGCGGCTAGCGAGGCCGGACTCACCGAACTATAGCTTCGCCTTCACCCAAGCTGGAACAGAGTCCAATGCCGCAGCCAGATGCTCCGGTTGCGTGCCGCCCGCTTGCGCCATGTCCGGCCTGCCGCCGCCTTTGCCACCGACCTGCTGCGCGACAAAATTAACCAACTCGCCCGCCTTAACTTTGCCTGTGGCATCGGCAGTCACACCGACGATCAAACTCACTTTACCGTCGCTTACCGAGGCCAGCACGATGGCGGCGGATTTAAGTTTGTCTTTCAGCTTGTCCAGCGTCTCACGCAGAGTCGCCGCATCGGCTCCCTCCAGTTTGGCGGCCAGCACCTTAACGCCGTTGATATCCTGAGCCTGAGTCAGCAACTCGTCGCCTTGGGCGGAAGCCAGTTTGGATTTCAATGCGGCCAGTTCTTTTTCCAGCGACTTCATGTTGTCGAGCACTTGCGCGATACGCGCGGCAGCTTCGTGCGGTTGGGCTTTCACCGCATCGGCCACTTGCTGCAACTGGTCTTGCTGTTGCTGGATCAACGCCAATGCGCCCTCTCCCGTCACCGCTTCCACGCGGCGCACACCAGCCGCCACGCCGCTTTCGGCCACGATTTTGAACAGACCGATGTCACCTGTGCGCTGCACATGCGTACCGCCGCACAACTCGATGGATGAACCGATGTCGATCACGCGAACCACGTCGCCGTACTTCTCGCCGAACAGCATCATCGCGCCGGTCTTCTGCGCATCGTCAATCGCCATCTCGCGCGCCTGACATGCGGCATTGGCGAGGATTTCGGCATTGACTATCGCTTCCACTTTGCGGATTTCGGCGTCAGACATCGGCTGCGTATGCACGAAGTCGAAGCGCGTCTTATCGCCATCCACCTGCGAACCTTTTTGCTGCACATGCGTACCCAGCACCTCGCGCAAGGCCTTGTGCATCAAGTGTGTGGCGCTGTGGTTGCGCATGGTGCGGCTGCGCGCCGCTACATCCACCTTCGCGGTGACACCGTTGCCCACCGTCAGCGTACCGGTCTTCACCACGCCGTGATGGCCGAACACCGTGGCCTGAATTTTTTGCGTGTCTTCCACCGCAAAGATGCCGTGCACACTGCGCAACTCGCCGCTGTCGCCGACCTGACCACCGGACTCGGCGTAGAACGGCGTGTCATCCAGCACGACCACGCCCATGTCGCCTTCGTTCAGGACATTCACCGAGACGCCGTCCTTGTACAAAGCAAGGATGTTGCCCTTGTGTTCCAGCGTCTCGTAACCGTGGAAGGTCGTCTTCGGGCCTTCGTATTCGAGGTTGGCCGCCATCTTGAACTTACCTGCGGAACGTGCCATCTGTTTCTGGTTCGCCATCGCCGCATTAAACGCAGCTTCGTCTACCTTTACACCGCGCTCGCGACAAACATCTGCGGTCAGATCGAGCGGAAAGCCGTAGGTGTCATGCAGCTTGAATGCAGTTTCGCCATCAAGAATATCTTCGCCTTCGCCCTCAACTTCTGTGTACTGCAACGAAACTAAGCGTGACTTACCAAACGTAGTCTCTGTTGTAGTACGACTCCATTCTCCCAGAATTTTGGCTAACTCAACATTAAGGATTTCCATGCCATGGCCAATGGTGGCAAAGAAGCGCTCTTCTTCCTGCTTGAGAATATCCATCACACGCACTTGCGCAGCAACCAGTTCGGGGTATGCGCTGCCCATCTGTTCGACCAGATCAGGAACGATCTTGTAGAAGAAAGCTGCACGCGCGCCCAGCTTGTAGCCATGGCGAATACCGCGGCGGATGATGCGGCGCAGCACGTAGCCGCGACCTTCGTTGCCGGGAATCACGCCATCGGCGATCAAGAAGGAGCAGGCGCGGATGTGGTCGGCCAGCACGCGCAAGCTGGGCTGATCGAGGTTGCTCTGGTTGGTCTCGCGCGCAGCGGCTTTGATGAGCGCTTGGAACAGATCGATCTCATAGTTGGCATGCACGTGTTGCAGCACCGCCGAGATACGCTCCAAGCCCATGCCGGTATCCACCGACGGCTTGGGCAACGGGTGCATCACGCCCGCTTCGTCGCGGTTGAACTGCATAAACACGTTGTTCCAGATTTCGATGTAACGGTCACCATCTTCTTCCGGTGTACCGGGCAATCCGCCGGGGATGTGCTCGCCGTGGTCGTAGAAGATTTCGGTGCAGGGGCCGCAAGGGCCGGTATCGCCCATCATCCAGAAATTGTCGGAGGCATAACGTGCGCCCTTGTTGTCACCAATGCGGATCACGCGGTCGGGCGTGAGTCCCATCTCTTTGGTCCAGATGTCATAGGCTTCGTTGTCCTCGGCATACACGGTGACGTAGAGTTTATCTTTGGGTAATTTGAATACTTCGGTGAGCAGCTCCCATGCGTACTTGATCGCGTCACGCTTGAAGTAATCGCCGAAGCTGAAGTTGCCCAGCATCTCGAAGAAGGTGTGATGACGTGCGGTGTAGCCGACGTTCTCCAGATCGTTATGTTTGCCACCGGCACGCACGCATTTTTGCGAAGTCGTCGCGCGGGTATAGGGGCGTTTGTCGAAACCGAGGAATACATCTTTGAACTGATTCATGCCCGCGTTGGTGAACAACAGCGTCGGGTCTTCATGCGGCACCAGAGAACTGGAGGCGACCACGGCGTGGCCTTTGGAAGCGAAATAATCTAGGAATTTCTGGCGGATCTCACTGCTTTTCATTGCACACCCTCGGTATCAGACATCACTCGAAAACGGCGTGCATCATACCACGCGGGGCTTACGGCCCGCACGGCGAGGAAATGGCTCAGGGCAAGAACATGCGGAACACGGCACCGCCCGCGTTGCTCAACTCGACCCGTCCATGGGCTTCTTGCAAACGATGCAGTTCGGCGATTTTGCGGGCCAGATAGAGCCCGAGCCCGGTTCCCCGCCCGCTAACAGCGGATGGTTCTGCCCCGCCGTCCTGCAACATCTCTTCGGGGTAACCCGCACCATCGTCGGAAACCTCGAACACCAGCATCTTGTCCTGCTCATAAGCGGCCAGGCGCACCTTTGAACGGGCTGCCCGGCAAGCGTTATGGACGGCGTTCGCCAGTGCCATACGCACCAGTGCGTCATCGAAGAAGGCCATAGAGGGAGCCGCTGTAGTATCCAGCTCGATTTGCAGTTTCGGGAACAGCTCACGGTATTCCGCAGCCACAATCGACAGGAAATCGGCAGCATCCACCGAATCAGCATTCACTGTCAGTTGCGCATTGACCTGGCGGTGCATCAACAGCATCTCGGACAGTCGGCGCGATGCGTTCATCGCGATCACCATCTCTTGTTGCGCATCCGCACGCGCGCCCAAACGGAGGGACAGTTCGGCCAACTGGTTCTTGACGTCATGTACTACGGCAGCGTAAAGATCATTCATGGAAGCTGTCCGTCAGGGTTTCAATTGTTTGAGCAGTCCGTCTATCTGAAGCAACTTGGGATGGTTCGGGGCTTTCTTGATGAGTGCTTCGCGGTAACGCAGGCACTTGCTGAATTTCTCCGCATCCTTGCCGTTACGTGACAAATCGAGGGCGATCACCAGCGCGGCATTGCTGACGATCTGGAGATTGTTGGGCAGACGGTCGGCGGCTTCGCACAATAACGTGATCGCCTCGTCCAACTGTCCGGCTTCGGCCTTACGCACACCGTCGTTGTTGAGCAGGATGACTTCTTGACTGCTTTCCTCGATCATCGCCGTCGCTTCGGAGGCATCCTTGCCAGCCGCCGTCAATACCTCATGCACCCGGCTGCGGACCGACTCGTCTTCCTGATTATTTTGAATGGCATGACGCAACAAGCCCGTCGCTTCGTCTTCTTTGCCCAAGGCAAAACAGGCATCGGCCAGCGCGACTACCGTCTGTGCAGATAACTTACTCAGATCGCCACCCGCCATTGCCTGAGCCAGTGCGGCTTCAGCCAATTTATGATTTCCGGCGGCACGATGGGCAACACTCTCTGTCGCCGCCAACATCACACTGCTATGTTCGTCATTAAAGCTCTTTTTGGCATCGGCCACTACGCTCAACGCTTCTGCCGTCTTGCCTTGATTGACCAGCGCCTTGGACAGCACGGCATAATCGTTCGCCTGTCGCACCGGGGAATATTTGTGTTTCTGCAACGCCTGACGCATCACGGTCTCGGCCACTTCCGGCTTGCCCGCACTGACCGCCAACGCGCTCAGTTCACGGATACGGCTCATCGTCCCCGGCGAGACTTCGCGGGCTTTTTGCAGGATATCCAGCGCGGCATCCTTTTCGCCGGATTCCGACAGAAGCTTACCCATCAGATCATAGGCCGCCATGAATTGGGGCGATTCGGCCAATATTTCGCGCAGCAGAATCTGAGCTTCTTCTTTCTTGTCCAGCGTCGCCAAAGCGCGTGCCAACCCCAGCTTGGCCCAGCCTATGGGGCGTAGGGCCAATACCTCGCGATACAGATCGGCAGCCTCCTGCTGGCGATTCGCCGACATCAACGCCGACGCTTTGATCTTGCACAACTCGATGAAATATTTGTCTTTGCTTGCCAGCTTTTTGTCACACTCGGCGATCACGCGCACCCAGTTCTTTTCATCGGCGGCCTTGTCGATGACAGAGAAATATTCCTGCCGCCCGAGCAATTTCTCCAGACGGGCATCGAATTGTGCAGCGGTGAAAGGTTTGAGCAGATAGTCGTCCGGCGCGCACTCGGAGGCGGCGACAACTTTCTCATAGGCCTGTTCGGCCGTGATCATAATGAAGATGGTGTTGTGGGCAATCAGGTCGTTCGAGCGCAGATATTCCAGAAACTGCTGACCGTCTGTGCTGTCTCCCAACGAATAATCACACAGGATCACGTCGTAGCGATTGGCCGCCATGCGATCCAATGCATCTTTGATACTGGAAGCCAAATGCAACTTTGCGAACCCGGAGTTGGTCAGCGACATGCGCAGCTGCGAGCGCATTCCCTCCAGATCGTCAATCACCAACACCCACTTATCGGACATACTGTTTGCCAAATTACCACCCGTTCACGATATCGGCAGGCTCAGCTTTCCATCTCCGCCGAGCGCAACACCTTGAAGATCACATCCATGGAAAACCCGCGCGATTGCAGAAAACGCATCTGTCTGGCTTTTTCCTTGGCATCCTGCGGAAGCGTGCCGAATTTTTTTTGCCATACCGCGTGCGCCGCTTCCAGTTCACTCTCCTTGAGCGATGGCAAAGATACACTGATTAATTCTTCCGCGATACCCTTTTGACGCAATTCGTGGGTGATACGTTGCAGGCCGAAGCGACCGCGTTTGGCCGCCACCAGTTGGCTGGCTGCACGGGCATCAGAGAGCCAGCCGCGCCCCTCCAGTTCGTCCAGTACCGCACCGATATCTTCGTTTTCCTGAACGTGAGGCGATAACTTCTCGTACAACTCGGCGCGGCTATGCTCGCGCCGCGCCAAATATCGCATGGCGCGGACACGCAGACTGAGCTCAGGCCGCTTCGCCACCAGTTTTTGCAGCCGCCTTGGCCGCTTTTCCCGTGGGCTTTTCAGCCGTTTCGATCAGCGCCACGCCTAGGACTTCGCGCACTTTGTTCTCGATCTCGATGGCGATATCGGGATTGTTCTTCAGGAATTCGCGCGCATTGTCCTTGCCCTGGCCGATCTTCTCTCCCTTGTAGGCATACCAGGCACCGGACTTTTCGACCAGCTTGTGCAACACGCCCAGCTCGATGACTTCGCCTTCGCGCGAGATGCCTTCGCCATACAGGATATCGAAGTTGGCTTCCTTGAACGGCGGCGCGACTTTGTTCTTCACCACTTTCACGCGGGTCTCGTTACCGATGACTTCGTCGCCTTTCTTGATCGCACCGGTGCGACGGATGTCCATACGCACAGAAGCGTAGAACTTGAGCGCGTTACCGCCGGTGGTGGTCTCGGGGTTGCCGAACATCACACCGATCTTCATGCGGATCTGGTTGATGAAGATGACCATGGTGTTGGAACGATTGATATTGGCGGTCAGCTTGCGCAGGGCTTGCGACATCAGGCGGGCATGCAGGCCCATCTGCGCGTCGCCCATCTCGCCTTCGATCTCGGCCTTGGGGGTCAAGGCGGCGACGGAGTCCACCACCACCACGTCCACCGAGCCGGAACGCACCAGCATGTCGACGATCTCCAGCGCCTGTTCGCCGTTGTCCGGCTGCGAGATGAGCAGGTCTTCCACCTTCACACCGAGCTTCTGTGCATATTGAGGATCGAGCGCGTGTTCGGCATCGATGAACGCGGCAGTACCGCCCAGTTTCTGCATTTCGGCGATAACTTGCAGGGTCAGCGTGGTCTTGCCGGACGATTCCGGGCCGTAGATCTCGATCACACGACCGCGCGGCAGACCGCCCACACCCAGCGCGATATCCAGCCCCAGCGAACCGGTGGAAACCACCTGGATGTCGCGCGCAACGTCGTGTTCGCCCAGACGCATGATGGAGCCTTTGCCGAACTGCTTTTCGATCTGGCTCAATGCTGCCGCGAGCGCTTTGTTTTTGTTCTCATCCATGTTGGTTCCCTTTCAAAAATTGGTGCAGGATTGTTGCACATCAATTCGGAGTTGTACAGAACGTTCGTTCTATTTATTCCATTTTTTGATCTTGGCGGCTATTCAGCAGGTCCAGCAAACCTTGCAAGGCGACACGCACCGCCGCTGCCCGTATCCCATCCCGATCACCGGAAAGATGATGGCAAGCGGCAAGCACTCTGTGCCCCTCCGCCCAAGCGAACCACACCGTACCGACCGGCTTTTCCTGACTGCCACCGGTAGGACCGGCGATCCCACTGACCGCCACGGCTACTTGGGCACGGCTGTACTGCAACGCCCCCTCCGCCATCTCCCGCACCGTATTTTCACTGACCGCGCCATGCGTCTCCAGCGTTTCGGGCGACACCCCCAGCACTTCCTCCTTGGCGACATTGGAGTAAGTCACAAATCCCCGCTCGAACCAGGCCGAACTACCCGATATACGGGTGATTTCCTGAGCGACCCCACCGCCAGTACACGATTCCGCCGTCACCAAGGTCATTCCGCACCGTTTTAACGTTTCGCCGACCTGCCGCGCGAGCAGCCCGGATTCTGAAACGCTGACACTGGCAACAGCCTTGGCGTTAGCCTTGGCGTTAGCCTTGGCGTTAGCCTTGGCATGACGTGCGGCTTTTTTCTTGGAGCGGCGCATTTTCACAGTCCTCGCAGCAGGTCGTTCTGAATATCAACCACCGCTTCCAGCCCCACGGCAATACGGATCAGCCCTTCGCTGATGCCCGCCGCCGCGCGCGCCTCCGGTGTGATGCGTGCGTGTGTGGTGGTGGCCGGATGGGTGATGGTGGTCTTGGTGTCGCCCAGATTGGCGGTGATGGAAAGCATCCTGGTGTTGTCGATCACCTTCCAAGCCGCAGCCTTGCCGCCCTTCACCTCGAACGCGACGATGCCGCCACCGGTCTTCTGCTGCTTCATCGCCAGCGCATGTTGCGGATGCGACGGCAGCCCGGGGTAGAACACGCGCGCGACGTTGGGCTGTTGTTCCAGCCACTGCGCCAGTTGCAGCGCGTTGGCGCTGTGCGCGTCCATGCGCAGCTTGAGCGTCTCCAGCCCCTTGAGGAACACCCAAGCGTTGAATGCGCTCATGGTCGGCCCCGTGGTGCGCAGGAAACCGTACACCGGCTCCATCAGTTTCTTGCTGCCCAGCACCGCTCCACCGAGTACACGACCCTGCCCATCGATGTATTTGGTGGCGGAATGGATCACGATGTCCGCGCCCAGTTGCAGCGGGCGTTGCAAAATGGGCGTGCAGAAACAGTTGTCCACCGCCAGCAAGGCACCGCAGCCTTTCGCCACCGCCGCGATGGCAGCGATGTCGGAGATCTCGGTCAGCGGGTTGGACGGCGTCTCCAGAAAGAACAGCTTGGTGTTCGGGCGCACCGCCGCCTGCCACTCAGCCACATCGGTGGCGGAAACGTAGCTCGTCTCCACCCCGAACTTCTTGAAGTAGTTGTTAAAGGTATTGGTTGTCGCCCCGAACAGGCTGCGCGACGCGACGATATGGTCGCCCGCTTTCAGCAACCCCATGCAGGTCGCCAGAATGGCAGCCATGCCGCTGGAAGTCGCCACGCATTGCTCGGCACCTTCCAATGCCGCGAGGCGCTCCTCGAACATACTGACAGTGGGATTGGTGAAGCGCGCATAGATATTGCCCGGCTCCTCGCCTATGAAACGTTTCGCCGCCTGTTCGGCGTTGTCGAACACAAAGCTGGAAGTAAGGAACAAGGCCTCGCTGTGTTCATGGAACTGGCTGCGCTCGGTACCTGCACGCACCGCCAGCGTCTCTGGTTGATAGTTATCAGTCATTCTCTTCATCCTTGCGACCTGTCCACGCCGACAATGCCGCCAATAAAAAACCCGGAAAGCTTAGCGCTAAACCGGGTTTCCCTCGCTTTAGCTGTATTTGTAAAGCGCCCGCAAGCTGTTCCTCAAATCGGCGCAGACGGAAAGTAGCACCCCCCGTCGCAATCCGTCAACTCACATGGAGGTCGCACTCATCGCCAGATCGAGCTCCATCTGCTCCTCGTCGGTGACTTTGTTGGCCTTGCCAGCCCCGCGCGCATTCTCGACACGATCCAGATATTCCGGCGTGATGTCGCCGGTAATGTATTCACCGTCGAAACAGGCGCAGTCGAACTTGGTGATCGCCGGATTGCATTTCTGCACGGCCGCTTTCAGATCTTCGAGATCCTGATAGATGATGCGGTCGGCACTGATCTCGCGGCAGATCTCTTCGTCGGTGCGTCCGGTCGCGATCAATTCGCGGCGCGACGGCATATCGATACCGTAGACGTTGGGATATTTCACCGGCGGCGCGGCGGAAGCAAAATACACCTTGCGCGCACCGGCATCGCGCGCCATCTGCACGATCTCGCGGCTGGTGGTGCCGCGCACGATGGAATCGTCCACCAGCAACACGTTCTTGTCCTTGAATTCGACGCTGATGGCATTCAGTTTCTGGCGCACGGATTTTTTGCGCATCGCCTGCCCCGGCATGATGAATGTGCGTCCGATGTAACGGTTCTTCACGAACCCTTCGCGGAACGGAATACCGAGGCGGTTAGCCATCTGCAACGCGCTCGGGCGGCTGGAATCGGGGATGGGGATAATTACATCGATATCGTGGTCCGGCCATACACGCTCTAGCTTGTCGGCGAGGTATTCGCCCATATTCAAACGGGTTTCGTACACAGAGATGCCGTCGATCACCGAGTCGGGGCGCGCCAGATAAACGTATTCAAAAATGCAGGGGTTGAGCACCGGACTGGCCGCGCATTGCTGGCTGTGGAAATTGCCATCAAAGTCAATGAACACCGCTTCGCCCGGCGCGATGTCGCGCATGAACTTGAAGCCCAGCGTATCCAGCGCCACACTTTCCGAGGCCACCAGATACTCCACCCCTTTGTCGGTCTGGTTACTGCCGACCACCAGCGGACGGATACCGTAAGGATCACGGAAAGCCAGCAAGCCGTAGCCCGCGATCATGGACACCACGGCATACGCGCCGCGACAGCGGCGATGCACACCAGATACCGCCGCGAAAATCGCCCGCTTATCCAGCCGCAGTTGTTTGCACTCCTGCTGCAACTCGTGCGCCAGTACATTGAGTAACACTTCGGAATCGGAATTGGTGTTGACGTGGCGCAGGTCGTCGAGGAACAACTCTTTTTGCAACTGTGCGGTATTGGTCAGGTTGCCGTTGTGGCCGAGCACGATACCGAACGGGGAATTGACATAGAACGGCTGCGCCTCGTTGTGATCGACGGCAGAACCGGCGGTGGGATAACGCACATGCGCGATACCGGCGTTGCCGGTCAGCGCACGCATGTTGCGCGTGCGGAACACATCATGCGCAAGCCCGTTGGCTTTATGCAGATGGAAGGCATTGCCCTCTATCGTAGCGATACCCGCAGCATCCTGCCCGCGATGTTGTAAGACCTGCAACCCGTCATACAACAACTGGTTGACGGGAGTTTGTGCAACGACGCCGAGAATGCCACACATGTCAGATTCCGATAGTCCGTAAAGTTAATAACTCACACTCTTCGCCACGTTCTCCGGCAGGAGATCCCTGCTGAACAACGCCGCATTCTGCAACGCATGGCTGGACCATGCTTCGCGCCAGAACGCCTGCTGCGGCAGGTCGGTCAGTCCGGCCAGCGACACCAGCACCAACACCAGCAACACACCGCGGACCAGGCCAAACACCGCGCCCATGCTACCGTCCATCCAGCCCAGGCCGACGAACTTTGCCAGCTTCGACAACGACCAGGCCAGAACACCACTGACCATCAGCGTGGCAACGAACAGAACAACATAAGCGATCGCCGTCTTGCCCACCTCCGATGGCGCGACATCCGGCACGTAGGGCATCACTTCCGGCGCAAACAGCTTCGCCACGAAATACGCCGCCAGCCAGCCCAACAAAGACAACAACTCATACACAAAACCGCGCCACCATCCCAAGCCGACCGACAAACACACGATCGACAGTACCGCATAATCGAACACCGTCATGATGCAGCCGAATCAACCGCCCAGACTGACCACGTTGGGATGCAGCCCCTGCGCTTCCAGCTTGTGACGCACCTTCTCAGCCGCTTCGCGGCTGGAAAAACCACCCACACGCACGCGCACGTTGTTGCCCACCTTCTCGGTGTAGGCATGCAGCCCCTGCTTGTTCAACTTATCCTGCATCGCCTGGGCGGAAGCGGCATTGGAGAACGCCCCGACCTGGATCGCGAAACCGGACTTGGCGGGCGTCTCGGCAGCGGGTTTACTTTCGACCTTGGCGGCGGCCTCTGCTTTGGGCTTATTCTCCGGCTTGGGCTTGGCTTCCTGCTTAGGTTTGGCTTCCTGCTTGACCTCGACCTTGGCCGGTTTCGCCACTTCGGCTTCAGGCAGTTTTTTTACTTCCGCCACCGGAGCCGGAGGAGGCAGAATCACGGGAGCCGCAGCGACGACCGCCGAAGCCGGTGCCGCAGCGGAGACTGCGACCGGCGCGGAGACCGTCGCCACTTCGCTGGCAACAGAAACTGCGGAGGCCGAAACGAACTCAGCGACAGTGTCTTTATTCGGGATGGTCAACTCGATATCGTTCACCGTAGTGGTCGGCTCGCTATCGAACACCATAGGCAGGATCACCACCACCGCAGTGGTCAACGCCACCGCGCCGATCAGGCGGCGACGGGCTTGTTTTTTCAGGTTGGACGCTTCGTCCGCAGTCAATTGTTTAGCCATCGTGTGTTTATGGGGAACTCAGACAACACCCAAGCCACGGGCGCGCATCACTTCCGCTACTGTGTAGAATGAACCAAGGGTGAGGATTCTATCATTTTCGCCCGCCCGATTACAGGCATGATGCAAAGCCTCGCTAGCCGTGGCAAAGCGCAGCACCTCGCCCGCTTGAGCCTCCAGCAACACCTGCCCGAGCTCGTCCGCCGACGCCCCGCGCGGCGCATCTATCCCGGCGACCAACCACACGTCCACCTGCGGAAGCAGCGCGGCAATCACCCCCGCCATGTCCTTATCCTTGAGCATGGCGATCACTGCATAAGTCTTGGGAGACGGAGGCAATGCCGCCAGATTCCGTGCCAAAGAACGTGCCGCATGCGGGTTATGCGCCACATCGAGGATCAAAGTCGGCTTGCCCGGCACCATCTGGAAACGCGCCGACAACGTCACCTCCACCAACCCGCGTCGCACCGCCTCCATACTGACCGGCAATCTGCCTTTCAGCACATCCAACACAGCCAGTACGCTACTCGCATTGTTCAATTGGTAAGCCCCGCGCAAAGCCGGGAAAGGCAAGGCACTACGCGATGTTTTCTTGCCGCGAAAGTCCCACTGCCCCTGATGCGAGGTGAAACCGAACTCACTGCCGATACACCAAAGCTCCGCACCTATTCTTTCAGCCTCAGTGCGTATCGTCTGCGGCATATCGCTATCGCCGAACACCGCCACCTTGCCTGCACGGAAGATACCCGCCTTCTCGAACGCGATCTGTTCGCGCGTGTCGCCCAGATAGTCCGTGTGGTCGATATCGATACTCGTCACCACGGCAACATCGGCATCAAACACGTTCACCGCATCCAGCCTGCCGCCCAGCCCCACTTCAAGGATAGCGACATCAACCTTTTGCTCCACGAACATCTGCATCGCGGCCAGCGTGCCGAACTCGAAATAAGTGAGCGGAATGTCACCGCGTACTTTTTCGATCTTCTTGAACGCAGCACACAGCTCCGCATCATTCGCCTGATGTTTGCTGACCCGCACCCGTTCGTTATAGTCCAGCAAGTGCGGCGAGGTGTAACAACCAACACGGTATCCGGCGGCATGCAGGATGCTCTCCAGCATCGCACATACCGAGCCTTTACCGTTGGTGCCACCAACGATGATAACGGGGAATTGAGGTTGCAGATTTAGGCGCTGCTTGACTTGAGCCACACGCTCCAAGCCGAGCGCAATGGTCTTGGGATGCAGGGATTCGAGGTAGGTTAGCCAGTCGTGTAAATTCATTTTTCGGGCGAATCGCGGTGTCGCGTGCTCGCTCATTCCTCGCCTACCATCAAGGTATGTCTCGTCATTCGCTGCGCGGCTCCTTGCGTTTCATCCCGCAAAACGAATTTCCAGTTTTTGTAGGGTGCAATAAGCGCAGCGCATTGCACCAAATTCGTAAAACATCCGGCGCAATGCCCGTTGGTTATTGCGCCCTACGCTTGCCGCTCTGTTTGGGGCGTTTCAAGTGCGACACGCGCTGCCTCACAGATAATGTCGTATAGCTCAGATGCTACTTTTCTTGCATTGGCGATCTCAAGATTTCTAAATGAAATTACTCCAGGCCCAGCACCAAACCAAGTGTCTTTGGAGGCGTACCGATCATAGATAGCCGACACTTGAGCCTTGATGCTCTCGTGCTGGACAAATAGCGCCTCGTCAATGCTTGGCGGATAGGAGATGTAGTCCCACTGAACATCTGCAAGCTTTGAACGTGCCTTGATGGTAATGAAAGGAATGCGCTGACTTCCACAAATCTTATACCAAGAATTCTCTTTATCGAAGCCCTTGTCCTTCTTGGTGATCTCTATGAACTTTTCCATTTCAACCTCAGAGCTAATGCGCCCAACATAATTTAAGCAGCCTCAATCTTCGCCACCGCATCCTGCTTGGTCAGCAGCGTGAGCAACGTAGCCAGTTGGTCGCGCATCTCGCGACGATCCACGATCATGTCGATGGCACCGTGCTCGAGCAGGAACTCGGCACGCTGAAAGCCGTCCGGCAAGGTTTCGCGCACGGTCTGCTGGATCACGCGCGCACCGGCAAAGCCGATGAGTGCACCGGGTTCGGCGATGACCACGTCACCCAGGAAAGCGAAGCTCGCGGAGACTCCGCCCATGGTCGGATCGGTGAGTACGGAAATGAACGGCAGCCTATCCTGGCTGAGTTGGGTCAACGCAGCGCTGGTCTTGGCCATCTGCATCAGCGACAACAAGCCTTCCTGCATACGTGCACCGCCGCTGGCGGCGAAACAGATGAACGGGCATTTCTGTTCCAGCGCGACCTGTACGCCGCGCACGAAACGCTCACCCGCCACCGAGCCCATCGAACCGCCCATAAAGGTGAATTCGAACGCGGCTACCACCACAGGCAAGGCATGGATACTGCCCTGTTGCACAATGACGGAATCATCTTCGCCGGTGTTGCGTTTGGCATCGACCAGGCGGTCGCTGTATTTCTTCTGGTCTTTGAATTTCAGGGTATCGACCGGCAGCACTTCCGCGCCGATCTCGAAGCGGCCTTCGTTATCCAGCAGCCAGTCGAGACGGGTGCGTGCGGTGATGCGGTGATGATGGTTGCACTTGGGGCAGACGCTGTGGTTCTTCTCCAGATCGGCGTGGTACAGCACCGCCTCGCAGGATGGGCATTTGTGCCACAGACCATCAGGAACACTTTTCTTGATGTCCGCATCTTCACGGCGCTTGATCTTCGGCGGCAATAGTTTTTGGAACCAGCTCATGGTGCTCTCCTCTTTGGTTTTTTGCTCCCCTCGCCCACTGGTGGGAGAGGGGTTGGGGGAGAGGGCGTACTCCAGACTTCTACCCTCTCCCTAACCCTCTCCCTGCAAGGGAGAGGGAACTATCGGTTATTGATCGATTGCTACTCTTAATTCTTTCACCAGCTTGCCAACATTGGCGACTACATTCTGTTCGTTCGAATTTTCGACTTCCTGCACGATGCGGCTCCCCACCACCACACCGTCGCACAACTTCGACACGGCCTTGGCCGTCGCCGCATCGCGGATGCCGAAGCCCACACCGATAGGCAGCTTGATGTGTTTGCGCAGTTGCGGCAGCTTCTGTTCGATGGCGGACAGGTCGAGATTACCCGCACCGGTCACACCTTTGAGCGAGACGTAATACACATAACCGCGCGCCAGTTTGGCGACCTGCTCAATACGCGCCTCATTGGTGGTCGGTGCCAGCAGGAAGATCGGCGCGATATTGTGGCGTTGTAGATGCTCGAACGCCTCATGGCTTTCTTCCGGCGGGAAGTCCACGGTCAGCACGCCGTCCACGCCGACTTCTGCGCAGCGTTGTGCGAACACTTCCCAGCCCATCGCCTCAATCGGGTTGCCGTAACCCATCAGCACTACGGGCGTGGCCGCATCCTGCTTGCGGAACTCCGCCACCATGCCCAGCACGCCGCGCAGCGACATGCCGTTTTTCAGCGCACGTTCGGAAGCGCGCTGGATGGTGGGACCGTCCGCCATCGGGTCGGAGAACGGCACACCGAGTTCCAGCACATCCGCCCCCGCCGCCACCAGACCGTGCATCAGCGGCACAGTGAGTTGCTGCGAAGGGTCGCCCGCAGTGATGAACGGGATGAGCGCTTTACGCTGTTGTTGTTTGAGCTTGTCGAACGTTGTTTGAATGCGAGACATCTTGAATTTCTTACCTTTACCTTATGCGTACATCAAGCGACCGCCTTTGGGGGCGGGTATGGACAAGCCACGATCTTGCGCTACTTCCAGCCACAGCGTCATCGCTTCTTTCACGTTGCTCAATGCGGATTCATGGCTTTCACCGTGCGCCATACAGCCGGGAAGCTCAGGAACTTCTGCGATGTAAGCGGCATCTTCTTCGCTCCAGTACAGGATGATTTCGTAGTGTTCCATTAGATATCCTTTCCCAACTTGTATTTGGTGATAATGGCACGCACCTGCTTCACTTGGTAAGGCTTCGCCTTCGCGCCATCTCTTTGCAGATTGATCTGCTCGAACACTCCGTCCAGTGTAAACACGTGATGGCTTCCGCGCACCCTCATTTCAAATCCCAGCTGTTTCAACAAACCACACAACTCATCGAATCCGATATTGGTATCAGACAAACCGCGCAACACCAGAAGCAATAGCTTGTCGTACTTGCCCATCTTAGAGCGTGATGCCCTTCAATTTCGCCACGGTATTCATATCCTTGTCGCCACGACCGGACAGGTTCACCAGCAGCACTTTATCTTTGCTCATGGTCGGTGCGATCTTGATCGCGTGTGCCAGTGCATGGCTCGATTCCAGCGCGGGGATGATGCCTTCGAAGCGGCACAGAGAGTCGAACGCTGCGATGGCTTCATCGTCGTTGATGGCAACATATTGCGCGCGCCCGATCTCCTTCAACAGGCAATGCTCGGGGCCGACGCCGGGGTAATCCAGTCCGGCAGAGATGGAATGTGTCTCGATGATCTGGCCGTTCTCGTCCTGCATCAGATTGACCTTGTTGCCGTGCAACACACCCACCTTGGCGTTAGCGGTGAGCGGCGCGGCATGTTTGCCGCTGGCGATACCGAAACCACCCGCTTCCACGCCGATAATCTGCACGTTCGGCACTTCGATATAGGGATGGAACAGACCGATGGCATTGGAACCACCGCCGACACAGGCGATCACCGCATCCGGCTGACGCCCGATCATCTCCGGCATCTGCACTCGGGCTTCGTTGCCGATCACACACTGGAAATCGCGCACCATCATGGGGTACGGGTGCGGGCCTGCCGCCGTGCCAAAGATGTAGAAGGTTGACTCCACGTTGGTGACCCAATCGCGAATGGCTTCGTTGCACGCGTCCTTGAGTGTCTTCGAACCGCTCTCCACCGGCACCACCGTCGCACCCAGCAGCTTCATACGGAACACGTTCGGGGCTTGGCGCTGGATGTCTTCCGCGCCCATGTACACGATACATTCCATGCCGAAACGCGCCGCCACGGTGGCCGTCGCCACACCGTGCATGCCCGCGCCGGTCTCGGCGATGACGCGTTTCTTGCCCATCCGTTTAGCCAGCAAGGCTTGTCCGATGGCGTTGTTGATCTTGTGCGCGCCGGTGTGGTTCAAGTCTTCGCGCTTCAGGTATATCTGCGCCCCGCCCAGACTTTCGGACAGGCGTTTGGCGTGATAGATCGGGCTGGGGCGACCAACGTAGTGCTTCAGTTCGTAGGCGAACTCGGCCTTGAATTCGGGATCATCGCGGAAACGCAGATACTGCTGGCGCAATTCTTCCACTGCGGGGATGAGCGTCTCGGCCATGTAGATGCCGCCGAATTGCCCGAAGTGACCACTCAAATCTGGATAGTTATAACTCAACGCTCTTGACCTCTTTGATGAATGCGGCGACCTTCGCCGCATCCTTGATTCCTTTGCTCGCCTCCACACCGCTGGACACGTCCACCGCGTAGGGCCGCACTTGTTTGATCGCTTGCGCCACATTGCCCGCATGCAAGCCGCCGGACAGGATCACCGGCAACGGCAGGTGCTGTGGAATGAGCGCCCAATCGAACGATTCGCCCGTACCGCCTTGCGTGCCTTCCACATAGGCATCCAGCAGCAAACCCTGCGCCCCCGCGTAGGCAGCCGCGCATTGTAGCAAATCCACCCCCGCCTTGACCCGTACCGCTTTCAAATAAGGCCGACCGAACTGCGCGCAGAATTCCGGCGCTTCTTCACCGTGGAACTGCAACACATCCAGCGCCACCTGTGCCAACACCCCGCGCACGTATTCGACCGACGGATTCACGAACAGCCCCACCACCGTCACGAACGGCGGCACGGCACGTACCAGACGCGCGGCCTGCTGCACCTCCACATGACGCGGACTTTTTTCGTAGAACACCAGTCCGATGGCATCCGCGCCGCAGCTCGCCACGGCAGACAGGTCTTGCTCACGGGTGATGCCGCAGATCTTGGTTCGGGTCATGTCGATAGCCGAAAACGGGAACAAGGCGGCATTGTAAGAGCAATTGCCGTAGCGACCAAATACACAGTTACGCAAGGTCTGATTAAGTCCGAACACCATGGTTCGATACATTTTCCGTTCGTCCCGAGTGTCGCGCTTGCGCGATGTATCGAGGGGGCGAACGGAAAACACTCACCACGAACGGACTTAATCAGACCTTTTTAAGGTTTATCGATGTCCCGCTCTGATCTAGAATGGCGCCCAGCATCGGCCCCCGCTTGTCTACTGGAGACTTTGAATGACCACCAATCTCATCATGCTCGGCATCACCGTTGTCGCCCTGTTCTATATCGTCACCCTGTACAACCACCTCGTGCAACTCAAACACGGCGTCGCCAAAGCCTGGGCGAACATCGACGTGCTGCTCAAACAGCGCCATGACGAACTGCCAAAACTGGTCGAGGTGTGCAAACAATACAAACAATTCGAACAGCAGACCCTGCAGCGCGTCATCGCCGCCCGCGCCCAGGTACAAACAGCCCGGGAAGGTCAGGACATCGGGGCGCTGGGCAAGGCGGAAGGTATGCTGCGCATGGGGCTGGGCAACATCTTCGCGGTGGCCGAAGCCTATCCCGAACTCAAGGCCAACGAGCATTTCTCGCAATTGCTCAGCCGCGTCACCGGGCTGGAGAACGGCATCGCCGACCGGCGCGAGCTGTACAACGAATCGGTGAACATCTACAACGTCGGCATCGAACAATTCCCCGCCGTGCTGATCGCCAACATGTTCAGCTATTCCGAAAAACCATTGCTGGAGTTCGCCAGCGCGGAAAAAGCGGATGTGGACATGAAGACGCTGTTCAAATAAGCGCCTGGCGCGGGAGCAACTGGGCAGCGGAATTTTCCAGCATGCCGGTTCCTGCCTGAATACCGCGCCGCCCCACACAACCTCGCCATGCTCGCCTCCTTCCACCGGCACTACGTGCAACTCATCACTTCCGGCACACAATTGCTGTTGCTGGTTATCGCCATGCAGTTGCACACCCCCACGGCCTGGCTGTGGTGTCTGGGACTCATGGCGACGATCAGCCTGTTCGCCTGGCTCTCCGCCCTGTACCGTTTGCGCACGATTCGCGGCACACCGACCTCCCGCATCGGCTCGGCCGCGCAGGGTTATGTGGAACTCATCGGCAACGGAAGATCGCTCCACGACACACCGGTCATCAGCATCCTCACCCAACTCCCCTGCCTGTGGTACCGCTACAAGATCGAGCGCAAGAACGGCAAGAACGAATGGCGTACCGAAAGCAGCGGAGAAAGCGACACCCCTTTCCTGCTCGATGACGGCAGCGGTACTTGCGTGGTCGATCCGCGAGGCGCAGAGATCGTCACCACCAACAAGGACACCTGGACCAAGGGCGAATACCGTTACACCGAATGGAAGTTGCTGAACATCGACACACTCTACGCCATCGGCGAATTCAAAACGGAGGGCGGCAGCTCGATCACACGCAAGAGCAGCGAAGAGATCAAAGCCGTGCTGGCCGAATGGAAGTGCGACATGCCCGAATTACACAGACGTTTCGACCTGAACGGGGACGGTCAGCTCGATCTGCGCGAATGGGAACTGGCACGCAGCGCCGCCAAGCGCGAAGCCGCGAAACGTCTAGCTCTGGCACGCGCGGAACCGGACGCCCACTATCTGCTCCGCCCCGGTGATGGCCGTTTGTTCCTGCTCAGCAACCTCGCCCCGGAGCGGCTCGCCCGCCGTTACACCCTTTGGGCTTGGCTACATCTCGTCATTCTGTTCGGCGCATTGGCCGGCATGACGCAGGTGTGATGGATGTCGCAATTATTTGCCTTCCAGTGCTTCCCAGCGTGCCATCAACTGTAGCAATTCATCCTCAATCACCGCAGCCCGCTCTTGCAGTTGCTTGGCATGGGACGGATTGTCGCGGTACAGCTCGCCCGCGCCTAACGCTGACGCAAGCTCTTCTTGCTCCCGTTCCAATTTTTCAATTTTCTGCGGAATTTCTTCGAGTTCCTTTTGCTCTTTGAAACTCAGCTTGCTTTTCACTCCCTCTCCCCTTGTGGGAGAGGGTTGGGGAGAGGGGTTGCGCTTCGACTTTCCGCCCTCTCCCATCGAGGGAGTGGGAGTTTTAGCAGGTGCGCTTTGCGAGGCTTCATATTTCTTCACGCGCACCCAGTCTTCGTAACCGCCGACGTATTCCATCAGCTTGCCGTCGCCCTCGAAAGCGATCACCTGGGTCACCACGTTATCGAGGAAGGTACGGTCATGGCTGACGATGAACAAAGTGCCGTCGTAGTTGGCCAGCAACTCTTCCAGCAGCTCCAGCGTCTCGATGTCGAGGTCGTTGGTCGGCTCGTCCAGTACCAGCACATTGGCCGGACGGGTGAACAACCTAGCCAACAGCAGCCGGTTGCGCTCGCCGCCGGAACAGCTCTTCACCGGTGAACGCGCCCGCTCCGGCGCGAACAGGAAATCGCCGAGATAACTGATGACGTGTTTCTTCTGCCCGGCGATCTCGATGAAATCGGAACCCTGGCTGATGGTGTCGGCCAGCGTGGCATTGTCATCCAGTTGCGCGCGCAACTGGTCGAAATACGCCACACTCAGCTTGGTACCCAGCTTCACTTCACCGCTATCCGGTGCCAGCTCGCCGAGGATGATCTTGAGCAAAGTACTCTTGCCCGCCCCGTTCGGCCCCAGCAGGCCGATCTTATCGCCGCGCTGGATACGGCAGGAGAAACCGTCGATGATCTTTCTGTCGCCGTAACGCTTGCTCACGTCGGTGAGTTCGGCGACGAGTTTGCCCGAGCGGTCGCCGGTCTCCACGTTCATCTCCACTTTGCCGACCTTCTCGCGCCGCGCCGCACGCTCCAGCCGCAATGTCTCCAGACGCCGCACCCGCCCTTCGTTGCGCACACCGCGCGCCTTGATACCCTGACGTATCCACACCTCTTCCTGCGCCAGCACCTTGTCGAACTTGGCATTCACCACCGCCTCGTCCGCCAGCATACGTTCCTTGATCTTCTGGTAAGCCGCAAAGTTGCCGGGAAAACTGGCCAGATTGCCACGGTCGAGTTCGACGATACGGGTGGCGACGTTGTCGAGGAAACGACGGTCATGGGTGACCAGCAGCACGCTGCCGCGAAACTCTTTGAGCAAGCCCTCCAGCCATTCGATGGAGGAAAAATCCAGATGGTTGGTCGGCTCGTCGAGGATCAGCACATCCGGTTCGGCGACCAGCGCCTGCGCCAATGCCACACGCTTGCGCACACCGCCGGACAAGGAACCGACCAACGCTTCGGGGTCGAGTTCGAGACGCTGGATCGCCGTCTCGATGCGCGCCTGCACCGCCCAACCGTTCTGGGCTTCGAGCCGAGTCTGCAAGGGCTGCATCTCCTCCAGCAATTTCTCATAATCCGCATCCGGCTCGCCGAGCTGGTGCGACAGATGATGGTAGTCCTTGATGATCTGCTGCAATTCACCCAGTCCGGCGGCGACCGCATCGAACACGGAGGCCGCCGCATCCAGCACCGGCTCCTGGCTGACATAACAGATGCGCGCGGTCGGCTGCCGCCACACCGTGCCGTCATCCAGCAGCGCCTGTCCGGCCAGCACCTTCAGCAGACTGGACTTTCCACCGCCGTTGCGTCCGATGAGGCCGACACGCTCGCCCTCGTCCAGTTGAAAGTCGATCTTGTTCAGCAATGCGACATGCCCGAAGGCCAGCGCGGCTTTGTCCAGCGTGATGTAAGGCATCAGGAATTCTTCTTTGCGGGTAGGGGCTGCGCGGATTGATAGATGAGAGAAAAACCAATCGCCCACATCGCCATCACCCAATAACCGAACGCTTCGGTGAAGCGGGAAAGGATATGGATCAGGTTGTAATCAGTGAAATAGGGACGGGTCACCTCGAAGCAGAACAGCAGCGCGGCCAGCACATTCGCCACCAGCAGCAAGCGATATCCCCACTCATAACCGTTACCGCCGGGCCTGCCCACAGGCCACAATCCACCGCGCATGATCTGCACCACGGCCACCGCACCAATCACCAGCAACAGTCCGACCAAACGACCGGGGATGCCCTCTTCATACGTATCCACCCCGGCCAGCTCCAGCAGCATGCGCCCGGAGAAAGCCACCCAGCCCATCGCCAATATCTGCGGCAACAACACCCATGCCGCAAACAAATTCCATTTATCAAACTTCATGTCTTTAGTTCCCACCGGTAAATTGTCCAAGCTGCCCGCACATTTCACAGTGCGCCGTCAGCAGGGGCGCGATTTTACGTTAGAATGCGCGCCGCTGCCCTGGTAGTTAAATGGATATAATAAGCCCCTCCTAAGGGCTAGTTACAGGTTCGATTCCCGTCCAGGGTACCAAGCGCATAACCCGCATGTCCCGCGAACCATCACATTACCGCCTCGGCAAGCTTATGCTTCCAAATCGCAGCCAAAGCTAGGACGCTACATCGGCCATTGCGGCCAGCGAAATCTAAATAAGTAATGCCAATATCAAGCCGATATCGGTCATTAACGAGTGGTGGACAGAACAAACAACCATCAAAATTCTGTCCTACTTCCCCGCTGAAAATTAGCCCAGTCCCAATTTAATGCCGTCCTGCATGAAACCATGCATGCTCAAAAAATGGATCCCGCGTCCCCGTAACAATGCGATTTCCCATGCCTAGCTCCTGCAAGAGCTTTTCTGCCGTTGGCACAGTTAGCAGTAGATACTCTAGAAAAAATACGTTATGGAACATCAGATTGTCGAATAGATCAGCAGCGTGGTCACCTTGATGTAGTTCAACAAAAGCTTGGTAGCGCTTCCGCAAAGTATCGAGTTCCTCGTTGGCATTTTTCAGTGTATGTTGTTGCTCATCAGATAAGCTCAAGGTGGAATGCACTGAGCACTGACATAACGCCTTCATCATATTCCGAAGAATAGCTCCATCGTGGAGTCCGCCGTAATCAGTCAGTGAAACGATACATTTGATGATGCGCCGCTTGCCGAGCAGTATCCGGCTTCCATCCGTAAATACCAACTCACCAGTCTTTTCTAATGTGATTTCATGCCTCGACAGTTGATTAACTCCGCGCACCAAGCCCTGTGTTAGGTCGATAATCAACTGCAGTGGATCACCTGACATTGTCTCGCGCCTTAATCCTTTCTTCTTCAACTCAAACAGCGCAATAACTTCTTCAGTTTCAAGAATTAGATCGACATCGCCAGCTTTTTTTCCCTTATATCCTGCTACGTCTGCTTGCCGACATTGAATTCCCAGCTGCTTCATACGTTGTAGTAGCTGCTTCTCAAAAGCTATTCCAATTTTTTCGCTTATGTCCTTATTTGATCTGATACAGATGCTAACCAAGCGTGCAAAAAATGCAGGTCCCAGGAAGGGGCGCGGCGCAATCCAATACCGTTCTCCAGATGCTTCGACCAGCGCACATTCTCGTGTATCAGCAAGGCCAGCATCGGTCGGCAAGCAATAGTCTTTATTGGGACTCGATAGCGTAAAATTTTTTAGCAACCTATCGCAGGCTGAAACTCCAACTTCTGTTTGTAGAGTATTCCGAAATATCGAGCGACCTATGAAGGTAGAGCCGGTTTCTGAGCCCGTCTGGTTTAAAAGTACACGCCAAAATCTAATCACTTCGTTTAGGCATAAACCATGAATTCGCATATCCACAGTGCCGCGAAATACCTCTTCAAACAACCCGCGCATGAGGTGTTCCATGTGAACGGGGGAACACTGCGGAATGCCAAAAAGCTCATCATAAAGCACCACATTTCTGAGCCATTCCAGAATACGTTCGGGGTGCGGAGGGAATACCGTTTCATATGTCGAAAACGGCTCGACTTCATAGAGTGCTGCTAGGTGTTTTGCTGCATCGGCTATCGCAGATTGCGTTGCTTTCAGTTTACGATCACGACATCTGTTACGTCCAAGCGCTTTCAATGCGATGCGGTACAAATATCCAATCGGCAATGAGCGATCAAGCTTATTGCCCATCATGTCCGGCGTAGGGTGCAGATGAACACGCCAAATGCTAGGATCGAACTTGGCCGCTAGGGCTGTATCCAAATACTGTATTGCAAAGGTATCACCCAGTGCTAGCAGAGGACTTGCTACCGTGGCAGCAACTGCTGACCACGCCCCTTTGGAATGAAGGTGAATTTCATCACCAATAAGTGGGATGTCGATACCTTTATCGGTGAAATATCGAATCGCGAGTGCAAACGTGATATCTGATGCCGACGGATGGTACGTCGCACTTTGCTGTGGATTTTTTCGCTGGTTATAGGCAAGCACAATTTGAATCGCTTCAATCCATCTCTCATCATCAGCTCTAACGTTAGGCACCATTTTTGATTGCCGTAAAGCATCACCCAACGTACTTGAAATGGAAAAGTACGGCTCAAGTGGAGTGCTAGCAAGAATGTTTGATAGCGTAATTTCTTTCGCTAGGGCTCCCAACTCACTCGCAATTTGACCATTCTGGGGGCGGCGCCCCACCATTGCCTCCGAGGGAATCTCTGTAAATTTCGACTGAATGTCTAGGTATGCTTCGGCGTAAGACGCATAGCGCTCATCAGAAATCGGTTCCCGAGTTAGTGCTGCGTCGACCGCGCTCCTGAACTCAAGCCAACGCGGGAATCTGTGAATTTTCCTTGCCGTCATATGGTCAGTTTTGTCTTTGGCTATTCGCCTGAGTAATGTCGCATGTCTATTAAAGCATCAACTGTACTAGCAATAGATCTTTATCGCGATCTTACGAGGAACGTATCCCGCACACATGCAATACCATCCGCCACTCCGTCATATCGAAACGAGGTGGAGGATGCGACGCTACAATACTTCTCCCCAAAAAATGTCGCACGAAGACAGGTGCAAAATCATCGGTTCAAGCTTCGGCAAAGTTATGAGCCTCGGCACACGCCGCAACAGCGCGGAGCAATGGATCATCTCTTCAGACAATCCCGGTAACGCCCTTCAACTTGGCGCGCATACAAGGCAGTAGTGAGTTTCCGCGCCACCTTCGCTCCCTGTACGGTGATCTCCGGGATACGCGCGCGCGGCATGACCATCGCCAGCGCGTACACTTTGGCATAGAGCGGGCTTTGTTCAAAGGCAAAGGATTTTTCCAGCAACAGGTCGCGCAGGATGGCGGCCCTATCCATCTTCAACTGCGACGAGATCGCGAGCAGCGCTTGCATCGTCTGGCTGTTATCGGCTAGTGCGACGCCGTCCTTGTAGCGCAGGAGGTCGCCGTCCGCCGCCACCGGCAAGCCGCTCAACCAATGCAGCGCACTTTGAAAGGCGGCATTCCGGCTGGAATAACGTCCCGCATTGAAGTCGGCGAAACGGAAGACCATGTTGGTATAGTTCGCCGGATAATCCAGCAGATAAGCGATGCCGAAATACAGCCCGCCTTTGCGCGTGAACAGCTCGTTGCGCAATGTGTCCGTGCTGCCGAAAGGATAAGGTCTGGTGGCCGCATACGACTTGGCGAAACTCAGACTCACCTGCATCGGGCCGCCGGTCTGTACCGGGTTGTAATCGGCGAGCAGCTTCTTGCCGAACGGGATCTCCGAGGTCATATCGTCGTACAGACGGTTCACATCGTTCTCGGTTCTGAGCGCCTCGATACGTTCGTCATAACTGCGCCCGTCGGGAGATTTGAGCGCCAGCGTGCTGGTCATGAGCCACTGCGGGATACCGTAGCGCTCCCTGCGCATCTCCAGTTCGCGCCTGACGATCTTGCGCAAACCGGCCACCACCGGCTCGGACTGGAACGAAGACTCCTGCTCGATCTCCGCCAGCACCGCGCACACCTGCTCTTTGCCGGGCACGATCCCCACCGCCTCGAATGCTGTATGGATGTCCGCGCCCCAACCGCTCCGGTCTGCCAGCGACTGCGGCAGCAGACTTTCAACCAACGCCAGACCGGTCAAGGGTTTGGGCGGCGGCGCGGGAACGGCCTTAACCATCGCTTTGCGCGGTGCGGGGGGCGCTTTAGCGACAGGCTTGGCAGACTCGCTGGCACAGCCGACCAGCGCGATCACAAGGAGGATGCAGAACAGGCGTTGACCAACGGGAAACAACAGCATGGTATGTACGGACATCAGATATTACATGCGCTCCAGATTCAATATCTCACCGGCACCCGTGCCGTCAGCGCACACAGCAACTCATAACTGATGGTTCCGGCGGCATGCGCCACTTCTTCCACCGGCATGCCCTCGCCCCATAACGTGACACGGCTGCCGACTTGCGCATCCTTGATGTCGCTCAAGTCCACCCCGATCATATCCATCGACACGCGGCCCAGCGTGCGCGTGCGCTGGCCGTTGACCAGCAAAGGCGTGCCCGTCGGTGCATGGCGCGGATAACCGTCGGCATAACCGCAGGCCACCACACCGACGCGGGTGGGCTGATCGGCGCGGAACAGCCCCGCATAACCGACTCGCTCGCCCGCCCCGATCTCGCGCACGGAGATGATCTCACTGGTGAGCGTCATCACGGGGCGTAAGCCGATCTGTTGCGCGCTCATGTCGACGAAGGGTGATGCGCCATACAGCATGATGCCGGGGCGCACCCATTCGCCGTGCGAAGACGGATAACGCAACAGTGCGGCGGAATTCGCCAGCGAGCGTTGCGCCCGGTAAGCGGAGGTGAGTCCGCTGAACCGTTCAAGTTGCGCGGCAATGCCCTCGGCTTCGTCGGCATGTGAAAAGTGCGTCATCAATGTGACTTCGCGCACGGCGCGGTGCGACTTCAGACGCTCCATCACGGCGGGCACTTCCTGCGGCAGGAAGCCCAGACGGTTCATGCCGCTGTTGACCTTGAGCCAAACCTGCAAGGCATGCTTGCGCGGATAGGCATCCAGCCAGTCCAGTTGCCGCGTGTTGTGGATGACAGTCGCCAGATCGTATTCGGCGATCAGCGGCAGATCTTCCGGCGCGAAGAAACCTTCCAGCAGCAGGATCGTTTGGCGATTTCCCGCGTCGCGCAAGCTGATCGCGTCCTGTATGTCCAGCAGCGCCAAGCCTTCGGCCTCGTCCAGGGCGGCGGCAGCACGCAGCAAGCCGTGCCCGTAGGCATTGGCTTTGATGACCGCCATGATGCGGCTGGAGGTGAGACGGCGCACCACGCGCAGATTGTTCTTCAGCGCGGAAAGGTCGATATGGGCTTGGATCGGACGTGGCATAAATTACGCTGTGGCAAACGGGATAATTATCGGGCGAATGATAGCAGCCCTCCTCTTTTCATGTTATAAAACGGCTTCACAAAAACAGCTTCTCCTAATGAAACGCGGCTTCTACATCATCCTAGCGGCACAGTTCTTTTCCGCGCTTGCCGACAATGCTCTGCTGTTTGCCGCTATCGCCCTGCTGAAACAGGTGGATGCGCCAAGTTGGCATACCCCCGTCCTGCAACAGTCATTCATCCTGTCGTTCATCCTGCTGGCACCTTTTGTTGGTGCCTTCGCCGATTCGCTGCCCAAAGGGCGCGTGATGTTCATCAGCAACGCGATCAAGATGGCGGGATGTCTGGCCATGCTGGCCGGTATCAACCCCCTGCTCGCTTACGGCCTGGCCGGATTCGGCGCGGCGGCGTATTCACCAGCGAAATACGGCATCCTCACCGAATACCTGCCGCCGGAAAGACTGGTCTGGGCGAACAGCTGGATGGAAGGCCTCACCGTCGCCGCCATCATCCTCGGCGCAGTGGTCGGCGGCATGCTCATCACACCGGACATCGCCCATGCCATCATGCACGGCCTGCACGTACCCGAATTCGTATCGCCCGCCGAACTGGCCATCTTCATCATCTTCTTCATCTATCTGGTGGCGGCACTGTTCAACCTGTACATCCCGCATGTGCCGATCGAACACAAACCGCTCAGCCGCAACCCGTTCTTCCTGATCAAAGACTTCTGGCATTGCTTCACCCTGCTGTGGAAAGACCCGTTGGGACAAGTATCGCTGGCCGTCACCACCCTGTTCTGGGGAGCGGGTGCGACGCTGCGCCTGCTGGTGCTGGCTTGGGCGGCGGTGGCACTGCACTACAGCATCGGTGAAGCGGCCAAGCTCACCGCTTGGGTCGCGGTCGGCATCGCCATCGGCTCCATCCTCGCCGCACGTTTCATCAAACTGGAACATGCCGTGAACGTGTTGCCGGTGGGTATCGGCATGGGCCTCATGGTGCTGGCGATGATCCCGGTCTCGCATCCGCTGCTCGCCATCCTGCTGCTCATCACCATCGGCATGATGGCCGGTTTCTTCGTGGTACCGATGAACGCACTGCTGCAACACCGTGGTCACCTGCTGATGGGGGCGGGCCGTTCCATCGCGGTGCAGAACTTCAACGAGAACATCAGCATCTTCCTGATGCTGGGGCTCTACGCGCTGATGGTCAAACTTGACCTGTCCATCTACTTCATCATCGTCGTGTTCGGTCTGCTGATGACAGGCGTCATGGGGCTGCTTTACAAGAAACACGGCCACGACCAAGATAGCGGCAACATCTAACCTCTAACCGGGGAGACATTTATGGAATTCTGGATACTCGTGCTGCTGATCCTGCTCAGCGGCTTTTTTGCCATGTCGGAAATGAGCATAGGCGCGAGCCGCGTCGCCATCCTGACGCAGATGGCCGAAGCCGGTAACGAGGGCGCACGCATCGCGGCCGAACTGCGCAACCAGCCCTCGCGCCTGCTGGCCGCCACCCAGACCGGCCTCACCGCGCTGGCCACCCTGCTCGGCGTATTCGGCGAAGCGATGTGGGTGCCGCGTATCGAAACCTTCATCGAAACCAATGTCGTCTGGCTGGCCTTCGCCAAATATCCGCTGGCGCTGTTGCTGGTGGTCGGCAGCATCACCTTCGCCACCATCGTGGTCGGCGAGATCATCCCTAAACGCATTGCGCTGGCCAAACCCGAGGTCATCGCCTCGCTGCTCGCCCCGCTCATGGCGCTGTTCGCCAAGTTCACCCGCCCGTTCATCTGGGCGCTGTCGGTGGCCAGCGAGAAATTACTCTCGCTGTTTCCCTTCAAAGAGAGCGAGGCGCGCGTCGCCGCCGACGAGATACGCGCCATGATCACTGCGGGACGCCGCGATGGCGGCCTGGATGAGACGGCGGGCGAACTGCTCGGCAATGTGTTCCGTCTGGACGACCGCAAAGTGGCGGGCGTAATGACTCCCGCCAATGCCATCATCTACCTCGACTTGCAGGCTCCCAGCCAGATCAATCTGGACAAGATCAAAATGCACAGCGTGTCGCGCTTCATCATCTGCAAAGGCGGCTTGTCGCAAGTGCTGGGCTATATCGAGAGCCGCGAATTGTTGCAACACCTGCTGGCGGGTAACCAACTCGATCTCGGCAAACTGCCCACCCATGCTATCCAGTTCATGCCCAACACTCAGTCGCTGATCGGCGTGCTGGAGTTTTTCCGTACACAAAAAACCCATATCGCAATCGTCGTCAACGAATTCGGCCAGACCGAAGGCCTGGTGACCCTGAGCGACCTGCTTGCCTCGGTGGTCGGCGACGTGCCCAGTTCGATGGATGAGTTGCCGCTCGCGGTGCAACGCGAAGACGGCACTTGGCTGCTCGATGGCTTGCTGCCCATCGACGAGATGAAAGAGAAACTCGACCTCACCGGACTGCCCGAAGAAGACTTGGGCAATTACCACACGGTAGGCGGCTTCGTCATCACCGCCATCGGACGTATCCCGAAAAAAGCCGAGAGCTTCGACTGGAACGGCTGGCGCTTCGAGGTGGTGGACATGGACAAGAACCGCGTGGACGAAGTCTTTGCCCGTCCCATCGGCACCAGTATTCCCAACGACTGAGGACACACAACATGGACTACCGCCACATCACCCTCTGCACGCTCCTGTTGCTTGCCGCCTGCGGGAAAAGCGAAAAGGAAGAAGTACCCGCGCCGCCGCCCAAGCTGTTCGCGGAACAGCAGGAAGCGCTCGACCAAGCCAAGACGGTCAATGCAACGCAACAGGAACAGGACGAAAAACAGCGCAAGGCGATCGAACAGCAGACGCAGTGAAACCGCACGGCCTCACCGCTCGGGAATAACCTCAGGCGTTGCCCTGATGGGTAACACGGAACACCGGCGCACTGCCGTCTTTGTTCTGTCCCGCGTAGAGGGTGAGATGCGGATAAGGAATCTCGATACCGTGCACATCGAACGCATCCTTCAAGCGATGCAGATATTCGCGCCGCACCGCCCACTGCTCCAGCGCCACCGTCTTGAAGCGGCACCGGATGATCACCGCCGAGTCTGCCAGATCCCTCACTCCGACGATCTCGAACTCTTCCAACACCTTCGCGCTGAAATCCTGCTCGGCGCATAACTTGGCGGCGACCTCGCGCATCACCCCTATCACATTGTCGATGTTCTCGCGGTAGGCGATACCGACATCGATCAGCGCATAGGCATAACCGCGCGACTTGTTGGTGACCGTGGTGATCAGGCTGTTCGGCACGTAATGCACACTGCCTTCCTCATCGCGCAGACTGACATAACGCAAGGTCACATCTTCCACCGTGCCGGTCTTGCCGCAGATCTCGATCACATCCCCCTGACGAATCTGATTCTCCAGCAGCATGAAGAAGCCGTTGAAATAATCCTTGATCAGACTCTGCGCGCCGAAACCGACCGCCAGACCGACCACCCCAGCCGCACCCAGGATCGGCGCGATGGAAATGCCCACCTCGCTCAACGCCAGCATCCCCGCCACCAGCGAAATGACTACCGTGGAGATGTAGCGGAACACTCGCGCCAGCGTTTCGATGCGGCGTTTGTCTTCCGCCGAATCCGCACGCGAGCTCATGTAATTGCGGAACACCCTGACCAGACGGCGACTCAGCCACATCAGCAACCAGGCCAGCGCCAGAATGACGATGACATGGAGCAGGTCTTTTGAGATATGCAGATATTCGATGTTCATCACGACTCCTGATTCACGGTCTGTTTGTTGATGGCCGCTGCCGGAAGATCACGGCGCGGGATTGAAATAACGCAGGTGTATCGCCGCGATGCCGTTGAGCACTTCGGCATCCAGCTCAACCTCCTGCAAGTTCTCGCGCAATTGTTGCAGCGTGGTCGCCCCAACGATGGTGCTGGCGACGAAGGGGCGGCTGCGCACAAAAGCCAACGCCAGCGCCGCCGGGGTAAGGCCGTGGTCACGCGCCAGTGCGGCATATTCTGCCACTGCCAGCGGCACATTGGGTTTGTGGTAACGCTGCCCGAACGCCGGGAACAAGGTCATGCGCCCCGCCGCCTGCGGTGTATCGAGATATTTTCCTGACAACAGACCGAACGCCAGCGGACTGTACGCGAGCAAGCCGATCTGTTCGCGGTGACACATCTCGTGCAGGCCCAGCTCGAAGGCGCGATTGATCAGGTTGTAGGGATTCTGGAGCGAGACGATACGTTGCAAACCGAGGCGCTCCGACACTTTCAGGAACTCGGCCACACCCCATGCCGTTTCGTTGCTGATGCCGATATGGCGCACTTTACCGCTGGACACCAGGTCGGTCAGCACCTCGAGTTGTTCTTCGATGGGCACAGTAGGCTTTTCCAGCGCGGGATCGTAGTCAATCCTGCCGAACATCGGCACGTTACGGTCCGGCCAATGCAACTGGTAGAGATCAATGTAGTCAGTCTGTAGCCGCCTCAGGCTGGCCTCGACCGCCGCCGTGATATTGGCCTTATCGAGCGCGACCGGGCCACCGCGTATCCAGCCAAAACCGCGCGAAGGGCCGGCTACCTTGGTTGCGACGATGACTTGGTCGCGGGCTTTACGCTTCAGCCAATGGCCGACATATTCCTCGGTACGCCCCTGCGTCTCGGCCTTGCCCGGCACCGGATACATCTCGGCGGTGTCGATGAAGTTGACCCCCTGCGCCACGGCAAAGTCGAGCTGCGCACAGGCCTCGTCCAGCGTGTTCTGTTCACCGAAAGTCATGGTGCCGAGTCCGACCTCGGACACCTTCAGCTCACTTTTGCCAAGTCGTTTATATCTCATTGCACCACTCGCTCAGTGCCGTGTCTCGTTGCTTGTGTTCAACACCGCATCGACGAACACCGCTTCCGCATCGATGGAATCGAAGGTGTAGCGTTCGTTGCAGAATTCGCAGAACACCTCGATCTCGCCGCGTTCGGCGAGGATATCCCCCACCTCCTCCCGCCCCAGCATCTTCAACATGCGCGCCACGTTGTCGCGCGAGCAGGTGCAGTTGAACGTCACGTTCTGAGCCTCGAACAAACGGATGTCTTCTTCGTGATACAGCCGATGGATCAATTCGTTCGCCGGTACGGACAACAACTCTTCACGCTTGAGCGTGGCACCGAGCTGACAGGCCCGATCAAAGGCATCGGCATCCTGACTCTTCTGTTCGGGCAATCGCTGCAACAACATACCCGCCGCCTGTTGCCCGTCCGCCGCCAGCCACATGCGCGTATCCAGTTGCTCCGAACGCGCCATGTAGTTCTGCAATATCTCGGCGACACTTTCACCTTCCAGGGCCACGATACCCTGATAAGCCTGGTTGCCGTCTTTGGGATCGAGCGTGATGACGAAGCGTCCCTCACCAACCAGCTCATGCAACGTCCCCCGCCCCAACTCGCCTTCCCATTTCGCGGTGGCACGCAGCTCCAGATTGCCGGTGCATTCCACCACCAGCAGTTTTAGCGCGGCTTTGCCGTGTATCTGCAACACCAGAGAACCTTTCAACTTGAGTGTGGCCGCCAGCAACACGGCGGCAGCAGAAAGCTCGCCCATGAGGTCGCGCAACACATCGGGATAGTTGTGGCGCTCGATGACACTGCGCCAGGTCTGGTCAAGATGGACCAGTTCGCCGCGCACCGGCGCGTGTTCAAACAGGAAGCGGCGTAAGGAATCGGAGTGGTTTTTCATGGCGCGCGATGATAACACGCGAGGATTAGCTATCACCTACAGCAGTGACCACTTTGGGGGAGTGCCCTTGTATTGGGTAGTTGCGCAGCCATAGATCCTGCTGGGCCTGCGAACCTTAATGCGGCACGAATATAGCGGGGCTAATGCCGAAGAACTTGCCGAGTTTTCCTGCCAGCGTTGCGCTGATCTTGCGCTTCCCCGCCAAGATGGCCGACAAATTACTTTGTGGCACAACTGCGGCTAGGTCATCTTGCTTTAAGCCGCGCGCCTCCATTAAAAAGCGCAGGGCATCGTTAGGTGTGGCCGCCTCGATGGCATGGTGTTCTTGTTCGTATTTCGACACCATGTCCCCCACCAGATTCAGCAAACCATCCAGTGGATGGCTTTCATTATCACCGATCACCTCCAACAGTGAATTCATGAGCACAACCATCCGGTCATATTCTTTTTCATTTTGGATAGGACGAAGATGCGCCATCTCATCGAATGCCTGCCAAGAGGCTTGTATCGCTCTCATATCAAACTGAATGTGTGTCGCACGCATGTTATCCCCTGCCTTTCCGGTACAACTTGTTCCAATCGTCATATTCACGATGTGTCATGACTTTATGCACAAAGATTTTCTTGAATCTGTATCTGACTATCACCACCAAGCGATAGTTATTGCCGCCAATATCAAACACCGTATACGGAGGCACGTAATCGGCGGAATTGAAGAATTCCCGCACATGATTGAAATCAGCAAATTCGGCGTGTTCAACGACCGAATGCCACTCACGCAACACCTTCTCGGCTTCTGGATGTTTTAGCCAGAACTCGCGAAGCATCTTGATAGAAATGATGTGCATGCGCAAAGTATATCCAATTGATATATTGGTGCAAGGATATTTTGCAATTCAGGGGCAGCTAACCGAGGGAAATTAGGGAAGCACTGATTTATTCGGTTTTGCTCCCTCCCCCTCTGGGGGAGGGTTGGGGTGAGGGCTGCGAATCAAAGTGTTATTCCCTCACCCTAACCCTCTCCCCGAGGGAGAGGGGATTAATTCAGCGCATCCCTAGGAATGCGCAGTTATGGTTCGACGGAGTCACATCGGCAAATGCCTCTCCTGCTCAAGAGAGGCATTTCCACAATCAAACTCGGCGATGTGAAAAACGGGGCGCAGAACGCGCCCCGCAGGATCAATGCAGCAGTGACTGTTGTACCGAGACGGCGCACACCGACATCAGGGTGCCGGGCAGGATGCCCAGCGCCAGCACGGCCAGCCCGTTGATGGAGATAAGCAGGCTGCTGTCGGGTTGCATGTAGATACGCTCGTGGCTTTCCGGCGCATCGAAGTACATCAGTTTGACGATACGCAGGTAGTAGAACGCGCCGATCAGCGAGAACAATACCGCCATGATGACCAGAGGGATGTGTCCGGCTTGTACGGCGGCGTTGAGCACCGAGAATTTGGCGTAGAAGCCCACGGTCGGCGGCACACCCGCCATCGAGAACATCAGCAGCAACATCATGAACGCGAGCCACGGGCTGCGCTGGTTGAGTCCCTTGAAGTCGTTCAGGTTGTCGGCTTCGAAGCCTTCGCGCGACAGCAGCATGATCATGCCGAAACCACCCAGACTCATCAGCACATAGACCACGGCGTAGAACATGGCCGAGCCGTAACCCTCGATGCCGCCGCTCAACACGCCGACCAGCAGGAAGCCCATGTGGGCGATGGTCGAGTAGGCGAACATACGCTTCAGATTGGTCTGCGCGATGGCGCTGATGTTACCCACGGCCATCGACAACACCGCCAGAATGACCAGCATCCCGGACCAGTGCACCATCAATGGTTGCAGGCCTTCGACCAGGATACGCATGACAAACGCAAACGCGGCCAGCTTGGGAGCGGTACCGATGAGCATGGTCATCGCGGTCGGCGCGCCCTGATAGACATCGGGTACCCACATGTGGAAAGGCACTGCACCGAGCTTGAACGCCAGACCGGCCACCACGAACACCAGACCGAACACCAGCAATGCGTTGCTGGCCGTGCCTTCCTGGATCGCGCCGGTGATGGCGCGCACATCCAGCGTGCCGGTGGCACCGTACAACATGGACATCCCGTACAACAGCAGGCCGGAGGCCAACGCACCCAGGATGAAATATTTCATCGCGGCTTCGGTGGCGACGGCGGAATCACGCTGCAACGCGACCATGGCATACAGGCTGAGCGACAGCAGTTCCAAACCGAGATAGAGCGTGATGAAGTGGCTGGCCGAGATCATCACCATCATGCCCAGCAGGGAGAACAGCACCAGCGCCAGAAATTCACCGGAGAACAGGCCGCGCGCCAGTAGATAACTGCGCGAGTAGACCAGCATCATGGAGACGGCCAGATAACTGAGCAGCTTGAGCACATCGGACATCAGGTCGTCCACGTACATGCCGTTGAACAGGTAGGTGATGCCGTGCTGGTGAGTCGCCACGGTGATCAGGGAACAGCCCAGCAAGGTGAGTTGCACCAGCAGGTAGGTCACGGTTTTGGTGCGGCCGGAGGTGAACAGATCGGCGATCAGGATCACACTCACCATCACCAGCAGGAATATCTCTGCGTAGGCGGGAAACAGGGCGGACAAGAAACTCATATTTTCCTCAATTGCCAATGGCTCGATTTAGCGACAGGTTATAACTTGGAACGGGCAAGGTGGACCAGCAGGTCGTTCACCGACACATGCAGGATCTCACTGAACGGCAACGGGTACAGGCCCATGCCCAGCACGGTGATCGCCAGCACACCCAGAATCAGCTTCTCGCGCAAGTCGATATCGTGCAGATGCGCGACATGGTCGTTGGTGACCACACCGAAGATCACGCGCTTGTACATCCACAAGGTGTAGGCCGCGCCGAAGATCAGGGTGCTGGCGGCCAGGAAGGCGAACCAGAAATTGGCCTTGACCGCGCCCATGATGACCAGGAACTCGCCGACGAAACCGCTGGTGCCGGGCAAGCCGCTGTTGGCCATGGCGAACAGCATGAAGAACGCCGCGAACACCGGCATCTTGTTGGCCACACCGCCGTAATCGACGATCTGGCGCGAATGCACACGGTCATACAACACGCCGATACACAGGAACAATGCGCCCGCCACAAAACCGTGCGATATCATCTGCAACAGCGCACCTTCGATACCGTAGGCGTTGAAGATGAAGAAACCAAGCGTGACGAAACCCATATGCGAGATGGAGGAATAAGCCACCAGCTTCTTCATGTCGGCCTGAGTCAGCGCCACCAGGCCAATGTACACCACCGCGATCAGCGACAGGGTGATCATCACGCCGGACAGGCTATGGCTGGCATCGGGGGCGATGGGCATGGAGAAACGCAGGAAACCGTAGGCACCGACTTTCAGCATGATCGCCGCCAGCACCACGGAACCGCCGGTGGGCGCTTCGACGTGGGCATCCGGCAACCAGGTATGCACCGGGAACATCGGCACTTTCACCGAGAAGGCCATGAAGAAGGCGATGAACACCAGTATCTGTGCCGTCATCGGGATGGGCATCTGGTGGTAGTCGAGGATCTCGAAGCTGCCGCCGGACTGGTAATACAGGTACAGCAACGCCACCAGCATCAACAGCGAACCGAGCAAGGTATAGAGGAAGAACTTGACCGCCGCATAAACACGATTCGGGCCGCCCCACACACCGATGATGATGAACATCGGGATCAGCATCGCTTCCCAATACACGTAGAACAACACGGCATCCAGCGAGGCGAACACGCCGTTGACCAGACCCGACATGATGAGGAATGCGGCCATGTATTGCGCCACGCGCTTCTCGATCACTTTCCAGCCGGCGATCACCACCAGCGGTGTGAAGAAACTGTTGAGCAGGACGAACAGCATGGAGATGCCGTCCACACCGAGGTGGTAATGAATGTTGAAGCGGGTGATCCAGTCCTGCATCTCGACGAACTGCATCGCGCTGGTGGTCTTGTCGAAGCCGGTGTACAGCGGCAAGGTCACCAAGAAGCCCAGTATCGCGCCGACCAGGGCGATATAACGCGCCAGCGGCGCATTGCGGTCATTTCCCGTCGCCAATACCAGCACACCGAAGATGATCGGGAGCCAGATGGCGACGCTTAACACGGGGAATCCAAAAATCATGCTCATATCCTTCAGTATTCTGCGGCGACTTTATTCAAACCAGGTTCGGACGGTCAACAGGACGAATACGCCTATGATCATCGCAAAAGCATAGTGATAGATGTAACCGGACTGCACGTTGCGCAACGCGGCGGCGGCACGACCGACCAGATTGGCGGTGCCGTTGACCATCACCCCGTCGATCAGTTGCACATCGCCGAACTTCCACAGGAAGCGGCTCGCCCCGCGAGCACCGCCCGCGAAGAACCAGTCGTTGAAACGGTCGAAATAATATTTGTTATCGAGCAGGGTATAGATCGCTTCGAAGCGATGTTTGATCGCGGCGGGGATGTCAGGACGCTTCATATAGAAGAACCATGACGAGGCCACCCCTGCCACTGCCAGCCAGAACGGCAGCGTGGTCAATGCGTGGAACGCCATCGCAGTCGCGCCGTGGAACTCCTCACGCAACTCAGCCATCGCATGATGTTCTTGGCCGATGAAGACCGCACCGAGGAAATAATCGCCGAACAGCATCGGCTCGATGGTGATGAAACCGATCAGCACCGACGGAATGGCCAGCAGGATCAGCGGCAGTGTCACCACCCACGGTGTCTCATGCGGCTTCTGTCCCGGTGCCAGACCGTGATGTTCGTCGTGGCTGGCATGGTCGTCGTGTGCATCATCACCGTGAGCATCCGCATGTTTGGCCGGAGCGTGGGCATCATGATGTGCCGCCTTGCCGAAGCGCTCTTCCCCGTGGAACACGAGGAAATACATGCGGAAGGAATAGAACGCCGTGACGAATACACCGGCCACCACCGCGAAATACGCAAAGCCGGAACCGGGCAGATGCGACAGGCCGACCGCTTCGATGATGCTGTCCTTGGAATAGAAACCGGAGAAGAACGGTGTGCCGATCAGCGCCAGCGAACCGATCAGCGAGGTGATCCAGGTGATCGGCATGTATTTCTTCAGGCCGCCCATGTTGCGGATGTCCTGGTCATGGTGCATGGCGATGATGACCGAACCCGCCGCCAGGAACAGCAAGGCTTTAAAGAAGGCGTGCGTCATCAGATGGAACACGGCGACCGAGTAGGCCGAGGCACCCAGCGCGACGGTCATGTAACCGAGCTGCGACAGGGTGGAGTAGGCGACCACGCGCTTGATGTCGTTCTGGATGATGCCGAGGAAACCCATGAACAGCGCGGTGATGGCGCCGATGACCATGACGAAGGACAACGCGGTCTCGGACAGTTCGAACAGCGGCGACATGCGTGCCACCATGAAGATACCCGCAGTCACCATGGTCGCGGCGTGGATCAGCGCGGAGATCGGGGTCGGGCCTTCCATCGAGTCGGGCAGCCAAACGTGCAACGGGAACTGTGCGCTCTTGCCCATCGCGCCGATGAACAGCAGGATGCAGATGGCGGTGATCAGGTTCCAGGTGACGCCGGGGATGGGCGCGACGTCGTTCACATAACGCTGCGCACTGGCGAACACGGTGGCGTAATCGAGCGTGCCGAACACCATCAGCACCAGACCGATACCTAACAGGAAGCCGAAGTCACCGACGCGGTTGACCAGGAAGGCTTTCAGGTTGGCGTAGATCGCGGTCGGGCGGGTGTACCAGAAACCGATCAGCAGGTAGGACACCAGACCCACCGCTTCCCAGCCGAAGAACAACTGCATGAAGTTGTTAGCCATCACCAGCATCAGCATGGAGAAGGTGAACAGCGAGATGTAGCTGAAGAAACGCTGGTAGCCGGGATCTTCCTGCATGTAGCCGATGGTGTAGATGTGCACCATGAGCGAGACGAAGGTCACCACCAGCATCATCATCACGGTCAGGCGGTCTATCAGGAAACCGATCTCGAAACTGGTGTCACCGGAGGCCATCCATTTGTATACCGTGCCATTGAACACGTGTCCGGCCATCACATCCTGGAATATCGCCAGCGCAGCCATGAACGAAACGGCCACCAGCGCAATGGTGATGCGGTGCGACCACTCCCGCCCCAATATCTTGCCGAACAATCCGGCGGCGATTGCGCCGACCAGCGGAGCTAGGGGAACCAGCAAATACAGCGTCTGCATATCCATGCGCATCAACCTTTCAAGCTGCCGAGATCATCTACATTGATGGTGCGCAGATTGCGGAACAGCACCACCAGAATAGCCAGTCCGATCGCAGCCTCTGCGGCAGCGACGGTGAGAATGAAGAACACGAAGATCTGCCCGGACACGTCGCCCATATAATGCGAGAAGGCGATGAAATTGGTATTGACCGCCAGCAGCATCAATTCGATGGCCATCAGCAGCACGATGATGTTCTTGCGGTTCAAGAAGATGCCCACCACGCTGATGGCGAACAGCAGCGCGCTCAATACCAGATAATGGGACAGACTTAGGTTCAACATACTTCCCCCTGAATTGCTCTAGTTAATCTGCCTTGGCAGCATCCGGCTGCGCAGACATTTTTTTGGATGACGGCATCGAAATCAGGCGCACGCGGTCGTTACGTTTGACCTGCACCTGCTTGCTCGGGTCCTGCTTCTTCGGCACACGGCGATGGCGCAGCGTCAGTGCGATCGCCGCAACGATTGCGACCAGCAACACGACAGCGGCCAGCTCGAAGGGATAGACATAATCGGTATAGATCAGACGCCCCAATTCTTTGGTGTTGCTGTAGTCAGCCGCATGTTTGGCGATCTGCGACCCGGTCATGGAGACCGCGCGGTCGCCCAGCACCGTGATCATCTCGAACACCATCAATGCCGCTACCAGTCCACCGACCGGGAACCAGCGCCAGAATCCCTCGCGCAGACGCTCCAGATTGACATCCAGCATCATCACCACGAATAGGAACAGCACCATCACTGCACCGACATAGACCAGCACCAATGTGATCGCCAGGAACTCGGCTTCCAGCAGCATCCATATCCCGGCCATGCTGAAGAACGCCAGCACCAGAAACAGCGCCGCATGCACCGGGTTGCGCGCGGTAATGACGCGCAACGCCGCGAAGATCGAGAGCGCCGAGAAGAGAAAGAAAACTATCGTGTCTAAACCTATCATGTCCTGATCCTTAACGGTATTTGGCATCCGCCGCACGATCTTTGGCGATCTGCGCTTCGTGTTTGTCACCCACCGCCAGCAGCATCGGTTTGGTGTAATACAGGTCGCCGCGCTTCTCGCCGTGGTATTCGAACACGCGCGTCTCCACGATGGCATCGACCGGGCAGGACTCTTCGCAGAAACCGCAGAAGATACATTTGGTCAGGTCGATATCGTATTGTGTGGTGCGGCGCGAACCGTCGGCACGCTCTGCGACTTCGATCTTGATCGCCATCGCTGGGCATACTGCCTCGCACAGCTTGCAGCCGATGCAACGCTCTTCGCCGCTGGCATACCGCCGCTGCGCATGCAGACCGCGAAAACGGAAGCTCTGCGGGGTTCTTTCGTCCGGGTACTCCACGGTGATCTTGTGGGAAAACAGGTGCTTGCCCGTCACTGCCATACCTTTGAGCAGTTCGAGCAGCAGAAAACTTTTAAAGAAGTTGAGGATATTTGCCATTTTCTCTCTCACCACAGCCAAAAGGGTGTCTGCATCCAGGCGGCGACCACGACCACCCACACCAGTGTCAGCGGAATGAACACCTTCCAGCCCAGACGCATCAGCTGGTCATAACGGTAACGCGGGAAGGTCGCGCGGAACCACAGGAACAGGAACAGGAAGAAGGACATCTTGGCCAGCATCCAGAACAGGCCGGGGATCTCGTTGAACGGGGCGATATCCAACGGCGGCAACCATCCGCCTAGGAAGAACACCGAGGTCAACGCCGCGATCAGGATCATGTTGGCATATTCGGCCAGGAAGAACAGCGCGAAGCCCATGCCGGAATATTCGGTGTGGAAACCGGCCACGATCACCGATTCGTCTTCGGCCAGATCGAACGGCGCACGGTTGGTCTCGGCCACCCCGGCGATGAAATACACCACAAACATCGGGAACAGCGGGATGAAGTACCAGCCCAACATGCCGTAGCCGTTCTGTTGACCGCGCACGATGTCGCCCAGACTCATGCTTTGCGCGGCCAGCAACACACACACCAGCGCAAAGCCCATGGCCAACTCATACGAGACGATCTGTGCGGCGGAACGGATGGCACCGAGGAAGGCGTATTTGGAATTGGAGGCCCAGCCGGCGATGATGATGCCGTATACGCCGAGGGAGGTCATCGCCAGGATGTACAACAGTCCGGCGTTGGCATTGCTCAGGATCATACCGTCCGCGAACGGAACCACGGCCCACGCCGCCAATGCCGGCATCAGCGCCAGCACCGGTGCCGCGACGAACAGGAACTTGTTGGAGCCAGAGGGGATGATGAGCTCTTTCATCAACAGCTTGATGCCGTCGGCAAGCGGCTGCAACAGTCCGTAGTAGCCGACTCGATTAGGACCGATACGATCCTGCATATAGCCCAGCACCTTACGCTCGATGAAGGTCAGATAGGCGACCCCGCCCATGATCGGTGCCACGATGGCCACGATCTTGAGCAGTGTCCACAGCGGCAACCAGGCCGGGCCGAGCAGATCCTGTCCCATCTGTTCTAGGGTTTGCAGTAACTCCATCACGCGCGCTCCACTGAAATTGTTCCGAACATCGCTCCCAGCACGGCGGTCGCCGCATGGCCGTTTGCCACGCGCACCACGCCTTGGGGCAGTTTATCGTCCGCCGCCACCGCGAGCGTCACACCGCCCAGCCCTTGCACGACTCTGACCATATCCCCCTTCTTCACCCCGAGTTTCTGCAATTCGCTGCCATGCATCGATACCCGTGGCAGCGCGGCATCGGCAGTGGCCTGCAACGGGACGGAACGGCGCACCACCGCGTCGGTGGCGTAGATCGGGACATCACTCACACGCTGCATACCGGCCGCAGCCGAAATCGGCTTAACTTCCACTCCGCTGATCGCATTGTTCAGTCTGGCGGCGACATCGACACCTTGCAGCGCTTCATCACGTACCGCTTCCGAGGTGTCCTGATCGAAACCGGAGAGCTTGAGCAGATTGCCCAGCACACGCAGCACTTTCCAGGCCGGACGCGCCTCGCCCAAGGGCTTAACCGCCCCCTTGAAGCTCTGCACACGCCCTTCCGCGCTGACGAAAGTGCCGGAAGTCTCGGTGTACGGCGCGATGGGCAACAGTACATCCGCATAATTCGTCGCATGGTGTCTGTAGGCCGACATCGCGATCACCATATCGGCAGCCTGCATCGCGGCGACCGCCTGTTGCGGATTGGCCGTATCCAGTTCGGCTTCAACGTTCAACAGCACATAGGCTTTGCGCGGTGCTGCCAGCATCGCGGCGGCATTCATGCCCTTGCTTCCTGGTGTGGCCTGCGCCAGATAGCCGCCGACACTGTTCGCGGCTTCGCCAAGGAAACCGAACTTGCCGTTGCAGGCCGTAGCGATCTGCTGGGCAAGTGTCTGCAACTGCGCGGCTTGCGGATGCTGTTGGGCGAAATTTCCCAGCAACACCGCGACGCGCTCACCACTCGCCAGATTGCCGGCGATGCCCCCGCCCTGTTTGGCGGTCAATGCCTGTGCGACTTGCGACAAGGCACTTACCAAAGCATCCGGCGCAACGATAGTCTTGTTGCTCACTTTCATGAGTAGCTCATCATCGGCAGAATGGATGATGTTGACTTGCGCACCTTTCTTCACCGCCTGACGGATACGTGCCGCCAGCACCGGATGGTCTTTGCGCAGGAAACTGCCGACGATCAGCAGTCGGTCGGCCCCCGCGATATCGGCGACCGACATGCCCAGCCAGGGCGCACCGGCCTGCTTGCCGTCGGCGCTGAAGTCGGATTGACGCAAACGGAAATCGACGTTGTCACTACCGATGCCGCGCATGAGTTTTTGCAGCAGGTACAGTTCTTCCAGTGTGGAGTTCGCCGTCGCCAATGCACCGATCTGTTCCGCACCCGCACCGCTGGCGATATGACGCAAGCCGTTTGCGGCGTATTCAAGCGCAGTCTGCCATTCGACTTCCTGCCATTTGCCATCCTGCTTGATCATCGGTTTGGTCAGGCGCTCGGGCGAGTTCAAACCCTCGCAGGCGAAGCGGTCCTTGTCGGACAGCCAACATTCGTTGATCTCTTCATTCTCGATGGGGGTCACACGCAACACATGGTTGTTCTTGGTATGCACCGCGAGGCTGGAACCCAGACTGTCATGCGCGCTGACCGAGCGGCGGCGCGACAATTCCCAGGAACGTGCCTTGTAACGGAACGGTTTGCTGGTCAGCGCACCGACCGGACACAGGTCGATCATGTTGCCGGAAAGCTCGGAATTCACCGTACCGGAAACGAAAGTCATGATCTCGGCATGCTCGCCACGGAACGCCTGCCCCATTTCCATCTGCCCGGCGATCTCCTGGCCGAAACGAACACAGCGTGTGCAGTTGATACAACGGCTCATTTCTTCGGCAGAAACCAGCGGGCCGATGTCCTTGGCCAACACCGTGCGTTTTTCTTCGTGGTAACGCGAGCTACCACCGCCGTAGCCGACCGATATGTCCTGCAGCATACATTCGCCGCCCTGATCGCAGATCGGGCAATCCAGCGGGTGGTTGACCAGCAGGAATTCCATCACGCCTTTCTGCGCCTTCACCGCCTGTTCGGAATGGGTGAATACCTTCATGCCTTCGGTGACCGGTGTGGCGCAGGCGGGCAAAGGCTTGGGTGCCTTTTCCACTTGTACCAGACACATGCGGCAGCTCGCCGCGATGGACAGTTTCTTGTGATAGCAGAAATGGGGAATGCTGATGCCCGCTTGATGCGCGGCCTCAATCACGGTCGAGCCGTTTTCCGTTTCGATGCGCTTGCCGTCAATTTCGATGTTGATCATTGCTCACCTATTCCGTTCAGCTTCACACCAAGCAACGCTTATGCTCGATGTGGTATTCGAATTCCTTGCGGTAATGCTTGAGGAAACCCTGCACCGGCCACGCGGCGGCATCACCCAGCGCACAGATCGTGCGCCCGGCGATGTTGTTGCACAAATCGAGCAGCAGATCGAGATCTTCCGGCCGCCCTTGACCGTGCTCGATACGGTGAATGATGCGATACAGCCAGCCCGTTCCTTCACGGCACGGCGTGCATTGGCCGCAGGATTCTTCGTAATAGAAATAGGACAGACGTTCCAGCGCCTTCACCATACAGGTGGTCTCGTCCATCACGATGACGGCACCGGTACCCAGATAGGAACCTGCCTTCTGGATGGAATCGAAGTCCATGTTGAGATCCATCATGATCTCGCCCGGCAATACCGGCATGGACGATCCGCCCGGGATCACCGCTTTCAGTTTGTTGCCGCCGCGCACGCCGCCCGCCATCTCCAGCAACTTCTTGAACGGTGTGCCCATCGGCACTTCGAAATTGCCGGGATTGTTGACATGCCCGGAAACAGAGAACAGTTTGATACCACCGCTGTTCGGCACGCCCAGATCGGCGAACTTCTGTCCGCCGTTGTTGATGATGTAAGGGATGCTGGCGAAAGTCTCGGTGTTGTTGATGGTGGTGGGCTTGCCGTACAGACCGAAGCTGGCCGGGAAAGGCGGCTTGAAACGCGGCTGGCCTTTTTTGCCCTCGATGGATTCGAGCAGCGCCGTCTCTTCGCCGCACACATAGGCGCCATAACCGAGGTGATTGTGCAGGTCGAATTCGAAGTCGGAACCGAGGATGTTTTTGCCCAGATAGCCGGCCTTGCGCGCTTCTTCACACGCCTCTTCCATGCGCTCATAAGCTTCGTATATCTCGCCGTGCACATAGTTGTAGCCGGTCTTGACGCTCATAGTGTAGGCCGCGATGGCCATACCTTCGATCAGCATGTGCGGGTTGTAACGCAGGATATCGCGGTCTTTGCAGGTGCCCGGCTCTCCCTCATCGGAGTTGCACACCAGGTATTTTTCGCCCTGATAGTTGCGCGGCATGAAGCTCCATTTCAGTCCGGTCGGGAAACCTGCGCCGCCACGACCGCGCAACCCGGAGGCTTTCACTTCGGCGATGATCGCATCGGGCGACATCTTTTCGCTGAGTACCTTACGCAACGCCTGATAGCCGCCCACCTTGAGGTAGTTCTCCAGCGTCCACGGTTGATCGAAATGCAGGGTATTGAATATGATCGGCGTGCTCATTTTTTGTCTCCAGAGCCGAGTTCAGCCAATATCTGGTCGATCTTTTCACCAGTCAAACGCCCGCACAGCTTCTTGTTGTTGATGGTGAACATCGGCGCATCGACACACGCCCCCATACACTCTCCCTCGCGCAGGCCGAATTTTCCGTCTGCGGTGATTTCGCCCAGACCGATACCGAGCTTGTTCTTCAGATGCAACAGGGTCTCGTTGACACCGCCCAACTGGCAGGAAAGATTGGTGCACACAGTCAGCGTGTATTCCCCCATCGGCTTGAGTTTGTACATATGATAGAACGTCGCGACCTCGTATACGGCCATCTGCGCCATGCCCAGGTAGGCCGCGATGTCCGCCATATCTTCGGGAGCGATCCAGCCTTTTTCGTCCTGCACGAAACGCAACGCGGCCATGACTGCCGACTGTTTCTGATCCGCCGGATATTTCCTGAGTTCGCGGTCTATCTTTGCTTGAATTTGATCGGATAACATCAGCGGTCTATCTCTCCAAAAACGATGTCCTGTGTGCCGATGATCGCCACCACATCCGCAAGCATGTGGCCTCGCGTCATCTCGTTCAAACTTGCCAGATGAGGAAAGCCCGGCGCACGGATCTTCATGCGGTAAGGCTTGTTCGCACCGTCCGCCACCAGATAGATGCCGAACTCCCCCTTGGGATGCTCCACCGCAGCATATGCCTCGCCTGCGGGAACATGAAGACCCTCGCTGAACAGCTTGAAGTGGTGGATCAGTTCTTCCATGTTCTGCTTCATCGCTTCGCGTTTCGGCGGAGCAAACTTGTGATTCTCGGTGATCACGGGGCCGGGATTCTTGCGCAGCCAGTCAATACATTGTTTGATGATGCGGTTGGACTGGCGCAATTCTTCGATACGCACCAGATAACGGTCGTAACAGTCGCCTTCGACACCGACCGGGATATCGAAGTCGATGCGATCATAGACCTCGTAAGGTTGTTTTTTGCGCAAATCCCATGCAACACCGGAGCCGCGCAGCATCGGCCCGGTGAAGCCCAGCGCCAGAGCGCGCTCCGGCGAGACCACACCGATACCGACCGTACGCTGCTTCCAGATACGGTTGTCGGTCAACAGGGTTTCGTATTCGTCCACGCAGGCGGGGAAGCGGTTGGTGAAGTCTTCGAGGAAGTCGAGCACGGAACCGTGCCGGTTCTCGTTCATGCGCTTCACGGCGGAAGCATTGTGCACTTTGGAAGCGGTATACAGCGGCATGCTATCGGGCAGGTCGCGATAAACACCGCCGGGACGGTAATAAGCGGCATGCATACGCGCACCCGTCACTGCCTCATAGACATCAAACAGGTCCTCACGCTCGCGGAAGGTGTAGAAGAACATCGTCATCGCGCCAAGGTCGATGCCGGAAGCGCCCAGCCACAGCAGGTGGTTCAGGATACGCGTCACTTCGTCGAACATCACGCGGATATATTGGGCACGCAACGGGACTTCGATGCCGGCCAGTTTTTCGACGGCCATGACATAAGCGTGTTCGTTGCACATCATGGACACGTAGTCCAGTCGGTCCATATACGGAACGGATTGCAGGAAGGTCTTGTGCTCTGCCAGCTTTTCCGTGGCGCGGTGCAGCAGGCCGATATGCGGGTCGGCACGTTCGACCACTTCGCCGTCCAATTCCAACACCAGACGCAACACGCCATGCGCCGCAGGGTGCTGCGGCCCAAAGTTCATTGTGTAATTTTTAATCTCAGGCATTACGGATTCCCTTGAACGTATCTCAGTGACGACTGTAATTCTCTTCGCGGATCGCGCGGGGTGTCACTTCGCGAGGCTCCACAGTAACCGGCGCATAAACCACACGCTTCTGTTCCGCGTCGTAATGCATCTCCACATGCCCGGAGATCGGGAAGTCTTTACGGAACGGATTGCCCACAAAACCGTAATCGGTGAGGATACGGCGCAGGTCGGGATGACCGAGGAACACGATACCGAACAGATCAAACGCCTCACGCTCAAACCAGTTTGCGGACGGCCACAACTCGGCCACCGAACTCAGCGCGGGAGCCGCATCGTCCTCGGCGAACACCCTGACGCGCAAACGCATGTTGTGTTCAACGGAAAGCAGATGGTAGACGGCGGCGAAACGCAGCTTGAACGGATTCGCGGCAGCTTCGTCGGCTTGATAGACACCGCCCTCGCTGACTTCGCTGCCGTAGGTGGAATAATCCACACCACACAAATCGACCAGTTGTTCAAAATGGAAGCGGGCATCGTCGCGCAATCGCGTGAACACCGCTTGCATATCCGCAGGGGCGACTACCAAGGTCAATTCATCCAGACGGTTCTCCAGACTGACCACCTTGTCGGCAAAAACTTCGCGCAGCCTGTCGCCCAGCTTATTCAAATCATCTGCCATGTTTATCCTATCGTGCGATGGTATTTGTGCGCTTGATCTTGTTTTGCAATTGGATCACCCCGAACAGCAGAGCCTCGGCAGTCGGCGGGCATCCGGGAACATAGATATCGACCGGGACGATGCGATCACAGCCGCGCACGACAGAGTAGGAATAATGGTAATAACCACCACCATTGGCGCAAGAGCCCATGGAAATCACCCAGCGCGGCTCGGCCATCTGGTCATAGACTTTGCGCAAAGCCGGTGCCATCTTGTTGCACAAGGTTCCGGCGACGATCATCAGGTCGGACTGGCGCGGACTGGGGCGGAAAGCGCCCGCACCGAAACGGTCCAGATCGTAACGCGGCAGAGCCACGTGCATCATCTCCACCGCACAACATGCCAGACCGAACGTCATCGGCCACAGCGAGCCGGTGCGCGTATAGTTGATGACCGTGTCCAGCGAAGTGGTGACGAACCCCTTCTCAAGAACGCCTTCTATTCCCATTCCAACGCCCCCTTCATCCATTCATAGATAAAACCCACAACGAGGATCGCCAGGAACACCATCATGGATAAAAAGCCGAACAAACCGATCTCCTTCAGCACCACGGCCCAAGGGAACAGGAAAGCGATCTCGAGATCGAAAAGGATAAAGAGGATGGCTACGAGATAGTAGCGCACGTCGAATTTCATACGCGCGTCCTCGAAAGCCTCGAAGCCGCACTCGTAAGGCGACAGCTTCGCCTGATCAGGACGGTGCGGCGCGGCAAAACGCCCAAGAAGCAGGGGCGCGACACCAACAGCCAGACCGACAAAAATAAACAGCAAGACTGGAAAATAGTTTTCCAACATTCTGAGCTCCCCCTGCATTAAATGCCCGGTAACGGACATGCGATGCTTCTCAAGTTTATTTTAATTCACCAAAATCTGTGCTTTGGCTAGATATTCTGGTGCGGGGCAAGGGACTCGAACCCTCACGTCCTTTCGGACACAGCCACCTCAAGGCTGCGCGTCTACCAATTCCGCCAACTCCGCATGATGCTTATTCTTGTTATTTCGGTATTTCCTTGGACTTCGATGCGGCTTCGTCAGCATTCACCGGAACTGGTGCCACAGTCTGCACTGCCTTATCTACCTGCACCCTATCCATTACACCCTGCCCCTGCGATGGGGTGGCATATATATATGTCAGGGAAAGACTGGTGACGAAGAATACCGTGGCAGCCACAGCAGTGCTGCGACTCAAGAAATTGGCCGAACCGCTCGATCCGAACAGACTACCAGCCGACCCGGTACCAAACGCCGCCCCCATGTCAGCTCCTTTGCCATGCTGGATCAACACGAGACCAATCAGCACAACCGCCGTAATTACATGAACAACCCAAACCAATGTTTCCACTCACCACTCCAAACTAATTCAACTCAATGAAAATTATGATCATTTACTTGCTGCTGCGCGACAGATGGCGACAAAATCCTCGGCCACCAACGACGCACCACCAATCAAACCACCGTCGATATCCGGCATCGCGAACAGCTCAGCCGCGTTCGCCGGCTTGACGCTACCGCCGTAGAGTATACACAAAGCCTGAGCGACCTGGCTATCGTGTTGTGCGACGCGCCCGCGAATGAACGCATGGACGGCTTGCGCCTGTTGCGGTGACGCAGTTTTGCCGGTACCAATCGCCCAAACCGGCTCATACGCCACAACCGCCTTGGCCAAGCCAGAGGCCCCGGCCCGGTTGAGTACGGCATCCAGCTGGGTCGCCACGACCTGCTCGGTCACCCCCGACTCCCGCTCTGCCAATGTCTCACCAACACAGAAAATCGGCGTCAGGCCAGCCTTCAGCGCCGCATCGAATTTGGCAGATGCGATCTCGTTACTCTCATGGAACAGACCACGGCGTTCCGAATGTCCGATAATGACAAAACGGCATCCAAAATCCGCCAGCATCCCCGGCGCCACCGCACCAGTGAATGCGCCTTCTTCGTGCTGACTCAGGTTCTGCGCCCCCCAAGCAACATTGCTATTCTGCAACAGGGACTGGGCTTGAGCCAGATAGGGATAAGGGACACAGACCGCGAAATCCGCCGTTTTAATCGCACCGACACCCGCCACCACTCCTTCGAGCAGCGTTTTGTTGCGAGCCAACCGACCGTACATCTTCCAGTTTCCGACGACTAATTTGCGGCGCATCCGATCACTTTCCCAATCCATTAAAGAGCCGAATCCTACCGACGAAAACCCGAACGGTCAAACTTCTTCTGCGACTCCCCCTTAAACCACCCCGTCCCGCCTTTTCTCTCGGGGAATACATGTGAAATAATCAATAGCATCATCTTCGTGTAATAATTGTGTAACACGCTGTCGATATGATGGCCTTCGCTGACAAACGGCAAGCAACCGAACATTGCAACCTAATCATCACACTTGGAGAATCCATGAGCAAATTGAATCGTTTTCTAGGCAGCATCGGGCTAACGGCTGCATTACTCTCCGCCGGTAGCGTGTTGGCTGCCGACATCACTGGCGCAGGCGCGACCTTCCCCTACCCGATCTACGCAAAATGGGCAGAAGCCTATAAAGCACAAACCGGTATCGGCCTCAATTACCAGTCCATCGGTTCAGGTGGCGGCATCAAGCAGATCACCAAGAAGACCGTGAACTTCGGTGCCTCTGACAAGCCGCTTACCCAGAACGAACTGGGCATGGCTGGTCTGACTCAATTCCCGACCGTCATCGGTGGCGTTGTTCCCGTCGTCAACCTCGAAGGCGTGGCTCCTGGACAACTGAAGCTCACTGCCGACACATTGGCTGGCATCTATCTGGGCAAAATCACCAAATGGAACGACCCCAAACTGGCTGCCGACAACAGCGGTGTCGCACTGCCTGATGCACCTATCAATGTCGTACACCGTTCCGATGGTTCCGGCACAACTTATATCTTCGTGCATTATCTGACACAAGTGAATTCCGAGTGGCGCGGTTCCGTCGGTGCAGACGCATCGGTAGCTTGGCCAACCGGCATGGGTGGCAAAGGTAACGAAGGCGTCGCTTCCAACGTCAAGAGCATCAAGAACTCCATCGGCTACGTTGAATATGCCTATGCTCAACAGAACAAGATGACCTATGCACAACTGAAGAACCGCGACGGCCAGTTCGTCAATCCAGAAGATGACGCATTCAAAGCTGCCGCCGCTAATGCAAAATGGAAAGCCGAAGAGGGTTTTTACCAGATGCTGACTAACCAGCCGGGCAAAGCCAGTTGGCCTATCAGTGGTGCAACCTTCATCCTGATGCATGCGAAACAGGATGATGCTGCAACTGCCAAAGAAGTGCTCAAATTCTTCGACTGGGCTTACAGCAATGGCGGCAAGCTCGCAACCGATCTGAATTATGTGCCTTTGCCGGAAAACGTTGTTAAACTGATCCGTGATTCTTGGAAGACTCAGATCAAGGCAGCCGACGGAAAAGCTGTCTGGTAATCAAATAGATGGATGGCATGACCAATTCAGACATACCGTTCAGATAACGACTCGAGGGGGCTTGCCCCCTCGAATTTTGAAAACCGATTCCATCATCAGGATTGCACGAGAATCGATTTTCAAAATTCGGATGACTCAAACACCAAAGCGACCATGCACACTTTAGACAACCGATTAAAACGACAGAATCTGCTGGATATCCTGTTCCGCAATGTCACTCGCCTTTCTGCATTTGCGGTGTTGGCGCTACTTGTCGGCATCATCATTTCGCTGTTCCTCGGTAGTCAGTTGGCGATCAGCGCATTCGGCTGGGGCTTCCTGACCAGCTCGGAATGGAACCCGGTGACTGAAAAGTTCGGAGCCTTGGTGCCAATTGCGGGCACCATCGCCACGGCGGCCATTGCGTTGCTGATCGCGGTACCAGTCAGTTTCGGTATTGCCCTTTTCCTGACCGAACTCGCACCGCAATGGATGCGCCGCCCGCTCGGCATCGCCATCGAACTGCTGGCCGGTATCCCCAGCATCATCTACGGCATGTGGGGCTTGTTCATCTTCGTGCCGATCTTCGCCGAACATATCGAACCGTGGATCAATGACCATCTGGGGCAGACCTTCCTGATCGCCCCGCTGTTCTCCGGCCCGAATCTGGGGATAGGCGTGATGGCTGCCGGCATCATCCTCGCCATCATGATCATCCCTTTCATCGCTTCGGTGATGCGCGACGTGTTCGATATCGTCCCCTCTCTGCTGAAAGAATCGGCTTATGGTTTAGGAGCCACCACTTGGGAGGTGATGTATCAGGTCGTACTCCCCTACACCAAGATCGGCGTTGTCGGTGGCATCATGCTCGGCTTGGGGCGCGCGCTGGGCGAGACCATGGCGGTCACCTTCGTCATCGGCAATGCGCACCAGTTAACAGCCTCGCTGCTCAATCCCGGCAACAGTATCGCCTCCGCATTGGCCAACGAGTTCACCGAAGCCGTGGGTGATCTGTACACCTCGGCACTCATCGAGCTTGGCCTGATCCTGTTCTTTATCACCTTCATCGTCCTGTCACTGGCGCGCTTCATGCTCTACAAGCTCGGGCAGAACGAAGGCCGGAGTGCCTGATATGTTTACACTATACGGACGTCGACGCCTCATCAACGGAATCAGCCTTACCGTCTCGGTATTAGCCATGGCATTCGGCCTGTTCTGGCTGGGCTGGATCTTGTGGACCTTGTTGGAGCATGGCATCCCCGGACTGAACAGCACCCTGTTCACGCAAACCACCCCGCCTCCCGGTAGTCAGGGAGGCTTGGGCAATGCGATCTGGGGCAGTTTGATGATGACTTCGCTCGCCACCTTGATCGGCACTCCCATCGGCATCCTGGCCGGAACCTATCTGGCAGAATTCGGCCAGCGCGGCTGGCTGGCTCCAGTGACCCGCTTCATCAACGACATCCTGCTGTCCGCCCCATCCATCGTCATTGGCCTGTTCGTTTACGAGGTGTATGTGGTCAAAGTCGGTCACTTCGCCGGCTGGGGCGGCGCGCTCGCCCTCTCCATCATCGTCATTCCCGTGGTCATCCGCACCACCGAGAACATGCTCCGCCTGATTCCCAACAGTCTGCGTGAAGCGGCGGCGGCGCTCGGAACCCCGCAATGGAAAGTGATCAGCTTCGTCACCTTGCGCGCTGCACGCGCTGGCATCCTGACCGGCATCCTGCTCGCGGTCGCCCGCATCAGCGGTGAAACAGCCCCGCTGCTGTTCACCGCATTGAACAATCAATTCTGGAGCAGCAACATGAACCAGCCGATGGCCAACCTGCCGGTGGTCATCTTCCAGTTCGCCATGAGTCCTTACGATGACTGGCGCAGCCTGGCTTGGGCCGGTGCACTGCTCATCACTTTCAGTGTGCTGACGCTCAACATCGTCGCCCGTGTGCTGTTCCGTCAAAAAGCCAATACCCATTAAGGATAATCGCAGATGAATGCCGAACCCGTCATTACGCCCAAACTGATCGTCAAGAATCTGAATTTCTATTACGGTGCCGATCGTGCACTGAAAGATATCAATCTCACCATCCCGGAAAAGATGGTCACCGCCTTCATCGGCCCGTCCGGTTGCGGGAAATCGACCCTGCTGCGCACCTTCAACCGCATGTATCAGCTCTATCCCAAGCAGCGTGCTGAAGGCGAGATCCTGCTGGACAACGAGAATCTGCTGGACAAACGGCAAGACCTGAACAAGTTACGCGCCAAGATCGGTATGGTGTTCCAGAAACCGACCCCCTTCCCAATGTCCATCTACGACAACATCGCGTTCGGGGTAAAGCTGTACGAGAACCTTAACAGCCATGACATGGCCGAGCGGGTGGAGTGGGCCCTGAAAAAAGCCGCCCTGTGGAACGAAGTGAAAGACAAACTGAAGCAAAGCGGTACGGGTCTTTCCGGCGGACAGCAGCAACGTCTGTGCATCGCCCGCGCCATCGCGGTCAAACCTCAGGTACTACTGCTGGATGAACCGACCTCCGCGCTCGATCCCATCTCCACGGCACATATCGAAAAGCTGGTCGATGAACTGAAAAAAGATTTCACCATCGTGATCGTCACCCATAACATGCAGCAGGCCGCCCGGGTATCCGACTTCACCGCCTATATGTATCTCGGCGACCTGATCGAATTCGGCGACACCAGCACGGTATTCACCAATCCCAAGCGCAAAGAGACTGAAGACTACATCACCGGACGATTTGGCTAATCGATCAGTGATGTAGCGGTGTAAGCTAATGCGCGCAGCGCGTTATGCTGGAACCACTACATCACCGGCAGGTTGGGCTAAGTTGCCACAGTTGTAACGGCAAAAGTGTTCTCGTTCGCCCTCATTACTGCTTCACACCTCCCGGCTAAAACCCGAACAGGTAATTAGCCGGGATATCTCTTGCTCGGTCCGGGCAGTATCCCATCCCAATATGCCGGAAACAGCACCGGTAATGGAGCGTAATTCCGCCTCGCTCAGTCTGGTCAGGATCAGCAAGGGCATGCGACGGCGCAACAGATCTTCCAGATGTTCGACCATCTCTTCCCGCGCGCAAAACAACAGATCGGCATAAATGAACGGCAGCGTCGGAACGATGCGTTCGGCCAGTGCGCGATTATTTTCTGCATCGCGCAGAATCTCGTCCGCACGCTTGCCATGCCTGCGTATGAGCCACTTGCTGCTTTCCGCATCAATACCCAGTTGACCTGCGTGCTCGGCAAGGGCGATAGACCACGCAGCAAAATCTTGCGGCGTCCAGGGAAAATTGCGCCCTTTGGTACGACAGGACAGCGCCTTTCCGAGCCGGTCACAGACCGCATCGACAATTACTGCAGCATCCTCCCGTGCCGAGGTGATTTTGCCGCCGACGGAATAAAACTCGCCTTTTTCATTTGTTTTTAACTCCCAATCGCGACTCACGGCAGAGGGAGCGTGTTCCGCACTTTTACGCATCACACGCAAACCCGCATAACTGCCGATCACGTCGGCAGCCGTCCAGCGCGCGTTAAGGTAGTGATTGATTTCGCGCAGCAGATATTCGATCTCACTCTGCTCTACCGCCACCTGCTCGATATCGCCGCTATAGTCGGTATCCGTCGTACCCACCAGAGTGACTCCGTACCAGGGGATGATAAAGAACACTCGGCCATCTGACCTCGCCGTCAACAATAAGGCTTCTTGCAGGCCGATATCGGGCAGTAGCAGATGGACTCCCTTGCTGAGGCGGCACCACTTGCGCCCCTCTTCCGTATCAACCAGCCACTGCCCGGTCGTGTTCACGATCACGGGCACCCGCAGCTGCAATTCTTTCCCATTGCGCCTATCGACCACGGTCGCGCCGATCAGCTTACCAGCGGACTCTTGGCGTGCGAGTAGCGCGCAGTAATTCAGGCAACACGCGCCGGCATCCATCGCTCCGGCGACCAGCTCCAACACCAGACGGGCATCGTCAGTTTGTGCATCGGCATAGCTGAAGCCGCCCCGCAATCCAGTTTCTGCCAGCATCGGGAACCGCCGGGAGAATGCCGCAGAACCGAAATAGCGGTGCTTCATGGCCTGGTCTGGAATGCGCGCCAAACCATCGTATAACATCAACCCCGCTTTCAGTTGCGGCCTGCTGATGCGACTGTCGGCATAGACAGGCACCCCGAAACGCAGGGGCCACACGCGATGCGGTGCAGTTTCGAGCAGCATGCCTCGCTCGTTCAATGCCTTCTTCACCAGTTTGAAGTCGAACGATTCCAGATAACGCAAACCGCCATGTATGAGCTTACTGGAAGCGGACGAAGTCGCACCGGCCCAGTCCCCCTGCTCGATCAGCGCGACCTTCAGGCCGCGCAATGCCGCATCATAAGCGGTCCAGGCACCATAAATCCCGCCACCGCAGACCAACAGGTCGAACTGTTCCGTCTCCAGCGCTGCCGTGTCACGCTTCATGCATCCCTCATGCGCAACGCCTTTTGTGGCAGGTCGCTGATCAGGATGTCCACGCCGAGATCCAAGGCCTTGCGGATCTCCTCGTCGCTATTACAGGTGTAAACGGCGATACATTTGCCGCGTGCACGCAATAGACGGACAAACGACTCATCCAGTGTGGCGATAGGCAAACAAAGGCCGTGCAAAAAGGCATGTTCGGACAACACGCACTCGGCCTCGGTCAAGGTCTGCTCTGTTTCGAGGTTATATACCAGAGGGAATCCTGCCCGATAGCTTTGCGCGTAGATCAGGCTGGGCAGGTCGAATGAAGACACCAGGATGGAATCTGCGCTGGGGGAGCCGATCATATCCAGCGTCTGGCGCACCTTGATTTCATGCCGTTCCCGCAGCTCCCAATCGCGATTTTTGATCTCGATCAGCAATCGGCAACGGCTGCGATATGCGTCCAAAAAGTCCTGTAGGCGCATGACACTTTCTGGAGGCATGCCTTGGCCAAAATGGCCCGCAAAATCCATTGCGCTCAATTCTGTATAGCTGTAATCGTCGATATGTTTGTTTTCATGTCCGGGAAGTTTGTTCAGAAAACGGTCGTGCCACAACACAGCGACCTCGTCACGGCTCAGCTGCACGTCTGTCTCCATACCGTCGATCTCATAACCCAAGGCGCGATCAAAAGCGCTGCGCGTATTTTCAGCCGCTTCCCTGTTGGCTCCGCGATGGGCAAAGATCAAACTGCGCTGGGACGAACCGGTGTGTTTAGTTTCCATCATGTATCATTCAGACAATATTTTCGCAGTGTAATCCGAAATTCTGCTCTGGTTATTGAAGCAGGAAAAATATTGACGTACCATCCCCCTCATTGAAAATCCATCCACGTATCAGATACGATGAGCTTGCCCCCTCCAGCGAAAGCCTCAGATGACATGACCCAAAACGATAAACCGTTGATCAATTTTGATCTCGGAGCCTCTATGGCTGACATCGAACGACGTCTTGAGGAAGCCCGACTCGGCACGACATCCGGGGGGGACAGTGCCCCCGCCCCTTTGCAAGCCGCAGCACCCGTCGAAGTTGCTCAACCAGCCACTCCTGCGGCAGCCCCGTCTTCGTCTTTTGAATCAGGCTTTCTGGCGGAACTGGCACAAGCGGCCGCACAGAAACAAGGGGCGGCTCTATCCGCGACTCAGAAATTGCAGGCTCGCTCACAATCTCTGCACGATGCACTGGGGCGTATATCCGGTTTTTTTACCCCATTCATCCAGTTTGCCAACGGTCTGGAGCCCGCTATTCCCAGGATATACCGGCTGGATGCCCGAACCGTATTCAGCGATCTTAAATGGCATAACGCCTCTTTTGATGCAAGAAAACAGGACCTTTCCACTGCTGCCTTGCTTGCGCATGTGACGTTCAGCGTGAACTATCAGGCCCCCGAGCCGGTTTTGCTCACTCGCCCATGGAATCAGCTTGAAGCATTAAAAAGCGAACTGGCCAGCCTTAAGCTGCGCGTCATTGATGAAGCCGAACTGGATAGTAAACGCCCCAAGCAGGAATGGCTGAAAGTGCAGCTTGCCGCAGATATCCCGGTATATCTCAGATTCATCGCCAACTATGACAAAGGCCACATCGACATACTGAGTCGCAATCTGCTTGAGTTCGGCATCTCCTCTTTCAGGATTGCAGCGGAGGAGATCAACACCCAGCTATTGGAGGATATAGGCCGCGTCCTGCTGGGACGGACAGATAAATTGCCGTCTCCTTTACAGCCCCTCTGATCTCGTTGCGCCCCAGCCTTTTCCACACCCAGCCCTATCCGCCCACCGGCCTGTGTAACAAACAGGCTTGGCTGTTCGTGGCACTCGCTGTGCTCGGGCATCTATTCATCCTGCTGTTTTTTTTATCCCGCCCCTCAGCACCTGTTGCGGTACATAACCAAGAGATCAGCATTTCGCTGGAAGCTTCGTTATCCGACAGCCCTCCAGCACCGCGCCCCACACCAGAAGTCAGGCCGCCGCAACCTCCAGTTGTTGAGGCTCCCGCTCCTCGAGTGCAAGATACACCACCGACAGAGGAAACTCAGCCGCTCGCTGCCGCGCAAGCCGCTGCCGCCCCGCCCCCAGAGGAAAGTCAGCCGCTGGCCAGACTGACACGCCTGCCCAGATTCTCAAAAAAGATCGAAGCGATCTATCCCGCATCAGAACGGCGTGCCGGAATACAGGCAAGCGTTTTGGCAGAGATCGCAATCGACGCGCAAGGCAACATCCAGGAAGTGCGTATCGTGAAAAGTGCCGGTGCCGCTTTTGACGCAGCCGTTATTGAAGCATTGAAGAAAAGTCTGTTCACTCCCGGATACATCGACGACAAAGCGGTACCAGTCAGATTCCAAATCCCGTTCCGCTTCAATTTGAATTGAATAAATTCCAGTCCGCAAATATCCCAGCTCCAAAAACGTCAGGAGGTCACTGCGTTCAAGTAGCTCATTGTTAAACCTACAAAGCAAAACACCCCGCCT
>CAZNAD010000005.1:0-145309 GCA_964571195.1 uncultured Gallionellaceae bacterium | reverse complement strand
GAGTACTTGGCTACGAACCAAGGGGTCAGGAGTTCGAATCTCTTCGGGCGCACCATATTAAGCAGCAAGTTCAATCGCTTAGCGTTAGCTCGCTAGGCGATTTTTCTTTTCAGCAAAGTAATTGCGGGACTTTTGCGGGACTCTCCCCCCGCATACCAGATTTACCGCATCAAGTAGCTCGGCAATCTCAGCAGACGAATAGTGCGATGTGATGCCACCATTCCGATGTCCCTGCAACATCTTCTGTGTTTCCAGAGGAGTGTCTGCCACTCTGAGCTATTTGCCTCCAACTTGTCTGAGTCATGAATTCCGGTAGCAATACGTGAACTCATCGTCCCTCATCCTGACGGCAGGGTCAGTTTTTTGATGCGATTCAACATGCAAGTTTGTAGTGGAAAACTGAATATGATTTACCAGGACATATTAAGCTCTGCCAATGATTCTACAATCGTGTGATTGGCCTGAGAAAAAAGACTCTTGAGGATATCTCGGTTACTTACGACACCTTTTAATTTCCCATCTTCTATAACGGGCATATGGCGAAACCCGTATGAGTTCATCGCACGAAGAATATCCAGCGCTCTGTCATTGGGGGTGCACGTAATTGGGTTTGTCGTCATCAGGTCTTTGGCTGATAAATCCACGATAGATTTTCCTTCGACTAGTGCTCGAATAATATCCCTCTCGGACAATACCCCCGCCACAGCTCCATCGCTGTCGCAAACAACGAGATACCCGATCTTGTGCTCAGTCATCATGCGCATCGCCTCTTGAGCCTGCGTCACTGGCAGAGCCGTAATAAGTCGATGTTCTTTATGGGTCAAGGTGGTGGAAATTTTCATATCAGGTATATCCAGAAAAGAATTTGAGCAGAGTCCGTTTTAATGGGAATGTAAAACATATGCATGATGCCGCAAATTGTTTCTTGCGTCCAAAATCAACCGAGAATTGTCCCGATTCACTTCGGGCGCACCAATTAGCAAGGCCTCCATCCCTGGAGGCCTTTCTCATTTCCTGTGCATCAGTCCCGTTCTCGCGTTACTCAATCCCCCCCCGTTGGAGTAATTGACCGGAGTTTCCCGGTTAAGTCTAATGTCCGGCGTTTTGATGCGCTCGCAGAGGCATTACGGCAACGACCATCGACTCTGTCTAAGGATACCCATACCATGCAAGCTGAAGACCACTGGAATAAGGTTTATGAAACAAAAGCCAGCGACAACGTCAGTTGGTTCCAGGAGCATGCCGAACAGTCTTTGCGGCTGATACGCGCAACGGGTGTGCCGACCTCGGCCTCCATCATCGATGTGGGCGGCGGTGCATCCACGCTGGTGGACGATCTGTTGCTGAACGGTTACACCTCGCTGAGTGTGCTCGATCTTTCCGCCAAAGCGCTGGCGGCCGCACGGCAACGGCTTGGCGCACGCGCCAACGAGGTGGAATGGATAACAGCCGACATCACCCATGCCGCCCTCCCCGTGCACACTTACGATGTCTGGCATGATCGTGCCGTGTTCCATTTCCTCACGACACCGGAGCAGCGCCGTGCCTATGTCGATACCGTGCTGCGCGCGCTCAAGCCGGGCGGTCATGTGATCGTGGCGACATTCGCCGAAGACGGCCCGCTCCAATGCAGCGGTCTGCCGGTGATGCGATACAGCCCGAAGGGACTGCATACCGAGTTCGGTGCACCGTTCACGCTGCTCCAGCATGAGCAAGAGGAACACCACACGCCTTCCGGCGCGGTGCAGCGTTTCGTCTATTGTTATTGCCGCAAGAACAACGCCTAGGAAGAAAGACCGATGACTGACTTTTCATACAATGTGGAAGAAGATAGTTTTGACGAACTGGTGGTGGCACGTTCACATCAGGTTCCGGTACTGATGGACATCAGTGCCGAATGGTGTGCCCCGTGCCGGGTACTGGCACCACTGCTACACAAGATGGTGTTCGCGTATGACGGCAAGTTCGTGCTGGGCATCGTGGATGCGGACGAAAACATGAAGATCGCCGGACGGCACAAGGTGCGGGGTTTCCCCACGGTGGTAGCCTACAGTCACGGCGCGGAGATCGACCGTTTCCACAGTGCGCAGACCGAGGGTTTTCTGCGCGAGTTCATCGACCGCGTGATCGAACGGCATCACGCCACTGCAGAGATCAAGCCTTAGCCGCTGCTTCCTGAGCCAGCACCTTGCACAGATGTTCCTCGGGCGGATTCAGCGCACTGCGCGCGACCACCTGAAACAGATGCTGCACCTCTTCCAGAGTGAACGCCGCCAGCAAACGATTGGCAGTCTCCGTTTCCAGCGGCACCATGCGCGACTGACCGTCCGGCAGGTCAAAACGGAAACCGGCCAGCTGTTTGAGTCCGCCGCGCTCCTCGCTCAGCAAGCGCGCCTGTTCTCGCTCCAATGCTGCGTAACGTTCCTCCAGTGCATCTTCTACCGCTTCACAGATGTCTTCCGGTACCGCCACGACGAACCCCATCACATCATCCTGCAAGGTACAGCTCACTTTCAGACTCTGGGCATATTCGACGAACGCATCGCGCAGGACGGGCGCAAAAAAGATATATTCGATCATGATCCTTTCCTTCCGCTCAGTTGGTCTTGGGCTTGCGTTGCGCGGGACTCACACGCGGCGCAAGCAGGACATCGACGGCATCCGCATCCAACAGGCGGCCTTCCCCATCCTGCAAAACTTGTTCGTAATCGTTCCAGCCGCGCACCCCGGTCTTGAGTGAGACCACATTGACGAAACCCATGGCAGACATCACGTCGGCGGCCAGCAGGGAGCGTTTACCCGAACGGCAGATCACCACGATCTCGCGCTCGCGGCCACTCGCCAGCTCCGGCACCGTCTCGTCATAATCCCATGAGCAGGACTGTTCCAGTATCCCGCGCGGCACATTGATCGCACCGGGGATATGCAGGGTATTGAACTCTGTCGGCTCACGCACATCCAGCAACAGCGGCACCTTTCCCGCAGCCAGCATGCGACTCAGATCCCACGGCAATATCTCCCCCACCCGCGTAGCAGCCTCGGCCACCAGATCGTCATAACTCTTCATCGGCATATCCTTCACTGTCTGGGTTTGGCATGTGCCGGGCGGAATACTTTGCACTGCGCCGTATCCGCCTCCAGATACGCGCCTTCAATGAGGTCGAGGCAATACGGCACGGCGGGAAATACCGCATTCAGGCAATCGTCGATGGCCGATGGTTTACCCGGCAGGTTGATAATGAGACTCTTGCCGCGTATGCCCGCCGTTTGGCGCGACAGGATCGCGGTGGGCACCACCTTGAGTGACGCGCTACGCATCAACTCGCCGAAGCCCGGCATCATCTTCTCGCATACCGCCTCGGTCGCTTCCGGTGTGACATCGCGCAGAGCGGGGCCGGTGCCGCCGGTAGTGACAACCAGTGAACAGCCTTCAATATCGCACAGTTCGATCAACGTCTTTTCGATCAGCGCCTGCTCGTCGGGAATCACCCGCGCCACTGCCTCCCACTTGCTGGTGAGCACGCGCGCAAACCATGCCTGCATGGCTGGGCCGCCCTTATCTTCATATTCGCCGCGACTGGCGCGGTCGGAGATGGTGAGGATGCCTATCTTTGCTGCGATCATTTATGACTCCTAAATCCCGTTGTGCTCTTGAAACATCGAGCCATCCAGTAACTGCACGGTCACGCTGCTGTTCGCGGCCAGCCCTTCACTTGCGGCCTCCACGACCAGCAGGCCGTCCGCCTGCGCCATCGAAGACAACATACCGCTGCCCTGCGCGCCGGTCGAGGTGGCGACATAACCGTCCGCATCGCGCCCCAGCGTCACGCGGATGAATTCGCTGCGTCCAGGCCGGTGTTTGATTTGATGCGTGAGTCGCGCAGTAACGGTGCGGCGATAAAGACGTTGGTGTCCCATCATGCGGCGCAACGCGGGCAACACGAACTGCTCGAAACACACCATGCTCGACACCGGGTTACCCGGCAAACCAAATACCCATGTCAGCGGCGCGACTCCGAAGGTCATGGGATGTCCCGGCTTCATCGCCACACCCCAGAACTTCATCTGTACCCCCAGCGCCTCCAGCGTCGGGCGCACGTAATCGTGCACACCGACCGAGGTACCGCCGGACACCAGTAACACATCGTGCTGCAACCCCTGTTGCAGTGCGGCGCGCAACGCCTCAGGCCGGTCACGTGCGATACCGAGCAACACCGGCTCGATACCCAGCGCCTGCACCTGCGCCATCAGCGCATAACTGTTGGCATCGGGTATCTTGTTCGCGTCGAAGGGTTCATCCAGACCTTCCAACTCATCTCCGGTGGAAAGGATCGCCACGCGGGGTTGGCGATACACCTGCACAGTAGCGCGTTTCACCATCGCCAGCAGACCGGCCACCCCCGGTGTGATCTCGCTACCGTGCGCCAGCACCACCTCGCCATTGCGCATACTCTCGCCTCGGTCGCGGATGTCGTTGCGCGACTGCACACTGACGTTGATCTGCACTTGCGTGCCAGAGATCATTCGCGTGTCCTCGACGCGGATCACCGTATCCGCCCCCAATGGCACCGGCGCACCGGTCATGATGCGCGCGCATTGCCCGGCTTGAACGGTCTTGCTCGGCATGTCGCCCGCCTTGATGTCCTCGATAACCTCAAGCTTCGCGGGCACATTCGCCACATCCGTGCTGCGCAAGGCGAAACCGTCCATCGCCGACACGTCGTAAGGCGGCTGGTCGCGGTTGGCCAGCACCTCTTCAGCCAGCACACGCCCCAATGCCCGCTGCAGAGCCACGGACTCCGAACCCAGTTGCCTTACCGCGTCGACAATACATCCTTGCGCTGTCGCCACTGTCATCTCGTTCACTTCGTATACTCCTGTGCTGCCGCATAATCCTGCGGCGTATCCAGATCAAAAAAACTGCGCAATCGCGCATCGAATTTCAACAACTCATCCTCGTCCACATAACACACGTCCAAACTTTTCAGCGCACCGATAAGGCTCTTGTTGCCGCTCGCCAGACTGCTCTGCAGCAGCGGCAACGCACTGCGCGCATAGAGTGCTGCCAGCGGTTGCGCGTGTCCATGCGCTTTGGGAACCACCGCGTGATGCTGGTCGCGCAGGCTCGCCAAATGTGTGATCAGCGCAGGCGCAACAAACGGCATATCGCACGCCAGCACGAATGCCCACGGCGTAGTGGTCGCTTCCAGCGCACTTATCAAACCGACCAGTGGCCCGCCCCCCGTTTGCGTATCGCAAATCTGCGGCAGCGTCACATCGCCCCGCAACTCGCGCACACTCACCAGCGTCTGCGCAAACAAGGGCTGCACACTAGCAATCACACTCTGCAACAAAGTCTCGCCGTTGAACGGCAACGCCGCCTTGTCACGCCCCATGCGCTTCGATTCCCCACCCGCAAGGATGATGGCCGTGCAATCTGTGATCATCGCAGAGCCCTCACCCCAACCCTCTCCCAGTGGGAGAGGGAGTTAAGCGCAGGATGAAATCGGCGATGCCCTCCACATCATCCAGCGCGAAATGCGGTAGATGCACATGCACCTCAGCAACATCCGTCACCAGCGCAATCAAGCCCTCGCCACTGCGCGGTACGCTAGAACACGCGGCACGCAGCACCTCGATCTTGGGGCAATCCGCCTGCGAAAAACTTTCCGCCAGCACCAGATCAACATCGCTGAAATAACGCTGCGCCAACAATACCGGGTCGTGCGGCGCGGGCATATCTGCCACCAATTGCAGCGCCTGCGGCGTAACCAACATACTCGCCACCGCCACCGCCTGCTTGAAACGCCAGCTATCCTTGCCCGGCGTATCGAGAGGCACTTGATGATGTGTGTGCTTGATGGTCGCGACCTTCAGCCCTGCCGCATTCAGCACGGGCAGCAGTTTTTCGATCAGCGTGGTTTTACCGGAACCGGAATGGCCGACGATGGAGAGAAGTTTCAAAAGCACTCTCCATATTTACACGCCACCATGATGAGCATAATTACAGCCAAATAATAAAGTACAACGAGGCTAAGCAACGCTGACATCACGAGCTTAATTTTGCCAATATGCAAACGATAACCTTTGTAGATAAATATACCCACATACAGAAACACTAGAGCTGGCAATACAGTGTAGTAAGAAAATAAGGAAGAGCTTTTCACCCATGGGAAGTGTTCAATATAGGCTAGAAATATCATCACAAGTGTGGTCGCACCCACAGCAAGAGAACTGACGGCAAGACATGATGAACCATGCGATACAGTTGAGCGAAGCAGTCCGAATATAAAGAGGCCGAGCGTTACAGCCATCCCTATAAAAAGCGCTGTCGAGTCGCTCATTTCAAAGGTCAGTTAACCAATTTCATGCCGCAGTTCTTTGCCGCATCACGATCAAATGTTGCCGTATAACTACAGCCCGCTTCTTGCGCCGAGAGTTCTATCAGGCAGTCCGCAAAGTCAGCCTTGCCGGACTTAAACAAACGCAACGCTTTCCATACAACATCCGCATTCGCAACGACAATCTCCTTGGTGCGCAACAGCGTTTCTAGGACTTCACATATTTCGTCTTTGGATAATGCGTAGCAGCCTGCCAACACCCAAACTAATTCAACAACTGAAACAAGGCTAACGTAGCCCGGTGAATCGGCAGTCAGTGATTCGATCAGCCGCGAAGCTTTGGGGGATTGTTTCGCATCGTCCTGTGCGACATAGCGAACGAGTACGTTGGTGTCCAAGCCTATCATCTGGCTTTGGCTCCCTGTTTGGCGATTGCCTGATTCATTGCCTCAATTGTTACGGCGCGCGCGGGCTTCCGCACCAAGCCCTTTAACGCCGTCACCGAATGGGTGGATGCGACCATTTCAAACCGGCCCTGTTCGACTTCGATAAATTCGATCTTATCGCCGGACTCAACGCCGAGAGCGGAACGCACAATGGCCGGGATGGTGATCTGCCCCTTGCTCGTTACTGTTGCCATAGTCATATTGATTCTCCTTTTCTATGCCTTACTTTATGGTAAGGCAGTAAATAAATCAAGGAAATATATTCGGCATACCCATCAAAAGCTCGGCAACAGAGCGACTGCTCAATACCGCCCTTGCGACTTGTTGATGTAATTCGACAACTGCTCCGCTTCCCTGTTCATGCGGATCAGGTTGGTATGTGTGTTGCGGAACAGTTCGCGCATTACCTTGTAGATGATGCGCGGATTACTGTCGATCAGGGTCTCGAAAGCGTCCGGCTCCAAGGTATAGACGGTGGCATCACCGTTCGCCACCAGCGTCGCTTTGCGCGTGGTGCGGTCGATGAAGGCACGGGTACCGGCACACTCTCCCTTGTTCATGGTGTAGCGCACTTCACCTTTGCCTTCTTTGTCGCCGAACAGGTCGAGTTTGCCTTCGATCAGGATGTACAGCGTACTGGAAGCTTCGCCCTCTTTGGAAAGCATCTCGCCACTCTTCAGATGTTTGACGCCCATGACGGCACCGAGGATGCGGCCTTCGCCCAGCGTCAGGTCTTTGCCGATGGAGGATTTGCAGATCAATTCGGCTCGAATCTCATTACTCATACGGGTACTCTCCTTTAGGTTGGGTTAAAAAATTCCTGCGCGCCTTATGGCGACCAGACTGTTCAGCGGAACGATCAGCCATGCCTACGGATGCTGCGTGACCCACGACTCGCCCTGCGGTGTGGTCTCTTTCTTCCAGATCGGCACACGCTGTTTCAGCTCATCGATCATCCAGCGGCAGGCATCGAATGCGGCTGCGCGGTGTTCGGCGGCGGCAGCGATAAACACAATGTTGTCGCCCGCGCGCACGGTGGTAACGCGGTGCACGATACGGGCTTCCAGCAGGCTGAATCTGGTGATAGCTTCGCTACGCAGTTTGTTCATCTCGGCCAGTGCCATGCTACCGTAGGCTTCGAAGTCTATCTCGCTGACATCGCGCCCTTCAGAGAAGTCGCGTGCGCAACCGAGGAAGGTAGCGATGCCGCCGATGCGTTTCGAGACCGCTTTCAAGGCGGCTATCTCGACATCTTGCGAGAAATCTTGTTGTTGAATGCGGACGGGCTCTGACACCTCAACCTCCGCTGAACTTCGCCATGAAAGCGATCTCGTCACCGTCTTGCAACGGCATCTGCACGTCTTTTACCTGCGCTTGGTTTACAGCGGTGAAGCTCACGATATCGAATGCATTGGGGTGTTGCGCGCTCAGTGCAGTGACGACATCCTGCAATCTCATGCCGGCGGTGAAATCGATTTGTGTCTCGCGCATCTGTACGCGCTCGGCCACGGGGCCGAAAAACAATACGCGGATCATTTACATTCCTCCAGTTGCTGCGCAACTGATCCTTCGATACACCCGCTGCGCGACTTACTCAGGACGAATGGTCTTACTATTTTTTTCGAGGTTATGCCAGCAACACTCATTTCGTCTCTCCGCGTTGCCACACGCCACTTTTGCCGCCGCGTTTTTCTTCGAGCTGCACGTACTCGATGCGCATGCCTCTATCCATCGCCTTGCACATGTCGTACACGGTGAGCAGCGCGGTGCTGGCGGCGCACAGGGCTTCCATCTCCACGCCGGTCTGCCCCACGCATTTGGTGGTAGCGGTGACGCGCAGGCCGACGCAGCCGCTGGCATCGGCATCATTGATCTCGTCAAAAGAGACTTCCACACCCGTGAGCGGCAGGCTGTGGCACATGGGAATCATCTCGGGGGTGCGCTTGGCGGCCATGACGGCGGCGACATCGGCGACGGCCAGCACATTGCCTTTGGCGACTTGGCCGCTGCGGATGCGCTCCAGCGTGGCGGGCAACATACGGATCACACCGCTGGCAATGGCTACGCGCTGGGTGTTGGCTTTGTCCGACACGTCCACCATGCGGGCGCGTCCGTCTGCGGAAAAATGTGTCAGTTCGTCCATCTTTTTCTCATCCGGTCAGCTTGCACATATAACCCATAAGGCGCATTGTAATCGCGCGTTACGGCAGTACAATGAGGCAGCTGACATTAACAGATTTCTCCTATTTTTTGGCGCGAAAATCGCACACCATGACTGCTCTGCAAGATCGCTTCGGACGCAACATCGAATACCTGCGCTTGTCGGTAACGGACAGGTGCGACCTGCGTTGTTCATACTGCATCCCGCAGGGTTTTCACGATTTCGAGACCCCGGAACACTGGCTCACGTTCGACGAAATCGAGCGCATCGTTGCGGTGTTTGCCCGCTTGGGCGTGGCGCGCATCCGCCTCACCGGCGGCGAGCCGCTGACCCGCCCGCATATCGCCGATTTGGCGCAGCGCCTGCGCCAACTGCCCGGCGTGAACGACCTGTCGCTTTCCACCAATGCCACCCTGCTCTCCCGATATGCCTCCGACCTGTATGCGGCAGGCGTGTCGCGCCTGAACGTGAGTCTGGATTCGCTCGACGCACCGCGCCTGGCCTGCATCACCGGGCGCGACTGCCTGGCGCAGATACTCGACGGTCTCACCGCCGCCAAACAGGCCGGGTTCGCGCCCATCAAGATCAACATGGTGGTGCTGGGCGGCGAGAATGAGAACGAGGTCGAGAGCATGGTCGAGTTCTGCATGGCGCACGGTTTCATCCTGCGCCTGATCGAGACCATGCCGATGGGCGACAGCGGGCGCAGCGCCCACTACGTCGACCTGCGGGCAGTGCGCCAACGGCTGCAACAACGCTTCGACCTGATCGACGGCGTGGTGCCCGGCGGCGGCCCCGCGCGCTATTTGCGCTCGACCGATGGCACGTTTTCGCTGGGTTTCATCACTCCCATCTCGCAACATTTCTGCGACACCTGCAACCGCGTGCGCCTTTCCGCCGATGGCATCTTGTATCTGTGCCTAGGGCAGGAAGACAAACTCGACCTGCGCTCACTGTTACGCGCGGGCATTACCGATGCAGTACTGGAAGCTGCGATCTGCGAGGCCATCGCCCGCAAACCGGAGCGTCACGAATTCAAAGAGCAGGCGCACAAGATCGTGCGCATCATGAGCCAGACCGGCGGCTGATTGTCCCTCAGTCCCGTCATACCGGGTTAATCGTCTCCCAGCACCGGCACCTGGTCACGCACCTCGTTCAGCAAATCTTCCGCATGCAACTCGGTCTCCGCATGGATCATTTTGATTTGTGCAGTTGAACCTTCCGCTTCTACAGCGCGCAACTGTTTCGCTCTTGCCGATGCCTCCCGGTAACTGTCGTGCTGTTCGATCTTTTCCAGCATACGTATCGGGCGTTCGGTGATGCGGTAGATGAAATAAGGCATGTGCGGTTCCGTGTTAAGCGCCGGGGCGTTTCATAAAGGTGATGACATTGGTGTTAGGTGCATTCTTGCTGGCGCAGCTCCCCTCGCCCAGTCCGGCGAGCTGTTCGGCTTCATGCAGCAGATTCACCACGTCCACATAATGCTTCTGTTTCACCATCATCAGCGCGGTATAGCCGCCCTCGTTTTTCGCCAATACATCCGCACCCGCTTTCAGCAATGCCTCGACGACAGCGGTCTCGCCATAGCCCGAGGCCAGCATGAGCGGGCGCACGCCATAACCGATAGGCGCTTCGATGTCGGCTCCCGCCTCGATCAGCGTTTGCACCACATCGACGAAACCGTGCTTGAGCTCGGCGTTGTAACAGGCTTTCATCAGCGGCGACCAACCGAGTTCGTCGCGCACGTTCACATCCGCCCCCGCCGCAAGCAGGCTCTTTACCAGCGCCAAGTCGCCCGCATAGGCTGCGTCCATCAATTCGTTCGACATACGTACTCCGGTTATTTCTTTACAGTCTTTTCCAAAGCGCCACGGATCGCTTCCGGCGTCTTCATGATGTTCATGAAGCTGTTTTTGCCCATCATGCTCAGGTCTGGAAAGTTGATCGCGATACGGAAACGCGCATACAGGGCATACACTTTATTGCCCGACACCAGCACTTCGTACGGCAGGTGCGCTGCGGACTTCAGCTCGCGGAAGTCGATCTCTTTCATGATGAATTGATCGTCCATGTATTTGCTGTCGCCGCCACCTTTCAGCGCCACACCGAACACGCTCTCCTGTTTGCCGGGCACATCGACCCGGTAGACTTTTGATACGCCGTTCTTGTTTTCCACCAGCCCCAGATCGACCGCCTTCAATGCCTCCTCATGGCTGCCGTATTCCGCCAGCACGCTAGGCTCATCGAAATATTCCATACCGATGGTGTAATGGTATTTGCGCGCCTGTTTTGCCGTCATGCCCGACGCACCGAATTCTTCCATCTTGCCCAGTGTTTTCGCCAAAGCAGTCGCGACGGCTGCCAGGTCTCCGCTCATGCGGTACGCGTTCGCCATATATACCGGGTTGGTATAACTCACTTGGATTTCGCCGCCGACTTCGCTGAGCGACACGCGCTGCACGGCCCCGTAGCCCCCGAACTCGGAAGCGGCGGCATTCTTCTTCAACTCGTCGTTGGTGACGATGATGATGTTCGCGCCCGCATAAGGCGAATAGTCGCCGACCACGATGAAGCCCGCCGCCGTCAGCGCCGCCTTCACTTGAGCGGATTTCTCCGCCATCGTTCCTGCGCTCTTCGAGGCCAGCACGAAAGGTTTGAGGATCACATCGGCCAGCGCGGAGCTGCTGATCAGGAACAACGCGGACAGCAACACACTCTTGATCGTATTACGCATCATCTGTTTCTCCCTGATTGTTGTTGGTATTTTTTTAGTTTTGCGGATGGAACCACGCCAGTTTCTCGCGCAGCGTGACGACGCCGCCGACGATGATGAGCGTGGGTGCCTGCGGCTTTTCGCGCTCGGCGATGGTAGGCAATGTCGCCAGTGTGCCGGTGATGACGCGCTGCGTGGGCTGGGTGCCGTGCTGCACGATGGCGATGGGAGTAGTGTCCGGCAGGCCGTGTTTGATGAGTTCCGCGCACAGCGTATCCAGCCCGTGCAGCCCCATGTACACCACCACCGTTTGACGGGGACGCGCCAGCGCATCCCAGTCCAGATTCATGGTGCCGTCTTTGAGGTGGCCGGTGACGAACATGCAGGACTGCGCGTGGTCGCGGTGCGTCAACGGGATGCCCGCATAAGAGGCCACACCGGAAGCAGCGGTGATGCCGGGCACCACCTGGAAGGCGATACCTTCCGCCGCCAGCGTTTCAATCTCCTCGCCGCCGCGCCCGAAGATGAACGGGTCGCCGCCTTTGAGGCGCAGTACACGCTTGCCTTGTTTGGCGAGGCGCACCAGTAGTTCGTTGATCTCTTCCTGTTGCAGTGTGTGATCATCGCGCTTCTTGCCGACGTAGATGCGTTCCGCATCGCGGCGCGTCATCTCGACGATGGGTTTCGAGACGAGATTGTCGTACACCACCACATCGGCCTTCTGCATCAGGCGCAACGCGCGGAAGGTGAGCAGGTCGGGATCGCCCGGCCCGGCACCAACCAGATACACCTCGCCGCGCTGGATGTTGTCTTCGCTTTGCAGCATCTGTTGCAGCATCGCTTCGGCGCTGGCTTCATCGCCGGTCAGCACCTTCTCGGCGACCACGCCCTCGAACACGCTCTCCCAGAAGATGCGGCGCTTGGCGGGGTTGGTGACTTTGGTTTTAACCTCTTCGCGAAATCGCTCGGCGAAGCTGGCTAAGCGGCTGTAGTTTTGCGGGATCACCGTCTCCAGTTTGCCGCGCATCATGCGCGTGAGCACCGGCGATGCACCGCCGCTGGAGAACGCCACCATCAGCGGCGAACGATCAAGGATGGCGGGCATGATGAAGGAGCACAGCTCGGGATCATCCACTACGTTCACCGGGATGTTGCGCGCCTGAGCCAACTCCGAGACTTGCTTGTTCACTGCGCGGTCGTTGGTGGCCGCGATGATGAGCGTCACGCCATCGAGATGAGTGGCTTCAAAACGCGCGACGACAGCGTCGACATTGCTGTGCGCTTTCAGTTCTTCATCGATCTGCGGCGCAACCACACGTACCTTCGCGCCCGCTTCAAGCAGCACACCCGCTTTGCGCGCACCGACAGAGCCACCGCCAACCACAAGGCAGAGCTTGTTTTTTACATTGGCAAAAATCGGCAGGAAATCCACGTTAGGCCTTTATCGACTTGAGGATCAGCGGCACCAGTGCTTCGGGCAGCTTGATCTTGCCCGCCAGCGCGAAATCGTGTGCGCGTTCGGACATCTTGTCCCAGGTCTTCTTGATGATGATGATCCACTTGGCTTCATCATAGTCCGGCTTCTGCAGCGCGAAATGCAGCATGTAATGCTCGATAAAACACAAGTCGACCACGTCTTCCATCAACTGTGTCTCGGGATTGGTCTTCAATTCTTTTTTACCGACGATGGTCTTCACGCGTTCGATCATCGCGTCGTCGTAGCCCACCTGCTTCATCAGCTTGCCAGCGGTCTCCGCATGAAACTTGTACAGGTTGGTGCGCCACAGCATATAGCCCTTCTTGTCCATCGGGTAGTCGCTGCGTGGGCTCTTCCAGCGCTGGATGTGCTGCGCGCGGCAGGCCAGCTTTACCGCTTCGGAGGCATCCGGTGCGTAGCGTTCCTGCATTTCGGTCATACGTTGTGCGTAGAGCAATTCCTTGGGATATTCCTTGCCGTCGGCGATCTCCTTGTTCGGGTCTTCAGCGTTGGCTTGATCGAAGGCCGCAATGGCGGCTTGGTACAGGCTTGTGTTCATAGTGCTTTCTCGTTGATTGATGTTGATCGTGATTGTTGTTCTTTGCAGCGCCGCACGAAGGCGACGAAGCGGGTGGCCCAGTAGCAACTGCCGATGGTGCGCAGGTGGGTGTACGAGGCCAGCAGATTATGCACGATGAGACCGTCGCGCTCTCCGTCGATGCCGTAACCGCGCGCTACATGGTAAGCGAAGCGACTATCCGGCGGAAGATTTTCCAGTTTTGAATAGTGGAACTCGTGTGCTTTGATCTGTTTGGCGGGCACATCTGGGCGCGGCCACGGGTGCGCCTCGTCTTCTTTGAGATGCACATAGCCGCGCCCGATGGGTTTGCTGTGCATCTGCACATCGCCCGGTATCGCACCGACCATCTCGAAGGTGCGCCCTTCATAAGCGATGCCGCGCGACAGATACATCAGGCCGCCGCACTCGGCATAGGCAGGCAGGCCATTCTCGATAGCGCGCTTGATGTCGACGCGTAATGTGACGTTGGCTTCCAGCTCGGTGGCACAGGTCTCGGGGAAGCCGCCGCCGATATACAGGCCATCCACTTCCGGCAAATGTGCATCGCGCAGGGCATCGAACGGCACCAGCTCCACCCCTGCTTCTTCCAGTGCATCGAGGTCGTCGGCGTAATAGAAGCCGAAAGCGCGGTCACGCGCGATGGCGATACGTACTCTTTCTCCGCAGGGTAATGGGCTTACCTTGGCTTTATGGGGAATATCCAGAGGGCCTTTTTGCGACAGTGCCAACAACTTATCGAGATCGACCTGCTCGGCGATGGCTTCGCCGATCTGTTTGATCTTGGCGGTGGCGACATGTGATTCGTTGCTGGGCATGAGGCCGAGATGGCGCTCGACAATGGAGAGGCGCTCGTCATGCTGGATGGCACCGATCACCGGCACATCGGTGTAATGCTCGATGACCTGACGCAATTTCGATTCGTGGCGGCGACCGCCGAGATTGTTGAGGATGACGCCGGCGATGTTGATATCGCGGTCGAAGGCCTGATAGCCGAGGATCAGCGGTGCGATGCCGCGCGTCATGCCGCGTGCATCGATCACCAGTATCACCGGCAGATCGAGCAGTTTGGCCAGTGCGGCATTGCTGTTGCTGCCGTCCAGCGCAAGGCCATCGTACAGACCTTTGTTGCCCTCAACCAGATTCACTTCGCTGCTGTGCTGCGCGAAGGTGGCGACGACATCGTCGTTCTCCATCAGATATAAGTCGAGGTTGCGGCAGGGATGTCCGGCAGCCTGCGAGAGCCACATCGGATCGATGTAGTCCGGGCCTTTCTTGAACGGCTGCACGGCGTGGCCACGCGTGGCGAGCGCGGCACACAGGCCGATACTGACCATGGTCTTGCCGGAGGATTTATGTGCTGCCGAAATCAGCATGCGGTTCATGGCAGCCTCCTGACGGAGTTAGTCGGAGATATACGGTTTGTCTTGCGGCATGAAATTCAACACGCGCACGCTGACCGTGGTGATGATGAAAGCAATCGCCAATCCGCCCAAGCCCAGCATGACTTCGTATATCGAAGGCTGATAGCTGCCGATCTGCCCGTCGGCAAAACTGCTGCTGACCTCGTATCCGGGGAAGATGCTGAGCGGATAGGCTTGCCCGCCGATGATGAACACGTACAGCAGGGCGAATGCCCCTGCGATCACCAGCATGGATGCGGCCATCACACATTTGCTCTTACCCAGGCCGGGAAAATAGATCAGCAACAACGGAACCAGGTTGCCCAGTACGACGTAACCCCACCAGAACAGTGCCGGATAGATACCACCATCGCGCAGGATGAAATTCTCGAATCCCGACTGGTGTGCGAAATACAGGTTGGTGAAGTGGTACGTGGCAACCATGTATAAGGAACCGACGACGAACACACCGAGCAGGTTCTTCTTGCGGCGCAAGATGTCGGGATCGAGTGCCTTTTCGTTCCAGGCATAGATATTGGCCTGCACCACATGGAACACCGCCAATCCCCAGGCGAACGACAGTACGATGAACATGGGCGGCAGCAACGCCGAGCCGTAAGCCTGACGGGCAGTGAGGAATGCGAAAATCAGACCGGTACCGGTAGTCAGCATGAAACGCCAGACAAATACAGCCAGCCCCGCCGCTTTGTTCCACGGATTCATGCGCCGTTCCATCATCGTCCACAGGTAAACGACCACTAAAGAGAACATGCCTGAATACAACACCACGTTCCAGGCGAACACCGAGGTGGGATTAAAGTTGGTCGCTGCGACTATGATGCGGTCCGGCCTGCCCAGATCGAGCATCAACACGGTGAGTCCACCCGCCAGCATGGCGATCGACAGCAGGCTGGCCAGGGGCGCGCGCGCTTTGTAGATGGCTTTGCCGAACACCGAACCGATGGAAGCGACGTTCAACACCCCCGAGGCCGCCACGATCAGGAAGATAGCAAACACGTGCGGCATACCCCACACGATCTGGTTGTTCATGCCGCTGATGATATGGCCGTGTGTCTCCATCATATGCACGGCATACAGACCAGCCAGTGCCACCAGCCCGCCGGCGGCCAGCAACACGTAATACATGCGATTCTTGAAACGTAACGAGGCGAGATCGGGCATGGTCAAATTCCTTGGTAACGAACGCCGGGATTCAGCCGCAGGTCGGCACGCACCTGTACCGAGGCGACTGTGCGTACTTTCTTGGCAATCTCGCTTTGCAGGTCATTCAGGTCGCCGAACAGAATGGCTTTGTTCGGGCAGGCTTCGGCACAGGCGGGTTGCAATCCCTGATCGACGCGGTGCACACACAGTGTGCAGCTTTCGACCGTACCTTTGCCGCGCGGCACGTCCGGATTCTGGTCATGCAGTGGTTCATGCACGAAGGAGCGGGCTTTATACGGACAGGCCATGATGCAATAACGGCAGCCGATACAGCGGTGTTTGTCCACCAGCACGATACCGTCGGCACGCTTGAACGAAGCCGTGGTCGGACACACATCCACACAGGGCGGATGTTCGCAGTGCTGGCACATCATCGGCAACGAAAGCTCGCGCCCGCTGCTGATGTCCTTGATCTCGATCTTGCGTATCCATTGCGCGTCGGTTGTCTTGGTCTCGCCGGACAAACCGTTCTCGCTGTTGCAGGCAGTCACACAGTCGTTGCAGCCGGATTTGCACTGGTTGGTGTCAATCAGCATGCCCCAGCGTACTTTGTCGCTCGCGCCTGCGGATCCTCCGTGCGCCACCTGGAACAACATCATGCCGGGGGCGACGGCGACCGCCGCCGCACCGAGCGAGGTCTTCAGAAAACTTCTGCGCTGGGTATTGATGTCACTCATTTTGCGTTCCTCTGCAACCAGGCACTCTTGCGCTTGCCGGAATGGCATTCGAAACAGTCGATCTTGACCGCTTCGTAGTGATGGCACGAAACACAGAAACTGTCTTCGCGCGCGATCACGCTGTCATCCTTGGTGCTGGCGTGGCATTCGATACAGCCCTTCAGGCTGATCTTGTCGTCGCGGACGCCTTTGCGCAGGGTCTCATCACGCTGATGCTTGAGCAGATGCATGTGGTTCTTGCGCATCCACTGCGAGTCTTTCACGCACTCTCCGCCTTTGCCGATATCCGGCTTGGGCATGTTTGAACCGGCAGCCCAAACGGGCATCGCGGCAAGCAACAAAATGAACAGGATAGTTTTCATATTAAAAACATTCACCACAGAGACACAGAGGCACAGAGAAAAGCTCGGGAGCCAAGTTCATTTTGGTTTTTCTCGTAGTCTCGGTGTCTCTGTGGTTAATCGGTTTTCCTCACTCACCCAGACCCATTTGGATATAACCCGTCGGACATACGTCCGCACAGATATGGCATCCGATGCATTTGTCATAGTTCGTCGCGACATAACGGCCCAGTGTCGCTTCGGTCTTCTTGACGCGGTACACGGCGGTCTGCGGGCAATACACCACACAGTTGTCGCACTCGAAACACATGCCGCAACTCATGCAACGTTTGGCTTCGGCAACCGCCTTTTCCTCGACCAGTGCGACCAAGCGCTCGTCGAAATTTCCCAGCGCGGTCTCTTTGTCCAGCGTGACGATCTCGCGATGGTTGCGGGGGACATAAGAGAAGTGCCCCAGGAACAACTTGTCGTGCGGGATGATGTAGCGGTCCGAACGGTTGTCGAAGTTATGCACCGCGACATTGGAGTTGCAGGTGCCGCGCATGGGTTCCTGTGCCGCTTCGATCTTGATGCCCTTCTCCGCCATCTTGCGCATCAGATCGAACTGATGGGCATCGATCTTTGGCCGCTTGTCCATATCTTTGCCGAGCAGGAAATTATGGATGCCGTCGGCAGCGATGGAGCCGTGTCCGATGGCGGTGGTCAGCAGGTGCGGACGGATCACATCACCCCCGGCGAACACGCCGGATTGTCCGTTGACCACATAGTTGCGGTCGGTGGAAACAGCGCCCTTGCCGTTGTTGAATTGCTCCAGGCCGGTGAAATCGACCGCTTGGCCGATCGCCGAAACGATCAGATCGGCTTCGATGTCATGTTCGCTGCCTTCGATATTTTTGATCTCCAGCTTGCCGCCAGCGAATTTGGCTTCACATCTGGCCACGCGCAAGGCCGTGGCGCGACCGCTCGCATCGCGCACGATGCCGATAGGCACCAGACTGCCTAGGATATGGATACCCTCCGCCAATGCCTGTTCGATCTCATGTTTGTTGGCCTGCATCTTGTCGATATTGAACACCGAGGTCAGCGTGACTTCCGCCCCCTGTTTGGCGGAGATGTCAGCAACGTCCTGAGCCATACGTCCGGCGATAGCATGTTCGGTGTCGGTCGGATTGGCATGGGTGATATGGCCGAGACGACGTGCCACGGTCGCCACGTCGATGGAGGTATCACCGCCGCCGACCACCACAACGCGCTTGCCGACGTACTGCAAGCGACCATCATTGAAGGCCTTCAGGAAGGCCGTCGCCGTGACCACATTGGGAGCATCGCTGTCGGCGATAGGCAAGGCGCGTCCGGCCTGTGCACCCATGCCGAGGAATACCGCATCAAACTCCTTGCGAACTTGTTCCATACTGATATCGCTGCCGACGCGGGTCTTCATGCGTGTCTTGACGCCCAAGTCGAGGATGCGCTGAATCTCCGCATCCAGCACATCGCGCGGGGTACGGAAGCCAGGGATGCCGTAACGCATCATGCCGCCGAGGAACTCGTGCTCGTCGAAGATGGTGACCTCATGCCCCTTCAGGGTGAGCTGATAGGCGACCGACAAACCGGCCGGGCCACCGCCCAACACCGCCACCTTCTTGCCGGACGGCGCGACATTGGGTTTGTTGAACTTGAGCTTGTTGGCGATGGCGTATTCGCCGAGGAAATGCTCCACCGAGTTGATACCGACGTGGTCTTCCACCTCGTTACGGTTGCAGCCGCTCTCGCACGGCGCGGGACATACCCGCCCCATGACCGAAGGGAATGGATTAGCTTCGGTCAGTCGACGCCAGGCGTATTCCTGCCAAGGCATGACCGGCTTGCCGTCGGCTCCGGTCGGCACCTTCTCGGTACCGCGCACGATGCCCAGATAACCGCGAATGTCCTCGCCTGCCGGACAGCTCCCCTGACAGGGCGGGGTGGACTGGATATAGGTGGGGCACTTGTATGAATGTCCGGCCTGAAAAATCTTTTCGTTCCAGCGACCGACTGTATTGTCGCCATCCTTGTAGCGGCGGAACGTGATCTTTTGCGTGGTTTCAGTTGTTGCTGACATCGCTAGTCTCCAGTGAGTTATTTCTCTTCGCCCAGAATGATCGCGTTACTGACCAGCTGGTGCACTCCGCCCACCATCCGTCTATCGAATCCGTAGATGGGCAAAACCTTGGTGAATTGCGCCTTGCAGATGGCGCAGATGGTCGCCATGAAGTTGACGCCGTGTTCATCCACCACTTGTTGCAATACTTCCATGCGCGGCAATGCGCCTTTCACACGCAGGTCGATCAAGTCGTCGGTCAGTAGTCCGCCGCCGCCGCCGCAGCAGAAGGTCTGCTCGCGCGTCGTTTCCGGCGACATCTCGACGAAATTGCTGGCGACCGCCCTGATGATGTTGCGCGGTATCTCGAACTGCCCGCCTGGCAGGTCGCCCATACGCGAACCGCGTGCCACGTTGCAGGAATCGTGGAACGTGATGATGTGTTTATCGTTCTTCGATTTGTCGAATGTCAGCGCGTTGCGTTGTATCGCATCCCAGGTGAACTCGCAGATGTGGGTCGGCTGCTTGTAACGATGATCCAGCTGTTTTTGCAGCATCTGCGCGAAACGATCCACTTCGCCCGCGCCGTCTCCAACACCGTTCAAGGTATTCCAGAAACTGTAAGCCACGCGCCAGGCATGGCCGCATTCGCCCACCACGATACGCTTCACGCCGAGTTCCAGCGCCGCCTCGCGGATGCGCAATGCGATCTTGCGCAACTGGTCGTAGTTACCGATGAACATGCCGAAATTGCCCGCCTCTGAGGCCATGGACGACAGCGTCCAGCTGGTACCGGTGGCATGGAACACCTTGGCGTAACCGATCAGGCTGTCGATATGCGGTTCAGCGAAGAAATCGGCGGACGGTGTGATCAGCAGCACTTCCGCGCCTTTCACGTCCATGGGGAAACGCACATCGATACCGGTGGCATCCTTGACGTCTTCCTCCAGACCTTCCAGCGTATCGACCAGCGCCGGGCCGGGCAGGCCGAGATTGTTGCCGATCTTGTGCACCTTGCCGATGATCTCGTTGGAATACTTCTGACCGTAGCCCACGGAGTCGAGTATCTCGCGCGCCGCCATAGTCACTTCGGCGGTGTCGATACCGTAAGGGCAAAACACCGAGCAGCGGCGGCACTCGGAACACTGGTTGTAATAGTTGTACCACTCGTCCAGCACTTCGCGCGTCAGATCGCGTGCACCGACCAGCTTGGGGAATAATTTGCCGGGCAAGGTAAAGTAACGGCGGTACACACTGCGCATCAGATCCTGACGTGCCACCGGCATGTTCTTCGGATCCTGCGTACCGATGAAGTAATGGCATTTGTCCGAGCATGCTCCGCAATGCACGCAGGCATCCATGTACACTTTGAGCGAACGGTATTTGGACAGCAGTTCGCCCATCTTGGCGATAACTTTGTCATGCCAGTCTTCCACCAACTGGCCGGGGAATCCGATCGCCTCGTTGATCTTATCACTTGCGACAAATGGCCCCTTGCCAGCCATCGCATCCGGCTTCAGCGCGGGCACGATAGGGATGATGCGGTAGGCCGGTGCGGTGATGTCCGCCATGTTATTTCTCCGATTCCAGCTTGGCCGCCCAGGCACTCAGGTGGCGCTTCTCACGCGGATTGTCGGTTTGGTTCCGGGTGGGTGAAAAAAAGACTCCTGGTGCGTGCAGCAGTTTGCTAAAGGGGAACACGACCAAGAGTGCGGTAACCAGTATCAAGTGCGACATCAACAACAGATCGGACGGGAGAACCCGGATATCCAGGTGCATCAGACCGATGAAATAACCCTTCACCGCGAGCACATCGGTATGCACGACGAACTGAATCAGCAGCCCGGATACCGCGATGGCGATGAGCAACAGCAACATCAGATGGTCGGACGGTGTCGAGATGTAGCGGATGCGCTCGACGAACAGTCGACGTACCCACAGACCGCACAAACCGATCAGCATGGTGATGCCGGCATAAATGCCGAACGGCTGGATGAATGCGACCCAGCCCCATACCGGTTCGGTGAAATAACGCAGATGGCGAAAAACGACCAGCGCCATACTGGCATGGAACAACCACCCCATGCTCCATGTCCACAGGTTGGCCTTGAACAGACTCTCGAAGAAGACCACCTCCCGTGTCATGCGCAAGACCACGCCGCCCGTGGTGGTCGGCGCGGGGGTGGTGGGTATCTTCAACGGTGCCGGTGTGGCGGCGTAAGTGCGGATACGCTGCAACAGCCCGACGACGAACAGCAAGGTCGCAAGATAGAAAAAGATCGCAAACAGTGCGCTCATCGCGGGATCCGGGTCAGATGCTTAAACGCAGCCGGTGGGCTTGGGCAGACCGGCGATCTTGCACGCCTGCTTGCCGGGACCGTAAGGGAACAGGCCATACAGATATTCGCTGTTGCCCTTCTCCGCGCCAAGCTTCTTGCCGATGGCCTTGGTCAGCACACGGACCGCCGGAGCGATCTGATATTCATCGAAATACTCGCGCAGGAAGTTGATGACTTCCCAGTGCTGGTCAGTCATCTCGACATTCTCAGTTTTTGCGATGTAGTTCGCGACATCCGCATTCCATTCAGCCAGATTGACCAGATAACCTTCTTCGTCGGTTTCGTATGATTTACCGCCAACTTCGATGCTTGCCATGATGTTTCTCCTTTTAGGTATTGCCAACTAATTATTGAATCTCTCTGCCCTCTCCCCAATCCTCTCCCGCAAGCGGGCGAGGAGGCGAACGAGAAAAGCAACTTTGCTTTACAGCCAGGATTGGCAGGCGCTATTGCCGACCGCGAGATCGACGAAACCGCCGTGGTCGACTGCCGTCACGCCTGGGATGAGACGGTCGGCCAAGCCGCGTGCTTCCAGATCGGGTTGCAACACGTATACCTTGCAGCGACTCATCGCTACGCGCAGCTTACCCTCGAAAGCGTTACCTGTGGTCGCGGCATACACCGCATCCTCGATCAGCAGAACATCGCCTGCCGCGTTCATGCGCAGGCAACTTTCCAATGTGCTGCTGGACAAGGGAGATTTATTGATGATGTGAAGCATTTATTTTCCCCCTTAGAAACTTAGAACCACGTCTTGTTTGGCCATCAGCTCGCCCATCTCGGCACTGCTGAGTACGGTGACATCGACCAGCAGGTCGTCTTCGCTCAGGCCGCGCGCCTCCATCGACTCTTTCTCGACGTACAGCTTCTCGATGTCATAACCTTCCAGCGCACGATAGGTGGGTGAGAAGTTCTTGGTCTCGATGCCTTTGGTCTGCTGACCCTTCTTCAGTTGATACACGCCATCGTCTGCGAATACCAGCGACACATCCTGATCGAAAGCGGCGGTAATCAGCACCACTTCCAGCGACTCCAGCGCGTAGATCGTGCCGTGCGGAGCCTTACGGTTGACGAACATGAATTTTTTTACGGTTCCTTCACTCATCTCGTCTCTCCTTAATCGCCGAAGGTGACCAGACGGTCGCACTTGGTTCCGGCTTCAACCAATTGGCCAAGACCGGAGATGCGGAAGCCCTGCGCCAAGTTTTCTTCCTTGATGCCGCGACGCAGCGCTGCGGCCACGCACACCACCAGATCAACCTGATGCTCTTCCGCCAGCTTGGTCCAGCGGTTGACGATGTGACGGTCATCCTGCGGCGGCTCGGTGAGTTTGGACGCATTGTTCACGCCGTCGTGGTAGAAAAATACGCGCCATACTTCATGGCCTTTGGCGATAGCCGCCTTGGCGAACAGGTAAGCGGAGTCGCTTGCCTGATGCTGATACGGCCCCTCGTTGACTACGATTCCGAATTTCATTTCTGGCTTCCTCTTAGAAACGGATATGCGTCGAAGCGTTCAGGTTCGCGCGCGAACCGCGCCAGTCGTCGATCAAGTACTTGGTGAACGGCAACCCGGTCTTCTCGAAGAAACGCGGCCAGCCGATACGGTCGATCCAGTCGGCCATGCGCTCCCACGGACGCGCATCTTCCTTGTATACGTGCAGGATGTTCTTCACCACAGCGGCGACTTCGGGCCAGCGCGGCGCATTGTTGGGCAAGCCGGACGCGACCATTTTCATGAAGGTCGGCTTGCCGCGCGCGTTGGAGTTTTTACCGCCGACCCAGATTGCCAGCTTGGAATTTTCCGGGTCGTTGATTTGCATCGGTGGGCAGGGGGGGTAACACGCGCCGCAGCACATACATTTGGCTTCGTCGATTTCCAGCGAAGGCTTGCCGTTCACCATTGCAGGACGGATCGCCGCAACCGGGCAACGCGCCACCACGGTAGGACGTTCGCACACGTTGGCAACCAAGTCGTGATTGATGACCGGTGGCTTGGTGTGCTGCACGATGATGGCCAAGTCAGCCTGACCACCGCAGTTGATTTCGCAGCAGGAAGTCGAGAGATGCACACGGTTCGGCATTTCTTCGCGACGGAACTCGTCGTACAACTCGTCCATCAGCGACTTCACCACGCCGGATGCATCGGTGCCGGGAATGTCGCAGTGCAACCAGCCTTGGGTGTGGGCGATCATGGTCACCGAATTACCGGTGCCGCCCACCGGGAAGCCGTTCTTTTCCAGTTCAGCGATCAGCGGAGCCACTTTCTTTTCGTCCGACACGATGAACTCGATGTTGGAACGGATGGTGAAGCGCACACGGCTTTCGGCGAATTTGTCGGCGATGTCGCACAGCTTGCGGATGGTGTAAACGTCCATCTGGCGCTGCGTACCGGCACGCACCGACCACACTTCGTCGCCGGAGTGGGACACGTGATGCAATACACCCGGACGCGGGCGGTCGTGGTATTTCCAGTTACCGTAATTCTTGGCCAGCGTCGGATGCAAGTATTTCTTGTTATCCGGTACGCCGGTCTCTTTGGGCTTGCGCTTTGCAGCAGGGGCTGCGGCTTGAACGGCTTGATTCATCTTGGTCTCCTCAGGCGGCTTGCTTTTTGGCGTTGATCTTGGCGACTTCTTCATCCCAACCATCGGTACGCACATAGGGGTTCATACGCGGCGAATTGACCATGGCCGGATCAACGTCGATTTCCATCGCATCGAGGTAGTTGGACAAACCGATACGCTCGATCATCTCGCCGGAACGCTCGTGCTCCAGCGCGTTTTCGGCGAAGAAGTCGATGTGGCGTTGCGCAAAATCAACCAGCTTCTCGACACTCTCTTCGGTATCCAGCTTCATGAACGGAATCACCACGGTGCCCATCAGGCCGCCGATCTTCAGGTGGCTCTTACCGCCGACCAGCACGCTCGCGCCGCTATCCTTGCCGGGAGCCAGCGCACCGGTCATCACGTTGATGCAGTGCATGCAGCGCACACAGTCCTGATTGTTGATTTCGACGCCGTGAGTGGCACTCACCGCCACGCTGGAAATATGCTCACCCTTCTTGATCTTGCCGATTTCTTTGACCTGGAAAGTCTTGGTCGGGCAACGCGAAACCACATCGTTTACCAGCTCATCCATACCGTGTTTGGCAAACCACTTCTTGGCCAACGCTTCGTCGGTGCGGATGTTGTCGCGCCATGTACCGATCACCGCGATGTCGGAACGCTGGATCGAGTTCATACAGTCGTTCGGGCAGCCGGAGAACTTGAACTTGACCTTGTACGGCAACGATGGACGATGGATGTCATCAAGGAAGGTATTCAGCACGGCGCGGTGCGCCTGTGCCTCGTCGTAGCAAGACTGCTCGCAACGCGCCGCACCCACACAAGACATGGAAGTACGCACTGCGGGACCTGCGCCGCCGAGGTCGAAGCCCATTTCGTTGAACTCGTCGAACGCTTTTTGCACGTTATCGGTGGTCGCGCCCTGGAACATGATGTCGCCGGACTGGCCGTGGAACGCGATCAGGCCGGAGCCGTGTTTTTCCCAGATGTCGCAGAATTGGCGCAGCGTGGCGGTGTCGTAATGCATACCCGGAGGTGGCATCACGCGCAGCGTATGGAACTCGGCTGCGTCTTTGAATTTTGGCGTACCGTCTGCATTCTTCAGCTCAGTGAAGCGGGGAATTACGCCGCCGCCGTAGCCAAATACCCCAACCGTACCGCCCTTCCAGTAACCTTTACGGGTCTTGTAGGACTCTTCCAATTGACCGAGCAGGTCGACCACATAGTCTTTCTCCTTCGCCAGCTCCTTCAAGCCGGTCACAAAACTGGGCCACGGGCCGGACTCGAGCTGGTCCAAATTCGGGGTATCATGCATCTTCTTCGCCATAATTCTTCCTTTCAGTCGACCTGCTTCGGATGCCTGTCAACAACTGGTTTAACGACCCGGTAAAGGGTAGAGCTAGTGATTCAAACGATTGTTCCGACTGAGTTCCGCCACAACGACGCCCCGGCACCCCAGCTTCTTGATGGATGGGCATACTACGGGGCATCCGACCAGCAAACTATCACCCGTAGCGGGTATTTTTTATAACCCTTACGGGTGGCATCAAAACTTCCCCCAGTAGTATTTCAAAGCCATAGTGATTGGGGATAGACTCGCTCCCCGTATATGAGGTTCAGGAAGAGTGGCCATGGCACAGATCAGCGGGTTGGCGAAGTTCAAGGTTCCATTGGGTTCACAAGAGATCGAATTACAGCAGATCGACCATGTCGAGGGGGGGATGAGTCTGTTGCGTGTGCGCATCCGCGAGGGCAAACGCTTCACCATCTTCGACATCGATCCCGGTACCGCAGAACAATGGGCAACAGCCATGCTCGACTGGGCGAATAAACAGGAAAGCACCCCGCATGACTGACAGCAAACCCGTGATGACGGATGCGGTATTCGATGTCAGCGGAGGCACCCTTCCCGCCGACTATCCGTTCATGCTGTGGGAGGCATTGCTGCACCATGTCCCGGCCTTTGGATCAGATGATGCAGTCGGGGTGCTGCCGTTGCGCACGGCAGCCAGTGAGGCAGGCATGTTGCTGCCCAAGCGCGCCAAGTTGGTGTTGCGCCTGCCTGCCCCGCTCGCCGCGCATCTCGATGCCCTGTCGGGCAAACAGCTCAGTATCGGAGATGAAACACTACAGCTGGGCAGCGGCAGATTACGCCCGATACAGGCATATCCGACCTTGCACGCCCATTTGGTGAACTCAACAGAAGACGAGGTGCACTTCATCCGGGAAGTGACATCAACCCTGGCAAAGATGGAGATCGCCGGAAAACTCATCTGCGGCATGCGCAACATCCTGCAAGCGCCGGGCCGCACGATCAACGGGTATAGCCTGGTGATACACGATCTCAAACCGGAAGCTTCTATACGCTTGCAATACATCGGATTAGGCGCCGACCGGAACCTCGGTTGCGGCATTTTCGTACCCCACAAAGCCATCACCGATCTGGACTGATGGCGGCGCGGGATTTTTCTAACGGAGAAAGCAAATGGGATACACAGTGGCAGGTAATGAGCTTGAAACGGACGCTGACGGATATCTGCTGGAGCCGGATTACAGCGAAGAAGTGGTAAGTGTGATTGCCGCAACGGAAGGTATAGAGCTGACCCCGAAACATTGGGAAATCATCAACTATATGCGCGAAGAATACAAAGAAAACGGCCATACGCCCAACTTCCGCAACATGCTGAAAGGTGTCAACGAATTCTGGCCGGAAGCCGATAGCAAGGCGCTGTACGATCTGTTCCCTCTGGGTCCGGCCAAACAGGCGGCCAAGATCGGCGGACTGCCGCAGCCTTATGGCAAGGGCGGTTACTGACAGGTGGCCGCGAAACTACTGCGCTCGACATCACGGCGTTGCTCAACGGCTCAAGATGCTCATTTACTTCAAGTAAACTCCGCTCTTTCGCCGTCTCGCGCCTTGCGCTGTCTTCGCTCGCTACGTTTCGCGACCACCTGCCTGAAGCGAATGAGGGCATAAAAATAATGCGCATCAAAAGCAACTGGTTCAAGCCTGGCCGAGAACACACCCCGGAGGAACTCGCCGGGGCGGTGTCGTTTGTCGCCTACAAGATCGGCGACAACGCCTTGAAGAACACGCGCAAAGCCAAGTTCGAGGTCGCTGTCGGCGCGCAATATTTCGCATTCCTGAGCGAGTTCCTGTTATTTCTGATCCAAGTGGCCGACCGCATCGCTTACCGGCGCTTATCGGCGGAAGCGCGGCTCACTTTCACCATGACGCTGGCGAAACGCATCGCGGAGACCCATGCCGAGAACGAGAGTCGCTTGCTGGGCGGTGAACCGGCAGACTGCAAACGTCGCTTCATCGACCGGCTCAACCAGCGCGCGGGAGAATATGCGGAATTCGGCTATGACGAGAACGGCCCCGATTTCTCCTTCACCCGTTACCTCGCCTATTGCATGGACGAAGTCATGAGTGAAAAAGACAGCGGCTGGATCATCGACCATCTGATGAGCATAGAAGCACCGGAAGCGGTGGAGATGCTGGAAAAAACTTTCCGTGGCCTGCTGGAGACCGAACCACGCCCGGCGCGCCGCCGCACCTCTACCAGCGGCGACTGAACCATGCCAACTCATTTCGATCTTGCCGATACCGACGCCTACCTGTATTGGCGCGAACACAAATTGGCACACGCCATCACCCGTACCGGTGATCTGATCGTCGAGATCAAAGACCCGCTGGCGGTCACACCTGCCGAACGGGCCGAATTATTGTCCTGCTGCCGACGCAGCAACATGGCGATTTATGCCTCACCCGTCGCCATGGATGAGGCGATGCTGCAACAGTTTGCCGCACAGTTGGGTCTGGAGAAATTGGATGCCAACTGGCTGGCGGGCGAACAGGGTATCTCGCGCATCACCGTGTGCAACGACGACGGCAAACGACAGAGCTACATCCCCTATACCGACCGCGCCATCAAATGGCATACCGACGGTTATTACAACCCAGCGGAGCGCACCATACGCGGCATGGTACTGCACTGTGCGCAGAGCGCCGGAACAGGCGGTGAGAATCGCGTACTGGATCACGAGATCGCCTACCTCATGTTACGCGACGCGAACCCTGACTTCATCCGCGCGCTGTCCGCGCCGGATGCTATGACCATCCCCGCGCGGGTGGACGAAACCGACGGCGTACGCCCCGCGCAGAGCGGCCCGGTCTTTTCGGTGGACGCAGGAGGCAACCTGCACATGCGTTACACCGCGCGCACCCGCAGCATCGAGTGGAAACAGGATGCCGCGACCTTGGCTGCTGTTGCCATGCTGGAACACCTGTTGGCCGCAGATTCCTCGCATATCCACGCGCTGCGTCTGGAAAACGGCATGGGCTTGTTGTGCAACAACGTGTTGCACGACCGCAGCGCCTTCACCAACGACCCGTCGCTACCGCGCCTGCTTTTTCGCGCGCGTTATCTGGAGCGGTTGGCGAACACTTGAAAGCCGGCTCAAGTTCGGCTGTGTGGAACCGATGATCGTACCTGTATCCAAGATTGCTTAGACAGATAGGACAACGCCGTACTAAAAAAGGATGACCATGAACAAATCCGCACCTTCGATACTCAGACAACTCCAGCTCTCCTTCCTCGGCTTCGGCCTGCTCATGGGACTGGTCTTCCCGTTCTATGCAAATTTCTTCGTCAACTGGAAAGAAGGGATGTTGTTGTGGTTCTGCCTAGGCTGTATCGTTGCCGGCATCACCATCGGCATCGCCAACCACAAACTGCTTGAGTGGCTGCTGATACGCAAACTGCGCAAAGTCGCCGTGGCCGCCGAACGTATCCGCAAGGGCGACCTGCGCGAAGGTTGCGGCATACGCAGTGCCGACACCATAGGCGAAATCACCGAGGGTTTCGACAGCATGGCCGGAGGACTGCGCGAGACCTTGCGCGAGATGACCCTGTCTGCCGATGCGGTAGACGGAACCGCACGCGAGATCGGAACCTCCATGCAGGCACTCGGCAACAACATGAACGAATACCGCCAGAACGCGCACGAAGTCATCCAAGTCATCAATGGCATGGCCGATGCCGCGAATTCCATCCTCGAACTTTCCGACGCCGCCCGTGACAGCGCATCCTCCGCCGACGAGCTGGTACGCAACGGCGTCACGCAAGTGAACGCGACCGAAAAAGCCATCTCGGTACTGGACGAAGCCAGCCGCCGGATATCGGCCAACGCGAACAGCCTGGAAGTCAGCGCAAAGGAAGTGGAGACTGCCGTTTCCGCCATACGCGCCATCGCCGAACAGACCAATCTGCTGGCGCTGAATGCCGCCATCGAAGCCGCGCGGGCGGGGGAACAGGGGCGCGGATTCGCAGTCGTCGCGGATGAAGTCAGAAAACTGTCCGAACAGGCCGCACAGGCGACCATGCGTATCGATGCCGTATTACAGCGCGTCAGCGTCGATGTCGCATCGACGGTCACCATCTCGCGGGAAAACGCCAGTGCCGTGCGTGACGGATTACACGCTTCCAAGGCATCTTCCGATATCTTCGTGCAGATCGAACAGGCCACCGCCGGCATGAAGACCTCGGTCGATGCGGTACGCGAAGCCGCCGATGACCAGCAGATGCTGGTAGGAATCGTGCTCGCACGTATCGCGGAGAACCAAACCCGCACCGACACTGCCGCAGACCTGACCGCGACCTGCGGCAAAGAGGCCGTACGTATGGTCGAGGCCGCGCTGGGCCTAAATGAAGTGACCAAGAAGTTCGTGGTATAAGCCCGCTGAAAGCCCGCAAGGCCCGCGCACCCGCGCTGCGCACCTGCTGTCCCTGCCCTACCCATCGCCCGGCAGACCAGCCTGCGGGATCTATGCCCATCACCATTGAAACGATCCAACGTTTATTTTGCACCTCCTCCAGCACGATGCCGCACGGCATGGGACGATCGTCATCGACGCAGCGGAGACTGGTTACGTGATTTCATACACCCACAAAAAAGCCCGCGAATCTCGCGGGCTTTGATGGCTGCTCACCAGCAAGTCATACATGGTCAGAACTTGTATCGCAGCGATGCCGAGTAGGACTGTTGCGAGTGTTTGGTGGTATTGCTGCCACCGAAGAAGCCGGTCACCGGAGTCGTCTTGGTCACTTCCGGCGTGATTACAGCAGAGGCTTCGATTGCAAAAGCTTTCGATATCTCATAACCGCCGCCGAAGGTGTAGGAATTCGTCACGACCGCAGGAAAGAACATGTTGTTGAAAAAGTTGATGCACTCCCGACGATACACACCCGACGCGAGGTTTTCGATCGGATCATTGCCACTGTTGTAACCCAATCCGAGCCAGTATCCGTTGGCCGCATATTTGGCACCTATTGCGACGATAGTCTGATCCTTCCAGTTGAAGTCTTTATAGCCTTTTGCGCTGCCCCACTGGATCTGTTTGTAATCCGCAGTCAGCGTGACGCTATCGGACATGGCGTAAGCGATGCCAGCCTTCACTTCCGCAGGTTGATTCAAGTCATCACCGAATGCAGAGGCACCGGTCAGGCCGAACCCCGTGCCTGCGGCGGACAGTTGCGTGCCGTATTTGGCAGCGATCTCTGACTGGTAAGAAGCCGCTACCGTCAGGCTTGATGTCACATCAAAATACCCACCCAGCGAATAGCCGAAGTTGGAGTTCGTATCAGCGCTCTCAGCCGCATTAACCACCCCCATCGACATCCCGGAAGCGTTGTAAGAAAGCATCAACGAACCCGATTGGAAAACCGGCGACAAGCCCACGCCATAATTCTTCGTGTTGTACGCAATGGTCGGTATCACACGCAAAATGCTCAGTGCAGACTTGGCCTTGATATGGGTGCCACTCGGAGCCCCGGTATAATTAACCCCCATCCCCGCGATACCTGCCACGGCGATACCATAGCTCAAACCGTCATTGATCCGGCTGGAATAAGAGACATCCGGGATATAGCTGGTACTCGCACTACTATCAGCCGAAACACCCCCCATACTGGGCACTCCGTTGTTAGCCACTTTTGGGGTAAACAGGACAATGCCACCCGTCACTTCGGCTCCCTTTGACTTGCCCAGCATCGCCGGATTCGCCCATACACTTTCAGCACCCATGAAGTGGGCCACTCCGGTCCCTCCCAATGCGGTGCTTTGTGATCCGACAGCCATCATCTCATCGCCGTTGGTGGCATTTGCCAATGGTGAGGCCACCATACCGGCTGCGAACATCGCTACAACAAGTTTCTTTACCCTCATGTGTTTCTCCCTGAATAATTATTTTTGTACTGCGGTTAAATGAACTACTACGTCGTCAGATTCTCCCTATCTTTAAACGAACAGGCAGATATCGGTCTCTCCGGCAAAACCGAAGAACATCGAAGCGCCGCCGTATTCGACGTTGTCGATGAATTCGCTCTTGTCGAACTCGAACAGATCGACCGTCATCTGGCAGGCGATGAACTTCACATCAGCTTCAAGACAAAGGTCGCGCAACTCTTCCAGCGAAGCCACGCCATGTTTGGCCAGCTTCTGTTTCATCATCATGGTTGCCATGCTTTCCATGCCCGGCAGCATCTGCACCATTACCGGCATTGGCACCGGCATCGGCATCGCCGGGTTCGCCAGCGGGCTGATCTTCACGTCGGAAAGGTCCTTGCGCAGCAGTTGCAGACCGTAGAAAGTGAAGAATATCTGCACGTCATAGCCCAATGCCGCAGCGGTAGAGGCCAGGATGAAAGGCGGATAAGCCATATCCAGCGTGCCTTTGGTGGCGATGATCGCCATTTTTTTGGTAGTCATGCTTTTCCCTTTGGAGTGATTGCTGGAAATTTATTTTTTCTTCATGAAGAAGATGTATTTGCCGCCAGCCTCTTCCGAGGCCAGCAGAGTGTTGCCGGTCTGATCGGCAAACGCCTGCATGTCTTTCACCGCGCCGCAGTCAGTGGCGATCACTTTGAGCACTTGACCGCTGGCCATATCGACCAGCGCTTTTTTGGTCTTTACGATAGGCAGAGGGCAGGACATTCCGCTGGCATCAAACTCTTTATCAAAATTCATCTTTCATCTCCTACGGGTTAATAAATTGCGTTCAGGTATCAGGACTGGCTAACAACATTTCCAGATGCGCCATTAAGAACGTGCAGGCAGATTGCGTCCATACCCTTGACGGGTATGGCGCGTAGCCCATTGGGGTTATCTTTAAGCGCTTGCTTATAAAGGCCTGTAGCCCCGGAAATAAATACGACAACAGGAGAGCCGATAAAAGCGCTCTTGGCGAGTGAGCCGGATGGCGGAAGAACTTGCGAAAGAGCCATTCCTGTACGTTCAGACTCTCCCTAGTGAGGCATGGATATAAAACGGCAGCGTCTGCTACCGTGGCATCCGCCCCCATCTACACAGGGCGTAGATTTATAACCCCATCGGGTTACAGCTTATGCGGGCACCACCAGCGTAGGGACATCCATGTTGCCGGCGATGTTCTGCATGATGCCTTGAGTACCGAACGGCATGACCTGATAACGCTGACGCCCGATCACCACCAGGTCTGCCCCGCTCTCTTTGACAGCGGCGATAGTCTGTTCGACGGGTTTGCCCACCCGCACCTCGCCGCACACTTGGTTCGACGAACCGGAAGCCAGTGACACGTTCAGCGTATTGAGACTCTGTATTCTGGACAGCGACTCCGCGCCGGATTCCGTCGCTACACTGAGGATGGTCAACGGCAGTTCGCAGATGCCGGCGATGGTTCCGGCGATCTTGGCGATACTGGGCGCTGCCGGAGTATCTCCCACGGCGGCGAGGATATTCCGATGCCAGAACTCCGCCGCACGCGGCACCAGCAAGACACTGCACGAGGTATCTCGAATCACCTTGCTGACCATCTCACCCACCAGCATACGCGCCAGAAAGCTGGGTTTTCCCCGGCGACGGATAACGATCAGATCCGTATTGGATTCCGCAGCCTCGGCCACGATCTCGCTGTGTATCTCGGTACCGCGTCGCACATGCACATCAAGTTGGATACCCAGGACTGCGGCCTGTTGATGCAGGGCGGCGATCTTCTTGCCCGCCTCCTGATCCGCGCGCAAGGCTAGCTCCGGCATCTCGGCTTCATATTCCGGGTTGCTCAACAAAGGAACGACCACCCGCAACGGCACGCCGCACCGCTTCGCCATGGCAAAGGCAAGGCGTTCAGCCCCGGCATCGAATTCGGTGTGCTCGGTGGCAAGCAGGATACGGTTGAAGGGATAATCCATGATGCGCTCCTTAATGTCCGACGGTCAGCATACCGGAGGCTGCCAGCAGTTGCACCAGTAACGCGATGACACAGATGACCACGAACACCCAATCCTTGCGCCGCGCGTAGATCGGTATCACCACCAGCAGACACAGTACCGAGCATCCCGACAGCCAGGCGATACCAATCAGTCCCGCGAAGTCACCCTGCCCGACCAGACTCAGCCACTGCCATCCTGTCGGCGCGCCGGTCTGTTGCAGGTAGTCATGCGCGGACAGATTCCATACCTCGGGCATTTGTTCCAGCGGGATACGCGCCGGCAACCAGCCCAACACATAGGCCAGAAAAGTCACCACCAGTATGGCCAGGCCCGAACGGGCTCCCCAGCTCAGCCAAGTGGCATAACGCCGCTGCTCATCTGAAATAAAATCTTCCCCGCTCATAGCCATATCCCCAATCCTTTCAGCAACGCGCGCAAGCCCGCGAACAGCAGCAAGGTGATCACCATCTTGCGCACCACCGAAGCCTTGAGCACATGCAGCAAACGTGCGCCGATAAAAGCACCCAGCATCATGCCAATCACCGACGGCACGGCGATAATCGCCAGCACCGCGCCTTTATTGAGATAGATCCATGCTGCGGAAGAATCGACCAGCGTCAGAATGAAGCTCGATGTTCCGGCAGAGACCTTGAGCGGTGCCCCCATCAACAAATTCAGCACCGGCACATTCGCCCAGCCCGCACCCATACCGAACAGTCCGGCGAGAAAACCGATACCGACGAACAGCGTCAGCCCCAGCGGGGTACGATGCACCTGCCAGTTGATCTTCTGGTTGCGCGCCGCATCGTGGAAAATGCCGTTCATGAACAGCGCATTGGAAAGTTTATCCGGGGCGGTGACTTCCGGGAATTCGGATTTTTTCGCCAGCGCCATCAGAATGACGATACCTAGGATGGTGATACCCAATGCGATCTGTACGATGTGTGCGGGAATAGCGAGGCCGATCATCGCACCCGCAATCGAACTGGCCGAGGCCAACACCGCCAAAGGCAAAGCCAGCCGTAAGTTGGCGAGACCACCGCGCAACAACGATGGGCCTGCTGCAAGGGCACTAGCCAACGCAACCAGCAGACCTGCACCGCGCACGAAGTCCAGATGGAACGGAAAGAAACCGCCCACGATGGGCACAAACAATACGCCACCGCCCACACCGGAAGGTACCGCAACGATGCCGAGGAAAAAACAGGTGATGAACAATGCCAAGGCCCAGCCCCACCACGGCATGGTGCTGGCCGCAGGCAAACTCTCCGCCGCATAAGCTCCGGCGGTGAACAGAGACAGGGAAAGCAGCAGCAACAATGCGTTGGCTTTGAGCAAGCTGCCCACGTCGGTAAAGCGGGAGGCAATGTTGTTCAACATCAGGACTTGCCTTGATAATAAAGATTCTGCGGATGCTGCGCCTCGGCAAAGAAGTACCAACGCTCGGCCAGCAAGCCGAAATATTGTGCGACAAAAGCCAGCACAGGCAGCGTCAGCACCAGCGCCAGCGGCAAGACGAAAACGCCCAACACCAATGTCACCAGCACACCGCGCACAAACTCCGGGCTCTTGCCGTGAAAGAATTCCCGCGTATTGTACGAGCCGCCCATCGAGCCTTGTGATTTTTGTACGATGCGCGGGTGGCGGATACCGATGGCGGTTTGCAATGTGCTAGTCGGTCGCAGGGTCGCGTTGCGCCACAACGAGGACACCCGTGTCACCACGCCCAGCACGGTGAGCGCAAAAGCAGCTTGCGCCAGTGTGAGGGTCAGTTCCGGTGCGTTGAAGCTGGCGTAAGCGGCGGCCAGCATCGTCCCCGATGCGCAGCCCAGCACGATGAAGTTCACGATGGTCAGCGGATGCGCCCACTCCTTGAGTACCTTGATCGCGCCGTAGATCATGCCGGTGCACACAAACAACACGATGGCGAGCACGACGCCGATGACTCCGATAGCCAGCGTGTGGCCGAGGTTTAGCCAGTGCGCCACGCCGTAGACAAATACGACCGCGATAAAAGCAGGCAAGGCAATACCTTCCCGTGCCAGCCAGGAAGTGCGCCACATAGTCATCGCGCGCCAGGCACGTTCGGGATGTCCCAAGTGGAACACCGAAGAGATACCGCCCAGCCCCAGCAACACCAGCGCCAGAAAACTACCGCCGACGAAAAAACTCGCACTCAGACCCGAGCCTGCCAGCAGTTCGACAAAGAACAGGGTGATGAACAACCCTTGCCCGGCACCGATCAGCGTGGTCAAAAACAATACGGAAAAAGCGGGACGCATCAGTTTAGCTCCTCGGTAGTCGGCGGCAGATTCTTGTCGAACGGTGCGCCGTCGATCTTGTGCGGATTGTCGGAGCGATAGAGTTCATCGCTGCGCACCGTCACCGTGGTCTTGCGGCGCGGCAAATAATGGTTGGCCGGTTTGGTGTTGGCTTCCGGCATCAGCGTGTAACCGCCGCGCTCGCGGATGGCGACCGACACTTCCGAATCCGGGTCGTGCACATCACCGAACAAACGCGCACCTGGCGGGCAGGCCAGCACGCAGGAAGGTTTGCGCCGCTCTTCCGGCAAGCTTTGGTCGTAGATACGATCCACGCACAAGGTACATTTGGTCATCACTTTGCGTTGTTCGTCGAATTCGCGCACACCGTACGGACAGGCCCAGGAGCAGTATTTGCAACCGATACATTTGTCGTAATCGACCAGCACGATACCGTCTTCCTTGCGCTTGTAAGATGCCCCGGTCGGGCATACCGGCACACAGGCCGGATCTTCGCAATGCAGGCAAGACTTGGGGAAATGCACCGTCTCGGTTTGCGGGAACTCGCCCACCTCGAAGGTCTGCACGCGGTTGAAGAAGGTTCCGTTCGGATCTTGCTCATAGGGATTGCAGTCCACCAGCGAACCGGCGGCACCCGAGGTGTTCCACTGTTTGCAGTTGGTCACACAAGCGTGGCAACCCACACATACATTCAAATCGATTACCAGCGCGAGTTGCGTCACAGCGCACCGCCTTTCTTGTTCTTACCGGCAAACCACGCCTGCCAACCCATCTTTCTTTCTGTCATACCCGCCACCGGCTGCATCGTCTCGAACTGCGGGAAACTTTCCTCCGCCTCGCCCGCCTCTGCCGGATAGATGCGGACACGCACGTCGTACCACGCGGCTTGTCCGGTGATCGGATCGGAGTTGGAGTAGCGCTTACCGTTGGCATTGGCACGCAACTCTTCCGAGATCAGGTGATTGAGCAGGAAGCCCTGCTTCGCTTCGTTGGCGTCGCCGGTGAGGTTCCATGCACCGGATGCCTTGCCGATGGCATTCCATGTCCACACCGTGCCCGGCTCCACCGCCTCGGAGTAACGGCACAGGCAACGTACCTTGCCCCATTGCGACTCCACCCACATCCAGCCGCCATCGGCGATGCCGGCAGCGGCGGCAGTGCGCGAATTCACATGCAGATAGTTGTAGGTGTGGATCTGTCGCAGCCAGGCATTCTGCGAATCCCACGAGTGGTACATCGCCATCGGGCGCTGGGTCAGTGCGTTGAGCGGATATTTTTTCAAGTCGCTCTGTTCATCTTCCAGCGGTGCATACCAGAACGGCAGCGGATCGAAATAGGTGGCTACACGTTGGCGCAATTCGTCCGGCGGCTGTTTGCCGGGGCGCTTGCCTTCGGCAGCAAGGCGGAAACCTTGCAACAGTTCGGAATAGATATGGATAAGGATGGGGTCGTTGTCGCGGCGCATGCCGGACTGTTGCGCCCACTCCATGTAACCCTTGTTCCAGTTGCGCATGTACTGGCTGGACGGCGGCAGGTGGTACTGGAAGAAGCAGCCGTTCTTCTCATACATCTCCCACTGTTTCGGGTTGGGTTCGCCGCGCATCGCCTTGTCGCCATCCTTGCCGCGCCAGCCGGTGAGGAAGCCGATACCGGAACCCGGCGCGGTTTCATAATTGACCACAAAGTCGGGATAACTCTTGAACTTGCGTGCGCCTTCGGCGGTGGTGAACGCGGGGAACTTGAGACGGCTCGCCAGCTCGATCAACACCTCCTGGAACGGCTTGCACTCGCCGCTCGGCGGCAACACCGGCACACGCACCGAGTCCACCGGGCCATCGTATTCCGAGATCGGACGGTCCAGCATGGACATGCAGTCGTGGCGTTCGAGATAAGTCGTGTCCGGCAAGATCAGGTCGGCGAACGCGGTGGTCTCGGACTGGAACGCATCACACACCACGATGAACGGAATCTTGTAGCCGCCGTCCGCGTTTTTGTCGGTAAGCATGTTGCGCACTTCGGAAGTGTTCATGCTGGAGTTCCATGCCATGTTGGCCATGAACAGCAGCAGCGTGTCGATGGGGTATGGGTCGCCGCGCCATGCGTTGGTGATGGCGTTGTGCATCAGGCCGTGCGCCGACAGCGGATGCTCCCACGAGAAACCTTTGTCGAGACGCACTGGCTGGCCGTTACCATCCACGAACAAATCATCCGGCGTTTCCGGCCAGCCCAGCGGCGCGCCACCCAATGGTGTATTGGGTTGCACGGCCTCGGGGCCTTTGGACGGGCGCGCGTTGGGCGGGATCGCGCGCGGGTACGGCGCTTTGTGGCGGAAGCCGCCGGGACGGTCGATAGTGCCCAGCAGCGACATCAGGATCGCCAGCGAGCGGATGGTCTGGAAGCCGTTGGAGTGCGCCGCGAGGCCGCGCATGGCGTGGAATGCGACCGGGTTTCCGGTGACCGTTTCGTGCTCTTCGCCCCACCAGTCTGTCCACGGTATCGGCAGTTCGATCTTCTGGTCGCGCGCGGTGACGCCCATCTCATGCGCAATGCGCTTGATGGTGTCGGCAGGAATGCCGGTGATGCCTTCCGCCCATTCTGGCGTACAGTCGGCCACGCGCTCTTTCAGCAACTGGAAGGCAGGCTTGGCGGTAGTGCCGTCCGGCATCTTGAAGGTACCGTACAGACAGGGATCGGCACCTTTGGTGTGATCGTCCATCGGCTGGTTGCTCAGACGATCCCACCAGTAGAAGTTGTGCGGACGTAGCGGGTTGATCTTGTCGCCTTCCGGGTTGCGCACAAACATGCCGAACTCTTTGCTGCTCTTGTCCTGATTCACCAGTTGGCCGGAGTTGGTATAGCGCGCCAGGAAATCGCGATCGTACAGACCGAGCGCGATGATTTCGCGGATGATGGCGAGAATCAATGCGCCGTCGGTGCCGGGCTTGATCGGGATCCACTCGTCGGCGATGGCGGCATAGCCGCTGCGTACCGGGTTGATGGCGACGAAACGTCCGCCGTTGCGCTTGAATTCACCGATCTGGCTCTTCAGCGGGTTGGAGTGGTGGTCTTCCGCCGTGCCTATCATGTAGAACACTTTGGCGCGCTCCAGATCGGGGCCGCCGAATTCCCAGAACGAGCCGCCGATGGTGTAGATCATGCCCGCCGCCATATTGACCGAGCAGAAACCGCCGTGTGCCGCATAGTTGGGTGTGCCGAACTGGCGCGCGAACAGACCGGTGAGCGCCTGCATCTGGTCGCGCCCGGTGAACAGCGCGAACTTCTTCGGATCGGTGGCGCGCAGATGCGACAGGCGTTTTTCCAGGATGGCGAAGGTCTCGTCCCAACTGATCTCCTCGAACTCGTTCGCACCGCGTTCGCTGCCGGGTTTGCGGCGCAACGGCTTGGTCAGGCGCGCCGGAGAATATTGCTTCATGATGCCGGAGCCGCCCTTGGCACAGATCACGCCCTTGTTCAACGGATGGTCGGGGTTGCCCTCGATGTAGCGCACTTCACCGTCACGCAGATGCACCTTGATGCCGCAACGGCAGGCGCACATGTAGCAGGTGGTGGTTTTGGTTTCAGTCTTCGCATCGGGTGACGGAGAAGAGATCGGATCGTGTATGGGTGCGGACATATCTATCTGTTTATGTGGGTTCATGTCGCATCGACCAGCCACGAAAAACCGTGCCCCCGAACGAACTTCTGCGACTACCGCTATTAGGCGCAATCGCTCCGACCAGTGTCTATACCCACATCGGGCGGGGACATGTATAACCCTAATGGGGGGAGTGGGTCGCTTTCCTCTCCTGGGTTATTGATATTTTGAAGAATTCACCTTAGTCTGCGGAACGTTTTCGGACAGCCCGACCAAGTTGATGCAGAAAAAAACGATCCCAATCTCCGACTCAACCGACAGTAGCTTCCTGTGGGTCGGTGAACCCGACTTCACTCCACCCGGCACGGATGGCGGAGTGGGCGCATGCCTGTCGTATGAATTCTCCGCGCCGCGCATGGGGGAACTCCGTGCCCTGCTGGAAAACTTTATAGAGAACATCGTCGATGCGGTCGGTGCCACGGCTGGCGTGGTCCGTCTGCTGTCACCGGACGGCTGTACGTTGGAAACCATCAGTTCAGCCGGACTGTCTGCACAGTTGCAGGAAGAGGCGGAGAATTTTGTCGAGCTGGATTGCGAAGTCAGCGACATCGCCACCCTAGGCCACGTTGTTCGCTCCACAGATATCAGCACCTGCGATGCGCGCCAGAATTGTTGTTACACCACGTGTCGCTTCCAATCACTGATCGCGGCACCGCTTGCCTCCAACACGTCCGAGACCCCGCTCGGCGTGTTGACACTGTTTTTCGATACTCCCTGCGACGCGGCGAACCGTTACACCGACACCATCACCACCTTCGCCCAGATGATCAGCGCGGCCATCGAACATACCCGCGTCAATCGCGAGATACGCCGCCGCGAACGGATCGCCGCACGCCAGGTGATCGCCAACGACATCCATGATTCGCTGGCACAGACGCTGACCTATGCCCGTATGCGCGTCAGCCTGCTACTGGAAGCCGTGCGCAGCGGCAACACCGAGCTGGCGACCGGTTATTCCCGTGATGTCGATGAGGCGCTCGAAATCGGACAAAAAAGCGCGCGCGATCTGATCGCCGACTTCCGTTGCGAGATGAATAACGGCGGTCTGTCCGCCGCATTGAACGATTTGGCTACCGAGTTCCGCAAGCGCAACGATATCGTGCTGGAATACCACAACCGCCTGGTCGATCTGGAGCTGCCGCTGGAACACGAGATCCAGACCTACCATATCGTGCGCGAGGCATTGACCAATATCGCCCGCCATTCCGGCGCGACACATGCCCGTCTGTTCGTTGACGCCAGTTGCGGTTATTTCGTGTTCACCATCGAAGATAACGGCAGCGGCGCGCGCACCTTCACCCCTGTGGAAGGACATTATGGCGTGATGATCATGCGCGAGCGGGCGCACCGGATAGGGGGTAAGATCAAAGTCGAAAGCGCCGCCGGACTCGGTACGCAGGTGCAACTGTTTTTCCCCGAACCATCGTTGGACTGGAGAGCGGCACATGAGTGACAAATTGAAAGTGGTACTGGTAGACGACCAGGGCTTGTGCCGACGCGGACTCGGCGAACTGCTGGCCAACTGCTACGACTTCACCGTGTTGGGGGCGGTCGGCAGCATTGATGAATTGCGCCCGCTGCTGTCCAAGAAACCAGACCTGCTCATCGTCGATCTGCGCATGAAGCCGCTGGACGGTATCTCGCTATTGCAACTGCTGCGCAGCGAAGGCGTCACCACTCCGGCGGTGATGCTGACCATGAGCGACTCCGAAGCCGACCTGACCAATGCCATCCGTGCCGGTGTGCGCGGCTACCTGCTCAAAGACATGGCACCGGACGACGTGGTTGACGCCATTCGCCGCGTGGCTGCGGGAGAACTGGTGGTGGCTCCCACCATGACCATGAAGATGATAGACATGCTGCGCGGGGAACAGCCCGAGGAACCGAAGAACTCGCTCAAACTGCTCACCGAACGCGAACGCGAGATCCTGCAACTGTTGTCGCGCGGCGAAAGTAACAAAGCCATCGCGCAGACGCTGAAGATCAGCTACGACACGGTCAAGCAGCATGTGCGCCATATCCTGAACAAACTCAACCTGTCATCGCGGGTGAAAGCTGCGGTTCTGTTCACCACGGAACAGAACGCCCTGAACAAAGATGATCCACCGAGCTGTTGATCCGTCCCCGCCCGCTTGCGGGCCGACCGCGCCATAGATGATAGACACCGCCACCCAAGTTGAGCTGCTGCGACATTACCCGATGTTCGCCGCCCTGCCGCAAACCGAACTTGATGTATTGCTGTCCAACGCGACCATGATGCGGCTCCCCTCCGGCACAGTGGTGTTCGACGAGAATCAGCCCTGCCAGGGCTTCCCCCTATTGCTCTCCGGCAACATCCGCGTCATCAAGGCTGCCGCCAATGGCCGCGAGCTACAGCTATACCGGGTCTGTCCCGGCGAGAGCTGTATCCTGACCAGTAGTTGCCTGCTGGGACACGCCGCCTACTCCGCGCGCGGCATCGTGGATCAGGACGTCCAACTGGTGACCCTGCCGGTGCCGCTATTCAGGACACTGCTGTCATCAAGCGACGCTTTTCGCGATTACATCTTCAGCCTGTTCTCCGAACGCCTCACCGACCTGATGCAACTGGTCTCCGCAGTGGCCTTCCAGAAACTGGATCAGCGTCTTGCCGCCCTGCTCGCCACCAAAACCAGCCCGCTACAAACCACCCATCAGGCACTGGCCGACGAGCTCGGCAGCGTGCGCGAGATCGTGAGCCGCTTGCTGAAGAATTTTGCCGAACAAGGCTGGGTCAGACTCGGACGGGAACAGATCGATATCGTCGATGCCGCCGCATTGAAGAGATTCGCCACACTCTGATGCGGTCACGCGCCAGCGCTGCGCCATCTCCGCATTTGTAACATTCCTCACAGACCGCTTCCCGCGTTTTACCTATAGTGCGCCCGGTCATGCCGTCGTCGGCGGCATGACCCTCTTCCATCACTCACGGGAACATCATGAAATCGAACAAGCTCGCACTACTCGCTCTCCTGCTCTGGGGCGTCACCATCGTCACCATCACCTGGTTCGTTGTGCGCGGCAACACCGCTGCGGGCACAGACGGCAGAACCGCCGTGGTAATGACCGATAGCGAACGCAATCTGGTTCTTGCCGAAATGCGCGGCCTGTTATCGGCAGTACACGGCATCCTGGACGGCCTCAATCGCAACGACATGAAACAGGTCGCCGGTGCCGCCCGCCTCGCCGGCATGGGTTCCGCTGCCGATGTTAATCCGGCACTGATGGCCAAACTGCCGCTGTCCTTCAAGCAACTGGGCATGAGCGTGCACCACGACATGGACGATCTGGCACAGGCTGCCGAAAGCGGCAAACCGGTCGCCCAGTTACAAGCCATGCTGACCACCTCGGTCGCGAAATGTGTCTCCTGTCATTCCGCCTGGCAGCTCAAAGCGGAAAAATGACCTTCCCCCTGCTGACGCAAGCTCCCCGTGCACTCGCCCGGGGCTCTGTGACTTAACTCACAGACACGCTGTACCGGTTTTTTTATTCTGCACCGCCCCGTTAGGCAAGGGGCGGCGCTTCCGCGCGTTTCGAGGATAGCAATTTTCACTTCGTATCTATAAAGGAAACCCCATGTACAGATCATTACCCTTCATATTCGCCCTGTTCACCCTGCCCGCCTGGGCCGACGACCTCTCCAAACTCCAGGAAGAAAGCCGTGCCGTGGCGCTCCCGTTCATGAAACAACTGGTGGGCGAGAACCAGAAGGCCGTGACTGAAGGCGGCCCGGCATCCGCAATCGGCGTATGCAAGACCATCGCGCCCAAAGCCGCTGCCGATATCTCGCGCAAACAAGGCTGGAAACTGACCCGCGTCTCACTGAAAGTCCGCAACCCGCTGCTAGGCACGCCCGATGCCTGGGAACAAAAAGTGCTGCAAAGTTTTGAAGCGCGTCTGGCCAAAGGCGAGAAAGCGGACGCGATGGAATTCGCCGAAATCGTGAAAGAACCCGCTGGCAACAGCTTCCGTTATATGAAAGCGATCGCACTGCAACCCGGCTGTGTCAGCTGCCACGGCAACACGGAACAGATTCCGGCAGATGTCAAAGCGCGCCTGACGGAAGAATATCCCCACGACCAGGCGACAGGTTATGCCCCCGGACAGATTCGCGGCGGCCTGAGTATCAAACGCTCACTGTAACCCTCCCCTCCGGTATCGCATCGCCCCCGGCCTTGCGATACCGTGACACCGGCCTGTATCCACAGGTTTTCCCGGCGCTTATCCCGCCCCCAAAAAGAACCCCCTCCCCATCAGGGTTATATCCCTACCCACCCGATGTAGCTATAGACACCCCGAGGCGTGATTGCGCCTAATAGCGCCACTCGCAAAAGCTCGCGCGACGACCCGTTTTGCGTGATGCACTGGGGTAATGTTATCAACCAAAATTCTAAGAAGGGACGGACATGGCACACATCGTAATCATGGGAGCGGGGATAGGCGGCATGCCGGCAGCCTACGAGATGCGCGACAAGCTGGACAAGCAACACCGCGTGACAGTGGTCTCGAACAGCGAGAATTTCCACTTCGTCCCGTCCAACCCCTGGGTCGGCGTCAAATGGCGCGAGCGCAAACAGATCGAATTCCCGGTGCGTACCTATCTCGAGCGCAAAGGCATCGACTTTATTTCCACCGGCGTGAAGCGCGTCCACCCCGATCAGAACCAGCTCGAACTTAACGACGGCAAGGTGCTCGCTTACGATTATCTGGTGATCGCCACCGGCCCCAAACTGGCTTTCGAAGAGATCGAAGGCCTGGGACCACACGGCGGCCACACCTATTCCGTCTGCCATGTCGATCACGCCATGAAGTCACACGACGAGTGGGATCATTTCTGCAAACATCCCGGCCCCATCGTGGTCGGTGCCGTACAAGGTGCCTCCTGTTTCGGCCCCGCATACGAATACGCCTTCATCATGGAGACCGACCTGCGCAAGCGCAAGATTCGCGACAAGGTACCGATGACCTTCGTCACCTCCGAACCGTATATCGGCCACCTCGGTCTGGGCGGTGTGGGTGATTCCAAAGGCATCCTAGAATCCGGCATGCGCGACAAACACATCAAGTGGATTTGCAACGCCAAGGTCACCAAGGTCGAAGACGGCAAGATGTACGTCACCGAACATGATGACATGGGACAAGAGAAGAAAAAGCACGAGTTGCCGTTCAAGTACAGCATGATGCTGCCCGCCTTCAAAGGTGTGGACGCCGTGTTCGGCATCGAAGGCCTGACCAATCCGCGCGGCTTCATCACCGTGGACAAACACCAGCGCAACGCGAAGTACAAAAACATCTTCGCGGTCGGCGTGTGTGTCGCCATCCCGCCGGTCGAGCCGACCCCGATCCCGGTTGGCACGCCGAAGACCGGCTACATGATCGAGTCCATGGTGACCGCCACCGTGCACAACATCCATGCCGACCTCACCGGCGAGCCAGCCGATCAGGAAGCTACCTGGAACGCCGTCTGCCTGGCCGATTTCGGCGAAAGCGGCGTGGCGTTTGTGGCCATCCCGCAGATCCCGCCGCGCAACGTGAACTGGTTCTCCGAAGGCAAGTGGGTGCATCTGGCCAAAGTCGCGTTCGAGAAATACTTCATCCGCAAGATGAAGAAAGGCACCTCCGAACCGTTCTACGAAGGCAGCATCCTCAAGATGATGGGTATCGAAAAACTGAAATAACCCTGTTGCAACCGACCAGTGCCGCCGCATCTCCACAGTGCGGCGGCATTTTTTCGTCCCGCTCCGGCCTCATCCCCCCCTTTAGAGTAATTGACTACATTACTCGGGCAAGATTGAATGCCGCATCCCCTGAGATGAAAGGTACTGACGATGCAAATCCCCAAGCGTGATGGAGACGGTTATCTGGTAGACATGAGTGAATGGACACCGGAAGTCGGTCGTTTGATGGCCGAAGAAGACGGCTACGAACTGAACGACAAGAAGTGGGAACAGATCATGAAAGCGCGCGAATATTACGAAGAACTCGGCTCGGTACCACCGATACGCAAATTCGCCAAACACATCGGCGAAGACCAGAAAGACGTGTTCGAGCTGTGGATGACCGGGCCGATGAAACCGATCACCAAATACGGCGGCATGCCCAAACCCACCGGCTGCGTCTGAACCCGAGGCCGTCCCGGCCTGCCTCTGCCGCGCTGTCGCAAGTCGGGCAGCGCTAGCGTACAATCCGCCCCTCAGTCGTCGCAGCTCGGGGCTGTCCCCGTTGCGACACATCCTCAACCAACATCCCAGTATCCCGTCATGGCTATCCAATGGTTCCCCGGACATATGACCTCGGCGCGCAAGAAAGCCGCCGAGACCATGGAGCGCATCGATGTCGTCATCGAAGTGCTGGATGCGCGCGTACCCGCCGCCGGTAGCAACCCCATGATCCGCGAGCTGCGCGAACACCGCCAGCGCCCCTGCCTCAAGATACTCAACAAGACCGACATCGCCGACCCCGTCGCCACCAAAGCCTGGCTGGATCACTTCAACAGCCAGAAAGGGGTACATGCCGTCGCACTGTCGTGCAAGAAACCCGGCGACGTCACCAAAGTACCGGGGCTGTGCCTCAAGCTCGCGCCGCATCGCGGCACTACGCTCAAGCCGCTGCGCATGATGATCATGGGCATCCCCAACGTCGGCAAATCGACGCTGATGAACGCCCTGCTCAAACGCCGCGCCGCCAACGTGGGCGACGAACCCGCCGTCACCAAAAGCCAGCAGAGCTTCGACCTCAACGACCACATGACCCTGATCGACACCCCGGGGCTGATGTGGCCGAAGATCGAACACGACAGCGACGGCCTCATGCTCGCCGCCAGCCACTCGATAGGCCGCAACGCCGTCATCGACGAAGAAGTCGCCGCCTTCCTCGGCGACATCCTGATCAAGCACTACCCTGCCCTAGTCACGCAACGCTACGGCTTCAACATCCCCTCGCCCCTAGAGGGCAAGGGAGAGGGGGCTACCGTTGACGGCTTCCACCTCATCGAAGCCGTAGCAAAAAAACGCGGCTATCGCATCAAAGGTGGCGCGTTCGATCTGGAAAAAGCCGCGCTGACTTTGCTGCAAGATTACCGCGACGGCGTGCTGGGGCGCATCAGTCTGGAGACACCGGCATCGCGAGAGGCGATGTTGCAGGCGGCACAAACCAGTCCAGAATCACAATTACAAGCCGACTTGGAATAGCGTGATCGGCGTAGAAAAATGGTTACCCATAATCCCATCTGCAAATCTTATATAAATAGCGCAGATTAACTCGGGGGTGCCTCTATTTGATAACCACAATCAAGTTACGCACAACTTCACCATGACACAACCAATAAAAAATGACGCAGGAGACTTTGAAACATGGCTCCAAAACATTCTCGATTCTTTCAAAAGTGGAACAGGAATTGATGTTCCCTGCGGGGACTGCCGGGGTTGTTGCAGCGCAGGAAGATTTGTTCACCTTCTTCCATCTGATCAATCTGCCCATTCAGTCATCCCAAAACAGTTTTTGCTTCGTACACCTGGAATGTCCAAAGGCCATGCGGTCATGGGTTATCTCGATTCGGGATGCTGTCCAATGCTCAAGGCTGGTAACTGCTCGGTCTATTTGAGCCGCCCATCAACTTGTCGTACATTCGATTGCCGAGTCCTCGCGGCAACTGGCCTGTCCATGGAAGGTAAGTGGAGTGAACGAATAAATGAAAGAGTTCGAGCTTGGCAGTTTACGTTCTCGTCAGCGAATGGTCAGCAGCGCCTCAAAGCCATACGGAGCGCTGTCACCTTTATTCAACAGCATGCCTCGGCCTTTCCTAGTGGTCGTGCTCCAACTGAACTGACGGCTGTTGCCGTGCTCGCCATCAAGATCCACCGGGTCTTTCTCACTCTCGATAACGATTCAAATCCGACAAAGATCGCCAGTGCCATCGTGACTGAAAGTCGCCGCTTTGAAAATCAGATCGCTTAACTCTCGTAAGGTAAAAAAACCAACTCGCGTAAGGCGCAATAACCAACGGGCATTGCGCCGTATGTAACCATCCGGCGGAATACGCTGCGCTATTCCGCCCTACACCGAATCTGGCTTACCCCCTGATTCCGCAAGCAACAGGATCAGGTTCGCAATATTGCTGCTCGAACTCAATGCCTCAGCAGTTGTACTCCGCTTCCGTTCTCAATGCTCCAGGTTGAGCTCTTGCATCAGTTGCACCGATAATTCTTCAATCGACTTCGCTGTGGTGTCGAACCATTTGATGCCTTCGCGGCGCATCATCTTTTCGGCGGCGGCGACTTCATAACGGCAATTTTCCAGCGAGGCATATTTGCTGTTCGGGCGGCGCTCGTTGCGGATGCGTTGCAGTTGTTCCGGGGAGATGGTGAGTCCGAACAGTTTGCTGCGATACGGCTGCAATCTGGATGGCAGTTCACCGCGCTCGAAGTCTTCCGGGATGAGCGGATAGTTGGCGGCTCTCAGGGAGAACTGCAAGGACAAGTACAGACTGGTGGGGGTCTTGCCGCTGCGCGATACACCGACGAGGATGATGTCGGCATTTTTAAGATCAACGTCCGACACGCCGTCATCATGCGCCAGCGCGAAGTTCATCGCGGCGATACGCGAGTTGTATTCCGGGTTGGCGTGGCCGTGTGAACGCCCGACGGCGCGGGTGTAGCGCGAGCCAAGCTCCTGCTCCAGCGGCACGATAAAGGCATCGAACAGGTCGATGAAAAATGCTTCGGCCTGATGCAGGATGGCGCTGAAATCGGAGTTGGTCTGCGTCATGATAACGATAGGACGTACCGCTTCACGACGGCTCAGTTCATTGATGCGTGCCAGACAGTCTCTGACCTTTTCCTCGCTGTCAAGGAACGGGAAACGCACCGGCCTGAATTCGATGCCGTCGAACTGTGCCAGCAAGCCGTGTCCCAAGGTTTCAGCAGTGATGCCGGTACCATCCGACACGTAGATAACGGTGCGTTTCTGAGTTGTCATAGCTCTTTATCCTGAGTCATTGCCACAAATAGCCCATCCATTAACTTCTGTGCAGCTTCAATTTTCCAGATTCGGGTAGCGTACATAATCGACCATATTCTGAGTTTCCTTGTCCGGTGGCGCAGTCAGCAAACTGCCGATGATGATGCCCGCAAACCCGACCGGTACACCAAAGATGCCTGCCGAGATCGGGTTGATGTCCCACCACAGCGCAGCATTTACCCCGAAGAACGGGTAGGTCTGGTACATGTAGTACATACAGGTACCCAATCCCGAAATCATTCCGAGTATCGCGCCAGTCTTGTTGGCACGCTTCCAGAACACACCCATAGCCAATGCGGGGAAGAATGCTGATGCCGCTAACGAGAACGCCGCCCCCACCAGAAACAGAATATCGCCCGGCTTGAGCGAGGTGATGTACGCCGCAAACACCGCCACCCCAAGCAACAATGCTTTGGAGATGAACAAGCGACGCCCAGTCGGCGCACGTGGATCGATCATCTTGTAGTACACATCGTGCGAGAGCGAGTTGGAGATGGTGAGCATCAGACCGTCTGCGGTGGAGAGCGCTGCCGCCAGCCCTCCTGCCGCCACCAGCGCGGTGACCACATAGGGTAAGCCCGCGATTTCCGGCGTCGCCAGCACAATCAAGTCCCCGCCGATGGTGACTTCGGCCAGTTGCACGATGCCGTCTTTGTTGATGTCCGTGACACTCATCAGCGATTTATCCACTGATGCCCAAGCGGATACCCAGCTTGGCAGTTCGGAGAAGCTGGAGCCCACCAGCAAAGTATATACATCGTATTTTGCCAGCACGGCCAATGCCGGAGCAGTGATGTACAGCAGCGATATGAAGAACAGCGCCCAGAACACTGATTTGCGCGCCTCTCTCACTGTCGGCGTGGTGTAGAAACGCATCAGGATGTGCGGCAGTGCCGCTGTCCCCACCATCAGACACAACACCAGCGCGAGGAAGTTCTTGCGCTTTTTATCATGCATCTCTTCATCTGTACCGGCATAGGGTTCGGCATGTGCGGAAATAGGACTAGCCTTGCTTCTGTCCGTCTCTACAGAGTTTTTCCACATCGCGCGGGCAATAGCAACATTCGCAGGAAACTCTAGCCATGCCTTTTGCGCAGCATTGAGCGCCTCAGGGTCAACATCGCGCTTTGCTTTCAGCTCTGCGACTGTTTTGGCGATCTTGGATTTTTCTTCTGCCAGATAGACGGCTCCGCCAGCGTCGAGTGCTTTCAATTTTGCTTCAGTCTCCTGTTGCTTGGCTTTAACGATGGCACGCACTTCGGCCTCGCGCGCACCTTCCGGTGTCAAAGGATCATTCAATATCTGTTCACGTGCGGTCACCTGCTCCAGCACGTAACCATAAGACATCTGAGGAACGGGATTGCCGGTGTGCTTCACCGACAACCACACCACAGGGATCGTATACGCGACGATGAGAATGACGTACTGCGCTACCTGTGTCCAGGTCACTGCGCGCATGCCCCCCAGGAACGAACACACCAGAATACTGCCCAGCCCGACGAACACGCCGACGCTGAAATCCAGTCCGGTGAAACGGCTGACGATGAGTCCTACTCCGTATATCTGCGCGATGACGTAGGTGAATGAACACAGGATGGCGGCAAACACGCCGATGGAACGGGGGATGTTGCCACCGTAACGCGCGCCGAGGAAATCGGGGATGGTGTATTGGCCGAACTTGCGCAGATAGGGTGCAAGCAGCAGCGCCACCAGCACAAAGCCTCCCGTCCACCCCAACACAAAAGCCAAGCCATCGTAACCCGACAGATACAAGGTGCCTGCCAGCCCGATAAAGCTCGCGGCGGACATCCAGTCTGCGCCAACCGCCATACCGTTAAAGAACGCGGGGACACGCCGCCCCGCCACGTAGTATTCCGACACATCCGAAGTGCGCGAGAAGATTCCGATGCCCGCGTAGAGCAACACCGTCACCCCAAGGAAGATGTATCCCAGTATCTTATTCGGTACGCCCATCTGCTCAAGGATGGACAGCACGACGACAAAGCCGATGAAGCCTCCGGTATAGAGCGCATAGTTACGTTTGAGTTGCGAGACGAAACTGGATTGAATCTGCCCTGCCATCGCTACTTCCCTTCCTGCATGCCGTACTCGTGATCGAGTTTCTCCATGCAGTAAGCGTAATATCCGACCAACACGACGTAGACCAGCAATGCCCCTTGCGCTCCCATATAGAACGGTAACGGGGAACCCAAGATGGTAATGGATTGCAGGTCGCGCGCGAACCAGCCCACGACGAAGGTCACAGTGAACCACACTGCCAACAACACTCCGGTCAAGCGCACGTTCTTCTGCCAATACTGCCTATGCTTCTCGTTGAGCTGCATCACTTTCCCTGAAAAAAATCCCAACCCCCGCTGGTGTACTGCTTGGACAATCCGCCTCTTCCCCTTAGAATAGCCCAATGCGAAACAGGTGCGATGTCTCAACTATACATCTGCCCCTTAAGTACAACCTAACCCAGAATTCTTACACACCACTTACATTCTAATGCGTATCCTGATTGCCGAAGACGATGAAGTACTGGCCGATGGCCTTTGCCACTCCATGCGTCAATCCGGCTATGCCGTAGATTGCGTAAAAGACGGGCAAGCGGCCAAGTTGATCCTCAGCGGCGAACAGCCTTTTGATCTGGTCATCCTCGATCTGGGGCTACCCAAGGTGGATGGATTCAGCGTATTGCGCGGCTTGCGCGAGAAGAACCGCCAGGTTCCCGTCATCATCCTCACCGCACGTGATGCCGAAGGTGACCGCGTCAAAGGCCTCGACCTCGGTGCCGACGACTACATGAGTAAACCTTTTAGCCTGCCCGAACTGGAAGCGCGCGTACGCGCCCTGTTGCGGCGCGGGCAGTGCGGTGTGAATCCGCTGTTCAGTTGCGGCGCATTGACCTTCGACAGCGTCGGGCGACGGGCGATGATCAACGGGAATACGCTGGAACTCACCACCCGCGAACTGAGCGTGCTGGAAGCGCTGATGCTGCGCATCGGCTGGGTCGTGAGCAAGGAGCAATTGCTTGAGCGCTTGTACAGCTATTCCGAGGAGGCCAGCAGCAACGCTATCGAGGTCTATATCCATCGCCTGCGCAAAAAAATTGAGCCTGCCGGGGTGACCATTCGCACCATCCGTGGCCTCGGTTACGTCATCAACAACATACCGACTTGAGCGGGATGGCACCTTGCCGTTCGCCCTCCCCCTCGATCTCTCCAAGCGAGAACTGAGCTAAATGAGCGCCACGGAACCCAAGATCATTTCCCTGCGCAGCTACCTCATGCAGCGGCTGATGATCTCGCTTTATCTGCTGTGGATCGTCAGCACGGTGGTCGGTTATTTCGCCACCATAAACTACGCGAATCAGCCCTACGACATGGTCTTGCTGCAACGCGCCAATGCGGTGGCAGCGCAACTCCAACTCGGTACCGGACACGAGCGCCTTGATGTGATACCTGTTTTGCCAGACGGCACAGACCCCGGCATGCCGGATCGAGTGGTTTATACCGTCACCGATAGCGAAGGCAGAAAGCTTGCGGGAAACGGCAATACGTTACGCCCGCTCTCCTACCGGCGCGGCAGGATCGGCCCTCTGTTCAGCAATGGTGAGCGTGAAGGGCAAATGACGCGCATGGTCAGCTTGACCTATGTATCCAATGGCAAAATCCTCCAGTTGCATGTCTCCGAAACCACGCAGCAACGCCAGGCACTGATTCGCGGTATTCTCGCCAACATCGTCATCCCACAGCTGCTGCTCACCCTCATCGCCCTCGCCGTGGTCTGGTATGGATTAAAGCAAGGCCTGAGTCCGCTCGAGCGCCTGCGCAAGGACGTATTGAACAGAAAGCGTGATGACCTGAGTTTGCTTGACGGCGACAAAGCTCCTACCGAAGTGCGCCCGCTTATCGATGCCGTGAACGATTTGCTGGAACGCCTGAAACAGGTGATGGCCGCCCAGCAACGCTTCGTCGCCGATGCCGCACACCAACTGCGCACCCCCTTCGCCGGATTAAAGACCCAGTCCGAATTGGCCTTGCGCAGTGACGATCCAAAGCAAAAACAGCACGCGCTCGAACACATTATCACCAGCACCAAACACGGCATCCGCCTGGTCAACCAGTTATTGGCACTGGCACGCAATGAGCCCGGCGGGCAAAGCATGCATAATTTTTCCATGCTGAATCTCAATCATCTGGCTCAAGAATGCACCGTCAACTGGGTGCAAATGGCATTGGAAAAAAATATCGATCTGGGCTATGAAGGAATGTCTAAACCTGTAGAAATAAGCGGGGATGCGAACAGCCTGAGTGAGATGCTGAACAATCTCATCGACAACGCCATCCGTTACACCCCGAACGGTGGCCATATCACCGTCAGTGTGAATGAGGGAGAGCGCGGTGCCGAGCTGTGTGTGGAAGACAATGGCCCCGGTATCGACCCGCAATACCGCGAGCGCGTATTCGAACGTTTTTATCGTATCCTCGGTACCGGGCAGAGCGGCAGCGGCCTCGGCCTCGCCATCGTCGCGGAAGTCGCCAAGCGCCACAATGCCGAGCTCAGCCTCGATGCTGGTAAAGATGGCATAGGCACACACATCCGCATTCGCTTTCCGAATCATCTACCCGAGTACAATATCTGACATACTCAGCGCCATCGCTCCACATTTCATTTCTAAGGAGGAGCGGAACTTTTCCGGCGTGAGCGCCCTATGTTCAAGATTGGAGAATCGTCATGAAAACCTTGTTGATCGCATCGATAATGATGATGTTTGCCGCAGGCAGTCACGCGCAAGAGTTCCCCGAACTTGCCGTTAAACACGGTTGTACGACTTGCCATGCAATGGAGCAGAAATTAAAAGGACCAGCGTGGCGAGATATCGCCGCGCAGTACCGGAACACAAAGGATTTCGTGTACGCGGGGCGGCAATACTCACTGGAAGACGGCCTAGTCAGGAAGGTATCCTTTGGCGGTAGAAGCAATTGGGGGCATGCCGTCATGAAGCCCAACGATATGGACGAACTCCAGCAGGACGATATCCGCCAACTGGTGCGCTTCATTCTGCAACTGGCAGATACACCTTAAACGAGATCAGCGGGGAAGCCCCCGCCTGACAAACTCGGGGACTTTCACTCCTGAAAAAATGCAGAAAGGCCGCAATTCGGATAACCGGATTTGCGGCCTTAGCCACTACTGGAGCTTATTCTTCTTCCAGCAGATCCAGCTTCTTTGCCAGCCACTTGGTGGTAGTCGCCTGAATCAGGATGGTCATCAGGATGGCGATAAAGGTGACCGAGGCGATGATCTGTGCGCCCGGAGCATTCATGCCGACCAGCATGCCTGCCAATGCGCCGGGAATCACGCCGGTCTCGCGCGTCCAGCACATGAACAGCATCTCCTTAAAGCTCCACTTTGCGCGGCGATCCGGTAGCGCACACAGAAACACGGTGACTGGACGCGCCACCAGCATGAACACGACCACCACCGCCACACCCGCAAACAGGTATTGGTTCATCAAGCCGAAATCCACCTGCGTACCCAGCAGGATGAAGATGAACATGCGCATGATGAGCGCAGTGGTCATCACGAAATCTTCCAACTGATGGCTTTCTTCGGCAGAGCGCTTGAAGCCCAGCGACTCCACATTGCCCAGCATGATGCCGAACACGAACACCGCCATGAATCCGCTGGCATGCAAACCATCCGCTGCCATGTAAGCGCCGATCACCGCCATCAACGTCACCACGGGGGCAAACTCGGCAAGAAAGTTGAACTTTTCATGCGCGATCAGCACTGCGGCCAGATAACCCAACACACCACCGACCAAAATGCCCAGTAGCGATTGTTTGAGCAAATCTGCCAGCGCATCTCCGGCAGAGAATTCACCCGCGCCCATCGCCACGCCCAACACGGTGAAGGTCAGGATCGCACCCATCGCGTCGTTGAATGCGGACTCACTCATCACCGTCTGTGCGACACGCTCTCTGATCTTGACCTGCTTGAACACCGGCACCAAAGTCGCTGGATCGGTAGAGGCCAAGGTGGCACCGAGCAACAAAGCGACCATAAGCGGGACACCGAGGAAATAATAAGCCGCGACTCCGGTGATGGCTCCCGTGATGAGCACACCGATGGTTGAAATCACCACAATGGTAATCCATGCTTCTTTCAGCACCTTGAGACGTATCGAAGCCCCGCCATCAAACAGGATATAGCTGGAACCGAAGATCAGGATCAACTGATTGATGGTCGAATCCGCCTTGATATCGACCAGGCCGAATACGCCGGGGCCGATCAACATCCCCACCAGCAGGAACACCACCACATCAGGGATTTTCATAAACCGTGCAATCAGGCCGGAGAATGTTCCCAAACCCAAGATGATGCCGAATATGAGCAAGGTGTGTTTAGCAAGTTCGAGTGAGGCAGAAGTTTCCATATCTTTCTTTCCTAGTTTATTGGCTCAATCATTAAGCTCATTCTACACATGCAAATTTCATACCGTCCTCTATCGAGCGGTATTCACTGTCCTGCACAATGAAAAACCCCGCCAAAAAAGCGGGGTTTTGCTTGAAACCTTACAATCAACTTAATGTACCGATGCGGCCTCTGCGTTGATGCCAGTGTTCTGGCGCACATAGAGTTCATCCCACATCTCTTCCGCACGTTTGTCACGGGTAAACAAGGAACCCAGAATCACTAGCAGGAAGCCCAGCGGGATGGAGATCAAACCGGGGTTCTTCAGCAGGAAGAATGGTTTTTCCAAGCCCATGATGCTGGTAGTCTGGCCTTCGAACTTCGCGAGGTCAGCTTCAGCTTTGGCCTTGGCCTTCTCAGTGGCAGCAATGTCCTTCTTTGCCTTGGCCAGATCAGCCTCAGCCGCAGTCTTTGCCGCAACATCAGTGATCGTCGGCAGCGAAGCTTCCAGCGTAGTGACTTTCTCGTTCAGCTTGACCAGCTTCTCGGCAGCGCCCGGTTTCGCGGGCTTCTCTGCGGAAGCGGGTTGTGCCGGTTTGGCAAGTACACAACCATCCAGCGCAAACAGTTCACACATGAAGCTCGAACGCTCGACCGCCGGTGTTGCTTCCTTGGCAGGAACCGCTGGTTCACCGTTCAACACTTTGTTCGCTCCGGCGATAACTGCCTTGGGATAAGTCATGTTGGGCGAAACCATCACCAGACCAATCGCGGTCAACGAACCCACGATCATGCCGGCGATGATGCCGGTGGTGTTGCACTTCTTCCAGTACAGCGTGAGGAACACGGCTGGCAGGTTGGAAGATGCAGCCACCGCGAAGGCCAATGCCACCAGATGTGCCACGTTCTGACCTTTAGCCAAGATACCGACGGTGATCGCGATCATGCCCACGATGACAGAAGCCACGCGCGCGGCAACCACTTGCTCTTTCGGAGTGGCATGGTCACCACGGATCACGCCGACATAGATGTCATGCGCCATCGCGGAAGCCGCAGCCAACACCAGACCGGCCACCACCGCCACAATGGTAGCGAATGCGACCGCCGCCACGAAAGCCAGCATGAAGTTACCCATCATAGAGTTCTCGCCACCGCCCAGGAACTGCGCCAACAACGGACCCGCCATGTTGCCGCCCGCATCCACAGAAGCGATTTTGTCCGGTCCAACCAGCATCGCAGCACCGGTACCCAGGAACAGGGTCAGCACATAGAAACCGCCGATGATGCCCATCGCCCAGATCACGGAAGTGCGCGCAGCTTGTGCCGTCGGCACGGTGAAGAAGCGCATCAGAATGTGCGGCATACCGGCAGTACCCAGCACCAGCGCCAGACCCAGCGAGATCTGGTCGATCGGGTTCTTCAGGAACAGACCCGGCTCAAGGAAACGTTGGCCCAGCTCTTCCGGTGTCATGGTGGCAGCCTTGTCACCCAACAGCTTGGCGACTTGCTTCTGCACATCTGTGTCACCCACGACCGCTGCCAGATAATCAGGCAGGCTAAAGCCGTAAGGTGCCCAGACCAGAAACACCAGAATCAGCGATGCGGTTACCAATAACACAGCCTTAGTAATCTGCACCCAAGTGGTCGCCTTCATGCCGCCAAACACCACATAGGCCAGCATCAGGATACCCACGCCAATCACGGAGATCTCGTAGTCGATACCGATCAACGTCTTGATCAACACGCCGCCGCCGACCATCTGAGCAGTCAGGTAGAAGGTGGACACGGTGATGGTGGACAGCGCCGCCACAGTCTTGGTCTTCTTAGGATCGTTACGGAAAGCCAGGATGTCGCCCATGGTGTATTTGCCGATGTTGCGGCAAGGTTCAGCGATCACCAGCAACACGGTGATGTAAGCCACCAGCCAGCCCACGGAATACATGAAGCCGTCATAACCATAGAGCGAGATCAGACCGGCGATACCAAGGAAGGACGCGGCAGACAGATAGTCACCCGCAATCGCCCATCCGTTCTGGATACCGCTGACCGAACGGCCCGCCGCATAAAACTCGGAAGTCGTGTGCGTGGTACGCGCCGCCCAATAGGTGATCGCCATGGTGATCGCGATGATCGCGCCGAACACGGTGAAGGTCATCCACTTATACTCGTCAGCTACTGCTCCGCTCGCCGCATAGGCTGCGCCGCTGCCGACGATGGCGATAGCAGCAAGGAAGAAATTAAGATAGCTCTTGCTCATTTAGATTCTCCCGCTGTTGACGTCGTTAATGATCTCTTGCGCCATCGCATCGAATTCGGCATTAGCCTTGCGCGAATAGACATAGGCAATCGTCCAGGCCACCACGAACTCGGACAGAGCGAACAGAATGCCGACGTTGATCACACCCCAAACCTTGGCCTTGAACAAGTCCTGATAATACGCAGCACCAATAGGCAACATGAAGTAGTAGATGATGGAAAACACCATCAGTCCCCACAAGAAAAAGGTTTTCTTGCGGTGTAATGCTTGGAACTTGGGGTTGGTATCTATCGCCGCCCAATTGATATTCGGATTCGACATATTCACTCCTTCCAGATGATCGACAAGCCAGCCAAGATAGACTGACTCACTCATAACAACGGAGGCGAGGTTACGTCAGAAACCTTACAGTCAACTTACGCCGCTGACCCAGCGTTGCGCCTGCTCCAGATCGCGTAGCGCAGCGAAGTCTGAGATGTCCTTTTTGAGTGCCTGGGTATAGGCGACCTGAAAGAGTTGCGCGGTCGCCATGGCATCGGCGAGCGCATTGTGGCGCACGTCGATGCGGATGCCGGAATGACCGATCCAGTCGTCCAGCGCACGGTACTTCTGTGCCAACGGGGGATTCAGGCCGGGCATGACGTAAGCCATATCCAGCCACGGGTGTTTGAAGGTAAAGCCGAGGTGCTCGCGCAGGGCGCGCTTGATCATGGTCTCATCGAAGGTGACGTGGAAGGCGATGAGCGGCGACTTGCCGAGATAGTCGAGGAAGGCGAGCAAGGCATCGGCGGCGGGCATGCCTTCAAGTTGCTCGGTGGTGCCGATACCGTGCAGCAGGATGTTACCCTTCCCGCTGGCGGTCTTCTGCTGCAACACCACGTAGAAGCTGTCGCCGAAGTCGATTTTGCCGTTCACCACGGCCACCGCACCGATAGAGATGAGCCTGTCCTGCATCAGGTTCAGGCCGGTGGTCTCGACGTCCAGCACCACGCAGCGTGTCTCGCTGATGGGCACATTCAGCGCGTGCGGCGGCAGTGTCTGCCATGCGGACAGTCGTTGCAGCTGTTCCGCGCTGAGCTGCGGATTGCTGCCGAACCAGCGTCCCAACCAACTGATCACAGGTGATACTCCAATGCCAGACGCGCTTGTAGTTTACGTGCCTGACGGAACGCTTCCTTGAGGATGCGTCTATCCAACTCGTTGAGTTTTTCCGGGTCGATCTTGTTATCCAGCGTGCCGTCGCCCGCCCCCTGCTCACTCGCTTCATCGTGATGACGCAGACGCAAGACTTGGATGAACAGCAGCGCGTCTATCCATGCGTCGATCTCGGTCTCATGCAGATTCATCTTTGTCGCACTTAAACGCAGGCGCTGGATGGTGTTGGTCTGTGTCACTCCGGCTGCCAAGCCGAAGATACGCGCGGCGTCGACGAAGGGAGTGATGCCGTTGAGCTTGAGGTCGAGTTTGTTCTCTTTGCCCACCACGAAATCGCGTACCACGCCCAAGGGCGGGCGGTTGCGCAAGGCGTTCTCCGCCATCATGTGCAGGAAGCGGCTGTTGTCGCTGGCGACGCGCGCCAACCACTGGTGCAGGTCGTCGGCCAGATGTTGTGCGCCGTAGAGCGATCTGAAGTCGAAAAATATCGAGGCATGCAGCAAAGCCTCCGGTGTGCCACCGCTGATCCAGGCGGAAAAAGCGCGCTTCCATTCTTCCAGCGATAGACACCATTTCGGGTTGCTCGCCATGACTTCGCCTTTGCACAGCGGGAAGCCACACAGTGCCAATGTCGTATTGATGCGCTGTGCCACGGGTAGCAATGTGGCGCGCACTTCATCCGCTGTCATTCCCTGCGGCACGTCGAAGATGATGGCGTTGTCCTGATCGGTGTTGAGCGTCTGTTCGAAGCGGCCTTCGGAACCGAGCGCCATCCAGCACAGACCGTCGTGCAGCGGCGTACCCAGCAGGCCGCTGGCTTGGCATTCCAGCTCCACCACGCGTGCGGTGAGCAGGTCGTTGAAGGCGGAGACGAACTGGGTCAGTTGTTCCGCCGCCACGCCCTGCGCCATCATGTTGTGCGCCATGCGCCGGATGTCGCCTGCGGCCTGTTGCAGCACTTCAACAGTATCGGCATGGCGTATGGTCGAACCGATCTGACGCAAGCCGACACGCTGCAAAGCAAACAAGTCTTTTTCCGACACAAGACCGACCAGCCGCTCGTCCTCGACGACCAGCACATGGCGAAAACCCTGCTTAGCCATCATCAGCGCCGCCTCGTGCGCCAGCGCCTGCGGCGGCAGGCTGGACAGCTGTGTGCTCATTACGTTGATGACAGGTTGCTCAAGGTCACTCTGCGGGATGGCGATACGGTCGCGCACGTCGTGCAAGGTCAGAATGCCGAGCGGACGTTTTTCCGCATCCACGGCGATCATGGAGCCAATACGCTGGTCGCGCATCAACACCATCACCTGACGCACTGGCGTCTCCGGCGGGCAGGTGATCGGTTCGCGGCGGATGATCGCCGACAGCGGACTCGCCAGCGATTGCTGCTCGACGCTGGAGTTGCTGTATTGCGCCTGGATGACTTGTTTGGAGTGCTCGAGCAGATTGGCGATACGGCGCGTGCAGAAATCGCGGAACGCGGCGCTCATGCCGATAAGTTCGCGAAAATCTGCGGCAGCCAGTTCGTAACAGAAACTATCGCTGCCCGCACGATAGATACTCGCCACCGCACGGTTCGCCAGCAAGGCACCGAGCGGGAAACACTCGCCCTCGTTCAGCTCCAGCCAGGTATCGGCATCGGAAGCTTTGGCGACGCTCTGTTCGCCGTGTACCACGCCCTGTTTGATGACAAGAAAGCGATCCACCGCGCCTTGCTCGGGAGAAACGATCACTTCGCCTGCGGCGTAATAACCCAGCTTCATGCGCTCCACCATCCACAACAGATGCGCGGGCTCCATCCGATCAAACGGGGCATGGGTGGCAAAGAAGGTCAGTTGGGAGGAATGGATGGCGCTCATGACAGACTCCTAAATGATCAGAGAGTGACTCTATTCCGCGACATTGACGACAAGACCCAGCTCTCGGATGCGAGAGGCAAAAGCATCCATGCGGGCAAACGGCAGTGCACTCAAGCGCGATGCTTCAGGCTGCATGGAGGTGCGCGCAATGCCGTACAACAACACGCCCTTAGGGGTGATGCCGTCGCGCAACAGCGAACTTAGAAGGTCCAGATAGTCGTTCTCGTCCTGTGTGCCTGGCGCTTCTCCATCCAATGCGAACCAACAGGTCTGCAACCAGGTGTTGGGACAGCAGGCAAGCGCGATGGCGAGATTTTCGCGCACTTTGTCCGGCGAGGTACGTGTATCGTTGACACGAACCATGCCCGGTTCACTGGCCCGATCGAGCTTGAACCACACTTCGCCGTTCAACTGAGCCATACGGCGCAAGCCTTGTTGCACGTTGTCGCGATGCAACTGGCTACCGTTGGTGATGAGCACCAGCTTGAGGTGTTCGGGCAAAGCCAGTTCAATCTTTAGCTTGGCGATAAGTTCGATGACTTGGGCAAAATCTGCGGCACTGGTCGGCTCGCCGTTGCCGGAGATGGCGATGTCGTTGATGCGCCGCGCTTCCTGCGGCACACGGGTCTGCATGAAATCACCGTGCAGCAACTCGTGCAAAAATTCGCGCAGCTCTTGTTCCAGTAGCGCGAGATCAACAGGGGGAGCAGTACCAAGTTTTAGTTCGGGTACTTGGCAGTAGATGCAGCGCCAGTTGCAGGCGTTGTTGGTGTTGAGGTTGATCCCTACGGAGACGCCGCCAGCGCGGCGCGAAATGACGGGATAGACATAGCGCAATCCGGCGGCATCGCGGCTGTGTTCGCTTACCTTGAGATTATCGTCACCCACATCATTCTCAGGATTTTATCAGTGGCAGGTATTGCGCCGGATCGACCGGCTTGCCGAACTTGCGTATCTCGAAATGCAGTTTGACCTGATCGGCGTCCGTATCCCCCATCTCGGCGATCTTCTGCCCCTTGCCCACGCTCTGCCCTTCTTTCACCAGTATCTGGTCGTTGTGGGCATAGGCACTGAGGAAGGTGTTGTTGTGTTTGATGATGACCAGTTTGCCATAACCGCGCAGACCGCTGCCGCTGTACACCACTTTACCCGGTGCACTGGCCACCACCGCTTGCCCCGGCTTACCGGCGATATCCACTCCTTTGCGGTTGGCACTTTCGGAAAAATCGGCGATGACCTTGCCGCTGGACGGCATGCCCCATTCCAGACTTTCTTCTTCTTCGGCATCACCTGCGCCAGGCGAGCCATTCTTGCGCTCTTCCTGCATCGCCTCGGCCTGAGCCAATCCAGTCTCGGAGTAAGGCAATTTGCCGGTCTTGGGCTGACTCTTGATCCCGCCCGGCGGGGTGGCAGCAGGTGCCGCGACTTTGCTTTCGGCGACCTTCACCGGCGCAGATACCGGGATACGCAACTGCTGTCCGGCCTGTATCACACTGGGGTTGTCGATATTGTTCAATTCGGCGACATCGCGATAATCGACCCCGTTCAGGAAAGCGATGCTGTACATCGTGTCGCCTTTCTGCACCACGTAAGTCTGTGTCGCCAGATTAGCTGCACTGCGCCGCTTCGCCGCCGCAGCGGCTTTTTTCATCTCGACACCACGCTCCACCACCGGCACCGGAGTCTGGCGGCGCTTGCCGGAATTCGCACAGGCGACCAGCATGGATGCGGCCAGCAACAGCAGGATGCCCCGCGTTAACCGGCTACCGCTCATGCTTCGTTTTACGTTGCTGACTTTCATGCTTTTCCCATCAGTATCGGTACGAATTTCACCGCTTCCAGACGTGTCTCGTGATAGCCCTGTTCATCCCGTTCGATCAGCGTCAACACTTGTTCCTGCGTGCCCAGCGGCAACACCATTCTACCGCCGACAGCAAGCTGCTCCAACAAGGCCTGCGGCACATGCGTCGCCGCTGCGGCCATGATGATGCCGTCGAACGGCGCGATCTCCGGTCGCCCCATCGTGCCGTCGGCGTAACTCAGCACCACATTGCGGACCTGCAATTCTTTCAGCGAGAGTGCTGCGCGCTTATACAGGGGCTGGATACGCTCCACCGAATAGACTTCGCGCGCCACCTGCCCCAGCACCGCCGCCTGATAACCGCAACCGGTACCGATCTCCAGCACGCGGTTCAATTGCCCGCCGTTGCGCAACATCTCGATCATGCGCGCCACGATGTAAGGCTGTGAGATGGTCTGCGCATGGCCGATGGGCAGCGACACATCGTCGTAAGCGCGCGAGCCCAAAGCCTCGTCGACAAAAATATGGCGCGGCACCGAGTTCATCGCCGCCAGCACCACCTCGTCGCGTATGCCCTGCGTGCGCAAACGCTCGATCATGCGGTTGCGCGTGCGCTGCGAAGTCATGCCGATACCGGCGTGGCGCACGTTCATTGCAAACCTTTCATCACAGAGACACAGGGACACAGAGAAAAACCAAACCATGCGACCATCGGTGCGACAGAGACTTCTCCTCTGAGCCCCTGTGGCGTGCTTGTTGTCAGTTTCATACCGCCCCCCCCATCCAGGAGCGCACCGCATCAAGCTGCCCGTATTGAGTGAGATCGATCTGTAGCGGGGTGATGGACACGCGGCGATTGGCAATCGCGTGGAAATCCGTCCCCTCCCCCGCGTCCTGCGCCTTGCCCGCAGCACCGACCCAATACACCGTCTGCCCGTGCGGGTTCTTGGCTTTGACCACCGGCTCTGCCTTGTGGCGTTTTCCCAGACGGGTGACTTCCATCCCCTGCAATTGTTCGTAAGGCACGTCCGGCACGTTCACATTGAGCAGCCAGGGCGCGCTGTGGGTATTCTGCTCGAAACGCTCCACCAGCCCGACCGCCACTTTGGCTGCGGTCTCGTAATGTGCCAGTTCATGCCCCGCCAGCGAGACCGCGATGGCCGGGATACCCAGCAGGAATCCTTCGGTGGCAGCCGCGACGGTGCCGGAATAGATGGTGTCGTCGCCCATGTTGGCACCGGAATTGATGCCGGAGATGACCATATCGGGCTGGTAGTCCAGCATGCCGGTGACCGCCAGATGCACACAGTCGGTGGGCGTTCCGTTCACATAATTAAAACCACTGGCGGCGCGGCGCAGATTGAGCGGGCGATCCAGCGTGAGTGAATTGCTCGCACCGCTGCGGTCGCGCTCCGGTGCCACCACCACCACATCGGCGATAGCGGCGAGATGGGTCGCCAGACAGGCCAGACCGGGGGCGAAATAACCGTCGTCGTTACTGAGCAGGATACGCATCTTGAGCAGGGGGCATCTCGTTGGACTGCACTAAAGGAGGAAAAACAGCGGTCGGTCTGGGGCTCGTGCAATATTGCTGATACAAACTGAGATGAGCCATGCCGTGAACGCCGTTGATTGCCTGATATCGGGGCGCGTAGGTTAGCATAACTTCCCCCGAAAATCGCCACAACATCACTGCGCGACAGGCCTGCCGGACGGTTCCGCGCGCGACTCGAACAAACTGTTCAACGTCATGTTCTTGGGGTCTTCAAGACGCTGCATCACCGCCGCGAACCACTCATGTATCTTTGCGTCACCGGGCTGTGTAGGCAATGTGCCTATATCCAGCAGGAACAGGTCGGACATCTGGCGCAGCGAGATGTATTGCGGCGCGCGGATCATCGTCCAGTCGGTATCGGAAAGTCTGCGCACGATATCTGCCTGCTGCAACCTTTCCAGGATGAGCTCCGTCTCTTCGAAGGAAAGTTGCAGGCGGCTGGATAACGAGGCCAGCGATTGCACCTCGCCGCGTTCCAGCCCGGACTGCATCGCTTCCATGATGCGCACCGCAAAATAGAACTGCCCTGCCGCATTAAGCTGTTGCAGCCCGTGATGCCGCCAGCGCGACAACGATGCGGTGATCATCGCGCCCAGCAGGATAGTCCACCAGGACAGGTATATCCACAACAGGAAGATAGGGATGCTGGCGAATGCGCCGTACACCAGCTTGTAAGTGGGGAAATGGGCGATGAAGAAACCGAACCCACGGTTCATACTCTCGAACGCCGCAGCGGCCACCACCCCGCCGATGAGCGCGTGGCGCAACGGGACATAACGGTTGGGCACCGCACGGAACAACAGGCTGAACGCCAGCGTAGTAAGGATCACCGGTACGACTTTGAGGGTGAGTACACCAAACACCGGCGTGTTCTTGGCATAACCGATCGACAGTCCGACCAGCCACGAGGTCAGCGACAGACTCGCCCCGATCAACAAAGGTGCCAGCGTGATGACCGCCCAATAGACCAGTACGCGCTTCATCAGCGGGCGCGGCTTGGTCACCCGCCAGATGGTGTTGAAGGCATTGTCGATGGTAATCATCATCAGCATGGCGGTGACCGCCAGGAACACCAGACCAAAAGCGGTCAATTTGGTCGCGCTCTCGGCGAACTGCTCCACGTAACGGGAGATCATCTTGCCGCCCGTCTCCGGCAGCATGTTGGCCAGCAGGAAGTGTTTGATCTGGTCGGAAAAATCGGCGAACACTGGGAAAGCGGAGAACAGGGTCAGCGCGATGGTGATCAGCGGCACCAGCGACAGCAGCGTATCGAAGGTCAGGCTCGCCGCCATCTGGGTACACTTGTCCTGCTTGAACTTGGCTATCACGTAGCGCGCGAACTGAATCAGATCCTGCCCTGCTGTTTTCATCTTTTACCTATGTCCCCTACAATGCGCGCATGATAACCGAAACCACCCATCCCCCCCACGATAATGCCCGCGAAGCGCGCCAGCTTTTGCGCGCCCACCGCTACGGCTCGCTCTGTACTCTGTCGAAGAAGTTCGACGGCCATCCGTTCGGCTCTATCGCCCCGTACCTGACCGACCATGACGGCAGTTTGCTTATCCTCATCAGCGATCTGGCCGAACACACCAAAAACATCCGCAACGACCCGCGCGTCAGCCTCATCACCCATAATCAGGAGGATGCACATATCCAGACCCAAGGGCGCGTCACCGTGGTCGGCAAGGCAACCCATGTGACCGAACGCGATGCGGCAAGCAAACGTTACCTGCGTTATTTCCCCGAAGCACAGACCTATTTCGCCATGCACGATTTCCAGTTCTACCGCATCGTGCCGCAGGCTGTCCGCTACATTGGCGGTTTCGGCGACATCCACTGGGTGAAAGCGGAAAGCTACACCGTCGCGCCTTATCCGCTGATCGCACAAGAAGACGGCTTGCTGGAAGAACTCAACGCTCGCCGTACGACACCGGAAGGCAGCATCGTCGGCATTGATTGTGATGGCTACGACGCCCGCAATGCAGTGCGGGTGACCCGTATGCAGTTCGCAGAAAAAATGACGGACGCGCAGCAGGTACGCGAGGCGTTGGGCTTGGCAGTTTAGCCTAGCATAGGCAACAACTTCATAACTGCCGCCTTACCACCCGTGGTCATATAACTTCGCGTGGCCACTACTCGGCCATTTCTGCCGGTGGCTCCTTCCTATGCCAACGGCAGGTATGTGGACGAAGCTGACATTGTCCTTTTCAATAGCCGACATTCAATACATCTTTGCTATCTCACCTTCCCGATATGAAACCCCTGCCCGCTAATAGTTTTGGTCGGATACTGTGCCCGTTTAAATACTTTTTCGGCGATTTCCGGCACTTCGGTTTCCACATAATCTGCAAGGTCGGCGGTTTTGATAAAGCCGCTCTTGCCTTTATCCGCCTTGCCACTCAAGCCTTCCGCTAACACAAAGGTGAACAAACCATGCCCCTTGTAACCTTCCAACGCCTCTTGCGAAGAAGTCGAAGCAGACAAAATCGTCGAACCCACCGCACGCGACAAAATCTTAATCGCTGTGTCTTCACCATCTGGTTGTGGTTGGCGGGGCGAGTGGGGTGGCTTTGGGGGGAGGGGGTATTTACAAAATTAGAACCTGTAAATGCAGTAGCAGACTATCTGCTTCGGCCGAAATCCCGACCTTACTTTTGGTGAATGATTATTGCCAATAAGTAGCAATTCGTTTCTGTCACCGATTTGTCGCGTGACAGGACAAATAGTGCTATTCAGTGCTATTTTGCGAGTGGCGGGCATTACCTAGCCCCCACCTTATGGCCGCGTTCTAGCTAAGCGAAACCCTCTATACGCGGATGTTTCTGTTACTTCTCCCCTCATTGCATAATACGTATCAGTTCCATCGTTGAGAGATGATCCACCGATATACGCTCGAATCGTACAATTTCCTTGGTAGCAATCGCTCAACCATTCCCATACGTTTCCACTCATGTCGAATAGGCCGAAAGTATTGGGTTGCAACTGGCCAACTGGATGAGTAATTTCGCGACTGTTTTTGTTGTACCACGACACATCATCCAAATTATTACTACCGCAGTTAGGTGTATTGGTATCCCCGTGACAGGCGTATCTCCATTCTTCAACGGTTGGCAAGCGATATTGTTTACCTGTTTTTTCATTTAACTTAGTGATGTATTCCTGAACATCATTCCAGCTCACATTTTCTACCGGCAAGAGGTCATCCTTAAAACTACTTCTCGCTTTTGACGGATTATCCCCCATGACCGATCGCCATTCAGGTTGGGTTACTTCGAATTTTCCAATCTCATAATCTTTCCCGGGAATAGCTACCATTTCAGGTATTAAAACTGGCTTAGGCTTTTTTGCTGCTAGCGATGCGGGAATCATAACCACAGTGGGCAACGATCTAGCGAGACGAAATCCATAAAGTGTTATCTCATTTGTCGGTATTGGCACACTTTCTTTTCCGAGAGAACCCTCCCAACCGCTATAATATCCGCCTCCAAATACAATACATTTTCCTTTTTCATTCAAATCCACCCCCAATTCCGAGACGTTCCCGCTCATATCGTATAGTCCGTAATCATTGGCCTGCTTCTGACCGACTGGATGAGTTTTATCATTTCCATTGCCGCTGTGCCATGCTACCGCATCAAAGTCATTACCGCCGCAATAATCAGAAGATGGATCGCCACCGTAGCAGGCATATTTCCATTCTTCGTCCGTTGGCAGGCGATATTGTTTGCCGGTTTTTTTATTTAGCTTGGCGATGTATACCTGAATATCATTCCAACTTAAATTTTCAACTGGCAGATTTCCTCCCTTGAATTGTGATGGATTGCTACCCATCACTGCTTGCCATTCTGCTTGGGTTACTTCAAACTTCCCAAGTTCGTAGGCTTTGCCCGGAATGCCAACCATAACAGGAACAGCGTTATTCTTAGGAGTGTGCTGCTCACCATGTGCACTAGGCATTGCAGTACTCGTTGCTACAGCAATCAATATTGAAATGCTAATTACAAATCGCATTGTCATTTTGAGCCTCCTAATTAATGTTATTGGGCGAAAAAACAGCCGACAACTTCAAACCCCGTTTATATATCTGCCGTCTATTTTGCATTATTTTGTCACAAACAACGGCACATCCCTGCCAAAGTGAATCATAGTCGGCGTCTGGGGATGTCCAATTTTGGTTGAAATGATGTTAGTTTTTTCTTGAGCAGACTTACCCAACTCTATCACGCTCACCTTGCCATCATGATTGGTATCGTTTTTTTGGGCTTCTTTCATGCTGGCTAACAAGGTATGCGTAAATAAGCCATTCCCTTTGTAACCATCCAGCGCCTCTTGCAGTCCACCTGCTGATGCATAGATGTGCAGCCCCATCTTCTTCGCCAACACACTCATACGGGCATCGTAAAGCCCGCTCACAATGTTATCCACACCTCCGGCATGACAGGTATCGAAGATGTAGAGTTGATTGAGTGCGCGAATTTTTTTCGATAGCTCGACGATTTCATTCGAGCCGATCAAGTTGCTCATGTCAGATGTGCCGTCGAAACTAGACGACACCAAATAATACTGTGCCCCTATCATCGTACCGTGTGAAGCAACAAACAGGATAAAACTATCCCATGGTTTGATCTTGCTAGATAGTTCATCAATCTGAAGCAGAATATTCTGTTTTCTGGCCTCTGCATTAGAGAGCGATACAAGGTGGATGTTTTTCTTATCGAACAGCGCACCAGATTTCTCTTTCATCAATGCTTGAAAATCCACTGCATCTTTGGATGCATATTTTAGATTGACGCTGCTGTCGGCGAATTTATCAATCCCGATACCCAAGATGTAAAGGTTTGGAGCTTCCGATTTGCGCATGGAGGTAAACTGACCGTTTCCCATACTGCTTTGTATGGTGTTCGATGCATTGAATGCAACAACGCCTAACTCATTATTGCCCGGGATGGCATCAATCTCCTGACACTCTTCGACTACATCCCCCTTGTTGTTTTGGATTTGGATCGGACTCTCCTCCTTAACCAACTTCAAGGCGCGTAAAGAACGATAAGCGGCTTCGCCATTGGAACTAGCTAGTATCATCTTGTCTTCGTGCTTGGCCACTGCCTCACGATAGAAACCATCCGACTTTACCAGCTTGCCGTTTTGGAACAAGCGAACTTCACCGATGCCTCCACCGGTGCTGGTGATCTTGTAGCAAACTTTCTCGCGGGCAGAAGAGGACTTGCTCGGTACCTTGGTAAACGACACTTCGGGTGGAGGGTTCTTGAGCGCATCATCAATCGTCAGCGTAATGAGGTTTGAGATGTTATCTCCTCGCAGCTTGGCCTCAACAATGTCGGGGCGATAGAATACGTCATAAAATTGGTTGATGCCGCGAACTGTATTTCCTGTGCGGACATTCAAATTGTCGGAGCCTTTGGCAGAAGAGCTGTAGTACCCCTCGGGGGTAATGGCAAGCCACTCACCTTGATTGAAATTCATGAAGCTGACAAGCTCTTTCCCGGTGCTGACATCCCACAAGCGGGCGGTACTGTCCGATCCGGCAGAAATTAGGTGATGTCCATCGGGCGTGAATCGAACAGAATTTACTCTACCGAAATGTCCTCTTAGCGTGTTGGTTTCTCTCCCGCTTGCCACATCCCAAAGCTTAACTGTGCTGTCACTGCTGGCAGAAGCCATAGTTAGGCCATTCGGCGAAAACGCGATGGAATTAACGGTTGAGCCATGCCCTCTCAGCGGTTCGAGATGATGCCCGCTGCTAATATCTAAGCGATTAATGACAACCCCATTACCGTTATACCAAGAGACCGTTTTTCCATCAGGGGAAAAAGTGACTGCGTTAGAGGCTTTACCGGACAAGTGTTTTAATACGCGACCGCTGGTCACATCCCATAATACTGCCTCGGAACTGCTTGCAGATGCGAGGGAGTGCCCATCGGGTGAGAATGACATGGATTGGATAGATCCCGTATGTCCCTTTAGTACCTTAGTTTCACGACCGCTGGCAACATCCCAAAGTCTGATAGTGTAATCTGAGTCCCCTGACGCCACAGTAACTCCGTCAGGCGAGAAAACAAGCGATTCGACGGTAAGATGATCCGCATAATCGCCACGCATGGTCTTAGTCACGCGACCACTCACCACGTCAAATAGTTTGACTACATCACTATTATTGGCCAAGTCAAAATCGGTCGTAACAGCAATGTGACCGTCAGGAGAAAAGGCAATGGCGCTCTCAACCCCCGTATATCTCATGCTTCGAAGCTCACGCCCGACAAGTAAATCCCAAAATTTGATATTCCCACCGTGCCCTGCATTCAATGCCAAGGTTCGACCATCCGCAAAAAGAACGATATCTTTATAGTCGATCGTATTGGCTTCCAAGGTTTTTATCTCGTTGCCACCAACAATGTCCCATAGCTTGATTTGTTTATAACCACCCGAAGCCAAAGTCCGTCCATCATTTGAGAAGGTCACAGAAGTTGAACTTAAAGAATTTTTTATCAATCTCTTGATCACACCTCCACTATTTACATCCCAGAGCGTTACGACATCTTGCCCTGCCGAGCATTGCAAACATTGTGAAGCAGAAGCAATAGCAAGCCCGTCAGGTGAAAAAGCAACCGAATTAACTTCCGTTTCGCCGACGCTAATAGTTTTGATGGCGCGACCACTGGCAACATTCCAGATAATTATCTTCTTGTCCTTGCTCCCAGACACTAAAGTTCGACCATCAGGAGAGAAAGCAACGGATCGCACTTCTTCTTTATGGCCAATTAGCGTCTTGATCTCGCGTCCGCTGGCAAAATCCCAAAGCTTCAGGCTACCATCATCCCCTGCCGATGCAATCGTGAGCCCATCTGGAGACAGGGAGACCGATTTAACAGACCGCTCATGCCCAATTTTTTTAATTTCTTGTCCAGTTGCAACATCCCAGACGCTAATGGACTCGTATTCATCACCAGAAACCAAGGTGCGTCCATCAGAGGTAAAAACGACCGAATTAACATCTCTCAATTCAACACCTCTGAATGATTTTAACTCTCGCCCGCTAGCGACATCCCACAGTGTTACCAAGCCATCATTACTTGCCGAGGCAACAGTACTCCCGTCCGGAGATATGGCGATTGAATTGATATATTCAGAATGACTTTGCAGCGTCCTGATTTCGCGACCACTGGCTACGTCCCATATTTTAATCGCACCTCCAGCTGCCGAGATCAGGGTGTGATCATCGGGTGAGAAAATCACAGCGGCAACAGAACTTGAGTGACCCAACTGCGGATAAATTTCTGCTTTTTCGCCAGCAAACGCGCCCCCCGAAGTTAGCATCAGCAACAGTAGAAAAACAAATGCATTTAGCATGATTATTTCCTGAGAAATAAATTATGTAGGTTTGTCTTTTAGTACGATGATTCGGCACCCCATCTTGAATCCCCTTGAAAAATTGCTAACAGAAACTTGAGGTCAGAAATAGGACCATTTATATGACGCATTAGTCTTTTACGCAGAATTGTAGTCGGTATGCCCGAAGAGATACAAGCTTCCACAATGCATCCATCAGCAGAGGAAAATTTTGGAAACTGAAACGACAACAATAGTCGAGCAGCTGTCCTAAGAAGTACGAGTGTTGATCGTCTCTTAAGTCCACATACCTGCCGTTGGCATAGGAAGGAGCCGCCGGCAGAAAAGGCCGAGTAGCTGACAACCCACAACCCCAAGCAAATCATTATTGATGAAGGCTCGCCGAAGCTCAGATATCCTCGGGCACCATCTTGATTGCGCCGCACGGACATTCCGCGACGCATAACCCGCACCCCTTGCAATAGTCGTATTTGAACTCGAAGCGTTTGCCGGGGCCGAGTTTGATCACGGCGTTGTCGGGGCACACGCCGTAGCAGTTGTCGCACTCGAAGCAGTTGCCGCAGGAAAGGCAGCGCCGCGCCTCGAACAAGGCAGTCGTTTCGTCCAGTCCGCCTTGCACTTCTTCAAAAGTGGATTGACGGCGGATGATGTCCAGCACGGGGCGTACGGTCTTGTGTGCGTCGGAGTAGTACCAGGTGTTGATGTTCTTGAACTCCGCCAGTTCGTGTTTGGCTGCGGGTTCGTAGGTGGTACCGCGTAGCCATGCATCGATGTTGCGCGCGGCTTTTTTGCCGTGACCTACGGCCACCGTCACGGTGCGCTCCGAGGGCACCATGTCGCCGCCCGCGAAGATGCCCGGATGTCCAGTCATCATGTTGGGCGACACTTGCACGGTGCCGTCTTTGATCTCCAATCCGGGCACACCGTCCAGCAACGACAGATCGACGTCCTGCCCGAGTGCGAGCACCACCGAGTCCGCTTCCAGCGTTTCGAACTCGCCGGTGGGTTGCGGGAAGCCTTTGTCATCCAGCGCCATCTTCTCGATGGTGATGCTGCTGTCGCCCGCCTGTTTGATGGTGGAGAGCCACTTGATCATCACGCCTTCCTGCAAAGCCTCTTCGATCTCGAAGTCGTGCGCGGGGGCTTTGTCGCGGGTGCGGCGGTAGACGATGATGGGCTCGGCACCCATACGTTTCACGGTGCGCGCCACATCCACGGCGGTGTTGCCGCCGCCGTACACCACCACTTTGCGCCCCAGCATGGGCTTGTCTTCACCTTCCATCGAGCGCAACACCGACACCGCATCCACGATGTGTGCGGCATCTCCGGCGGGGATCATGGCGCGCTTGCCGATGTGTGCACCGACCGCGAGGAAGGCCGCATCAAAGCCGCCGTCTTTCATGCTCTGCTCGATATGCGCGACCTTGGTGTTGAGCTTGAGCGTCACGCCCAGATCGAGGATGCGCTGCACTTCGGCATCCAGCACTTCGCGCGGCAAACGATATTTGGGGATGCCGAAACGCATCATGCCGCCCGCCAGCGGGCCCGCTTCCTGTATCTCGACCTTATGCCCCATGCGCGCCAAGTGATACGCGGCGGACAGCCCCGAAGGCCCCGCGCCCACGACCAGGACTTTTTTGCCTGAAGAGGTGGCGGGTGCGGCGAATTTCCAGCCGCGCTTGATCGCCTCGTCACCGAGGAAACGTTCTACCGAATTGATGCCGACGGATGAATCGAGCAGGCCGCGATTACATGCGCTTTCGCACGGGTGGTAACACACACGCCCCATCGCGGCGGGCAGCGGGTTGTTCTCCACCAGCGCGCGCCAGGCTTGTTCGTAATCGCCGGATTCAGCATGGAACAACCAGCCCTGAATATCTTCGCCCGCCGGACAGGCGTTATTGCACGGCGGCAAACGATCCAGATACACCGGACGCGCGGTGCGCCAGCTACCGGTGAGATTATTCAGCGATGTCCCCGCTTTCAGCGTAATCGCAAAAGGCTTATTCGGCATATTAGTTTCCCTCCTCATTCAGGAGACCGTACTTGCGGATGTTACGGTCGGCGATGGCCTGCATACGCGCCACCATCTCGGGATGCGCACTCTTGCCGAACAGGTGGGCAAAACGTTTCTGCGGCTTGAGATATTCCTCCACTGGCGTTTTGTTGCGTATCTTGAGCACCCCCGTCACTTCGCCGTATTCAGCCTCGAACACAGGGAACATGCCGGTCTCTTTAGCCAACCGCGCCATGCGGATAGTGGCATCGGAAGCGGTACCCCAGCCCAAGGGGCACGGCACGAATATCTGGAGGTAACGTGCGCCGCGTATCTTCATCGCCTTGCGCACTTTGTATTCAAGGTCGCGCAGATCGGCCACTGTCGCGGTGGCGACGTAGGGGATGCCGTGCGCCATGGCGATCTCGGGCACGTTCTTGCCTTGGCCGAACACGTTGCCCGGCTCGGGGCCGACCGGCATGGTCGTCGCGGTGCGCGCCGTAGGCGGCGTAGCGGACGAGCGCTGCACGCCGGTGTTCATGTAGGCCTCGTTGTCGTAGCAGATATAAAGCACATCATCGTTACGCTCGAACATGCCGGACAGACAGCCGAAGCCGATGTCGGTGGTACCGCCGTCGCCGCCTTGCGCGACGATGCGCACATCATGCTTGCCTTTCACCTTCATCGCCGCCGCAACGCCGGTGGCGACCGCAGGCGCATTGCCGAACAGGGAATGAATCCACGGCACCTGCCATGACGATTCGGGATACGGTGTGGAGAACACTTCGAGACAGCCGGTGGCGTTCACCGCGATCAATTGATTGTTGCTCTCCGCCATCGCGGCGTCGATGGCGTAACGCGCGCCGAGCGCCTCGCCGCAACCCTGACACGCGCGGTGACCGGAACTGATGGAGTTGCTGCGCATCTCGCCTGCTTGCACGCTGCGCTCATCCGGCGCGAGCAACCGGTTACCGACGGTGTAAGTGCCGGTCTGGTAGAACTTGACGGGTTGAAAGCTCATGGTGATTTCTCCTTTACCCTCTCTCCTAGCTCTCTCCCGCGAGCGGGAGAGAGGGACTTAGTCTCGCTGTGCGAGAAAAATTTAACCGAACTTGGCGGCGGTGGACATGCCTTTGTCGTGCAGCATGTTCTCGGCGATAGGGCCGGAGTGCCGGTTCTGCCGCTCGCGTTCCAGTTGTTTGTTCACCGCATCCCAGTCCAGATCGACGAAAGTGATGGGCTCCAGGCTTTCGGCTTCCGCTTTCAGAAACAGATCATGCAGTGATGACTTGGGGATCGGGCGACCGCCCAGTCCGGCGATGGCGGTATAGCCGGACAGTTTGAGGCCTGCCACTGCCATGCGCAGCGTGGTGAAAAGCACACCGCCCAAGCCCACCGCCAGATTCTTCTCCAACACCACGAAACGTTTGCAGTGTTGCAGCGCCTCGCGCGCCTGCTGCATGGGGAAGGGGCGGAAACTGATGATGCCGAGCACGCCGATCTTGTGACCCTGCTCGCGCATCTCGTCCACCACATCCTTGATGGTGCCCAGCACTGAACCCATCGCCACCACAATGGTCTCCGCATCCTCGATGCGGTAGGGACGCACCAGCCCGCCGCTGTCACGCCCGAAGATCTGTTTGAACTCGGCAGCGTATTGCGGGATCAGTTCCAGCGCCTGCATCTGTTTGGCATGTGCCAGATATTTCACCTCCATGAACGCTTCCGGCCCCACCATCGCACCGATGGAGATGGGCTCCGCCGGATCAAGCACCTGGCGCGGATCGAACGGCGGCAGGTAGGCATCCACTTGTTCCTGCGACGGGATGTCGACACGCTCGAAGGCGTGGGTGAGGATGAAGCCGTCCATACACACCATCACCGGCATGGACAGTTCCTCGGCCAGCTTGAACGCCTGGATGTGCAGATCAACCGCTTCCTGATTGGTCTCGGCGAACAGCTGCATCCAGCCGGAGTCGCGCTGCGAAATCGAATCGGAGTGGTCGTTCCAGATGTTGATGGGCGCACCGATAGCACGATTGGCCACCGTCATCACGATGGGCAAGCCCAGACCGGAGGCGTTGTACACCGCCTCGACCATGAACAGCAGCCCTTGCGAAGCGGTGGCCGTGTAAGAGCGCGCACCCGCAGCGGAGGAGCCGATGGCCACCGACATCGCGGCGAACTCGCTCTCCACGTTGATGAACTCGCATTGGGTCAATTCGCCCGATTTCACCATCTCGCCCAGCGCTTCGACGATATGTGTCTGCGGCGAGATCGGATAGGCGCAGATCACCTCGGGGCGACACAGCGCCACGGCTTCGGCGACAGCCTTGCTGCCTTCGGTCTGTTTAAGCATGGGCACGTTCCTCCATCTCTTTTTTCACCAGAGCATAGGCCTCGGTCGCCGCAGCGACATTCCCTGCGGCGACTTTGCCGGAGAATTTTTCATTGATGGCCTTGATCACCGATTCCAGCCGGATGATGCCGGACAAGGCGGCAAACCCGGCCAGCAACGGCACATTGGGGATAGGTCGCCCCACATGTTTTAAACCGAGCTCAGCAGCTGGCAGTGTACAGAGGCGCTCCGAGCGGAGCGTCTTGGCGAAATCACCGAGACCGATACTCTCGAAACTGTGATGGGTGTTGAGCAACACGTAACCTTCCGGCTTGAGTCCGGCAAACACGTTGATCTGGTGCAGCAGGGTGGGGTCCTGGATGATGAGCGCATCCGGCTGCATGATGGGTTCACGCAAGCGGATCTCCTTATCGTCGATGCGGCAGAACGCCACCACCGGTGCCCCGGTGCGCTCCGAACCGAAACTGGGGAAAGCCTGCGCATGGCGTCCCTCCTCGAAAGCCGCGACAGAAAGCATCTCGGTGGCCGTTACGACCCCCTGTCCGCCACGCCCGTGTATCCTGACTTCAAACATGGTGCCTCCTTTTGAGCCCTGCAACGATCTGTACGTTCAGCCGGACACAGCTCCCGGTCACACCTGCGGATGCGCCCTTTCCGCTCCGGCATCCAGCTTGTTCAAGGCGTTCAGATATGCCTTGGCCGATGCCACCACGATATCGGTATCCGCGCCCTGCCCGTTGACCACGCGACCGCCCTTGGACAGACGTACGGTCACTTCGCCTTGTGCGTCCGTGCCGCTGGTGATGTTATTCACCGAATATAACAACAATTCGGTGCCGCTCTGCACAATCTGCTCGATGGCCTTAAACGCCGCATCCACCGGTCCGCCGCCTTGTGCATCGGCGTGACGCTCCTTGCCACCCACGCTCATCACCACACGTGCCACGGGCAACTTGCCGGTCTCGGAATGTGCGCCCATCGCCACCAGACGAAAATGGTCGCTGACTTGCGTGATGCCATCTTCGCTCACCAGCGCCTGAATGTCTTCATCGAAGATCTCGCTCTTGCGGTCGGCCAGATCTTTGAAGCGCGCAAATGCGGCATTCAAAGCATCCTCGTTCTCCAGCACGATGCCCAACTCCTGCAAGCGCGTGCGGAAGGCGTTGCGCCCGGAGAGTTTGCCCAAGGTCAATTTGTTCGCGCCCCAGCCCACATCCTCGGCACGCATGATCTCGTAAGTCTCGCGATGTTTGAGCACGCCGTCCTGATGGATGCCGGATTCGTGCGCGAACGCATTGGCACCAACGATAGACTTGTTCGGCTGCACCGGATAACCAGTGATGCTGGACACCAGCTTGGAGGTTGGCACGATCTGCGTGGTGTCGATGCCCGTATCGCAGGTGAAGATGTCGCGGCGCGTCTTGATCGACATCACCACCTCTTCCAGCGCAGCATTACCCGCACGCTCCCCCAGACCGTTGATGGTGCACTCCACCTGACGCGCACCGTTCATCACCGCAGCCAAGGAATTGGCCGAGGCCATGCCCAAGTCGTTGTGGCAATGCGTAGACCAGATCACCTTGTCGCTGTTCGGCACGCGCGCGATCAATTGCTTGAAGCGCTCGCCCCACAACACGGGGATGCTGTAGCCCACAGTGTCCGGCACGTTCAGCGTCTTCGCGCCCGCCTTGATGACCTCATTGAAGATGCGCACCAGGAAATCCATGTCCGAGCGCACGGCATCTTCGGCAGAGAACTCAACATCGTCGGTGTATTCCAGCGCCCATTTCACTGCCTGCACCGCGCGCTCCACCACTTGATCTTCAGTCATACGCAGCTTGTGCTGCATGTGGATGGGGGATGTGGCGATGAAGGTGTGGATACGTCCATGCTTGGCCGGTTTGATCGCCTCACCCGCCGCACGTACATCCTTTTCGCTGGCGCGCGCCAGCGAACACACGGTAGAACGTTTGATGACTTTGGCGATGCTATGGATCGCGTCGGCATCGCCGGGACTGGCCGCCGCGAAACCCGCTTCGATCACATCCACACCCAGTTTTTCCAACTGGCGCGCGATACGCAATTTCTCTTCTTTGGTCATGGATGCGCCGGGACTTTGTTCGCCGTCGCGCAAGGTGGTGTCGAATATGATTAATTTGTCGGTCATTTTGTGCTCCATCGCAATTGTTCATCCACGGCTCAACACCAACCGAGCCGCCTGCTTTGATACGTGTAGGGTGGGTTTAGTTTGCGCGCGAGCGCAGCTTCAGCGCCGCCAGCAGGCTGAAGGTGGAATGCGATTGCGAAATGTGGCGAGAGAAGTGCATGGGCGAGAATATAGCGGCTTTCATTTCTCGGTGCAAGCAAGGCTTATCATCATTTTCTCCTGTTTTGCCCGCTGCCGAATTATCTTGTCAGCTCGCCGCAAATGTGGAACAATCGACCCGTAAGCTGGGGCAGCAGCCCCAAGCCCGGTGAGGAAACGAATGAATCAGTCCATCAAGCAGCGGTTTGAAACACTCAAGGCGCGAGACAATTTGCCCTCGCCGCGCGGTGTATCGTTGCAGATCATCCAGCTCGCCGACAAAGAAGACGCCACGATCCAGCAAATCGCCCGCCTCATCAACAACGATCCGGCACTGGCCGGTCGGGTCATCAAAGCCGCCAATCTACTGGTGCGGCGCGAAGGCCGCCCGGTTGCGTCCATCATGGATGCCGTTTCGCTGCTGGGGATCAAGTCGGTGCGGCAATTGGCGCTAAGCCTGTCCCTGGTCGCCGACTTCAGCGCCGGCCCGTGCCAGCATTTCGACTACCAGAAGTTCTGGGCACACTCCGCTTGTGGCGGTCTCGCGGCACAGGAGGTCGTAGCCAAGACCCATCTCGGCGTCGCGGACGAGGCATTTCTGCTCGGCATGCTGGCGCAGATTGGCCGTCTGACGCTGGCGACGGTCTTTCCGTCGGAATACAGCCTGATTCTGGAGCGACTGACCGACAGCGACGACCTGAACGCGCTGGAGCGCGAAGCCTTCGGCCTCGACCACAACCAGATCACCGCATTGATGCTCGCCGACTGGGGCATGCCTAAACTCTTTCAGGATGTCGCGCTGCACATCGAATGCCCCGAGGCTAGTCCGCTCAAGGAAGGAGAGCGTAACTGGCGTCTATTGCAACTGTTTCACTTCTCTGACCATCTGGCCGAGGTCTGTGTCGCCGCGCCCGCAGCGCGTTACCGCCGGATCCCGCGCCTGATGTTGCTGGCCACACGGGTCGGCATCGAAACGGAGGCTCTCATCGAGATCGGGGATCGTGTCGCCCAAGGCCTGCGCGAATGGGGGGCGTTGCTGAATATCACCGCACCCGACCTCCCTCCCTTTGAAGAGATTCTCAATTCTGCCTCAATCACCCCGGAACTGCTGGGGGTCGATGACCTGCCGAGCGGGCAACATGCCACTTATAAATTGCGCATCCTGCTGGTGGAAGATGATCGTGCCATTCAACTGCTCTATAAAGCACTACTGGAAAAAGCCGGCCATCAAGTCATCACCGCCAACAACGGACGCACGGCACTGGAAATCGTCAAGACCAACCCGCCCCAGCTCATCATCAGCGATTGGATGATGCCCGAGATGGACGGCATCGAATTCTGCAAAGCGCTACGCCGGAACCCCGACTGGCAGCGTATCTATGTATTTATCGTCACCGCGCAGGAAAGTACGGAACGATTGGTCGAAGCATTCGAGGCTGGCGTAGACGACTACCTGTCCAAGCCGATCAATCCCAAGGTGCTGGCCGCACGTCTGCGTGGCGCGCAACGCATCATCCAGATGCAGGAAGCACAGGAAGAAGATCGCTTGCAGCTACGTCGTTTTGCCGACGAACTGGCGCAATCCAACAAACGGCTACAGGCACTGGCACTGACCGATGCCCTCACTAACCTCCCCAACCGCCGTCATGCCATGGAGCGTATCGAACAGGAATGGGCCGTGGCCGCGAGAAGCGGACGTCCACTCTGTTGCATGATGGTCGATATCGACCGGTTCAAGTCGATTAATGATACCTACGGCCACCAGTTCGGAGACGAAGCACTCAAGATGGTCGCCGCCAGCCTGCGCCAGGCAGCCCGCAAACAGGACATCGTATGTCGGCTGGGCGGGGAAGAGTTCATCGTGATCTGTATCGACACTGACGAACAGGCCGCTTTCAATTACGCGGAACGCCTGCGTCTGCATGTTGCCTCGCAGCAGCTACAGGTACAGAACAAGACGCTGCAACTCACGGTAAGTATCGGCGTATCTGCCAATTCAGACATGAAGACTGCGGAAGCGATGCTGCTCCAAGCCGATAAACGTCTCTATGCCGCCAAGGCCGCTGGCCGTAATTGCACGATCGCCAAATAACCCCCCTGTAACCCCGAACACCGCTATCTCCACGCGCCACCCAGCTAATCCCGGTGGCGCGCTGTCTTTCAGAATTGTTACCGTCACGGTATAGGTCTAGGCATAGATATTCGGCTTCACATTGCTGTCACAGATATCCCGCAGTATCCGCCCCCTGATACGACTCGCCGCCGATTTGGTGCCATGGCGATTCAAAACCGTACCCGAGGGGAAGCCGATGAACACCAAGACAAATACCAAATTGCATATCCATCTCACCCGCGTGGGTGATACCGCCACGATCCACCTGAACGGACAGTTCGTGTTCGATGCCCATCGCGAGTTCAAATCCGCCTACACGAATCAGCTCGCCGATCCGGCGATTACCCGCGTCGCCATCAATCTGGCTGAAGTGAAGTATCTGGACAGTTCGGCATTGGGAATGCTGCTCGTCTTGCGTGACCGAGTACTGGACGTCGGCAAATCACTGGTCTTGTCGCAGCCCAGCACCATCGCGGCGCGTACTTTTGAGATCGCCGGATTCAAAGAATTGTTCCTCATTCACTGAACCCATTTATTCCGAGAATAGAGACAGACCGGATACCACACGCGGGGACACCTTGAAAATATTACTTGCCGTAACCGACACTACCGATCTCGACCTGATCCGCACCGTTCTGATTGCCGAGGGACACGATCCCTGCACAGCGAACGACGGCCAGGCCGTACTGGCCGCGATGCAGGAAAGGCCGGACATGGTAATCATGGATGCTGAACTGCCCGGTATCAGCGGCTACGAATGTTGTCGGCAGATCAAACATGACGAAAAAAACAGGCACAAACCGGTTGTCCTGCTGATGCCGACACAGGGCACGACCGCATGGGCGCGTTTTTCGGAATGCGGCGCGGACGATTTCATCGAACTCCCGCTGCACCCGCATATCGTCAAAGCCAAGGTAAGGTTGCTGCTGCACATCAGCGAGTTGTACCACCGTCTGGATGCCAGCCACCGCCATGCGGAGCAAGAGATCCGGCTCGCCAAACACATGTTCGACTCCATCACCAAGCGCCAGCCAAAAGAAGTCGATTTTCTCCACTTCTGGGGATTGTCGGCAGGACATTTCTGCGGCGACCTGTTCATCTTTGAACGTACGCCAGAACATCATCTGCATGTATTTCTGGGGGACTTCACCGGACACGGGCTGGCGGCGGCGATGGGGGCTTTGCCCGCTTCGGACATCTTCTTTGCCATGACCCGCAACGGGGAGCCTCTCGAACGGATCATCGCCGCGATCAACCACAAGCTGTACGACATCATGCCAACCGGGAAATTTTGCGCCGCCGTGTTCATGCGCCTGGAGGCTGATTATTCCAAGCTGGAATTCTGGAACGGCGGCCTGCCCCCTATCCTGCTCGTGGACCGGCAACACAAGATTCCCGGCAGCTTCGAATCCGCACACCTGCCGTTGGGCATCGTCGATCCCGCCGAGTTTTCTCCGGCAACCGGTTCGGTCGAGCTATCCAGCATCCAATCCGTCGTCCTGTGCAGCGACGGACTGATCGAGGCGCAAAACGCACTCGGTGAATGTTACGGGGAAGCGCGCCTGGCTCAGGCTCTCACCCGGAATTCTAAGGATAGCTGCCTGTTCAACCGGGTCAAATCAAGCGCCCTGCATTTCCTCGAGGGACTCGAACCTCATGACGATGTCTCACTTGCGGTCATCAACATCAATTAGGTCCTGCCATGAGCAAACGCAACGACGAAATACTCGCGTTACTGGAAGCCCTCAAACAGCAGACCGACGAATTGCTGGCTAACCAGCTGTTGTACACCGAAATGGTGGACAACAACGCCGACGGCTTACTCGTGGTGAACGATGACGGCATCATCTGCTTCGCCAACAAGACGGCAGCCGAGATGTTCCATTTTAAAAAGGCCAAGAAACTGGAAGGTGAAATATTCGCGTTCGACCCGGTCGAAAACGAGGTCGCCGAGATCGAAATCGCCAGCAACAGCAAAGTGAATACGGTGGAAATGCGCAGCCGCAAGATCGAATGGTCAGGAAAGCCTGCCAAGCTTGTTTTCCTGCGTTCAGCAACAGAGCGGGGCAAGATCAGATCGTCGCTGCAAAAAACCAGTGCCAGCCTGAAAACCATGATCAATGCCTCGCCGCTGGCGATCATCGTCTTGGATATGACTGGCTGCGTGAACCTGTGGAACAGGATGGCGGAAGACATTTTCGGCTGGAGCGAGATCGAGATGCGCGGACAGCCTTTTCCCTTCAATGATTCGCCGCTGGAAGAAATCCATGAGCAGGTCTCGGCTGGCGACAGCGTGTTCAAAAAAGAGATCGCCGGTTCGTTTGGCCTGTATGGGCTGGCTAAGGTGTTCAACGTGTGGGCGACACCGCTGCATAATCCGACCGATGCGGTCAGCGGCGTGATGCTGATGATCGCCGATGTCACCGAAAGTAAATTACAGAAAAAACAGATGGAGAGTGCGCTGCTGAAGAGCGAAAAGCGCTTCCGTATGGCGCTGAGCAATTCTCCCATCTCAGTTTCCAGTCAGGATACAAAGCTGCGTTATACCTGGGTTTACAACCCGTTGGCCGGCTTGCACGAGGCGCAGATGCTGGGGAAGTGCGATAACGAATTGTTCCTGCCGGAAGATGCCGCGCAGTTGGACGAATTAAAAAGCAGCGCCCTGAAATTCGGTATAGAGAACCGGGGGGAAGTGAAAATACAGCGCGACGGGCATCTCTATTTCTACGATATCTCGGTCGAACCGCTGTTCGACGATGAGGGCAACATCGCTGGGATCACCTGTGCGGCGACCGACATCTCCGCCCTGCGCCACAGTGAATCACTTGCGACATTCGCCCTGCATCATGACACGCTGACCGGTCTGCCCAACCGGACGTTGTTCCGGGATCGTTTGCAGCAGGCTTTCGTGCTGGCGCAAAGGGAGAGCGGGCAATGTCTGGCGGTCATCCATTTCGGGATCGACCAGTTCAAGACCATCAACCAGTGTTTCGGGCATGCAGTCGGTGACCAGCTTCTGTTGGAAGTCAGTGCGCGCATGGCCAAGGTGATGTACGAGATCGACACCGTCTCCAGAGTGGGCGGCGACGAGTTCCTCATCCTGGTCCACAATATCCAGAACAGCCAGGATGCAGCCTCCATCGTCAGGAAAGTCATGCAGTCATTGCAGCAGCCGTTTACGGTCAGCGGGCAGGACATCTTTCTTTCCGCCAGCATCGGTATCGCGGTCTATCCGAACGACGGCGACACTGCGGACGACCTGCTAAAAAATGCCGACGCGGCCATGCACCGTGCCAAGGAAGACATCGGGCGCGGCAACTACCAATTCTTCTGCGTGGATATGAATTTCCAGGCGATGCAGAAGCTCACGCTGGAAGGCGACCTGCGCCATGCGTTGGAACGGGAAGCGTTCCATCTGCATTATCAACCCCAAGTGGACATACGCAGCAATGTCGTCATCGCAGTCGAAGCACTGCTGCGCTGGAGCCACCCGGAAAAGGGCAACATTCCCCCGGTGGAATTCATTCCCGCCGCAGAAAGCAGCGGCCTGATCGGACCGATCGGAGACTGGGTATTGCAAACCGCCTGCCGCCAGCACCGGATATGGCTGGAAGCCGGTCTCGCTCCCATCCGTATCGCCGTCAACCTGTCCGCACTCCAGTTCCTGCACGGCGATCTGGCCGACAAGGTCGCTCATGTGCTGGCGGTGAACGATATGGATCCAGCCTATCTCGAACTGGAGCTGACCGAAAGCATGCTGATGCACGATGTCGAAAACACGATCAGGACATTGTGCGAACTGAAACAAATGGGCGTGCGCCTGTCCATCGATGACTTCGGCACGGGGTATTCATCGCTGAGTTACCTGAAACGTTTCCCGCTCGACATCCTCAAGATCGACCGCTCTTTCGTCACCGATATCGGCACCGACTCGGATAACGGCGAGATCGCCAGAACCATCATCGCGGTGGCTCATGCCCTCGGCCTGGAGGTCGTGGCGGAAGGTGTGGAGACACAGCAGCAGCTCGATTTCATGCACACCGCCAGATGTGATCTGGTGCAAGGCTATTTCTTCAGCAAACCACTGCCTCCCGCCGAATGCGCCAGAATGTTGACCGGTGCCCCGCTGGAGCGCACCGGCCTGTTCGAGCCACGCCACACCACCCGGCTTGTCGCGTAACCTGTTTGTCATATTGCGCAGGTATCGTATCCGGCCATCCTGATCGTTTGCCTGACCACCCCAGATGAAATATCCACCGCATACCTCAACCCGGTTCGATGCCGAGCTCAGCGCTGTATGCACCCGTATGCAAGAGATGGGCGTAATCGCCTCCAATCAGTTCCGGCAATCCATCGACTCGCTCACCACGCACGATCTGATGACGATGGATCGCGTCATCGACGAGGGACATATCGTCAATGCGCTGGAAGTCGAGATCAATGAATTGTGTATCGACATACTGATTCGTCGCCAGCCCACGGCGAACGACCTGCGCCTGGTCTCAGCGGTTATCAAGACAGTCAACGACCTCGAGCGTATCGGTGACGAGGCCGAGAACATCGCGCATATGTCCAGAACCCTCGCGCAAAAGACCAACCTTCAGCTACCGCGCCAATTGCAGATCGAATATCTGGCCAGTATCGCCTTCGGGATGCTGGGAGGTGCGATGGCAGCATTCGACGCGATGGACAGCGATTCCGCTCGCAAGATAGGGCACAAAGACACACTGGTCGACGAGGAATTCCGCTCCATCCTGCGCCATCTGGTCGCCTACATGATGGAAGACACCAGTGAACTTTCCACCACCCTGCAAGTCGCCTTCATCATCCGTGCTATCGAGCGTATCGCCAACCATGCAAAGAACATCTCGGAATATGTCGTGTATATGCTCGAAGGACGTGACGTCCGCAATTACACCGCCGAGTGAGTACTTCCGGCAGCGCTCATGCCCCCATTGCTGCGAAAGCCTGTCGGTGTTTAGCCTGTTGAGTAGATTGATACGCGCGCTACGTTTCCTGCTGCACCTGTTACACGGGTTGCTCCTTGCGCTGGCCTATCCGCGCCTGCCTCATATGGCCAAGCGGCGCATCCTGCAAAGCTGGTCGGCCAAACTGTTGCGTATCCTGAACGTGCACATCGAACTCGCCCAAAGCGAACGGTTACACGCGCCACACAATGTGCTGATCGTCAGCAACCATATCTCGTGGCTGGATATCTTCGTGCTCAACGCCGTGACACCAATGCGTTTCGTCGCCAAGGACGAGGTGCGCCGCTGGCCCGTGCTGGGCTGGTTATGCGCGCGTGCGGAGACGCTGTTCATCGAGCGCGGCAAAGCCCGCGCCGCCGCCCGGATCAATACCCGCATGGTCGATTTGCTGCAACACGGGGAGACACTGGCAGTGTTCCCCGAAGGCACCACGACCGATGGCACACAGCTCGCACACTTCCACTCTTCCCTGCTGCAACCCGCCATTGACGCCGCTGGCAAGATCCAGCCGCTCGCCATTCGTTATCTGGATGAACACGGCACGCCCAGCACGCTGCCTGCCTATATCGGTGAGATGTCGTTCATCTCGTCTTTACGCAACATTCTGGGCGCGCACCGCCTGCATGTCCGCATCACCACGCTCGCGCCGCTGGATGCGCGACTTGGGGACAGGCGCGCCCTGACCGCTCTGGCACGGGAACAAATCCACTCCGCACTGTTCCACTCCGCCGGAGCGGAAGCAGCATAAAGCCTGCTTCATCAATTTTTCATCATCTCTTCATGCTCCCGCAACATCGCGCTACTAAGCTGGCTCTATCAACCCGACAGGAGATCCACATGCTCGATCTGATCCAGCAACAGGCCGATGAATCACCCAGAAGACTCACCTACAGTCTGGCACGCACCGGTGCCGATGTAGAGGAGGCACAGCGCATCCGTTTCAAGGTATTCGCCGAAGAGATGGGCGCAAAATTACCCAGCGCCGAATCCGGCCTGGACATCGACCGTTACGACCGCTATTGCGATCACCTGCTGGTACGCGACCACAATGCGAACCGGGTGGTCGGCACTTATCGCATTCTGCCGCCCGAGCAAGCAGTCAAGGCCGGTGGATATTATTCCGAGACAGAGTTCGACATCGGACGTCTGGCTCATCTGCGCGACCGCATGGTGGAAGTGGGACGTTCCTGTGTACACCGGGACTATCGCGACGGTGCGACCATCACCCAGTTATGGAGCGGTCTGGCCGACTATATCGGCAAACACAACCACGAATATCTGATCGGCTGTGCCAGCATAGGCATGAGCGACGGTGGTCATTACGCCGCCAGCGTGTACAACAAGGTACACAAGCTGCATGCGGCCCCCGCCGAATATCGCGTGTTCCCGCATTGCCCCCTGCCGCTGGAAGCGCTGAACCGCGACATGGAAGTGATCATCCCGCCGCTCATCAAGGGTTATCTGCGCCTCGGTGCCTACATCGCCGGCGAGCCCGCCTGGGACCCTGATTTTAATTGTGCCGACCTGTTCATCCTGATGCCGGTCTCGCGTATGAACGAACGTTACGCCAAACATTTCATGCGCAAAGCCTCCTGATCCGGCGATGAAAAAAAGCCTCCGCACATCACGCGGAGGCTTTTTTCATTACTACACTTCTTTCATTACTACATCAGATCATTTATCCGTTTCTGAACAGAACACCGCAAATTGGTTCTTGCCGCATTTTTTGGCGACATACATGGCATTGTCTGCGGAAGTCAGCAAGGTATCCATATCTTCAGCATGAACCGGATATTCCGCGATACCGATGCTGGCCGAGATGCTCGATATGGTCTTCTTGCCGAACTCGTAAGGTACCCGCAGCATTCCGAGTATACGGTGTGCGACCGTGATCGCACGCTCGAGATCGGAATCGAGCAACAGTACAACAAACTCGTCTCCCCCCAGGCGGGCGGCAGTATCACCTTCCCGCAGACAGGCCAATAAACGCTCCGCCACTTCTTTCAGCAATCTGTCCCCAATCGAGTGGCCGTAAGTGTCATTGACCGCCTTGAATCCGTCCAGATCAACGAACATCAGCGACAAGGCACGCGGCGTCCGGCTGGATGCGCAGAGCGCCTGATTCAACCGGTCCATCAACAGGGTACGGTTTGGCAGGCCGGTCAATTGATCGTAATGCGCCAGACCGAACAGGTAACGTTGTTTGCGGCTGGTCATCTCGTCCAGCAGGTCATAACCGTTGGCCATGCCCATGTAGCGTTTTTCCTTGGTGATGATGAAACCGCTCACCATGTGCTCCATGCCCGCATCCAGAATGATGCGGGAGACATCTTCGATCCCGGTGCTGCGGTCGACGATGATGGGATCATCATCCATCAGGGTGGAGATCGGTTTTTTACCCTTCAATTCTTTGACGAACTGTTTGCTGAAAAACTCGGTCAGATCCTGCCGGACCACCAATCCGACCGGCCTGTCTTTATCGTTAACAATGGGAAGTGCATACAACTTTTTGTTCTCGTGGAATATCTCCAGCACCTTGCCGCAACTGGTCGATTCGTGTACCGAAGGAACCTCTCTGAGCAGATGCTCCACGGTCGCGTTGCTGCTATCGGATGATTCGCTTGCCATAGAATGCTCCTGCCGGGTATTTAACGGGAGGTGGGCCTCTGCCCTTCCGGTTTCAAACATGTCCCAGTATCATGAATTCAGTACCGAACGAGATAAAACATCCCGCTCCCCAGACCAGACTGTCACTGATCGCCTCCTGAATAGTTTGCCCCGGCTCCCGGTTCAGCAGGATGCCCGCCATCAGCACGACCACCGCAAACAACAGCACGAACAACATCGGAATCAAATAAGTCATTTCGTTCCTTTCGGACAAGTCGGTCACGACCCCACTCTATTCTCCCTGCATTGCACTTTTATGATGTCGAGATGAATTTACGATGATGCTTGCGCGCTTGAACCTTTCCCCTCCGCCATCAGCTCAGAGATGAATTCACTTACCGGACACAAATCCGCAACAAAGATGAAATATTCGCGTGCCATGCTGTGTCCATGGAAAAGATCTCCGCAATGACAAGCGCAGCACAGACTGCCCTCCAGACGATACGGACATGAACGTGCAGCAAGTGCGCTCGATCTTCCTGTCCGACATCCATCTGGGCACCAAGGCCTGCCAGGCTCATCATCTGCTCGAATTCCTGAAGGCCTACTCCTCCGAACACGTGTTTCTGCTCGGCGACATCGTCGACTTGTGGGCCATGCGCCGTGGCGGGGTGCATTGGTCACATGCGCAGAACACTTTCGTGCAGAAGATGTTGCGCCGCGCACGTCACGGCGAGAAAGTGTTCTTCATTCCCGGTAACCACGATGAGGCGATGCGTGAATATGTGGGCACCTCGTTCGGCGATGTGCTGGTAGAGCATGACTACGTCCACGTTGCTGCGGATGGCCGCCGCTATCTGTTGCTGCATGGTGACGAGTTCGACCAGGTGACGCGCCACCATAAGTGGGTAGCTATCCTCGGAGATATCGCCTATGACATCCTGGTCCAGATGAACGTCTATCTGTCATGGCTGCGCCGCACGTTCAAACGACCAGGCTACTGGTCACTGGCCGGTTATGCCAAACGCAAGGTCAAAACTGCGGTGAACTTCATCTTCAATTTCGAAAATTCGGTCATCCACCATATCCGCGAGCGCCAACTGGACGGTGTGATCTGTGGCCATATCCATTGGCCCATGATCAAAGAGGTCGAAGGGCTCACTTATATCAATTGCGGCGATTGGGTGGACAGTTGCACCGCCATCGTTGAACACCTGGATGGCCGCATGGAACTCATCCTCTGGAACGGCACACAGCCCGCCCACTCCGAATCACCTTCCCGGCAACCGAGTTAATCCACACCAAGGAGAACCACCATGAAAATCCTGCTCATCTCCGATGTCTATTTCCCGCGTATCAACGGTGTCTCTACCTCGATAGAGACCTTCCGCCGCAACCTGCGCGCGCTCGGGCACACCGTGCACCTGATCGCCCCCGATTATCTGACCCCGAGCGCGGATGAGACCGACATCCTGCGCGTCCCCTCCCGCCACCTGCCCATGGACCCGGAAGACCGGCTCATGCAGTATGGCTGGGTGATGGGGCATCTCGACAAATTACGCGCGGAACAATACGACATCATCCATATCCAGACCCCGTTCGTGGCCCACTATCTGGGCACCAAATTATCGAAGTCTCTGGGCATTCCCTGTGTCGAGACCTACCATACCTTCTTTGAAGAGTATCTGTACCACTACATACCGTTCGTGCCGAAGATGCTGATGCGCTTCATCGCCAAACGTTTTTCGCGTCATCAGGGCAACAGCCTGGACGGCATGGTCGTTCCCTCCCACCCCATGCTGCAAGTTCTGAAAAATTACGGCATAGACACCCCTACCGAGGTTATTCCAACCGGTATTGAACCGGGCAGCTTCGTAGCAGGAGACCGTGCCGCCTTCCGCGCCAACTACGGCATCCCACAAGACAGGCCTGTGCTGCTTTTTGTCGGACGTGTCGCCCACGAAAAAAACATCGGCTTCCTGCTAAAAGTCCTGGCTCGCGTCAGGGTAAAGGTTCCCGAGATCCTGTTCGTTATCGCGGGAGAAGGCCCGGCACGCGACAGTCTGATGCAAGAGGTCGCGACACGGGAACTCAGCAACAACGTCATGTTCATCGGTTATCTGGATCGCCACACCGAATTGAACAGTTGCTACAGCTCCGCCGACATCTTCGTCTTCTCCTCGCGCACCGAGACGCAGGGACTGGTCTTGCTGGAAGCAATGGCGCAAGGAGTCCCGGTCATTTCGACGGCGGAACTGGGCACCCGTGATGTGTTACGCGATGGACTCGGGGTATGGATTGCCAAAGAGGAGCTGGATGATTTCTCCGACAAAGTGGTCAAAATGCTGGCAGACAGTGAAACCCGCAAAGCACTGAGTGCCTCCGGTCGCGACTACGCCCACTCCTGGTCAGCAAGTCATCAGGCCGAGCGCATGGTAGGTTTTTATCATTCCGTTCTGGCACCGAACACCTTGTCCGAACTGACACTGGCCAAAAATACGGCAGGCTCGGAATACTAGATCCATCAGCCTGAGCACCTTGTCATATCCTGTTCATACAAGGTCGGCATAATGTTGCATGTAGTTCCTCCCCTCTTTCAGCATCCCTAACCGGATGCTTTTTTTTGCCCGCAGGCACACTACTGAGCAGGACTAGCAAGCATCTTTTCCAGCTCGAAATTTCTGCTTAGCGGGTGTTCGCCCCTCGATGTTTCTGTATGGAGCGAACCATCAGCAACAGTTGGCCTCCCTGCACTGTTTTCGGATCGCCACTGGGTGCGTGATTTTGTGCGACCAGCAGGTTGTAAACCTTGCCGTCCTTACGCCCAAGAATGCCGGTAATGTCGATCACCCCGGAAGATTCCTCATCTTTGGTGAGGGCAGCAGCGACGCCGATATCCCCGAATAGCGCGGGATCAAAAGCAGCCAGCTTGACCAGCGTTCCATCTGCGGGATCGAAGCGCCATAACTTGCCGTTGTGCTGGTTATCGCCGACATCCTCTTGAAGCAGGATCGAACCATCGTCGTTCACAGTCATGTTGTCCAGCATCTGATAACCACCTCGACCAGTCGTGCCATCCAGCAACATTTCAAGCTCTCCACCGAGTTCAGGTTTGGCGGAATCGACGAAGTTTAGTGCCCACAAACGTGAGCGCCCGATTTGGTGCGCTTCGACATCAGGATTCAAATTCCCGTCTTTTTCCGCGTCCATCCGGTCGGTAGTGACGAAAAAATAGCGATTGTGATTCTTCTTATCCCAAGCCCCATCTTCAGGACGCAAAAAGCGGGTGCTAGAGGCATTGCCCGCATCCGCCCCAGCAACAAGGCTAAACGCCCCCGCATAATTCCCCCTCGTATTCATAACGAGGCCAAGACCGGCATCGACAGCACGGGTTTCGGGGAGATTGCCACTGACTGCAACACGATAAAGTGCGCCCGCTATCAGTCCGGCCTTTTCAATATCGTTACCCGTCTTACGCTTTTTCCCGACATAGACATAGATGCCATTGCTCCCCCCATCGGCATTACCGATCACAACGGTGTTGTCGCCAGAATACGGGTTGGCCAGCAAATTCTCCCACGCGCCGTTGGCATCCATCGTCCAGGGCAATACATAGCTTTTGCCTTTGTCGGGGCCGGTAACCACGTGTGCCAAACCTCGCTGATATATCGGAGCTCCTTCTTCGCCATTTAAATAGATACGTTGCCGGGTTCCCTGGCGGGTAGTCTTGTTGAAGAAAGCATTCTGATCAGCCAAATCGCCAGAGCACAGGCGGGCGAACGAACGGGTTTTTCCCTGCATGCCGACTGTCGGCACGGCATGCCATGCGCCGGTATGAGCATCTTGCTGATAGACGTTCTTCATCAAATCAGCACCCGAAAGAACTTTCAGCGCACGTTTCTCGATCACCCACTCCGAAACAAAAGCGCCCGTCCCACCGTGTGCGCGCACTACACCTACCGGACCGTTGTCATCGGCATATATCTCATGATTCATCAACACCGAAAACGTGCCATCCCCATTATCGTAAACCCCCAGCCCATCAGGAATTCCTGCCATCGTATAACCATTAACAGTATCTCCCGCAGAAAGAAGCGTAATGAACTCTACTTCGGGCACCGCTGCCTTCATATATGCAGCCTGAGCATCACGCCGTTCGAATCCTTCTGCACCGGCGTACAGCGACAAAGCCATCAAGGCGACGAAAGCCAATATTGTCATAGGACGTTTTCGATACATAACAATTCCCCCTGCATGAGATGGTCAATCGGATATCACCCGGACATTCTAGATTGGAATGATTACCAGCAAGTTTCGCGGTAATTTGATCTGCTTGCATTCCGACACCACCGTCACACGCCTGTCACAAGAACGCCCTACCATGAGCAACATGGCTCGATACAACAAAAGAGAGCAACTGGTACTGCTTGATGCCGATGGCACGACCATTGATGCTTTTCACGCTATTGAACTTGCCTTTCTCCAACACGACATGGATATCGGCGATATTGACCGCTTCCAGAAGCGACGCAAACTATTCAAGTTCATTGGTGGCTTGCGCGAGTTTCCCACGAATCTGCGCCGCCAATTTGGAAAACAAAGCCGTAAGCGTTTACGTGAAACGCTTACGGAGGTTTACCGGCATGAGGCGACTCTATATCCCGGCATCGCGTCCCTGTTAGAAACACTGCTGGAATGTCCGAATACCCGTGTAGGATTGATCACGCGCAACATCACCATCGAACCCGAACAGACTTTAAAGCGCCTTTTCGGTCGTCATGGCATAGACACCGACCGGTTCGATTACTTCGCCTGTATTCCGTTGAAAGAAAACAAGTGCTCATATCTGAAACAGGCAAGGCAATACATGGAGATCAATCCGGCATGTGCTTATGCGTGCGGAGATGAATACAGTGATTATTTAGCTGCCATCAGCTCTGGAATGCATCCCTTTGTTGTGTCCTACGGCTTTGAAAGCCATACCAGACTGACGCAAAAATTCGGCGTTCCCGATGAGATTATTTCGACGACACCAGCCGCTTTCGAATCGCGGCTGCTACATGCGTTAAATCTGACAGAAGAAGGCAAACACGGGTTGAACGATCTGCGGCGAACAAGTCCGCTTCAGCTCGTTAACCAATTTCAAACGATCCCGCATCAGGAAATAATGGTCAAAGCCGGATGAGTGCAACATATCGGTTACCGGGTCAGAATATTTTGCACATAAATTAAACATACAGGAGAAGAGTTCATGGCAAAAATGTGCAAGCCGGAATATTTGGCAAAGGTTGCGAAGTTGTCAAAAATCGAATCCGAGCGCTTGTTATCCAGAATGTCAGGAAAACTCCCGCATCGGCTCGAAAAAGAAAAAATCACCACCGAGGAAGCCTTGGCCATACAGCTCGAATTGGAAGATGAGCAACTTTTTGAATGGCGCAAAGTGATGCGCGAATTGAGAGAAAAGGAAGCAGCCAAGGCGGCAAAGAAACAGCTTAAGCCCACCAGTGCAAAATCCACACCTTTGAAATCACGGGTTGCAATAGAGGATATCGCCCCATCAAAATCCAAAAGTAGCACAAAGAAGACCAAGGATAACAACTAAAGGCGGCAAAACCAACCCGCCTCTCAACAACACCATTCTTTCAGGAAAAACCTCATGCCATTTTTCGACCTATTTAAAAACGACACCGATCTCATAGAAATTGAAAGCGGGAAAACGCTGTTCCGGGAGGGGGAGCTCGGCGATGTCATGTATGTCCTGGTTGAAGGTGAAGCCGATATTTTTATTGGCGGCGTATTGTTCGAGAAATGCACGTCTGGAGCGATACTCGGCGAAATAGCCGTAATTGACAAAGCGCCGCGTTATGCGACCGTTATCGCGAGCAGCAATTGCAAGCTTGCCAAAGTCGATGAAAAACGTTTCCATTTCTTGCTTGATGAAACTCCGGGGTTTGCCATTGCTGTCATGCGAGTGATGGCAGAACGACTGAAGAAGTGCGACCTCCGCGTGATTCAATCAGCAAAGTGAAGTACATCTCGGGGCGTCAGGAAATATCCGGTTAGGTCTCCCGTTCGTGGTGAGGGATGTCCGTAGCTGTAAGAGTCATCGCCCCAACGGCACTCGCCCAGCGTATCGAACCCTGAATGGGCGACTTAATTAGCATTTACCTGATTATCATAATATTTCTGTCATACCCGTCTATTAAACTGACGCAGTTAACATTTGCGAAATGCGTACATAGGAGGTGACGGTGGAACAGCAAATTGAAGATGTCGTCAGCCAGCAGATTTCGGCTGCGATTGAAGCGCTGGGTCGTGCGAAAAACCGACTTAAAAGCGAAGAGGCTCAGACTCACCTAGACATTGCCGCTTCGATTATTCACGATGTCCAGTTCAATGTAATTCTTCTAAAAGCCGCCTGAGCACCTTTTTTGCAAAGGCGTGGAGATCAGAGCCATAGTTGTGGTCTGACCTCCCTCTCCCGGAATCTGCGAACTATCCGTACTCGCATTTTTCGCCATCCAATCGACTAGGGCACATACCCCGGTATTTTGCTTTCATCCACCTCGTTGATCTGAGACGAATCGAGGAACTGTTGCGCATACGTGAGATAGACCTTCTCGCGGATGAAAATGTCGAACAGATCCGGGTCTATATGCCCGTTGAGTTTGAATTTTCCGAGGATGGTCAGCGCATCCGTGAGCATCTTGCCTTCTTTGTATGGCCGGTCTTTTGCAGTGAGCGCTTCAAAAATATCCGCGATGCTCATCATGCGCGCCTGCATGGACATCTGTTCGCGCGTCAGGCCGCGTGGGTAGCCGGTGCCATCCATACGTTCATGGTGCGCCCCCGCATAATCGGTCACATTCTTCAGGTGTTTAGGCCAGGGCAGTGATTCCAGCAATTTGATGGTGACCACGATGTGATGATTGATGATCTCGCGTTCGGCTGCAGTGAGTGTACCGGCCCGAATGGTGAGGTTCTCGACCTCGTCTGCGCTGAGGAAATCGGCCATTTCCCCTTCCTCGTTGCGCCACTCATATTTGGCAATCTTGCGCACCCGATCAAGCTCCTCATCGGCCATGCGTTCGGAACCCATGTTGCACCAGCGCAAAAATTTTCGATCCGCCTCATATTGTTCGATGGTCGCCGCACAGGTCTGACGTGCCTGTTCGATGATCGCGGCATCGCCAGCCGCCGCCAACTCGGCGCGCAGCATGGTGATCTCGGCATCGCGTTTGAGCACCTCGAAACGGGCATCGACCAGATGGATACGGTCATAGATGGTTTCCAGCTTGGTCGATTTGTCGACCACATGCACCGGAGTGGTGATCTTGCCGCAGTCGTGCAGCATGGCGGCGATCTTGAGTTCGTATTGCTCTTTGTCGGTCATCACGAAACCGGGCCATGACTTCTCCTCATGGGCATGGCTGGCCGCCTCGGCCAGCATCATGGTGAGCGCCGGTACACGTACGCAGTGACCCGCAGTGTAGGGGGACTTATCGTCAATCGCCGTGTTGATCAGACCGATGAATGCTTCGAACAATCCCTCAAGCTGCTGGATGAGGCGACGGTTACTGAGTGCAATCGCGGCCTGCGAGGTGAGTGATTCGAGTAATTGCTGGTCGTCCTGACTGAACGACTTCACCGTTTTACTGACCGGATCGATGGCATTGATCAGTTGCACCACACCGATGATCTCGCTTTCGTGGTTGCGCATCGGTACAGTAAGAAACGACTGCGAACGGAAACCGGTCTTGGCATCGAAGTTCTTGGTGCCGGAAAAGTCGAACCCCTCGACCAGATAAGCATCCTCGATATTGATGGTCTCGCCGCGCAGCGCCGCATACGTCACCACCATGGCCAGATTGGGCTGACCGTCGATATACATCTGGATGGGCGGAAAAGGAATGCGCTTGCCGGTGGTGCCGCCCATCTGCACCCCCAAAGAATCGGTACGCATGATCTCGAAGGTCAACACCTGCCGCTCGGAATCGACCAGATACAGCGTCCCCGCGTCGGCATTGGTGATCTTCTTGGCTGCCAGCAAGATGTATTCGAGCAGCACATCGATGTTCTTTTCGTTAGAGAGAGCCGCGCCGATTGCATTCAGTTCGTTCAGACGGGCCAGCATATCCATCGTGGCAGAAGGCTGCTGTACGGCCGTCGTATCGCTCTGGGATTGGGTATCTCGCATGATCATCTGTTCCGTATGAATGATTGGGTTATTTGATGCACACCGCACGTACTTGATGGATATCGGTGATACCGGACAGCACTTTTTCGATACCGTCCTGTTTCAGGGTGCGCATTCCCTCTTCCAGTGCGATGGCGAACAGTTCCGCGACGCGCGCATGCTCCTGGATACCCTTCTTCACCGGGTCGGAGCCGATCAGCAGTTCGTGCAAACCGACACGCCCGCGATATCCGGTGCCGGAGCATTTATCGCAGCCGACATGTTCATACAGCGTGATCTGTCCTTTGTCGTCGGCGAACAGTTTGATCCATTCGGCATACAGTGCTTTGTAGGCGGTATTGGGATCCTTCTTCCAGGTCTCGGTGGTCAACAGCTCAGCCGCATATTCGGTGAGCAACGCCTTGATTTCTTCCTGACTGGCGATATGCGGCTTCTTGCAGTCCTTGCACAATCGTTTGGCCAGACGCTGCGCCAGAATGCCGAGCAAGGCATCGGCAAAGTTGAACGGGTCCATGCCCATATCGAGCAAACGGCTGATGGATTCCGGTGCACTGTTGGTGTGCAGGGTAGCGAACACCAAGTGGCCGGTCAACGAAGCCTCGATACCGGTGGAAACGGTTTCTTTGTCGCGCATTTCACCCACCATGATCACGTCCGGGTCAGCACGCAGGAAGGCGCGCATCACCGTGGCAAAATCGAGTCCGGCTTTTTTGTTCACCTGCACCTGACGCAGACCCTTTTGCGTAATTTCGACCGGATCTTCCGCCGTCCAGATCTTGGTCTCGGGGGTGTTGATGTGTTTCAGGATGGAGTGCAGCGTGGTGGTTTTACCGGAACCGGTCGGGCCGCACACGAAGAACAGCCCGTAGGGCTTGCTTACCGTGGCTTTGACCAGCTCCAGATTGCGCACCGAGAAGCCCATGTTGTCCAGCGGGATGGGTTCGCCCGAGGCCAGGATACGCATCACCACGTCTTCCACACCGCCCTGCGAGGGGATGGTCGCCACACGCAACTCGATATCCAGTGGACCATATTTTTTGAATTTGATCTTGCCGTCCTGCGGTTTGCGCTTCTCCGAGATGTCCAGATCGCACATGATCTTCAGGCGCGTCACCAGAGCGTTGCGATAGGTCGAGGGCACCTCGATGTAATTGAGCAGGGAACCGTCCTTGCGCAAACGGATACCGGTCTTGCCTTTGCCCGGCATCGGCTCGATATGGATATCCGACGCCCCCATCTTGTAGGCATCGACGATAATCTTGTTCACCAGCTTGACCAACTCGTTGTCGGCGGCGGCACTGACGTCTTCCTGGCTGACCGCGCTCGATTCTTCCTCGTCCCCGCCCAGCGAAGTCAGCAGGTCGTCCATCGAGCCCATGTCTTCGAAACTGCCGGTGGCATCGCCCGCTCCGGCTCCGCCACCGCCGTAGAACAGGTCGAGTGTGGCTTTGAATTCGCGCTGCGGACAAACCTTGTAGATCAGGCGGTATTTCGGGTAGATGTTGTTGACCACGCGCGACGCCTGGATACGCTCGGGATCGGTGGTCAAAATGATTAGCCCGTCCGGCGTATCGTCGACCGGCACCCAGTGGCTGCTTTCCACGTATTCGCGGCGCAGGTTCTTGAGCAGCTCTGCGGGTTTGATACGGTCGGCACGATAAGCCTCGTAAGGCACGCCGAAGAAGCTCGACAAAGCCTTGCCCAACGCCTCGGTCTTCACCTGGAACTCGTCGATCAGCACGTCCTCGATATCTATGCCTTTGCGCCGCGCCGTGCGTGTGGCGAGCTCGAACTCGGCCGCCGACATGACCGCATCCGCAACCAGATAGTCGTACTTCGTCCTGACCGCACCGGCCTGTTGCTGGCGCTGGCGCAATGCCACCGCCAAGGTCTGACTGAGTTCGCGCGCGCCCTCCTCCACCAGCGTCGGGAAAGGCTGCCCGGCCTTGTTGTTAATGATCTGCATCACGCCGATCAATTCACCGCTGCTGGCCTCCATGATGGGCGCAACCAGCATCTGCTTGGTGCGGTATCCGGTGCGTTTATCCACATCCTGCAAGAAATGCAGCGACGAGCTGAAGCCGGTGAGCTCCTGTTCGTCGTACACGTCTTTGATGTTGAGCAGCTTCTTATTGAACGCCGCGAATCCGGCGATACTCTGCTCCGCGATGGGCAACTTCAGATCCTTGAACGAATTCAGGCCGGTCTTGACCTTGGAGACCAGTGAAGTCTTGTCTTCACCGACGACATAAATCGTCAGTCGGTCAGCATTAAACAGGCCGCAGATATCCTTGCTGACATCCAGCATGATTTCGTCGATATTGTTCGTCGCGTGAATCTTGTTGGTGACCTGGTTGAGGTTCTTGGTGAACTCTAACTGGGCACCCACATCGCTCACATTGACTTGCTCCGTACTGTTCATAACCGCCCCGACCGTTTCATCATTCGCACCTGGAATCGATACAGATCGATGTGGCAGCACGATGGCGACCTACCGCCCCGTCCTTTCGCAACACGATCATTCTTCCAAGTGTCTTGCATGTCTTCAATCCGCCTTGTCCCTAAAATTCGAAAACCTGTCCGTTCTGCAACATCTTCGGAATAAAACCGCTGACACATTCCCCGATCTCGCGCATGGTCAGCTCGACTTCACCGGGCTTCAAGTGCGTGATGAATATCTGCGGATCGCGCTTCAGCCTGAGCAGGTCTTTAGCCAGCAGGCTGGGACAAAAATGTTTGGACCTCACCGCCAATTCCAGCTCCACATTCGAGAACGCCGTTTCCACAATCAGATAACGCAAGTCGTCGATACGGTTGATAACATCCCACAGCGCCTCGCATGTGCTCGTGTCGCCGGTGAACACCAGACTGCCTGCCCCGCTCTCCAGATGAAAGCCGACCGCCGGCACTACATGGTTCGCGGGCAGCGGCGTGATCCTGCGCCCACCCAGTGCAACTGTCTTGCCCAGCTCGATGGTCTCATAACGCATACAGGGCTGCTGCTCGTTCATGATCTCGCTGAAATCCGGCCATATCTTCCAGTTGAACACATGCTGTTTCAATATCGCGATGGTCTCCGCCGTGGCATGCACAGTAAGCGGGGTATCGCGCATGAATCCGACACTGTCGATCATCAGCGGGATACTCGCGATGTGATCGAGATGCGAATGCGTCACGAATACATGGTCGATCCGCACCATCTCGGTCAGACTCAGATCGCCCACACCGGTTCCGGCATCAATCAACACATCGTCGTCGAGCAACATGGAAGTGGTGCGCAGATTGCCACCGATGCCGCCGCTGCAACCCAATATCCTCACTCTCATCGATGTGTCATCCTTGCACGGCTATTTTGTCTTGAACACGAACACGCCATCCCAGTCCGCACCGGGGGGGTGTTCGCGGAAATAGGCCACGCGCTCCGCGTAGACCTGGTACAACTTGGCATGAGGAGCCGTTTTCAGCAGCTCGGATAATTGCGACTCGGCCTGATCCCATTCCTGTTTGCGGTAGGCGTTCACCACCTGATGGAAACGGGCCACCTCCTCCAGCACGGCCTGCCCGACCTCTCCGGTCAGCCCAAGCGGCTCGTAGATGGCGACCGGCAAGTCCTTTCCTTTTACGCGCACCATATCCAGTTCGCGATACACGAAATCCGGCGCGGCTTGCATGGTGTTCTCGCCGACCACGATCCCCGCACCGTATTCTTTGGTGATGCCCTCCAGCCGGGAGGCCAGATTCACCGCATCACCCATCACCGTGTAAGCGACGCGCACCTCGGATCCCATGTTGCCGACGCTCACCTTGCCGGTATTGAGGCCGACGCCGATACGGATCTCCGGCCAGCCGCGTTCCTTGAAATAAGGCTGCAAAGTTTCCAGCGTCTGCAACATCTCCAAACCGGCCTGAATGGCATGGTGCGCATGCTGTTCGTCCGGCAACGGCGCGCCCCAGAACGCCATGATGCAGTCGCCCATGTATTTGTCTATCGTGCCGCGATGTTTGTAGACAACGCGAGAGAGCGGTGTCAGAAACTCGTTCATCAGCAGCGACAGCTCTTTCGAATCGAGACCTTCCGAGATGGTGGTGAAACCGCGCACATCCGAGAACAGGATGGTCATCTCGCGGCTATGACCCTCCATCGAAACCTGCTCGGGACGCTCACTCAACTCGCCCACCACTTCTTTGGGAACATATTGCCCAAACAGGTTGGTGATCTGGCGTTTGGTGCGCGATTCGACGAAATAGCCGTAGGACATATTGAGTGCGAACAATGCCAGCACCATCAGCAGGCTATTGGCTAATGGCAAGGCAATATCGCCTTGCTGCCAGACATAAGCATTCACCGCGACCGTCACCAGTAGCACCGTCAGCGAGACCAATGTGTCCTGTATCGGACTCAATAACGGCAACAGGAAACTCAATGCCACACCAATGATCAGCAGCAACACTACTTCGGCGGCTAGGATATACGGCGGGCTGGATTTGATCGACTGATCGAGGATGCCACTGATCATGTTGGCGTGGATCTCGACCCCGGGATAGACCTCATCCACCGGCGTGGAACGCAGATCGAGCAGGCCGGGAGCCGTCGTCCCCAGCAACACGATCTTGTGCTGCAAATATTCGAGCGGAACACGTTCGTTCAACACATCGGTGACCGAAACATATCTGAACGAACCACGGAAGCCGCGATAAGGAACCAGAGCGCTCGCGGCACTGTCCACCGGGATACGCAAGTCATCGAACTCCAGCCATTCCAGACCTGCATAATCCTTGTCATCACTGCCGTACCCCGCCTTGAGTTGAGGGTTGCCCAGCAAGGTGCGTACCATCGCCAGCGACAGGGATTCGTAATAGGCACCGTCGTATTCGATAATCATGGGAACGCGGCGCACCAAACCGTCTGAGTCCGGTGCCTGGGTGAAATGTCCGGCACTGGCGGCTCGGTTCTGCAACTGCTCCAGATTGCCGCCGTAGCCGTCCGACTTGATGAAGTCGATGGGGCGATCCTTAAAGGTTCCCGGCGGAAATACCGGATCGGGCAACGCCCCGGAGGTGTTGTTGGAACTGTTAAAGTAATAGCCTAGGACAATGTTCCGATCCAACAGTTTTTTGGCGAACAGGGCGTCGTATTCCAGTTGTGGTTTGATCCGGTCCAATGCCGACTGGAACTGCGGTACGTTCTTGAGCTGATTGCGCCCGAGATCCTGCAACACCGACAAACCGGAACTGTTGTCCTTTTCGGCAAAGACCACGTCGAAGCCCAGTACCGCGATACCGTATTTGTCAAACAACTTGTCCAGCATCAATGCCAGCTTGTCGCGCCCCCACGGCCAGTGTCCCTCATCGCGCAGGCTCTTCTCGTCGATATCCAGAATGACGATACGCTCGTCCACGGTGTTCGGCATCGTCCAGCGCAGGCGGGTATCGTAGAGCTTGGCTTCCATGAAGCTGACGAAACCCATCTGATAGAGTTTCGCCGCATTGCCGATGAACAGGAAAACGATGGCCAGACCCAACCCGATCAAAAGCGCGTGTTTTTTCATGCAGCCCTCGGTAAATATGCAGGAGTCATCATCGGCATGTCATCGCGGATCAGGCTTTGAAATAGAACTCCATCTTCACACCGGCCAGCTCGATGATGTCGTGATCGGCCAACTGGTGTGGCTGCTCGCCTACCGACGCTCCGTTGACGGAAGGGAAGCTTTCTCCCTCGACATGGGTGATGAAAAAGCCATGCGGACGGCGCGCCAGCACTGCCACCTGCACACCCGGCTTGCCCAGTGTGGTCAGACTCTTCACCAGTTCTAGTTCCCGTCCCGCATTCGGACCGTTCAGTATCTGCACGGCAGCTGCTTGTTGTGCAGATTGCGCTGGTGCAGCGGGTGCCTGTGCCTGCACCGTCGCAGCCGGCTTGGCCGCCGCCGGTGGCGCGAACCGGCCCGTGGCATCCCCATGCCCCGGAGTGAAGCGCCCGGTGGCATCACCAGGGGCACCGCCTTTGGCTGGCCTGTTCAGCACCATGGTTTTTTCGAAGTCTTCCGGCTTAGCCTCTCCCGGCTGGTCATTCAAATATTTGAGTTTGTATTTGCCGATCTCGATCACATCGTTGTTCTGCAGGAAATGCTTCTTGGTGACCACTCCGTTGACCGACAGGCCATTGGTACTGTCCAGATCTTCGAGGAAAGAGTCGTTGAGAATGGTGATGACCGCCGCATGTTCGCTACTGACCGCCAGATTCTCGATAACGATATCGTTATGCGGCTTGCGTCCGATCAGCGTACGCTCCTTACTTATCTCATATTCTTTCAGCACTGCACCATCCATGCTGAGTATCAATTTGGCTGACATATACTATCCCCGTAATTAATTCTTAAACCAAGATAACAATTTCGCCATCCAACCACGCGGTGCAGCGTACCTGCCGTTCACTTTCACCAGGATCACCGACACATTGTCGCGCCCGCCGTTGTCGTTGGCCAACTCAATCAACGCCGATGCAGCCAATGACAGATTGGCCTTGAGCATCTTCAATGTCGCGCCGATCTCTTCGTCAACGATCATGTCGTTGAGGCCGTCGGAACACAACAGATAGATATCACCCACCTGCACCTGGTGGACATGCACCTCCGGCTCCACCTCCGCGTCGATACCTACCGCGCGTGTCACCAGATTGCGATTCTTCGAAGTACGCGCATCCGCCTCGCTGATCATGCCGCTGTCGATCTGTTCCTGTAGCAATGAATGGTCGCGCGTGATGGTCTCGAACACCTCCCCGCGCAAACGATACATGCGCGAATCGCCGACGTGCGCGACCGCCACCCGGTCATCGTAGAACAGACCCGCAACGATGGTGGTACCCATCCCGGAATATTGCGGCTGACTCTCCGCCGCATGATAGATGGAAGCGTTGGCCTTTTGCACATTGTCGCGCAACAGCACGACTCCCGTATCCTCGCCACTGAAAGGATCCGGCTCTTCTGGATGTGCGTCTTGCAGGTGATGTTTGATTTCGCTAGACAGGACGGAGACAGCGATCCCGCTGGCCACTTCACCCGCGTTATACCCCCCCATACCATCGGCCAACACGACTAACCCGGCGGCGGTATCGAAAGTCACACTGTCCTCGTTGTGCGACCTGACCATCCCCGGATGGCTCAGGCTTACGATCTCCAGTGCGTCTTGAATATTCACATCTTCCCCCTGCGCTTCATCTTCAATGTAAGGTGGCGGCACACTGGCGGATCGCCTCGGCCATTTCCCGTCCGGTCTGATAACGCTGCTCCAGCGTCTTGGCCAGCGCCCGATCAATGATCGCCACGACACAAGGCGGAATCTCTGGATTCACGCTCAGAATATCGGTTGGCGGCTCACTCGTGATACGGAACATCAGCTGCGCCATCGACTCCCCTTCGAAAGGAAGCTTACCACAGGCCATCTGGTACAGACTCACCCCCAGCGAGAACAGATCGGACTGCCCGCCGATCTTGTTTCCCGCCAGCTGTTCCGGCGACATGAAGGACGGCGTACCGAGCACCATGCCGGTCTTGGTCTTGGAGGAATCGGTAATGCGCGCGATACCAAAATCGGTGACTTTCACTGTGTCGCTTTCCGGGTCATACATGATGTTGGCCGGTTTGATATCGCGATGCACCACATGCAGCGTATGGGCATAATCCAGCGCATCCGCCACACGCGCGATGATGCCCAGCACTCGGGGCAGCGGCAGCAGATTGTCGCGTCTGGTATACGGCACCAGATCCTTGCCCTTGAGGAACTCCATCGCAATATAGGCGAGGTCGTGCTCTTCTCCCGCATCGTACATCGTGACGATATTGGGGTGGTTCAATCGTCCCGCCGTCTCCGCCTCGCGGAAGAAACGCGCCTTCACTTCGTCCAGCTCGTCCTCCTCGAACTCCTGCGACAGGTTCATGGTCTTGATGGCCACCACGCGGCTGATCTTGGGGTCCTTGCCCAGATAGACCACGCCCATCGCGCCTTTGCCCAGCTCTTTTTCGATCTCATAACGCCCCAGCATCGGCTTCGACATCCCCGCCTTGTCCAGCACCATGGTGCTGGCGTTGCTCTTGCCGCTATTGCCGCCGAGGATCAACGTCTCCGACATCGCTTTGGCCTGGTTCAGGCGCTGCTCCAGATCGCGGAACTTGGGGTTGTAGTCGGACATGTATTTGAACACCGACTCAGCCTTGTTGAACTGACGTTTGCGCTCGAAGTCCAGCCCCAGGTTGTAGAGCACGTCCATCAGGCTGTCATCGACCGGCACCTTGCGGAATTTGTCGAACGCCATATCCAGCTGCCCCTGCCCCTGGAAAGCCAATCCCAGCATACGGTTGCTCTCCGCCGAGTCCGCATCGGATTTGATCTTGCCTTTTTCGGTGACGAGAAAACGTTTGGTGGTCAACAACAGATGCCCCACCAGCAACAACGCGGCGGGTGTCATCAACTGCAACCAGAGCGCCTGCGTAGTCATCAGCACAAAATGCCCGGACAACAGCAGAATGAACAGCACCGTGGTGACGGCGGCACCGATGCCGGCACTCAGGCGCGGCAACAACACAATCAGATACAGTGCAACCAGCAGGAATACCCCCTGCTCGGCCCAGAACGCCCAGCCCGGCACCACGAAGAAATCCTGCTTGAGGATGCTGGAGACTGTGTGTGCCAACGTCAACACCGGCGGCATCGCCGCCGACACCGGGGTCACTTGCAGCGCGCCGACACCGGCGGCGGTGGCGCCGATCAGCACGATCTTGTCACGGTATTTCTCGGCGGGGATCTTGCCGCTCAGCACATCGTAGAACGAGTCCACCTGAAACGCGGGTTTACCGTCCCTGTCACTATAGAAATAGGTATACATGCGCGACATCGGGTCGGTCGCGATCTTCAGGTTGCCGACCTGTACCGTCTCGCCCTGCCGCACCTGAATGTCGCGCGGTTCCAGATTCAGACTCTTGGCCGCCAGCATGAGCGACAGCGAGGGATAATATTGATTGAAATAACTGAGCACCAGCGGTTCGGTACGTATCCCACCATCCACGTCAGGCGTGACATTGAGATGGCCGACCGCTAATGCGAACGAGCCCAGCATGGGAATGGGAACTTGCGCTCCGTTGCTCAGGATGGGCATGGCCGTTACCGCCCCCGGCGCGACATTGAGCAGACCGTTTTTGGTCACATAGTCCGGCAATGGGCGATCCGGGTTGCCCTGCGGCTCGCCCAGCTCGAACAACATCCCCAGCAACACCGAATTGGCCTTCGCGATACTCTCGGCCAGTTTCAGATCGTTATCGAGATGCGACAGCGCCTCCTGCAACAACAGATTCAACTGCTCCCACTCTGCGGGATTACTTTCTTTCAGGGAAGAATTCGCGACCAGCGCACCGATCTTGCTGACATATTCCAAACCGGCATCGACCTGTGGCTCGGAGAACAATACGGTGTGACCTACCACCTTGGCCTGCCCACCGGACAGAATATCCAGCAACTTGGCCTGCACCTCACGCGGCCACGGCCAGCGCCCGAGATTGGCAATACTCTGATCATCGATGGCGATGATGGCGATCTTGTCGCTGGGCGTGCGTTCGGAAGCTCGCACGGCCAAGTCGTAAGCCTTGCGCTCCAGACTTTGCAACAGATCGGAAGAAGCACTGAACAGGAATAGCAACGCGACCAGCAGACCGACGAACCAATCGGCCTTGAGGAACGTCACTTTTTTGATGTTTGCCATGCCATTCTTTGCCTATCGTATCGACGCATGGACGAATACTAAAACATTTTCCAAAATCAAACCATACCTATTTGATTTATTGGAATATCTAGATATTTTTATTTCACCAACAGAACTGGCATCTGTGCTAATTGCATGACTTTCCCGGCAACCGAGCCCAGCAAGAGGCTGGACAGTGTGCCCTGCCCGTGTGCCCCCATCACGATCTGATCGATCTGATGCTCTTGTGCATAGTGGATCACTGCTTCGGCAGGCGCACCGACGCTGACATGGTAGGAATAGGCTAGCCCGGACGCATCGAGCTTGGCACGCGCCTCAGCCAGTGCCGCAGCCCCCTGTTCACGGTAATAATCGTTGATGGTATCCTGATCAATGAACAACTTCACGTTGCCGGACGCCAGCTTCCACTGCACATTGAGCAGGTATATTTGCGGCACCTCTTTCAGCTCCTTGGCAGAGCCGATCACATGCTCCACGGCACGATTCGCATTATCGGAGCCATCCACTGGGATCAATATTTTCATTTCTTCATCCTCGTTTATTTATTGTCCAGCGGAGAACCGGAAACCCGTTCATCCACCAGATCAATCACCTCTCCGCCCGCCACCTTGCGCGATGCCAGCCACTTACCAAGCGCCACCACCAGAACCGCGCAGACCACCGGAACCAGACTATGCAGGAAATGCCAGGTCTCCAGCAGAGGCTTGAACAACGCTTCGGTGACCAGCATCTCTCCCGCCACGTAACCCAGCAATGCGCCGCCTCCCAACACGATGACTGGGAAACGGTCGATCAGTTTAAGCACCAGCTGGCTACTCCAGGCAATCATCGGGATGCTGATCAACAAACCAAACACCAATAGCCACACATTTCCGTGTGCCGCAGCCGCGACACCCAGCACATTGTCAAGACTCATCACGAAGTCGGCGATGATGATAGTTTTCACCGCCCCCCACAGATTGGCTTCGGCCTTGATATTGCCCTCGCCATGCTCTTCTTCCGGCAATAGCAGCTTGACACCGATCCACAACAGCAATAAAGCTCCGATCAACTTCAGATAAGGCAAGGCCAGCAGGCTGACCGCAAAAAACGTCAGCACCACACGCAGCCCAATTGCGCCACCCACGCCGTACAGAATGCCCTTGCGGCGCTGCGCCTCGGGCAGATTGCGGCACGCCAACGCGATCACCACCGCATTGTCTCCCGACAGCAGCAGGTCGATCATGATGATCTTGAACACATCCACCCAGAACTGGGAGGTAGAAAACATTTCCAACATCAATTATCCCTTCAGTATCTTCTGCATCACACGCCCCATCTCCGCCGGATTGCGCGTGATATGGATACCGCACTCCTCCATCACCGCGAGCTTTTCGTTCGCGCCGCCCTGTCCGCCGGAGATGATCGCGCCGGCATGCCCCATACGCTTACCTTCCGGCGCGGTGACTCCGGCGATGAAACCGACCACCGGCTTCTTCATGTTGTCCTTGATCCAGCGAGCACATTCTTCCTCATCACTGCCACCGATCTCGCCCACCATGACCACCGCATCGGTATTTGGATCATCGTTGAACAGCCGCATCACATCGATATGTTTAAGGCCATTGATGGGATCGCCGCCGATGCCGACGCAGGACGATTGCCCCATGCCCAGCGCGCTGAGTTGCCCGACCGCCTCATAAGTCAGCGTACCGGAACGCGACACCACACCGATGCGTCCCTTCCTGTGAATGTGGCCCGGCATGATGCCGATCTTGATTTCGTCCGGCGTGATCAGACCCGGACAGTTGGGGCCGATCAATAGCGTCTTTTTTCCCTGCATTTTGTATCGCGTGCGCAACATGTCATGCACCGGAATACCTTCGGTGATACAGATCACCAGATCCAGCTCGGCCTCCACCGCTTCGTCGATGGCCGCTGCGGCACCCGACGGCGGCACATAGATCACCGACACCGTCGCACCGGTCGCTTCTTTCGCGGCGCGCACCGAGGCATATACCGGGATATCCTCGAACACCTCGCCCGCTTTTTTCGGATTCACCCCCGCCACAAAACAATTTGCGCCGTTCGCGTAGGCTTTGCATTGCTGGGTATGAAACTGGCCGACCTTGCCGGTCATGCCTTGGGTGATGACGCGTGTATCTTTATTTATGAGGATGCTCATTTTTTCCCCTTCGCGGCGGCGACCACCTTCTGCGCCGCATCAGCCATATCGTTGCCCGAGATGATAGGCAGACCGGATTCGGCCAGTATCTTTTTGCCGAGATCGACGTTGGTGCCTTCCAGACGCACCACCAGCGGCACCGTCAGATGCACCTCACGCGCAGCCGCCACCACACCTTCGGCAATCACATCGCACTTCATGATGCCGCCGAAAATGTTGACCAGTATCGCTTTGAGCTTGGGGTTTTTCAGCATCAGCTTGAACGCCTCAGTGACCTTCTCTTTGTTTGCGCCACCGCCGACATCGAGAAAGTTGGCCGGATTGCCGCCATACAACTTGATGATATCCATAGTCGCCATCGCCAGACCCGCGCCGTTCACCAGACAACCGATGTCGCCATCCAGCGAAATGTAAGAGAGTTCGAATTTCGAAGCCTCGATCTCCGCCGCATCCTCCTCATCCAGATCACGCATAGCGACGATCTCGGGATGACGATACAAGGCGTTGCTGTCGAAATTGAATTTCGCATCCAGCGCAAGCACACGGTTGTCCGCCGTCAACACCAGCGGATTGATCTCGGCCAGCATCGCGTCCTTTTCCACAAAAGCGCGATACAGTCCCTGCAATACCGTCACCGCGCCCGCCACCGCAACCTCGGGAATACCGATACCGCGTGCGGCCTGTGCGGCATCGGCCTCGCTCAAACCGTGTACCGGATCAATGCGCAACGTCCTGATTTTTTCCGGTGCATGTTTGGCGACCTCCTCGATCTCCATCCCGCCTTCGCTGCTCGCCAGTAACGCAACACGTTGCGAAGCACGGTCAACCACCATGCCAACATAGAATTCCTTGGCGATCTGCGCTCCCTCCTCGATGAGCAGACGACGCACCGTTTGCCCCTCCGCCCCGGTTTGATGTGTGACCAAGCGCATGCCGAGGATTTGCTCCGCATAGATACGCACCTCATCCAGCGACTTGGCCACTTTCACTCCGCCGCCCTTGCCGCGCCCGCCCGCATGGATTTGCGCCTTCACCACCCATACATTTCCGCCCAGCGTCCGAGCAGCCGCCAGCGCCTCATCGACACTGAAACACGCCACACCGAATGGAATCGGCACGCCGAACTCGCGCAAAATCTCTTTACCCTGATATTCGTGGATCTTCATGTTTCTCCCTGGCATCCAAACACGCCGTTAGTGGAAAGACCGGTCAACTCGCTCACCGTTCAAGATAGACTCAAGCTCTAGAGAATCGAAGGACAACACAACGCGGCGATTCTACAACAGGATGCCATCACTGCGGCGGATAAACGCCATCTGTGCCAGCGCAAAAGCGAGCCATGCAAATGAAATCATCCTGCACGATACCATGGACGGAACCGACCAAGCAGACACGCACGGCATGCGCGCCGTCCAAGAATAACTCGGTCACAAGAGCGCCAACATGAGCAAACATTATGTGTGCGAATGCCTAGAGCCAAAGCGCACATCGATCAGGTATGGGGAATGATTGCGGACTGAAACAACAAGGCCTCCATCGCTGGAGGCCTTATTCTATATGGTGGGTCGTGCGGGGATCGAACCTGCGACAAACGGATTAAGAGTCCGCTGCTCTACCAGCTGAGCTAACGACCCGGAAGAGGCGCGCATTTTATGTGAGCAGGTGAAATTGTCAAGGCGAAAGTACCTGCATTGCCTGTCCTCACGCTAGGGCAACTGGCGCACCAGCCGGAAACCGACGAACTTGGAACGGAACACGGGGCTCTCTTTGTGTCGGCTGGCCGCTCGTAGCGAGGGCGCTTCGTTGAACCATGAACCGCCGCGCAACACGCGACGCTTGCCGTCACTCTGCCAGGTGCGTCCGTCCACCGGGGCACCTCGGTAGTCGTCGTGGTAACTGTCCCCGACCCACTCCCATACATTGCCGCTCATATCGTACAGACCGAAGGCATTGGCGGCTTTACTCGCCACGGGAACGGGGGCGGTCCGCTCATCTGCCGAGGCACCATGATACGCTACAGTCTCCAGTTCATCGCTGCCGCAATAACGTTGCCGCACGCCTCCACGGCAGGCGTACTCCCATTCCGCCTCGCTGGGCAGGCGGTAGGTCTTGCGTGTCTTGGCATTGAGCTTCTGAATGAATATCTGCACGTCGTGCCAGCTGACCTGCTCGACCGGACAATCGCCGCCGCAACTTGAGAAGAAACTCGGATCGTTACCCAGAATGCTACGACTCTGGTCTTGCATCACAGCCCGCCATTGGGTCTGCGTGATTTCAGTCTTGCTCATCGCAAAGGGTTTGGCCAAGGTGACGTGATGCAGCGGCGCCTCGTCCGCATCGCCCTCGTTGTCTCCCATATCGAATTCCCCAGCCGGGATCACCACCATCTCGGGACAGGTAGGACAGTCACGGATCGGTGTGGCATCAGCGCCAGCCGTGGCGGCAAATGTTATGCCCCACAACACACAAAGCCCTTTGGCAAACAGCTTGAACATCGCAACTTGACCTCAGCTACCGCCGCACATTGGATGCACGGCAGAACACCTTCCTTTAAAACGGGATGTCGTCGTCGAAATTATCGAAATTACCCTTGGCCGCAGGGGCGGAGGGCTTGGATGCCGGCGCACTGCGTGCCGGAGCGGACGACTGCCCCTGATTCTCCACTACTTCAAAATTGCCCGCACCACCGGACTTGCTGCCCAGCATCGTCATCTCGTTGACGATGATTTCGGTGGTGTAACGGTCTTTGCCTTCTTTATCCTGCCACTTGCGCGTTTGGATGCGACCTTCGACGTAAACCATCGAGCCCTTCTTCAGGTATTCACCGGCGATCTCGGCCAGACGGCGATAGAACACTAGATTATGCCATTCGGTACGTTCCTGTTTCTCGCCACTTTTATCCTTGTAATTCTCGGAGGTCGCCAGTGATACATTGGTCACCGCTTCGCCGTTGGTCATGTAACGGGTCTCCGGGTCTTTGCCCAAACGCCCCACCAAGATCACTTTATTCACCGACATGTCATGCCCCTTTTCACTAGATTTTGCCGAAACTCGCCAGCTCATTTTCTACTGCATCTTCATCGAAACCGCCAGCCTCCACCTTGAGACAAGCGATCTGTTCATTTGCCACCACCAGCACTTCGCGTACACCCCGCAATTGTGCCAGAGACTGCCGCAATTTGCCTGCCGCATCTTCATCCAGTTCCGGCAGGTGATACATCTTGGTCATCAACGGCTCCGGTGCGCGCATGGTGGAGGCCACGCCCAGCCACACCAACAGCATGAATACAGCGAATAACAACACCGCATCGCCACCGTAGAACTGCATCAACAACCCGCCCATGGCCGAACCGAAGAACGCCCCCAGAAACTGCACACTGCTGAACACCCCCATCGCGGTACCTTTGGCCGCCAGCGGCGCGATCTTGCTGACGATGGAAGGTTGTGTCGCTTCCAGCACGTTGAACGCGGTGAAGAACACCAACAAAGCACCCGCCACGCCCCACACACTATCTTGCAAGAACAGGATGCCCAGTTGCGCCAAAGCAGCCAGCGCGATAGCGAACATGAACACCTGTTTCATCTTCGCCTTCTTTTCCGCGATGATGATGGGCGGCACCATCAGCACAAAAGCGATGAGCATCACCGGCAGATACACCTGCCACTGGTGCTGCGCATCCAGCCCGCCAGCGCGCAAAATAAAGGGCACCTGCATAAACACCGACATCAAGATCGCATGTAACGTGAACACGCCGAAATCCATGCGCAGCAGGTCTTTGTTGCGCAACACCTCGGCGAGCTTGCTGGTGTTAGCTTCTGTGTCGGAATGGAAACGTGTGATCTTGGGGTTGGGGATGAACCACACCACCACCGCGATGGAAACGAAAGCCAGCACACCGATCAACTCGAACATGCCGGACATGCCGATGTAGTGATACAACAGCGGCGACAACACCATCGAGATGGAGAAAGTGATGCCGATGGTGATGCCGATCATGGCCATCGCTTTGGTGCGATGCTCCTCGCGCGTGAGGTCTGCCGTCAGCGCCATCACCGCCGCATTGATCGCCCCCGCGCCCTGAATCACACGCCCTGCAATGATCCAGTAGATATCATCCGCCGAGGCCGCAATGAAACTGCCCGCCGCGAACAGCAGCAGGCCCGCAATGATGATGGGCTTGCGCCCGTAACGATCCGACAGCCACCCCGCCGGAATTTGCAAGATCGCCTGCGTCAACCCGTACGCCCCCAACGCCACCCCGATCAGGAAATGACTTTCCCCGCCCGGCAATGTCTCCGCATACAAAGCAAAGATCGGCAGAATGATGAACAGCCCCAGCATACGCAGGCCGTAGATACTCGCCAGGCCGATACTGGCACGACGTTCAAAGGGAGTCATTGCGGAATCTGAAGCGGACATGAAGCAGTAACAAGTGATTTTCTGGAGGGGCGTATCTTAACAGGTCTGGCTATGCGCTCGATAGCTGACCTGTACCTGCATGCATAATGGGGTTATAGCCCGAACATTCATGTTCAACTTCAGCGAAGTTTTCCAGTCAGTAGCAGGCAGTAGCACAACTTTGGAAAGCAATAAAAATCGCGTATATTGTCTGGTCGTTTTCTACGCCTTAGCTCCACATGGAATACATCAAAATTCGCGGTGCGCGCACCCACAATCTCAAGAACATCAATCTCGATATCCCGCGCAATCAGTTGGTTGTCATCACCGGCCTGTCCGGCTCCGGCAAGTCTTCGCTCGCGTTCGATACGCTGTATGCGGAAGGGCAGCGACGTTATGTGGAGTCGCTTTCGGCGTATGCGCGGCAGTTCCTGCAGTTGATGGAGAAGCCGGATGTGGATTTGATCGAGGGGCTCTCTCCCGCTATCGCCATCGAGCAAAAGGCCACTTCGCACAACCCGCGCTCGACGGTGGGTACCGTCACCGAGATACACGACTATCTGCGCCTGTTGTTCGCCCGTGCGGGTGACCCGTATTGCCCGCAGCACGACATCGTGTTGCAGGCCCAGTCGGTGGGGCAGATGGTGGATCACGTGCTGGCGTTACCGGAAGGCACCAAGGTGATGATCCTTTCGCCCATCGTGGTGGAACGCAAGGGCGAGCAACTGGATATGTTCGATGAGTTGCGCGCACAGGGTTTTGTGCGCCTACGCGTGAATGGCAAGGTGTGCGAGATGGATGCGCTGCCCAAGCTGGCGAAGAATTCGAAACACACCATTGAGATCGTGGTGGACAGGTTGAAAGTCTCACCCGATATCAAGCAGCGTCTGGCGGAATCGTTCGAGACGGCTTTGCGTCATGCCGACGGGCGCGCGCTGGCGGTGGAGATGGATACAGGCAAGGAGCATCTGTTCTCGGCCAAGTTCGCCTGCCCCGTGTGCAACTATTCACTACAGGAGCTGGAACCGCGTTTGTTCTCGTTCAACAGCCCGATGGGGGCCTGCCCGAAGTGCGACGGTCTGGGCGTGATCTCTTTCTTCGATCCGGCCCGTATCGTGGCCTTTCCCTCGCTGTCGTTGAGTGGTGGCGCGATCAAGGGCTGGGACAAACGCAATCAGTTCTATTTCCAGATGCTGGACAGTTTGGCGAAACATTACGGTTTCGATCTGGAGCGCCCATTCGAGAGCTTGCCGGAAAAGATCCAGAAGGTGGTGTTGTACGGCAGCGGTCGCGAAGAGATCCCGTTCGCCTACGTGAACGAGCGCGGCAAGAAGATGCTGCGCGAACATGCGTTCGAGGGCATCGTCAATAATCTGGAGCGGCGTTACAAGGAGACGGATTCGCCCACGGTGCGCGAAGAGCTGGCGAAGTATCTGAACTCGTGCTCCTGCCCGGAGTGCCAGGGGACTCGCTTGCGCGAGGAAGCGCGCCATGTGCGCGTGGCAGACCACACCATCTATCAGCTCAGTGCCTTGCCACTGAAGCAGGCGCTGACTTTCTTTCAACAGGTGAAACTGCCCGGCAATAAACAGGCTATCGCAGAGAAGATCGTGCTGGAAATCGCCAGCCGCCTGACCTTCCTCAACAACGTGGGACTGGATTATCTGTCGCTGGAACGTTCCGCCGAGACGCTGTCCGGCGGTGAGGCGCAGCGTATCCGCCTTGCTTCGCAGATCGGCTCCGGCCTCACCGGGGTGATGTATGTGCTGGACGAGCCATCCATCGGCCTGCATCAGCGCGATAACGACCGTCTGTTGGACACCTTGAAGCGCCTGCGCGACATGGGTAACAGTGTGATCGTGGTTGAGCACGACGAGGATGCCATCCAGACTGCCGATTATGTGGTGGATATGGGGCCGGGTGCCGGCGAACATGGTGGCGTGATCGTGGCGCAAGGCACACCCGAGGAAGTATGCGCCAACCCGCAATCACTCACCGGCGACTATCTCTCTGGACGGCGCAGCATTCCGCTACCGGACAAATATCGCAAACCGGAGAAAGGTCGCAGACTGAAGATCAGCGGCGCATGCGGCAACAACCTGAAGAATGTGACGCTGGACCTGCCCGTTGGGCTGCTCACCTGCGTGGCCGGAGTGTCCGGCTCGGGCAAGTCCACCCTGATCAATGACACGCTGTATAACGCCGTCGCCAAGCACCTGTACGGCAGCAATGCCGAGCCCGCGCCTTATGCCGAGATCGAGGGGCTGGAGTTCTTCGACAAGGTCATCAATGTCGATCAGTCGCCTATCGGACGTACTCCGCGCTCCAACCCGGCGACCTATACCGGTTTGTTCACGCCGATACGCGATCTGTTTTCCGGTGTACCAACTGCGCGCGAGCGCGGCTACGGACCGGGCCGCTTCTCTTTCAACGTGAAGGGGGGACGCTGCGAATCCTGCCAGGGCGACGGCGTGATCAAGGTCGAGATGCATTTCTTGCCGGACGTGTATGTGCCTTGCGACGTGTGCCACGGCCAGCGCTATAACCGCGAGACGCTGGAGGTGTTGTACAAGGGCAAGAGCATCCACGAGGTGTTGAACATGACGGTGGAACATGCCTATGAGTTCTTTAAGGCGGTGCCTATCATCGCGCGCAAATTGAAGACTCTGCTGGATGTGGGGCTGGGTTACATCACGCTGGGACAGAGCGCCACCACCCTCTCCGGGGGCGAGGCACAGCGCGTGAAGTTGTCGCTGGAGCTGTCCAAACGCGATACCGGGCGCACGCTGTACATCCTCGACGAGCCAACCACCGGCCTGCATTTCCACGACATCGATATGTTGCTCAAAGTCATCCACACTCTGCGCGACCAGGGCAATACCCTGGTGGTCATCGAACACAATCTGGACGTGATCAAGACGGCGGATTGGGTCATCGACCTGGGGCCGGAAGGAGGCGAAGGCGGAGGCCGCATCGTGGCGCAGGGTTCACCCAAGGATGTTGCGGCGAACAAGGCCAGCGTGACGGGGCCGTATTTGAAGAAGCTGCTGCGCTGAGAAAGTCAGCTAACTTGGTAGGAGCGTGCCCTGCTATGTGTGTCGCGTGCCGGGCACGCTCCTACAAAAAATTCGTGATGTCACAAAACAACAAGGCCGGGATAACCCGGCCTTGTTTGTTGGTGCGTGCAGCGAGTAAGACTTACTCGTCTGCGACTTCTACCGGCTGTGCGTCGGCTGGGCGGTCCATCAGTTCAACCAGTGCCATCGGTGCGTTGTCACCCTTGCGGAAACCGAACTTCAGGATGCGCGAATAACCGCCGTTACGAGCTGCATAACGAGGACCGAGTTCGTCGAACAGCTTGGTGACGATCTCGCGATCACGCAGGCGGGAGAATGCCAGACGACGGTTGGACAGGCTTGGTGTCTTGCCCAGAGTCAGGATGGGTTCTGCCACGCGGCGCAGTTCTTTTGCCTTGGGCAATGTCGTCTTGATGACTTCGTGACGCAACAGCGAAACGGTCATGTTGCGCAGCATCGCCAGACGGTGACTGCTGGAGCGATTGAGTTTTCTGAGACCTAAACGGTGACGCATGATTATCCTTTCGTACTGCTCTTAAACTATTCCGGCTTATTTATCTGCGGTCGCAGGCCAGTTTTCCAATTTCATACCCAGCGACAGACCATGTTCGGCCAGCACTTGCTTGATCTCGTTCAGCGATTTGCGACCCAGGTTAGGAGTGCGCAACAGATCTGCTTCGTTGTGCTGGATCAGGTCGCCGATGTAATGGATGCTCTGAGCCTTGAGGCAGTTGGAAGAACGTGGTGTCAGTTCCAGATCATCAACCGGACGCAGCAGCATCGGATCGACCTTAGGTGCCTGTGGCTTCTCAACTGGCGCTGGTGTCCCTTCCAGTGCGGCGAACACGGAGAATTGATCTACCAGAATGCGTGCTGCATAACGGATAGATTCTTCAGGATCGATCGCGCTGTTGGTCTCGATGTCCATGATCAGCTTGTCCAAATCGGTACGCTGCTCGACGCGGGCGCTCTCGACCGAGTAGCTCACGCGGGAGATCGGGCTGAACGATGCGTCCAGAGCGATGTGGCCGACCGGACGGGTCGTGCCTGGCTGCTGGCGCGAGATCGCGGAAACATAACCACGGCCCTGTTCAACCTTGATCTCGATCTCCAGCTTGCCGCCAGCGGTGAGATGGGCGATCACGTGATTCGGGTTGATGACTTCGGTATCGGCATTGGTCTCGATATCAGCAGCAGTCACCACACCAGCACCGGACTTCTTCAGGTGCAGTGTCGCTTCGCGGATATTGTGCAACTTGAGAACCAGACCCTTGAGGTTCAGCAGGATCTCGACTACGTCTTCTTGCACGCCGTCGATAGACGAGTATTCATGCAACACACCCGCGATCTTCACTTCTGTCACGGCGAAGCCGGGCATGGAAGACAACAGGATACGACGCAATGCATTGCCTAATGTATGGCCGTAGCCACGCTCAAACGGCTCCATCACTACTCGTGCTTGAGTAGGAGAGATGCGTTGCACGTCAATGATACGAGGCTTCAGCAAATTGGTATAAGACATGTATGTACTCCGCGTGGATTACTTAGAATACAACTCGACAACGAGGTGTTCGTTGATCGTAGCTGGCAGTTCGGAACGTTGCGGCAATGCTTTGTAGGTACCCTTGAATGCCTTGACGTCGACATCGATCCACTCCGGGAAACCGCGCTGCTCGGCCGCTTGCAGCGCAGCCTTGACACGCAACTGGTTCTTGGATTTTTCGGCCACTTCGACCACATCGCCCGGACGCACTTGATACGACGGGATATTCACGCGCTTGCCGTTGACCAAGATGGAGTTATGACGCACCACCTGACGAGCTTCCGCGCGGGAAGCGCCGAAACCCATACGATAGGAAACGTTGTCCAGACGCGATTCAAGAATCTGGAGCAGGCTTTCGCCGGTGATGCCGCGAGCGGCTTCAGCACGCTTGTAAGTCAGGCGGAACTGGCCTTCCATCACGCCGTAGATACGACGCAGCTTTTGCTTTTCACGCAACTGGCCGCCGTATTCGGACTGACGTTGGTTCTTCTTCTGGCCGTGTTGACCGGGCGGATAGGCACGACGCTCTACCGCACATTTGTCGGTGAAACATTTTTCAGCCTTGAGGAACAGCTTCTCGCCTTCGCGACGGCACTGACGGCACTTTGCATCAAGATTTCTAGCCAAGATCTATACTCCCAACAATTAGATACGACGCTTTTTCGGCGGACGGCAGCCGTTGTGCGGCACTGGCGTGATGTCCGAAACGCTGGTGATTTTGAAACCGGCGGCATTCAGCGCACGCACGGCGGATTCGCGACCGGGACCTGGGCCTTTGATGCGCACTTCCAGATTCTTCACGCCACATTCCTGCGCAGCTTTACCAGCCTGCTCGGCAGCGATCTGTGCGGCAAACGGGGTGCTCTTACGAGAACCCTTGAAGCCGTTACCACCGCTGGTGGACCATGCCAAGGCATTGCCCTGACGGTCGGTAATCGTCACAATCGTGTTGTTAAAAGAAGCGTGTACGTGGGCGATACCCTCGGCAACGTTCTTTTTGACTTTTTTGCGCACTCTCGTGCTGGTCTTAGCCATGTCTCAAATCCTCTATTAAATTACTTCTTCGCGCCGGCGATAGATTTACGCGGACCTTTGCGGGTACGTGCATTCGTGCGGGTACGCTGACCGCGGCACGGCAAGCCGCGACGGTGACGCAGACCACGGTAGCAGCCCAAGTCCATCAACCGCTTGATGTTCATGGAAATCTCACGACGCAGATCACCTTCCACCGTGAACTTGGCGACTTCGTCGCGCAGTTTCTCCATGTCAGTGTCGTTGACATCTTTCATTTTGGTGGAAGTGGCAACCCCGGCAGCAGCGCATATTTCGCGCGCGCGGGTGCGCCCGATGCCATAAATCGCAGTCAGCGCGATCTCGGCATGTTGATGATTTGGAATGTTTACACCTGCAATACGAGCCATGCAGCTACCCTATCGTTCAAAAAGACTAAAATTATACCATCCAGCAGCGATTAAACTCAATCAGCCCTGGCGTTGTTTATGGCGTGGGTCGCTACTGCAAATCACGCGAACCACCCGATTGCGCCGTATGATCTTGCAGTTACGGCAAACCTTCTTCACTGATGCTTGAACTTTCATTTCGTTCTCCTAAAACCTGATCCGACAACTTATTTGGCGCGGAACACGATACGTGCCCGGCTCAAATCATACGGCGACACGTCCACTGTGACTTTGTCGCCCGGCAGGATGCGGATGTAGTGCATGCGCATCTTGCCCGAAATATGTCCCAACACCACAAAACCATTTTCCAACTTCACGCGGAAGGTCGCGTTGGGCAGGGATTCAAGAATCTCCCCCTGCATCTGTATGACATCTTCTTTACTCATTTAACGCGTCAACCCGCCTTTGAAATTGGCTTTTTTCAACAAGCTGTCGTACTGGTGCGTCATCATGTATGACTGCACCTGCGCCATAAAATCCATGGTCACCACCACCAGAATCAGCAGTGAGGTACCGCCGAAATAGAACGGTACGTTCCATTTCACCACCAGGAATTCAGGCAGCAGACACACCAGCGTGATGTACACCGCGCCCACCAACGTCAGGCGCAGCATGATCTTTTCGATATAACGCGCAGTTTGTTCTCCCGGGCGTATTCCCGGCAAGAACGCACCGCTCTTCTTCAAGTTGTCGGCTGTTTCTTTCGGGCTGAACACCAGCGCCGTATAGAAGAAACAGAAGAACACAATCGCAGCCGCATAAAACAGCACATAAATCGGCTGTCCCGGAGAGAGTTTCTCGCTCACATCCTTCAACCAAGTCATGCTGTCGCCGGAGCCAAACCAGCCCGCCAATGTCGCCGGGAACAAAATGATGCTGGAAGCGAAGATCGGCGGAATCACCCCGGCCATATTCAGCTTCAGCGGCAGATGCGAACTCTGCCCGCCATACACCTTGTTACCCACCTGACGCTTGGCGTAATTCACCAATATCTTGCGCTGGCCACGTTCGACGAACACCACCAATGCGGTGATACCAAAAGCCAGCACGATCAGGAACAGCACCAGCGGTATCGAGAACGCCCCGGTACGCGCCATCTCCAATGTATTGCCGATCGCGCTGGGCAAGCCCGCCGCGATACCCGCGAAAATGATCAGCGAAATGCCGTTGCCCAGTCCGCGCTCGGTGATCTGCTCACCCAGCCACATCAGGAACATCGTGCCTGTCACCAGCGTCATCACGGTGGTGAGCTGGAACATCGCACCCGGATGCAGCACCAGATTCGCCTGCGACTGCAATGCCACCGAGATACCGAAAGCCTGGAAAATCGCCAGCACCAACGTACCGTAACGTGTGTACTGTGTGATCTTGCGGCGGCCAGCTTCGCCTTCTTTCTTCAACTGCTCCAAATGCGGCACGGCAATCGCAGCCAACTGCATGATGATCGAAGCCGAGATATACGGCATGATCCCCAATGCAAGGATGGTGAAGCGCTCCAACGCGCCGCCCGAGAACATGTTGAACATGCCCAAGATGCCACCCTTTTGCGACTTGAACAGGTCGGCCAATACGGTCGGATCGATACCCGGCACCGGAATATGCGCACCGATACGGTAAACGACCAATGCACCCAGCAAGAACCACAAACGCTGGCTCAGATCCCCGTACTTACCTTTGCTCACCGCTTTGCTCACAGACTCAATTACTCCGCGATGCTGCCGCCGGCAGCTTCAACTGCGGCACGCGCACCCTTGGTCAATTGCAGACCTTGCAACTTGACTGCACGGCTGATCTCGCCAGCCAGAATCACTTTGGCGGTCAATGCAATCGCAGGGACAACACCCGCTTGTTTCAATGCCAACAGGTCGATGGTGTCAACCGGCAGATTCTGCAAATCGGACAAACGCACTTGCGCAGTGTCATTACGTGTCAACGACACGAAACCGCGCTTAGGCAAACGGCGCTGCAAAGGCATCTGACCGCCTTCGAAACCAACCTTATGGAAGCCACCGGAGCGGGATTTCTGACCTTTGTGACCGCGACCGGCAGTCTTACCCAGACCGGAACCGATACCACGACCAACGCGGCGTTTTGCGTGCTTGGAGCCTGAACCAGGCTTAATTTGATTGAGTTGCACTTACGCCTCCCACTTAACCAGGTAATATACTTTGTTGATCATGCCGCGCACTGCCGGGGTGTCTTCCACTTCAACCGTGTGGTTGAGACGGCGCAGACCCAAGCCGCGAACACACGCGCGGTGCGATTCTTTCGTGCCGATAACGCTTTTTACCAGCGTCACTTTCAATTTTTTAGCTTGTGCCATGATTACCCCTGGATTTCTTCAACGCTCTTGCCGCGCTTTGCAGCGATCTCGGCAGGAGAGTTCAACGATTTCAAACCGTTCAATGTCGCACGCACCACGTTGTAAGGGTTGCTGGAACCGATACATTTGGCCAACACGTTGCGCACACCGGCAGCTTCGAACACGGCACGCATCGCGCCACCGGCGATAATGCCAGTACCTTCTGAAGCAGGCTGCATGTAAACCTTGGCTGCGCCATGACGACCGATGACCGCGTGGTGCAAAGTGCCGTTCTTCAGGTTGACCTTGGTCAGTTTGCGGCGGGATTCTTCCATCGCCTTTTGTACAGCGACCGGCACTTCCTTGGACTTGCCTTTGCCCATGCCGATGCTGCCATCGCCATCACCCACCACGGTCAGCGCAGCGAAACCCATGATGCGACCACCCTTCACTACCTTGGTCACACGGTTTACCGCAATCATCTTCTCGATGAGGCCGTCACCGCGTTCTTCTTGTTGCTGCTGACCTTTACCTTGAGCTTTAGCCATGATTTACCTCAAATTAGAACTGAAGACCATGTTCGCGCGCGGCTTCTGCCAGCGCCTTGATGCGACCATGGTATTTGTTACCGGAACGATCAAATGCCACCGCAGTGATACCGGCGGTTTTGGCCTTCTCGGCGATACGCTTGCCGACGATGGCGGCGGCAGCAGCGTTACCGCCGTTGCCGACCTCTTTGCGCACATCAGCCTCGACAGTGGAGGCACTCGCCAGCACCTTGCCGCCACAAGCGGAGATCACTTGCGCGTAGATGTGCAGGTTAGTGCGATGGATCGCCAAACGTACCGCTTTTTGATCAGCAATTTTTGCACGGGTTTTGCGTGCTCTGCGCTGACGCGCTTCATTCTTGTTCGACATATCAGCCTCGATTATTTCTTCTTGGTTTCTTTCAGGATTACCACCTCGTCCGCATAACGCACACCCTTGCCCTTGTAAGGCTCAGGTTGACGATATGCGCGGATCTCGGCAGCAACCTGTCCAACCTGTTGCTTGTCGGAACCGGTCAACACGATCTCGGTTTGCGTCGGTGTTGCAACCTTCACACCCGCTGGCATTTTGTGCACCACAGGATGCGAAAAGCCGAGCGTGAGGTTCAGCGAATCACCAGCAGCCTGGGCACGATAACCCACGCCCACCAGCGTCAACTTGCGCTCGAAACCCTGATTAACACCGGTGACCATGTTGGCCACCAAGGCGCGGATCGTTCCAGATTGCGCGTTGGCCTGTTGCGAGTCATTGGTCGCCTTGCACAACAGTGCATCACCTTGGCGCTCGATGGAAACGTCACTATTCAACACTTGGGTCAATGAACCTTTGGGGCCCTTGACAGAAATCTTGCCAGCCGCCAGGGTGACTTCAACACCAGCCGGGACCACGATAGGATTCTTAGCTACTCTAGACATGTTTCCCCCTTATGCGACGATGCAGAGAACTTCGCCGCCGATACCATTGGCGCGAGCTTTGCGATCCGTCATCAGCCCTTTGGAGGTCGATACGATAGCGATACCCAGACCGTTCATGACCTTGGGGATCTCTTCGCTGCCCTTGTACACGCGCAGACCGGGACGGCTGACACGCTGTATCGTCTCGATAACGGGACGGTCAGCGTAGTACTTCAAGCCGATCTCCAGAGTGGGCTTGCCCTCTTTGTCGATAACCTTGAAACCATCCACATAGCCTTCGTCGCTCAACACCTTCGCGATCGCAGCCTTAAGCTTGGAGGATGGCATTGCCACAGTTACTTTTTCCGCCATTTGCGCGTTGCGAATACGCGTCAACATATCGGAGATCGGATCACTCATACTCATAAATTCACCCTTACCAGCTTGCCTTGACTACACCAGGGATCTCGCCACGCATCGCGTATTCACGCAATTTCGTACGACCCAAACCAAACTTGCTGAACACGCCGCGAGGACGCCCAGTCAACGCGCAACGATTACGCAGACGCACAGGGCTGGAATTACGCGGCAGCGCCTGTATTTTCTGGCGAGCAGCGAAACGCTCCTCTTCACTCAATGTCATGTTGGTTGCAATCGCCTCCAACTGCGCGCGCTTGGCAGCGAACTTCTTCACTGTGTCGCGACGTTTTTGCTCACGGTTAATTATCGATAGCTTGGCCATATCACCCTCAACCCTTCAGTGGGAATTTGAACGCCAACAGAAGTGCCTTCGCCTCTTCGTCGGTCTTAGCAGTCGTCGTGATCGTGATATTCATACCACGCAACGCGTCGATCTTGTCGTATTCGATCTCAGGAAAAATGATCTGCTCTTTGACGCCCATGTTGTAGTTACCACGACCATCGAAAGATTTGCCGGAGATACCACGGAAGTCACGGATACGAGGAATCGCAACCGTCACCAGACGATCCAGAAACTCATACATACGCTCGCGGCGCAACGTCACCTTGCAACCAACCGGATAATCCTGGCGGATCTTGAAGCCGGCGATGGACTTCTTGGATTTGGTCACGACAGGCTTCTGACCCGAGATCTTCTGCATGTCAGCGACCGCATGATCCATCACCTTCTTGTCCGCAACCGCTTCGCCGACACCCATGTTCAGCGTGATCTTTTCGATGCGCGGCACTTCCATGACGGATTTGTAGCCGAATTTCTTCATCAGCTCTTGAGCCACTGAAGTCTTGTAGTAATCGTATAAACGAGCCATGCTCTTCTTACCCCTTAGGCAATCACTTCGCCGCTGGACTTGAACACACGAACCTTGCGGCCGTCTTCCAGCGACTTGACACCAACGCGATCAGCCTTTTTGGTCGCCGCGTTGTAAATAGCAACGTTGGAAATATGAATCGGCTTCTCCATTTCCACGATACCACCCGCCACACCCTTCACCGGATTCGGCTTCTGGTGCTTCTTAACTTTATTGATGCCGCTCACCAACACATGGTCATCCAGCACGTTCAGCACGCTGCCACGATTTCCCTTGTCTTTGCCGGCAATGACGATCACGTCATCGTTTTTCTTGATCTTGCGCATGATTTTCCCCTGCTTGCTTTACAGCACTTCCGGTGCCAGCGACACGATTTTCATGAAACGCTCGTTACGCAACTCGCGCGTCACCGGGCCAAAGATACGCGTACCGATAGGCTCCAGTTTGTTGTTCAGCAACACTGCCGCATTGCCGTCGAACTTGATCAGCGAACCGTCCGCACGACGCACACCCTTGGCGGTACGTACCACGACCGCGCTGTACACTTCGCCTTTTTTGACGCGCGCACGAGGAGCTGCATCACGGATACTGACCTTGATGACATCACCAATGGCCGCATAACGACGCTTGGAGCCGCCCAGCACCTTGATGCACATGACAGAGCGTGCGCCGGTGTTGTCGGCCACATTCAAAACAGACTGCATTTGTATCATTTTAAAATCTCCAACTTTGACCGCCCGCGGCGGCTAGTCTTGGAACCCGTTCGGGTTAGGCCGTCGCAAGCGACGGTGAAACGAAGCCGCGCATTCTATTTAAACTTGCCGGAAAGCACAAGCACTAATTGCAATTAAATTGCTTCTGCCTTCTCGACCAGCTTGGAAACACGCCAACTTTTGGTCTTGGACAAAGGACGACACTCTTCGATCATCACCACATCGCCCTGATGGAACTCGTTGTTCTCATTGTGCGCGTGGTATTTCTTGGAGACACGGATAATCTTGCCCAGCACAGGATGTTTCACCTTGCGCTCGATCAGCACCGTGACCGTCTTGTCCATCTTGTCGCTGACGATGGTGCCGGTCAGTGTACGTTTCAGATTCGTTGCACTCATTGCTGCGCACCTTTTTCAGTCAAAACAGTTTTCACGCGCGCAATGTCACGACGCACCTTGCGCAATTGGCTGGTATTGCTCAATTGCTGGGTGGCCACCTGCATGCGCAGGCCGAATTGCGCCTTGTTCAGCGACAGCAGCTCCTGTTGCAGATCTGCTGCGGATTTAGCTTTCAGTTCGCTCGCCTTCATAATCATGTCCCTACCTGTCTAACAACGAATGTAGTAGCGATAGGCAGCTTGGCCGATGCCAAACGGAACGCCTCGCGCGCCAAAACCTCATCCACTCCGTCCATTTCGTACAACATCTTGCCCGGTTGAATCTCGGCGACGTAGTACTCGGGACTCCCCTTACCGTTACCCATACGGACTTCGGCGGGTTTCTGCGAGATCGGCTTATCCGGGAAAATACGGATCCAGATACGACCACCACGCTTGATGTGACGTGTCATCGCGCGACGTGCGGCTTCAATCTGGCGTGCCGTCAAACGACCACGACCAACGGCCTTAAGACCGAACTCACCGAAACTAACTTTGTTGCCGCGAGTCGCAACGCCGGTATTACGGCCTTTTTGCTCCTTGCGGTATTTTCTTCTAGCTGGCTGTAGCATGTTTTGCCCCCGACTTTCTTACTTTCTTTTCCGGTTCAGCCACAACTGGAGCAGCAACTTCTTGCTGACCTGTTTGCTCACCCTTGTAGACCCAGACTTTCACACCGATCAAACCGTAGGTGGTCAGCGCTTCGGAAGTACCGTAATCGATATCGGCACGCAGGGTATGCAATGGCACACGGCCTTCGCGATACCACTCGGTACGCGCGATCTCGATACCGTTCAAACGACCGGAACTCATGATCTTGATACCCTGTGCGCCCAAACGCATCGCGTTCTGCATCGCACGTTTCATCGCGCGGCGGAACATAATCCGTTTTTCCAGTTGCTGGGTGATCGAATCGGCGATCAATTGTGCGTCGACTTCCGGCTTACGTACTTCTTCGATGTTCAGACCCACGTCGGGCAGGCCCATGCGCTTCTTCAACTCGTTGCGCAATGCCTCGATGTCTTCGCCCTTCTTGCCAATCACCACGCCAGGACGTGCCGTGTAGATAGTGATCTTGGCATTCTTGGCAGGACGCTCGATGACGATCTTGGAAACGCCGGCACCAGCCAGTTTCTTCTTCAGATAGTCGCGAACCTCGATGTCCTTCAGCAACAGATCAGAGAAATGTTTGCTGTTCGAGTACCACTTGGACGACCAGTTCTTTGTTACGCTCAATCGGAAACCGATTGGATGAATTTTCTGTCCCATGTTCAGCTCCCAACCGTAATCGTAATGTGACAGGTCTGCTTCTCGATGCCATTGCCACGGCCTTTGGCGCGGGGAATCATGCGCTTCAGCGATGCGGCTTTATCGATATAGATCGTCGAGACCTTCAGTTCGTCGATGTCGGCACCGTCGTTGTGCTCGGCATTAGCGATGGCCGAATCCAGCGCCTTCTTGATGATTGCGGCGCCCTTCTTCGGGCTGAATGTCAGAATCTGCAGCGCTCTGTCAACGGGCAGGCCACGAATCTGATCGGCGACCAGACGACCTTTTTGTGCCGACAGGCGAACACCTCTAATAACTGCTGTTGTGCTCATCATGCCTCCTTATTTCTTGGCCGCAGCTTTTTTATCAGCGGCGTGCCCTTTGAAGGTGCGGGTCAAAGAAAATTCGCCGAGCTTATGTCCGACCATATTTTCAGAAATGTACACCGGGATATGTTGCTTGCCATTGTGTACCGCGATTGTCAGGCCGACGAATTCGGGCAACACGGTGGAGCGACGCGACCAAGTTTTCACCGGACGCTTGTCGCTGGTGGCGCGTACTGCCTCCACCTTCTTCACCAGATGCAGATCAACGAATGGGCCTTTTTTAACTGAACGTGCCATATCTTCTTACCCCTTAAACCTGAAAGCGACGGCGAACGATCATGCCGCTAGTGCGCTTGTTGCGACGTGTGCGGAAGCCCTTGGCTGGAACGCCCCATGGGCTGACCGGATTACGGCCTGCTGCGGTCTTACCCTCACCACCACCATGCGGGTGATCGATCGGGTTCATTACCACACCGCGCACCGTTGGGCGAATACCGCGCCAACGATTGGCACCGGCCTTGCCGATGGAACGCAAAGAGTGCTCACCATTACCAACCTCACCAACGGTCGCGCGGCAATCAACGTGCACCTTGCGGATCTCACCGGAGCGCAGACGCAACTGGGCGTAACTGCCTTCACGCGCCAGCAACTGCACCGAAGTTCCCGCAGAACGGGACAACTGCGCACCCTTGCCTGGCAACATCTCGATGCAATGGATCGTCGAACCGACCGGGATATTGCGCAGTGGCAGCGCATTGCCAGCCTTGATCGGCGCTTCCGAGCCGCTCAGCAGCTGCGCGCCGACAGCAACACCCTTGGGAGCGATGATGTAGCGACGCTCACCATCGGCGTACACCAGCAACGCCAGATGCGCAGTGCGGTTAGGGTCGTATTCCAGACGCTCGACAGTGGCGGGGATGCCATCTTTGTCGCGCTTGAAATCGACGATACGGTAATGCTTCTTATGCCCGCCGCCCATGTGACGGACGGTGATATGTCCGTTGTGGTTACGACCGGCTGTTCTAGTTTTCTTTTCCAGCAACGACGCTTCCGGTTTGCCTTTGTGCAGATCTGGATTGACCACACGCACAACGGCGCGACGACCTGGAGAAGTGGGTTTGAGTTTGATCAGTGCCATGATGTTTATCCTTGCTCGCTCGCGGCAAAATTGATTTCCTGTCCAGGCGCCAGACACACGTAAGCCTTTTTCCAGTCAGAACGACGACCGGAGAACTTGCCGAAACGCTTGTTTTTCCCCTTGACGTTGCTGATCTGAACGCTATCCACGGTCACCTTGAACAACATTTCGACCGCTGCCTTGACTTCCGGCTTGGTCGCATCAGATGCCACATGGAAGATCACCTGCTCATTCTTTTCGGCGACATAGGTCGCCTTTTCGGAAATCTGCGGAGCCATCAGCACGTTCAGCAAACGCTCTTCATTGAATTTTTGCGCGCTCATACCAGCACCTCCTCGATCTTCGCGACCGCGCCACGGGTCATCAACACTTTATTGAAACGCACAAGACTAACTGGATCAGCCTGATGAGCTTCCAACACCAGCACGTTCGGCAGGTTGCGCGACGAGAGATACAGATTCTCATCGATGCTGTCGGTGATGATGAGCACACGCTCCGCACCAAAACCGAGACTCTTGATCTTGTCAGCCAGCAGCTTGGTCTTGGGCGCATCCACCGCCAACTCGTCAACGATGGTCAAGCGACCCTCGCGCACCAGCTGCGACAGGATGGAAGCCAGACCGGCACGATACATCTTGCGGTTGACCTTCTGTGTGTAATTTTCTTCCGGCGAATTCGGAAATATCTTACCGCCACCACGCCACAGCGGGCTGGATGCCATACCGGAACGCGCACGTCCGGTACCTTTTTGCGCCCAAGGCTTGCGGGTGGATTTTGCGATCTCGCTACGCCCCTTCTGCTTGCTGCTGGCAGAGCGTGCGTTCGCCTGATATGCGGTGACCAACTGATGCACCAACGCCTCGTTGTATTCGCGACCAAACAGGTCGTCCGAAGCGGAGATGCTGGCGGCCGCCTGGCCTTTTGCATTGATAACTTTGAGTTCCATTATGCCCCCACTTTCACTGCCGGACGCACGATCACATCGCCGCCGGGGCAGCCAGGAACAGCGCCCTTGACCAGCAACAATTGACGTTCCGCATCGATACGCACGATCTGGAGATTCTGCACCGTACGCTGCACGTCGCCCAGATGACCCGTCATACGCTTGCCCGGAAACACGCGACCCGGATCCTGCGCCATACCGATGGAGCCCGGTACATTATGCGATTTGGAGTTACCGTGCGTAGCACGGCCAGATTTGAAGTGATAACGCTTGATGGTACCAGCGTAGCCTTTACCGATAGTCACACCAGTGACATCGACCTTCTGGCCCACCTGGAACAGCTCCACGCCCAGCTTGCCCGCCACTTGCATGGCAGCAGCTTGCTCGGGGGATACCGTAAATTCTTTCAGCTTGCTCGCAGCCTCGACACCAGCCTTGGCAAAATGCCCGGCGGCAGCCTTGGTCACACGGCTGGCACGGCGCGTACCGAACGCGACCTGCACTGCACTGTAACCATCGGTTGAGGCGGATTTGATTTGAGCGACACGATTATTGGACACGTCCAACACAGTCACCGGCAACGATGTTCCATCGTCGGTAAATATGCGGGTCATGCCAATCTTGCGACCGACAAGTCCTAAACTCATTTTAACTTCCTTTTATTAAGGGGCTGACTTCAATTGGTCAGCCGATTCAACTACTAAAGAAACACGAATTACTGCAACTTGATCTCTACATCCACACCAGCAGGCAGATCCAGCTTCATCAGCGCATCGACAGTCTTGTCTGTCGGGTCGATGATGTCCATCAGACGCAGATGGGTACGAATCTCGAACTGGTCACGCGAAGTCTTGTTCACATGCGGAGAGCGCAACACATCGAAACGCTCGATCTTGGTCGGCAAAGGCACGGGACCCTTGACCACCGCACCGGTACGTTTTGCCGTATCCACGATTTGCAGCGCGGATTGGTCGATCAAACGATAGTCGAATGCCTTCAGGCGAATGCGGATTTTTTGGCTTTGCATTTTTATCTCTTGCATCTATAGCGGCATAACCGCTGGTTTAAAGAACGAAAACGCGTGGCCGCAGCCACGCGAGGGCGCGCATTGTATCTTTACTCGACGATCTTGGCAACCACACCTGCGCCGACGGTACGACCACCTTCGCGGATCGCGAAGCGCAGACCTTCTTCCATCGCAATCGGGGCGATCAGGTTGACGGTCACGGAGACGTTGTCACCCGGCATCACCATTTCGGTGCCCGCTGGCAGTTCAACTGCGCCGGTCACGTCGGTGGTGCGGAAGTAGAACTGCGGACGGTAGCCTTGGAAGAATGGTGTATGACGACCACCTTCGTCTTTGCCCAGTACGTAGATCTCGGCGGTGAATTTGGTGTGCGGGGTGATGGTGCCGGGCTTGGCCAATACTTGGCCGCGCTCGACTTCTTCACGCTTGGTGCCGCGTAGCAGTACGCCGACGTTGTCGCCTGCTTGACCTTGGTCGAGCAGTTTGCGGAACATTTCGACGCCGGTGCAGGTGGTCTTCAATGTTGGCTTGAGACCAACGATTTCGATTTCTTCGCCGACTTTGATGATGCCGCGCTCGATACGACCTGTCACGACGGTACCGCGACCGGAGATGGAGAATACGTCTTCCACTGGCATCAGGAAGGCGCCGTCCAGTGCACGCTCAGGCTGAGGAATGTAGCTGTCCAGGGCTTCGGCCAAACGGAAGATCGATGGTTCGCCGTATTCGCCTTGGTCGCCTTCAACGGCTTTCAGTGCGGAGCCTTTGATGATGGGGATGTCGTCGCCGGGGAATTCGTATTTGCTGAGCAGTTCGCGGATTTCCATTTCAACGAGTTCGAGCAGTTCTGCGTCGTCTACCATGTCGCATTTGTTCATGAATACGATGATGTAGGGGACGCCAACTTGACGGGCCAGCAGGATGTGTTCGCGGGTCTGGGGCATGGGGCCGTCAGCTGCGGATACAACCAGGATCGCGCCGTCCATCTGGGCTGCGCCGGTGATCATGTTTTTGACGTAGTCGGCGTGGCCCGGGCAGTCAACGTGAGCGTAGTGACGGGTCGCGGTTTCGTATTCGACGTGGGCGGTGTTGATGGTGATGCCGCGTGCCTTTTCTTCTGGCGCCGCGTCGATCTGGTCGTACGCCTTGGCTTCGCCGCCGAATTTCTTCGACAGTACGGTGGTGATCGCCGCTGTCAGGGTCGTTTTACCATGGTCCACGTGACCAATCGTGCCTACGTTTACGTGCGGCTTCGTACGTTCAAATTTGCTCTTTGCCATTTTTCAGTTCTCCAATATCTTCAAAATAAATCGAAAATTATTTCTTGTTCATGATCGCTTCAGCGACGTTCCTTGGTGCTTCAGTGTAATGCTTGAATTCCATGGTATAGGTTGCACGCCCCTGGGTCGCCGAACGCAACGAGGTGGAGTAACCGAACATCTCGGACAAAGGCACTTCCGCCTTGACCGTCTTGCCGCCACCGATCATGTCGTCCATACCCTGCACCATGCCGCGACGGGAAGACAAATCGCCCATCACCGTGCCGGTATAGTCTTCCGGTGTTTCCACCTCGACAGACATCATCGGCTCCAGCAACACCGGATTGGCCTTGCGCATACCATCCTTGAACGCCATGGATGCTGCCATCTTGAAGGCGTTTTCGTTGGAGTCCACATCGTGGTAGGAACCATCGAACAGCGTGACCTTAACATCTACCACCGGGAAGCCAGCCAACACGCCGTTAGGCAATGACTCGCGCAAGCCCTTTTCAACCGCCGGAATGAATTCGCGCGGAACGGTGCCGCCCTTGATCGCATCAACGAATTCGAAACCCTTACCCGCTTCGTTCGGCTCCATCTTGATCCACACGTGACCATACTGACCGCGACCACCAGTTTGCTTGGCGTATTTGCCTTCAACCTCAACCGGCTTGCGAATCGCTTCGCGGTAAGCAACCTGAGGTGCGCCCACGTTAGCCTCCACGCCGAATTCGCGCTTCATACGGTCAACCAGAATTTCCAGATGCAACTCACCCATACCGGACATGATGGTCTGGCCAGACTCTTCGTCAGTACGCACGCGGAACGAGGGATCTTCTGCCGCCAGACGACCCAGCGCGATACCCATCTTCTCTTGGTCAGCCTTGGTCTTAGGCTCGACCGCCACGTGAATCACGGGCTCAGGGAATACCATACGCTCAAGGATGATCGCTTTATTGGGATCACACAACGATTCGCCGGTAGTCACATCTTTCAAACCGATACAAGCAGCAATGTCGCCCGCCAGAATCTCATCAACCTCTTGGCGCTCGTTCGCGTGCATCTGCACGATACGACCGATACGCTCCTTCTTGCCGCGAATCGGGTTGTAAACCGTATCACCCTTCTTCAGCACGCCGGAATAAACGCGCACGAAAGTCAGCTGACCGACAAACGGGTCTGTCATCAGCTTGAATGCCAGTGCGGAGAAGTTCTCGCCGTCATCTGCCTTGCGGGAAGCCGGAGCACCTTCTTCAGTTTCGCCCGTCACATCAGGGATATCCACCGGCGACGGCAGGAACATGATCACCGCGTCAAGCATACGCTGCACGCCCTTGTTCTTGAACGCAGAGCCGCACAGCATCGGCTGAATCTCACAAGCGATGGTACGGGTACGAATACCCAGGACGATCTGCTCTTCAGTCAGGTCGCCATTTTCGAGGTATTGGTTCATCAGGTCTTCAGACGCTTCAGCAGCCGTCTCAACCATCTTGCCACGCCATTCGTTGGCACTTGCCACCAGGTCAGCCGGAATATCCTTGTACTCGAATTTCATGCCCTGAGAAGCTTCGTCCCAGATGATCGCCTTCATCTTGATCAGATCGACCACACCGACAAAACCCTCTTCTGCGCCAATAGGAATCACCAGCGGAATCGGGCGAGCACGCAGACGGGTCTCCATCTGGGTGACCACCTTGAAGAAGTTGGCCCCGGTACGGTCCATCTTATTGACGAACGCCAGACGCGGCACTTTGTATTTGTTAGCCTGACGCCATACGGTTTCAGATTGAGGCTGCACACCACCCACTGCGCAATACACCATGCAAGCGCCATCCAGCACGCGCATGGAGCGCTCGACTTCAATGGTGAAGTCCACGTGCCCCGGTGTGTCGATGATGTTGAAACGATGTTCGGGATAGGAATTGTCCATCCCCTTCCAGAAACAGGTGGTCGCCGCAGAAGTGATCGTGATACCACGCTCCTGCTCTTGCTCCATCCAGTCCATCGTAGCTGCACCGTCGTGCACCTCACCGATCTTGTGGCTCACGCCTGTATAGAACAGGATGCGCTCAGTGGTCGTAGTCTTGCCCGCATCAATGTGCGCGCTGATACCGATATTGCGATAACGTTGGATTGGAGTTTTACGTGCCACGATGTTTACCTAACTTAATATTCTTATTAGAAACGGAAATGCGAGAATGCCTTGTTAGCCTCTGCCATACGATGAACTTCTTCACGCTTCTTGACCGCGCCGCCGCGACCTTCGGAGGCGTCGATCAACTCACCGGCCAGACGCATGCCCATGGATTTTTCACCGCGCTTGCGTGCCGACTCTTTCAACCAGCGCATGGCCAACGCCATACGACGGGATGGACGCACTTCCACCGGCACCTGATAGTTCGCACCACCGACGCGGCGGCTCTTCACTTCCACCTGGGGTTTCGCGTTGCTCAAAGCCTGATTAAACACCTCGATCGGATCTTTGCCGCTCTTCTTGGCGACCTGCTCCATCGCACCGTAAAGAATGCGCTCAGCCACGGACTTCTTGCCCGCCGTCATCAGCACGTTAACGAACTTGGACAAATCCTGGTTGCCGTACTTTGGATCCGGCAGAACTTCGCGCTTGGGTACTTCTCTACGTCTTGGCATATCAAAAACCTCGAATATATTAGCTAACTAAAGAACAGTGACGCGACGCGACTCAAGCCTTCTTGGGACGCTTCGCACCATACTTGGAACGAGACTGCTTACGATCCTTGACACCCGCCGTATCCAGACTACCGCGCACCATGTGGTAACGCACACCCGGCAAGTCCTTGACACGACCACCGCGCAGCAACACCACACTGTGCTCCTGCAGGTTATGCCCCTCACCACCGATGTAGGAGATCACCTCGAAGCCGTTGGTCAAACGCACCTTGGCGACCTTACGCAACGCCGAGTTCGGCTTTTTTGGAGTGGTGGTATAAACACGGGTGCACACACCACGCTTTTGCGGGCTACCCGCAAGCGCAGGCACCTTGCTTTTGGTGATTTCAGCAGAACGGGGCTTGCGCACTAACTGGTTGATCGTTGGCATTTTATGGTTCCTAAAAACTCTATTTAATCAATAAACTGCAAAATATCCGCCATGGAGGTGGTAATCACTCACCCCGCCATGACGGCTAAAAAGACCGCGCATTCTATTGATGAACACACGGACTGTCAAGCTAACTAGACACTTCCTTCGGCTTCCAGCGGGGCTTCCGCGTCGACCAATCCGCTACCCGCCGCCATGTCGATACCCAGACGCTGTTTGCGGCGTGCCGTGTGGAAGGCCAAACCCGTACCCGCCGGGATGAGGCGTCCGACGATGACGTTCTCTTTCAGACCGCGCAGATCGTCTTTCTTGCCCATGATCGCCGCCTCGGTCAACACGCGCGTGGTCTCCTGGAAGGAGGCTGCCGAAATGAACGAGTCGGTAGACAGGGAAGCCTTGGTGATGCCGAGCAGCATGTACTGGAAGGACGCAGTCTGCTTGCCGTCCGCAGCCACACGCTCGTTCTCCTGCAGCAACTCGGCGCGTTCCACCTGCTCCTTCGGAATGAAGTTGGTATCACCCTCGTCGAGGATCTGCACGCGACGCAACATCTGACGCACGATCACCTCGATGTGCTTGTCGTTGATCTTCACGCCCTGCAGACGATACACGTCCTGAACCTCGTCAGTGATGTAACGCGCCAGCGCTTCGATACCAAGCAGGCGCAGGATGTCGTGCGGATCGGCCGGACCGTCCACAATCATCTCGCCCTGATTCACCACTTGGCCGTCGTGCACCAGCACATGTTTGTCCTTCGGAATCAGGAACTCGTGCGCCAGACCGTCGACATCGGTGATGACCAGACGCTGTTTGCCCTTGGTCTCCTTACCGAACGAAGCGGTACCGGTGACTTCCGCCAACATACCGGCGTCTTTCGGCGAGCGCGCTTCGAACAACTCAGCCACACGCGGCAGACCGCCGGTGATGTCGCGGGTCTTCGAGCTTTCCTGCGGGATACGTGCCAACACGTCACCTACACCTACATGCTGACCGTCTTCCACGGTGATGATGGAACCGACCTGGAAAGTCACCGAGATCGCGGTATCGGTACCGGCGATCTTGATCTCATTGCCAGCATCATCCAGCAGGCGCACCAGCGGACGCACGCCCTTGCTCTGGGTCGTGTTGCGCTTCGGATCGATGACCACCAGAGTCGACAGACCGGTGACTTCATCGATCTGTTTGGCCACGGTGACGCCTTCTTCCACGTTCTCGAAACGCGCACGTCCGGCGTATTCGGTGATGATGGGGCGGGTATGCGGATCCCAGGTCGCCAGAATCTCTCCGGCCTTGACCGAGGAACCCTCGCGCACTGTCAGCATCGCGCCATATGGCACCTTGTGACGCTCGCGCTCGCGACCGTGATCGTCGGTGACCAGCACTTCGCCGGAACGCGCCACCACCACCAGCTCGTTGCGTGCGCTGGTGACTGTACGCATGTTCGGGCTGTACTTGATGATACCGTTCGATTTGCTCTCGATCTGGCTCGCCACCACAGTACGCGAAGCCGCGCCACCGATGTGGAAAGTACGCATGGTCAACTGGGTACCCGGTTCACCGATGGACTGAGCGGCGATCACGCCGACAGCTTCGCCGGTATTCACCAAGCCGCCACGACCGAGATCGCGACCGTAGCACTTGGCGCACAGACCGTAACGGGTCTCGCAGGTCAACGGTGTGCGCACGCGCACTTCGTCGATACCGAGCGCCTCGATGTTGTCCACCATATCCTCGTTCAACAGCGTACCGGCCTCGTACAAGGTTTCGCTGGTTTCGGGATTGACCACATCGGAAGCCGCCACACGACCAAGGATGCGCTCGCGCAATGCCTCGATCACTTCACCCCCCTCGACCAACGCCTTCATCGAACGACCATTGCTGGTGCCGCAATCGTCCTCGGTGATGACCAGATCTTGTGTCACATCGACCAGGCGACGTGTCAGGTAACCGGAGTTCGCCGTCTTCAACGCCGTATCCGCCAAGCCCTTACGCGCACCGTGCGTGGAGATGAAGTACTGCAACATGTTCAGACCTTCGCGGAAGTTCGCGGTGATCGGTGTCTCGATGATGGAGCCGTCCGGCTTCGCCATCAGACCGCGCATACCAGACAACTGACGAATCTGTGCCGCAGAACCGCGCGCACCGGAGTCAGCCATCATATAGATGGAGTTGAACGACTCCTGGGTGACCGCTTTGCCCTTCTTGTCGGTGAGTGCCTCGCCGCTCAGACGGTCGATCACTGGCTCGCTGCCGAGTTGTTCCATCATCGCCTTGGCGACTTGGTCGCCGGTGCGACCCCAGATATCCACCACCTTGTTGTAACGCTCGCCCTGAGTCACCAGACCCGAGGTGTATTGCGCCTGGATCTCGTGCACTTCTTTCTCGGCTGCGCCGATCAGCTCGTTCTTCTGTTGTGGCACCAGCATATCGTCCACACAGATCGAAATACCGGCACGGGTCGCATAGGTAAAACCGGTGTACATCAGCTTGTCGGCCATGATCACCGTGTCGCGCAGACCACAACGGCGGAAGCTGGCGTTGATCAGACGCGAGATCTCTTTCTTCTTCAGCGTCTTGTTGACCGCGCTGAACGGCAGATTGGGCGGTAACAACTCGGACAGAATGGCACGACCGACTGTCGTCTCATAACGCGTCTGTGTCTCCACCTTGTCGCCGTTTTCATCGCGGGTACTCTCGATGATGCGCACCTGCACCTTGGCTTGCAGATCGACCTGACCGGAACGATAGGCGCGCAATACTTCGGACACGTCGGCGAAGAAAGAACCTTCACCCAAAGCGCCAACCTTTTCGCGCGTCATGTAGTACAGACCCAGCACGATATCCTGCGACGGCACAATGATCGGTTCGCCGTTGGCGGGCGACAGCACGTTGTTGGAAGCCAGCATCAACGTGCGCGCTTCCATCTGTGCTTCCAGCGACAGCGGCACGTGCACAGCCATCTGGTCACCGTCGAAGTCGGCGTTGAATGCCGAGCAGACCAGCGGATGCAACTGGATCGCCTTGCCTTCGATCAGGATAGGTTCGAACGCCTGGATACCCAGACGGTGCAGTGTCGGTGCGCGGTTCAGCATCACCGGATGTTCGCGGATCACTTCTTCGAGGATGTCCCACACGATAGGCTCTTCGGCCTCGACCATGCGCTTACCGGCCTTGATCGTGGTCGCCAGCCCCATCTTTTCCAGACGCTCGAAGATGAACGGCTTGAACAGCTCCAGCGCCATCTTCTTCGGCAAACCGCATTGATGCAGCTTAAGTTGCGGCCCCACCACGATCACGGAACGACCGGAGTAGTCCACACGCTTACCCAACAAGTTCTGACGGAAACGACCGCCCTTGCCCTTGATCATGTCGGCCAGCGATTTCAACGGACGCTTATTGGCACCAGTCATCGCCTTACCGCGACGACCGTTGTCCAGCAGCGAATCGACAGACTCTTGCAACATGCGCTTCTCGTTGCGCACGATGATCTCGGGTGCCTTCAGTTCCAGCAGACGCTTGAGACGGTTGTTACGGTTGATAACGCGGCGATACAGATCGTTCAGATCGGAAGTCGCGAAACGGCCACCGTCCAGCGGTACCAACGGACGCAGTTCCGGCGGCAACACCGGCAGCACTTCCATCACCATCCACTCCGGCTTGATGCCGGACTGCATGAACGCTTCCAGCACCTTCAGGCGCTTGGCGAACTTCTTGATCTTGGTCTCGGAACTGGTCGCTTCCAGTTCGGCACGCAACTTTTCGACTTCAGCCGGAACATCCAGCGCACGCAGCAGCGCGCGCACACCTTCCGCTCCCATGACTGCGGTGAACTCGTCGCCGTATTCTTCCAGCTTGGCGAGGTAGTCATCGTCGGACATCAGTTGACCACGATTGAGCGGGGTCATGCCGGGCTCAGTCACCACATAGGCTTCAAAATACAATACGCGCTCGATGTCGCGCAGCGTCATGTCCAGCACCATACCCAGACGGGACGGCAACGACTTCAGGAACCAGATATGCGCGACCGGGGAAGCCAGTTCGATGTGGCCCATGCGCTCGCGGCGCACCTTGGACAGCGTGACTTCGACGCCGCACTTCTCGCAGATCACGCCGCGATGCTTGAGGCGCTTGTATTTACCGCACAGGCACTCGTAGTCCTTCACCGGGCCGAAAATCTTGGCGCAGAACAGGCCATCGCGCTCCGGCTTGAAGGTACGGTAGTTGATGGTCTCCGGCTTCTTCACTTCGCCGTAGGACCAGGAACGGATCTTCTCGGGAGAGGCCAGACCGATCTTGATCGTGTCGAACTCTTCCTTCTGTGTGACCTGTTTGAATAGATCGAGCAATGCTTTCATGTGTGACTCCTTTTATCCTGTGGCTGCGCTTAGTGGCGTTCCAGATCGATGTCGATACCCAGAGAACGGATTTCCTTGGTCAACACATTGAACGACTCCGGCATGCCGGCATCGATCTTGTGGTCGCCCTTGACGATGTTCTCGTACACTTTGGTACGGCCATTCACGTCATCGGACTTGACCGTCAGCATCTCCTGCAAGGTGTAAGCCGCACCGTAAGCTTCCAGTGCCCAGACCTCCATCTCACCAAAGCGCTGACCACCGAACTGCGCCTTACCGCCCAGCGGCTGCTGCGTGACCAGACTGTATGGGCCGGTTGAACGTGCGTGCATCTTGTCGTCGACCAAGTGGTGCAGTTTCAGCACGTGCATGTAGCCTACGGTGACCTTGCGGTCGAAGGCGTCGCCGGTACGGCCGTCGTACAGTTGTACCTGACCGGAGCGCGGCAGATCGGCCAACTCCAGCATGTCCTTGATCTCTTCCTCGCTGGCACCGTCGAATACCGGGGTCGCGAAGGGCACGCCCTTCTTCAGGTTGCGGCACAACTCGATCACTTCTTCGTCGGAGAAGGTGGCGATCTCATCGGCCTGTGCACCCTTGTATATCTTGCCCAGGAACTTGCGCACGTCGGCGATCTTGGCCTGCGCTTCCAGCATCAGGCCGATCTTGTGGCCCAAACCTTTGGCTGCCCATCCCAGATGGGTTTCCAATATCTGACCCACGTTCATACGTGACGGCACGCCCAGCGGATTCAGCACCACATCCACCGGCGTACCGTTGGCCATATGCGGCATGTCTTCCACCGGCACGATGCGCGAAACCACACCCTTGTTACCGTGACGACCCGCCATCTTGTCGCCGGGCTGCAAGCGGCGTTTCACCGCCACATACACTTTGACCATCTTCTGCACACCGGCTTGCAGCTCATCGCCCTGTGTCAGTTTTTTCTTCTTCAGCTCAAACGCGGCGTCGAATTCGACACGTTTCTGCGCCAAGCCTTCCTTGACCTGTTCGAGCTGTGTGGCAGCTTCATCACTGGCCAAACGGATATCGAACCACTGGTGATGTTCCAGACCGCCCAAGTAAGCCTTGTCCAGCTTGGTGCCCTTGGCCAGCTTCTTCGGACCACCGTTGGCTACCTTGCCCACCAGCAGTTTTTCCAGACGGGTGAAAATGTCGGCCTCGACGATACGCATCTGGTCGGCCAAATCTTTCTTGTAACGACCCAGTTCGTCGTCGATGATCTGCTGTGCACGTTTGTCGCGTTGCAGACCTTCGCGGGTGAACACTTGCACGTCGATGACGGTACCGGAGATACCGGCCTTCACACGCAAAGAAGTGTCTTTCACATCGGAAGCCTTCTCGCCGAAGATCGCGCGCAACAACTTCTCTTCAGGAGTCAGTTGTGTCTCACCTTTGGGAGTGACCTTGCCCACCAGCACATCACCCACACCGACTTCTGCGCCGATATGCACGATACCGCAATCGTCCAGACGCGCCATCTGCGCTTCGGACAAGTTCGGAATATCGCGGGTGATCTCCTCGGTACCCAGTTTGGTGTCGCGTGCCATCACGGTCAGCTCTTCGATGTGGATCGAAGTGAAGCGGTCTTCCGCCACCACGCGCTCGGAGATCAGGATCGAGTCTTCGTAGTTGTAACCGTTCCATGGCATGAACGCGACCAGCATGTTCTGTCCCAATGCCAGTTCGCCCATATCGGTCGAGGCACCGTCAGCCACCACGTCGCCGCGTGCGATCACATCGCCCACTTTGACCAGCGGACGCTGGTTGATGTTGGTGTTCTGGTTGGAGCGGGTGTATTTGGTCAAATTGTAGATATCCACACCGACTTCGCCCGCAGTGGTTTCGTCGTCATTGACGCGCACCACGATACGACCGGAGTCGACATAGTCCACGCGACCACCACGCCACGCCTGCACCGCAGTGCCGGAGTCGACCGCAACAGTGCGCTCGATGCCGGTACCGACCAGCGCTTTTTCGGCGCGCAGCACAGGCACCGCCTGACGTTGCATGTTGGCACCCATCAACGCACGGTTCGCGTCGTCGTGCTCCAGGAACGGGATCAGCGAAGCAGCGACGGACACCACCTGCGACGGTGCAACGTCCATGTATTCGATGTTGTCCGGCTCGGCCAGCACGAATTCATTGTGTTGGCGCGAGGACACGATGTCGTTGGTGAACTTGCCCTTGTTGTCCAGATCGGCGTTCGCCTGAGCGATGGTGAATTTACCTTCTTCGATGGCGGACAGGTACTCGACATCATCGGTCGCACGCCCCTTGTTCACCTTGCGGTAAGGCGTTTCGATGAAGCCGTATTCGTTGGTACGCGCATACAGCGCCAGCGAGTTGATCAGACCGATGTTCGGACCTTCCGGTGTCTCGATTGGGCAGACGCGACCATAGTGGGTCGGATGCACGTCGCGCACTTCGAAGCCAGCGCGTTCGCGGGTCAGACCGCCAGGTCCCAGAGCGGAGATACGGCGCTTGTGCGTCACTTCCGCCAGCGGGTTGGTCTGGTCCATGAACTGCGACAGTTGCGAGGAACCGAAGAACTCCTTCACCGCAGCCGAGATCGGCTTGGCATTGATCAAGTCGTGCGGCATCAGATTATCCGTCTCTGCCTGACCCAGACGTTCTTTCACTGCACGTTCGACACGCGCCAGACCGGTGCGGAACTGGTTTTCAGCCAACTCACCCACCGCGCGCACACGGCGGTTACCCAGATGATCGATATCGTCGATTTCGCCGCGACCGTTGCGCAACTCGACCAGAATCTTGATGACCGAGATGATGTCGTCATTGGACAGCGTCACCGCGCCGGTCAACTCTTCGCGACCTACGCGGCGGTTGAATTTCATACGACCAACAGTGGACAGGTCATAACGCTCTTCGGAGAAGAACAGACCGTTGAACAACGCCTCGACCGCATCTTCTGTGGGAGGCTCGCCGGGACGCATCATGCGATAGATGGCCACGCGGGCGGTCCACTGGTCGGTGGTCTCATCGGTACGCAAAGTCTGCGAAATGAAGCCGCCCTGATCCAGATCGTTGATATACAGCGTCTGAATCTTGGCAACGCCAGCAGTCTGCAACTTGCCCAGCAAAGTCTCGGTGATTTCGTCGTTGACATTGGCGATGATCTCGCCGCTGTCCTTGTCCACCACGTTATGCGCCAAGGTTCGCCCAATCAGGAAATCCTCGCCGACTGCGAGCTTGTCCAGACCAGCCTCATGCATTTCGCGGATATGGCGCACGGTGATGCGCTTGTCCTTGGCGACGATGACCTTACCCTTGGCTTCGATATCGAAACGCGCGATCTCGCCGCGCAGACGCTCGGGCACCACCTCGAACTGGATGCCTTTTTTGCCGAAGTGGAAGGTGTCGAATTCGAAGAACGCCTTGATGATCTCTTCCGGTGTATAGCCCAGCGACTTCAGCAGGATAGTGACTGGCATCTTGCGGCGGCGGTCGATACGGAAATAGACGTAATCCTTGGCATCGAACTCGAAGTCCAGCCAGGAGCCACGGTAGGGAATCACGCGCGCAGAGAACAACAATTTTCCAGAGCTGTGGGTTTTGCCGCGATCATGCTCAAAGAACACGCCGGGGGAACGATGCAACTGCGACACGATGACACGCTCGGTACCGTTGATCACAAAGGAACCGGTATTGGTCATCAACGGGATCTCGCCCATGTAGACTTCCTGCTCTTTCACTTCCTTGACGGTCGGCTTGGACGCCTCTTTGTCGAGAATGGTCAGGCGCACGCGGGCGCGCAGGGGAGAGGCGTAGGTCAGACCGCGCTGCTGGCACTCGCGCACATCGAACGGAGGCATGCCCAGCGTATAGCTGACGAAATCCAGACGTGCGAACTTGTTATGGCTCTCGATCGGGAAGATGGAATTGAACGCGGCTTGCAAGCCCTCGTTCTTGCGCTGCTCGGGAGCAACCCAAGCTTGCAGGAAGGCGCTATAGGATTCCAATTGCGTGGAAAGCAAAAATGGCACCGGCAATGCACCGACACGCTTGGCAAAACTTTTACGGATACGTTTTTTTTCAGTAAAAGAATAACTCATGACATCTCCACAACATGAAAAGACAAAGGACAAAAAGCGCGGGGGACAACGACCAGTCCAGATACACGCTCGTTCACCATTGGCTTCTACTGCAAAATAACCTGCCCGATTTGCGGCAGCCTTTACAAGCGGCAAAAGGCTGACGGCACGCCGTCAGCCTTCATGCACTAGCAATAATTACTTAATTTCAGCTGTTGCACCTGCTTCGACCAACTGCTTAACGATAGAGTCAGCATCGGCCTTGTTTACGCCTTCCTTAACATTCTTGGGGGCGCCGTCAACCAGATCCTTGGCTTCTTTCAAGCCCAGACCGGTGATTGCACGAACAACCTTAATCACGTTAACCTTAGCGTCGCCAGCAGACTTCAGTACAACGGTGAACTCTGTCTGTTCAGCGGCAGCAGCGCCACCACCGGCAGCAGCGCCACCAGCAGCAGGAGCCGCCATTGCAGCAGCGGATACGCCGAATTTCTCTTCAACAGCCTTAACCAGTTCGTTCAGTTCCAGCACGGACATGCCATCCAGTGCGGTCAAAAATGCGTCTTTATCGAATGCCATTTTGTGTTCTTCCTAAATTAATTGTTTGAAATTGTTCAAGCAGCAGTTGCAGCGGATTTCTTTTCAGCCACAGCAGCCAGCACGCGCGCAAACCCAGAAACCGGAGCTTGCATAACGCCCAGCAATTGCGCCAACAGAACTTCCTTGCTCGGTACGCTAGCCAATGCAGCAACAGCCGCCTTGTCCAACACCTTGCCGTTGTATGCACCAGCCTTGATCACCAGCTTGTCGTTCGTTTTGGCAAACTCGTGCACCACTTTCGCAGCAGCGACAGCATCAGCACTGATGCTGTACACCATCGGGCCAACCATCTGATCAGCCAGCGCTTCAAAAGGAGTACCCTGTACCGCACGGCGCGCCAGCGTGTTTTTCAACACATGGAAATACACCCCAGCCTGACGTGCATTGGCACGCAGCGTGGTGATTTCGGCAACTGGAATACCACGGTACTCTGCCAAGACGATCGTCTGAGCTTGCGCCACTTGCGCGCTCACTTCAGCAACGACTGCTTGCTTTTCTTGCAGATTAAGACCCAAAGTCTTCCTCCATCTTCAATGGAACGTCCTTGCGGAACATCCCTCATTAATCACTGCGTCCTCAAGACGGGGAGGAGAACAAATATCGTTCGACTCCTGCTCGCGGGCACACCATCTACGTGGGTCGACCCAACCGCTGTCGATTAAGCCTCCGGCCAACCACGCCTTCGGCACCTACGGTCTTGGACAATCTGCCTGTATTGCCAGCAGTGCCAATAATCGCAGGGGAAAGCGTTGCCGCCGTCCCCTGCAAAATTTCTTTACGCAACCAGACTGGCTTGCTCGACGCGAATACCGACACCCATGGTGCTGGAGATCGCGATCTTCTTCAGGTAGACACCCTTGGAAGCAGCCGGTTTGGCTTTGTTCAAAGCATCGATCAGCGCCAGCATGTTTTCGCGCAGCGCTTCCGGTGCGAACGAAGCACGGCCGATCGTGCACTGCACGATACCGTTCTTGTCGGTACGGTATTGCACCTGACCGGCCTTGGCGTTACGCACAGCACCGGCCACATCGGCAGACACCGTACCCACCTTGGGGTTAGGCATCAAACCGCGCGGACCCAGCACCTGGCCGAGTTGACCGACGATACGCATCGCATCGGGAGAGGCGATCACTACGTCGAAATCCATCTTACCGGCCTTGATGCTTTCAGCCAGATCTTCGAAACCGACGATGTCGGCACCCGCAGCCTTGGCTTCTTCAGCCTTGGGACCTTGCGCAAACACAGCCACGCGCACAGTCTTGCCGGTACCTTTGGGCAATACCACAGAACCACGCACCAGTTGGTCGGACTTCTTGGCATCGATACCCAGATTCACAGCCACGTCGATGGATTCATCGAACTTCGCTTTTGCAGTTTCTTTGACCAGCTTCAACGCCTCATCCAGCGCGTACAGCTTGTTGCGGTCAACCTTGGCAGCCAGTGCCTTATAACGTTTAGAGATTGCCATGATTATTTAACCCCTTCCACTGTGATGCCCATGCTGCGTGCGCTACCCGCGATGGTGCGCACAGCCGCGTCCAGATCGGCCGCTGTCAGGTCAGGTTGTTTTGCTTTTGCGATGTCTTCTGCTTGCTTGCGTGTCAACTTACCGACCTTGTCGGTGTGAGGTGTCTTGCTACCCTTTTGCACGCCGGCAGCCTTCTTGATCAGAATGGTCGCTGGCGGAGTCTTCATCACAAAGGTGAAGCTCTTGTCCGCAAACGCGGTGATTACCACCGGGATAGGCAGACCTGGCTCAACACCTTGGGTCTGGGCGTTGAACGCCTTGCAGAATTCCATGATGTTCAGGCCGCGCTGACCGAGTGCGGGACCGATGGGAGGACTGGGATTTGCCTTACCGGCGGGAACTTGCAGCTTGATATAGCCGACGATCTTCTTTGCCACGTTACTACTCCTTACTCTAGTGGGTTAAACACATATCGCAACCGCTCCGATACGCTCCCCGTTTGCCATGCCGGAAAACCCGGCGCTCAACATCAGGCTTTTTCGACTTGCCCGAAATTCAGTTCCACAGGTGTCGAACGGCCGAAAATGGTGACCGCCACCCGCAGTTTGCTCTTGTCGTAATTGACGTCTTCAACCATACCGTGAAAGTCGGTGAAGGGACCTTCTTTGACGCGAACCGTCTCACCCACTTCGAACAACACCTTGGGACGCGGCTTCTCGACACCCGCCTGCATCTGCGACATGATGTTGTCGACTTCTTTCTGACTGATCGGTGTCGGCTTCATCGCCGAGCCGCCGAGGAAACCGGTCACCTTGGGCGTGTTCTTCACCAAGTGCCAGCTCTCGTCGGTCATGTCCATCTCGACCAGCACATATCCCGGGAAGAATTTGCGCTCGCTGATGCTCTTCTGACCGGACTTCAACTCAACCACTTCTTCGACCGGCACCAATATCTGACCGAACAGATCCGCCATACCTTCACGTGCGATGCGCTCGACCAGCGCACGCTGCACACTTTTTTCAAACTGGGAGTACGTATGTACTACATACCAACGCTTAGCCATCACTTAACCCCGTCCCATCAGCTTATTGACGACCAGCAGCAAACTTGCGTCCACCGCCCACAAGAACAGCGCCATCACTACCGCGAACAGCACCACCACTCCGGTGGTCTGCAACGTCTCTTTGCGCGTCGGCCATACCACACGCTTGGCTTCCGCCACCGAATCACCGGCAAAACCGAACAGACGCTTGCCCGGTTCGGTCGTCCACAGCACCCCGACCGCCGCCAGAACACCCAACAGCACTGCGATGACCCGCAACACGGATGCACTGTCTTTCAACGCGTAGAAACCGACAACTCCCGCAACCACAAGGAGAAAGGCAAGCACTAATTTGATCTTGTCAGCCATGTACGAACGATCCGTTTCTACTTTTTACTAACTGGCAGGCCAGGAGGGTCTCGAACCCCCAACCCTCGGTTTTGGAGACCGATACTCTACCAATTGAGCTACTGGCCTATTAACCTCACAAACAACAACGGCGGAGCGAATCACTTCGCTCCGCCAAAGTCACTGATTATTACTCGACGATCTTGGCAACCACACCTGCGCCGACGGTACGACCACCTTCGCGG
>CAZNAD010000004.1:0-178677 GCA_964571195.1 uncultured Gallionellaceae bacterium | reverse complement strand
CCGACCGCGCCACGATTGCGAACATGGCACCGGAATACGGCGCGACCATGGGCTTTTTCCCGGTAGATGACGTGACCGTGCAATTCATGAAGAACACCGGCCGCACCGCCGACGAAGTGGATGCCTTCGAGTCTTACTTCAAGGCGCAAGGTTTGTTCGGCATTCCCCAAGCGGGCAGCATCGACTACAGCAGCGTGGTGGAACTCGATCTTTCCAGCATCGTGCCTTCGCTGGCTGGCCCCAAGCGTCCGCAGGACCGCATTGCCCTGCCCGCAATGAAAGACACTTTCAACAGCCTGTTCAGCAAGCCCATCGCCGAGAACGGTTTCAACCAGCCCGCCGACAAACTGAACACTCGCTACGCCACCGGCAAAGATGATTTGAAAATCGGCAACGGCGACGTGCTGATCGCCGCGATCACCTCTTGCACCAACACCTCCAACCCCGGCGTTCTGCTGGCCGCCGGTCTGCTGGCGAAAAAAGCGGTCGCGAAAGGCCTGACAGTTGCACCGCACATCAAGACCTCGCTGGCACCGGGATCGCGCGTCGTCACTGAATATCTGACCAACGCCGGCCTGCTGCAATCCCTAGAACAACTGGGCTTCAGCGTGGCGGCCTACGGCTGCACCACCTGCATCGGTAATGCCGGCCCGCTGCGCGAAGACATCGAGAAGACCATCGTCGACAACAGTCTGGTGTGCGCCGCCGTACTCTCCGGCAACCGCAACTTCGAAGCGCGCATTCACCCTAACCTCAAAGCCAACTTCCTCGCCTCGCCTCCGCTGGTGGTCGCCTACGCCATCGCGGGCAAGATGAACATCGACCTCGACACCGAACCGCTGGGCACAGGCAAAGACGGTCAGCCGGTATTCCTGAAAGACATCTGGCCTAACAGCCACGAAGTACAGACGGTGATGAAGTTTGCTGCCGACCCGGCGGTGTACCAGAAGCTGTACAGCGATTTAACCAAAGACCTGCCACTGTGGAACGCCATCCAAGCCCCAACCGGCAACCTGTACCAGTGGGACGATTCCACCTACATCGCCAAGCCGCCATTCTTCGATACCGCCACTCCAAAGATCGGCGACATCAAGGGCGCGAAGGCACTGGCGCTGTTCGGCGACTCCGTCACCACCGACCACATCAGCCCCGCAGGCAGCTTCAAAGCCACGACGCCCGCTGGCAAATACCTGCAAACGCACAAGGTTGAGATCAAGGACTTCAACAGCTACGGCTCGCGCCGCGGCAACCATGAAGTGATGATGCGCGGCACCTTTGCCAACGTGCGCGTCAAGAACCTCATGCTGCCAGCAAACGCCGACGGCAGCCGCATCGAAGGCGGCTACACCCTGTACAAGGGCGAACAGATGGCCATCTACGACGCCGCGATGAAGCACATCGCCGACCATACTCCGACCGTGATCTTCGCGGGTGAAGAATACGGCACGGGCTCGTCTCGCGACTGGGCAGCCAAAGGCACACAACTGCTGGGCGTGAAGGCCGTGATCGCCAAGAGCTACGAACGCATCCACCGCAGCAACCTGGTCGGCATGGGCGTGCTGCCGTTGCAGTTCAAAGGCAGCGACTCGCTGGCTACACTGAATCTGACTGGCGACGAAACCTTCGACCTGATCGGCATCAACGACAACCTCAAGCCGCAACAGGACGTGACACTGACCATCACGCGCCGTGATGGCAGCAAACAAAACGTCGCCCTGCTGCTGCGCATCGACACGCCGATTGAAGTAGACTACTACAAGAACGGCGGGATATTGCCGTTTGTGTTGAAGGAGCTGGTGGGTAAGGCGTAAACGTTCAGCACACGATGTTGAAAAAGAAGAAGCCCGCGAAAGCGGGCTTCTTCACTACTGAGTCATATAGGAGAGTTACCAGATGGAAAACGATCCAAGATACACAGACCTAATGCAGGAAATCAAAGAACGCCTATATGTGATTGATGATGTACTGAGTGGCAAAACAGCCCTTGTTGGGCCACTTGCCCATGAGTTTTGTTTTCTGCAACTTCGCTTAATCTGTGAATGCATTTCTTATGCCTGCTTTATCGCGCATGCATACATCAAGGAACTGCAAGCACCAAGATTTCAAACAGAATGGTCGGCAGATAAACTAATGAAAACGCTTGACCGACTTCATCAAGATTTTTACCCGCAACCAAAGACAATGATCGTTACAGAAGGTAAAGTTCAACTATCTGAAATTCCCTCCACATACCTTACGAAAGACGATCTAAAAAAGTTAAACGGGATATGCGGTGACAAACTCCATCGAGGAACACCTGAAAAATACGCTTACCAACCGACTCCCGAGCACCTAGAGCAGGATCGCAAAATCATCATTGATTTTAGCAACAAGATATTTCGACTGATGGAGTCGTACTTAATGGCTCACAAAAACGAGGCTCGATATATCCTGTGCCGTTTTCGAGAGCGAAACGCCCCCGTAGAAGTGTTTTTTGCAGCAGCCAATACAGCCCTGCGTAGCCCGCAATAACCAATGGGCATTGCGCCGTATGTGTAACAACCAAACATCCGGTGCAATGCGTTGCGCTGTGCGGATGGGTGGTGGCAAAGCCGCCGCCCCCCTCGGCCTCCCCCTTGCGGGGATATTGCCCCCTACCACCACTTCGACCGAACCTGCTCCGCATCCGGCACAAACGCCACGCTGACGCGCATGCCATTTTTGTTGACGGCAGTGGGATGCTGCAGCCCGCGTAGGGCGCAATCGTAAACAGTCAGGGACAGACCACGGTTTCAGCCCCTTCACCCCGCTATCTCCTCAATCAACTCCGGGTGTTTGTCGAGCAACCGAAACAGGTTGATGACCGCAGGCACCGGTTTGGCCTTGCCATTCTCATAGCGCGAGAAGGCATTCACCCCGCCGCCGGTGAGTTCGGCTGCCTTGCGCTGGGAGAGGCCGAGTTTTTTGCGGATACGCGCAAGTTCTTCTGCTTCTGACGCATCCACTTTGCTGCGCAGTTTTTCCAGCGCGACGGCATAGCGTTCGCCTTCCTTGCCGGCGAATTCGATCTCGCCGCACTCGGGGCAGTGCCAGCCATCCACGGCCTTTACCTTGGCTTGTTGAGCGCGATATTCAATCACGGCATCTTTCTTCGCGCGCACCATTTCGGCGGCTTCACAATTGAGGCAGAGGTGTTTCATTTCATTTCTCCTTGAACTGGATCACGACGATCCCATTCTCGCGCAGTGTCACTTTGACATACGCCACCCGTCTGGACTTGAGGGCGACGTGGTAAACATCTTGCCAGATCGTATGGTCGGCATGGGTGGTCATACTCTTGTAGAACGCGCCGGGCTTCATCTCCAATACAGTCTCCACCGCTTCGTCCGGCGACAAACCAAGTTGTGCAGCTCCTACCAAGGCTGTCGCCGTGAAGGCATTGACCCGGCGTACTAAAACAATCTGCCGGATCACCTCCAGTGAGTAATGGGGACGCTTTTTCTCCATAGCACAATATAACCCAATAGGTTAGCCTCAACAAGCCAGCCATAAATCCAGATCACCCGCTATTTCAGACCGTCCATGGCGTAATCTATCTATCTTCATGGCTGTGCTGCACTATAATTGGCGGCATGAATAAATAGCAGCGCCGAAGCTTTAGCCGGGGTGCGCAATACAGACTAGGGCAATTACCCCCCAAACAATCATTTTTGCACGACAAGTCACACGATAAGCCCATGTCCATCATCCCGATCCTGATGTACCACAACATCGACACCCCGCCGCAAGGCGCGCGGTTGCGCAATCTCTATGTGCGTACCGGGGCTTTTGCGCGGCAGATGTTTTTGTTGCGTCTGCTCGGCTACAAGGGCTTGTCTATGTCCGCCGCGATGCCTTATCTGCGCGGCGAAAAACGGGGCCGGGTCGCTGTCATCACTTTTGACGACGGTTATGTGGACACATTGAGGCATGCCCTGCCGATACTCCACACCCACGGTTTCAGCGCGACGTGTTATTTCATCAGCCAGCGCACCGGGCAATACAACGAATGGGATGCGGCCTCTCTAAATGTGCGCAAGCCACTGATGAACGATGAGCAGATACGCGCTTGGCACGCGGCAGGCATGGAGGTCGGCGCACATTCGCGCACGCATCCGCGCCTGACAGGCTGTAGCGATGCCGAATTGCAGAGCGAAATCGCGGGTAGCAAGGCCGATCTGGAGGCCTTGATTGGCCAGCCTGTCACCCAGTTCTGTTATCCCTACGGCGATGTGAATGAGCGCGTGGCTGCGGCCACACGACAGGCGGGATACGATGCCGCCACGACGGTGCAGCGCGGACGCGCGCGGGTCGGCGATGATGCCATGTTGCTGCGCCGTGTGCTGGTCAGTGGTAGCACTTGGCCGCATCTGTTCCTGTTCAAGTTATTGGGTAATTACGAGGATAAACGCGGATGAAATTGTTGTTCGTGGGCACCCATTACGGCGGCGGTGGAACCGAGAGTCATTTCATTACCCTATCCAAAGCCATGCTTGCGGCAGGCCATGAAGTAGCCGCCGTTGTTCGCCCGGATACACCGATCCACAATGCTTTGCTGGGCAGCGGGGTAAAGCTCTACAGCGGCGTGTTCCGCAATGCGTTCGACCCGCGCGGCATCACTGCGGTGTGGCGGGCGATCAGCGATTTTGGACCGGACTGGATGGTCGGCAGTTTCAGCAAGGAATATTGGCCGCTGGCAATCATCGCGCGCCTGCGCGGGGTGAAGCTGGCGCTGTTCAAACACATGGACTATCCGCTGCGCTTCCTCACCCACCATTTCATCCCGCGTCTGGCGCACCGCTTCATCGTCATCTCGGAATATATGCGCAGGAATTTCATCGCCCGAGGCGTTGATGGCACACGCACGCAGATACTCTACAACCCGCTCGACCTGGACTACTTCAAGCCAGATGCGCAGTTGCGCCTAAACAGCCGCGCGCAATTCGGTTTTGCCGACGACGACATCGTGGTCGGTTTTATCGGCGCGATGCACCCGGACAAAGGCATGCTGCCGCTGTGTGATGCGCTCAATCAGGCGATGGCGATCAACCCTAAAATCAAGGCAATCTGGGTCGGTGACGGGCTGGCGGTGCAAGACCTCAAAGCGAAAATCCAGAACGGGGGATTTGCGCAACGCCACATCTGGCACACCTGGACCAAAGACGTGCGCCCCTATTTCGCCGCAATAGATTTGCTCGCCGTGCCGACCATAGGCAACGAAGCGTTCGGGCGCGTATCCATCGAGGCGCAGGCATCGGGGGTGCCAGTGTTGTGCAGCAACAACGGCGGCCTGCCGGAAACGCTGGAAGCCAACATTACCGGACTGTTGCTTCCACCCGGCGATGTTGCGTCCTGGCGGGATGCGATCTTAAAATTGGCCGGAGATCATCAATTGCGCCAGCAGATGCAAAACAAAGGGCGCAATTGGGTAGAGCGAACATTCAGTACGACGGCTATCGTCAAAGAGTTTACGAGATTGCTTGAAGAGGCAAATTAAGCCGCCCCCTGCATCAACTGCTCAAGCCTGTGCCGCCCTTCCGGGCTGGTCATCACCATCAACACATCGCCGCCCTGCACGATGTGGCTCGCAGGCGGATTGAACAACCAGCCGTCAATATTGCTGCGTACCGCCAGCACCAGACAATCTTTATTACCGGGATACAGCACGGTCAGCGGCTTGCCGGATAACTCGTCCGGTATTTGGATTTCCTCCATGCGCACACCGGATTCAGATTTGAGCATGTCGTCCAGGAAAGACACCACATTCGGACGAACCATCGCAGAAACAATGCGCAGACCACCGGTAAAGTCGGGGGAGACGATCTCGTCCGCTCCGGCGCGGCGCGTTTTTTCGGCGTTTTTCACGTCATGACAGCGCGCCACCACGCGCAAGCCGGGATTCAACTGTTTCGCACTAAGGCTGATGACCAGATTCATGCTGTCGTCATGCGCCACCGCAAACACACCGCGCGCTTGCATCACCCCGGCAGCCAATAACACATCGTTATCCGTCGCATCGCCGTTCAGATATAACTGCCCCGGGTGGGAGTCCAAGTAGCGCTGTATGGTATCCATATTGGAATCCAAGATGACACAGGTACGTCCGGTGGATATCAATTCGTGCGCCACATTACTGCCAATCAAACCGACGCCGCAAACGATGTAATGTCCTTTTAGTTGCGCTATTTTTTGCCGCATCCTCTTTCTCCGCCATGATTCATTGATATCTCTTTCCAGTGTGAACGCCGTAAGTGTCGAGAGCACGTAGCCCAACACTCCGATCCCCGCAATCGCTATGAATACGGTAAATAACCTGCCGTACTCGTACCCGCTCACATCGACAATCTCGCCATATCCGATGGAGGCGATCGTAATGAAAGTCATGTAAAAACAGTCCAGCCAGGAATACGCGCTGCCGCCCAGAATACGGTATCCGATCGTACCGATGAGCAAGACCAGCAACAACGCAACGAATGCAATCACCAGATTGCGGATTACCTTGGACTCGTTATCCTCGCTGCCTCGCATTATTCGTCCTGCATGGTTGTTTCGGGAAACAATGCCTCGTTGAAACCGAATTTGCGCAGGTCGCGGATGCGCATCGGGTACAGGACGCCGTCGAGATGGTCGCATTCGTGCTGCACCACACGCGCATGAAAACCCGTCACCGTACGATCAATTTGTGTGCCGCGTTCATCGTAGCCCCGGTAACGCAGATGCGTGTAACGTGGCACCGAACCGCGCATACCGGGAATACTGAGGCAACCTTCCCAGCCCTCTTCCATCGCATCCGAAAGCGGCGTAAGGACAGGATTGATGAGCACAGTCTGCGGTACGGTCTCTGCATCGGGATAACGCGGATTGGAACTCACCTCGAAGATGACCACCCGCAGATTCACCCCGATCTGCGGAGCCGCCAGTCCCACCCCGTCCATAGCAAGCATGGTGTCGCGCATATCGTCCAACAAACTGCGCAACCCGGGCGTATCGAACTGCGTTATCTCTTCCGCACGGCGCAGCAGCAAAGCATCACCCATGCGCAATATCGCCCTAGTCGCCATCGGATTCCACCACCAGACCTAGAATGCTCCTCACTCTGGCCATGGCTGGCTCAGCGATGGTGCTGATCGTCCCCAGATCGACCCGGTTGCGGCTATTGCCGCGCCCTGCCGCATGGTTCACCACCACCGCAATGGTGGCGTAGCTTAGACCCAGCTCTCTGGCTAAAGAGGCTTCCGGCATGCCGGTCATGCCGACCATGTCCGCGCCGTCTCTTTCCAAACGGTTGATCTCCGCCGCCGTCTCCAGACGCGGCCCCTGAGTGGCCGCATAGACGCCGCCATCCACACAATGCTCTTTGGCCAATCCGGCTGCCGCCAGAATCTGACGGCGCAATGCCGGAGTGTAAGGCTCAGTGAAGTCGATATGGGTGACCAAGCGCTCGCGCCCATCAAAATAGGTGAAAGGACGGCCATGGGTGTAGTCGATTATCTGGTCGGGAACGACCAGCGTCCCCGGCACGAGATCGGAACGGATACCGCCTACCGAGGCGACTGCAATGACACGCTTGGCACCTTGCTCGTACAAAGCCCAAAGGTTGGCACGGTAATTCACCTCGTGCGGCGGGATGGTATGCCCGTAACCGTGGCGCGCGAGGAACATCACCTCGTGCTGGTTGATCGTTCCAAAGGTGAGCGCGCCGGACGGTTCGCCATAAGGTGTGCGTATCACCTGCCTATGGGTGATCTTGAGGTTGCCAAGCTGGTCCAGACCGGTACCGCCGATGATCGCTAGCATTCAAAGCTCCTTTAGTAGGATTCAGAAATTGGGATTCAGCCAAGAACGAGGCTGCACCAATCCTCAGTCCTGCAACTCCCTCACTGCATAGATCGCGGGCAGATTGCGCCACGCCCCATATATGTCCATCCCATAACCGAATACAAAGCGGTTTGGCAGCTCCATACCGACGAAATCGGCTCGGATGGGTTTGGCTTTACCATTCGTTTTTTCGGCGAACACCGCACAATAAAATTTGCTTGCCCCCAACGCCATCACGCGCTGTCTGATCGCATGCAGCGTCTCGCCCTCGTCCAGAATATCGTCAAGCACCAGCACGACTTTGTCTTTGACATTCTCGCGCGGCGCGACCCGCCAGTGTAAAGCTCCGCCCTGCTGTTCGCTACCGTAACGCGAGACATGCAGATAATCGAATTCCAACGGAAAATCCAGCAGCGGCAGCAACTGTCCGGTGAATACCACCGCCCCACCCATCACCGACAACACCAGCGGATGCTGGTCTGCGAACACGGTATTGATCTCGCGGGCGACCCGATGCACCGCCGCCTGCACCTCGTCTGCCGGGCAGATCAGTTCCGCATCTTGCAGTACCGCACGGGCATCATCGTTAGTCAGCATCAAACCACCGTTTTCAGATATTCGGCGAATCCCGCACGTAATTCTTCATGCTTGAGACCGAACGCGACCTGAGCCTGCAAATAGCCGAGCTTGGAACCACAATCGTAGCGGATACCGTTGAAGCGATAAGCCAGCAATTGTTCTTCCGCCATTAACGCAGCGATACCGTCGGTAAGCTGGATCTCCCCGCCCGCACCCGGCTTCACATTCTCCAGATGATGGAAGATGCGCGGTGTCAGGATGTAGCGTCCCACCACCGCCAGCGTCGAAGGGGCAACTTCAGGGCAGGGTTTCTCCACGATGCCGTGGACCCGTTCGATATCTCTCTCAAAGCCCGCGCTGCTGACGATACCGTATTGGCCGGTATTGGCGCGCGGCACCTCTTGCACCCCGAGGATAGAACACGTATGCCGAGCGAATATCTCAGCCATCTGCTTCATCACGGGCATTTTTCCGTCGATCAGGTCGTCAGCCAGTATCAATGCAAACGGCTCGTCCTGCACGATAGGCTGGGCGCACAACACGGCATGTCCCAATCCCAGCGGCTCAGCCTGACGGATATAAATACAGTTCACATGTTTGGGCACGACCGATTGCACCGTATGCAGCAGTTCAAGCTTGCCCTGCGCTTCCAGCATCGCTTCCAATTCATAGGCTTTGTCGAAATGGTCTTCGATGGCGCGTTTGTTGCGCCCGGTGATGAACACCATGTCGGTGATACCCGCAGCCACCGCTTCTTCCACCGCATACTGGATGAGCGGCTTATCCACGATAGGCAACATCTCTTTGGCTGTTGCCTTGGTGGCAGGAAGGAATCGGCTACCCATGCCTGCAACGGGGAAAACGGCTTTCGTTATCTTCTTCATTTAGAACATTCCCTGTCCGTGGCACTACATTTCATGGCTGTTCGTACACTGCCAATTGTTCGAGCAACGCGGCCTCATCCCATACCGGCACATTCAACTCCAGCGCCTTGTCCAGCTTGCTGCCCGCCTCGGTTCCGGCCACCACACAGTCGGTTTTTTTCGACACCGAACCGGCCACTTTGGCACCCAGCGCTTCCAGACGCGATTTTGCCTCATCGCGACTCATTGTGGCGAGTGTCCCGGTCAAAACAAAGGTCTTGCCGGATAAAGGCAAGACCTGATCGCTGACGCCTTCATGCTCTTGCCAATGCACTCCCAGCTCGCGCAACTGCTGCACCACCTCGCGATTGTGCTCTTCGGCGAAGAAATCGACGATGCTCTGCGCCACCACCGGGCCGACATCAGGCACTTGCAGCAATTGCTCTGTCGTCGCCTGGATGATGGCGTCCAGCTTGCCGAAATGGCGCGCCAAATCCTTGGCCGTGCTCTCGCCGACATGGCGGATGCCCAGCGCGAACAGGAAACGATTGAGCTGGGCCTGCTTGCTCTTCTCCAGCGCAGCCACGATGTTCTGCGCACTCTTCTCGGCCATGCGCTCCAACGCCGCCAACGTCGCCACATCCAGACGGTACAGGTCGGGCAGCGAACGGATGATGTTCTCGTCCACCAGTTGATCGACCAGCTTGTCACCCAGACCCTCGACATCCATCGCGCGGCGTCCGGCGAAATGCAGGATGGCCTGCTTGCGCTGCGCGGCGCAGAACAGACCACCGGTGCAGCGCGCATCGGCTTCGCCTTCCTCGCGCACCACATGGCTGCCGCACACCGGGCAGGTCGTCGGCATCACGAAGGCGCGCGCATCCGCCGGCCGTTTCTCCGCCAGCACGCCTACAACTTCCGGGATCACATCGCCCGCGCGGCGCACGATGACGGTATCGCCGATATGCACATCCTTGCGGCGGATCTCGCCTTCGTTATGCAGCGTGGCATTGCTGACCGTGGTGCCGCCGACGAACACCGGCTCCAGCTTGGCCACCGGGGTGAGCTTGCCGGTGCGGCCGACCTGGATCTCGATATCGCGCAGCACGGTGAGTTGCTCTTCTGCCGGATATTTGTGCGCCACCGCCCAGCGCGGTTCGCGCGAGACGAAGCCCAGTTCCTGTTGCAGCGCGAGGCTGTTGACCTTGTACACCACGCCGTCGATATCGAATGGCAAGGCATCGCGCTTTGCGGCAATGCGCTGGTGGAACTCCGCGAGTTCCTGCGCGCCGCGCACGACGGTGCGGTCTGTACACACCGGCAGGCCAAAAGACTGCAAGGCATCGAGGATGGCGCTATGCGTGGCGGGCAAAGACCAGCCCTGCACTCCCCCCAAACCATAGGCGAAGAACGACAGCGGACGCTTTGCGGCCAGCGCCGGATCAAGCTGGCGGATGCTGCCTGCTGCACCGTTGCGCGGATTGACCAGCGAGGGCAGGCCCAGTTCACGCTGCTTTTCGTTGTAACGGTTAAAATCCTTGCGCGACATGTACACCTCGCCGCGCACTTCCAGCATCTCGGCATTACAACCATTGAGATGAAGCGGGATGCAATGAATCGTGCGGATGTTCTGCGTCACATCCTCTCCGATCTCGCCATCACCGCGTGTGGCGGCCTGCACCAGTACACCGCGCTCGTAACGCAAGTTGATAGCGAGGCCGTCGAATTTGAGCTCGCAGGCATATTCGATCTCACCTTCCCGGCCCAGCGCATTTCTTACACGTGTATCGAAGTTAAAGGCTCCGCTGGCTTCGGTGTCAGTCTCGGTGCGGATGGAGAGCATGGGCACGGCATGTTTCACCGGCGCAAAGCCTTCCAGCACCCGGCCAGCCACACGCTGGGTGGGTGAATCGGGCGTCTGTAGTTCGGGGTATTGTGCTTCAAGGGCTTGCAGCTCGCGGAACAGCTTGTCGAATTCCGCATCGGGGATACTCGGCGCATCCAGTACGTAATAGCGGTGCTCGTGCAACTTGATTTCATCGCGCAGCTGCTTTGCGCGGTGTATCACTTCCCGGCCCGGCATCAGGCGAACAATCTGAGTGCTTGTGCGCTGCCAGGAACGATCTTACCTTCCAGCATCCGCTGTTCAAGGACGGCGACCTGTTCGCGGATGTGGGCGATAGCCACATCACCCAGCGCCACCCGATGATCGTCGACCAGCGCTGCACGCAGCTCTTTGGCCAATTCACGTGCCAGCGCTGCCATCTCATCGAAGCGTTGCGCCGACTGTTCCACGCGCGGCACATCCAGCAACAGGGTCAGCCCCTGTACACGGGTCTGAGTCAGCGTGTGATGCTGGAACAAAGCGCCATCCATGCTGCCCAGCGTGAACAAAGTCCGTCCGTGGGTACCCAGCAGATGGAAAGTGCCATCGGCCTGCAACAACAAGCCGTGACGCTCGGCCACTTTGGCGATCTCGCTGCCGAACAGAAGACGGTCGCTGCCCGCCAGAATGTTGAGTCCGATCATCTGGTCGACTCCGGCGCAAAACTCGTCCAATTCATTTGCGCGTTGCAGGGTCTCAGGCAAAGATGGAAGCACGATCTCCGCCTGAATCTGATTGGCGACCTCCCGCAAAATATCGTGGAATTCGGTCAGACGCACTTCGCTCACCGCACCGGAACGGTCCGCCAGTTGCAAGCCGATCTTGAATTCGCTGTATGAGGGATGACTTTCCGGGATGAGACGCTCCCAATGCCCTGTCGTCACATTCAGGCCGCAGGCATTGACGTTCTTGCCGAAATCGAAGCGTTGCGCCCACAACGGTGCCAGTAAGTCGCTGCTCTGCGGATTGCCGGGCATGATCTCGACCACGTAGTCCGTGGCCGCATCGAGCAGATGGTATATCTCGTCATCCGCCACCGCACGATGGGTCTCGTTGTATTCCAGTACCGCGACCTCTTCCTCGATCAGCACTCCGGCCACTTCGGCAGCGGGCGCAGCCTGATACAAGGCATCCTCGCGCTGTCCGCCGAAAGTCGCACCATAGCGATTCCGATACGACCTTTGCTGCCAGAACCCGTAACCGTATACCCCGACCACCACCACGATACCGATGGTCAACAAGCCGATCTGTAATTCACTCATATCGCGACACCGATTGTAGCCATGGGCTGAATTATACTAAACACTGATCCCAGTTAAGCCCCAAAATCGGGGGGGGCTGTCACACTCAGCTCAGCTGCAACTCGCCGCTGATACTGCCTATCCCGGCGATCTCATGCAATGCCTTCACGTAGTCCCCATTCTCATGCAGCTGCACCAGCGTATCCGCATGACCGTGACCACGCATGTGTGCCAACCTCGCTTTGCTGGTGGCGCTCATTTCCCACACCAGTCCGGCCAGCAATTCGTCCGCCGACTCCGGTTTGTTGCACACCAGCACCATGTCCGCCCCCGCATTCAGTGCCGCCTCCGCACGCTGCACGATGCCGCCGGCCACCGTCGCCCCCTCCATACTCAGGTCGTCACTGAAGATACAGCCCTCGAAACCGAGCTGGCCGCGCAGAATGTCTTTCAGCCATACTTTGGAGAAACCCGCCGGACGTGGATCGACTTTGGGATAAATCACGTGTGCCGGCATCACCGCCGTCAGGCCAAAATCCACCATCTGGCGGAACGGGACGAGGTCGCACATCTCGATGTCGGCAAAGGCGCGTTCGTCCACAGGGATCTCCAGATGGGAGTCCGCCTTGACGAAACCGTGCCCCGGAAAATGTTTGCCCACTGTCGCCATACCGGCCTTTTTCATCCCTACCATCAGGCTGTGCGCCAACTCGGCAATGGCCTGCGGCTCGGTGTGAAACGCGCGGTCGCCAATCACGCCGCTGCTGCCGTAATCCACATCCAGCACCGGGGTAAAACTGAAATCAATACCGTGCGCGCGCAACTCGGATGCCAGTACCCAGCCGGTCTGTTCCGCTAAATGCCTCGCCTTCTTCGGGTGTGCATCCCACATCTTGCCCAGTTCGCGCATAGGGGGAATCTTGGTGAAGCCGGTGCGGAAACGTTGCACCCGCCCGCCCTCGTGGTCTACCGAGATCAGCAGCGGCGGCGTGCGCACGGCGCGGATCGCGGCGGTCAGCTCGGCCAACTGGCTAGGCGATTCGTAATTGCGCGCAAACAGGATCACCCCGCCCACCAGCGGGTGTCGCAGTCGTTGTTCATCCTCTGCGGTAAGCGTCTTGCCCACCACGTCCAGCATCACTGGCCCGATACCCATCAAGACTCCCCTTCTAAAATAACGAATGCCACCGCCGTATCACGCTCGTCGCTCAAACTCAGATGATGGTGCATCACCCCGAGCTGATGCAGATGCCGCGCCAGTTCCGCGTCGAACACAAACACCGGCTTGCCCAAGCCGTCATGGGTGACGGTGATACGTTGCAGCGTCACCGGATGCCGCAAGCCCTGCCCGGTGGCTTTGGCGAAAGCCTCCTTGGCCGCAAAACGCTTGCTCAGAAAACGCGCGGGATGGGCATGTGAGCTGTACTCGGACAATTCCTGCGCGCTCAAGATACGCTCGGCAAATGCCGTGCCGTGGCGTGCCATCGCGGCTTCGATGCGCGCCACCGTAACGATGTCGGTACCGATACCGAAGATCATGGAACGAGCAGCGCCTTCATCTTCTTCACCGCCTGCTCCAGTCCGATGAACAGCGCCTCGGAGATGACCGAGTGGCCGATATTGAGTTCTTCGATATGCGGGATAGCGACGATGGGACGAACATTGTGATAGTGCAAGCCGTGCCCGGCATTCACTTGCAGTCCCAGTGCATGGGCATGCTGCGCCGCACGCTGGATGCGTTCCAGCTCTGCCGCGCGCGCGGGGACGCTGTCGGCATCGGCATATTTTCCGGTATGTATCTCCACTACCGGCGCACCGGCCTTCCAGGCAGCTTCCAGTTGGCGCTCGTCGGCATCGACAAACAGCGACACACGGATGCCCGCGTCGCTGCAGCGTTGCGTGGCCCGCTGCACCGCATCGAAATATCTCACCACATCCAGGCCGCCTTCGGTGGTCAGCTCTTCGCGTTTCTCCGGCACGAGACAGATATCGTGCGGTTTGGTGCGCAGCGCGAGCGTGATCATTTCTTCAGTCACCGCACATTCCAGATTCATGCGTGTCTGCAACATGCCGCGCAACGTCGCCACATCGGCATCCTGGATGTGGCGACGGTCCTCGCGCAGATGCAGGGTGATGGCATCCGCCCCCGCCTCCTCACAAATGAGCGCAGCACGCACGACATTGGGATAACACGCCCCGCGCGCCTGACGCAGGGTAGCGACGTGGTCGATATTCAAACCAAGTTTAATCATATTTCTTCAAGTCCTTGATCAGTTCCCGCGTGTGCAAAACAACACCGCCGAGATGATGGTTCAACAGCATACGCATCAACTGCTTGCCCTGGCGCGCGCTGTTCGCGTCAGTGTAATCGTCCGCCGCGATATCCAGCAAGGTCTTGCCACTCACCGGCAGGCCTTCCTGGCTATCACGCGACTCGGGTATCGCGCCGCGTTCCAGAATGTAACGATAGTCTTTCCCAGCAACTATCGGCGTGTTGCTGCCTGCCTCGTGTTCCAGCAACAGCGCGTAACCCAACTCCTGCAACAGATGTTTCTCGAAACAGCGCAGGGTCGCAGCATGATCGTCTTCGTGCACCAGCCGCAACAGCGTCTGCCGGTAATAATCGAACAGATCCTCGTGCGGATCGTCGCGTGCGGTCAGATTGAGCAGCAACTCGTTCAGATAGAAGCCGCACATCAGCGCCGTGCCCTGCAACTGCGGCTGTCCACCCTGCCACTCCGCACCGTGCAAAGTACGCAACTCGTGTTTGCCGAACCAGCTCAAGGTGAGCGGCTGGAAAGCCATCAACAATCCACGCAATGCCGATCTTGGCCGCCTCGCCCCGCGCGCCACCAGCGGCACCCGCCCATATTGGCGGCTGAACACCTCCAGTACCAGACTCGTTTCGCGGAAGGGGTAACTGTGCAATACGAAGGCGAGCTGGTTCTCTATGCGGTGTTTATGCGCCTGCGACATCGTTTATTCGTAACCGAGACTCTTCAGCATCTGCGGGCTATCTGCCCAACCGCTGCGCACCTTGACCCAGACTTCGAGAAACACCTTGCCGTCAAACAGCTTTTCCATATCGAGGCGGGCCTGCGTGCCGATCTCTTTGAGCTTTTCGCCTTTGGCACCGATGAGCATGGCCTTGTGTGCGTCTTTGTCCACCAGGATGGCCGCATGGATACGGCGCATCTTGCCCTCGAGTTTGAACTGCTCGATCACGACACTGACCGAATAGGGCAATTCCTCTCCGGTGAAACGGAACACCTTCTCGCGCACGATCTCGGCGGCAAGAAAACGCTCGTTACGGTCGGTGATTTCGTCTTCGGCATAGATCTTCTCTCCCTCGGGCAGGAACGGGCGAACCGCATCAAGCAGGGTATCGAGTTGTTTGTCCTGTTTGGCGCTCACCGGCACGATGGCGGCAAAATGGCGCTCCTGCGCGATATCCTGGATAAAGGGCAGCAGTTCGTTCTTGTGCTCCATGTTGTCAACTTTGTTGATCACCAGAATCACCGGAATATTGGTCGGCAACAGATTCATCACCTGGCGGTCGCGCTCGTCGAAATGGCGCGCCTCGATAACGAACAGCACGACGTTCACGTCACGCAGACTGCTGGTGACCACACGGTTCAAACCCTTATTCAGCGTATTCAGATACTGGGTCTGGAATCCCGGCGTATCCACGAAGACGAATTGGGTCTGCTCCTCGGTCAATATCCCCGTGATGCGATGGCGCGTGGTCTGCGCCTTGCGCGAGGTGATGCTGATCTTTTGTCCGATCAGGTGGTTGAGCAAGGTCGATTTGCCCACGTTGGGACGCCCGACGATAGAGATAAAACCGCTATGGAAGAGCTGGGGGGTATCGGTCATGGTTTGATTTGAATCAGTAGGTTGTAGGCCGCTTCTGCGGCGGCTTGTTCGGCGATGCGGCGGCTACTGCCTTCACCGCGTGTATGAATTTTCATTTGGGTGATCTCGCACCCGACTTCGAACACTTGAGCATGTGCCTCGCCCTGAGTGGCGATCACACTGTATTTGGGAAGCAGCAACTTGCGGGCTTGCAGATATTCCTGCAACTGGGTCTTGGCATCCTTGCCCATGCTCTGCACGTCGGCCTGTTCGATGAAAGGCACATACAGGCGCAAGATCACCTGCTCGGCGGCAACAAAACCGGCATCCATAAAGACCGCGCCGAACAATGCCTCCATCGCATCTGCCAGGATCGAGGGACGGCGGAAGCCCGCACTTTTGCGCTCCCCTTCACCCAGCAGCAGCAACTCGCCCAGCCCCAAACCTTGGGCCAGCGTGTAGAGCGTATGCTGATTGACCAGATTGGAGCGCAATCTGGAAAGATCGCCTTCCGGCAGATTGGGGTGATGGTCGAAAAGGTATTTGGCGACGACACAGTTCAACACGCTGTCGCCGAGGAATTCCAGGCGCTCGTAATGCGCGGTGCTATGACTGCGATGAGTCAGCGCTTTCTGCAGCAACTGCGGCTGGGAGAATTGATGCCCGATCTTTTGACACAGCGAATCTCTATCCATGCGCCGGTCTATTTTGCACTGCTCGTGTTGAATTTAAGCAACAGGCTCATGTTTCCGGCCACCGGAATCTCAATCGGATAGCTGACGCTCAGCACCAGTCGCCCGCTGTCCCTGTCAATCACAATATCTTCAGGTTTAATGTCGGTGATGGAGTCCATCATCGCGCGTTTGCTGTAAGCCTCGTGGATATCCTTGGCCGAGGCACTTTGCATCTGCGGGTCGCTGGCGACCGCCTTGAGCAGGCGTGCGATCTCCACATTGTGCAGATAGGCGGGAACAACCTTCATGCCCAATATCGCCACGAACACCACCAGTGCAATGATCGCGATCAAGCCCATAAAACCCATCCCGTGTTGCCTGTTCTTTGCTGTTCTCATCATTACTCCTCGATCTCAGTCTATGGATAAACCGATACGTTTCAGGTCACCGAAATTCATCCAGATGAAAAAGGCCTTGCCCACGATCATCTGATCGGGAACGAATCCCCAATAACGGCTGTCCCGGCTGTTATCGCGGTTATCGCCCATCATGAAATAGTGGCCTTCCGGCACTTTACAACTCATTTCTTCCAAAGTGTAGCGGCAATTCCCGGACATGGGGAAGTCGGCGACACTGCTCAGATGCACCAAAGGCATCTCCGGGTTTATCAAGATAGAGTGTTCATGCCCCCCCAGAGTCTCGCGATAACGTTCGGTATGGACGAAATTCAACCCACTCTCGACATAGTTATAGTCGCCTTCGCCGTGCAAGGGCTGCTCCAAACCGTTCACCCACAGGCGTTTGTTGCGATAAACGATACCGTCTCCGGGCAAACCAACCACACGCTTGATGTAATCCATCGAGGGGTTCTCAGGATAATGGAACACCATCACATCGCCACGTTTTGGATCGTTGAGCTGCACGATCTTCTTGTTGATGATGGGCAGACGGATGCCATAGGTGAATTTGTTGACCAAGATAAAATCACCCACCTGCAAGGTCGGTATCATCGAGCCGGACGGAATCTTGAACGGCTCGACCAGAAACGAGCGCAACAGAAACACCGCCAGAATGACCGGGAAGAAGCTCTTGGCGTATTCGACCCACCACGGCTCGGCGCTCTCCGCCGCGCGTTTTGAGCGCAACACGAATTTGTCCAGTAGCCACACGCCGCCAGTCACCAGCAGCAGCGCAAACATGATCAAAGCAAAATCCATCTATTCTTCCCGTTTATTTGTCGTCCACACGCAGGATCGCCAGAAACGCCTCCTGGGGTATCTCCACACTACCCACCTGCTTCATGCGCTTCTTACCCGCCTTCTGCTTTTCCAGCAGTTTGCGTTTGCGCGAAATGTCGCCGCCGTAGCACTTGGCCAGCACGTTCTTGCGCAGGGCTTTGACGTTCTCGCGTGAGATGATGTTCGCGCCGATGGCGGCCTGAATCGCCACGTCGAACATCTGGCGCGGGATCAGTTCGCGCATCTTGGCGGCCACTTCGCGCCCTCGATACTGGCTGTTGGCGCGGTGTACGATAATGGACAGCGCGTCCACCTTCTCGCCGTTGATCAGCATATCCACCTTCACCACATCCGCCGAACGGTATTCCTTGAACTCATAATCCATTGAAGCATAACCGCGCGATACCGATTTCAGCTTGTCGAAGAAATCCAGCACGATCTCGCCCATCGGCATTTCGTATTTCAACAACACCTGTTTGCCGTGATAACTCATGTCAATCTGCATGCCGCGCTTTTGCGTGCACAGCGTGATCACCGCACCGACATATTCCTGCGGCATATACAGGTTCACCGAGACGATGGGTTCGCGGATGTCTTCGACCTTGGACATATCTGGCAGTTTGGCCGGATTATCCACCATCAGAATGGAACCGTCTTTCATCAACACTTCGTAGATCACCGTCGGCGCGGTGGTGATGAGGTCCATGTCGAACTCGCGCTCCAGGCGCTCCTGCACGATCTCCATATGCAGCAAGCCGAGGAAACCGCAACGGAAGCCGAAGCCGAGCGCCTGCGATACTTCCGGCTCGTATTGCAACGCGGCATCGTTTAACTTGAGCTTCTCCAGCGAGTCGCGCAACGCCTCATACTGGTTGGACTCGACCGGAAACAGCCCGGCAAACACCTGCGGCTGAATCTCCTTGAAACCGGGCAAAGGCGCACTGGCAGGATTAGACACCAGCGTGACCGTATCACCCACTTTGGCGTCTTTCAGTTCTTTGATACCCGCAATGACAAAACCCACCTGACCGGCAGACAGCGATTCGCGATCCTGCGACTTGGGCGTGAACACCCCGACGTGTTCGGTAAGATGTTGTGCACCAGTCGCCATGAACAGGATCTTGTCCTTGGGCTTGAGCGTACCGTTGACGATGCGCACCAGCATCACCACACCGACATAATTATCGAACCACGAGTCGATGATCAGCGCCTGCAAAGGTGCATTTACATCACCCTTGGGCGGCGGCACTTTGACGATCAGCGATTCCAGCACATCCTGCACGCCCAAGCCAGTCTTGGCCGAACAGTGCACCGCATCGTGCGCGTCGATACCGATCACATCCTCGATCTCGGCAATCGCGTTATCGGGGTTGGCCGAGGGCAAGTCGATCTTGTTCAGCACCGGCACCACTTCCACGCCCAAGTCGAGTGCGGTGTAGCAGTTGGCCACGGTCTGCGCCTCCACGCCCTGCGAGGCATCCACCACCAGCAAAGCACCTTCACACGCGGAAAGCGAGCGTGACACTTCGTAGGAAAAGTCCACATGTCCCGGCGTATCGATCAGATTCAGGTTGTAGACCTGCCCGTCGCGCGCCTTGTAGTTCAGCGCCGCCGTCTGCGCCTTGATGGTGATGCCGCGTTCGCGTTCGATGTCCATCGAATCCAGCACCTGCGCTTCCATCTCGCGGTCGGACAGTCCGCCGCACAGGTGGATGATACGGTCGGCAAGGGTGGATTTACCGTGGTCGATATGGGCGATGATGGAGAAATTACGGATATGTTGCATGAGCTTTAAAATGACCTGCCTGACAAAAACGTATCCCGCCAAACCGGGCAGGAATCCGCAAAGGGCGAATTCTAGCCGATTTTAGCGGGATACGCTGTATCGGGTGCGTGCTAAAACGCCCAGCTGCGACTACTTCTCGTCCAGTTTGATAGCTACATAAGAAGCGACTTCGTCACGTCGCACCAGCAACGCCACATTGCGCCCCTTGGGTATCTGCTTGAGGATCTCGTTGAACTGCTCCAGCGATCTGATGGGGAAATTGCCGATAGCCAAGATGACATCACCGCGATGTAGGTCGCCGCGCGCCGCCGCTCCCTTCGCTTCTTCCACCAGCAGCCCCCCCTCCACTTTCAGTTCGGCTTTTTGTTCCGGTGTCAGCTCGCTCAATATCAGCCCCAAGCGCTCACTGCTTTCCGACGAGGGTGCCGGAGCACTGCCGCCTTTGCTGCCACGCTGCGCAAGACGCGTCTCCGCGACCGTTTCACCCACGACCAGCGAGACCTCGCTCACCTGTCCCTTGCGCCACAATTGCACCACGACTTTGGCTCCGGGGCGCGCAGCAGCGACCATGCGCGGCAAATCGCCGGATGAATTCACCAGCTTGCCGTCGAACTTCAAAATCACATCGCTGGGCTGCACACCCGCCTTGTCGGCAGGACCGCCTTTTTCCACATTCGAGATCAGCGCGCCGGTCGGTTTGCTCATACCGAAAGAATCCGCCAGCTCGCGCGTCACTTCCTGGATGACCACGCCGATACGTCCGCGTGTCACTTTACCGGAAGTGCGCAACTGGTTGACCACGTCCATCGCCACATCGATGGGAATAGCGAAGGACAAGCCCATATATCCGCCGGAACGGCTGTATATCTGGGAGTTGATGCCGACGACTTCACCTTTCATATTGAACAACGGGCCACCTGAGTTGCCGGGGTTGATCGCCACATCGGTCTGGATGAACGGCACGAAGTTCTCCTGCGACAGCGAGCGCCCTTTGGCACTGACGATCCCCGCCGTCACGCTGCTGTCGAAACCGAAGGGCGAACCGATTGCCAGCACCCATTCGCCGACTTTCATCAGATTGGGATCACCCTGCGAGACCTTGGGCAAGCCGGTCGCATCAATCTTCAGCAACGCCACATCGGTACGTTTGTCGGCACCGATGACCTTGGCCTTGAACTCGCGCTTATCGGCCAGCCGTACGGTGATCTTGTCGGCACTGTCCACGACATGGGCATTGGTCAGGATGTAACCGTCCGCACTGATGATGAAGCCGGACCCCAAAGACTGGGACTCCTGTTCACGCGGCACCTGCGGTGCGAAGCGACGGAAAAATTCGTAGAACGGGTCACCCTCCGGCAGATTGGGCATCCCGGGAAAGGCCTGGGTATTACGCACGACCTGGGTGGTACTGACATTGACCACTGCGGCTCCCTGTTTTTCCACCAGCTCGGTGAAATCAGGCAACTCCTTGGCTTCCAGCGTATGTGCAAAGAGACCCAACAACGCAATGATAAAAACCCGTTTCAACATTTGCTCTCCTCTGCTCAGGGATATATCGGGATGGTATTTAGGGACGGGGGTGCGGAGTTTCAAGTTCACCGTGCTGCGCAAGGAGTCGCTCGGCCACCGCCATCACCGGCACACGTCTGGATATCCATTTCGCCAGCAAAAAGCCCGTCACCAAACCGAATAAAGCACCCGCCAAGGCATAACCATCGGAATTTTCCGCCTCACCCGCCCACAGCACACCCAGCATCGCTCCAGCCAACAACAACACCAGCGGCAGGACATACATCAGGACTGAACTGCGTAACAAGACTCCCTCGGGCAAAGTGACCCGCACCTCGTCTCCGACACTGGCGTTGGCATCGTTCTTCACTTTGAACTGGCGCGGCTTGCTACAAAACAGTTGCGACAACTTGCCGCTGCTGCAACCTTGCACACTGTCACAGTTACCGCACCCCAGGCCGCCTTTGGACTCGACCAAGGCTTCATCACCGGACACATGGACAATGATCGCGCGCGTCTCCAGCATGCTCATTGCCCCGTGTAACGAACCGATTCGGCGACTTGAATGACAGTGCGCGCAGGCACTTCACCGACCACTGTGATCAGCTTGTCAGCACTGATCCTGCCATAAACCTGGAGAGCTCCCTGACTGGATAGCCCAAGATTCAACCCCTCCCGACCCGCGACATCTTCGATAAACACCGATATCCCTGCAAGTCCGTCGGAGAACACCAGATGGGTGACCGGTTGCGCCTTGTCGCGCATGGGGCGCGTGACTTCCATGATTTTCCTGAAACCGCTCGGCAAAGCATCTACCTTCCAGTCCACTGCCGTCGACTGCACAACGGGCTTGGCGGTCGGCGTAATTTCATTGCGCTTGGCGACGGTCGGTGCGGCGATCCCTTTGGCGATCCAGGAGCGGTCGATGTTGCTGCCGAGCGTCAAATGGGTGAAGGCATATTGCTCGATGATGCGTGCCCGCTCATCCAGCACCACGGCTTTGAGCAACAACCCGGATTCCGAATGCGCCCACATTTTATGGGTGTAACGCAGATTATCCTTGGGCTGGAAAACGACCGCATGCACATGGAAACCGGCCACCCTATCCTCTTCCGCCTGCTGGATCGAATAATTTTCTTTCAGCGAAGATATCTGCTCGGGCAACAAGGCGGGAAAACTCCGTTCGTCATGCCGCCTCTCGATCTTGACTTTGCGGTCACCGAGGAAAAGCCATACTTGATTGTTGCTGCTGATGATCTCGCGCCGCGCGCCGTTCAATCCTTCCAGACGCTCATGTTCTCCATTCGTATCGGAAACATGCGTGATACGGGATACCTCGACATGGCCGCCCACCCCATCCTGATAGACGAACGTCCCGCTATAGTCGGTCTGGTGTGCGGCAAAAGCCATCGTCTTCAGCCAATCCGATTCATCGCGAGACATCGATTCAGCAGCCGCACTTTGCCAGCAGAGCAGCGACAGCAGGCAGGGCAGGAGTCTAAGGCATTGTGGCATCCGTCTCGCCCTATCGTCCCGATACGGTATGAATATAGGAAGCTGCGCCATGCACATCGGTACTGGGAGAAAACTCCTGATGCGCCATGACATAGTCACTCACCCCGTTGGCGGATGAAAGACTGGCTGGACGCAACGCATTCGCCTGCGGCGCGGTAGCGAGTTGCGGACCGGATTCCACCCCGGCTTGCATCGACAGCCACGCCACCAAAGCCAAAGCCATCACGGAAGCGACTGCCGAAAGCGCAAAATGACGTGCCCGCTGCGTGGTCCGGCGGCGCGGCACGAATACGGTAGGCTCGTCCTGAAGGCGCGCACGGAAAGCCGCACTGATATCCCGTCCGACATGTTCCGGTTGGCGCAAGGCATCACCGATCAGATGGTAGGTGAGCCACTCCTGCTGCGTTTGCGGGTCTTTTTTCAATTTATCGAGCAGCGCCTCGGCCTCATCCTCGAACAACTCGCCGTCCATCAGAACAGAAATCTCTTGCTTCATGTCTACCACCTCTGATTGTCATTGGTGCCCAACAATGGGCGCAAATTAACCGCAACCGCTTCCCGTGCCCGGAATATTCTGGATCTTACCGTTCCCACCGGACAGTTCATCACCGCCGCGATCTCTTCGTAACTCAGCCCCTCAATCTCTCTCAGGGTCAATGCCATACGCAGATCGTCCGGCAGTTGCTGCAAGGAGGCGTTCACCACCTCCACCACCTGTTTGCTCATCAACTCGTTCTCCGGTGTCGCGACCTCTTGCAACAGAGAGGCATCCTCGAACTCTTCCGCCTCTTCGGAATCGAAAGTCGTGCTCGTCGGAGCACGTCGCCCCAGAGCCAGCAAATGGTTCTTGGCGGTATTGATCCCGATCCGGTACAACCAGGTATAAAAAGCACTGTCGCCGCGAAAAGCCGGCAACGCCCGGTACGCCTTGATGAAGGCATCCTGAGTCACATCCTCGGCCTCGGCGGTATCGCGCACAAAGCGCGAGATCAACCGCCCCAACCGACGCTGATATTTGGCCACCAGCAGTTCGAAAGCGTGCTTATCGCCATTCTGCGCACGCTCCACCAACTGCTGATCGACTTCCCTGTCACCCATTCCTAGCCCTTATTGCTCACCATTCGATGTGGTTGGCTAGTATAACCGGAACCGCCGCCTGAACGGCAGCTTTGCCCTCAACTGGCACATGGACAATAGGATTCGGATTTAGTTCACCGACACGATGCCAGAACCTCTGTGGCATACGCCATTTATCGGAGAACAAAAGCGCAGCTTATGGTGCGACAAGCGTTTTTAAGGTTATAGTTCGCCAATCGGACACTCTCGCCCCAACCCGAATGCGCCATATTCAGATGCACGACCTCGCTTGCCTTGATATCGGCCATGTTAATGGGCCCCCGGACTAAGGTATGTTGCAATTCGATACACTCATCATCGGTAGCGGCCTGGCCGGACTGTCTCTGGCGCTGAAACTCGCGAACAATAAAAAAGTCGCGGTCATTACCAAAAAATCCCTGCTCGAAGGCGCAAGCGCCTGGGCACAAGGTGGCATCGCCGCAGTCCTGTCCCCGGACGACTCCTTTGACAAACACATCCACGACACCCAAATCGCCGGTGCAGGCCTGTGCGACCCGCAGACGACCCGCTTCGTCGTGGAACACGGCGCGGCGGCCATCGGCTGGCTCATCCAGCAAGGCGTCCCTTTCAGCCGCGAGAACAACGACAGCAACTACCACCTCACTCGGGAAGGCGGCCACAGTCAGCGGCGTATCATCCATGCCGCCGACGCCACCGGCCTTGCGGTACAAGAGGTACTGGCCAACAAGGTGCTGGCCCACCCCAATATCACCGTGCTGGAAAACTACATGGCCGTCGACCTGATCACCGGCCAGAAACTGGGATTGGGCGATGACCGCTGTTATGGCGCTTATGCCCTAAACAGCCTCAGCGGCGAGATCATCACGATCTCCGCGCGCGATACCGTCCTGGCCACGGGCGGTGCTGGCAAGGTCTATCTGTACACCACCAATCCCGACACCGCCACCGGGGACGGCATCGCGATAGGCTGGCGCGCTGGCTGTCGTGTCGCCAACATGGAATTCATCCAGTTCCACCCGACCTGTCTCTACCACCCCCACGAAAAATCCTTCCTCATCAGCGAGGCGGTACGCGGCGAAGGGGGGATACTGAAGCTGCCGGATGGCACACGTTTCATGCCCTGGCACGATGAACGTGCCGAACTGGCACCGCGTGATGTGGTCGCCCGCGCCATCGACTTCGAAATGAAAAAGCGCGGCCTGGACTGTGTTTATCTGGACATCTCGCATCAACCTGTGGAATTCCTGCAAGAACACTTTCCCACCATCTATGCCCGCTGCCTGTCGCTGGGCATCAACATCGCCCGTCAACCCATCCCGGTTGTACCGGCGGTGCACTTTACCTGTGGCGGACTGCTGGTGGACCAGCGCGGACGCACCGACATCGACAATCTCTACGCGATAGGGGAAAGCTCTTATACCGGTCTGCACGGTGCCAATCGTCTGGCCAGCAACTCGCTACTGGAATGCCTGGTCTATGCCGACTCGGCCGCACAGGACATCCTCAACAAGCCGCATGGCAGCCAGACCGACTTACCGCACTGGGACGAGAGTCAGGTCACGGATGCGGATGAGGCGGTGGTGATCTCGCACAACTGGGATGAATTGCGGCGCTTCATGTGGGACTACGTCGGTATCGTCCGTACCACCAAACGTCTGGAGCGCGCACAGCACCGCATCCGCCTGCTACACGAAGAGATCAACGAGTATTACCGCAACTTCCATATCACGTCCGACCTGCTGGAATTGCGCAATCTGGTTCTGACTGCCGACCTGATCGTGCAGAGCGCGTTAGCGCGCCACGAAAGTCGCGGCCTGCATTTCAGCAAAGACTATCCCGAGACGCTAGCACAGGCCCGTTCCACCATCCTCACCCCTCCCGGCTTCATACCGCGCTGATCCACCACTTCAGCAGGACGCGCAACTGGCGAAAAGAGGTCGCGTCCATGCTGTCAGGCAGGATCACCACATTGCGTGTGCGATGCCCTCCATTGAGGGCGATGTTCAGCACCGTCAGATACGGTGTCACCACACTGGAACCCAGCAACCTTCCCGTCACCTCCCTGTTCTCGCGATCAATCAGCACGATATGCTTTTCTTCCAGACGCAGCGCGACGCAAGCCCCATCCAGCCGGAGGCTCGCATCACGCAAGACGTAATAGACACAACTGACCAGCAGTACACCAAGGAGCGCCAGATACGGGATGGAGGGGAACGGCAACCAAGCGAACACCACCATCACCAGCAGATGGGGAAATACGATACACAGGAATAAAAGACGGGAAGGACGGAGTGCAAAGTGGCGCGGCATGTTGCCTCCCACTACAAGGATGGTTTTAACTCAGCAATGCAAATACCAGCGCCGCAACCACCACGATGACAGCAACAGCGATAACGGTTCCCTTCCCGCCGCTTGTCTCGGCGGAAGAAGGCTTACCGCCTTCGCTTTCGTTTTTCTGGAACGGAATCGTATCGGCGAGATCCTGCTGGGGTGACGGTTTTGCATTTCCCGCACGGTTAATCTCATCCAGACTGGGGCGTGCCATCTTGAAAGTCTTGGACAACTCTTCGACCTCTTCGCTGCTTGTCGTCATAGCCGCCAGGCGCAAGGTGGCATCGAACGAATCGAATGCGGTGGACAAGCCCAGCGTTGGCACCGGCTTGGACTCGTCGCCCTCATCCACCCGGGCCACGATGGATGCGGCCTCAGGCAGCGCTGCCACCGTCGAAGCGGGAGATTTGGCGACAGTATTGTTATCGGAAGAACGGGGCAAAGCATCGCGACAGGCACGCAGATCATCCGCCAGATCCTTGGCATTCTGATAGCGATCGTCCAGACTCTTGGCCAATGCTTTGGCCACGATAAAATTGAGCATATCCGGCACTGCCGGATTCAGTGTACTGGGCGGCGGCGGAACACCGTTCAGTGTCTGATACATGATGGCGTTGACGTTCTCCCCGAGGAACGGGGCTTTGCCGGTCAACATCTCGTACAACATCACACCCAGAGAGAAGATATCCGAACGCTGGTCGATGAGCTTACCCATGACCTGCTCGGGCGACATGTATTTGGGCGACCCCAGCACCATCCCGGTCTGGGTACGCACCGCCGCCGATTCCATGCGGGCGATACCGAAATCGGTGATCTTCACATGCCCGTCGCGGATCATCATGATATTGGAAGGTTTCACATCACGATGCACGATGCCATGTTCATGTGCATACGCCAAACCAAGCGCCACTTGCGACACGATATCCAGCGTCTGGCGCACCGGCAACAACTGCCCCTCGTCCAGCACATCACGGATCTCGCGGCCTTGCAGGAACTCCATCGCAATATAGGCGACATCGCCGCTTTTGCCCACATCGTAGATCGTGACGATGTTGGGGTGACTCAAGCGACCGGCTGCTTTGGCCTCCTGATAGAAACGTCCCTCGTATTCTTCTTTTTCTTCCTGGGCCAGACCAAGATTGATGGTCTTGATCGCAACAACGCGGTCGATCAGCGGATCAGTCGCCTTATAGACGACCCCCATCGCCCCCTGCCCCAGCTCGGAGATGACTTCATAACGTCCCAGTCGGCTGATGATGGCCATGCTCTGTTTGCCTACTTCGACATCTTGTTTCTTACACTGCTGAAGATCGGCCCCCACACGGGATGACCTGCCTCAGCCTGGGTCAGACTGAAGTTCGGATTGATCTCGAATGCCCGGCGGAAAGAATCCCGGCACATCCGCTCTCTGGTGTCTTTTGACTCGGTCGGGGAAATGCAATGATTGAAGGCCAGATATTTGTAGGCCAGCAACTTCTCGTTTTTGGTCGCCGCCCTGTTTTCCACTAGACTCTGCAGGATGCTCATCGAAGCCGAGTAATTACCGTCCTCATAGTTGCGGATGCCATTGTTCACCATGAACTCGGTCGGCGTTCTGATCAATCTGACTTCGGCATTATCGTCGCACGAACGCCCGGTGACGCACCCGCCCAACAGCAGCGTGCACATCGCGATCAATATAATTCTCTTGTAGTCCGACACTCGTATCTCCTGCGCCTAAGGCTAATTGGCGAACTTGTGGTTGATGCTGATCTTCTCACCCGCTTTGATCTTGACCGATTGCCGGTATACCGGGAAGTTCGCATTCTTCAGCTCGATTACATGTGCGCCCGCCGGAACCTGCAAACGGGTCAACGGCGGACTGACGTCGATCATTTTACCATCGAGATAGACCTCGCCCCACGGCTTCACCGCGATCATCACCACGCCGGGGACAGCCGCAGACTGACTTCCAGCCTTGGACTTATCCGTCACCTTGGTTTCAGGCTTGACCTTCTTGTTGTCTTTCTTTTCCGGTTTGGATTCCGCTTTTGAATGAGGTGTCTGCTTGGTCTCGCGCGATGCAGCGGCAGATTTGCCGACAGGCGCTGCGGATGCCACGGCAGATTGGGGCGCAGGTGAATCAATAGCGGCGACGGCAGGCGCTTCTTTGATCGGCAGATCGCTCTTGAATGCGATCTTGGCGATCAACAGCAGCAACAATAGCGGTATCGCCGCGATCCCCACATACAATGCCTTCTGCGGATTGGAAGCGCGCTGAAAGGCATCTCGCGCAGATACTGCGGCTTCCCGCCCCCGGCGCAATGCGGCATCCCAATAGCCCTTGCCCCGTGTACGCCACTCCGCCATCAGTGCCGGAAACTTCGTCCCCGTATCGGCCGGCACCGATTGCGCCTCGCCACCAGCGGGCAGGTCACCCGGATTGCCAATCGCATACACCTCATGCTCACGCACGTGTTTGTCCGTGCGCGAACCGACGTAATGGAACATACCGGCATATTCCTGCGACAGGCGCGAAGCCGCATCGTAATAGGAACGCGACACCAGAATCTGTCCCGGTTCCGCGAACCCCATGACACGCTGAGCCACATTGATACCGTCGCCCACGATATTGGGCTGTCCGTTGATATCCCTGACCAAACGCACCGGCCCGAGATTGACCCCCATACGCACCAGCAAAGGCGGATTCGCCCCGCTCTCTTCATTCAACAGGCTGCTACGCATACTCAGCGCGGCGCGCAACGCATCCTCGACATCGCCCAGGAAACTGATCGCGGCACCGTCTCCGGTATCCAGGATGATACGGTCACTGACGGGAACATCGCGGATAGCAGTAGACAGGAACGCGTTGAAGCGCTCTTTCAGGGATATCTGTCCCGAAACGGATTTTTTTGAATATTCCACAATATCCAAAAAAAACACGCTGCATATGATGGTCTTATTGCCCCGCTCTTCCATGCGACCCTATCCGATAACTACATCACGCCATTAGCAATATGATTCAAGAATCCCGCTTAACCTCGGGAATTTTAACGACAGTCAGGACTTCGCGCCAGTCTTAATTTTCCGGTGCGCGCTGGCCCGGGACATATCCGCCTGACCGCGCCGCCCGGTTGTTTTGCGCACTTTGGGCGGAACAGGTTCGACTTCCGCCCGTTCCCTGTTGGGCTCGGGCTTCGCACGCGGACGCGCAACTCTGGCCTGGACAGGGGGTTCGATGATATCCGCAGGCATGCCCACCCAGTCCAATATCATCCTGACTTCACCCTCCCCGAGTTCGGCCATCTTGCCGCGCTTGATGCTGGGCGGCAGATTGACGATGCCAAAACGCACGCGGATCAGACGGCTCACGGTCAAGCCCAGCGCCTCAAAAGTGCGCCGCACTTCGCGGTTGCGCCCCTCCTTGATGACGATGCGGTACCAATGGTTGAAGCCTTCGCCGCCCTCGTCGCTCAACTTGGCAAACTTGACCACACCATCCTCCAGCTCGATACCCGTGCGCGTCATCTGTTTCATCTGCTCCGGCGTCATCTCGCCCTGCACCCGCACCGCATATTCGCGTTCGACCTCGAAACGCGGGTGCATCAGCCGGTTGGCCAACTCGCCGGAAGTGGTGAAGATGAGCAGGCCGCTGGTATTGAAGTCCAGCCGCCCGATGGCGATCCATTTTTGGCCGCGCAGTTTGGGCAGATTGTCGAACACACTGGAGCGGCTCTCAGGATCGTCACGGCTGACGATCTCGCCTTCTTGTTTGTGGTACAGCAATACCCGTGGCAAACCGCGCTCCGCCTCGCCTTTGACATGTATCACCCGCTTGTCCGCGCACACCACATCGCCGTCGACGGCGCGCATCCCCAGCGTAGCCACCTCGCCATTGAGTGTCACCCGTCCGGCGACGATCCATTCTTCCATCTCGCGCCGCGAACCGACACCGGCTTGCGCCAATATCTTTTGCAGACGTTCGCCCTGCGGCCCGGTTTCGTTTTGTTCTGTCATCCCGTCACTGCCCGTCTTTCCAGCACCGCCTGTGCCAATGTTCCGCTATCCACATGCTCCAACTCGCCCCCCACGGGCAAGCCACGGGCGATGCGCGAAACCCGGATGCCCTGTGCCCGCAACAAGGTGGCCAGATAATGCGCGGTCGCCTCGCCTTCGACCGTGAAATTGGTCGCCAGGATCACCTCGCAAGCCAGCTCCTGCGCGCGCTTGAGCAGACGTTCCACCGGCAATTCGCGTGCGCCCACCCCGTCCAGCGGCGACAGCCGCCCCATCAATACAAAATACATGCCGCGATAACACTGTGCCTGCTCCATCATCAGCATGTCAGACGGCATCTCCACCACACAAAGCATATCGGCCTCGCGCCGCTCTGAACGACACAGGACACATACCTCTTCTTCGGAAAAATTATTGCACTTGCTACAGTGTTTGACGCTCTCGACCGCATGCCCGAGCGCACCGGCCAGATGCAGCGCGCCTTGCCGGTCACGCTGCAACAGATGGTAGGCCATGCGCTGCGCCGATTTGGGACCAACCCCCGGCAGACAGCGCAACGCCCCGATCAGCTCTTCCAGACTGGAAGGAGTGTTCATCCCTAGAACGGCAGGCTCATGCCCGGCGGCAGGCTGGCAGCGAATCCGCTCATGCGTTTCTTAGAGGTCTCCGCCGCCTGTTTATTGGCGTCGTTCAAGGCCGCAACGATCAGATCCTCCAGCATCTCTTTATCATCCATCACACTGGCATCCAGCGACACCCGGCGCACCTCGTGCGCACAGGTCATCGTCACTTTGACCATGCCGGAGCCGGACTGACCTTCCACCTCGACGGTGGCAAGCTCGTCCTGCGCCTTCTTCATATTGGCCTGCATCTGTTGCGCCTGTTTCATCAGACCGGCTATTCCGCCCTTCATCATCGCTTACATCCTCCAGTTCATTGTTGTACAGGTTTGATCGAATTCTCCAAGACCTGCGCCCCCAACATCGCCTGCGCCTCGCGCACGAACACATCCTGCCGGATGGCTTCCTCCGCCTGCTGCTGGCGCGTCTGCTTCTGATGCTGCTCGACTAATGCGGGCGTGGCGACATCCGCTGTCGCCCCCACCTCAACGACCAGCTTGATCGGCTTGGCAAAATAATCGCTCAGTGCCGCCTGCAACTTGTCCAGTGCGATCTTGTTGCTCTGCAAATGTTTGTGCTGCGGTGCCAGACTCAACAACAAGCGCCCGTCCGAGAAACCCGACAACACACTGTTCTTCGCCAGCTCGCGCGCCATCCCCTGCAGATTGAGCTGCGCCAACAGCGTGTTCCAGTCCAGATCGGCACCGGCCTCAGCCCGCATCGGAGCTGGAGAAGGAGCGGAAACAGTTTGCGGCACGGTCGTAGCCTCGGCGACCGCTGCGGTCGCTTTGGCAGTAACAATCGGTGCAGTCGCCGCTTTTCGCGGCGGCACCGCTTCCCCGGCGCCCTGTGGCGCGAATGCCAGCATACGCAACAGCGTCATGGTAAAACCGGCATATTCGTCCGGTGCCAGGTCGATCTCGTTGCGCCCGTGGATAACGATCTGGTAATTCAGCTGGATCTCTTCGGGGGTGAACTGTTGTGCCAACTCCAGCAGACGGGCGCGCTCCGGCTCATCATCCGCGATCGCCTGCGGGATGGTTTGCGCCAGCGCGATGCGGTGCAGCAAGGTCGCCATATCCTGCAAGGCCGCCTCGAACGCGATGCTGCGCAACGCCATATCGTCGGCGATACGCAACAGTCCGGCCCCGTCGCCCGCACGCAAAATCTGCAACAGATCGAACAGATAACTCTGGTCTATCGCCCCGAGCATGGTGCGCACCAGCGCCTCGTCGACCTGGCCGGAGGAATAAGCGATGGCCTGATCCAGCAGACTCAGCGCATCGCGCATGCTGCCCTGTGCGGCACGCGCCACCAGTGTCAGCGCGCCATTCTCGAACGGGATATTCTCCTGTCCCAGCACATATTGCAGGTGGGTGAGGATCAGCGCGGGGGGTAACTGTTTGAGATTGAACTGCAGGCAACGCGACAACACGGTGACGGGTATCTTCTGCGGATCGGTGGTCGCCAGAATGAACTTCACATGCGCGGGCGGCTCTTCCAGCGTCTTCAGCATCGCATTGAAGGCCGACTTCGACAGCATGTGCACTTCGTCGATGATATACACCTTGAAGCGCCCGCTGGTCGGCGCATACAGCGCACTCTCCAGCAGCTCGCGCATGTTGTCGACCTGAGTATTGGAAGCCGCATCCAGCTCGATCAGATCGACGAAACGTCCCGAGTCGATCTCGGTACAGGCACTGCATACGCCGCACGGCGTGGCAGTGATGCCCGTTTCACAATTCAGGGATTTGGCGAAGATACGCGCGATGGTGGTCTTGCCCACGCCGCGCGTACCGGTGAAGAGATAGGCATGATGCAGACGATTCTGCGTCAGCGCATTGCCCAAAGCCTGGACAACGTGCTCCTGTCCCGCCAGTTGCGCGAAATTTCTGGGGCGCCACTTGCGGGCTAATACAGAAGTCGCTGACATATCGCCTGTTCAAAAATATCGAGTGCAACACCCTCGAAAAATGGGAGGCGAGCCTTACCCCCGGCACTTGCACCGCTTGGCTGTGGCTGCTTCTTTCCAGACCTGACCAGGTTCACCAAAGTGCAATGCGGGGAGACCCGCCAATTCTTGAAATCTGTGTCTTGCGGGCGAAGAGTTCAACCCGCGACAGGCGCGCATGATAGTCGAAAAACGGGGATAAATCCATGGAAGGATGCCCGGTAGCTTAGGCCGTTCGTGCTGAGTAGGCCGCAGGCCGTATCGAAGGATGGTTTTGTTCCCGCTCCCACCGGGGGAGGGTTAGAGTGGGGAATACTTGAGGCCTTCCCTCTTCGTGCAAAATCAAACCCAACACCGTCGGGGGTGGCCCGACAGCCAGTCACTTTTTCTTGCTTCGCCAAGAAAAAGTAACCCAAAAGAAGGCGACCCCGGCGCAACGCCCCTGCGGGGTTCCCTCCGTTGCTCAACCAGACAGGCCTCCTCATAAACTCGCACGATCCGCTACGCGGCCACGTGCTCAAACATATTCGTCGGAAAGCCCCTGTCTGGTCTGCGCTACTCGGCGCTGAGCAGGGGAGAAAAAACAAAACAAAACCCCAAAACCGGTGAGGCGGGCAAAGCCCGCCTCACCAACACAAACAAAGAAAGCGTGCGCACAGCGCACACAAAACCAGCATACCGCCTTTGACTTACCTTCCCCTGTGCGCCGCCTCGATTAGGCGTGAACGAGCGGTGGGATTAGGCGAGCACTGTTTGAGCACGTGGCCGCGTAGCGGATCGTGCGAGTTGCGCAGCCCCGCTCGTTTGCGACTAATCGAGGGAACCCACGTAGTGGGCGGCGCACCGGGGTCGCCTTTTCTTTGGTTACTTTCTTTTGGCGAAGCAAAAGAAAGTAACTAGCTGTCGGGCTACCCCCGACGGTTTTGAATCCATACGGCGCAATGCCCGTTGGTTATTGCGCCCTACGCGAGCTGAGTAGGCCGAAGGCCGTATCGAAGGATGAACGAGCCCTCAAATTCAAAAACAACATCGTCGGGGATGCCCGGCGGTTTTATTTTAATTCCCTGATGGGCAGGAGAATTGGCGAGGGCTTAGTTTGTGAAAATCAATGCTTCAAATCAGAATCAATCGAGTCCAACCCCATTGATTTGCTCGATTGTTGTGCCTCTGATTTATCCTCCAATGCAAGGGGGGAGTTTTTTGGGCGCTGGGTATATATTTTGTATACGTCAAGCAGTCCGATAACAATACCAACTGTTCCCATGCCAAGGGCAACCACCCGATGCCAAGCTTCTTTGCCAGGAGCGACGATCAGCTCTTCTCCAAATTGATGCCCTATCCATCGATTTATTTCGTCAATATGCCAGCCCACATAAATTACTAGAAAAGAAAAGAAAAGAAATCGAACGCATCCAGCATATGTTCTCCCATCAAAAATCTGATCTGGAGCGCTACCGTTATATGCCAGAACATATTGAATTTTTTTCTTAAGAGTTTCGATTTTGCTGCTCTCTGCAGATTTCATTTTTAAATATCCTCAGGCAGCGGAATGAAACAGATCAATGAACTCATAAATCAACGGGGTCAGACTCGATTGATTCACGCAACCGAACCCACTAAATCTGTTTGATCGGGATCATCCCGATCCGCTTTTTCCACTCCGCCGGCCCGATCTCGTGTACCGAGCGCCCTTGCGTATCGACAGCCACGGTCACCGGCATATCCAGCACCTCGAACTCGTAGATGGCCTCCATGCCCAGATCGGCGAAGGCCACCACTTTCGCGCTCTTGACCGCTTGGGCCACCAGATATGCCGCACCGCCCACTGCCATCAGATACACCGCCGCGTGTTTTTTGATCGCTTCCAGACCGGCCTTGCCGCGCTCCGCTTTGCCGATCATGCCGATCAGCCCGGTCTGCGCCAACATGGTCTCGGTGAACTTGTCCATGCGCGTCGCCGTGGTTGGCCCGGCGGGGCCGACCACTTCGTCGCGCACCGGATCGACCGGGCCGACGTAGTAGATGAATCGACCGTTAAAATCCACGCCTGCGGGCAGCTTTTCACCCCGGCCCAGCATCTCCACGATACGTTTATGCGCCGCATCGCGTCCGGTCAGCAACTTGCCGGAGAGCAGTAGAGTCTCGCCCGGCTGCCATTGCGCGATGTCCGCACGCGTCACCGTATCGAGGTTCACGCGCCGCGCATCTGCTGCCGGATGCCAATGCACCTCGGGATAGTCCGCCATCTTGGGCGGCGTGAACACCGCCACCCCGCTGCCATCCAGCTCGAAGTGGATGTGCCGCGTCGCCGCACAGTTGGGAATGATAGCGACGGGTTTGGACGCCGCATGGGTGGGATAGTCCAGAATCTTGACGTCCAGCACGGTGGTCAGTCCGCCCAGCCCCTGCGCTCCGATGCCCAGTGCATTCACTTTATCGAATATCTCGATGCGCAATTCCTCGATACGGTTGCGCGCGCCGCGCGCTTTGAGTGCAGGCATATCGATGTGTTCCATCAATGCCTCTTTCGCCAGCAGCACCGCCTTCTCCGCCGTACCGCCGATACCGATACCCAGCATACCCGGCGGACACCAGCCCGCCCCCATGCCCGGCAACTGGCTCACCACCCACTCCACCACATCGTCGCCGGGATTGAGCATGGCAAAACGCGCCTTGTTCTCCGAACCGCCGCCTTTCGCGGCGATACGCACCTCCACCCGGTCTCCCGGCACGATATCGAAATGCACCACCGCCGGGGTGTTGTCGCCCGTGTTCTTACGCTTGCCCGCCGGATCGTCCACGATGGATGCGCGCAACACGTTGTCGGGCAGCAGATAGGCTTTGCGCACACCCGCATTCACCATCTCGGTGATACTCATCGAGGCGTCCGCCCAGCGCACCCCCATCCCCACCCGCACGAAGGCCACCACGATGCCGGTGTCCTGGCAGATCGGGCGCTTGCCCAATGCACACATGCGCGAATTAGTCAGTATCTGCGCCATCGCATCTTTCGCCGCAGGCGATTCTTCGCGCCGATACGCATCAGCTAACGCGTGGACATAATCCTCGGGATGGTAGTAGGAGATGAATTGCAACGCGTCGGCGACGCTGTCGATGAAGTCTTGCTGGCGTAGGATAGTCATGGACTTTTCATGGCGCATGGATTGCGGGGGATTATAAACCTTAGGGAAGGTCCGATTAAGTCCGAAAACCATGGTTCGATACATTTTGCGTGCCGCGAAACTTCGTTTTCCGTTCGTCCCGAGTGTCGCGCTTGCGCGATGTATCGAGGGGGCGAACGGAAAACGAGCTTGCGAGTTTCGCAAAATACTGAGCGTGCGGTGTTGGGGCGCAAGCCCCGTACAGCCACGGCCTACTCCCTGCGGGTACACCACGAACGGACTTAACCAGCCCCTCCCTAGTCAATCGAGAAAGCGGCTCTCCGCCACTTCATCCTCCTGCATATTTACAACGATTCATACAGTTATTCATTGACGCTGCAACCCGCCCTCGGCTACCATCGCGGCACTTTTTTCGGGGGTCTTGCCGGTGCGGCTTATTAAACTGTCTTTCATCATGCTTCTCACTGGCTCTGCACTGTTCGCGCAGAGCGTCGGCGCGGAAGAGAATCTGAATACCGACAGCCATCTGCCCTTCGTACCACAAGACGATCTCAGCATCACCCCGCTGGCTCCGCAACTCACTGCCGACCACCGCATCCCCGCAACCGTAGCGCCAGCCACCGAGTATGACCCGAACGACCTGTGGCATCGTATCCGCAGCGGTTTTGCCATGCGCGAACTCGACAGCCCGCTCGTCGCGCGCCACGAGAAATGGTATGCCAGCCGTCCCGACTATATGGCGCGGATGACGGAACGTTCCCAGCGTTATCTGTTCTACATCACCGAAGAAGTCGAACGCCGTGGCATGCCCGCAGAGATTGCCCTGCTGCCGATGATAGAGAGCGCCTTTAATCCGGGCGCGAACTCAAGCGCGCGCGCCTCCGGCCTGTGGCAGTTCATCCCTTCCACCGGCAAGAATTTCGGCATGCAACAAAATTGGTGGTATGACGAGCGCCGCGACATCATCAGCGCGACCAATGGCGCATTGGACTATCTGGAAAAACTGCACGGACAGTTCGGCGACTGGGAACTCGCACTCGCCGCTTATAACTGGGGAGAGGGAGCGGTAAGCCGCGCCCAGATGCGCAACCGCAAAGCGGGCAAACCCACCGACTACTCCAGCCTGCGTTTGCCCAGAGAGACACAGAACTACGTCCCCAAATTGCTCGCCATCAAGAACCTCATCAATGACCCGGCGCGTTTCGGGCTCAGCTTGCCCAGCATCCCCAACAAGCCCTACTTCGTGGCCGTGGCCCCCTCGCGCCGCATGGATGTCAAACTGGCTGCCGAACTGGCCGATATCTCGATGGAAGAGTTCAACGCACTCAACCCCGGCCACAACCGCCCCGTCATTCTGGACGAAGTGGCCGGTATCCTACTGTTGCCGGTGGACAAGCTGGAGACCTTCCAGAACAATCTGGAGAACACCGAACAACGCCTGGTTTCCTGGCAACCCTACCAGAGCAAGAAGGGCGAGCATTTCGACAAACTGGCCCCGCGTTTCGGACTGTCCGCCACCCAGTTACGCAGCGTCAACGGCCTCTCCGCGCACAGCAAGATCAGTAACGGCCAGACCCTGCTGGTTCCTATCGGCGACAACATCGATTCCGATGGCGAATTCGATGCCTTCAACACCCACCTGACTTCGATCGACGAGACACTGGTACGCACCATCAAACACACCGTGCGCAAAGGCGAGACACTCGCCAGCATCGCGCGCCGTTACCGCGTCAGCCAGAACCGTCTGCTGGAATGGAACAACACCGCGCGCAAACTCAAGGTCGGCCAACGCCTCACCGTCGTCCAGTCTGTCAGCCGCACACCCAAGTTGCGTTTGGCGAAAGCCGGGAAATCGCGCATCACCAGAAATCAGAAACTGGCGCGTAACGCCAGGAATGTGCGCAACACCAAAACGCAAAAACCAAATCTCTCCAGACGCGCCATCAAGATCGCATCCAGCCGCTGATCCTGCCGTATTGCTTTAAGCGCGCTCCGCACCAAACACACTTGCGAGCAACTGGCGTGTATATGCCTGTTGCGGTGCCGCGATGAGTTCCTCCGCATCACCCTGCTCGACGATACGCCCGCCTTGCATCACCGCGATACGGTGCGACATCGCGGCGATCACTTCGAGATCGTGACTGATGAGCAGATAACTCATACCGTGTTTGGCTTGTAACCCGGCCAGCAATTCCAGCACCTGACGCTGCACCGAAGCATCCAGCGCACTGGTGGGCTCATCCAGCACCACCAACTGCGGTTCGAGGATGAGTGCGCGTGCGATGGCGATGCGTTGGCGCTGCCCGCCGGAGAACTCGTGCGGATAACGCATCCCCACTTCCGGCTCCAGCCCCACCTCCTGCAAAGCCAGCGCGATACGTCTGCGGCGCTCGTCCACGGGCATATCCGGCTGATGCAAAGCCAGCCCCTCACCCACGATCTCTTCGATGGTGAGGCGTGGCGACAGACTGGCGAACGGGTCTTGGAACACCACCTGCATCCTGGCGCGCAAGGTCCGCAGGCGGCGCGACGGAATGCTTTGCAACACCTGCCCATCGAACACCGTCTCGCCTCCGGCGAGCGGCTGCAAGGCCAACAACGCCATCGCCAAGGTGGACTTGCCGGAACCCGACTCGCCGACGATACCCAGCGTCTCGCCGCGTTTCAGCGCGAGACTCACTCCGTCCACGGCAGTAAAGACCTTCTTTTTGAACCAGCCGAGCGGATAGGAGAATTCGACGCGCACCTTCTCGCCGCGCAGCAATTCAGGCGCGGCCTGCGCATCCGCCGACAGTGCCTGCACCATCTTGCGCGGACGGCTGTCGAGCAGGCGTTGCGTGTAGGCATGTTGCGGCTGGGAGAAAAGCTGTTCGGTAGCCGCCATCTCGACCAGACGCCCGGACTGCATCACCCCCACCCGGTCGGCGAAGCGCCGCACCAGATTGAGATCGTGGGTGATGAGCAGGATCGCCATACCGTACTCACGCTGCAACTCCTCCAGCAACGCCATGATCTGCACCCGGATAGTCACATCCAGCGCGGTGGTCGGCTCATCGGCGATGAGCAGCTTTGGACGGCAGGCCAGCGCCATCGCGATCATGGCGCGTTGCCGCTGCCCGCCGGAAAGTTCGTGCGGGTAGCTGCCAAAACGGCGCTCCGCTTCGGTGATGCCGGTACGCGCCAGCAGCGCGATGGCGCGTTCACGCGCCGGTGCAAAAGCCAGCCCTTCGTGCAGCGACAACACCTCGGTGATCTGTTCGCCGATGCGTATCAGCGGGTTGAGCGCGGTCATCGGCTCCTGAAAGATCATGGCGATGTCTTTGCCACGGATACCGCGCAAGCGCCGCTCGCTGGCAGCCACCAGGTCTTCACCCGCGAACAACACCTCGCCGCTGGAGCGCGCCTGCACCAGACGCAACAACGACAGCGCAGTGACACTCTTGCCGGAACCGGATTCACCGACCAGCGCAAACTTCTCGCCCGCCGCGATGCTGAACGAAACACCATCGACGGCGCGCGCCGCATCGGCACTCGCATTAAAACTCACGCTGAGTTTGCGCACTTCCAGTAGCGTATTGCTCATTTCGAGAACCTCGCTGCCCAGGCTCTGGCGCATCGGCAAATCAATGTAGTGTATTTCTCTGTGCCTCTGTGCCCGCAAGGAGTAGGCCGTGGTTGTAAGGGACTAAAGTCCCAACAACACACGCTCTGTCTCTGTGGTGAAAGGTTCAGTCTCATCGTCCGCTCCCGCTCTTGCGCGTGTCGAACGCATCGCGCAAAGCCTCACCGATGAACACCAGTAACAACAGCGTGACGAACAGCACCATGAAAGCGGCTAGTCCTATCCACCAGGCATCGAGATTGTCCTTACCCTGCGCCAGCAACTCACCCAGGCTGGGCGTGGAAGGCGGCACACCGAGACCGAGGAAGTCCAGACTGGTCAGCGCGGTGATCGCCACACTCATGCGGAACGGCAGAAAGGTGATGACCGGCGTCAGACTGTTGGGCAGGATGTGGCGCCACATGATCTGGCGGTTACCCAGGCCCAGCGCACGTGCGGCACGCACATAATCGAGCTGGCGGTTACGCAGGAACTCGGCGCGCACATAATCGGCCAGCCCCAGCCAACCGAACAGCGATAGCAGGATGAGCAACAGCGTGATGCTGGGCTGGAAGATGGCGGCAAAGATGAGCAACAGATACAGCTCCGGCAGCGAACCCCATATCTCGCTGAAACGTTGCAGATACAGATCGACCCGCCCGCCGAAATACCCCTGCAACGCCCCGGCCAGTATCCCCAGCACCACACCGATCAGCGTCAGCGCCATGCCGAACAGCACCGACACGCGGAAGCCGTACAACGCGCGCGCCAGCACATCACGTCCGCGATCATCCGTACCCAGCCAGTTCTGCGCGTTGGGCGGCGCAGGATTGGGCAGTTGCGAGAAATAATTCAGCGTGTCGTAACGATAGGTGTTGAGCGGATAGATCGCCCAATTGCCGGGACGGTCGAACTGTTCGCGGATGAATGGATCGAGATAATCAGCCGGTGTCGGAAAATCGCCGCCGAAGGTACTCTCGGGATAATCGTGCAGCAGTGGCACATACAGCGTGCCCTGATAAGACACCAGCAAGGGCCGGTCATTGGAGATGACTTCGGCGAACAGGCTGAGTACGAACAGCGTGACAAAGATGAGCAGACTGGCATAGCCCAAACGATGCTGACGGAAACGCCGCCAGCGTTGCTGGTTGGGCGACACCGACACCACCTCCGGCTTGATCGCTTCCGCCATTTCGCTCACTTTGCCACTCCCTCGAACTTCACGCGCGGGTCAGCCAGTACGTAGCTGATGTCCGAGATCAGCTTGGCAAACAATCCCGCGATGGTGAAGATGAACAGCGTCCCCATCACCACCGGATAGTCGCGCTGCATGATGGCGTTATAGGACAACAGCCCCAAGCCATCCAGCGAGAACAGCGTCTCGATCAACAAACTGCCGGTGAAGAACGCGCCGATGAACGCCGCCGGAAAGCCCGTCAGCAGCGGCAACAAGGCATTGCGGAAGATATGCCGGTACAACACGGTACGTTCAGGCAGCCCTTTGGCGCGCGCGGTGAGCACGTATTGTTTGCGGATCTCTTCGATGAAGGTGTTCTTGGTGAGCATGGTGATGACCGCAAAACTGCCCACCACCTCGGCAAACACCGGCAGCGCGATATGCCACAGATAATCCGAGACCTTGCCGAACATGGACAACTGCTCCCAGTTGTCCGAAGTCAGCCCGCGCAACGGGAACCATTGCAGGAAACTGCCGCCGCCGAACAACACCAGCAGCAGCACCCCCAGCACGAAACTGGGGATGGCATAACCGCTCAGGATCAGAAAACTGGTCGCGGTATCGAAACGCGAACCGTCGCGTACCGCTTTGGCGATACCCATCGGGATGGAGATCAGATAAGTGATGACCAATGCCCACAGTCCCAGCGACAGGGACACCGGCATCTTCTCCTTGATGAGTTCCCATACCGATTTCTGGTGGAAGAAACTGGTGCCCAGATCGAGCGTGGCAAAACCCTTGAGCATGATCCAGAAACGTTCCGGCGCGGGCTTGTCGAAACCGTACATCTCTTTAATCTCCGCCAGCCGCTCCGCGTCGATACCCTGCTGGCCGCGATACACCGCCTGCTGGCCGCCACCGGCTTCGCCCCCGCCCACGCCTTTGCCGCGCATGACACTCACCATCTGCTCCACCGGGCCACCCGGCACGAACTGGATCACGGCAAAGGTAAGCAACAGCACCCCCAGCAAAGTGGGGATCATCAGCAATAGGCGCTTGGCGATATATCGCATCATGGTCGGTTCTCCCCGTCCGCAGGCTTCATCCACCAGCTCTTGATCGCCCACTCCTCGATGTTGTAGTAGCGCGGCAAGGTAACCGGCTGCGCCAGTGTCCGCCGATAAGAGACCCGATGGCTGTTGCTATGGAAATGCGGCACCATGTAATACCCCAGCCGCAACACGCGGTCGAGCACCCGCACCAGCGTCACCAGCTCATCGCGGCGCTCGGCACGGATGATACGGTTGATCAGGGCATCCACCACCGGATCGGCGACCCCCATGAGATTGCTGGAACCGGGCTGGTCGCGACTGGCCGAGCCAAAATAATCGAACAACTCGTTGCCGGGACTCTGCGAACCGCCCATCAGCCCCACCGTCATGTCGTAATCAAAGTTCTCTTCCTTGCGCTGCGCCAGCGCCGCGTCGTACACACGGTAATCGAGGCGTATGCCGAGCTTTTCCAGGTTGCGCGCATAAGCGGCACAGACTCTTTCCATCATGCGGTCACCGAGCATCACCTCGACCCGGAACGGCTGCCCTTGGGCATCGCGTAGCGCCCCGTCGCGGTACACCCAGCCCGCCTGGGCCAGCAGTTCGCGCGCCTGACGCAGATTGTCGCGCAAGGAATGCGGCGGCAGCGTGGTCGGTGGAGCCGGTATCTCGTCGAAGACCCCGGCGGGTAATTTCGCGCCGTACTCCGCCTCCAACTCGTGCAACACCTTCGACTCGCGCGCATCCGGCTGCCCGGTCGCCGCCAGCTCGGTATTGCTGAAATAACTCGGACTGCGTTTGTACAGGTTGAAGAACAACTGGCGGTTCATCCACTCGAAATCCATCGCCAGCCACAACGCCTGACGCACCCGTTTATCCTGAAACAACGGGCGGCGCGTATTCATCGAAAAACCCTGCCAGCCCGCGCCGTTCTGATGCGGGAACAAGGTCTTTACCAACTCGCCCTGTGCCCAGCGTTTGCCCTGATGGCTGCGCGCCCAGTTCTTGGAAGAATTCTCCTGGATGAAATCGATCTCGCCCGCCTTCAATCCCTCCATGCGCGTGAGCGTGTCTTTGTAATAACGGTAAGTGATGCGCTCGAAATTGAACATGCCGCGCCGGGTCGGATGTGTGTTGCCCCAATAGTTTGGATTGCGACGATAGGTGATCCGTTTGCCGAGATCGAACGCCTCGACCACATATGGCCCGCTCGCCAGCGGCGTATCCAGAATGGTCTTGTCAAACGACTTGCCGCCGCCCCACTTGCGCGAGAACACCGGCAACTGACAGACGATGAGTTTCAATTCATGGTTCTTGCGCCGGAAATCGGCACGCACGGTATAGGGATCGAGCACCACCATATGCTTCACATCGCTCCAGTAACGGCGATACAAAGGTGTGGCGTGTTTGCCCATCAACTGGTCGAAGGAATATTTCACATCTTCCGCCAGCACCGGGTCGCCGTTGGAAAAGCGCGCCTGGCGATTGAGGCGAAAGGTCAGCGACAAGCCGTCCGCAGCCAACGCGATATCTTCGGCCAGCAACCCGTACACCGTATCCGGCTCGTCCCACGAGGCCACCCCCAACGTCTCAAACACCAGTTGCTGCAAGCCCTCGGCGGAGTAGCCCTTGAGGATGAACGGGTTCAGCTTTTCGAAGTTACCCAGACTGGAAGTGCGCAACTCGCCGCCTTGATGAGCCTGCGTATCGACATAATCAAAATGTGCAAAACCGGCGGGATATTTCGGTGTGCCATGCAGCGCGATGGCATGTGCGGCAAAAGCAGTCTGGGCAGAACAACACACCAGCAGCAACAAGGAGCGGGAGAACCATTTCATGGCGCGAGAGTGTAGCGGAATGCTCTCGTTGCGTCATGCGGATGATGAGCCTTTAAGACCATCCCAAGCCGTTATAGAGATCTGTTCCAACGAAAAAGGATTACAGCGAAACGGGAGCGGCGTCTTTCGACCCTTTGCTGCCAATGACGAGTGGCTGCTTTGTGGAAAGTTAATCTTGATGGGGAGCTTCTGCATCGATGGCTAACTCGACAGTCGGCTTCTGCAAAAGCATCCATTCAAAACGACATTAGCTACCGAACCTTCCCTATATGGAATCCTTGCCCGCTGATCGTCTTGGTCGGGTACTGAGCGCGCTTGAATACTTTTTCTGCAATCTCCGGCACTTCGCTTTCCACATAATCCGCCAGATCGGTGGTTTTGATAAATCCGCTCTTGCCCTTATCGGCCTTGCCACGCAATCCTTCTGCCAACACATAGGTAAACAGGCCATGCCCCTTGTAGCCTTCTAGTGCTTCTTGCGCAGAAGTCGAAGCAGACAGGATCGTCGAGCCTACTGCGCGCGACAAAATCTTGATCGCCGTATCTTCACTCATGCCCCGTGTCAGCATCACATCGCTCAACGCGCCGGAATTACAGGTGTCCAGCACAATCACCTTCTTGGTAGTGGGTATGTTGGCGATAAGCTCCTTCAACTCGTTTTGCCGCAAGGCATCCGATTTCAGCTTGTCGGTGGAGAGCGGCCCCACATTGGAGGTGATGAGGAAATACTCGCCGTCATCCACCGTGCCGTGGCTTGCCACATAAAACACGAATAAGTCATCAGGGTTCAGGCTGCGCAACGCCGTCAGCTCTTTGCGTATGTTCTCGCTGGACGTTTCTTCGCGCGTGGTCAGTTTTTTGACCTCCATCTTGTCGAACAGGCCTGAGGCGGATTTTGTTAACGTTGAAGCAAAGAGATCGGCATCCGCGACCGGGAATTCAAGCTTGAGTTTCGGATTCTTGAATTCCTGAATGCCGACGATAATCGCGTGCAAGGCGGGCTTGCGCACGACCTTGATAGAGGCATTGATCTCAAACAGCGCATCCGTGCTCTGCATCGAATTATCTGCGTTGAATGCAATCGCACGCAGCGCGTTTTTGCCGTTGCCGAGTTTCACGGTGTAGGTGCGCGTCACGGATGTGCCATCGTTCGTGCTCACGCGCTTGAGTGCCCTCGAATTGTCCAGCAACACCGCGCTGCCGTTCAGATACAAACGCACATCGCCGATACCGCCGCCCATGTCGGTGAGTTTCACGGTTACTTTGGTTTCGGTATCAGATGTGCTGGCGGGAGTATCAACAATCTCAACTTGCGGCGCGGGCTTAACCGATGCAATATTGCGCATATCCTTGAGCGAACCACCACTCAAAGCAAGTTTGACCAGATCGGGACGGTAAAAAGACTCGCGGTATTGATCTATGCCGTACACATCGCGCAGACCGTTGCCGATGCGGACATTCAGGTGTTTGTCACCATGCTCCGAGGCATCGTAGTACCCCTCTGACGTAATCGCAACCCACTCACCGTCGGTGAAGCTAACAAACTGCGCAAGTTCCTTTCCTGTTGCCGCATCCCAAAGTCTCGCTGTACCATCCTCGCTGCCTGAAATCACTCTACGACCATCAGGAGAGAGGGCTACCGCAAGCACCCAGCCACTATGTCCGTTCAGAGTGTGCAATTCACGCCCACTGGCAACATCCCACAGCTTTACGGTTTTATCTCGGCTGCCCGACGCCACGACATGACTGTCTGGAGAAAATGCAACTGAAGTTACTTTGCTATCACCATGAGACATATAGTGCAAGCTACGCCTACTACCACGATCCCAAAGCGTGAGCCTCCCCCCGTCATCGCCCGTAACCGTGGTACGACCATCTGGAGAAATGGCAAAGGAACCCGGCGAATCAGTCAATTTCCACTGTATGCTCAACACACGCCCGCTGTTAACGTCCCACAGCGAACTGGAGGTTGGGCTGTCCGATGTCATGGTTCGACCGTCAGGGGAAAATGCGACCAAATTTACGGGAGCATTATGCCCACTCAGGGGGCGCAGCTCACGCCCGCTGGTAACATCCCAAAGTTTGAGAGTGTGATCGTCACTCCCAGTTACCACGGTGCGGCCATCTGGAGAGAGCGCGACTGAACGTATCCTACTTGAATGACCTTTCAGCGTGCGCAGTTCACGCCCGCTGGCCACATCCCACAGCTTGCCGGTGTTATCCCAACTGCCCGACACCACCCTACGTCCATCTGGGGAGAAGGCGACTGAATCTACCCAACTAGAATGACCTTTCAGAGTTCGTAGGTTCCGCCCGCTGCTAATATCCCACAGCTTTATATCATCCAAGCCACCCGATACTACGGTATGACCATCGGGGGAAAAAGCAACAGATTTGAAGTTGCTTCCCATCCCGCCTTTCAGAGTAATTGATACTTGACCACTGGCAACATCCCACAATTTGATGGTACTGTCGTCACTGGACGTAACTACGGTGCGTCCATCTGGAGAAAAGGCAACTGAATAAACATATACACCTTGACTTCCGCTCAAGGTGCGTAGCTTGCTCCCATTGGCAGCATTCCAGAGGATGATAGCGCCATATGCATCGCTCGACACAACGGTACGACCATCGGGTGAGAAAGCAACTGAAGTTAATTCATATCCCCCTCCAAAGGAGCGCAGCTCTTGCCCGCTGTTTGCGTCCCAAAGCTTGATGCTGCCATTAATGCCGCCAGATACTACAGTGTGGCCATCGGGGGAAAAGGCGACTGAAATGACCTTATCGCTATGCCCGCTCAGGGTACGCAATTCACGCCCACTGGCCACATCCCACAGCTTGAGAGTGTTGTCCTCGCTGCCTGTTACAACAGTGTGTCCGTCGGGAGAAAATGCGACCGATCTCACGATGCCACTATGACCCAACTGTGGCGCAATTTTCACTTGCGGTAACTCGGCCGCCACCCCTGTCATGCACAAGATAGAAAATACAATTCTAACCAAATGAACGAACATGAAATATTCTCCGTCAAACAGAAATCGCCAACCTCTGAAAACCATCCATCCGCACACCGTCCAAGTAACACGGGGGCTTCAAATACAAATGAGCTAAATATTACCTTATACGATTGTGGCTTGCGACGAAGACAATTATATAAACCTGTTTTGATCTTGGTAGGAAAGGCACTGATTGCTGATAGCGATGAATGAAGGGCGGATGAAGTGACCGCAATTATGCGTATTGGTGTGCCCGAAGAGATACAAGCTTCCACAATGCATACAACAGCAGACGAAAATTTCGGAAACTGGAACGACAGCAATGGTCGAGCATCTGTCCTACGAAGTACGAGTGTTGATCGTCTCTTAAGTCCACGATCCTGCCCTCGGTCACCGTCAGCTTTCCTGCAATGAAAATTTTGCGTCAATGACTGCTTAGGAGCAGATCAATCTCAACATCCAGTGGCGGGTAGTGGCACAAAGCCCCCCCTCCAACATTCACTCAATTCGCCGGAGGCGCGACCTTCACCACTTCTTCCAGCGTGGTCACCCCTGCCGCCACTTTTAATGCGCCGGAGATGCGCAACGGTTTCATGCCTTCACGGGTAGCATGTTCGCGCAGGGCGGCGGCATCGGTCTGATCGGTGATGAGTTTGCGCAATTCGGGGGCAATAACAATGCGCTTATCACCAAGTCCGAAGTTGAATACTATGCCAACACTTCTAGTCCGTGCTTTTCAATCACGTGCAACAGCCTCAGTGCCATACCACTTGGCTTTTTCTGGCCAGTTTCCCATTTCTGAATAGTCGACTCACTGGTGTTTAAGTAGCGAGCAAATACGGGTTGGCTGACGTGCGTTTGTTCGCGAATACGCTTAATCTCTTTGGCGTTGAACTCAGGAACAGAGTCCAGACAAAGCGAGTCGTATTCACGCATAGTGGTTTTATTGATGGCACCGGCCTTGTGCAATCCTTCGGCTGCACTGTGGATAGCAGCAAAGGCATCACTTTTTGGCTTCGCTTTGGTTGATTTAGTCGTCATGGCAAATCTCCACTAGGTCGTTTTCTGTCAATTGAGCCGCAATGTTGGCATCTGATGCGGAGCTGTAATCTTTTGCTAATTTTTTGAATGCCGCCAATTCATCAGTCGCAATATTTTCGCGATCTTTTTTGGCATACATGTACGCATAAATCCAATGACGACCTGCCTTGGCTATGATAATTGAGCGATACATATTGTCGTTCAAGCGTTTCTTATAGACGCCACCGCCAAGATCATCGGCTTGCCCAATCATCACCTGCCTGATAGCTCTGCAAAGCTCGTCATCAGAAATCTTTGCTTTGCGCGCTTCTTTAGCAAACCAAGCCGTTTTAAAGACTCGATCTGGCTTTGCTCGCTTTTCGATTTCAGGATTTGTGGATTTTCTAGTCACGGCAAATCGTAGCACCTAGTGCAATGAATGGCAACTTGCAAACATCATGAACTCCGCTGCGGGGAAACCTTCTATGCGACCGTTTCTGGCGCAAAGTTCCAGCATTCACTCAATTCGCCGGAGGCGCGACCTTCACCACTTCTTCCAGCGTGGTCACCCCTGCCGCCACTTTTAATGCACCGGAGATGCGCAACGGTTTCATGCCTTCACGGGTGGCTTGTTCGCGCAGGGCGGCGACATCGGTCTGGTCGGTGATGAGTTTGCGCAACTCGGGCGTCATCAGCAGCAGTTCGTAGATGCCGATACGTCCGCTGTAGCCGGTCATGCGGCATTCCAGACAACCTTCATTGTTGTGGATCTGGGCCGGGCGGCTGGACTTCCACGGAGCCACGAGGTGATCCCACAGTTCGTTGTCGATGTCGCGCATGGGTTGCGGCTTTTTGCAGTGCGGACACAGGGTACGCACCAGGCGTTGCGCCATGATGCCGAGCACGGTGGCGCTGATCATGTATGGCGGCACACCCAGATCGAGCAGGCGGGTGATGGCGGAAGGTGCGTCGTTGGTATGCAGCGTGGAGAACACCAGATGCCCGGTGAGTGCGGACTGGATGGCCATCTCGGCGGTCTCCAGATCGCGTATCTCGCCCACCATGATGATGTCCGGGTCTTGCCGCATCAGGGCGCGCACACCATCGGCGAAACTGAGGTCGAGGCCGTGCTGTACCTGCATCTGATTAAAAGCCGGTTCGATCATCTCGATGGGGTCTTCGATGGTGCAGACGTTCACTTCGGGGGTGGCGAGATGCTTGAGCGTGGAATACAGCGTGGTGGTCTTACCCGAGCCGGTGGGGCCGGTGACCAGGATGATGCCGTTCGGGCGCTGAGTCATTTGCTGCCAACGCACACCGTCTTCTTCCGAGAACCCCAGATCGGCAAAGTCGCGCACCAGCACTTCGGGGTCGAAGATACGCATCACCAGCTTCTCGCCAAAGGCGGTGGGCAGTGTGGAAAGACGCAACTCGACCTCTTGCCCATCCGCCGTGCGGGTCTTGATGCGCCCGTCCTGCGGGCGGCGTTTTTCCATCACGTCCATACGCCCGAGCAGCTTGATACGGCTGGTCATGGCGTTGATCACCGACATGGGCAGTTGATGCACCTGATGCAACACGCCGTCGATACGGAAACGGATCAGCCCGAACTCGCGGCGCGGTTCGATGTGAATGTCCGAGGCACGCTGGTCAAAAGCGTATTGCCATAACCAGTCCACGATATGCACGATGTGCTGGTCGTTGGCATCGAACGAACTCTTGCTCTTGCCCAGCTCCACCAGTTGCTCGAAAGAGGCACCGCCGCCGCTGTTCCCGGAAGTGGTCTGCGCCGCACTCTTGATCGATTTCGCCAGATTGTAGAATTCGGACAGATAGCGGTTGATGTCCAGCGGGGAAGACAACACCCGGCGCACTTCTTTGCGCGAGAGGTGTTTGACCACCTTTTCCCATTCGCGCAGGAACGGCTCGGCGGTGGCCACCACCACCTCGGTGGCCGTCACTTGCAACGGGAGGATGCTGAAACGTCCGGCGTAGTCATTGGACATCAGCTCGGTGACACTGGAGAAATCGATCTTGAGCGGGTCGATATGCAGGTATTCCAGCCCTACCCGCTGCGCCAGCCATTCCGTCAAGGCTTCCAGCGTCAGCGTCTTGTGCGGCGGCTGTGCCGATCTGAACGATTTTCCCGCCACCAGTAGCAGCGGATGTTGATCCTGCCGGTGCAGGCGCCGCTCGGCGATGAGTGCATCGGCCTCGGTCCGGGTGAGCAGTCCGTCGCTGACCAGCATGTTCAGCACTTCGGAAAGTTGCAGTTTGTGTTCGGATTGGTTGCTCATGTGTGCTTCCTTGCTTTATCGGTAGGAGCGTGCAGGGAACGCTCCTACGGTGATTATCGGAGCTTAACGGCCAAACACATCTCGTACCGGACGGCTAATGTCCTGAAACAGTTTCATCCTGCGCGGGTCTATCTTGCCCGCCGCCACGGCAGTGAGCAGCGCACAACCCGGTTCGTGGGTATGGCTGCAATTGTGGAAACGGCACTGGCCAAGATAGGCGGCAAATTCGACGAAGCCGGATTCTATCCCGCCCAGACTCAAATGGTGCAAGCCGAACATCTGCACGCCGGGGCAGTCGATCAGATGGCTGCTGGGGTCGAGGTGGTAGAGCCGCGCATGGGTGGTGGTGTGTTTGCCGGAATCCAGCACGGTGGATATCTCGCGCGTAGCCGCCTTCGCCTCGGGCAATAGGGCGTTGATGAGCGTGGATTTGCCCATGCCGGACTGGCCGACCAATACGCTACAGTGTCCGTGCAGCAAAGGCCGCAACGCTTCGGCGTCGTTTTTGGCGGAAAGTTCCAGCACGCGGTAACCGATGGCGCGATACGGCGCGAGTACCGCGCGTGCAGCCTCGGCGGGCAGATCGCATTTATTCAACACGATGAGCACTTGCAGCCCCTGATCGTGCGCGGCGATAAGGCAGCGTGCCACCAGCTCGTCGCTGAACGCGGGTTCGACCGCCACCACGCAGATAATCTGGGTGACGTTCGCGGCGATGATCTTTTGCCGGTAAGCGTCGGAACGGTAGAGCAAGGAGCTGCGCGGCAAGGTGCGCTCGATCACGCCCTGGTTATCGGAGCTGCGTTGCAGTTCGACCCGGTCACCGCAGGCGACCTCGCTCTTTTTGCCGCGCGGGACACATTCCAGGCATTGTCCGTCCGGCAACTCGACCAGGTAGTGCCGCCCGAATGCGGCGGTGATAAGGCCGTGCAAGGTCTCGTTCAAAGCGGGGCAACGATCATGGGAGTTTGTAGTAGTGATGGTTCAGATATGCCGCCAGATGCTGCTCTTCCTGTTTGGAGAGTGCGATCCCGGCATTGGCTGCACACATGTTGATCTGCGTGATGAGTTGTGACGACTTATGGACTTTGCGCTCTTTGCGGGTAAAGATCGCACTGCCGTCACCTTCCACCATCTGTTCGTGGCAACGGTTGCACTGTTTCTGTTCAAACAACTTTTTGCCGGTTTCGACATTCCCGTCCGCAAAAGGTGCGGCACATACGGCACTGCTGGCCAACAAGCATAAAGCTGCGAATCTCTTCATTTCGATCTCCCCATTAAATGTGCGATGCGTTCCGCTGCGGGCGGATGTGATTCATAGAAAGCGGCGTACAGCGGATCGGGTGTCAACGTCTTGGCATTGTCCTGATACAGCTTCACCAGTGCCGCCGCGAGGTCGCCGGCAGCGGTCTGCGCGGCAGCATAATCGTCGGCCTCGAATTCGTGTTTGCGCGAATAGTAGGACGAGAGCGGCTGCAACAGGAAGGTGAATACCGGCAGCGTCATAAAGAACAGCAGCAATGCCAGTGCGGTCGATTTGCTCTGAACTCCCAGCCCCTGATAGAACCAGTCGGATTGCATCAGTTGCGCCAACAGCCACAGGAAAGCCAGACTGGCGGCGAAGGTGATGGCGATACGTTTCATCACATGGCGATGTTTGAAGTGTCCCAGCTCATGCGCCAGCACAGCATCCATCTCGGCGGGGGCAAGACGTTGCAGCAGGGTATCGAAGAACACGATACGTTTGGTCTTGCCGAAGCCGGTGAAGTAGGCATTGCCGTGGGTGCTGCGTTTGGAACCGTCCATCACGAACAGGCCGCTGACGGTGAAACCACAACGCTGAAGCAGCGCCGCGATGCGCGCTTTTGTCGCCTCATCCTGTAGCGGCTGGAACTTATTGAAGAGCGGCGCGATGAATGCGGGATAGATGAACAGCAACAGCAGGCTGAAACCGACCCATACCCCCCATACATATAACCACCATTCGTCGCCCATCTGTTGCATCAGCCACAACACCCCGAACAGCAGCGGCAAGCCGAGCACCGCACCGAGCAGCAGGCCTTTCAGCGCATCCAGCAGATACAGGCCCGGCGTCATCTTGTTGAAACCGAAACCGGCCTCGATGACAAAGGTGCTGTACAAGCCGAACGGTGTCTCCAGTATCGAGCTGATAAGCAGAACCGTGACGATGACCGCCATGCCCTGCACCAGCGGCGTATCAAAAACGGACAACGACCAATCATTGACGAGCTGGATGCCGCCGCCCAGCGTAAACGCCAGCAGCAGCGCCGCGTCGAACGCGATGGCACGTAACGACAGCCGGGTTTTGGCACAGGTGTAATCGGCGGCTTTCTGGTGTGCGGCCAGCTCGATCTGGCCGCTGAAGGCTTCCGGCACCCGCTCGCGATGCCTTATGACATGCTGCAATTGGCGGCGCGCCAGCCACAATTTGGTGAAGGTGCCGAGCAACAATGCGCCGACGAATACGATACTGAATGAGGTGCTTGTCATCGGGTTTTGTAAGATTCCTAATCTGTAAATGCGCGGAGATTATCCCCCGATATGTGGCGACAGACCACTCACTTCGGCCCGCTCTGCCCCGCCACACGGCTCGGATACTCACAAAGTGCCTAGCCTGCAAGGCATGCGATGTGCCACAATAAGCGCCAGAAAAACAAATGTAAGACCAATGCGGCTAAATTAGGGCGGCGAATTATGGCACAAAATCAGAATCACCTTATCTGGCTGGACATGGAGATGACCGGCCTGTATCCAGAGAACAACCACATCATCGAGGTGGCGATCGTCATCACCGATAGTGAGCTGAACACCGTCGCCGAAGGCCCCTCATTGGCGGTGCATCAGTCGGATAGCGTGCTGGATGCGATGGACGACTGGAACAAATCCACCCATGCCAAGTCCGGTCTGATCGAGCGCGTCAAAGCCTCCACGCTGAACGAAGCCGAAGTGGAAGCACAATGTCTCGCTTTCCTCAAAGAATATGTGCCGGCGCACACCTCGCCGATGTGCGGCAATTCCATCTGCCAGGATCGCCGTTTCATGGCGCGCTGGATGCCCGAACTCGAAGCCTATTTCCACTACCGCAATCTCGATGTCAGCACGCTCAAGGAACTGGCGCGGCGCTGGAAGCCGGACATGGCGAAAGGTGTCAAAAAACACGGCAAGCATGAAGCCCTTGCCGATATCTACGAATCCATCGAAGAGATGAAGCACTACCGCGAACATTTCATCAAGCTAGATTGATCACAGCCCGCAACATAGCGGGCAACCGGGGGAGAGGCATGATGAACCGCATCAGCAAGAAATGGCACGCTCTGGGCGTGCAAGAGAAGCTGCACATCCTGATTCAGGGATCACTGATCGTCCTGTTCTTTCTTTCCATGGACTGGGTCATCGCGCGCTTTGAAGATCAGATCATGACTTCCGCCGAGTTGCGCGCGGAAGAAACGGCGGACGGCCTGATCAACGGCATGAACATGCTGATGCTGACCGGCACCATCTCCATTCCCGAGAACCGCAAGCTGCTGTTGAGCAAGATGCAGCAGTCCGAGGGCGTCAAAGAGTTGCGCATCATCCGGGGAGACAGCGTGGTCGCCCAGTTCGGCAAAGGTCTGCCCGAAGAGCAGGCGCTCGACGAAATGGACCGCGAAGTGCTGAAAACCGGGAAGGTGCGTTTTGCCCGCATCGATGTACCCGGCGGCCTTCCGTTGCTGAGAGTGGTCGTGCCCTTCATCGCGCAGGAGAACTACCGTGGTACCAACTGCCTGTCCTGCCACACCGCCGAGGCGGGCAGTGTCAACGGTGCTGCTAGTGTCATCATCGACCTCAGCAAAGACGAGGCCGAGCTTCAGAGTGTCAAGAGCTGGCTGTGGGCCGGACACATCGCCATCCAGATATTCCTCTCCATCATCATCTCCTGGTTCGTGCGCGTGCTCATCGTCAGGAACATCGCCGAGCCGGTCAAGAAATTGCAAGCGGCGATGGCCGAGATACAGCGCGAAAACGACCTCTCCAAACGCGCCGATGTGGATGAGACCAACCCGGATATCGGCGAAATGGCGCGCAGCTTCAACACCTTGGTCGGCAATCTGGAGATTGCCACCGACCGGCTGGAATTGTTCGGCAAGATGTTCCACGGCAGCGGCGAAGCCATCCTGATCGCCAACGCGAACGGCGACATCGTTGCGGTCAATCCGGCCTTCACCGAGATCACCGGTTATTCGGCGCTGGAAGTGCTCGGCAAGAATCCGCGCATCCTGAGCTCGGGCAAACAGACGCCCGATTTCTATCAGACCATGTGGGCCAGCATCAATGAAGCCGGACAATGGCAGGGCGAGATATGGAACCGGCGCAAGAGCGGCCAGGTCTACCCGGAGTGGCTTTCCATCGGCGTGGTGAAGAACCAGCGCGGCGAGGTCATCAATTACATCTCCCTGTTCTCGGACATCACCGAACGCAAAGCCGCCGAACAAAAGATCGAGTTCCTGGCGCATTACGATGCGCTCACCAAACTGCCCAACCGTGCATTGTTCGCCGACCGCCTGAAATTGGCGCTGGTCTCGGCAGGACGCAACGAGAAGAAAGTCGCCCTGCTGTTCCTCGATCTGGACAAGTTCAAGGGCATCAACGACACCATGGGCCATCTGGCCGGTGACATCCTGCTGCAATCGGTGGCGGCACGACTGAAGTCCTGCGTGCGCGAATCCGACACGATCTGCCGCCAGGGCGGTGACGAGTTCATGATCCTGTTGCCCGATGCGGAGAGTGCCGCCGACGTGGAGAACGTGGCACAAAAGATCATTGCCGCCATGACCACGCCCCACCAGATCGAAGAGAAAGAGCTGATAGTCACCTTCAGCGTTGGTGTCGCCATCTTCCCTGATGACGCGGGCGACAGTGAGGGGCTGATCAAATGCGCCGATGATGCGATGTACCGCGCCAAAGAGAAGGGCCGCAATAATTACCAGTTCTACTGATATGCCGCATCTGCTGGTCGATATCTCATTCCATGGTTATGGCCATCTCAGCCAGACCGCACCGGTAGTTAATGCACTGGCGCGGCTCATTCCCGGATTACGTGTCACAGTGCGTACTGCCGCTCCCTTTGCCGTTCTGCAACAACGATTCCAATGCCCGTTCGATCACATTCCCGTGGCTCTTGATTTTGGCCTGACCATGGCCAATGCAGTGGATGTATTGGTAGATGAGAGTGCGGCACGTTATCGCGCCTTTCATACCGACTGGGACAGCAAGGTGCAGCATGAGGCGGAACTGATGCGACAACTCGCTCCCGATCTGCTGCTGGCCAACATCCCCTATCTTTCTCTTGCCGCCGCCCATGTTGCCGGAGTGCCCGCCGTCGGCCTGTGCAGCCTGAACTGGGCCGACCTCTATCAGCATTATTGCGGACAAAGCGATTACAGCGATGATATCCACGCGCAGATGCTTGCCGCCTATAACAGCGCCCTATGTTTTTTGCAGCCCCAGCCGAGTATGCCGATGCCGTTGTTGCACAACACCCGCCCCATCTCCCCTATCGCCCAAACGGGACAACGCTGCCGCGAGACCATCGCCGCACAATTGCTGGAAACTGGTGCGGAAAAATGGGTGCTGATGGCAATGGGTGGTATCGAGTTCAGTCTGCCGATGGAACGCTGGCCGCGTTTCCCCGGTGTGCGCTGGATGATCCCCGCAGCCTGGAACATCGTGCGGGAAGATTTCACCGCTTTCGATTCGCTCGACCAGCCTTTCAGTGATGTGCTGGCCTCGGTCGATGCCATATTGACCAAACCGGGTTACGGGACCTTCGCGGAAGCGGCTTGCGCAGGCATTCCGCTGTTATATGTGAGCAGGCCGGATTGGCCGGAAGAACCCTATCTGGTCGGCTGGAAACAACAGTACGGAGCCTGTCTTAAAGTGGAACGCGCAACACTCGAAACAGGCGAGCTGCACACATTGCTGCAACAGCTCTGGGCGGCACCACCTGCAACACGCCCGGAACCTTCCGGCGCGGAAGAGGCTGCACGTTATCTGTTCGATCTGTTGTAAATCAGCGACCGCCTGTCTAATCCGGCATAAAAAAAGTAGAATCTAGCCCCAATGGCCGGTTACGACATACTCCGGCTGAGTAAAGACAGGACGTTTGGCACCTTCGACACGAGTAAGCAAGCATGACACAGCGTATAGAGAAATCCGAATTCGCCAAACACAACCGCAAAGAAATTGTCGCCATTCTCGAAGATATGGTGCGGCATCACATGGCGCTCAATATCGCCACCCACGACGGGGTGAACCTGTTGTCCTCTGTCCTCGAAGTCGATACAGAAGATGATTTGATCTATCTGGACATCAGCCCCGATGAGCGGATCAACGAAAAGATCGCCTCCAGCAAACAAGTGACGCTCTACACCAATGGCGGCGTGGAGATCCGCTGGTACGGTTCCAGTCTGGAACTGGTCTCGCTGACCGATGGTGATGCCTTCTTCATGCCTATTCCGAAAGTGATCGAGCGCATCCAGCGCCGCGAATACTTCCGCCTGAACACCCCGCAAGGCAGCAAAGCGTTGTTCTGCAAAATCCCTCTGGAAAAAGAAATATTCAGTGCACCGGTCACCGATATGAGCGTAGGCGGCTTGGGGCTGACCGTCAAAGGTGAGCCGCCCGCCATCATCTCTCAGGGGGCCGTATTCGAGAAGTGCAGCGTGGATTTCCCGGAGATCGGCCCCATGCCCCTCACCCTAAAAGTCTTTGGTTTATGGCCGACCAGCAAGACCAAAAGCGGCGAGCAGCTGTATCACATCGGATTGGCATTTGTGAATCTGACGGGCAGATCCAGCAACGTGGTACAACGTTACATGGTGCAGCTCGAGCTGGAAAGAATAGGCCGCGCCTGAAGTGTCATCGACCCGATGTGGTGATCACAAGAGAGCCAACGGAGTTGAAGGTTGACTCACCTAGGCCGCGCGCGGCCGCCAATGCTCAGGCAGATAGCGCTATATCCACGGATCGAAACAAGCCAGCCTACCCATCAGATACCCATAATCGCTGTTAGCAGCAAGAGATCGGCGGCGATGCCCCCCTTGCCACCCCTTGTATACCCGAAAACCAGCTTGCCCCTGGTTCGGCATTAATTTAACAATAACGCTTCACCTTGCATTGAATAACGGCACATCCCTGCCGAAGTGAATCATCGTCGGGATTTGCGGATGACCGATCTGTTTTGAAATGGCACTGGTTTTATCCTTGGCTGACTGCCCTAGCTCCAGCACACTTACTTTTCCGTCGTGGTTACCATCTGTCTGGTTGGCTAATTTCATGCTGGCAAGCAAAGTATGTGTAAACAAGCCGTTGCCTTGATAACCATCCAACGCCTCTTGCAGACCACCCGCCGAAGCATAGATGTGCAACCCCATCTTCTTCGCCAACACACTCATGCGCGCGTCGTACAAACCACTCACGATGTTATCCACCCCACCGGCGTGGCAAGTGTCCAGCACATAGAGCTGGTTCAAGGCGCGTATCTTTTTCGACAGTTCCACGATCTCATTCGAGCTGATGAGATGCTTGAGGTCGGATGAGCCGTCGTAGCTGGAAGACACCAGATAATATTGCGACCCCAGCATCACCCCGTGCGAAGCCACAAACAAGATGAAGCTATCCCAAGGCTTAACCTTGGCTGCAAGTGCATCAATCTGCTTCAAGATGTTCTCTTTGCTGGCCTGCGCATTCGAGAGCGGCACAAGATGGATGTTTTCACTGGCGAACAGCGTGCCGGATTTTTCTTTCATCAAGCCCTGAAAGTCCAGCGCATCTTTGGTCGCATATTTCAGGTTCACACTATCATCGGTGTACTGATCTATGCCGATGCCGAGGATGTAGAGATGCGGTGCCTCGGATGCGCGGTTCGACATGAACTTGCTCGCCCCCATGCTGCTCTGTACTGTGTTCTGCGCGTTGAACGCCACCACGCCTAATTCATTCTCACCGGGGATTACATCTATCTCTTGGCATTCTTCCACCAAATTGCCTTTACTTTTTAAGATCTGTACTTGGCTTTCGCCTTTAATCAGTTTCAAGGCGCGGATAGCCCGAGTGGTCGTCTCGCTGTCATTACTTGCCAGCATGATTTTGTCTTCGCGTTTCGCCACCGCCTCGCGGTAGAAACCGTCTGACTTCACTAGCTTACCGTTTTGGAACAGCCGCACCTCGCCGATGCCGCCGCCGGTGCTGGTAATTTTGTAGCAAACTTTTTCTTTGGTTGCAGACGACGAAGAGGGTGCTCGGGTGAACGCCACTTCGGGCGGCGGATTCTTCAACGCCTCTTTAGCCGTCAAGGTAATTAGACCTGAAATATCTTCACCGCGAAATTTCGCCTGCACGATGTCGGGACGGTAGAACACATCATAGAGTTGGCTGTTGGGAATGAAACGTGCCTCTTTGTCTTTGCCTTGGTTCAGATGCCAGCCAATTAGCTCTTCTCCACCGGGGCTTGCAGTGTAGTAGCCCTCGGGTGTCCAGGCCACCCATCGTTTTTGATCGGCATGAGGGAAGAAGGCCAGCACTTCTTTACCGTCCTTGGCCTCATACCAGCGGATGGTGCCGTCTTCAAAAGCTGCAACGACGAAACGACTGTCACCAGATATATTTACCGCCCACGCTTCGCCATGGCTTTTTGCTGACCAACGTAAAACTTTTAATTTTTGACTGGCTTCAAAATTATCAGGATCGTACCTATTGTTGAACATGCTCACACTCAAACTTGCGCCTAATACAAATCCAGTACCATCTGGGGATAATGCCAAGCTACGTGATATCTCTGGGGGGGATAGTAGAAATTCACCAGAACAATATGGACTAACCTTGTTTTGCCAAAATTGAACCAAAATTCCAATTGGCTCTCTTACCCGGTTACTTGGTTTTCTATATTCCAAAGGGTTAGTGATCGCATCAAATAAAGGCGTTGACGTGAATGAATTTTCACCATTTCTCAAGCCTTGTTCTAAACTAAATTGCGCAGTATGTTCGTTATCATATTTGAATCCGACAGTTGCACCATTTTGCGAAACCTGTAACTTATTCTTTTCTAAATTAAAATCCACAATTGGCGATGGCGTAAATTGACTTCTTCTACTTGCGTCCCAAAGTGTTTTATTTACGCCAAGCACCCCCCATGCTGGGTCGGATGAACTAAATGCAATCTCATTGTTGGGCAGGGTTAATAAATCCGTAATTGGAGAATGGGTTGCGGGTGAATCCACCGCATGTCCCCGGCCTGCGTCGGCCCAGCGACGAATAAAAAAATCATCTTTACCGTATGCACCTGCTGCAAGTAGCGACAAGCCATCAGATGACCATGCAACATGACGAAACTCGCCAGAGTGTAACTTTATCAAATCACTCTCATCCTTCGCGGCCACACCACTAGTATCAGGTGCATACAACAAATTTAGTGTTATCGCATCGAGTACGTTAACCTTAGATGAGTCGCCAAACCCCACAGCAAGCTTACTACCATCGGGAGAATATCGAACTGCATCAGGTTTCCATCCTCCGGGGGCTACTTGTTTTGCAATCAGCTCTACTCCATTCATTGAAACAGAATAAATGCGGATATATCCGTCTAGTGAACTCGTCGCCAACCTGCCTTCTTTACTAAAATCCATCCCCAAACAGTCTTGTCCATAACTATTATCGGTGCCAACGATTTTCCACGTGTCGGTGCGGAAAGCGCGGATGCCATGATGTCCACCTAAGCCAATTGCTAAATATTGACCATCGACAGACCATGCCATTTCTCTAATAACATCAGGAAACCCATTCAGGCTACGAATTAATCGCCCAGTAACGCGGTCAAAAAGATAGACAGCCATGGTATTACCCCAATGCCCTGTCCATCCGGCCACAGCAATTGTGCCACCTTCTGGTGATATGGCTACTGCATTCAATAAGCCTTCTTTATCGTCATCTTGCGGCGGGTGCAAAGTAATCAGCAACCGCCCACTCGAAAGCTCCCACACTTTGGCAGTTTTATCCGCAGAGGCAGTTACCAAATAGCGCCCGGCGGTATCGACAGAAATCCTTTCAATCCTGTTCGTGTGCATGCCGGCATCAATGCGCAACATTGGCTCGAAAGGCGGCTCCGTTGCGAATGCTGATGCGGTTACAGTAAACAATACGAATCGAAAAAAATAGCGCGCAACCACACCTGACATTTTCCACCTCTGAAATCGTGAAGGTTTTATATATATATACCTATGCTAGGTAACGGTTTGCCGCCATGAGTCTAGCAACAGTGCCCCACTATTCTGAAAAATGCCAATCATGGCGGTTATATATCGTGGTGCCAGTTCTTTTACCTTTGTTAGGACCATATGAGGAGATATTGGCTGTCGTATCGCCCGCTTTGGGAATAAACATTTTATTTGTTTCAGAATTTTGACGACCAATAGTCAGCCCCAGATTCATGCCCGCATCTTCAATGAAATAGGTATCAGATTCGGCTGAAACGGGGAACGGAACATTAGCCATAGTCTGACTGCTAATACAATGCAGGCTCCATGCAATTCCGGTTAGTTTCGAATCTAAGCTTTTTGCATCAGCCTTACCAGTCACACGACAACTATTAGTTGCAACAGTTAGATTTTCATATTCAGTTCGAACTATTGACTCGGCGCCCTCACGCAACGGAAAAAGGCTGCCAGTAATACTCAAGTTCTTAATTTCGAGCACTTGCTTGCCGTTAATCAATAATCCCACGACCATCCCTCCACAAATAAACGTCGATGTATCCATTTTGATATCCATGCCAGAGTCATAATGTGAGCTTCCTTGATTCCTGATAACACCACACCTGTTGCCAATCGGCGCTCCCTCAATTTTATTTTCATTTATGACCTCCCCTGCTTCATCAACCTTAAGAGTGTTGCGTGCGTCTAAAACAAACGCTCTCATTTTTGGTGTGTTGCGATACTGATCTGAACTACTGATTGTCTGCCAAACATTATCGCTTACTCTGATGGGCATCTCTGGTCGTTGTTCTTGGGAGCGAACGTCGGCGATTATCTGTTGTGCCTTTGCGGCATATCGCCCATTGGGATACTTGGAAAGGTAAGATTGCATTGCTTCGGGGGTTGCAGATATCAGGCTACTCTCCCATTCGTCGTCTTCCTTTTGATTTGCAGCAACAACTGGGGGTTGGTGAACATTTACCTGTACCTGCTTCGCTTTTGCTGGTTTGGTCTCGGCTTGTGCAATTGATATTCCTCCGATAACGGTCATCAAAAAGATTGCGAGAAATACTGAACATTTTCCCATGTGCATACTCCTAAAGGTTAACAAGTAAAGTCGACAAAAATAATTAGAAAACGAACACAAGGCCTAACACAACCACAAAATGGTTACCTAGGCAGACAAATTTATTGTTCTGCTTTTATGATAATAATCCCATTAGAACCCTGCCCCAACATACAGACCCAACCAAAGCTTTCCGTTATCGTCATAGCCTGAATCTTTACCAAGCTCATCAATACCAAGAATGAATCCGGTTTTGATGTTAGATGCTTTTCCACCTGGACTAAAAAGCACGCCGGTGGCTATTGTTAGCCCGGCTTTTTCAGTGGTGCGGGCTACACCATTTTGTAGTGAGGGAACTGATACTTTGGTGATGCCAGCCACAAGTGGAAATGTCCATTCACTTCCCCAAAGATCCGTGGTGTATCCGGCATAAGGGCCAATAGTAAATGAGCCGGAAGCAAGACTTGAACTAGCAAATACAAATTTATATGGAACAATAAGCACCCCACTTGTCCAGCTTCGTTCGGATATTTTGTTTCTTAATTCTTCTGTGCGAATAACGTATGTGCGTTCAGAGAAGTTTTCTTTTGTAACTTTGCTTTTTTCTGAAATATTCCACCCGAGAATGCTGGCAGAGCAAATGCCATTGATTGGTATCCAGCATTCCCCCGGATATCTGGTTGTGAATACCGTATAGCTACGAGCATCGCTGGCGAGGTAGTGCAATGAGGTGGCAGCAGGAATGGTTACTCGTTTTTCTTCTTCTGCTGCAATTCCCGCGCTACCACTTCTCTTTAGCTGAATTGCTTCCACTGACGACAAGGTGATAATTTGAATATTTTTTGCCAAATTCAGTGGGTCGTTATTTTGATCCGTTGAGGCTATGACAGATGCGATACTAATATCAACGCCAGTGAGTATTCCTGAAACATTTGCAACAGCCTGAGTACTGCCATCAGTTAATTTAAGTGATGCGCCCGTCAGATTTGCATCTTTTATAGTGGCATTAGAAATTTTTAATACGCTTACTGCTCCGTTGCTCGTATCGACAATGTCGCAGGTTGCTGAGCTTACGATCTCCGCATTTTTCACAACCCCCTTTGAAATTTCAAATGTCGAACCTACAGAAAATTTTTCACGCACACGCGCTTCGATGGCACTGTTCTCTGTTATTACAAGCTTGGGCGCGTTACCAGACACCTCTCCTGTTATATGTATGCCACTGCACGATCCAGCAAAGACCTGTGGCATCCAAAATATACTAACGAAAACAATCAGTAATTTGCTGGTTCGGATATTCATCATGCCTTCTCATTGGCTGAAAATGGAAAAACCAAACACGCCGACTGGCGAAACATGACGCTTGCTACACGAGATGCAGGAAGACAAAACGAATAATGAATTTTGGAAGAAGTGAAAACACCACACACGGGTGGCGCGGTGCAATATATTTTGGAAGGTCGGGAACTTTAGCGGGCGTGTGTCGCCATCTATTGCTTGCTTGCTTGCTTGCTTGCGCAGTGCGTGTTGACTGAACTAAACAAATCCCCCCCTTTGTGTGCAGCGATTACAGTTGTTCGGTAATGCGTTGCGCCAGTCCTATCTGGTAAATTGTTTGCTCGCCTCGGCCCTGCGTTGGGGCACTGATGGTCGATTTCAAACAACGTGCGGTCGCACTATAGTTTTTCCTCCGCTTGTTTGCAACACACACGAGGAGATGCCGTTTGGCTGGTGAAAAACCGAGGGAAAATCACTAAAAATGACCGCGAACAATCACCAAATTACTTGATTTTACTTGGTGCCCCGGAGAAGACTCGAACTTCCACGCCTCTCGGCGCCAGAACCTAAATCTGGTGCGTCTACCAATTCCGCCACCGGGGCATTCCCGCCCTGACCAACAAGCGGGCGCGCATTATAACCGAGCAGGCTTCAGTCGCCAGCGATTTTCACCACTGTACGGCCACGTGTTTCCCCTGCGATCATCTTGGAAAACACCCCATCCAACTCCGCGAATGGGACAGTATGAGCGAGCTGTTCAAGATTATGCGGGCACAAGTCGCCTGCCAGACGCTGCCACAGCTTCTTGCGCAACGACATCGCGGTGGCTGCGGAATCTACACCTAGCAACTTCACCCCGCGCAGGATGAACGGAAACACCGTGGTATGCAGCTCTACACCTCCCGCATTGCCGTAGCTGGCAATCGCGCCGTCCTGTTGCAGGGTACGCGCCAGCCAGGCCAGCGTGTTGCCTCCCACTCCATCCAGCGCGCCCGCCCACAGCGATTTTTCCAGCGGGCGGGGACTGTTCATATCCACGCTGTCGCGCAACAAAACTTCGCTCGCGCCCAATGATTTTAGATATTCCTGCTCGCTGCCTTTGCCGGTCAACGCCACGACGTGATAACCGAGCTGCGCCAGCATACGGATGGCGAGACTGCCGACCCCGCCGGTCGCGCCGGTGACAATCACTTTGCCTTTATCCGGCGACAATTCGTTCTGCTCCAGGCGATGGATCGCAAGTGCGGCAGTAAAACCAGCCGTACCCAGCGCCATCGCTTCGAACAGGGACAGGTCGACGGGCAACGGCACGACCCAGTCCACTGGGACACGCACATACTCGGCAAAGCCGCCGTCATGTGCCACGCCCATGTCGTAACCGGTGACCAGCACCTTATCGCCCTCCTTGAAACGTGCATCCGATGAACTCTCCACCACGCCGGACACGTCGATGCCGCCCACGCAGGGGAAGCGGCGGATGACCTTGCCCGCCCCCGTCGCGGCGAGTGCGTCCTTGTAGTTCACACTGGAATAATGCGCCTTGATGACCACTTCGCCGGGAGCAAGGTCATCCAGCGACAGTTCAACGAGACGGCCCTGCGATTTGCCGTTTTCTTCAAAGATGCGGTAAGCGCGAAAGGCTGCCATTACAGATCGAGCAGAACCAGTCCCGGCATCTCGAGGAACTCTTTGATCGCGACGAGGAACTGCACCGCCTCGCGGCCGTCGATGATGCGGTGGTCATATGAGAGTGCAAGGTAGTTGATCGGGCGGATGACCACCTGACCGTTCTCGGCCACGGGACGATCCTTGGTGGCATGGATACCAAGGATGGCGCTCTGCGGCGGATTGATGATCGGCGTCGACAACATCGAGCCGAACACGCCGCCGTTGGTGATCGAGAAGGTACCACCACTCAGCTCTTCCATCGTCAGCTTGCCATCCTTGGCACGTGCCGCAAAAGCGGCGATCTGCTTCTCGATTTCCGCGAACGACAGCTTGTCCGCATCGCGGATGATAGGCACTACCAGACCGCGTTCACTACCGATGGCAACACCAATATCGAAGTAGCCGTGGTAGATGACGTCGGTACCGTCCACCGACGCGTTGACGACGGGGAACTTGCGCAAGGCATGGATGACAGCTTTGACAAAGAATGAGGAGAAGCCCAGCTTCACACCGTGCTTCTTCTCGAACGCATCCTTGTAGCGGGCACGCAGCTCCATCACCGGCTGCATGTTCACTTCGTTGAAGGTGGTCAGGATGGCGGCGTTCGCTTGTGATTGCAGCAGACGTTCGGCGATACGCTGGCGGATACGGGTCATCGGCACACGCTGCTCGGCGCGATTGCCGGAAGGGGCTAGCGCCGGCTCGCCCTGTGGCTGAGCGGTAACAACCGGTTGTTGAACGGCGTTCAGCACATCTTCCTTGGTCACCAGACCGTGTTTGCCGCTGCCTTGCAGCGTGGTGGCATCCACATCATGGGCATGCGCCAGCTTGCGTGCGGATGGTGAGGCATGGCTTGCCTCGGCCTTTGGGAGCGGAAGCGCGGGTGCGGCAGCGGCCACCGCATCCGTATCGATCTGCGCGATCACTTCCTCGCTGCCCACCTTGGCACCGTCGGCCTTGATGATCTTGCTCAGCACACCGCTCTTGATCGCGGGCAGCTCCAGCACCACCTTGTCGGTCTCGATGTCGATCAGGTTCTCGCCTTCCTGCACCGCCTCGCCGACTTTTTTGTGCCAGGTGAGCAGTGTCGCTTCGGCGACGGACTCGGAGAGCTGCGGGACTTTGACTTCAATGATGCTCATGTTTATTTGCTCCTGGTTTGTTCTTCACATCGAGATCGGGTCTGAACGCGGCCTCGATCACCGCTTTCTGTTGTTCGTTATGCACCGCAAGATAACCCGCCGCAGGGGAGGCGGAAGACGAGCGCAAAGCGTAATCGAGGCGCATACCTTTGCGCATGTGGCGCAACAGGTAATGCTGGATGCGGTGCCATGCACCCTGGTTACCCGGCTCTTCCTGGCACCATACGACCTCGGTCGCATTCGGGTAGGCGTCGATCTGCGCGGTGAAATCGTCATGCGGGAAGGGATAGAGTTGTTCGATACGAACGACTGCCATGTCGGTGATACCGCGCTCGCGTCGCGCCTTGAGCAGGTCGTAATACACCTTGCCGCTACAGGCGATGATGCGGCGTACCTTGCCCGCCTCCAGCGCATCGATCTCGGGAATGACCGGCTGGAAACGTCCCGTGCACAGATCGTCCAGTGGCGAAGCGGCATCCTTGCTGCGCAACAGGCTCTTGGGGGTGAACACGATGAGCGGTTTGCGCGACGGATGCAGCATCTGACGGCGCAACAGATGGAATATCTGCGCGGCATTGGAAGGCACGCACACCTGGATGTTGTAATCGGCACACAGTTGCAAATAACGCTCGATGCGTCCCGATGAGTGCTCCGGCCCCTGCCCTTCGTAACCGTGCGGCAGCAGCATGGTCAAACCGCACAACCTGCCCCACTTGGCCTCGCCGGAAGTGATGAACTGGTCGATGACCACCTGTGCGCCGTTGGCGAAATCGCCGAACTGCGCCTCCCAGATGGTCAAGGTATCCGGTTCCGCAGTGGCATAGCCGTACTCGAAGCCCAGCACGGCCTCTTCCGACAGGATGGAATCTATAACGATGAAGTCGGCCTGATCCGGCGCGATGTTCTGTAGGGGGATGTGGTAGCCCTGATCGAACCGCACCCGATTCTGGTCGTGCAATACGGCATGGCGATGGAAGAAGGTCCCGCGCCCGCAATCCTCGCCGGACAGGCGGATCGGATAACCTTCCGTTACCAAGCTGGCATAAGCCAGGTTCTCGGCCATGCCCCAATCCAGCGCCAGCTCGCCTTTGCCCATCGCGATACGGTCGGCAATGATCTTCTCGACGCGGGAGTGCAGTTTGAAATTCTCCGGTATCGACACCAGCCGTTCGGCCAGTTGCTGCAATCTGGCACGGGGAACCGCCGTTTCCACTGATAAGTGCCACGGAACGTCAGCCTTGTACTTGGCCCAACTGACCCCGAATTCGTGTCTGTGCCCGACCAGCGCTGCCTGTAGCGGGTCGCGCCCCTCGTCCATCGCCCGGCGATAGTCCGCGACCATACGCTCCGGCTCGTCCGCCGCCAATATGCCCTGCTCCACCAGACGTTGCGCATACAAAGCGCGTGTCCCCGGATGCTGGTTGATATAGCGGTACATGAACGGTTGCGTGACCAGCGGCTCATCCTGTTCGTTGTGCCCCAATTTGCGGAAGCACACCATGTCGATGACCACGTCTTTGCCGAACTGCATACGGAAATCGAACGCCAGTTCGGTGATGAACATCACCGCCTCCGGATCGTCGGCATTGACGTGGAAGATGGGGGCATCGATCATCTTGGCCACATCGGTGCAATACAGCGAGGAGCGCGTATCGCGCGCATCCGAGGTGGTGAAACCGATCTGGTTGTTGATGACGATGTGCACCGTACCGCCGGTACGGTAGCCGCGCGTCTGTGACAGATTGAAGGTCTCCTGGTTCACGCCCTGTCCGGCAAAAGCGGCATCGCCGTGTAGCAACACCGGCAACACCTGTTTGCCCTGATAGTCTTTGCGCCGGTGCTGGCGCGCGCGCACCGACCCCTCAACCACCGGATTGACGATTTCCAGATGCGAGGGATTGAAGGCCAACGTCAGGTGCATAGGCCCGCCCGGCGTACCGATGTCGGACGAGAATCCCTGGTGATATTTCACGTCTCCTGAAGTGAGATGTTCGAGATGCACACCCTCGAATTCGGCGAACAACACCTTGGGCAACTTGCCCAGCGTGTTGACCAGCACGTTCAACCGCCCGCGGTGCGCCATACCGATCACGGTCTCTTTCACGCCCTGTTCGCCCGCACGCTGCAACAGATGGTGCAACAACGGGATCAATGTCTCGCCGCCTTCCAGTGAAAATCGTTTCTGTCCGACGTATTTGGTGTGCAGATAACGCTCCAGTCCCTCGGCGGCGGTCAATCGCTCGAGGATGCGCTTCCGTGTCTCGGTCGCATAATGCGGCTCACCGCTGGTCCCTTCCAGTCGGTTCTGTATCCAGCGCTTCTGCGCGATATCGCTGATGTACATGTATTCGGCACCGACACTACCGCAATAGATGCGTTTGAGCCGTTGAAGAATCTCGCGCAAGGTCATGCGCGCCCCGCCCACCAGCGAACCGGTGCTGAAAGTGGTGTCGAGATCGGCTTGATCGAGGTTGTAATAGGCCGGATTCAGCTCGGCGATCTGCGGCTTGGCATGCCGCTTGAGCGGATCAAGATCGGCAACACGCACACCGAGAAAACGATGTGCGTTGATGAGTTGCAACACCGACGCCTGTTTGCGCGACTCGTCCGTCTGTAGCGCGGGGGAGGCAGCGCTGGCTGGCAAGGCCGCAAAATTGCGCTGTATCTGGCTATGCGCCACATCGGTCGTCTTGGCACTGGCGACCAGTTTGTCGAAATAGGTGCGCCACTCGACCGGCACACTGGCCGGATCACGCAGATAGTCCTCGTACAAGCCCTCGATGAACACATTGTTGCCACCGAACAGCATGGAGCTGTCCTGCATCAATTTCAGAAAGTTCACCGGCTCGTTCAAGGCATCATCCTCAACGTTTTTTCATCGGCACAAAGTCGCGTTTGGTCGCCCCCTGATACAACTGGCGCGGGCGGCCGATCTTGTGCTCTGCATCGGCGATCATCTCGTTCCATTGCGATACCCAGCCTATGGTGCGCGCTAGGGCGAAGATCACCGTGAACATATTGGTCGGGATACCGATGGCGCGCAGCACGATACCGGAATAGAAATCCACGTTGGGATACAGCTTACGTTCAATGAAATACGGATCACTCAACGCGGTCTTTTCCAGTTCCATCGCCAGCTCGAACAGCTTGTTGTTTTCCAGCTTGAGCTCCTTGAGCACCTCGTAGCAGGTCTGGCGCATCACCGACGCGCGCGGATCCATGTTCTTGTACACGCGGTGACCGAAGCCCATCAGTTTGTATTTCTTGTCTTTCACACCCTGCACGTATTCCTTCACGCGCGACACATCGCCGATCTCTTCCAGCATCTTGAGTGCGGCCTCGTTGGCACCGCCGTGTGCCGGCCCCCACAAGGCGGCGATACCGGAAGCCACGCAGGCGAACGGGTTCGCCCCGCTGGAACCAGCCAGACGCACGGTCGAGGTGGATGCATTCTGTTCATGGTCGGCATGCAGGATGAAGATACGCTCCAGTGCACGCACCAGCACCGGGTTCGGCACATAGTCCTCAGCCGGTGTGCCGAACATCATGTACATGAAGTTTTCGACATAACTGAACTTATTCTTCGGATAAATGAACGGCTCACCGACATTGTATTTATAGGCCATCGCCGCCAGTGTCGGCACCTTGGCCAACAGCCGGTGCGCGGAAATCTCGCGGTGCTGCGGGTTATTGATATCCAGCGAGTCATGGTAGAACGCCGACAGCGCGCCAACCACCCCGACCATCACCGCCATCGGATGCGCGTCGCGGCGGAAGCCGTTGAAGAAACGCGCCAACTGGTCGTGCACCATGGTGTGATGGGTGATGATGTCCCTGAACTCGTCCTTTTGCTGGGCCGATGGCAACTCGCCGTTCAGCAACAGGTAACACACCTCCAGAAAGTCCGACTGCTCCGCCAATTGTTCGATGGGATATCCACGGTAATAAAGCAGACCCGCGTCACCATCAATGAAGGTGATGGCCGAAGTGCAGCTCGCAGTGGCAAAGAAGGCGGGGTCGTAGGTGAACACACCCAGTTTGTTCAAGGTCCGCATATCCACCACATCCGGCCCGAGGGTGCCCGACAAAATAGGTAATTCGATGCTGCGTCCGTCATCCAACGTCAGCGTTGCCATCCGTTTTTGTTCCATGTTCTTCTCCCCTTTTGTAAAAGCTGGCATGGCCCGCTCCTACACCGCATTGATCAATTCCAGCATCTTTTTTTGAGCCTCGTGTTCGGCAGGCTCCTTGCCGGTGATTCTATCCCACAGCGAGGTATCCGGCAGGTCCAACAAGACATCGAACTCGATTTTTCCTGCCGCATCCAGACCGGCATACTGCCGTTCCACAAAACGTCCCAGCACGATATCCAGCTCCAGCAGTCCGCGACGGCAGCGCCATTTCAAGCGCGCCAGCTCCGCAGAGTCGGGCGTGACGCAAGCTGGCGTCATACGATCCGCTTCACCATCATGTCCTTGATCTTACCGATGGCTTCGGTCGGATTCAGCTCTTTCGGGCACACATCCACGCAGTTCATGATGGTGTGGCAGCGGAACAGTCGATACGGGTCTTCCAGATTATCCAAGCGCTCCGCCGTGGCCTGATCGCGCGTATCGGCGATGAAACGATAAGCCTGCAACAAGCCGGAGGGGCCGACGAACTTGTCCGGGTTCCACCAGAACGACGGACAAGCCGTCGTGCAGCAGCCGCACAGGATACATTCATACAAGCCATCCAGTTCGGCGCGGTCTTTGGGCGATTGCAGGCGCTCGGTCTCCGGGGGCGGATCGTTGTTGACCAGATACGGCTTGATCGAGTGGTATTGCTTGAAGAACTGCGACATGTCCACGATCAAATCGCGGATGACGGGCAATCCCGGCAAGGGACGGATCTCGATGGGTTGCTTGAGCGAAGACAGCGGCGTGACACAGGCCAGACCGTTGCGCCCGTTGATATTCATCGCATCCGAACCGCATACACCTTCGCGGCAGGACTTGCGGAAACCGATACTATCGTCCTGTTCGCGCAACATCATCAGCGCGTCCAGCAACATCGCATCACCCGCCTCGAATTTGAGGTCGTAGTCCTGCATGTAGGGCGACACATCGGTGTCGGGGTTGTAGCGATAGATTTTGAATTTCATCTTGTCGCTCCTAATAAACGCGCGCTTTGAGCGGGAACGATTCCACCGTGAGCGGTTTCAGGCGCACGGGCTTGTAATCCAGACGTTGTCCTTCACTGTAGAACAAAGAGTGCTTCAACCATTTCTTGTCGTCGCGTTCGGGGAAATCGTCGCGGGCATGGGCGCCACGGCTTTCTTCGCGCGCCGCCGCCGCAATCATGGTGGCTTGTGCGACCTCGATCAGGTTATCCAGCTCCAACGCTTCCACGCGTGCGGTGTTGAACACTTTGCTCTGGTCGGTGATGACGGTGTTCTTGGCGCGCTCGGCGACTTCGCGGATCTTTGTCACCCCCTCGGACAGCAGGTCTGGGAAACGGAACACACCGCAGTGGGTCTGCATCACATGGCGCATGTCCGCTCCCACTTCGGCCACCCGCTCTCCCTGCTTCTGATTTTCCAGCCGCGCCAATCGCGCCAGCGGCCTATCGGTTGCATCGGCGGGCAAAGGCTTGTGATGCGGATTGAGCTTGAGGTCTTCGATGATCTGACGTCCGGCGGCACGCCCGAACACGATGAGGTCGAGCAGCGAATTGCAACCCAGCCGGTTCGCACCGTGTACCGAGACACAGGCGCATTCGCCCACCGCATAGAAACCCTGCACCACGTCTTCCGGCGCGGTGCGGTGCGGAGCAACGACCTGACCGTGATAATTGGTCGGGATGCCGCCCATCATGTAGTGCGCGGTCGGCACGACGGGGATAGGTGCGTGGGCCGGATCGACATGGGCAAACTTGAGCGCGATGTCGCGGATACCCGGCAGACGGTGGCGGATCACGTCATCACCCAAGTGGTCGAGCTTGAGCAGCACGTGATCGCCTTTAGGGCCGCAGCCGCGCCCTTCCTTGATCTCAGTCGCCATCGCACGCGACACCACGTCGCGGCTGGCCAGGTCTTTGGCGGTCGGTGCATAACGCGGCATGAAACGCTCACCGTCCTTGTTCACCAGATAGCCGCCCTCGCCGCGCACACCTTCGGTGATCAGTACGCCCGCGCCGTACACGCCGGTCGGGTGGAACTGGAAGAACTCCATGTCCTCCAGCGGGATGCCCGCGCGTGCAGCCATGCCGAGGCCGTCGCCGGTGTTGATGTAGGCATTGGTGCTGGCGGCGAAGATGCGCCCCGCGCCGCCGGTGGCGAACAGCGTGGCACGCGCATGCAAAATCATCACCTCGCTGGTCTCGATCTCCATCGCCACCACGCCCAGCACATCACCATCCTCGTCGCGGATCAAATCGAGCGCCATCCACTCCACGAAGAAGTTGGTGTTGGCCTGTACGTTCTGCTGATACAGCGTGTGCAACAAGGCATGGCCGGTACGGTCGGCAGCGGCACAAGCCCTGTCCACCGGTGCCTTGCCATAATCCTGCATGTGCCCGCCGAACGGGCGCTGGTATATCTTGCCATTGTCCAAGCGGTCGAACGGCATACCGAAATGCTCCAACTCGTACACCACTTCGGGCGCGGCGCGGCACATGTATTCGATGGCATCTTGGTCGCCCAGATAATCGGAGCCTTTTACCGTGTCATACATATGCCACAGCCAGTTGTCTTCCTTGACGTTGCCCAGCGAAGCGGCGATACCGCCCTGCGCCGCCACCGTATGCGAGCGCGTCGGAAACACCTTGGACAGCACGGCCACTTTCAAACCCGCCTGAGAAAGCTGCAAAGCAGCGCGCATACCGGCTCCGCCCGCACCGACCACGACCACATCGAATGTTCTTTTAGTTATTGCCATTATTCATCTCCATGTAGGAGCGGGCCATGCCCGCGATTATTTTTCATTCGCGGGCATGGCCCGCTCCTACATCACACACCCCAAAGTATTTGCACCGACCAGATCACATACAGCAACAAGGCCAGCAAAACTGCCACATGGATGATCAAGCGGACGCTGGCTGGTTTGACGTAATCCATCACGATGTCGCGCACACCGATCCATGCGTGATAGAACAGACTGAGCAGGAACAGCAATGCGAAGGAACGCACCACATCATCGGCGAACAACCCTATCCATACGTCATAACCGACCGTCTGCTGCAACAACAGATAAACCGCGACAAAAACTGTGAACAGCACCATCACCAGCGCAGTGATGCGTTGCGCAAGCCAATCGCGCAAACCGTAATGCGCCCCGGTCACCACTCGATTCAACATAGCTTCACTCCGATCAGAACCGTGAGCGCCAGGCTCACCCCTAGAACCCAGCGGCTGCTGGCGCGTGCTTTGGCCAGACTGGAAGCCAAATGCAGATCGATGGCCAGATATCGGATACCGGCACAGAAATGATGCAAGAACGCCCACAACAGCCCCAGCCACACCAGCTTGCTCAGCGGATGCTGCAACACGTCCACAAGCTGAGTGTACGTCTCGATCGAACGCAAACTGTACTGTAGCGCCAACAGCATCACGGGCAATGCCAGGAACAGCAACGCACCGCTGATGCGATGCAGGATGGAGACGTAACCGGCGAGGGGAAGTTTGATGAGATGCAGGGCGAGGTGCTTGGGGCGTTTTTTATTCATTGTGACCGACTCGCAAAACGATGCGCAATCTTACACCCGGATATTTTTTGCGCAACTCGGATTCCAAAAAATTAATAACCGTTTGTGGAAAATTTAATAATGGACAGGCTCCGCATCGGTGAGCGCTCCTCTCCTGCACCTGATTTCATGCCAGAATATCCTCCCGCGAGCGCCTCGACACCTTTCGAGCAGATCGCCAGGAAATGCCAACGATGGCCCGAATGCTAGCCGTGCTCAACTCATTCCGACAAAGATTCCGCAACTGGGCGTTTCGCCGTACCGTGGAAACCGGCACGGTGATACTCAACCAGCGCCGTATCTACATCCTGCCCACACGCCGTAGTGTCGGCTTCGCCTGCGTGCTGATCCTCATGCTGCTGGGGGACATCAACTACAACCTGAGCCTGGGCTACGCATTCACCTTTCTGCTCGCCACGAGCGGCGGCCTGAGCATGTTGTATACCTTCCGCAACATGGCCGGTTTAAAGATCCATGCCGGTTCTGTCGAGCCGGTATTCGCAGGAGAAGACGTGTGTTTCGTTTTTCACTTCGATAATCCCGGCTCGCTGCAACGCTATCAATTGCACCTGCATGACGATGCCGGACATCTCAATGTCTTTGACCTGCCGCCCCGGCAGGTCACCGCCATCACGCTGCCCCTCCCCTCCGGCCATCGCGGCTGGCTGGATAGTGGTCGCCTGACCCTACACACCGAATTCCCGCTCGGACTTTTCCACGCCTGGACCTATCTCCATTTCGACGTGCGCGGCCTGGTCTATCCCAAACCGTCAGCTCCATATCCGCTGCCGGCCACGTCCGGCCTGAGCAACGGGGGACGTTTGACGAGTTCGGGGGACGATGATTTTTCCGGTCTGCGCGATTACGTACCCGGCGACGCTTTACCCCGCATCGCCTGGAAGACACTGGCGCGTGCGCAGGGCTTGCAGGTCAAACAATTCACGGCAGAACAAGGCAACGAGTTGTGGCTGGATGAATCGTTGCTCAATCAGACCTCCGTCGAGCACAAACTGGAAATCCTTACCCGCTGGGTGCTGGATACGGATACACAAGGTCTGCATTACGGCCTGCGGCTGGCAGGCAAAGATATCGCACCACAACAAGGGGCAGCACATCGCGCCGAGTGTCTGCGGGCACTGGCGCTATTCGGACTGAATGAAAAATGAATCAAAACTCACCACAGAGACACCGAGACACGGAGAAAACCAAATTCAACAGCAATCCATTACCTTGCTTAAAAACCATTTATAACGACTCGATCTCGTATCTGCCTTTCTCTGTGTCTCTGCACCCGCAAGGGGTAGGCCGTGGTTGTAAGGGGCTGAAGCCCCAACAACACACGCTCTGTCTCTGTGGTGGATGGTTTTAAATTATGAAACTCTCTGCCCCGCTCATCTACGGCCTCATCGTCAGCATCCTGCTGGTCAGCGCCCCCCATGCCGGACATTTGCCGCCATGGGTGAGCGGGACAGCGGTACTTCTGCTCGTCTGGCGTGTTTACCTCACCCGTAACAGCCAGCGGCTGCCCCCGCGCTGGCTGCTGGTCGGTGTCACACTTGCCTGCGTGGGCGGCATCGCATTGAGTTTCCACGCGGTGTTCGGTCGCGAGGTCGGTGTCGCACTGCTGGTTCTGCTCAGTGCGCTGAAGATGCTGGAATTACGCACAACGCGTGACGCCAGCGTACTGGTCTATCTGGCCTGTTTCATCACCATCACCCACTTCCTGTATTCACAAAGTCTGGCGACCGGACTGTTCATGCTGCTCGCCTTGACGGTCATCATGACCACCTGGATACATTTGCACACCGGCACACTCGGCTTCAAACCGCGCCTGCGTATCGCGACCATGCTGCTTGTGCAGGCCATCCCGCTAACTCTGCTGATCTTTGTTCTGTTCCCGCGTGTGCCGGGCCCGCTGTGGGGGCTGCCGCAAGATGCCTACGCCAGTAGCGGCTTGTCCGACACGATGTCACCGGGCAGCATGAACAAGCTGACCTTGTCGGACGCGGTGGCTTTCCGCATCACCTTCAAAGACGCAGCCCCGTCCCGCCAGCAGATGTATTGGCGCGGGCCGGTGTTATGGGACTTTGACGGACGTACCTGGACTCGCGCTCACGCCCCACTTTCCTCAGCCCCCGCACAACTGGAATATTCCGGCCTGCCGCTGGACTACACCGTAACATTGGAAGCACATAACAAACCCTGGCTGTTCGCCCTGGATATGCCGGTCTCCCTTTCCATCCCGCATGTGCGCCTTGCCGATTTCCAGTTGCTGAACCAAGCACCGGTGAACTCCCGCCTGCGCTACGAAGCGACTTCCAGCCCGAATTACCGAGCCAGCCGTAATGAGCCGCAGCAGCAATTACAGCGTGCGCTGGCGCTGCCAACAGGATTCAATCCGCGCGCCCTCCGGCTCGCCGAGGATTGGCGCAGGCTAGCGCCCGATGATGAGCAACTCATCAATACCGCGCTGGATTATTTCAACCGCAACGGGTTCGAATACACGCTGGAACCACCACCGCTGGGACGCGACACGGTGGATGATTTCCTGTTCTCCACACGCCGGGGCTTTTGTGAATATTACGCATCCAGCTTCGTCTTTCTGATGCGCGCGGCGGGCATCCCGGCGCGAGTCGTAACCGGTTATCAGGGAGGCGAATATAACGACCTTGGCGGTTACTACACTCTGCGCCAGTCCGATGCTCATGCCTGGGCGGAGGTCTGGCTCAAAGAACGCGGCTGGGTACGTTACGACCCCACCGCCGCCATCGCACCCGGACGCATCAGGAGCGGATTGAGTAACGCTCTGACCGACAATACGGCACTGCCCTTTTTGACTCGCACCCGCTGGCCGCTGTTGCTCAGCCTGCGTGCCAATATGGATGCCCTGACCAATCAATGGAACCAATGGGTACTGGGCTACGATAACGAACGCCAGTTCGCCCTGCTCACCCGGTTGGGCATGCAGGACATCACCTGGCAAAAGCTGGCGCTATACCTGCTGGCAGGTGCCGCGACGCTGATCGCCGTCTTCGCTCTGTTCTTCTTGCGCCGCTTGCGACCTGCCAGCCCCGATCCGGTACAAGTGTTATACCTGCGTTTCTGCAAACGGCTGGCTCGCGCCGGAATCACGCGCGCGGCATATGAAGGCCCGCAGGATTTCGCCGCACGCGCCGCCGCCTTGCGACCGCAACATGCCGCCGCCATCAATGACATCACGGCACGTTACCTCGCCCTGCGTTATCGCGGTCAGCAGGATCGCGCCCCATTGCAAGCCTTTAGACATGCGGTGCACAGCTTCAAGTTATAATCTGCCCCAGTTCAACCGCCCAGCCACATCATGCATATCACCCGCCGCCTGGAATTCGATGCCGGACACCGCATCCCCAACCACAACAGCCAATGCAAACACCTGCACGGGCACCGTTATGCCATCGAGATCACCCTGTCGGGCCGGGTCATCACGACCGAAGGTGTTTCCGAACAAGGGATGGTGATGGACTTCTCCGATGTGAAACGTATCGCCAAGGAACGTGTGGTGGACGCCTGGGACCATGCCTTCCTGGTCTATCGCGGCGACAAGACGGTGCTGGATTTCCTGGTGACATTGCCGAATCACAAGACCGTCGTGCTGGAGGTAGTGCCGACCGCCGAGAATCTGGCAAAGGTGGCCTTCGATCTGCTGGATGGCGCTTACCGCGATACGTTCGGCAACGATCTCCGCCTCGAGAACGTGCGCCTGTTCGAAACACCGAACAACTGGGCCGACCACAGCCGCAGTTAAGCTAACAACCACGCCAAGCAAGGGAGGTTCCATGTCTATCCGCAACCGATTTTTGCTGGAACCGGAGAACAGCATCCTGCTCGTGATCGATGTGCAGGAGAAGCTCTGCTCGGCTATGGCAGAGCCAGCCCTGCAACAACTGCTGAAAAATACCGGCATCCTGCTGGAAAGTGCGCGTGAACTCGGCCTGCCGGTGATCTTCACCGAACAATATGTCAAAGGTTTGGGAACGACTCTGCCGGAGCTAAAGCTGCTGGCACCGGCGGCAAACTGCTACGAGAAGATGTCTTTCAGCTGCTGCGGCAACGGGAATTTCGCGGGACAACTGAAACAAAGTGGCCGCACGCAGATCATCGTCACCGGGATGGAGACTCATGTCTGTGTGCAACAGACCGTCATCGACCTGTTGCACGACGGCTTCAACGTCCACCTTGTCAAAGATGCCGTAATCAGCCGCAGCAGCGACAACAAACAGACTGCGCTCGAAGCGATGGTGCTGGCCGGAGCGATACCGACCAGCACGGAGTCTGTCGTATTCCAGTTATTAAAGGTCGCCGGGAGTGAACCGTTCAGGAAGTTGCTGAAGCTGGTCAAATGAGACCCCGCCCGCAACAGGCGTGATCTAACCCAGCCTACTCGATCTCGCCGTAAACGCCCGCCCCCACCCGATCCCGCCCGGTCTTCTTCGCCTGATATAGCGCGAAATCGGCAGACTTGAGCAGGGTCTCCAGCGAGGTCTTCTCGTCCGGCACCACCGAAGCCACCCCGCAACTGATGGTGACATGGCGCGACTCGGTGGCGTAATGCGGGATATTCAAATCAGATACCTGCTGGCGCAAACGGTTGGCGATCCACTTTGCCCCGTCGGTATCGGTCTCGCCCAGAACTAGCACGAACTCTTCACCGCCGTAACGCGCGGCCAGATCGGTGGCACGCGGTGCGGCACGCCCGACCTGGTCGGCCACTTTCTTCAGACACTCGTCACCGGCCTGATGGCCGTATTTGTCATTGAACAGTTTGAAGTGATCGACATCGATCATGACCAGCGCCAGCGGTTTGTTCATCCGTTCGCAGCGCCGCCACTCGCGTATCGCCAGCTCGTCGTACATGCGCCGGTTGGAGATGCCGGTCAGCCCATCGGTGGCGGAAAGACGCTGTAGCTTGACGTTCGCCTCGTTCAGTTTCTGCGTCATGTCGACCAGTGCGCGCTGCATCTCCACCAGACGATACATCGCCCTGATCTTGGCTTTGAGCACGACCTCGCTGATCGGCTTCATCAGGTAATCATCGCCGCCGACCTCGATACCGCGCGCCAAATCCTCATCCTTGTCCATGCTGGTCAGGAAGATGATCGCGGTCCAGTCCTCGGCTTTCTCCAGGGCGCGGATCTTGAGCGCCACATCGAAACCGTCGATATCGGGTAACTGCGCATCGAGCAAAATGATATCCGGCTGTTCGCGGTGATAGATATCGAGTGCCTCTGCGCCGGTCTCGGCAGTCAGGGGAGTGATGCTCATGCGCCCCAGATAGTTGCACAACACCTTCATGGTGACCTTGCTATCCTCCACCACCAGCACTTTGATCGTGTCGTTGCTATCCATCTTCTTTTTCATTGCGCTCCTCCAATGGTCTCCTGCCATTATAAGTCGTAAATGAGGCGGAGGCGCTCACAAAGCGCGGTTGATGATGAGTCCGCCGCGTACAGATCAGTCGCGGGAAGTACGGTCAGGGCCATTCCCGCACCTGAACCTCGAACTGCGCCACCGGCACCGGTCTGCCGAAGAAATAGCCCTGATAAGCCATACAGTCATTCTGTTCGAGGAAGTCCAGCTGGGCCTCGGTCTCCACGCCCTCGGCGATGACCTCCTGCTTGAAGTTCTTCGCCATATCGATGATGCTGCGCACCATTCCCGCATCGCCCGGATCAGTGGCGATATCGCGGATGAAGCTCTGGTCGATCTTGAGCTGGTCCAGCGGCAGACGCTTGAGATAGGACAAAGAGGAATATCCCGTCCCGAAATCGTCCAGCGACAGCTTCACTCCCAACGCACGCAGCGCCGACATCTTCGCCGTCACATCGTCGATGTCGTTGAGCACCACACTCTCCGTCAATTCCAGTTTCAAGCGGGCTGGCTTGACATGGTATCTGTGCAACATCGCGGTGACCTGCGCGACGAAACCGTGCATGCGGAACTGATTCGCACTCACGTTCATCGCCAGCGTGAGACGGCGCATGCGCGCATCACCGTCCCAAGCCGCCAGTTGCGCGCAGACCGTCTCCAGCACCCAATCACCAATTTCCAAGATCAGTGAACTATCTTCGGCAACGGGGATAAATTGAGCCGGAGATACCATACCGCGTTGCGGATGGATCCAGCGCAGCAAGGCCTCGGCACCGACTGGTTGGCGCTGCCTGTCCACCTGTATCTGGTAGTACAGCTGCAACTCATGGTTGTCGATAGCCCGGCGCAGATCATTCTCCAGCGTTGCCCGCGTTTCCAGATCTTTTTGCAGCGTGGGATCGTAGAATCGCACCGTATTGCGTCCCGCATTTTTGGCCTGATACATCGCCGCATCGGCATGTTTGACCAGCTCATCCATTGTTTCTTCGCCGTCATGGAACAGGCTGATGCCGATACTGGGTGAGCTGTAGTGTTCATGCGTCTTGAGTTCGTAAGGCTGCGCCAATACATCGCGGATCTTTTCCGCGACCAAGCCGGCTTTGCGCGATGCCTCCTCTTTGTCGGTACCGACCCCTTCCAGCAACACCACGAACTCGTCGCCGCCCAGACGCGCCACCGTATCGATCTCCCGCACGCAAGATTTGATCCGCTTTGCCACTTCAACCAGCAACAAATCGCCATAGTCGTGGCCCAGCGTATCGTTCAGCAGCTTGAAACGGTCCAGATCAATGAACAACAGCGCACCGTGGTCGTCATGGCGGGCGGATGCCTGCAAGGCGGCATATAGCCTGTCCTGGAACAAACGTCGGTTGGGCAGTTGGGTCAGTGCGTCGTAAAACGCCAGATTGCGTATTTCCTCCTCGGCCATCTTGCGCGCAGTAATATCGCTGAAGATGGCGACATATTGCGTCACCGCACCCGCATCATCCTTGACTGCCGTGATGGTCAGCCATTTCGGGTAGATATCTCCGTTCTTGCGCCGGTCCCATATCTCTCCGGCCCAAGAACCGATCTGCGATATCTGCCGCCACATCGTGGCATAGAAGGCTTGGTCCTGCCGCCCGGAACTCATGATGCGCGGATTCTTGCCTATCACCTCCTCCGCACTGTAACCGGTGATTGTGGTGAATGCATGGTTTACGCGGATGATATTGGAGTTCGCATCGGTGATGAGGATGGCATCGTGCGTCTCGAAAGCAGCCGCTGAGATGCGCAACTCTTGCTCGGCAAATTTGCGCCCAGTGATGTCGCGACAAAACACGAACAACTTCTTTTCGTCCCGCATCAGGGTGACCGCGACCTCGATGTCCAGCACTACGCCGTCCTTGCGTCTATGCTTCGTCTCGAAGCGGTCGCTGCCCTCCCTCATGATTATTTCGATATGCGCCCGGGTATCTTCCGGTTTTTCTATCGCCTCCAACTGGCTGATATGCATGCCAACCAGCTCTTGAACCGTATAGCCGGATAATTTGGCATAAGCCTCGTTAACCTCCTCCAGATTCCCCTGCAAGTCGGTCAGCCAGAATCCATCCATTGCCGTATCGAGCACCTGCTTGTTGCGCAACAACATCTTCTGCAATCGCTTACGTTCAGTGATATCGCGGCTGGCAGCATACAAATAGCCCTTGCCGTCCACTTCGACTCCCGTGGAGCATATCTCGACATCGAGCAGGCTGCCGTCCTTGCGTTTGTGCACAGTCTCGAACATACCGCTCTTGCCGATGAACTCCGGCAAGCGTTTTTGCAGTTCCTCGGCGGAGAAATGGCTGTCCCAGTCTTTCACGTTCAGCCGCAAGACCTCTTCCCGGCTATAACCCAGCATGCGGCAGAACGCCTCATTCACCTCCAGCACATTGCCATTAACGTCCATCACATGGACACCGTCCATCGAGTTCAGCATCAGCGACTGGTTACGCCGTAACAGGCTTTCGGTGATACGCATATTTTCGCGCTGTTCGGTGATATCCAATCCCATTCCGACCAGCACGGGCTGTCCTTCCCGCGTGATACGCCTTCCCGTGAAATGATAAGGACTCGCGGTTCCGTCTTTCGCCACCAGTACCGCCTCGACCGATGCCTCACCAGCTTCAAACACGGCTTGTATCGCTTTTTCGATGCGCCCCTTGTCCTCGCCCATAAAAAAGTCCAGCGGAGAGATCCGGCTCAACTCTTCTGCACTGCGTTGCGACACACGTTCGAAATTGCGGTTCCACATCAGGAACCGCCCGCGCTGGTCTATCATGTAGAAAATGCCGGGCAGCGCATCGATCAACTCCTTGCGAAAGGCATTCTCCTGCTCGATCAGCTCGCTTACTGACAATTTGTCCAACATCGTATTGAGCGCATCCGCGAGTTCGCCGACCTCCCCCCCCTGCTCGCTCAAACGCAGCTCGCGCTTTCCGGCGGCGATTTCGCGCGCCGCTGCGGTGATGCGCCGCAGCGGGAAAAATGCACTGCGTACCAGCAAGGCGGTAATGCCTCCCACCAATACCATCGCCAGCAACACATCGAACAGGCTGGGCAATGACAATCCCTTGGACTGCATCTTGATGATGGCGACCGGCAAGCGATAGGCCAACAATATAAAACGGGAAGGATCGGCAGAATCGAACGGGATTCGTTTGGCCGCCAGATGGTCGGCATCAGAGTCAGCCGCTACAGATGCCAGAGAAAGGAGGTCACTCTGCTGAGGGTCGAACAAGGACTTAAGCAGGGGGAAGTCGTCGAGGATCGTGCCGTGACTGCCGCCCGTTTCGAACGAGAACGCACGTCCGGCATCGGGGTGAAAAAGATAGTTTCCCTGCCGATCCGCGATATAGGCTTGCACGCCCTCCGGCAAGCCATGCACGACCGACGCAAACACAGGACGCACATCTTTGCTGATGACAATCACACCAAAAACATTTCCATTGGCATCGAACACCGGTGTGACCGCACGCAAAGTCGGCAGATGAGGTTCATCGATCTTGCCGTACTCCTGATTGAGCGTGAACTCCGATAGATAAACCTCTCCGGCCTTTCTACCCAAGCCGGCTTTAAAATAATCCCGCTCCCCCTTGGCTTGCAACGCGGCACGCGGCGATACTTCGATGCGCGTACCATTACGGACAACCCGTACCAATTCCCGCCCGCCGTTAGCCACACCGATATAGCGCACCTGAAAATATTCGGGATGTGTGCGCAGGAAGGAGGCGAATATCTCTTGCAGCCGCGCCTCCCATTTTTCGTAGGGATTATTGTCGCGCGGATCGAAACCGTGATTGGCCGTAGCCCGGATCAGCCCCGATACCGGCGGCGTATTAGCCAGAAACACCACGTCCTGCCGCAAGGTCTCGATAGATTGTTTCAGGCGCACATTCTCGACCTGCAATGCGACATCGAGATCCGCGCGACGCTCATTCAGGTAGGCCTGATGCAGACGATTGTTCTCTCTATTCACCCACACCAGCGCACCGAGTGCCATCACGACCAACACCCCGACCGTGATGCGGGCGTACAGGCCGATGTGTAGGCGTCTCATTCGCTCATCCTTTTCAGAGCGAACAGCAGGTCCTGCCACGCCTTGGCTTTTTCCGACGGACTGCGCAGCAGATAGGAAGGATGGTAGGTGACGATGAGCGGTGTGCCACGGTAGTCATGCACGGCCCCCCGGAAAGAGCCCAGCGTGGCATCCCGCCCCAACAACGAGGTTGCTGCGGTCTTGCCCAGCGCGACGATCAGCTTGGGACGGATCAGGGAAATCTGCTGCTGAAGATAAGGTAAGCAGGTCGCGACCTCGTCCGCTTCAGGCGTGCGATTGTTGGGGGGGCGGCATTTGACGATATTGGCGATATAGACATTCTGGCCGCGCTTCAATTTGATCGCGGCCAGCATATTGTCGAGCAACTTGCCCGCCTGACCCACGAAAGGTTCGCCACGCTCGTCCTCGTCCGCCCCCGGCCCTTCGCCCACAAACAGCCACTCAGCCTTCTCATCACCCACGCCGAACACCGTCTGCGTGCAGCCCGCGCGCAGCTTGCATGCGGTGCAGTCGTGTACTTGCTGTTTGAGGTCTGCCCAGTTCGCTGAGGGCGTGGTTGGTACGGAAGATGGAGGCGAGATCGCAGCTTGTGCAACTTCGACGGGTGCCGCTTGCGGGATATCTGCCGCTACCGGAACGGCTACGGCTGGCACAGACGCATCTATCGCAGACACACCGCGCCGCACCCACAAAGGATGAAGGTTGAGCTCACGCAGAATATTCTCGTCCCGGATATTCAAAGTTCCCGTCCCATCAAGATGGCATCTTCACGCGCATTCTGCGCTTCATAGTAGCCTCGGCGCAATCCGATCTCTGTAAAACCGACGCCGCGATAGAGGTTGCGTGCCGCCATGTTCGAGGCACGCACCTCCAGTACTACGCGCTGCCTGCCCAAATCCTTCGCCAAAGCCAGCATCGCTTCCAGCAGCTTGCGCCCCCAGCCTCGGCGCTGATGCTGCGCGGCGATGCCGATATCCAGCAACTCGGCATCGTCCACGCTCGGCATCAACACTGCGTAACCCAGCGTCACGCCATCCAACTCGGCGACCTTGCACACATAACCGCTTGCCAGCGCATCGCTGAAATTGCCCCGCGTCCACGGGTGCGCATGCACTTGCTGCTCGATGGACAGCACGGTATCAATGTCGCTGACGGTCATATCGCGCAAAATCATGTTGCCCGATCATCTTTTGTAGGAGCGTGCCCTGCACGCGATAGCACTCTGTCGCGTGCAGGGCACGCTCCTACATTTTCTCCCAAGGTAGGCATATTTATCGTTCGCTCGTCTTCAGCGCGACCTTGTCGCGCAGGTACAAAGGCAAGGCCAGTGCCGCATCGACCGCATTACCTTTGGCGAATTCGAGCGCCGCGATCTGCGCTACGGCACTCGCCTGCGGCACGACGCGCGCATCTGCTCCGGCCAGTTGCTTGGCATAACGCACAGACAGCGCACCGTCGTTCACGGCAAAGCCGCTACCCGCGCCGAACCATACAGCCTCCGCCAACTGCGGCGCTTCCTCCGCCTTGCACAGGCAAGGCTCGATCAATACGCCCCAGCCACCGTCATGTTTCTCATAGGCCGCAAAATAGATTTCACCCATACGCGCATCCAATGCGGCGATGACTTTATCGTGCCCGGATGCCTGCGCCAAAGCTTCCAGCGTACACACGCCCACCACGTCCAAGCCCATCCCGAATGCCAAGCCCTGCGCCACCCCACAGGCGATGCGCACACCGGTAAACGAGCCGGGACCTTTGCCGAACGCAATGCCGTCCATGTCACGGATCGTGAGGCCCGCATCCTTGAGTAAGGCATCCACCATCGTCATCAGCACTTCAGAATGTTTCTGCCCGACCAGCTCGCTCCGTTCGCGCACTGCGCCGTCATGCCATAACGCGACCGAGCAATATTCAGTGGAGGTTTCTATCGCCAGAATTTTCAAGATAAAAATCCACCACAGAGACACAGAGACACAGAGAAAGACAATACCAAATCAATACGTTGGCTATTTTTCTCTAAGGTTCTCCTCTGTGTCTCTGTGTCTCTGTGGTGCATGGTTTTATGCCAACAATAAAACGACTGCTTGCGCGCCTATACCCTCACCGCGCCCGGCGTAGCCCAATTTTTCAGTGGTGGTCGCCTTCACGTTCACCGCGTTCTGCTCGATACCCAGATCGGCTGCAATATGGGCGATCATTTGTGGGATATGCGGTGCCATCTTGGGTGCCTGCGCAATGATCGTGGCATCCAGATTGCCGACGCGATAACCCGCCGCTTTGATCTTGCTTGCCACATCACGCAACAGGATGCGGCTGTCGATGTCTTTGTACTTCGCATCGGTATCGGCGAAATGTTTGCCGATGTCGCCCAATGCCGTCGCCCCCAAAAGAGCGTCACAGATCGCGTGCAACAACACGTCGGCGTCGGAATGGCCGAGCAAACCTTTCTCGTACGGTATATCTACCCCGCCGATGATGAGTTTGCGCCCTGCCACCAATTGATGAACGTCGAAACCTTGTCCGATACGCATAATTACCCCTCTCCCCAACCCTCTCCCACAAGGGGAGAGGGAGTAGTTATCTTCCCCTCCTCATCCCCTCCCCCTTGATGGGGCGGGTTAGGGAGAGGGTGGTTAAAGTTAACCCTCTTTCAATAACAATTCCGCCAACCGAATATCTTGAGGATAGGTCACTTTGAAATTCGTCGAATCCCCCGCCACCAGCTTCGGATGCAGCCCCAGCGCCTCGATGGCTGAAGCCTCATCGGTGACGTTGCGGCACTGCTGCAAGCCCTGCGCCAGCAATCCGGCACGGAACATCTGCGGTGTCTGCGCCTGCCACAATTTTTCTCGACTCTCGGTGCACTCGATGCGTTGCATCGCATCGGCGCGCTTCAAGGTGTCCGCCACCGGCACCGCAAGGATGCCGCCTACGGCATCGTCTTGCAGCTCTGAGATCAGTTTGTCGAGATGGGCCTGCGTCAGGCAGGGACGGGCCGCATCATGCACTAGCACCCAATCGTCCGGCTCCAGCTCGGAGACCAGCAAGCCGTTCGCCACACTCTCGGCCCGGGTGTTACCGCCGCAGTACAAAGGCTCCAGCTTGTTTCCGCAATGCGACCAGTCGTAACGTTTGAAATGTTGATCGTCCGGCGCAAGCACCACGAACACGGTGGTGATACGGGCACATGCACTCAATGTGGTGAGCGCGTGATAGAGCATCGGATGCCCGGCGAGTTCGAGGTATTGTTTGGGTAGCTCGCCGCCCATACGGGAACCGGAGCCAGCGGCGGGAACTAGTGCGTAGAATTCGGACATGGACGGATTGTAAAGGAATCTTCGCCCAAACGCCGCTCCCCCCTCATCGACGGGGAAGCAAATCGACCTCTAGCGGAGAAACACCTCCCCGCCGGAAAACGGGGAGGCAGGGCAAGCGCTTAATACAAAGCCTGATTGACGCGGGCGATATCCGCCTCGGCCAGATCACCGGCTGCGGCCTTCAAGCGCAGCTGGCTGACCAGGTAGTTGTATTGCGCCTGATACAGGTCTCTGCGCGTCGAGAACAATTGCTGCTGCGCATTGAGCACATCGAGACTGGTACGCACCCCTACGGACTGCCCCAGCTTGCTCGATGCCAGCAGGCTTTCGTTTGATTTCAACGCCTGTTGCAAAGCCTGAATCTGGGCGATACCGTTCACCACACCGAGATAAGCCTGCTGTACCTGCACCGCCACGCTGCGGCGGGCGCTCTCGAGATCCTGCTGCGCCTTGTCACGATTGGCCTCTGCCTCGCGCCATTTAGACTGTGTCGCCCCGCCCTGGAACAGCGGCATGTTCAATTGCACACCGACCGATTTGCTGGTGGTATCGGCGGGACCGTAACCGGTGCCGGTAAATGTTCCGCCGTTAGCCGAGCTCTTCGAGATATTGGCCACCAAGTCCAGCGTCGGATAATGACCGCCCCGGTTGCGCGCGACTTCTTTTTCGGCCAGCTCCGCACCAGCTTGCGCGATCACGACCTGCAAGCTGCGCTGCTGCGCATCCGCCACCCACTTGGATACATCGGCGGGTTGTGGGCCTTCAAGCTTCAGCCCTGCGCCGAGCGGCTTTAACTCACCCGCTCCGGCATTGGTGATCTGCTGCAAAGAGCGGCGCTTGATCTCCAGATTGCTTTGCGCCGCGATGAGTTGCGCGTTGGTCAGATCAAAGCGCGCTTGCGCCTCGTAAGTGTCGGTGATGGTAGCCGTGCCGACCTCGAAGTTACGGCGCGCCTGCTCCAGCTGCTCCGAGATGGCTTTTTTCTGTGTCTCCGCCAGCAGCACGCTATCCTGAGCGATCAGCACATCGAAATAAGCCTGAGCCACACGCAGGATCAGATCCTGTTCGGCCATGCGGAACTGCGCCTCGGAGATAGCCACTTGCAGTTCGGACTCGGTATAGGCCAACCAGTTTTGCTGACGGAACAGCGGCTGCACCAGCGACACACCAACGCCCGACGAGGTGTAACCGAGCTGCCGCGAACTCCCTGAATACGCGATATCGTTATCGTAATACGTTGAATTCGCACTCAGGTTGACGCTGGGCATCAGCATCGAACGCCCTTGTGTGCGCTTCTCCTGACCGGCTTGTTGCGCGGCCCGCGCCGAGGCGAACACCGCATCCTGCCCCTGCGCGGCATGGTAGGTCTCCAGCAGGTCGGCTGCGCTGGCTTGGATCTGAAGCCCCATCGCCAACAGGACACTCATCGTGATCTTAGAATATTTCATCATATGCTCCATTTGATTAACTGCTTGTTCTCAGTGCAGATTATCCCTGTATCAGGCTCTTGCCATCCTGAATTTATTAAATTTGGCTCGCAACCACTCGATCCAGTCGTCCACATAGGTGAACACGACCGGAATCACCAGCAGACTGAGGAAGGTTGAAGTAATCAAACCACCGATCACCACGATCGCCATCGGGGCGCGGAAGCTGCCGTCTCCCAAGCCCATATCGAGCGCCACCGGCAGCATACCCGCCGCCATCGCCAATGTCGTCATCACGATGGGCCGCACACGTTTGCGACACGCATCGAGCAGCGCTTCGGCGCGGTTCATGCCGCGCTCGCGGCGCGACACGATGGCGTATTCAACCAGCAGGATGGAGTTCTTGGTGGCGATCCCCATCAGCATGATGATACCGATCATCGACGGCATAGAGATCGCGCTCCGTGTCAGGAACAGCGCGAGGAACGCCCCCGGGATGGACAGGATGAGCGCCCACAGGATGGTGGCGGGCTGCATGAAGTCCTTGAACAGCAACACCAGCACGATGTAGATACACATCACTCCGGTGAACATCGCCAGACCGAAACTCGCGAACAGTTCTTGCATCGCTTCCGCATCACCGATAGGCGCGATCTGCACGCCTTCCGGCATGTTCTTGACCGCAGGCAACGCCAACACTTCTTTCTGCACCTTACCCATCGGCTGACCGGCCAGTTCGACATCGAAAGTGATGTTTCGCTGGCGGTCGTAACGGTCGATCTGCGCCGGTCCGCTTTCGATACTCAGCGTCGCGACGTTACCCAGCATCACCGGTCCGTGCGCGCCCGGCACCACCAGTCGCGACAGCAAGTCGATGTTCTGACGCGCATCATCCTGCAACTTGACGATGATAGGCAGTTGCCGTTCCGGCAGATTCAGCTTGGCCAAGGACTGGTCGTAGTCGCCATTGGTCGCCACCCGCAAAGTTTCCGCAATGGCGGCTGAGGTCACCCCCAGGTCGGCGGCTTTGGCGAAATCCGGGCGGACTACCACTTCGGGACGCAACACACTGGAATTGGACACCACATTGCCGATCCCATGGATAGTGCGCAGTTCTTGCCCAATCTTCAGTGCTGTCTCGTTCAACAATTTACCGTTTTCACTGGTCAGCACCAGCTGGTATTTGTCCGCCGAAGAACCCAGACCGACTTTGATGCGCACCCCGGGCAACGTCATCAGCGAGTCGCGCAACTCGGTTTCGATCAGTTGCTTCTTGGGGCGCTCATTGCGCTCCTTGAGCTGGATCGACAAGGTCGCTTTGCGCGCTTCTGCCGCGCCAGTCGGCTCGAAGGCATTGCCACCCGATGCGCCGCCGCCGATGGCGGTATAGACCAGCGTCACATAGGGATTCTTTTCGACGATGGCACGCGCCTGTTCGGCCATGGCATAAGTCTGCTCGAATTTGCTGCCCGGCGGCAACGTGATTGTCACCTGCGTCTGCGACTGGTTGTCCTTGGGCTGGAACGCCGATTCCAGCGTCCCGGCCAAGCCGAACGAACCGAAGAAGAACACTGCCGTAGCGAGTAGTGTCGTTTTGCGGTGATTCAGACACCATTGCGCCCACTTGAGGTAGATGTTGATCCATCCAGGCGTAGCGTGCAGCACACGCGGTTGCAGGAAATAGGCCGACATCATCGGTGTCAGCAAACGTGCGACCACCAGCGAGAACAATACCGCGACCGCCGCAGTCCAGCCGAACTGCACAAAGAAGCGTCCCGGAATACCGCTCATAAATGCCGTGGGCAGGAACACCGCCACCAGCGTGAACGTGGTCGCAATGACCGCCATACCAATCTCGTCGGCAGCCTCCATCGCCGCCTGATATGGGGTCTTGCCCATCTCCAGATGGCGCATGATGTTTTCGATCTCGACGATGGCGTCATCCACCAGCACCCCGACCACCAGCGACAGCGCCAGTAAGGTCACCATATTGATGGTGAAGCCGAACAGGTACATGAGCGCGAAAGTGGGGATGATGGCTAACGGCAATGCGGTCGCCGCCACAATGGTGGCGCGTGTGTTGCGCAAGAAGAAGATCACCACAATCACCGCAAGGATCGCGCCCTCGAAGATCATCTCCATCGACCCCTGATAGGCCTGATAGACGGCATCCACGGTATTGAACACCTTCTCGGTGGCGATCTCGGGATGGTCTTTGTTAAATTCAGCCAGTGCCGCATCCACACCCGCAGCCACCGCCACATCGCCCGCCCCCAAAGAACGTACCACTTCGAATCCGACCACCGGCTTGCCGTTATGCAATGCCGCCGAACGACGCTCGGCGATGGAGTCGCTCACGTGTGCGACCTGATCGAGACGCACGCGTCGGCCATCGCGCAGCGAAAGCTCCATCTGGCCCAATTGTTCCGCCGTCTGCACCGTAGCCACGGTGCGCACGGATTGCTCCATGCCGCCCAGATCGGTACGCCCACCCGGCGCTTCCTGCTGGATCTGGCGCAGCTGGCTGGATATCTCGGCAGCCGTGAGGTTCAGCGCCAGCATCTTGGTTGGATCGAGTTCCACGCGCACCTGCCGCGTCACACCACCGACACGGTTGACCGCACCAACGCCCTTCACGCCAAGCAACAGTTTGGAGATATTGTTATCCACGAACCACGACAACTCCTCCTCACTCATGCTGGTTGAAGAGATGGTGTAGGTCAGAATTGGCTTGCCACTCAACTCGACTTTGTTGATGGCCGGGTCCAGCATCTCGCGCGGCAATTCACCGCGAATGCGCGAAATGGTGGAGCGCACATCTTCCAGAGCCTGACGCGAATCACGCTCCAGACGGAACTCAGCCGAGATGATGGCCGAACCATCTTTGACCTGGGTATAGATGTGCTTGAGACCCTGTGTGCTGGCCAGCGCGTTCTCGATCTTGCGCGCCACTTCGACCTCCATCTGGTCCGGCGAAGCCCCCGGAATGGAGGCGGTGACCGTGATCATGGGCAGATCGATGTCGGGGAACAACTGGATCTTCATGGCTTTGAACGCCATGATGCCCATGATGCTGAGCAGGGCGAATCCCAGTACGGCCGGGATGGGGTTGCGGATGGACCAGGCGGAGACGTTCATGTTCAGCCTTTCACCACTTGCACCACATCACCCTCGGTCAGGAACGCACCGCCGCTTTCGACCACCGGCTCCTTCGCCTTGAGGCCTTGTTTGATCTGGATGCGGTCACCGAAACGCTGTCCCACTGTCACCGCACGCTCATGCACGCGGTTGTCCGCCCCCACCACCAGCACGTAGGTCGTACTGCCGCGTTGCAGGATAGCGGATTGCGGCAACGATTGCAGATTCTGCTTGCCGCCGCTGATGTCGAAAGTTCCACGGGCGAACGCACCCGCGATGATGCCATTGCTGTTCGGCAAAGTGACCAGCGCATAACCGTAGCGTGTCTGCGGGTTCACTGCGGGCGAAATCGCCCTTACCGTACCCCGGATCACGCGCCCTTCACCCACACTGATCTCCGCGACCATCCCCTTGCGGATGAGCATCAACTCTTCTGCCGTCAATTCGGCGCGCCACTCCAGCCGGCCTTTGCGGATCAGGCGAAACAATTCGACCCCGGATTGCAACATCGAACCCACATTGGCATTTGCAGCCGAAATCACACCGTCGTCCGGTGCCACGATGCGGCCCTGCTCGGAGCGTCCGGTAACCTCATCCCCGACACGGGCGAAATTATCCAAAGTGACCAGCACATCGCCCTGACGCACGTAATCCCCGATACTGACATTGACTTCGGCGATGCGCAGACCTTGCACCTGGGCACTGATGACGGCTTCCTGCCAAGGCAGAATACTGCCGTTGGCAGCTAGGGAGCGCGACCATTTGTCATCGCGCAATTCGGCGGTACGTACGGTCAATGCTGGACGCCCGGTGGCTGGAGTTGCCGCAGTTTGTTCGGCCTGACTGTTCGCTGTCATCCAGACCGCCCCGCCCAGCAACACCAGTGCGGAAATTCCAACCTTGAGCATCAGGGGGCGGGAGAGTGTCTTCACGTTCATCGTTCTGTTCCTTTCAAATCGCTGTTCTATCTTGAATATCTGCTGTGTTGCTCAACCCGCCTTGGCGCGTCGCTGTCGCTCGGCCTCCACCATGGCCAATGCATAGTCCACCAGTCTGGCCGTCATCGTCTCGCGCGCCTGCTGTCCGTTAATCAGATGCGGCACACATTTCTCAAAATCCGTCCGGTTGTGAAAATAGATGGTCGCCAAACCGATCACCGCAATTGTCAAACGCTCCACTTCCTCATCCACCTGTTGCAAGCCGAACTCGCGGCACAACAATGCCTGCATCTTTTCCTGGTTGGGACGGAAGGCCTGCACCATGGTTTCACCCAATACCCCACTCGGCTCAGCTTCCTCGCGCGCATGCAGGCGCAGGAACATCTTCATCATCGGATCTTCTTCGGCAACCGGAGGAAACAGCCAGCAGTAAAATGTCTTGAGCGCTTCCTGAAACGACACCGTGGTGATATCGAGCGTGGCGAACACATTGCATTCGCTCAGGAATGGCAGCCGGAACACCTCGCGGTACAACTCCGCCTTGTCACCGTAGTAATAATGGATGGAAGCCAGATTCACCTCGGCGCGACGACAAATCTCGCGTGTGGTCGCCGCGTGATATCCCACCTCGGCGAACACTTCAGTCGCGGCTTGCAACAGACGCCAGCGCGTCTCCTCCTGTGTCGAGGGCGGATGTCCCAGCAAACGCTCCGCCGTTTTCAGCAAAGAGCTGGGATAGCTTTTTTTGGTCACTATGCTTGGCCCACAAGATTAAAAGGTGGCTCAAGATAATTCAGTCAACTGATTAAGTCAAGCGACTGATTTATCTTTATTAGCGTTTTAACCTTGTTTACAAACAGGCAATTAGAGATGCCAGCTTAATCTTTGCGGCCAGGATAAGAGAATGCAGTTAGCTGAGCGGACAACAGAAAAGATTTATTGATGTGGCCTGAATCACAACTCGATGTGCCGGTAAACCACCTCGACGACGACCAGCTCTTCCACGCCGCCCGGCAGTTGCAGTTTCACCGCATCGTCGGCACGGGCTTTGAGCAAGGCTCGCGCCAAGGGTGATACCCAGCTGATACGCCCCCGGCCTGCGTCCGCCTCGTCGATGCCGACGATACTGTAGCTGCGCTCCACCCCGTCTTCATGGCACACCGTCACCGTCGCGCCGAAAAACACCTGCTCGCAACCTTGGCGCTGCGTGGGATCGATCACTTCGGAGTTTTCCATACGTTTGGCAAGGAAACGCAGGCGACGGTCGATTTCGCGCAGACGTTTTTTGCCGTAAATGTAATCGCCGTTCTCGGAGCGGTCACCGTTCGATGCGGCCCATGACACCGTTTGCACCATCGCCGGACGTTCCACATCGAGCAAGTGCATGTATTCGTCCTTCAGACGCTGATAACCTGCCGGTGTCATGTAGTTCTTACTGCCGACGGGAACGGCCAGCGCTGCGGGCAGATCCTCGTCTTCATCCGCATCATCACTTTCTCGGGTAAAGGCCTTGCTCATCGCACCGCCCCTCTGCGTTTGCGTTCGGCCTCAGCCACCAACTCGGCGCGGCGCGCATATGCAGCAGCCTCGTCCGTATGACCGAGCGAACGGTTGACGCGCGCCAGACCGTTCAGGTCTTCGGCGATCCGCGTACTCAACCCCAGTGACCGGTCGATCTCCAGCGCAGCCTGAAAATGCGACAACGCCTCTTCAGGACGAGACAAGCTCTCCGCCGCCGCAGCCGCCACACGCCATGCGTTCGCTTGCTCTTCCCTGCCGATCACCTCCTGCCGTGCCAGCGCCTGTGCCGCAGCCAGTGCATAGGAGGCATTGCCCTGCAACAGCGACAAGCGCGCACGTAACACCGCTATACCGTAACGTTCCGCACATTTTTGTGCACACAGGGTCTCCGCCAGTTGCAGTGCCTCGGTCGCTTCGCTCAGTCGCCCCATAGCGGTCAGGATCACCGCCTTGCGGAAAGCCGCAACCAGCCGCGCTTCCGGCGGATAGATCGCGCTCTTCTCTAGCAATATCTTGTCCAGCCAGACCAATGCGCCGCTGTCGTCGTTCAACTGATGCGCCACCGTGGCCAGATTGATCAAGGTGGTGGCAGCAGCGGCGCGATCATCGACCGACTCTTGCAGTGCCAACAGTTCGAGGAAGTTATGCTGCGCGCGCAGCAACTCGCCGTTGCGCAGTGCCCGCCGCGCATCTTTATCCGTCCCCTGCGCCTGCTCCATGGCATGCGGCAAACGCGGGGGCGCAGTACCGCCACATCCGGCCAGCACTCCGAGCAATAACAGCGAACAGAGTCTAATCATGGCTATCCATTCTGACGGGGCCTTTTTCCGGGGCGACTACCGAACCTTTCAGTGGCCAGGTGTTGCTCAGCGAATCAACCACCTCCTGGGTGGTACCGACCATCTCGCGGGTCTTACCCAATGTCTCGCGCGCCTCGCCCAACATTCCCGGTATCTGCGGCACCGATTGCTGCACAGCCGCCCTGAGTACCTCGGTGGTGACGCGCAGATTCTCCATGCCGCTATCCGCTTTTTTCAACAGCTCGGGCAGATCGTGCTCCATCTTGGTGGACGTCTGGCGCAGGGAGTGCAGCAACGGCCCCAACTCGTTGTTCAGATTGCCATCGACACTTTCCAGCACGCGGTCGAGGCGCTGCTGGGTGTCGTTCATCCCGGCACTGAGCTGGCGCAAATTCTTCAGGGTCTGGCGCACATCGCCGTTCGGGTCGGACAACACCAGATGCACATCGTCCAGAATAGGCATGATGCGGTTCTTCACCTCGATCACCGCCTGCTCCAGACCGTTGGCGCGTTCAAAGCGCACTTTGTCACCGGCCAGCAGTCCGGGTTTGGTTTCAGAACCCTGGCTGATATCCAGCACCCCGTCGCCGATGACGCCCTCTTTCCTCAGACTAATCACCGCATCCTGCCTGAGCAATCCCAGATGCTTGGTGTCGATGATGACCTCCACCTGCACATGGCCTTGCTCATCCAGTGCCAGTGTATTCAACTTACCGATCTTGAAGCCGCTGAACTTGACCGGCATACCTTCGCTCAAATCCTGTCCGCTGTCGGCCACGAAGTAGATCGGGGTGGTGGCGGTGAACATCCCTTTTTTAATGCCGGTCCACAACAGCACCGCCCCGATGCCGAGCACCGCCAGCAAAATAAAAAGCGCGGCCTTGCCGAACAGGTTCTTGAAACGTTCGTCTTTGTCTTCCAGCAGCGTCACATACACCTCACTCGATCTTGCGCCAGGGCAAGGTCATCGCCTTATCCGCCATGACCAGCACCGCCCGTCCCTGTGCCGCATAAGCCTCCAGAGCGGCCATCCATCCCTGAGCCACCGGAGTCTTGATATCCTCGAACAACACCGCATCGACCACCAACACCCTCGGCATCTGCACCAGCGCGCGCAACAGACCGGCCAGTTTACGCTGCCGGGAGTCCAAACTGTATGGCGGCGCAGCCATAAAAGCGGCGAACTCGTCCGCTTGTAATCCCAGTACCTCGAGCCAGTACATCACACTGCGCTCCGTCTCGAACGGATCACGCTGCGCGTGGTACCACAGCGGCAAGGTCACGTTCTCCCAGACCTTCAGGTTGCTGATCAGACCGCCGTTCGCTGCGACCCAGCCGACCCGACCGGCACGGCTCTCGTACAACGGCTGCCATATCGTCGGCACCGGCTCGTTATGACGGCGACGCTCCGCAAACTTGCCGGCAACGGCGGCATCTTTACTGTGCCGCCTGTCCCCCTGCACGATCTCGATGCTGCCCTCCCCGCACGGGGTCGCACCGATGGCCAAGTCGATCATGGCCTCCTTTTCGGTCTTGTCGGTCAATTGTAGCAAGCTCGTCTCACCGGCATCGAGCGTGAACGAATACGGGTGGTCGGAATGCTCGCAGCGCACTTCAATGAAACGGAACAAGGCGGCCATCGTCAGAACACCAGCACCGTGATCAACCCGTCACACGCGAACACCGCGATCAGGCTGCGCATCACCGCACGTGACGCGGCCACCGGGATCTCCGTCATCGCGCGTTTAACCCCCATGCCATAGTAACAGGGCACCACCGACACCAGCACTCCGAAACAGGCGCTCTTCAGCAATGCCGCCGCAATCTCGCGATAACTGAGCAGCTCGAAGAAATGACCGACCTCACCGCTGAGCGAAACATCGATATGCCACGCGGTCACCACCATGCCGGTACCGATGGCAACAACCTGAAAATAGAACGTCAACACCATGCTGGTGACCAACATCGCCAGCATACGCGGCACCACCAGATAAGAGACCGGCGAGATACCCATGCGCTTCAGGCTGTTGATCTCGCCATTCACCTGCATCGCGGCCAACTCGCTGGCAATCGCGGAACTGCTGCGACCAACAATGACGATTGCAGTAAGCAGCGGCCCCAATTCCCGTACCACGGTCCAGATCAGCACTTGCAGGGTCAACATCTCGTTGCGCCCGGCCAGATTGCTCACTTGCATCACCATGATCAGTCCGGCCAGAAAAGCGATGCCACTGACCGGGCCGACCGACTGGATACCGGCAAAATAAATCTGCTTGAGCAGTGCCTTGCGCACCGGCCACTTCAACACCGCAGGCAAGCGGTAGAACACCTTGCCCAGCAGGCCTACGCTGTCCCACACGAACAGCCCCTGCGTACCGAGAAAAAGTTGCATGCGTGCCAGTCTGGCTCTCATCATCGTCTCCGCCGCTCAGACACCGCGCAGCAGCCACCACCAGGCACTCAAGGTCACGAACGAAAGCAACAAGCCCACCGCCACCATCAACGTGGACAATTCGGGATCGAGGTCATGCTCGCTGGCGATGATGGCCGCAGTGATCATCGGCGGCATAGCCGCCTCAAACACCGTCACCTGAATCGCTTGCCCCTGCGCACCCAGCAATTGAACATACAACAGGTAGATCACCAGCGGCACCAGCAACAGCTTGAAACCCAGACCGATGGCCAGATTGCGCAGATTGCCCGCCAGATGCCCGAGGCGCAATTGCAAACCCACCGAAACCAGCGCCAGCGGGGCGAGTGTATCGCCCAGTCGTTTGAGCAAGACCGTGAACCATGGCGCGTAATCCAGCGGGATCAATATCAAAGCAAGCGCAAGAGCGATGAACGGGGGGAAAGTCACGATACGGCGGGCGATCTCCGCCATGCTCGGGCGTCCCGAGGAATACACCCCGGCGACGGTGATCCCCAACGTGGACAACACCAGAAATGAACCGAGCTGGTCGGCGATGATGCCGCTCACCAGTCCCTCATGACCGTAATACGCCTCGATCATCGGCAAACCGAAGAACGAGGTGTTTCCCAGTCCGCCAGTCAGAATCAGCGCGCCGACCGTGGCACGCGGCAGCGCCAGCCAGCGTCCGAGCAGCCAGAAGAATCCCGCAGACAGGCCGAAACAGATCCAGGCCATCGCCGCGACCAGCACGATATCGCCTGTCGCTTTCAAATCATGCAGATACAACAATGCCAGCGCAGGCAGCGAGACATGGATGATGAAACTGTTGAGCACGGCGGGTGCGTGTTGCGGGATACGCCCGCTCCGGCGCAGCAATATCCCGATCACGAAAGAAACAGCAAGTAGTATTAAATTCGACATGCGGCTGGCTTATACTACTGATGACCGCACACAACGAGCGTGGTATGTACTGATGCCCCGAACAGGCTTCATCACACCAAAGACAGAATAGACAGTTATCACCATGACAGCTCCCGATACCTACGATAGCCCAAGCACTGCCTCCATTGATGTATCCGACACAGCCAACCAGATACCCGTGCTGGCGACAAGCGAGATCAAGACTGGCGAGGAACACCGCAACGAACCTCGCTTCCGCGTCAGATGGCACGTCACGGCGCGGCCCGGAGAAAGCCCGGAAACGGCACACCACGGCTTCATCAAGGACCTTTCTTTCAAGGGGGTGTCCATTCTGTTCGAATACAACCTGAAGATCGTCGATACAGTAACGCTCCACCTCCACTTACCACCGCTCGCTGCCGGTCAGCCCCCCCGCATCGTGGAAGTGAAAAGCAAATTGATCTATACCACCCACGACAGCGAAGAGCTGACCTTCCGTGCAGGCTTCCACTTCGTCCAATTCAAATCAGAGGCAGACCGGGAGTATCTGCATTCGCGCCTGACCACTCACCATATGAAAGTGGGCGGTTAAACGCGGGAATACACCGGACTGCTACTGCGGCACGTTCGCCGCGATGAACGCTTTCAGTTTCACCACATCCGCATCCATCACTTCGCAGCGTTGCGGCAGGTCTTCGATACCCACCAATGCCTCGGGACGTTCTGGTTCGCGCCCCAACGCTTCTTGAATGGTTTCGGCGAACTTGGCGGGCAATGCGGTCTCCAGACAGATCAGCGGCAGACTCGGACGGCGTTGCTCCAAGCCCACTTTCAAGCCGTCCGCCGTGTGCGTATCGACCATCACACCGTACTCCTCCCATACTTCGCGGATGGTGTTGAGACGGTTCTCGTGCGTGCTCTTGCCCGATGAGAAATGGAATTTCGACAGCGCATGCCAGTATGGAGTGTCCTTGATGTCGAACGAACCGCCCGCATCCACCTTGCTCCAGAATTCGCGCACTTTCGCGCCGTCGCGCCCGACCAAATCGAACACGAAGCGCTCGAAGTTGGATGCCTTGCTGATGTCCATCGACGGGCTGCTGGTTTCGTATGTGTGGTCTGTGCCGCGCGGACGGTAGACACCGGTGCGGAAGAACTCGTCCAGCACATCGTTCTCGTTGGTCGCCAGAATCAACTGGCCGATAGGCAAGCCCATCATGCGCGCGATGTGTCCGGCGCAGATATTGCCGAAGTTGCCTGAGGGAACAGAGAACGCGACCTGCTCGTCGTTGGTTTTCGTCGCGGCGAAATAACCTTTGAAGTAATACACGATCTGCGCCGACACGCGCCCCCAGTTGATCGAATTGACCGTACCGATCTTGTGCGCAGCCTTGAAGGCGTGATCGTTGGACACCGCCTTCACCATATCCTGCGCATCATCGAACATGCCGTTGATGGCGATGTTGAAGATGTTTGGGTCTTGCAGCGAATACATCTGCGCGCGCTGGAAACTCGACATCTTGCCGTTGGGCGACAACATGAACACGCTGATACCGCGCTTGCCACGCATCGCGTATTCCGCAGCGGAGCCGGTGTCGCCTGAAGTCGCCCCCAAGATATTCAACTCGGCATGTTGCTTGTCCAGCGCGTACTCGAACAGATTACCCAGCAACTGCATCGCCATGTCTTTGAACGCCAGTGTCGGGCCGTTGGAAAGCTCCTGAATGAATACACCGTCGCTCAGTTTACGCAACGGCGTGATCTGCGTGGCATCACTGTCCGCGCGTCCGTTGCTGTACACCTCGGCGGTGTAAGTCTTGTTGATGATGGCCTTGAGATCGGCCACCGGAATATCAGTAGCGAACTTGGACAGTACGGCAAAAGCGAGATCGGCGTAGGAAAGATTGCGCCAGGCATCCAGCTCTGCGCGCGTCACCTGCGGATATTGCTCCGGCAGATACAAGCCGCCATCGGGCGCGAGGCCGCCCAGCAGGATTTCGGTGAAGGTCTTGGCGGGCGCATTGCCACGGGTTGAAATGTATTTCATTTCGATCACTACCTCATCAGTTCCCTCTCCCGCTTGCGGGCGAGGGGAGTTAGAAATTTACTTGCCCAGCTCTTCCAGCCGCAGCTTCGTCACCTTCCCTGCCACCACGCCTAATTTCTCGACCTTGCTGATTGCCGCATTGATGCGCTTTTCGCGCGTCTGGTGCGTCAGCATGATGAGATCGGTCTGCTCTTCGCCTTCGCCGGGTTCCTTCTGGATCACGGCGTCGATGGAGATCTGTTCGTCCGCCAAGATGCGGGTGATATCGGCCAGCACGCCCGGCTTGTCCTGCACACGCAGGCGCAGGTAATAACTGGTGACCACTTCATCCATCGGCAAAATCTTCAGATCGGCCATCGCATTCGGCTGAAACGCCAGATGCGGCACACGATTCTGCGGATCGGAAGTCGCCATACGCGTCACGTCCACCAGATCGGCGATCACCGCGCTGGCGGTCGGCTCTGCGCCTGCACCTTTGCCGTAGTACAAGGTTGCACCGACGGCATCACCTTGTACGACGACGGCGTTCATCGCGCCTTCGACGTTGGCGATCAGGCGCTTGGACGGGATCAACGTCGGATGTACGCGCAGCTCCACACCGTCCGGCGTGCGCTTGGTAATGCCCAGCAGCTTGATGCGGTAGCCGAGTTGTTCGGCGTATTTGATGTCGGCGGCATCCAGTTTGGAGATGCCTTCGATGTAGGCTTTATCGAACTGCATGGGGATGCCGAACGCCAGCGCGGACAGGATGGTGATCTTGTGCGCGGCATCCACGCCTTCGATGTCGAAGGTGGGGTCGGCTTCGGCATAACCCAGACGCTGTGCTTCTTTCAGCACGGTGTCGAAGCTCAAGCCCTTGTCGCGCATCTCGGACAGGATAAAGTTGGTGGTGCCGTTGATGATGCCCGCGATCCATTCGATACGGTTGGCGGTGAGGCCTTCGCGTAGCGCTTTGATGATGGGAATGCCGCCCGCGACGGCAGCCTCGAACGCGACCATCACACGCATCTTCTGTGCGGCGGTGAATATCTCGTTGCCGTGCGTGGCCAGCAACGCCTTGTTGGCGGTGACCACATGCTTGCCGTTGGCAATGGCTTTGAGTACCAGCTCTTTCGCCACACCGTAGCCGCCGATCAGTTCGACCACGATATCCACTTCGGGATCGTTCACCACGGAGAAAGCATCATCCGTCACACGGCAGGCTCCGCCCGTGATCTTTTTTGCCATCTCCACATTGCGGTCGGCAACAACAACGATGCGGATGGGGCGACCGGCACGGCGAGTGATCTCTTCCGCGTTGCGCTGCAACACGGTGAATGTGCCACCGCCGACTGTTCCGATACCTAAAAGTCCTACGTTGATTGGTTTCATGAGAATGATTTCTTAAAGTTAAAAGCGGGAATAACAAAACCTTCGCGGAAATAGAACTTGTGTGCCTGTGTGCGTTGCGTGCCGGAATCCAGCACCAAGCCGTTTGCACCCAAGTCTTTTGCAACCTGCTCCATATGTGCGATCAAAGCGTGGCCGACACCTTCGGAACGACGCGCCTCGTCGGTTACCAGATCGTCGACGTAAAACTTCAGGCCGTCAAAGGTATTTTCGTGCCAGCGGTAGACAGCCAGCCCGAGCACTGTATCGCCTTTAACCGCCAGCGCCATACGCGCCTCTTTCAGCACGCGCGCCATTTTGGCGGCATAGTCTGTCGGCAAGTGTGGGCGCAACTGACGGTGTACAGCTTCGGAGCGCGCCAACCATTCTCCGCCAACGACCTGCCCGTCTTGTGCGAACACTTCGACGATCTTCATGTGCCGTGCTGCTTGCGATAGTGTTCCAGGAAACGCGCGATGCGTCCGATGGCTTCGATCAGGTCATCCGAGTTCGGCAGAAACACGATGCGCAAATGATCGGTCGCCTTCCAGTTGAAACCGCTGCCCTGCACCACCAGCACCTTCTCCGCCTCCAGCAGTTCGAGGATGAATTTCTGGTCGTTCTTGATGGGGTACATCTTGGGATCGAGCTTGGGAAACAGGTACAGCGCAGCCTTCGGTTTGACGCAGGTCACACCGGGGATGGCGGTGAGCAGGTTGTAGGCCAGCTCGCGCTGTTTGTGCAGACGCCCTCCGGGGGCAACCAGATCGTTGATGCTCTGGTAACCGCCGAGTGCGGTCTGGATGGCATATTGCCCCGGCACGTTGGAACACAGGCGCATCGAAGCGAGAATGTTCAGACCGTCCAGATAATCCTGTGCGTGTTTCTTATCGCCGGACACCACCATCCAGCCGGAGCGGTAACCGCAGGCACGGTAGTTCTTGGACAGGCCGTTGAGCGTGACGAACAGCACGTCGTCCGCCAGCGATGCCATCGAGGTATGTGTCACACCGTCGTACAACACTTTGTCGTAGATCTCGTCGGCGAAGATGATGAGGTTGTGTTCGCGCGCGAGTTGGATGATGTCTTTCAGGATCGCGTCGGAATACACCGCTCCCGTAGGATTGTTGGGATTGATGACAACAATCGCGCGCGTGTTCGGCGTGATCTTGCTGCGCATATCCGCCATGTCGGGATTCCACTCGTTGGCCTCATCGCACAGGTAGTGGCGTGGTGTGCCGCCAGCCAGTGTCACCGCTGCCGTCCACAATGGATAATCCGGTGCGGGCACCAGCACTTCGTCTCCGGGATTAAGCAAGCCCTGCATACACATCACGATGAGTTCGGATGCGCCGTTGCCGATGAAGATGTCGTCGATGGTGACGCCCGCAATCTTCTTCTGCTGGGTATAGTGCATGATCGCCTTGCGGGCGGCGAACAATCCCTTGGAATCGGAATAGCCGGACGAATTCGGCAGATTCAGGATCACGTCCTGCTGGATCTCTTCCGGCGCGTCGAAACCGAACGGCGCGAGATTGCCGATGTTCAGCTTGATGATACGGTGTCCCTCTTCCTCCATCTGTTTCGCTCGCGCCATGACCGGGCCGCGAATGTCGTAACAGACGTTCGCCAGCTTGGTGGATTTCAGCACGGGCTTAACAGTATCTTTTTCGGGTTTCACTTGAGGTCTTCCTAATCTGCCGGACCGAAGCCGATGGTAGAATCACCACCGTTCAGACAAGGCGTTGCAAAGGCCGTGATTCTACCGCGCCGTTGCTACCCGCCGCAAATGGAGACCGCGTTTTGGGATTACATCAGCAGACGGATTCGGACCGACGCCTGTTCACCGGCTACGGGGAAGGTTATGTCGATATCAACGGCCATCGCCACCGGCAACCCGTCGTGGTGATGTCCGGTGCGGTGCGCACCGACTGGAGTGCCGTCGATTTCGCCAGCCTGACGGCTGCCCATTTCGACTATTTCCTCGAACTTAAGCCGGAAGTGTTGCTGCTCGGCACAGGGACAAGGCAGCAATTCGCCCGTCCCGAGCTGTACCGGAATCTCGTCGCCGCACGTATCGCCATCGAGTTCATGGACACGCCAGCGGCCTGCCGCACCTACAACATCCTCGCCGCCGAAGACCGTAAAGTGATCGCTGCGGTGTTGATATAGGAAAGGTCTGATTAAGTCCGAAAACCATGGTTCGATACACCCAGAGGGTGCTAGAACCTCTGCGAGGCGTTTTCCGTTCGTCCCGAGTGCCGCGCTTGCGCGGTGTATCGAGGGAGCGAACGGAAAACGAGCTTGCGAGTTTCGCTAAAACACTCACCACGAACGGACTTAATTAGACCTTCCAATAGATCATTTCCAAACCGTTCGTCCTGAGTAGGCGAAGCCGTATCGAAGGAAGTAGGCGACACCGTATCGAGGGATAAAGGACTTGAATATGACCTTTTGGGTATACATCCTGCGCTGTAGTGATGGTTCCTACTACACAGGCCATACGGACAACCTTGAAAAAAGAATTGGCGAACATCAGTCCGGCTTGGGCAACGGTTATACTTCCAGCCGTCTGCCAATCAAGCTTGCATGGTCGCAGGAATGCACGTCGCGCGACGAAGCCCTAGCCGCCGAAATACAAGTCAAGGGATGGAGCCGCAAGAAAAAGGAAGCCATGATGTGCGGCAACTGGACAGATGTCGCACGGTTGGCCAAAAAAGACTTTGGCAAATACAGCAAACGGAAAAGTTGACCATCAACCCGCCCGTTCACCCTTCGATACGGCGCTACGCGCCTACTCAGGACGAACGGGCTAGATTTCACGGAGCGCCATGAATCATCCTCTTCACAATGTCATCACCCAGACCGAGCAGGTCATTCTCGGCAAGCCGCATCAGATCAGGCTGGCACTCACCTGTCTGCTGGCGCACGGCCATCTGTTGATCGAAGACCTGCCCGGTGTCGGCAAAACCACGCTGGCGCATGTGCTGGCTAAGACTCTCGGCCTGCAATTCCAGCGCATCCAGTTCACCAGCGACATGTTGCCCGCCGACATCCTCGGCGTTTCCATCTTCCAGCGCGACAGCGGCGAATTCAAATTCCAGGCGGGGCCGATCTTCGCGCAGATGATCCTTGCCGACGAAGTGAACCGCGCTACACCCAAGACCCAGAGCGCGCTACTGGAAGCGATGGAAGAACAACAGGTCACCAGCGAAGGCATGACCCGCCCGCTGCCGCAGCCGTTCTTTGTCATCGCCACGCAGAACCCGACACACCAGATCGGTACCTTCCCCCTGCCGGAATCACAACTCGACCGTTTCCTGATGCGTATCCAACTGGGCTATCCCGACGCGCAGGCGGAGCGCGGCCTGCTCTCCGGCGTGGACAGACGCGACATCGTCGCAGGACTCACCCCGCAAATGGAAACTGCCGAACTACTGGCTCTGCAACAACAAGTCCGGCAAGTATTCGTCTCCCCCGCCTTGCTCGACTATGTGCAGGCCATCTTGCGCCACACACGCGAATCAGCGCGTTACCTGCACGGACTCTCCCCGCGCGCCGGACTCGCCCTGCTTGCCGCCGCACGTGCCTGGGCCATGCTCGACGGACGCGATGCGGTCATCCCGGAAGACATCCAGGCCGTATTGCCCGGCGTAGCGGGACACCGCCTGCATAGCGTGCAAGACGTGCCGACATCGGATAGTGAAAGACTGAGCAGGGAACTACTCGAAGCAGTGGCGATACCGTAAGCGGTTAGCCCGACCGGAAACGGACAGCCGCGTTAAAACGACTGCCCCAGCCCGAACTTGAGGATCGTATATTTGGTGCGACTGTCCGGCTCCCACGATACCGTGGTGGCGGAAGTGCGGTAGGTCGGACTGATACCGTAGTCGAACGCGACGTATTCGACACCCAGACTGATATGCAAGATCGGACTCAAGGCATAGTCCATCGCCATTCCGGCCTTGTGCAAAACCGAGTCGCCAAGTGGTGCAGTAAATCCGCTGTAGCCCCCGCCGCCGTTGATCACAATCGCCGACTCGCTGGTTCGCCCATACATCGCCTCAAGCGACAAAACCAGCCTGCTGCCCAACGCATACTGCCCCGACACCCCCGCACCGTAATAGCGATGGGTATAGAACTCGCCATAGTTCACTCCCCGATCCCAAGAGTGATGTCCGGTCTCAAGATAAGGGATCAGCATCGCCGAACGGCCCAACTCAAACCCTGCTCCGTAACGCAGCAGGTAATTGGACAACACCGCACCGGAAGTCTGCACCACCGAGCCGTAAGTTCCGCCCTGATACGAACCGATATAGTCGGTATGTCCACTGGAATAATCGTATTCGGCCTTGAGCAGATCGTGACCAAAGAGCACATCTCCCATCGCCGAAACACCCAGCGCGATACCGGACACCGGCCCCGTCTCCGTATCCAGCGTCCCGACGGTCGTCCCCAGGCGACCATTGCCGATCTCGATGTAATCGACATTGGTCGAAATGGAGCGTACGACGAGTTGACTATTGGCCTCCTCGATAGCGGAAATGTCCGCGAATGCGGACACGGGAAACACCGCACCAGCGAGCAACAGAACAACACCGCGCGACATCAGGTTCATTTTCGTTTCGGCTCTTAACTTTGATGCGGCACATGATACCCGATACACACACGAGCGAAGCAACCTGAGTGAGTGGCAGACTACCGCTTATCGAGCAGAGTGTTCTTTCGCTCCGTCCTGATACCACCCCTGGCTACGCTTCACCAGATACACCACGCTCAGCATCACCGGCACTTCGATCAGCACACCGACCACCGTAGCCAGCGCCGCGCCGGACTCAAAACCGAACAAACTGATGGCGGCAGCGACGGCCAGCTCGAAAAAATTGGAAGCTCCGATCAAGGCCGATGGCCCCGCCACACAATGTGCTTCACCGACGCGGCGATTGAGCCAATACGCCAAGCCTGAGGTGAAATACACTTGGATGGTGATGGGCACGGCCAGCAGCAGAATGATGAGCGGTTGTTCGACGATGGCTTTGCCCTGAAAGGCGAACAGCAGCACCAGCGTCAGCAGCAGCGCGGAGATGGAGATGGGGCCGAGCGCCGTCAAGGTGCGTTGTAACGTCTCTTCGCCGCGTGCCAGCAGCAACTTGCGCCACATCTGCGCCAGCAACACCGGCAGCACGATGTACAACACCACCGAGACCAACAGGGTATCCCATGGCACGATGATGGACGACATGCCGAGCAACAACGCCACCAGCGGCGCAAAGGCAAACACCATGATGGCATCGTTGAGTGCGACCTGGCTCAAGGTGAACAGCGGCTCGCCGTTCACCAAACGGCTCCACACGAACACCATCGCGGTGCAGGGAGCCGCAGCGAGCAGCACCAGTCCGGCGATGTAGCTGTCGAGTTGTTCAGCGGGCAAATACGGGGCGAACAGGTGACGGATGAACAACCAGCCCAGCAGCGCCATCGAGAACGGTTTCACCGCCCAATTGATGAACAGCGTGACACCGATGCCGCGCCAGTGTTTGCGCACCTCGTGCAACGCGCCGAAGTCGATACGCAGCAACATGGGGATGATCATCACCCATATCAGCAGACCGACCGGGATATTGACCTTGGCGACCTCCAGCGTACCCAGCCAGTGGAACGGCGCAGGGATGACCTGCCCCAGCACCACACCGACGATGATGCACAGAAAGACCCACAGGGTCAGATAACGTTCGAAGATGCTCATGGCTCAGTCCTGTATGCGTCCGATCTCGGCGAGTTTCTCTTTTAATGTCAGCTTGTCCAATTTTTCGATAGGCAGACTCAGAAACAACTGGATGCGCCGCGACAACTGATCGGCGGCCTTCCTGAACGCGGCGCGGCGTGCTTCGTCGCCTTCGATGTGCGCAGGGTCGGGAATGCCCCAATGCGCCGTAGCCGGTTTACCCAGCCACAACGGACAGGCCTCACCCGCCGCGTTGTCACATACGGTGAAGATGAAGTCGAACTCGGGCGCGCCGGGAGCGGCGAATTCATCCCAACTCTTGCTGCGCAATCCCTCGGTCGGATGTCCATTCGCTTTCAACCACTCCAGTGCCCCCGGATTCACTTTTCCGGCAGGTTTGCTGCCCGCGCTGTAGGCCTTGAATTTGCCTTTGCCCAGCGTATTGAACAACACTTCACCCAAGATGCTGCGGGCGGAATTGCCGGTACACAACACCAGCACGTTGTAGGTTTGTTCACTCATGTCCATTCTTCCTTTTTCGCGTCATTAACATTTCTTGATCGGCTGACACTGCGCACCGTCCCCGGCGCAACAATGCTCGGTGAGGTAAGCGATCAGCCTGTCCATCTCGGCATAGTTGGCGCTGTAGATGACAAAACGCCCTTCGCTGCGTGATTTGACCAGCTTTGCATGGCTCAGTGTCTTCAGATGGAACGACAGCGTGGCGGGCGGAATAGCCAAACGCTCCCCCAACACACCGGCTGCCATGCCCTCTTTCCCCGCCTGCACCAGCAGACGGAACACCGACAGACGCGATTCCTGTGCCAGTGCCGCCAACGCATCGACTGCCACCTCGATCTTCATCTTCACCCCGTGCAAATGATTTTATATTTCCAATATTATGGAAATATTAAAACCATTGCAAGCAGCAGAGGCCGCCGCACAGAAACTTTCTCGCGGCAACGCACTTTGCCGCGCATCAGCGCGGCAATTTTTCGATCAGGGAATAACGATGCTTGGAAGCGTCCCGCGCTTAGACCGGGACGGTGTAGGTCAAAACAGCGATCCATTCAGAAACGGTCAATGCGATCAATACCAGATACTTCTTCATGATGTGTCCTTTCATAACGATGAGCGGTTCACTCGGATGCTATGACCGGCCAGCACGAATAAAGTTCAATCCCGACGAATATTGTATGATTTAGGGAAGGTCTGATTAAGTCCGTTCGTGGTGAGTGTTTTAGCGAAACTCGCAAGCTCGTTTTCCGTTCGCTCCCTCGATACATCGCGCAAGCGCGACACTCGGGACGAACGGAAAACGAAGTTTCGCGGCACGCAAAATGTATCGAACCATAGTTTTCGGACTTAATCAGACCTTCCCAGGACAAACGAAAGAACCAACCCAGACACATGAAGATCACCCTGATTCGACACGGCGAGAGTGAAGCCAACGTCGGCCATTTCATCAACGATGACCCGACCAGACCCGTACACCTCACCGCCAAAGGCATCGCCCAGGCGGAAGCATTGGCTGCCACGCTACGTGACGAGCACTACACTCACGCTTATGTGTCGGAGTTTCCGCGTGCCCAGGAGACGCTGGCCATCCTGCTACAAGGCCGGACGTTGCCGCTGCGCATTGATCCGCGTCTGAACGAGCGCCGCTCGGGCATGGACGGACAGCCGGTGGATGCATTCAACGACCAGGTGAAACGCGATCCGCTGCATTTCAAAACACCAGCGGGTGAGTCGTTTCTGGAACAGATGGAACGTCTGCGCGACCTTCTGGACGAACTCGCCGCACGTCATCCAGCCGGGCATATATTGGCGGTCTCGCACGAGAACCCCATCCTCGCCGCACAAGGCCTCACCACTTCGGCTGCTGCCGTCGTACTCGCGAGCCTGCCGAACTGCGGGCGTATCGAGCTGACCTGGCCGCCTATCCCCGCACCGGTTTAACCCGCAGCGCATCGAACCAGTCACACCACTGCCGGTACTTTTCCGGCAGACGCGCATCCGTCTCCGTCAATATGATCCGCTCCGCTGCACTATCACCGCCACTCGGGCGACCTGCCGCCAACAACGCGGCACCTTGCAGACTCGCGTCCGGTTGGTGCAACAGATAAACCGCCGCAGGCGCACAACGGGCGATGCCGTAGCGCAGTGCCGGGAGCGACGACAGCCCGCCGGAGAGATAGACGCGCTCGATAGCAGACATCCGGTGCAATTCTTCCAGTATCCGCGTCACACGAAACACAATCGCTTCCAACAACAATGCTCCGATCTGCCGCGCCGACAGATGGGTGACTGGTGCCGAGAACTGCACGCCAAGATCACCGCGAAAATACGGTGCCCCTACCCCGCTGGGTTCGGCCAGACAGTAAATGTCATTCGTGGCAAGGTCTTCTGCTCGACAATCTGCGACCGGGTAAGGGGCGAGTGCCGCCGCAATGGAATTGAGTGTGCCTTCCAGCGCGAGATGCGCGGTCGCCTCGGCATCCTGATAAAGCAAGGTGCGCAGATAACCCTGCGGGGCGTCCGTCACGGCGGCACGCATGACGAAGCCGCCTGTGCCCAGATTGACCAGCGCCGCCTGCCCGTCCCAGCCCGCTGCCGCGTAAAAAGCGGCGGACTGGTCGGCCACACAAACTTGCAGCATAAGTCCATTGTCCAGCCGGATGGCAGCCCCGCAAGAAGGGATGATCTGCGGCAGCACGGCCAGCGGGATATTGAACAAAGCGCACAACTCGGGGGACCATCGTTGCAGGTAAATATCGAAAAGCAGCGTACGCGCCGCCATCGAGGCATCGGTCACGAAATGTCTGCCGCCCGTCCAATGCCAGATCAAAAAGGTGTCCAGCGTCCCCACCAGATATTCGCCCCGTTCGAGTGACTCACGCCAGTGCGGATTCGATTGCAACAGCACCTGCAACTTGGGTGCAAGATAATACGGGGTCAGACGCAAGCCGCTCAGTGCCGAGATACGCGCTTCCTGTTCACGCAACAACGTGCAACTCGCCGCGCCGCGTGTGTCCTGCCATGAGATCAGCGGTGTCACGGGCGCTCCATTCGCACGTTCCCAGATCAGGAAGGAAGAACGCTGGCTACACAACGCGAGTGTCGGCCTTTCGTGTGTCGCCTCGAGACAGCGCGCGAGCACCTGTTGCGCCGTGTGCAGATAAACCAGCGCATCGCTTTCATAGGTTCCGTCACTGGCAAACATCGCGGGAGCCGGGGAGGAAACAATCTCGCACAACACGCCGTCATCACGCAGCAGCCCGGCTTTGATCGAGGTGGAACCGAGGTCAAGCGCAATGGCGACAATCATCGCCGCCCTCTCTTCAACCCCTTTCCGATTTCGTAAATCAGCACCCATCGCATCACCTATTGAGCAGACTGAACGTACCTCTGCCGCCTGTGTTGAAGGCGTGAGTGTAAATCATCGCGCGGACAACAAAATATCGGCGCTTGCCGCGAAGAAAAATATAACGTCTAATCCAGCCCACGTTAAAGCTGTGCGGTGCAAAGGCTGCGCTGCTTATCGCGAGAGTGGTCGAATCATTCGGGAGATCATGGAATGGTGCTTTTGTCGGAAGGATTAGGGGTCGCCATAATCCCACCCCAAGCAAAAACAGGGCATTGCAGAACAGATGACAGATTGCACACCTCTAAGGTGCCTTTCCCGGCATTTTTTAGGGTGTCTACTTTTCGTTAGGGGATTCCATGACGACACCCGATGAATTTAGAGAGTCGTTTGAAAGGCGCGGAAAATCTAATGTCCGCGCGTTTATCGAAGCTGGCAGATCAAGAGCTGCTGCAATCAATGTCGTGCTGGATGATGGAACGCTAGAGGCAATCCGATGGATGGAGGAACTTGAAACTAAAGAAGCACTGGAGGCCTCATCCAAGCGCGATGCCCGAGAGGAAGAAACCCTATCAATTGCAAGAGATGCTAATCGAATTGCTTCTCGTGCAGAGCGGTGGGCAATGTACGCCGCAATCGCCGCAGTCATTGCGCTGATTATTTCCATCGCCCATAGAACATTTGAAATGTCATAGCCAATCCCCTAACCCTACAGTCAACTCGGACACCGCGATGCGGTGCCGGTTACTTCCACGTTGGGCATCGCACCTCTTTTAAGAAGTTACCGTGCCAATCATTAAGGAGCGCCCATGTACAGAACGATTTTTGTCGTACTAGCAAGTTTCCTATGCACTGTATCGTATGCCGAAAAACCAGTTCCAGTTAAAACGGACGTTCCCTCTGTTTGTGGCTTCCCTGGCGTTCAGTTTCCTAAAGATACCGTTATCTTGGCTGCCGGAGCACTTGGAGGAAAGGCAATTGATTTTCAAATAGACCAAAGCGGCAATGTTTCGACTCAGATTGATGTTGCAGTGAACTATCCAGACAAACCGATTGCACTGATGCTGGGTGCTTCGGAGCCAACAATTTGGAACATTGCTTGGACTGAGGGAACGAACATCGTCGCTGTATTTGCCAGCGGGCACAACCGCCAGAGAGTTGCTGGATTAAAAATGGGCACGCCTCTTCTTACTAGCAATTCTCATGACAATGGCCCCTGCAGTACTTCGGCGTTTAGCTATGAGAAACTTAATTTACACGATAGCTTTGTGGCTAGCTTTGGATATGGGCAGATCACAAATGTTAAAGAAGCAACAGTTGAGCAGAAGCTTTCCCAGATACTCTATTCTCGGCCTATCAGTAAAATATATTCGGTGCCACATGGAGAGGGGAAAGTCGTTATAGGTACGCCACTTAAGCCTACGCAGCTGCTAATCACCTCACCTGCCACTCCACCAAATTCCTTCCATGATAAGAATGCACCTCTTGCTGGTGAAGCTGGCTTGGCGGATGCAATGCGAAGAGGAGTATTACGCCGAGCAACACTTAAAGATGCAACAAAATGGATTACCGCACTCAAAAAGAAATACGAAATACAACATCGTCAGCCCCCAGATATTCCCCCCGATCTGAATAATGCGTATGTGGTGCTTAAGAACTTCACCTATCCAGCCGGTTTGTATGGCGGGCTTAGCGCCACGTTTTACATTCCAGAGGGGGTACCACAACCAACGGGAGATTATGGACATTCAAAAATATATGATCTCAATTCCATCACATTAGACTGTAACGAAGCGAGTGCCTGCGGCCAAGCCATCTTACGGGGGGAAATTGGTCGAGGAGCAACCCAGAAAACAACAACTTACAACTTCAAAGGTGGCGGGGCAGTAATTTTTAATGAAAAGTCAGGGGCAGAGACTCCATCACCTATGACTGGTTTCCACTCGCCAAGATTAGCAGGAGGAGATGAACGGCACCGACTAAATGATTCCGGCATACCATTTACGCGAGATGCTGCAGCGCTATCGCAAAATACCGAGCTTCATGCTGTTGGGGTCTACGAAGGGCCGCGTCATTTTGGGAGACCGGCAGAAGACCCATCATCTAGCACAATCAATGTGCATATCTATGCAACAAAAAAACCTATTATTCTCGCTCTATACAATTACGAATCAGTCTTATGGAATATATCTGCGGACAAGGGAGTCGAAATAAAAGAAATCATCTTGAGTAGCCATAATGCTTCGAAAGTATCTGGAATAGATGACAAAATCGTCAAGGTCACGAGGCTAAATATGGGGCTAGCTTATGACAATAGTACAGCCCATAGTGTCGTGCCAAAATTAACGGCATACACTGGCCTTAGTATTGGGTCTTTCCAGAGTTCTTATAAAGGCACAGAGTTTTCCATAGGCCGATAAGATGCGAAACAAATTGATTTCGTATTTTTACGATGACACAAAAATGCCATACCCATCAGTCGAGAGGGACGCTTTGCTTATCAGCATCGCCTCTCACTTTCACGCACACCCTCCATCAGAAGCTGAAATGCCACTCAGGCTTTACCTCCAAGCCCCGCATCGCTCTCATAGCGGCAATACGTCTCGCGGATGAAACACGAACCGGTCAGGCCAATCAGCGCGAAGGCGAACATCACCGCCAATCCGGCCTGATAGTTTTCCGACGTATAGATACGCGCACCGTCGAGCATCTGCCCGTTCCATGCCTTGTCCATTACCCAGCCGACCAGCGGTTGCAATATGCCCGCACCGATGAACGAACCGGTGTTCACCAGACTCGTCGCCATGCCGGACAGCGCGGGCGGATTCACTTCCTTGGCGCTGGCCCAGCCGAGGGTGAAGCCGGACGCGCAGAAACCCATCACGAAGAACTGCGTGTAACTCCAGGCCAGCGGCAGTTGCCATAACAGCAGGATGGGCAGCCAGCACAACACATACAGCAGCGAACCGCCGACGATGAGCGGCTTGCGCCGCCCGATGTAGTCCGAGAGCAAGCCGCTGCCCATCGCACCAACGGCGAAACCGACCAGCAGCAGCGTGTTATGCAGACTGGCCAGCTCGCGGCTCATGCCGTGGGCATCGCGCAGATACGGCACCGCCCATAATCCGGCAAAAGCGAACAGGGTTCCGGCGATGCCAAAATTGGGGAAGAAGCTGGGCCAGGTCGCCCGGTTCTTCGCCACCTGCACCAGTCCGTCCCACCAATGCCCGTGGTGTTTGGGATGGGGCGGCTTGCCTTCCAGTTCGCGCATACTCGGCAATCCCGCCTCGTGCGGATGGTTGCGCACCAGCAGCCACACCAGCAGCGCCAGCAACAGCGAGAACAGACCGACACCGGCGAACACGTTGCGCCACGAGGTCTGCGCCACCAGCCAGACCAACGGCGAAGCCGACAACACCGCACCGATGTTGCCCAGCAGGATGGACAGACCACCCGCCGCGCCGAAGTGGCGGTCATGGAACCACACGGCATTGATCTTCATCAGCGCAATGAAGAACACCGACACCCCCAGCCCGCTCAACAAACGCGCGGCATACGCCATGGGCAGGCTGTCCGCCCAGGCGAACATGAGCGAACCGATACCCGACACCAGCGCCCCGGCGATGACGATACGGCGCACTCCCAGCGTATCCACCATCACCCCGACCGGGATCTGCATCAGCATGTAGATGTAAAAATACATCGCGGCCAGCCCGCCCAAGGCCGCGCCGCTGGCCTGAAAATCGCGCTGCAACTCACCGGCGATGGCGGCGGGAGCCATGCGATGGAAGAACGCCAGCATGTAACACAGCGCCACCAGAATGAAGGCGATCCAGCGCAAACGGCGAATTTTTTGATGTGGCATGGGAATTCTTTACCCCTGATTTAGAGAAGGTCTGATTAAGCCCGTTCGTGGTGAGTGTTTTAGCGAAACTCGCAAGCTCGTTTTCCGTTCGCTCCCTCGATACACCGCGCAAGCGCGGCACTGATGAAACTACTAGCCAATCCACTAAGCCAGCAAGCTAGCAAGTGGCTGGTTATCGGGACGAACGGAAAACGAAGTTTCGCGGCACGCAAAATTTATCGAACCATGGCTTTCGGGCTTAATCAGACCTTCCTTAGTGCTATTTCGGCACCGATACCCCCGATGCCCCAAGGGGAAACAAGGAAGCGCTTGCCTTGCTCGCCTATTTTGACAACAATGACACCCCATCACAGGAGCATATTCAATGTCGCATCAGGCCGTACCGAATTTTACCCTGCCCGCCACGGGCGCTGTCGATTTCACGCTGTATCCCATCTCCGGCAAATCTCTGGTGATCTATTTCTACCCCAAGGACAGCACCCCCGGCTGCACCACCGAGGCACAGCAGTTCCGCGACCTGTATGACGGATTCAAGCAGGCTGGCAGCGATATCGTCGGCATCTCGCGCGACAGCATCAAATCACACGAGAACTTCAAGACCAAGTTCACCCTGCCGTTCGCGCTGCTCTCGGATGCCGAGGAGACCGTGTGCACCCAGTTCGCCGTGATGAAACAGAAGATGATGTACGGCAAACAGGTGCGCGGCATCGAGCGCAGCACCTTCGTGCTCGACAACAAAGGCATCATCCGCAAAGAGTGGCGCGGCCTCAAAGCCGACGGCCACGCCCAGGAAGTCCTCTCGTTCGTACAAAACCTGTAAGGAGCAACATGCCGACCCGCAAAGCCTCTAGCAGCAAAAAAGCCCCGGACACCAAGCTGTTCGTACTGGATACCAATGTGCTGATGCACGACCCGACCAGCTTGTTCCGTTTCGAGGAACACGATGTGTATCTGCCGATGTTCGTGCTGGAGGAACTGGACAACAACAAGAAAGGCATGACCGAAGTGGCGCGTAATGCGCGCCAGGCCAGCCGCTTCCTGGACTCGTTGGTGAGCGAAGGCATCAACATCGTGGACGGCGTGCCGTTGCAATCGCAGGGTAACAAGAGCGCCACCGGCAACCTGTTCCTGCAAACCGAGTTCATCACCCACCAGTTGCCGGAGAACTTGGCCAACGGCAAGGCCGACAACGCCATCCTCGGCGTGGTCGCGTTCCTGCACAAGCAACAACCGAAGCGTGAAGTCACCCTGGTCAGCAAAGACATCAACATGCGCATCAAAGCGCGTGCGCTGGGTCTGAACGCGCAGGATTATTTCAACGACAAGGTGCTGGAAGACACCGACCTGCTCTACACCGGCATGTTGCCCCTGCCAGCCGACTTCTGGGACAAACACGGCAAAGACATGCAATCCGGCCTACAAGGCGGACACACCTTCTATCACCTGCAAGGCCCGATGTGCCGGGACATGCTGGTGAACGAATTCGTCTATCAGGAAGGCGAGACTCCGTTCTACGCAGTGGTTGCGGCACAGGACGGCAACGCCGCCACCCTGCGCACCCTCACCGATTACACACACAGCAAGAACGCCATCTGGGGCATCACCGCGCGCAACCGCGAACAGAACTTCGTGCTCAACCTGCTGATGAATCCCGAGATCGATTTCGTCACGCTGCTGGGACAGGCCGGTACCGGCAAGACCCTGCTCACGCTGGCGGCGGGCCTGATGCAGGTGCTGGAACAAAAGACCTATTCCGAGATCATCATGACCCGCGTCACCGTGCCGGTGGGCGAAGACATCGGCTTCCTGCCGGGAACGGAAGAAGAGAAGATGTCGCCGTGGATGGGCGCGCTGGACGACAACCTCGACGTGTTGAACCAGGCCGACGAAGAAGGCGGCGACTGGGGCCGCGCTGCGACGCGCGACCTGATCCGCAGCCGCATCAAGATCAAATCGCTCAACTTCATGCGCGGCCGCACCTTCCTCAACAAATACCTCATCATCGACGAGGCGCAGAATCTGACGCCGAAACAGATGAAGACCCTCATCACCCGCGCCGGTCCCGGCACCAAAGTGGTGTGTATGGGCAACATCGCGCAGATCGACACGCCCTACCTCACCGAAGGCAGCTCCGGCCTGACCTACGTGGTGGATCGCTTCAAAGGCTGGGCGCACAGCGGACACGTCACCCTGCAACGCGGCGAGCGTTCGAGGCTGGCAGATCACGCGGCTGAGGTGCTTTGAAAATGCAATTCACCACAGAGACACAGAGACACGGAGAAAGTCAAAACCAAAGAAGTGATTTTGTTTTTCTCTGTGCATCCTCTGTGTCTCGGTGTCTCTGATGAAACAACTAGCCATTCGACTAAGCCCGCAAGCGGACAAGTCGCTGGTTATGTGGTAAAAGTTTTTAACCATGACAAAACACCCGCAAGAAAAAACCAATGCCGAATGGCGCGAGGAGCTCACGCCGGATCAGTTCGAGATCTGCCGCGAATGCGGCACTGAACTGGCGTTCTCCGGTGAATACTGGGACTGCACCGACATCGGCATCTACCGCTGCGTCTGTTGCGGCGAAGCATTGTTCGATTCGGAGACGAAATACGAATCCGGCACAGGCTGGCCCAGCTTCTGGCAGCCGGTCAGCGAAGAGGCTGTCGTCTACAAGGAAGAAGACCCGCTCGGCATGGATCGTGTCGAAGTCTGCTGCGCCAAGTGCGACGCCCATCTGGGTCACGTGTTCCAGGACGGCCCGCATCCCACCGGCCTGCGATATTGCATCAACTCCGCCTCTCTCGCACTTGATCGCAGCTAACCCTGCGCCTACCCCGAAACGACAAACTGCTTATGAAAATCCTGTTCGACCTATTCCCCGTCATCCTGTTCTTCGTCATCTTCAAGGCGTTCGGCGTGTATGCCGCGACGGCCGCGGCCATCATTGCGACCTTCGTGCAGGTCGCCTGGGTCAAGTATCGCCACGGCAAGGTGGATACCATGCTGTGGGTGAGCCTAGGCATCATCGTGGTGTTCGGCGGCGCGACCCTGCTGCTGCACGACGAGACCTTCATCAAATGGAAACCCACCGTGCTCTACTGGTTCTTCGCCGCTGCCCTGCTGGTATCGAACGCCCTGTTCGGCAAGAACCTGATGCGCGCCCTGTTGCAGGAGAAGATGCCGCTGCCCGATCCGGTATGGCATAACCTCAATCTGGCGTGGAGCGGCTTCTTCGCGGTATTGGGTCTGCTCAATCTGTATGTCGCGTTCAGCTTCTCACTCGACACCTGGGTCAATTTCAAACTGTTCGGCACCTCCGCCATCATGCTGGTGTTCATCCTGCTACAGGCGGCGATGCTGTCGAAATACGTGGAAGAAGACAAAAAGGACGGTCAGTGATGTTTTATTCCATCATCGGAGAAGATGTTCCCGACAGTCTGGAGCGGCGCAAAGCTGCCCGCCCCGCCCATCTCGCGCGGTTACAAACCTTGCAGGATGAAGGACGTCTGTTGCTGGCCGGCCCCTTCCCCGCCGTGGATGCCAATGATCCCGGTACGGCAGGTTTCAGTGGCAGCCTCATCGTCGCTGAATTCGCCAGTCTGGCCGATGCCCGTGCTTGGGCGGATGCCGACCCCTATGTGGCGGCTGGCGTGTATGCCCAGGTCTCCGTCAAACCCTTCAAACGGGTATTCCCCGCCTGAACAAGGTTGCGGGCTTAACACTCCGCCGGGTGGCGTGTGATATATTTGGCGCTTGGAGAGATCGTTCCGTGCGGGTGACGCATGGACATTCGGGCGACCTGACCGGAACCAATACCGGAAGAATTCAACTTCAATCATCTAACTAAGGACGAAACACCATGATTAAATTCACCAATATCGCCGCGCTCGCCCTGCTGGGTGCGATCGCCGCCAACACGGTCAATGCCGCCGACAAGGTCGCCGAGCAAGGCAACACCGCCGCCGTGGTCAACGGCGTGGCTATCCCGCAGGCACGCGTCGACATGAACATCAAGGCCATCGCCCAACAAGGCCAGCCGGACAGCCCGGAATTGCGCAAGAAGATCCGCGATGAGCTGATCGACCTCGAAGTGATCGCGCAGGAAGCTTCCAAAAAAGGCCTCGACAAACAAGCCGAGATCGCCCAGATCATCGAAGTCACCAAACAGAACATCCTGCGCAACGCTTTTGCACAGGACTATGTAAAGACCCATCCGATCTCGGAAGAGACCATCAAGCAGGAATATGAGAACCAGAAGAAACTGGTCACCGGCCGCAAAGAATACAAAGTGGCACACATCCTGGTCGAGAGCGAGAAAGAAGCGCAAGCCATCGTCGCCAGCCTGAAGAAAGGCGGCAAGTTCGACAAACTGGCCAAGGAAAAATCCAAAGATCCCGGCTCCAAAGAACAAGGCGGCGCACTGGGCTGGACCAATCCCGGCGCGTTCGTACAACCTTTCGGCGAAGCCATCATCAAGTTGGGTAAAGGCCAGACCAGCGCGCCGGTACAGACCCAATACGGCTGGCACGTCATCAAACTGGAAGACCTGCGCGACGTGAAGATCCCCGCCTATGAGGAAGTGCGCCAGACTCTGGAGAAACGCCTCCAGCAACAGTCCATCATGGAAAGCATCAAGTCACTGCGCGCCAACGCCAAGATCGAATAAGGCAGACGGCCACACAAAAACGGCGACTCATGCGAGTCGCCGTTTTTATTTGTTGCTACTGTGCCGTGCAAGCCGCTACGCGAACAGCCCCACCAACCCGTCCAACCCCACGAAATTGAGCGCGAAGGTCGCCTGAGTACGCACGATAGGCTTGGCATGGTAAGCAATGCCGATACCGGCCTGCGCCATCATCTTCAGGTCGTTCGCGCCGTCACCCATGGCGATCACCTGCTCTGGACGCAGCCCCAGTTCCTCGCGGACATGAATCAGCCAGTCCGCCTTGGCCTGAGCATCCACGATGTCGCCCAGCACCTGCCCCGTCAACCGGCCATCGACGATCTCCAGCGTGTTGGCATGGGCAAAATCCAGCCCCAGACGGGCCTGCAACCGTTTGGTGAAGAAGGTGAAGCCGCCGGAAACCAGTAGCGTCTTGATGCCATGTCTCTTCAGTTCAGCCAGCATCAGCTCCGCCCCGGGATTCAGTTTCAGGCGCTCGTCATACACGCGCTGCAAGGCACTCTCGTCTAGGCCTTTGAGCAAGGCCACCCGGCGGCGCAGACTCTCGGCAAAATCGATCTCGCCGCGCATCGCCGCCTCGGTGATCTCGGCCACCTGCGGCTTGATGCCCTGCATATCGGCGATCTCGTCGATACACTCGATGCTGATGAGCGTCGAATCCATATCCATCACCACCAGCCCGAAGTCGGACAGATGTTGCCCCGCGCGTACAAAGCCGTAATCGAGCTGATGCTCGTAACAGAACATCGGCACACCGTCATGCGGACGTGCCTCGCGCAAACGGTAGACATGGGGGCCAACCTGTTCGACACGTGCGGCCAGCGAAAGGCTGGCCAGACGGTCAAGATGACTCGCGGGAATATCGTGCAATGCTTGGATGATGAGATTCATAGTTGTGGCAAGGGTTTCCGCGCTGGCGAGGTAAGTCGATGTTTAAAGGCGTCGCATTTTAATGCAAGGCCGCCAGTCGCGGAAATTTAGTTGCAGCCCCCGCTAGTGTGGTCGCAGATGCGCCATCGCCTGCCGGACATAAGCGAGCAGACGCGCATCTATCCCGGAACCTTCCAGCAGCTCGGGATGTTTTGCCATCACCTCGCGCAGCTTCGCCTGTGTCGTGGGATCGTCGCCCGCATAAGAACGCACCAATCCCATCCAGCGCAAAGTAAGCTCACGCATCTTCGGATCGTCCGGCGCAATGCCGTCTTCCAGATGCTGGAACACCTCCGCGACCAAGGCGGGAAATTCGCTGGTGCCGCTGACGTAATGCTCGCGCATAAATGCCATCTCATCGGGCGATAGATATTTCTCGTAGATCGCAAATTTCGTCTCGGCATACGCCTGCTGCACGAAGGCGATCATATCCAGCGTGATGCCGGTCTGCGCCTGCACAGCAGGTTCGTTGAAGTGCATCCTGTTCAGCTTGGCCAGCAAGCGCGGATCGCCCTTCGAATCGCGCATCAGCATCGCTATCCAGCGCTTCGCCAATGTCTGCGCACCAGGGCTTTGCGGCGGTACTTTCATCTCCATCGCCTCGCGCACCGATTGCACCAGCTCCGCCCACTCCGCCGTGGTCGTGTTTTCCGCCGTGCTCAATAACGGGAAGCTTTTTTGCTCTTCCTTGCTAAAGTATTTGTCGTACATCGTCATCATCTCCAGAGTCGTTAACCAATCGGCAAGCTCCGGCTCCTCCCCCCGCTGCAACTGGCCTTGCAACTGGGACAGACGGTCGCGCAATGCGCTACTTTGCACGATCTGCCGCTCCAGCATCTGGATCTGCTGATCCACGATGGCCGCGAGGTGTGAGCCGGGATTTGCCAGTACCGCCCCGATATCGGCCAAGGCCAGACCGAAACGCCGCAATGCCTGTATCTGGTGCAAACGGGCGATGTCGTTACGGTTGTAAAGCCGGTAGCCGCTGTCGGAACGCGCAGAAGGCGTGAGCAGACCGATGGCGTCATAGTGATGTAGCGTGCGCACCGTCAGGCCGCAGCGTTTGGCCAATTCCCCCACTTTAAGCAACATCGGTCTCTCCTTTCTTCATACGTGCAGCAAGGTTAGGGCCTGACGTTACGTGAGGGTCAAGCGAAAATCACGATAATTGGAAAATGACGGGACTCGTGCCAGAAATTATAGGGCAATGCGCAACTGGTCCGCTTGTTACAATCCGCGCCATCCTAAAGCAACGAACCGCGCCATGTCCCAAGCCGCAACAAAAACCAATCTGCATCCGCGCAACCTGCACCGAGAACGTTACGACTTTGCCCGGCTCATCACGAGCAGCCCGGAGTTGGCCGCGTTCGTGGCAATCAACGAATACGGCAACGAGAGCATCAATTTCGCCGATCCAGCAGCGGTGAAAGCGCTCAACCGCGCGCTGTTGTTATGCGACTACGGCATCAAGGAATGGGACATCCCCGCCCAATATCTGTGCCCGCCCATTCCCGGTCGTGCCGACTATCTGCACTATCTCGCCGACCTGCTGGGCACAAGCAACGGCAATACCATCCCGCGCGGCAAGTCGGTGTGCGCACTCGACATCGGCACCGGTGCGAATTGCATCTACCCGCTCATCGGCCATGCGGCATACGGCTGGCAGTTCGTCGGCACAGAGGTCGATAAGGTGGCGCTAGAGAATGCACAACGCATCGTGGATGCGAACCAGTTGGGAGCTGCCATCGAACTACGCCTGCAAACCTCCCCCAAAGAGATATTCTCGGGCGTAACCTACGCCGACGAATATTTCGACCTTGTCCTGTGCAACCCGCCCTTCCACGCCTCGCTGGCCGAAGCCAGACAAGGCGCGCAACGCAAGTGGAAGAATCTCGGCAAGGAAAACGACAAACGCAAGAAACCGGTATTGAACTTCGGCGGGCAGAGTTTGGAACTGTGCTGCGACGGCGGCGAGGAAGCCTTCGTCAACCGTATGATCGAGGAAAGCGAATCGGGCAAAGACAACTGCCTGTGGTTCACCACCCTCATCTCGAAATCAGCCACCCTGCCGCATGTCTATCGCACGCTGAAATACTCCAAGGCGAAAGAGAACCGCACCATCGAGATGTCACAAGGCCAGAAAAAGAGCCGTTTCCTCGCGTGGACGTTCATGGACAAGGAACAGCAGCGCGAGTGGTGGCAGCGGAAGTCGCGCTGAGGCGTTGAAATTCAGGCCGCCATCACGATTTGGTCGCATTGGCGGCACGCTCCTCTTCCGCCAGCGCAGCGCGGAATTCCTCCAACTTGCGATGGAACTCCTCCCCGTCGCCGTAATCAAGAAAACGCTCGTAGCGCGAATGTGCGTTGCGCACCTTGCGCGCGTGCTTGATCGGGCAGAAATACTGCTCGGTGCGCGCGATGATCTCCTGCGTGTAAGCCAGCATCCCCACCGCGTATGAGCAATACAGGCAATGCACCTTCTCGATGATATTCAGATAAGCCAGATGCTGGTGGTCGTACACGATGTAATCGCTGCGCTTCACCTTCGCGATACCGTAAACCGGAAAACACACCGCCTGATACAGGCTCACACTCAGATCGAACAGCACCAGTGCCACGGAGGCACCGTAGATCACGGGCATGGTGAGATAGTTCTGCGGGCGGACGGTGAGGAACCAGCGGAACACCCCCAGCTTGACGCGCTGGTGCGCCTCCCTGATAGTTTGCTCGAACACCACACGTCGGCCTTCGACCGAATAACGCAAACGGCTCTGCTGCTCTTCGAGCGCGGCATTCAGCTCATCTTCCAACTGGCTCATCTGCTCGACGATCTGGCGTATGCGGCTATTCATATCGGTTCCTCTACGTGTGGCGGGTTGGCAATAACATCGTCAAGCCGCGCGTTTCTGCTGCGCCTTCATGATCTTCGGCAGATTACTCTCGATCCAGTCGATAAGCGAATCGACCTGACTGCCGATCTCCTCCCCCAACGGCGTCAGCGAATACTCGACATGCGGCGGCACAACCGGGTAGGAGATGCGGTCGATAAAACCGTCCTTCTCTAGTTGTTGCAAGGTCTGCGCCAGCATCTTCTCGCTCACCCCGCCGATCTTGCGGCGTAGATCACTGAAGCGGTGCGTCCCCTCCATCAGCGCGACCAGCACCAGCACGCCCCAGCGGCTGGTGACGTGATTAAGAATTTCGCGCGAGGGACAGGCCGTGGAAAACACCTCGCCCCGGCGTTGGGCGATCTTCGACATCCGTATATTAACTTGTGGCATGACACTTACCTTTTTGTACGTACTTACGAAAAGTTATTGTAAAGGATATTCTTCAGGAAGCGTGAAATTCGCGTAGCGGCATACCGTACCCCTCGCCCTCCGGGAGAGGGGGAACGGAGGTGAGGGACGATCAGGGAGCTTGAGTTCTGATCGTTTACCCAATCAACAACCCTAAAAAAGAAAGGAAGCATCATGATCGTCGTCACCGGAGCAACAGGCCAATTGGGCCAACTCGTCATCAAGGCCTTGCTGAAGAAATTCCCCGCGGCCAACCTCGTTGCCGCCGTGCGCAATGTGGAGAAGGCCAAAGATATCGCCGCCTTGGGCGTGCAAGTCCGCCAAGCCGACTACAACCAGCCGTCGAGCTGGAACGTTGCCCTGCAAGGTGCAGACAAAGTACTGCTCATCTCCTCCAGCGAAGTCGGCCAGCGCAGCAAACAACACAAAGTCGTCATCGACGCCGCCAAAAAAGCAGGCGTGAAACTGCTGGCCTACACCAGCGTATTGCGCGCCGACACCTCGCCGCTCGGCCTCGCCGCCGAACACAAAGAGACCGAGGAATACCTGCGCGCCTCCGGCGTGCCCTTCGCCCTGCTACGCCACGGCTGGTACACCGAAAACTACACCGCAGGCATCCCCGCCGCGCTGGCACACAACGCAGTATTCGGCTGCGCGGGTGATGGCCGCATCTCTTCCGCCACCCGTGCCGATTACGCCGAAGCGGGCGCCGCCGTTCTGACTGCGGACAATCAGGCGGGGAAAATCTATGAACTCGCAGGCGACACGTCTTACACCCTGACCGAACTGGCGACAGAGATATCGCGCCAAACCGGAAAGTCCATCGGCTACGTCAACCTGCCCGAAGCGGAATACAAGAAAGCATTGCTCGGCGCGGGCCTGCCGGAATTCCTCGCCGAACTGCTGGCGAATTCCGACACAGGCGTATCCAAAGGTGGACTGTTCGATGAGAGCAAACAACTGAGCAAACTCATCGGCAGGCCGACGACGGCGTTGGCGGATGCGGTGAAGGCGGCGTTGTAAATGAAGAAAGGGGAGGCTACTGCCTGCCCTTTAGCTTCCACCTTGACTGCAAGATTGAATCGCCCTATCGTTTGCCCATCAATCAAGGGAATTGCCATGTCAGCCAAACTTGCAGAACTTCAGACGCAGGCCAAACAGTTAGGTGCGGAAGAGCGTGCGCAGCTGGCAAGCTTTTTACTCGAAACGTTGGAGCCAACTGATAGCGGCGATGTTACCCAAGCATGGGAGATCGAGATCAAAGCTCGCTGGGCGGAGATTGAGCGTGGTGAGGTTCAACTGACTCCCGCCACTGAGGTCTTTGCCGATATCCGCCGCAAACTCGCGTGAACCAACCGCAGTTCCATCCCAAAGCCCGCGCCGAATTCGAAAGATCGGCGCTTTTTTATGACGAGAAATTTCCGGGGCTGGGTTTGGAATTCGCTGCCGAAGTGCAAGCTGCCGTTGCATTCGCCTTTTCTCATCCAGATGCAAGTGCACCAGTCGCCGATGGATTTCGCCGCGTGATCGTCCGCCGATTCCCATACTCAATCGTCTATCGCAACAAAGACGAGCGCATCTACATCATCGCCGTAGCACACCAGCGACGACATCCGAACTATTGGGGAAAATCGGGCATGATCAAGATGCGGCACCACCCAATTTCGTTATCAGATTATTTTTAGCACAAGGACTGCAATATGAATAAAGAAGAGCTTCGTCAGAAGCTTGGCAAGTTATGTATAGGTACACAAAAAGACCTTAACAACATCTCCATCTGGACATCTTTTTCTAAACAAGCTCTTGATGCAGCAATATCTGAGCCATCATTTTTATCTCAAGAAATGTTTAGAGTACCTTCGCTAAAGAAAAACAAAAAAATTAAAAGGCCGACTGAAGAACTTAAAACAATTGCTCGGCAAGCCACAGCAGAAATCAATATCTCCACTTTCGTTTATGCTATCGCCAAAGTTGAAGCATGCATGATTGATATGCTTTTTGAAGTTCTTTGGTTTGATGAGCTTACGAAAAATCTTAATACAAACAATAGCAATAAAGTTGACACCAACCTATCAGAACGCCTTCGTGAAAGGCTAGATAAAAAAATGCGTGGCGCAAAATCGCAACTAAATTTTTACCAAGAAGTGATGGAAGTAAACTTGCGCCCTGAAACTATCGGTCAATGGTGTGAGATAAAAGCCACACGCAACGCTCTTGTTCATTATTCAGGAAAAGCAATCGAAAAATACACAAAGGAGGCTGGAGTCTTAGCACGTGTACCGGAAGGACAGTTATTGCCAATTGACGAGGAATATTTCACAAATTCACTCATCGTCATGAAACACCTTATAGGAAGGTCTCATACGATGCGAAATAAACTAAAGAAAGGGAGGTAGAAACCAATAGGGCGGCATCGGAATCATTCAAATCAAGCCATACGCGCGCTCTGCGCATGTAACTTAATACCCAGCGCATTCGTCACTTTCAGTATCGTCGCAAAACTTGGATTGTCTTCGCCGGACAATGCCTTGTATTAGCTCTCGCGCCCCAACCCTGCTTCCTTGGCGAGTTGTGTCATGCCTTTTGCTCGGGCGATGGTGCCGAGTGCTTTGGCGATGAAGGCAGCATCATCGCCCGCTTCTTCGAGGCAGGCTTCGAGATAGAGTGCCATGTCCTCGTCGGTTTTGAGGTATTCGGCACTGTCCCATTTGCTCAGTTTTACTTTTTCCATGATGTCATCAGTCGAGCGAGGCTCAAGCTGAACAAATAATTTACACTGCTTCCAATGTGCGGCACGTCTCATACAGCCGCGCCGGAGAAAGCTCCAAACCGTTCGGCCAGCACAGCGCCCCGGAGTCTATAAAAAATCGACTGAAGTAGTTTTCATCACGCAACGGCTCAAGTAGCGAACCTGTTTTTTTCAGCAAAACAGCCCCGTCAAATGTGCCTTCTTTTCCGTCCGAGAAAACAAAGGCAATTTGAAAGTTATTCAAGTAACGTGCTTCGATTAGTTTAATCATCCTGATCTGCTCCCTGAATGCGCTCCATTGGCTCAAAATGCTGACCGCGTTCCCAATTTTCGAGCAATTCCTTTTGATGCCGTAAGCACCACTCCTTTACGATAGCAGCCGCTTTGTTAGGCAGGCGACCTTCACTTACCAAACCTGTCTGAATATTAACCAGCGCCTCAAAACCTTGGTATTCGACATGTATGTGAGGCGGAGGATGGTCGTCGTGCCACATGCGAACGATGATGCCGAAAAACACGGACAGGATAGGCACGCTCAACTCCTCTTTGATTTGTCTTGCGGGGATTATGGGGCATCGCTAATACGTCTGCAACGCCGCCTCTCGCCACCAACAAGCCTCGAACTATTTCAACTCGTTAAAGAAATTCCTGATCGCCAGCACCCGCTGCCCAAAATCCTCATGCTTCAACTCGATGCGCAACTTATCCGGCCCGTTCATTTTGATGTAGCGGCGGGTTTGGATCATGGTGATAATCTTCATCGGGTCGATGGGCGGGTTGGGCACGAACTGGATCTGGATCGCTTCGCTCGATGCATCCAGTTTGGCGATGCCTAAAGGTTTGGCCAGGATGCGCAGGCGGTGACTATCGAGCAGGGTCTGTGCCGGATCGGGCAGCAGGCCGAAACGGTCGATGAGTTCCTGCTGCATATCGTCCAAATCCTCCTGCGTATTGCAGTTCGCGAGGCGCTTGTAGATCACCAGACGCTGATGGATGTCGCCGCAGTAGTCGTTCGGCAACAGCGCGGGCGTGTGCAAATTGATCTCGGTGGTCACGCCTAGCGGGTGCGCCATGTCCGGCTCGTGGCCTTGTTTGAGCGAGGTGATAGCGGCGGCGAGCATGTCGTTGTAGAGACTGAATCCGATCTCCTGCATCTCGCCGCTCTGCGATTCGCCCAGCACTTCGCCCGCGCCGCGTATCTCCAAGTCGTGCATGGCGAGGAAGAAACCGCTGCCCAATTGTTCCATCGCCTGAATCGCTTCGAGGCGTTTCTTCGCCTGGGCGGTGAGGCCGTCCATGCTGTCCACTAACAGGTAGGCATAGGCTTGGTGGTGCGAGCGCCCGACGCGGCCTCTTAACTGGTGCAACTGCGCGAGGCCGAAGCGGTCGGCGCGGTTCATGATGATGGTGTTAGCCGTCGGCACGTCGATGCCGGTCTCGATGATGGTGGAGCACAGCAGCACGTTGAAGCGCTGGTGGGTGAAGTCGCGCATCACCGCTTCCAGATCACGTTCGCCCATCTGGCCATGTGCCACACGGATGCGCGCTTCCGGCAGCAGCGCCTCCAGTTTCTCCAGCATGTTGTTGATGGTGTCGACTTCGTTGTGCAGGAAATACACCTGCCCGCCGCGCTTGAGTTCGCGCAGCACCGCTTCGCGGATGATGCCCTGACTGAAACTGCTGACGAAGGTCTTGATCGACAAACGGCGCTGCGGCGCGGTGGCGATCACCGAAAAGTCGCGCAGGCCTTCCAGCGACATCGCCAGCGTGCGCGGTATCGGCGTGGCGGTGAGCGTGAGTACATCCACTTCGGCGCGCAAGGCCTTCAGGCGTTCCTTCTGCTGCACGCCGAAGCGGTGCTCTTCATCCAGGATCACCAGACCGAGGTTGTTGAACTTCACGTCTTTCTGGATCAGCTTGTGCGTGCCGATCACGATATCGAGCTTGCCCTCTGCCAAATCTTTCAGCGCTTGGTTCACTTCTTTGGTCGAGCGGAAGCGCGACAGCTCGGCGATCTTGATCGGCCAGTCGGCAAAGCGGTTAGAGAAATTCTGAAAGTGCTGCTCCGCCAGCAGCGTGGTGGGCACCAGCACCGCCACCTGCTTGCCATCCATCACCGCCACAAAAGCGGCGCGCAAGGCCACCTCGGTCTTGCCGAAGCCTACGTCGCCGCAGATGAGCCGATCCATCGGTTTGACCGATTGCAGATCGAGCAACACTGCCTCAATGGCGGCGGCTTGGTCGGCGGTCTCTTCAAAACCGAATCCGGCGGCGAACGCTTCGTAATCGTGATAGGTGAACTTGAACGCATGGCCTTTGCGCGTGGCGCGCTGGGCGTAGATGTTGAGCAACTCAGCGGCGGTGTCGCGCACTTGCTGCATGGCGCGGCGCTTGGCCTTGTCCCAAGAGCCGCTGCCCAGCTTGTGCAGCGGAGCCGCTTCCGGCGCACCGCCGCTGTAACGGCTGATGACGTGTAGTTGCGACACGGGCACGTAGAGTTTGTCCTCGCCCGCATACACCAGCAGCAGAAATTCGTTCTCGCCTTCGCCGAGGTCGAGGTTCACCAGCCCGTGGTAGCGCGCGATGCCGTGTTGCTCATGCACCACCGGATCGCCCGGCTTAAGCTCGGACAAATCGCGCAACATGCCTTCCACGTTGCTCTTCTTCGCGGCGCGGGTGGCACGGCTGCGCGGCTGCGCGGCATACAGCTCGGTCTCGGTGACGATAGCGAGCTTCTCGTCCGGCAGCATGAAACCGTTCTGGACAGCTCCGATGCCGAGCATGAATTTTTCTTTGCTGGCGAGAAACGAGGCGTAGTCTTCGCACACGGCAGGCGCGAGGCCGTATTCCTTGAGGTAGCCGGACATAATCTCGCGACGACCGAGACTGTCGGCCAGCAGCAAGGTACGACCTTGATATGTGCTCAGGAAATCCGCGAATTTTTGCGTGGGTATCTCGGCGCGACGGTCTACCGCGATGGGGGGGATGGGGGCAGTCGTACAGGGAGTGACGTTTTTAGAATCCTCCCTCACCCCAGCCCTCTCCCTGAGGGCGAGGGAGCCAGCATCCCCCTCGCCCATTGGGAGAGGGGTTAGGGGTGAGGGCGTGCTCGTGGCAACTACATCCACCCGCGCGAACTCTTTCGCGCGGATAAAGAACTGCTCGCCATCCAGAAACAATTCCTTCGTTTCCAGCAAGGGATGTTGTGGATCACCGCGCAGCAGGTTGTAGCGCGAGGCGGTGTCTTTGGCGAACGTGGTGATCGCCTCGTCCACATCGTGATGCAGACACAGCGTGGCATTCTTCGGCAGGTAATCGAACAGCGTGGCGGTCTTGTCGAAGAACAGCGGCAGGTAATACTCGATACCCGCCGGGGCGATGCCCTTGCTCACATCCTTGTAGATACGCGACTTGGACGGATCGCCCTCGAAGCGGTCGCGGAAATTCTGGCGGAAAGTGGCCTGGCCTTTTTCGTCCATCGGAAACTCGCGCGCGGGCAGCATGCGTATCTCCGGCACGGGATAAAGCGTGCGCTGGGTATCCACATCAAAAGTGGCGATGGTCTCGATCTCGTCGTCGAACAAGTCGATACGGTACGGCAGCAGACTACCCATCGCGAACAGATCGACGATACCGCCGCGCACGCAATATTCACCCGGTGTCAGCACCTGCTGCACATGGCTGTATCCGGCGAAGGTGAGTTGTTCGCGCAGTTGCGCCAGATCCAGCTTCTCGCCGCGCTTGATGAAGAAGGTATAGGCCGCCAAGTGCTCGACTGGCGGCAACGGATACAAAGCCGTGGTGATGGGTACGATGATCACGTCGCAGGCCTGACTTCGGATATGGTGCAGCGTGGCAAGACGTTCCGAGACCAGATCCTGATGCGGCGAGAAATGGTCGTAAGGCAATGTCTCCCAGTCTGGCAGCAGATGCACACGCAGCTTGGGATCGAAGAATGGAATCTCCTCCACCAGCCGCTGCGCCTCCAGCGCATTGGCCGCGATCACCACCAGAGGGGAATTCTTTACCGCGTATTGCGCCAACGCCAAAGCATCGGATGAACCGTGCAGTCCGCTGTAACGCGGACGCGAGTGCTTCGAGGAGAACAACATGTCAGAGGTTGCGTGTCTTCTTGATGAGGTCGTAGGCGAGCTGAATCTCCTTGGCCTGTTCGGTCGCCACCTTGATCATGTCTTCCGGCACGCCCTGCCCCATCAACTTATCGGGATGGTATTGGCTCATCAACTTGCGGTAGGCGCGCTTCACCTCGGCATCACTACTGTCCTTGCCCACCCCCAGCGCCTTGTAGGCATCTTCCAGTGCTTGCGCCGAATCGACCTGAGAACCGCCGAAATGCGCCTGATTGCGCACCATGTCCATCAACTGTTTGAACGCGTTGGACCCGTAACCCAGATGGCCCGCGATCTGCGCCAACAAAGCCTCTTCCGCCTCGTGCAGATGGCCGTCGGCCAGCGCCATCACGATCAGATAGACCAGCAACATCTGCTTCAGGCTCTTGGTATGGCCGCACACCGAACTAAAGCGTTTCAGCGTCGGCTCGATGTCGAAATCGGCCGCAGCACCCTGTTTGAACAGCGCAATCGCCTGCTGGCGATGCTCCGGCGTCATGCCCAGCTTCTGCATGAAACCCTCGACGTGCGCCACCTCCTCCTCGGAGACACGCCCGTCCGCCTTGGCCAGCTTGCCCATGGAGAGGAAGATCGTCTCCAGGAACACCGCCTGACGCAGCGCATTCTGCATGGGGTTCAACGCCCCCTGCCCCAATGCACGGATACGGTCGATGATCGAACCCAGGATAAGGCCGAAGAACGCCCCCATCCAACCGAAGAAGTAATAACCTGCGATGACACCGATAAGCTTGAACACGACGACTCCAAAAGAAAATGACCGCACGGGACGTGGCCCGCGAACCGAGGCGCGCATTATACCCGTACCGCCCGCACAGTTCCCGCACCTGACAACGGGGTATAACGTGCAAGACCGCGCGCCAACCAGTAACATTAGGGAAGGTCTGATTAAGTCCGCAAGCCATGGTTCGATACATTTTGCGTGCCGCGAAACTTCGTTTTCCGTTCGTCCCGAGTGCCGCACTTGTGCGGTGTATCGAGGGAGCGAACGGAAAACGAGCTTGCGAGTTTCGCTAAAATACTCACCACGAGCGGACTTAATCAGACCATCATTTGCGCTTCCAACACCCGCCCGGCGCGGGCCGAACCTCACGGAACCTGTAACACATGAAACGGATCACCCTCTGCTGCGCATTACTCATGCAACTGCCCGCCCTCAGCAACAGCCACGCAGCCGACAACACCCCCGCTTGGCAACACTGTGTGGAGATGCAGGACAAAGCCCCCGCGCAAAGCGAACTCGATTGTTACCGCAAACTGGCCCAGGCCAGTGAAGCGCCGCAAAAGATCACCCTGATGCCGCAACGCGCGACCGGGCTGGAACAGGAATGGACACCCAGCAATGCCCCGCTCTCGCTCTACAAACTCAACTACGCGCTCATCTACGCTCGCTCCTCGCAACCCAACAACGCCCCCACCAGCCCCAACCCGCTGAACCAGATGGCCGCCTCGCAGTTGGACGACCGCGACATGAAGTTCCAGTTCAGCATCAAACACGACCTGGCCGACTTCGAGCGTTACGGCTCACTCTGGCTCGCCTACAGCCAACTCTCCTTCTGGCAGGTGTACGACCAAACCAACTCGCGCCCCTTCCGCGAAAACAACTACGAACCGGAACTGATCTACTCTATCCGCCCCAACGAACTGTTCGGCAACGCCCCGCTCAACCCCGGCATCCTCAACTTCGGCTTCGTGCACCAGTCCAACGGACAAGCCAAGCCTCGATCACGCAGCTGGAACCGCCTCTACGTGCAGGCCGGTATCGAACGCAGTTATCCCGGCGAACGGCGCTTCATCGCCCTGCTGCGCGGCTGGCGCAAGATCAGCGAAGACCCCGCTGCGGATGACAATCCCGACATCACCGACTATCAGGGCCACGGCGACCTCGAACTGCGGTATTCGCAGGACCGCTACTGGGAAGCCTCCTTCATCCTCAAACCCCACTCGGTACAACTCGACCTTGCCGCACCATGGAGCGCATGGCGGCTGCTCACCCTGGCCGCCCCCGGAGCACACAACACCAACATCCACCTGCAATATTTCAGCGGCTACGGCGAAAGCCTCATCGACTACAACCAGAGGCACGACACTTGGGGCGTGGGCCTGTCGTTCCCGTTCGAATAAGCAGCACAGAGCCACATTGACAGCCAGCAACGAACTCACCTACAGTTCACTCGCTGCACCAACCGTTCGGACGATTAATAATGCCTACCGTTCTACGTTTATTGAATTGGCGTTTTCACTTCTATTCCGATGAAGGAACAGAACCAGCTCACATCCATGTAGACACCGGGGACGGAGAATGCAAATATTGGCTTGAACCAGTGCGATTAGCGAAGAGCCGCAACATCAGCCCAGCCGAGTTGCGCCGCATTGAAGTAGTTGTTTTTGAGCGCCAGCAATTCTTCAAGGAGAAATGGGATGAATTCTTCCAACATTGAACTCGAACACTGCGCCACACGTGTTTGGGTATCCGGTCGTATCGTATTTATCGAACTCACCGATGGCCGCCAGATCGGCTTCCCTGCCGCCCGCTTTAAATTGTTGTGCAATGCCAGCGACGAACAAATCAAAAATGTCACACTCCGTGCTAACGGCACAGCGCTACGCTGGGAGGAATTGGACGAAGACATCTCTGTGAATGGCATCGTGCAAGGACACTTCCAACTCCCCCTCCCACTTGCGGCATAACAAAAACTCGAATAGAGTTCCCCCACTTGCAAATCCGCCCCACGCATATCGCACCGCACGCACGGTGAGAGGCTCATAGCGGAATCCCCGGAACAGGAGTCTGGCGCAAGACGACATTCCCGCGTAGACGGGATATCGCCAGCATCACGACTGTTCTGACAAAGGGGAAATGCATGTTCACCTGCCTACCACCATATCCGCCTGCCATTCCGGTGTGGCATCCCCTTGCCCTGAGCCGTCAACCGACCACATCACTAACCTGATACAGGAGGCACTATGGCTGATTTTGCACCCGCATTCGCAGCAACCATGAAAGCCGAGGGCGGCTATGTGAATGACCCGCAAGACCCTGGAGGCGAAACCTACAAAGGCATTGCGCGCAAGATGAATTCCAAATGGGACGGCTGGATACTCATCGACATGGCCAAAAAGGAAAAGAACTTTCCCGCCACGCTCGACAGTAACATCGCCCTGCAAGACAAGATCAAAAGCTTCTACGAGATCAACTACTGGGACAAGATACAGGGCGACCGGATAGACCATCAGCACGTTGCCGAATCCATCTTTGATTTCGCCGTCAATGCCGGCCCCATCACCAGCAGCAAACTGGCGCAGATATGCATCGGTGCGGAGCCGGACGGCACCCTCGATCACGACAATCTGGAAAAGCTCAACAAAGAAGACCCGCGCCTCTTCCTCGCCCTCTTCTCCCTGCACAAAATCGCACGCTACGTACACATCTGCGAAAAACGGCAAGAGAGCAAAAAATTCTTCTACGGCTGGGTAAAACGCACACTGGAGGGCATCTGATCATGAATTTTTTTACAGACATATTCAGCAGCGGCGCCAGCTCCCTCATCAGCGCAGTGGGTGATGCCATCGACAAAAACACCACCTCGGACGAAGAGCGCAAGGAGCTCGACAACGAGATCGGCAAGGCCACCATGCAATACCAAGTGCAAATGGCCACACTCGGACTACAGGAAACGCAGGCCTATCTGGGCGATACCGCCAGCGCGCGCGAGAACCAGAGCCGCGTACAGGAATCGGCACACGCAAGCTGGCTGTCCAAAAACGTCCATTCCGTACTGGCACTCAGCATCATCAGCCTCACCTTCTTCATGTACTGGTACATCGCCTTCAGCGAGGAAAGCACAAACAAGATCATGGCCCCCAACTCGCCGATGAAGGACATCGTCATCTACATTCTCGGCGCGCTCACCACCGTCGCCACACAAGTCGTGTCCTACTTCTTCGGCTCCAGCTCGGGCAGTGCGGACAAGACCAAGGCGCTTAACGAGCTGATGAAGAAATAAGCGGATGACGCATGCGATCTTCCCTCATGCCAGACCAGCCCCAGTGCATACACCGTAACAGGAGCACCACATGAAAGCAGTCAAACAACGTAGCCACATCCCGCCGAAACGCAGCAAAGGACCGAGCGTCTATGCGCTCAAAGAAACCTTCCTGCGCTTCTTTGGCGACCTCAAATTCTTCAGCAGCCAACCGCGCCTTTTTATCCTACCCAACCTGCTACTGGCACCTTTCGGATACACACTGCTGCACGACCCTCGCTCCTACCAGGTCAAAGGGGGAGACATGCGCAAGATCATGGCCGACATCCAGCCCGGCGATATCCTGGTGCGCGGGTTCGACAACTATGTGGATGGCAGCTTCATCCCCGGCTTCTTCAGCCATGCCGGGCTTTATCTGGGCAAAGTGGACGAGGCCACCATACGGCAACAGTGGGGCGCATCCCTCCCCGGCAGCACCGAAAACCGCAACCGTTATGCGCCGCTGGATGAAGTGCTGGAAAAAGCCGAGTATGGCGAGCAAATGGTCATCCACTCCATGAAAGATGGCATCTTCATGGAAGACCTGCTCAACTTCTGCCGTTGCGATTACATGGTGGCGATCCGCTTCCCGCGCACCCTCACCCGCGCCGACTTCGTCCAGCAGCCCTATTCCGAAAGCACCGAAATCAAAAACACCTTCACCGGCGAAGAACTCATCCTCGCCGAACACCTGCAAAACCGGATACCGCTGACATTTGAGCAAGCCTTCCCGGTCATTTTCAAACTGGCGCTGTCACAACTGGGCAAGGAATACGATTTTGGGCTGGATTTCGCCAGCTTCAAAAAAATGTCCTGTACCGAATTCGTTTATTACTGCACCAAATCGCTCGAATGGTGCTCCGGCGTACACCCGGCTGTTGAAAGCGTAATGGGCATCAAAGCCCCCGGCATTCCCCCCGACAGCTTCGTCGGCTCCCCCAACCTAACAGCCGAATTCAGCAGCGCATCCGTGCACAGCAACGGAGTCGTCGAGAAGATCAAAGCCCGCTACCCCGGCCCGTACGGCGGTTTTCCCGATTAAAGCCCGGTAGCCCAACCAGACAAACGGAACCGCCATGAGCCAACGAATAAAGATCGCCTTCACCTCCTGCGCCCGCTACGAATCGTTCCCGGAGCAGCCGCAGTGGAGCGACATCAACAACGAAGCGCCCGATTACCTGTTCCTGCTGGGCGACCAGATCTACATGGACTTCGGCCTCTGCCTGTTCAGCAAGGAATATAACGGCAAACCCAAACACTACCCCGCCGCCAAGTTCCGCAAAATCATGGAAGAGAAATACGCGCGGCAATGGAATGAGCCGCACTTCAAGCGGCTGTTCGAAAAAATGAAACAGAAAAATGCCGTGTATGGCGTCTGGGACGACCACGACTTCGCCTGGAACAACGCGCGCGGCAGCAAGGTAAAGCAGGAAATCAAAGACATCTCGCGCGACTGCTTCCACCGCTGGATGGACTGCTCCACCAACAAACCGGAGGTCTACTGCCATATCGACATTCCCGGCGCGCGCGTGATCTTTCTGGACAACCGCTATTACGCCAGCGACACAAGCTTGCTCGGCGACGCGCAATTCGCCTTCCTCGCCGAAAAATTGAACCACCCGCAAAAATACACATTCATTTGCAGCGGCCTGACACTCACACACACCTCGGAAAGCTGGAAGGGCTACGGCGACGAATACGAAAAACTCTGCGCCCTGATCGCACAAAAACAACACGTCATCTTTCTCTCCGGCGACATCCACCGCAACGCATTCTCAGCGCCCACACCCCAGCAAAACTGCTATGAAATCGTCTCCTCCGGCCTGGCCGTCAAATACCTGGGCTTGCCGTTCAAATTCGATGACAGACACAACTGGGGACTGATCGAATTCGACGCAAACGAAGTGTGCGTGAAACTGGTCAACAAAAACGGCAGCGAAAATTACCGCATTGACGGAAATACCTGGCAACACACCGAACTACAGGGCACCCCATCATGGAAATGAAAAAGATCAACTCCGGCAAACTGCGCGCCATCGGCTACGACGCACGGACGCGCACCCTGCAAGTGCAGCTCGACAACGGCGACACCCTGCAACACAGCTACGTGAGTGAAGACCTGTGGCGCAGACTCAGCAGCTCCGGCGCGGCATGGAGCTTCTATCGCGACAACATCGAAGAGGAGTTTGCAGTAAAGAAAGTTTCAGGAAGTACGACGGCGGGGAAAAATCCGCTGGATGAGTTGTTTGCAAAAAATTAATGAATACAGCCTCATTTAGTAAAGCACCTTTAATCTACATTTACACTCAACAATAGGTCACCAATATGAAATTTCTTCGCCCCATAAAATTGACTCAAGAGCAGATGAAGGTTGCGAATCTCCCTCCAGTTGGAGAGCGACTAATTAAAGGTTCAGCAGGCAGTGGGAAAACCACGGTGGCGATTTATCGTTTGATAACCGTGGCAAAGACCATTCGCGATGACAAAAAGCGAATGGGGGATACTTCCCCTGTGATCTGTCGGATTGTTACTTACAACAATACACTGCGGAGCTATGTGGAAGCATTGGTTAATAATGAAAAGAAAGGATTAGGGGCTGGCGCAGAAATTGTTATTCACGTTTCCACATTTGACAAATGGGCGCGCGATGCTTGTGAAGTAGATAATTTATATTATCTGACAAGTACAAAGAACAACGTTCTCACAGAAGCACAATCTATTGTTTTAAGTTCCGCAAAAAAACATGGCCTGACCTCTCTTGAAAACGAATTCATACTGGCCGAAATAACCTATATTCTCGGTAAGTTTCTGCACGACAAATTGGATGACTATTTGACAATGGATAGAGTCGGGCGAGGAGCATCACCACGAGTTGACAAGAAACTGATGCTTGAAGTGGCGAAGGACTACGTCAAGTGGAAGGTCGAGAATAAAAAAAATGATGGTGATGACTTGTCTGTAATGATGCTGAATCATCCGACTCCACAGAAACACGATGTAATTATTGTTGATGAGAGCCAGGACATGACGGCAAACAAAATGCGAGCCATCAAACACTTCATGAAGCCAAGGGTTGGAAGCCTCACGTTAGTTTATGATTCTGCCCAACAAATATATCGCCACGGGTACACATGGAAAGAGGTTGGTATTAATGTCGCAGGTGGTGATAGAACTGTTGCGCTAACCAGAAACTACAGGAATAGCCGCGAAATTGCGCTGTATGTTAACAGCATTTTGCAGAACGCCGATCTGGGGCAGGATGGAACGGCTCCTGACCCCGCTGTATGTCAGCTGGCGAATATACTGCCAATTGTTCTTAAGGGGCGATATCCGCAACAGGTTGACTGGGCCATTGAACATCTCCGCAAGAACGTCGATTTTGAAAGTGAGACGGTGGCATTCTTGCATCCTAAAGGCTATGGTTGGTTTTGCTACCTGAAATCACGGCTCGAAGAAAAACATATTAATTTCGTTGAGTTGTCTGGAGTTTCTGAATGGCCAGATGGAAATGAGAATGTCGCACTACTTACCATGTCATCAGCAAAGGGGCTTGAGTTTGATCATGTGTACATTTTGGGCTTGGATGATGAATTGACGCTTTGTTCAGATGAAAAAGATGATGACAGCCGAAACTGGCTTGTAAGGCTTTTTGCAGTGGCATGTAGCAGAGCTAGGAATACCCTAGTAATTGGAGCCCTCCGTGAAAGCCCCTCTTTCTTGATTGCTCTCCCTGCAAAAGACACTTACAGCGAGGTTGAAGTATGAGCCTCGAACAAAAAATTGCAAAATTTGGGATTTCCGAGATTCTCCATTTCACGAGGGGCGACAACCTTATCGGAATTTTGGGGCATGGAGGCGTTCTGTCTCGCACGTCATTGGAAAGAGAGAGCACGGAATTTAAATCATTGGAGTATTTCGGCGATCCTGCTTGGCCTGACAGATCTCGTGATAAAGACTGGCTGGGATTCATCAATTTATCAATTGAAACAGTGAATCAGACTTTACTTGGAAGAGCCAGAAACAACCACCCAACACAAAAGTGGTTTGTATTATCATTTAAGCCACAGATTTTGACGCATGAGAATGTCCATTTCACCACAACAAACAATGCCTATGAACCTCATGTAATAAGGGGCAAAGGAGTGACCGGATTGGATTTGCCATATTCTAGTTCGTACAAGGATTTGCAGGGCATTACGCATCGGCGGAAGAAGGAACTGCCAACGCAGTTCCCAACAAGTCAGCAAGCGGAAGCTTTATACCCAGACTTTCTGCCCCTAAATTACCTACAGGCAATATACGTTGAAAATCAGGATGGATTTCTTCATGCGGCACAGGTGCTTAATTCTCAGCCACACCTTGAAACTGTGGTACACAAGATTTCATTGACGCCAATAATTGCCCCAAATAAGTTTTTGGCGCACCCCCAACAGGAAAGTTATTAATGAAAAGCTATCGATCACTAGTTGAGGCATCTGCGTTATGGGCTGCATATGGTGATGCACTCGGCTTCATGACCGAACTCGCAGATGAAGAAAAAGGCGTTCGCTGGCGTACGGGTGTTAACAAAGTTGAAAATACACAAGCATGGCGGCGCAAGATCGGCGGCTTTAATGGTGTATTAATTAGTTTTCCAGCGGGATCATACTCAGACGATACACAGCTTCGTTTGGCAACATCGCGCGCCATATCTGCTGATGGATTCTTCGATGTCGAGGCCTTTGCAAAAGTCGAACTCCCTGTGTGGAGTTGTTACGCTCTCGGAGCCGGAAGAGGAACCAAAGATGCCGCAAATAATTTAGCAAAAAAGAACGTAAGGTGGAATACAAACTTTTTCAAGGGATCGAAAGGCGGGCGTGACTACACAGAAAGTGGCGGGAACGGCGCTGCAATGAGAATCCAACCACATGTTTGGGTTGCGGCAAACAAATCATCTTTTTCTGAAATCGCTAAGCAAGTAGTCAGAAATTCAATCGTCACACACGGACATCCCCATGCAATCATCGGCTCTCTATTCCACGCGCTAAGCTTGCATGAGACTTTAGTTAAGGGAAGCATCCCAGAACCGCAAGACTGGAATCGTCTTATTGAGGAGGCTACGCAATATTGCCTCGACTCTGTAATGGGAGATCAAGATATTGCGTCCGCCTGGCTTTATGAATGGGAAAAGAGAGCCGCCAAGTCATTCCAGCACGAGGTTGAAATTGCGCTGGCAGAGTGCAAGGAGATAATTAAAGTAGTAGAAAGAGATGTTGCACGACTTTACTCCTACGATCAGATTGTGGCTAACGTCGGGGCGGCAGATCCACTGAAACGTGGAATGGGTACCTTAACGGCGATCCTAGCATTGGCAATAGCTTATCTGATGAAAAATGAGCCATTGCAAGCATTGCTAACAACTGCAAACTGCCTTGGAAGCGACACGGATACTATTGCAACAATGGCCGGTGCAATTTTGGGCGCTGACAATGCGGAGACTTCCTCGTTTCAAATTCAGGATCAATCATTGATACGTGAAGAAGCTAATAAGCTGGTTGATATTAATGAGGGGAAAAATACAAGGAAGTTTCAATATCCTAGCTTGCTGACTTGGCAGCCGCCAACACGAATTACAGATGCTGTTTGCAAAATGGGTGATGCGTATTTAATGCCAGGACTTGGACTAATATTATTTGATGAGAAAATTACACCATCAGGTATCAATAACTGGCATTGGGGAAAACTTACTATGGGCCAAACAGTATTGGTAAAATTGCCTAATGAATTACCTGCATATACAACTGAAGAAATAACTGTACCTCTCAGGCCTTATGTAAACACAAGAGTTGAGACTAACCAAAAACAAATGAAAAGCATCAACCCACAATTTAGCTTATTAAGCGAACCACACATTGCCTTGAAGCAAGAGGTTAACAATACCACGCTGAATGTAGTACTAGACGCAAATTCCGCATTTGATTTGGCTCGTCAATCAGGATTTAACGCCAAGGTAATCGGCGAATTGCTCATTCAGTTATCCTCAAATGAAAATTATGCGGCAGAGTCGTCATCTTCATTTGCAGCCCTAATCTCAAAAGCCCTGATCGAACGCAAGAAGAAATACAGGTAAAACAGGTTGGTTACATAGAGTGAATCAATTCGGACAGCCTCGCACTAACTTCCGCGCTATTCACGCATCACCCAAATGAGAACCCGCAATGATCATCTCCCTCGTCAACCGCAGTAAATCACTCTCCGATGAAGACATCCTGACCGCGCTCCGCGCGATCAATCGCCAGATCAAAGAAGATTTTGAACCGTATTGGAGTTTCGGCGCGACGTTGCGTTTGGAAGGTGCGGTGGGTAAGCAGGCGAACAAGGCGACGCAGCCGGAAATGCGCGGCGATGCGATTATTTATCTGGCGGACAAGGCCGATGTGGAAGGTGCGCTGGGTTATCACGAGGCGAACTTTCGCGGCATCCCTTACGGCTTTGTGTTCACTGAGCTATGCAAACAACTCAAAGAAAGTTGGACGGCGACGTTGTCGCACGAGGCGCTGGAGTTGATCGGTGATGCGCAGGGTAATTTGCTGGTGCAGGGGCCGCATCCGACTGATTCACGCAAACAGGTGTTCCACTGGTACGAGATGTGCGATGCGGTGCAGGCGGAGACTTACGAGATCGACGGTGTGGAGGTCTCCAATTTTGTGCTGCCGCTCTACTTCACTCCCGGCGAACAGCAAGGCGGGCGCAACGATTTTCTGGGGCGACTCACCAAGGGCAAAGGGCTGCGTTCTTTCGGCGTGAACCCAGGTGGTTACATCGGCTTCTACGACCCGCAAACCTGCAAACACGAAACCTATTCCGCACCGGAAGATAAAAAGGCCAAGGAGCGCATCAAGATTAAAAAGGCCGCGCAGTTCGGGCGCGGTTATGTGCGCAAACACGGCGATGCCACTTCCGCACGAGAAGATGAACATGCTCGTGCGCTGAGTTCCGGGAAGGAGCCTCAGCCGAAATTGGTTAAAGCCGGAGGCAAAGGTGGACGACGCATAAACACCGAAAAGAAGGCGCTACCGAGACTGTTAAAAGGTGGCGGCAAAGCAGGTTAGAACTCCCTCACCCTAGCCCTCTCCCAGCGGGAGAGGGGATTAAATCAGCGCATCCCTAGCGCAGGGTCAGCAAAAAGATGTTCTCCTGCATCCGACTCACGCCGCGCTGTTTGAAGCGCGGGTTCTGCGCCAGCACGTCTTCCTGTGCCAAGAGTTTCACTTCGGCGTATTTGCCGTAGAGTGACTCGACCTCGTTCACCGACACGGCGAACGGCGGCCCCGGCATCTCGGCTTGCGGATAATCGAAGGTGACCAGCAGGATGCGTGTGCCGCGCGGCAGGATGTTCGCCAGATGGCGGGCATAACGTTCGCGCATGTCCGGCGGCAAGGCCACCAGCGAGGCGCGGTCGTACACCGCGCTCACCTGCGCCATGTCCGCTTTGCTCAGGTCGAAGAAATCGCCGCATGCGAGGCAGATGCCCCCCGCGAGGTAGTTGTCGAATCCCCCGCCGCTCACGCGCTCGGGTGACTGGCCTTGTTCGTGGAAGAAATCCTGCACCGCGATGGCGCTCAACTCCACGCCCAGCACGAAGTTGCCCTGCTCGCGCAGCCACACCATGTCCAGACTCTTGCCACACAGCGGCACGAACACTTCGCCAGCACGCTTGGCCTGCACCTCGGGCCAGAAGCGGCGCAAGTAAGGATTGATCTCGTCCTGATGGAAGCCGATCTCCGCGCGCTCCCAGCGTTCCAGCCAAAATTCTTTTTTCATCTAGGCACCTTCAAGATTTTGTTATCTCCGCAACAACGACTGAGAACAATTTCCAGATCATCGCAACAGTATCAAGTGGAAAGCACACTCTTCGCCCAGCGGTGAGCCATCTCGACCAATTGACTCATCTCCGCTAGCGGCATGCTGACATAGGGTGTCTCTTCGTAGCGCAAGATCACTGCAAAGGGATTAAGGACGCTGAACTGATCTGGCGGAAACGGCATGACTACTTTGTGTTGCAACAACAGATCGACGAGTTCGTCTACGTCATGTGTTCTACGGAAAACGATGCCGTTATATTCGGCGACCGCCTTGAGGCATTTCTCTACGACTTGCTGGGCGAAAAATCCGGTCGCGGAAACATCTACTTCGGGGTGCGATGCCAGAGCCCGAAACGAGGTGATATCGCGCTCGGCGAGCGCCAGTAGTCGCTGCGCCTGCTCAATGCGCCGTGTCATACAGCACGCGGCCTTCACGCAATGCCCAATAGACCGCAGTCGAGCAGGCATCTTGCTGTTGATCTATCTCCGCTTGCGAATAAACCAACACATCTGCTGCCACTTTCAACGGGCGCAGCACTTGACGTAAACGCACCATCTCACGGAATTTATCTTGCAGCTCCGATTCGATGACCAAAAAATCCAAATCAGAATCCTCTTGGGCATCGCCGCGCGCATACGAGCCAAACAGAATGACTCTGGCTGGTTTTGCGGCTTCGCCCAATAGCTGGGCGGCTTGCTGTATGGTTTGCTCGGAGATCATCTTTACCCTATCTTGTAGCCTATCCCCGCCCTACCCTTCGATACACCGCGCTTTGCGCGGCACTCAGGGCGAACGGGGTTCGGCGCATTCTACTACCCCACCCACTTCCTTGCATTCTGGAACATGCGCAGCCATGCGCCGTTCTCTTGCCACTCCTTCGGATACCAGGAGTTCTGCACGGCGCGGAACACGCGCTCGGGGTGCGGCATCATGATGCTGAAGCGGCCATCCGGCGTGGTGAGTCCGGTGATGCCCTGCGGTGAACCGTTGGGGTTGAGCGGATAGGTCTCGGTGGCTTTGCCGTTGTGGTCGACATAACGCAGCGACACCAGCGGCTGTGCGGCTTTCAGCTTCGCGGCATTGCCGAAGTCGGCATATCCCTCGCCGTGCGCCACGACGATGGGCATGCGGCTACCGGCCATGCCTTCAAACAGGATGGAGGGTGACTGCTGCACTTCCACCATGACGAAACGCGCCTCGAATTGCTCGGACTGGTTGCGCGCGAAGTGCGCCCAGTGTTCCGCGCCGGGGATGATCTCGTGCAGGTTGCTCATCATCTGGCAGCCGTTGCAGACACCCAGCGCGAAGGTGTCGCTGCGCTTGAAGAACGCCTCGAACTCGTCGCGCGCGCGCGGGTTGAACAGAATGGATTTCGCCCAGCCTTCACCCGCGCCCAGTACGTCGCCGTAAGAGAAGCCGCCGCAGGCCGCCACACCTTTGAAATCGGCCAACTTCACGCGGCCACTGATGATGTCGCTCATGTGTACGTCCACAGCGGCGAAGCCGGCGCGGTCGAACGCGGCAGCCATCTCGACCTGGCCGTTGACGCCCTGCTCGCGCAGGATGGCCATCTTGGGACGGTTCAGAATGAAGGATGAAGAACGAGAAGCCCCCTCACCCTGCCCTCTCCCTGAGGAAGAGGGTTCTGCTTCCCTCGCCCCCTGGGAGAGGGACTGAGGGTGAGGGAAATTTTCATTCGGATCGTAAGTCAGCTTCACGTGCAGACCGGCATCACCGGCATCCAGCGTGCGGTCGAATTCCTGCTGCGCACAGACCGGATTGTCGCGCAGCTTCTGCATCTGGTAAGTGGTCTCGGACCAGGTGCGGCGCAGGGTGATGGCGTTCTCGCTATAGAGCAGCTTACCCGCGCGTTTGATGGCGACCGTGCCGCTGGTATTGAGACGCGCGACCTCGTGCACGTTGTGCAGCCCCACTTCGTCGCATTGCACGAAGATGTCGGCCAGATCGGCGCGGCGCACCTGCACCAGAGCGCCCAGTTCTTCGTTGAACAGGACGCTGAAATCGTCGCCCTTGAGTTCGTCCAGATTGATGTCGAGACCGATATGCGAGGCAAAGGTCATCTCGCACAGGGCGGCCAACATGCCGCCGTCGGAGCGGTCGTGGTAGGCCAGCAGTTTGCCCGCAGCGTTGTAACGTTGGATGAAGTCGAAGAAGGCTTTGAGTGTGGCGGCATCGTCCACATCCGGCGCGACATCGCCGACCTGTTTGTAAACCTGCGCCAGCGCCGAGCCGCCCAGACGGTTCTTGCCCGCACCCAGATCGAACAGCAGCACCACGGTGTCGGTGTCGGCCACAAGTTGCGGAGTGAGGGTCTTGCGCGCGTCCGGGCTGGGAGCGAAGGCGGTGACGATGAGCGACAGCGGTGCGGTGACGGCTTTGTTCTGCTCACCCTCTTTCCAGGTGGTCTTCATGGACATCGAATCTTTACCGACCGGGATGCTGATACCGAGTTGCGGGCACAGCTCCATGCCGACGGCATGCACGGTGTCGAACAGCGCAGCGTCTTCGCCGTGGTGTCCGGCGGCAGCCATCCAGTTAGCGGAGAGTTTGATGTCGCCGATCTTTTCGATCCGCGCGGCGGCGATGTTGGTGATGGCTTCACCGATGGCCATACGGCCGGAAGCCGGGCCGTTCAATACCGCGATGGGAGTGCGTTCACCCAGTGCGAACGCTTCGGCGCGATAGGTGTTGTAACCCATCAGCGTGACGGCCACATCGGCCACCGGCACTTGCCACGGGCCGACCATCTGGTCGCGCGCGGTGAAACCGCCCACGGTGCGGTCGCCGATGCTGATGAGGAAGGTCTTGTCGGCCACGGAAGGCAGGCGCAACACGCGGCTGATGGCGTCTTTCAGGTCCATCCCTGAGGTGTCGAACTTGGGCAGCGCGATTTTTTCGCGCGTCACTTTGCGTGTCATCTTGGGCGGTTTGCCCAGCAACACGGACAGCGGCATGTTCACCGGATGGTTGTTGAATTCGGCATCGTGTACGGTCAACTGTTCGCCGACGGTGGCCTTGCCCAGCACCGCGAACGGGCAACGCTCGCGTTCACACAGGGCTTTGAATTCGTCCAGCCGCTCGGGCGGGATGGCCAGCACGTAACGTTCCTGCGCTTCGTTGCTCCAGATCTGCATCGGCGACATGCCGCGCTCTTCCGACGGCACCGCGCGCAACTCGAACTTGGCGCCTTTGCCGCCGCCGTGCACCAGCTCCGGCAGAGCATTGGAAATGCCGCCCGCACCAACGTCGTGGATGGAGAGGATGGGATTGTCCGCACCCATCTGCCAGCAACGGTCGATGACTTCCTGCGCGCGGCGCTGCATCTCTGGGTTGCCGCGCTGCACGGAATCAAAATCGAGGTTCTCGGCGTTCGCGCCGGTATCCATGCTGGAGGCCGCACCACCGCCTAAACCGATCAGCATACCGGGGCCGCCAAGCTGGATGAGCAAAGCTCCGGCAGGCAGGTCGTATTTGTGGGTGTGGTCGAAACGGATGTTGCCGACACCGCCCGCCAGCATGATGGGCTTGTGGTAGCCGCGCACTTCGCCGTTGACCGTTTCCTCGAAGGTGCGGAAATAGCCGGTCAGGTTGGGACGCCCGAACTCGTTGTTAAACGCCGCGCCGCCGAGCGGGCCGTCGATCATGATCTGGAGCGCTGAAGCGATGCGGGAGGGCTTGCCGTAGCTCGCTCCCTCACCCTGCCCTCTCCCAGAGGGAGAGGGTTCTGCCTCCCTCTCCCCTTGGGAGAGGGACTGAGGGTGAGGGCTGTATTTTTCCCAGGGCTGCACGAACCCCGGAATATTCAGGTTGGACACGGAGAATCCCGTCAGACCCGCTTTGGGTTTGGAGCCGGAGCCGGTGGCACCTTCATCGCGAATCTCGCCGCCCGCACCGGTCGCCGCACCGGCGAAAGGCGCGATGGCGGTCGGATGGTTGTGTGTCTCCACCTTCATCAGGGTGTGGGTGAGCTCGGTGCTGAAGGCGTATGCGCCGCCCGCGCGCGGATAGAAACGCTCGATCTCGGCACCCTCGATCACCGAGGAGTTGTCGGAATACGCCACCACCGTACCCTGCGGGTGCAGCTTGTGGGTGTTGCGTATCATGCCGAACAGCGAGATGGCCTGTTGCTCATCGTCGATGATCCAGTCGGCGTTGAATATCTTGTGGCGGCAGTGTTCGGAATTGGCCTGTGCGAACATCATCAGTTCGACATCGGTGGGGTTACGCTTCAGCTTTTTGAAATTCTCGACCAGATAATCGATCTCGTCGCCGGACAGCGCCAGCCCCAGATCGCGATTGGCAACCTCCAGCGCGTTCTTGCCCCCCTTGAGGATATCGACGCTGGCCAGCGGCTGCGGCTTGCCGTGCTGGAATATCTTGTTTTCGATACCGGCGATATCGATGGTCACCGTTTCGGTCATCCGGTCGTGCAGCAGCGGCAACACGGCCTGTTTCTCGGCTTCGCTGAGCAGCTTGCCGTTCTTCGTATTGAGGTAATACACCACGCCGCGCTCGATGCGCGCCACATTGGGCAAGGCGCAATGCTGCGCGATGTCGGTCGCTTTCGACGACCACGGCGAGATCGTGCCCAGGCGCGGGATGACCAGAAAACGCTGCAAACGCACGGCGGGCTTGTCCAGTTTGGCATCGATGTTCAGCAAACGATCCAGCAAGCCATCCTCGGTCGCCGTCAGCGCCGCTTTTAATTCGGTGAAATACCAGTGCCGGGTCTCCTCGACCGAGACGTTGGGGGCGACGGCCTTGATGGCGGTGCGCAGTTTTTCGAGGCGGAAAGCGGAAAGCGCGGGATTGCCGATGGAGATTTTGCTGCTAGTGACGCGGGACATAGATCGATCTCATGAAAGCGTTGAGGACAGGATGCAATTATAATGCAGCCGCCCCTATAAACTCAGGAAAACGACAATGTCCGTTGCACGCCCCACCCCCATCACCCGCAAGCAAGTCTCCGCCTACCTCAAACCCCGCCCCAAAGACAGCCACAAAGGCTTGTTCGGCACGGTAACGGTGATCGGTGGTGCCAACGGCATGGCCGGTGCCGCGCTGTTGGCAGGGCGCGCGGCGCTCAAGCTGGGCGCGGGTTGTGTGCATGTCGGGCTGCTGGCCGACCATATCCCTGCGCTGGATACGCAGATGCCGGAACTGATGCTGCATTCGGCAAGTGCGGCCTTGCAGACCAAGCCGTCTGTGCTGGTCATCGGTTGCGGGCTGGGACAGAGCCCTGCGGCGCAGAAACTGCTGTACGACGCGCTGCTGCTGGATGTGCCCACGCTGCTGGATGCGGACGCGCTCAATATCATCACGCAACGCCCCGATCTGCGCGGCATGTTGTTCACCCGCAAAACCGCCGTTGTGATCACCCCGCACCCCGGCGAAGCCGCTCGCCTGCTGGACTGCGGCATCGACGACATCCAGAACGGGCGTAGTACTGCAATCACCGTACTGAACAAACGCTTCAATGCCAGCGTGGTGTTGAAAGGTGCGGAAAGTCTCTGCGCCACCCGCGACGGCAAGCTGCACATCAACCAGACTGGTAACCCCGGCATGAGCAGCGCGGGCATGGGTGACGTGTTGAGCGGCATGATCGCCGCCTTGATGGCTCAGGGTCTGAGCGCGGACGAAGCCGTGCTGCTCGGTGTCCACCTGCACGGCGCGGCGGGCGACGCACTGGCCCAGCAACAGGCCACCATCGGCATGAGCGCGACGGAAGTGACCGAATGGGCCAGATGGTTGTTGAACCAGTGGGTAAGCAAATAAAGCGCGGTACCTGCGCCGGAATCAATTTTTCAACCTCCCAAAATGGCTCACTCTATCGACATCAGCGAAGAAGCCGGGGTGCGTTACCTGCACTTCGGTTCGTCCTGGATACAGGGCGCGATGCGTATCGCGCGCCCGTGGAACCTGGAACTGGAATACACCAAGGAGATGATGGCAAGTGTGTTGTTGCGCGAAGACACACATTTCCCACGCAGGGTACTGCTCATCGGCCTCGGTGCGGCTTCGCTCACCAAATTCCTGTACCGCAACTATCCGCTGGCCAAACTCACTGTGGTGGAGATCGAACCGGGTGTGGTGGCGGCAGCGCGCCAGTTCTTCAAGTTGCCGGAAGATCCCTTGCGCTTGAAGATGGTGATCGGCGACGGAGCGGACTTCATTCTGAACAGTACGCAGACCTACGACCTGATCCTGGTGGACGGTTTCGACGCCGATGCACGCGCCGGGGCTCTGGACACCCAGCCGTTCTATCAGGCGGTGCGCGCGCACCTCAACGACAGCGGCATCATGGCGGTGAATCTGCTCGGGCGCAGCAAAGGTTTTGCGGCCAGTGTAGAGCGTATCGGACTGGCCTTCGACGGTCGCGCCATCGCCTTCCCTTCCTGCGACAGCGGCAACACCATCTGTTTCGCGGCGGCGGGAGATGCCATCAACGTGGCGCTGGACGATCTCAAGGATCAGGCTGTCGAATTGAAGGAGAAGACCGGACTGAATCTGTTACCGACGCTGGTGCGTTTGGAGCAGGCGCAGACCTGTCTGGGCGGCATGCTGGTGCTTTAGAAAGGTCGGAATAAAGGCCGTTCGTGGTGAGTATTTTAGCGAAACTCGCAAGCTCGTTTTCCGTTCGCCCCCTCGATACACCGCACAAGTGCGGCACTCGGGACGAACGGAAAACGAAGTTTCGCGGCACGCAAAATGTATCGAACCATGGCTTGCGGACTTAATCAGACCTTTCTTAACCGGCTACACCACGCCGCTCGTCACCGGATAAATCACGTAACGGATGTTCAGCTCGAACGCGCGCAGTGTGGCCAGAAAAACCTCCGCCTGTTGCTCCTCCAGCACGAACTCGACCTGTATCGGCAATTCGCCCCCCAGCTCGATGAACGTCTCGGCATGCAGACTGCCGTGCCGCCCGTAACCTGCGATGGCACGGTACACCGAACCGCCGGAGATGCCGGTGAGCTGGGCATGTTCCAGCAACCATTCATACAACGTGCGTTCGCCGCGTTTCTGTTTTTCGGTGAGGTAAAACTTGAGATAGACGGTCTGCATATTGCCTCCTATTGCTGTACCCATTTGACGGTCTGGATGCCCAACACGGTCATCAGCAGCGAGCCGCCCAGATGCGCGATGATGATGGCGCTGCCCCAGGCGTATTGCCCGCGCAACAGCAGGGTGACGGTTTCAGCGGAGAAGGTGGAGAAAGTGGTCAACCCGCCGAGGAAGCCGGTGATGATGAACAGCCGCCATTCGGGCGACAAACCGGGATGTTGCATGAAGAAGGCGACCGCGAAGCCCACCAGATAACCGCCGATGAGATTGGCCGCGAGCGTACCCAGCGGCAATTCGGTGAGCGCGGGGTTGAGCCACAACCCCAAGCCCCAGCGCAACCACGCACCGATGGCAGCACCGAAACCGATAGCAATGAAGGCATAGAGCATGATGCCTAGATTGTAGCAGGGGGAACCAATCCGCGCAGTTTGAAACAGCGCAAATTGGGAGAACCATCCAACTCATACTGATTGAACTCGCGACACGGCGAAGGACGTTGTTCGTAGATGGCGCAGGAGACTTGTTTGCCGACTTCACCGCGCAACGCGGCGCAGCGCGGCGGATAACTGTTGGTGCCTTTCATGCACACCATATGCTCATGCACTTTTTCGGTGAACTCAACGGGAACGATGCCGCCCGGCGCTTCGCTACACTCGCCCCAGTAGAACGAAATGCGGTAATAGGCACAACAGGCACCGCAAGTCAGGCAGGGATTGCCTTCGCTCATTTCCTGACGACTTCGCCCCACAGATCGTGCTCATCCGAATCGGAGATCTTCACCGTGACGAACTCGCCCACTTCCAGTTCTTCGCCGTTGATATACACCAAGCCGTCGACCTCCGGCGCGTCGGCGGCGCTGCGCGCGACTGAGCCTTCTTCGTCCACGTCATCGACCAGTACGGTGATGGTCTGGCCGACCTTCTTCGCCAGTTTCTCGGCGCTGATCTCTTCCTGCAGATACATCAGGCGCGCGAGGCGGTCTTCCTGTTCGTCGGGGTCGATGTGGTCGGGCAGTGCATTGGCCGCCGCTCCTTCCACGGGTGAATATTTGAACGCGCCGACGCGATCCAATTTTGCTTCTTCGATGAAGTCGAGCAGCTCCTCGAACTCCTCTTCGGTCTCGCCGGGGAAGCCAACGATGAAGGTGCTGCGCAATACGATGTCGGGACAGGTCTCGCGCCATTGTTTGATACGTTTCAGCACGTTCTCGCTGCTGGCCGGACGCTTCATCAATTTCAAAATACGTTCGTTGGCGTGTTGGAACGGGATGTCGAGGTAAGGCAGTATCTTGCCTTCCGCCATCAGGGGGATGACCTCGTCCACGCTCGGATAGGGATAGACGTAATGCAGGCGCGTCCACACACCAAGGCTGCCCAGCGCACCAGCCAAGTCGGTCATGCGTGTCTTGAGCGGCTTGCCATTCCAGAAGCCGGTACGGTATTTCATATCCACGCCGTAGGCCGAAGTGTCTTGCGAGATGACCAGCAACTCCTTCACGCCGGACTCGACCAGCTTCTCCGCTTCTCCCATCACATCGTGGATAGGACGACTAACCAGATCGCCGCGCAACGCGGGAATGATGCAGAACGAACAACTGTGGTTGCAGCCTTCGGAAATTTTCAGATAAGCGAAATGTTGCGGCGTGAGGCGCACACCCTGCGGCGGCACCAGATCGGTGTATGGGTCATGCAAGCGCGGCAGATGCTGGTGCACCGCATTCATCACCGCATCGGTCTCGTGCGGGCCGGTGACTGAAAGCACCTTGGGATGGGTCTTCTGCACGATGTCGCCCTTGGCACCGAGGCAGCCGGTGACGATGACTTTGCCGTTCTCCTGTATCGCCTCGCCGATGGCCTCCAGCGATTCCGCCACGGCGCTGTCGATAAAGCCGCAGGTGTTCACCACCACCAGATCGGCCTCTTCATAACTCGGAGTGATCTCGTAACCCTCGGCGCGCATGCGCGTGAGGATGTGTTCGGAATCGACGGTAGCCTTGGGACAGCCGAGTGAGACGAAACCGATCTTGGGATTTGTTTTACTCATGCTGATGCATTCCTTTATTCGTTTCCGTTCCGCTCCAACACCGCATCGGAGTGCGACAACGGGTCTTCGATGGGTTCCAGATGCGTGGTCAGATGGCTGAACGGCACCACTGCCCTGATGTCGGCCTCGATCTGTTCGACCAGATCGTGCCCGCGCTGCACCGTCCACTCGCCGGGCACCAGCACATGTATCGAGATAAAGACCTGCCTGCCCGCCTGGCGGGTGCGCAATGCGTGAAAGTCCAAACCTTGTTGACGATAGCGCTGCAACACCTTCTCCACTTCATCAAGCTGCTCTTCAGATATCGCCTCATCCATCAAACCCGAGGCGGAACGATGCAACAGCTCCCAGCCCGTCCACACGATGTTCACCGCCACCAGCAGGGCGATGAGCGGGTCGAGCCACAACCAGCCGCTCAACCACACCAGCCCGACGCCGATGATGACGCCGACCGAGGTCCACACATCGGTCATCAGGTGTTTGGCATCGGCTTCGAGCGTGATGGAGTTATTGGCACGCCCCGCTTTAAGCAGTACGCGTGCCGCATACAGATTGATGAGCGACGCCACGACCGACACCAGCAGACCAACACCAACTTCAGCCAAGGCCTGCGGATGCAACCAACGGTCTATCGCCGCATAAGCGATGCTGACCGCCGCTAGCAGGATGAGGAAACCTTCGAACGCGCTGGAGAAATATTCCGCTTTGCCGTGACCGTAGGCATGCCTGTCGTCTGCCGGTGCGGCAGCCAGCGACAACATCGCCAGCGCCATCAGCGCTCCGGCCAGATTGACGAACGATTCCAGCGCATCCGACAGCAGGCCAACCGAGCCAGTGAGCCACCACGCGATGCCCTTGAGCAGGATGGTGGCGACGGCAGCCGCAATGGACAAATACGCATAACGAAGCAATTGGGCGGATGCCATATAGATTTTCCTTTAGACGTGCAAAACAGAACTCAACAACCCGACCGTGCCGACGCCCAGCAGGATCAAAACGACCTGCTGGATGGTGTCGCGCATCTGCGTGCGTTTGTGTAAGCCGGGGATGAGATCGGCTACGGCCACGTAGATCATGCTGGCTGATGCCAAAGCCAGCAATATCGGTATCCACGACTGCATGGTCTGCAAGGTCAGATAACCCAGCACACCACCCACCACCGTGGCGAAACTGGAGATCAGGTTCATCTGGAAAGCGCGCGCCTTGCTGTAACCGGAGTGCAGCAGGATGGCGAAGTCGCCGACCTCCTGCGGGATCTCGTGCGCGATGATCGCGAGTGAAGTGACAATACCGAGTTGCACGTCGGTCAGGAACGCTGCCGCGATGATGATGCCGTCGACGAAGTTATGGAAGGTGTCGCCCACAATGACCATCGTGCCGCTGCGCCCATGATCGTGTGCGCTCTGTTCATGAGGTTCGTGCGCCTCGCAATGATCGTGGTGGCAATGACGCCAGATCAGCACCTTCTCCAACGTGAAGAACAGCAGGATGCCGAACAACACCGTGGCACTGACAGCAGAGATGCTGGAACTGAGTTCGATCGCCTCGGGCAAGATGTCGAGGAACACCGCCCCCAGCAATGCACCGATGGCATAACTCACCAAACCACCGACCCACTGCGCGCGGGTGTTGAGCGCGAACAATCCGGCGCAGGCCACGCTCAATACGCCGCCGAACAGGCTTGCAACGATGATCCAGGTAAAAACGCTCATATGGGCACGAAAAATGAATGAGGCGCGGATTATACCCAAGGCCGGATGCAAACCCGTATCCTGAGATAAAATGAGGCAACGAATTAAAGCGGATTTCCGCCCCTTCTTGGTGCATGTCCGTTCGTTCGACTGGAATATCCTTCCAGCAGTGACAACATAAAGAAATAAAAATAAATCATCTCAGACGATATTTGAGAATAGGAGCCTTGCAATGAAATCCGCGTCCAAATCGGTCAGCATCAAGACCAAGCTATCGCTCGTCATCTTGATCGTGATGCTTGGCCTGCTAGTCATCTCCGCCTTTGCCCTCTATACCGAGAAGAACTCATTGTTGAAAGACCGGCAGGTCAAGACGCGCCATGTGGTGGAGACCGCCCATGGTGTATTGGCTTATCACCATGCCCTGCAGAACAACGGAACACTGACCGAGGAGCAGGCGAAAGCGGCTGCTCTGAGCGCGATCAAGGCATTGCGCTACGAGGAGAAGGAATATTTCTGGATCAACGATATGACACCGCGCGTGCTGATGCATCCGATCAAGCCCGAACTCGACGGCAAGGATGTATCGGACATGAAAGATCCTGAGGGCAAACGTCTGTTCGTGGAATTCGTCCAGACCGTCAAAAAAGACGGTGCGGGTTTCGTCCCTTATCTGTGGCCCAAGCCCGGGTTCGACAAACCCGTGCCGAAGATCTCCTACGTCAAGGGATTTGCTCCCTGGGGCTGGGTGATCGGTTCCGGCATCTATATCGATGACATCGATGCCATCTTTTGGGATTCGACCAAGTGGATGATGGGCATCATCGCGGTACTCACCGTGCTGATATTCGCGCTATTGCAGATGATCATCCGTAGCATCACCACACCTTTGTCCGATATCCAGAACGCGATCCGCCGCATCCAGACCACCAAAGACCTGTCACAGCGTGTGCAACTGCGCAGGCACGACGAGATCGGAGACATCGCCGATTCGTTCAACCAGATGGTGGAAAGTTTCCAGAAGATCATCCATCAGATGATTCTGGGGGTGCATGAAGTCCAGAAAAGTTCGGCACAACTGAACGAAGCTTCGGGCAAGGTCTCTCTCAGCTCCAAGAGCCAGAGCGACGCCGCCGCATCGATGGCGGCAGCAACCGAGGAGATGCTGGTGAGCATCGAACAAGTGGCGGAGAACGCTCGACACACCTACGGCATCGCCAGTCAGTCGGGAGACCTCTCGAACCAGGGCGAACAGACCGTGAATGACGCAGCGGCAGAAATGTCCAAGATCGCCGATGCGGTGAACCTCTCGTCCGCCTCTATCACGCAACTGGGCGAGGAATCCAAACTGATCTCGGAGATCGTGAACGTCATCAAAGAGATCGCCGACCAGACCAATCTGCTGGCGCTCAATGCGGCCATCGAGGCGGCCCGCGCGGGGGAACAGGGGCGCGGATTCGCCGTGGTGGCGGACGAAGTGCGCAAGCTGGCCGAACGTACCAGCAAGTCGACCCTGGAGATCTCCACCATGATCGAGAAGATCCAGGCCGAGACCAACGATGCCGTGGCGGGGATGCAGGAAGGGACCGAACGTGTCAAAGGCGGCGTAGAAAAAGCACAACAGGCAGGACAGTCGATGTCCAATATCCGCGACGGGGCGCAGCAGGTGCTTGCCGCAGTCAACGAGATCACCTCGGCCCTGGGTGAACAGAGCAGCGCCGGCAGCCAGGTCGCGCAAGGTGTGGAAAAGATCGCGCAGATGGCCGACGAGAACTGCTCTGCCGTGGCCGAGATCGCAGAGACTTCCCGACGTCTGGCAGCGCTGGCCGACTCGCTACAGGATGTGGCCGACCAGTTCAAGGCATAGACCCGCCTACCGCCGGAGAGCACCTCATGCGCTCCGGCACCTTCCGTCATTCCAGCCAGATGAATGTGCCCATGCGTCCGGTGACGCCGTCACGCCGATAGGAAAAGAAACGCGCCGGGTCGCTGTAAGTGCAAAGATTCCCACCGTAGATGCGGTTGATACCCAAGGCCTGCAAACGTTGTTGTGCCAGCAGGTAGATATCGGCCATCCATTTGCCGTCTGCGCCCGACACGAATGCCTCCGTCGCTTGCGCGTGCTGTGCAATGAAAATGTCGCGCACTTCTGCCCCCACTTCGAATGTACGCTGACTGATGGCGGGACCGAACCAGGCCATCAATTTGTGCGGCTCGACGCCCATCGCGTGTATCGTGGCTTCGAGCACACCCGCAGCCAATCCTTTCCAGCCCGCATGTGCGGCACCGACCACGGTGCCCGCTTCATCACACAGCAACACCGGCAAGCAATCCGCCGTCATCACCACGCACACCGAGCCGCGCTGACGCGCGATGCTGGCATCGGCCTGAATCAGACAGTCTGCGTTGTCCGCATCGGCGACGACCGTACCGTGCACTTGTTGCAGCCATACCGGCTCGCTCGGCATCAACGCGGACAGCAGTTGACGATTATGCGCCACGACTTGCGGCACATCACCCACGTGATCGCCCAGATTAAAAGCGTCATACGGAGCGAGACTCACTCCGCCGTGGCGGGTGGTCTGCAATGATTTCACGCGGGGTGGCGCGGGCCACTCTGGAACGAGACAACGGTCAAGCAAGTTCACGCGCGACCTCTCTTATCCTGCCCAGTAGCTGCTGCATATCCTCCGGCATGTCGCGCTGCCACTCCACCCACTCGCCGGTTTCTGGATGTTCCAGCCCGAGACGTTCGGCATGCAGCGCCTGGCGCGGAAACGCGAGCAAGGTGTCGCGCATCTGCGGCGGGCATTTTTGCGCGCCTTTGATGTAGATGTGGTCGCCGACCAAAGGGTGTTGCAGATAGGCCATGTGCACACGTATCTGGTGGGTGCGTCCGGTTTCCAGTTTGCAGCGTAGCAGGGTGCAACCGGGGAAAGATTCGACAATGGCGTAATGGGTGACGGCGGGTTTGCCGCCTTCCACCACCGCCATCTTGGTGCGCATCGAGGGATGCCGGTCTATCGGCTGATCGACCCTGCCCCCGCGCAGGATCTCGCCGTGCGCCAGCGCCAGATATTCGCGACGCACTGTGCGTTCCTGCAACTGCCGCACCAGCGAAGTCTGTGCGACCAGAGTGCGCGCGACCACCAGCAATCCGCTGGTGTCTTTGTCCAGCCGGTGCACGATGCCGGCACGCGGCACTTCGGCCAGCGCCGGGTCGTGATGCAACAAGGCGTTGAGCAAGGTGCCCTGCCAATTGCCGCTGCCGGGATGCACCACCAGCCCGACCGGCTTGTTGATAACAATGATGCTGTCGTCCTGATGGACGATGTCCAGCGCGATGTCTTCGGCCTGATAGGGCTGTTCGGCGGGATGGCTCTGCGGTACAACAACAAGTATCTCGCCGCCCCACACTTTCTGTTTGGAAGTCACCGCCGCACCGTTCAGGGTGACCTGTCCCTGCGCCACCCATTCCTGCAAACGGCTGCGCGAATATTCCGGCAGCAGTTTGGCCAGCGCCTGATCAAGACGCGAACCACCGTATTCCAGCGGCACCTTGAAGTCCAACACAGCAGCTGGTGCCGGGGAAGTCATCAGGTCGATATCGGTTTCGGCATCTTCGTCGGACGGGGGAATACCGGGCGGGGTCGGGAAGGTATCTTTGGTATAATCGTGCAAATTTTTATCGGATCGTGTCATGCGCCACAGTTTATACGTTTTCCTGCTGCTCACGTTAGTCGGATGCAGTTCCACGCCAGATGACAAGAACTATACCGCCGAAGAATTCTATGCTCAGGCGATGGAGGCGATGGAAGATCACAACTACGAGCAGGCGGTAAAGAAGCTGGAAAAGCTGCAATCGCGCTACCCCTATGGTCGTTACGCGCAGCAGGCGCAGATGGAAATCGCCTATGCCTATTACAAACAGGGCGAACCCGCTCCGGCACTAAGCGCGATCGAGCGTTTTTTCAAACAATATCCCAACAACGAACGTCTCGATTACATGTATTACCTGAAGGGGCTGATCCATTTCGACGAGAATCTGGGCGGAGTGGTCAACTCGCTCTCGCGTCAAGATCCGGCTGAGCGCGATCCGAAATCGTTGCGTGATTCGTTCGACACCTTCAAAGAGCTGGTAACTCGCTTCCCCAACAGCCGTTATGCCCCGGATGCCCGCTTGCGCATGCAATATCTGCTCAACACCCTGGCAGGTTCGGATGTGCACGCCGCCAGCTATTATCTGCGCCGTGGCGCTTACGTGGCGGCGGTAAACCGCGCCAAGAGCGTGCTGACCGATTACCCGCGCACCCCGCAGACCCGCGATGCGCTACAGATCATGGTGCAGGCCTACGATGCGATGGGATTGTACGAACTGCGCGACGATGCCAAACGTGTGCTGGAACTGAACCTTGCCAAAAGTGAGATCGCTCCGGCCGACAAGGCGCTACCCGACAAGTCCGCCGCCTGGTGGAAATTCTGGAACTAGGACCGGAGCGCGGCCTTGAAATATTGTCCTGAGTGCGGAGCCCCCGTCGAATTGCGCATGCCGCAGGACGATCACCGCGAGCGCCACATCTGCACCGTCTGCGCCACCATCCACTACCACAACCCGAAACTGATCGTCGGCGCCATCCCGGAATGGGAAGACGGGCGCATCCTGCTGTGCCGCCGCGCCATCGAACCGCGCCACGGATTGTGGACCCTGCCCGCCGGTTTCATGGAGAACGACGAGACCACCGCTCAGGCAGCTGCCCGCGAGACGCTGGAAGAAGCCAATGCCCGCGTGCTCATCGGCGATCTGTATTCCATGCACAACCTGCCCTATATCAACCAGGTGCATCTGTTGTTCCGTGCCCGCCTGCTCGATCTCGATTTTTCGCCGGGCGTGGAGAGCCTGGAGGTGGCGCTTTTTGCCGAAGAGGACATTCCCTGGGACACACTGGCCTTCCGCCCAGTGAAATACACCTTGCAACACTTCTTCGCCGAGCGCAAAAACGGCGAGTTCAAATTTTTCAACGCCGACCTGTCCGCACCGGGACGCGGTCACGAGAACTGTCCCCATTGAGCGTACCGCAACACGGCATGAAACCCCTCTTCGTTTTCCTGGCGATGCTTTCTTTGACGGGATGCGCATCGACATCTCCCGGCGATCCAAAAGACCCCTATGAGGCTTACAACCGCAAGGTGTTCGCCTTCAACGACAGCCTCGACAAGGCGGTGCTGAAACCCGTCGCACACGGCTACAACACCTACCTTCCCGCCCCGGTGCGGACTCTGCTCGGCAACTTCTTCTCCAATCTGGAAGATGTCACCATCACTCTGAACGATCTGCTGCAATTAAAATTCAAACAGGCTGCATCAGACGGTAGCCGGGTATTGTTCAACACCACGTTCGGCATCTTCGGCCTGCTCAACGTGACTGAACATCTGGAGAAACACAACGAGGATCTCGGCCAGAGTCTGGGTTATTGGGGGGTAGAAAGCGGCCCCTATCTGATGCTACCTTTCTTCGGCCCCAGTTCATTCCGAGACGGTATCGGGCTGGCCGGAGACAGCCTGACCGGTGTGGTGACCAACATCCCCGATGTGACCACGCGCAACAGCCTGTTCATCACCGACAAGATTGGCGAACGCGCGGCACTGACCGAACACGAAGCCACTCTGGATGATGTCTCGGACCGTTATGCCTTCATCCGCGACTTCTATCTCGCGCGCCGACAAAATCTGGTCTACGACGGCGACCCGCCCAGAACGCGATTCATCGACGAGGAAGACGAGGTTCTCGAATAAAAAAGGCCCGGTCGAACCGGGCCTTTTGCTTGCGGCAGGAAAGGCTTAACGAGCAGCGCGCAACGCTTCGATACGCTCATCCAACGGCGGATGGGTCATGAACAGTTTGGCGAAACCGCCACCGCCGGAGATGGCCATCGCCGCCATGTTCTCGGGCAACACCGCCTTTTCGTGGTTGACCTTCAGTTTTTCCAGCGCGGCGATCATCTTCTGGCGTCCGGCCAGATTCGCCCCGCCTGCGTCGGCACGGAACTCGCGCTGGCGCGAGAACCACATGACAACCACGCTGGCCAGCACACCCAGCACCAGTTGCGCCACGATCTCAGCCACGAACGCACCGATGCCGGGGCCTTCACGCCCGTCGTTCTTGAGCAGCACACGATCCACGAAATAGCCGAACAGCTTGGAGAAAAACACCACGAAGGTGTTCACCACGCCCTGGATCAGCGCCAGAGTCACCATGTCGCCGTTGGCGATGTGGCTGACTTCGTGTGCCAGCACGGCCTCGGCTTCGTCTTTGCTCATGCTGTTGAGCAGCCCGGTACTCACTGCCACCAGCGCATCGTTGCGGTTCCAGCCAGTGGCGAAGGCATTCACATCGGGCGCATCGTAGATCGCCACTTCCGGCATGCCAATACCGGCCGCTTGCGCCTGACGGCGCACCGTGTCGACCAGCCAACGTTCGGTCGGATCGAAGGGATTGGTGATGACCTGTGCGCCGACCGATTGTTTTGCCATCCACTTAGACATGAACAGCGAAACGATGGAGCCGGCGAAACCGATCACCGCCGACAATACCAGCAAGGCAGTGAAGTTGATGCCACCGCTCTGATCCATCCAGCGGTCCACGCCCAGCAAGCGTAGCGTAATGTTGATGACCAACAATACCGCGATATTGGTCAGGATAAACAGGAAAATACGTTTCATTGCTTCGTCTCCGAAATGACATTGATCTTGTGGACGGCATAACAGCCCGGCAAAACGGCGCGCAGTCTAACACGCCATCCCACGGTTCCCGAGTTGGGGACTGAAGTCTGGATTTCAAGTCCTTTGCTGGGGGTGATACACTCGCGCGGCATTGGAGCATCGTCAGGAGAAAAAGTTGCACGCTTTATTCACTCACCCCGCCGTACAAGCCGGTCTGATCCCGTTCATCGTCGCGCTGGCCAGCGCGGAACTGTTCCAGCGCCTGCGCCTGAGCGGCCTCGCCCTGATCGCCGGATTTGCGGCGACCGTCTATTTCTCCGCCGATTTCAACTTCGCACCACTCACCGAGACACGCAAAGTGATCTGGCTCGGCCTGACCGCCGCTTTGCTCGCATTGCAGCTTACACTCGTCGACTGGCGCTTCTGGCGCCACCTGCTGGCAACCTTGGCTGCGCTGACCACGGTATGGGTGGTCTGGGATCTGTTGCAGGCACAGCCGCTGGTGGACAGTCTGCGCTGGTGTGCTGGCAGTGCACTGTATGTCGCTTGGCTGGTGTTCTGGTGCGACGGATTGCGCGATCACCCGGTAGCGGCAGCCAATGCCGGAATCGCGCTGGGGCTGGGTAGCGGTCTGGCGGCATTGTCCGTTGCCGCCACGCTGCCCGGCCTGTTCGGCCTTGCCCTCGGTGCGTCTGCGCTGGCTTATCTGACCATCCAGCTCGTCACCAACAGCGCACTTCCCTGCGGTCGCAGCTTCACTCTGCCGCTGGCACTGATCGCCGGATTGTGCGCGTGCCTGGCACTCGTCACCACACAACAACCTTGGTACAGTCTGGTCGCACTGGGCTTGATCCCGCTCGCCGCCCATGTCCCGCTACCGGCCAAGTGGAGCATCCGCCTGCAATCGCTGGTATTGTTCCTGCTCACATCCGCCTGTGCGAGCGGTGCCGTCTATGCAACTTGGAAAAGAGGAGAGGTGTTATTTTGACAAGAATGTTATCCGCAATCGCGCTGCTTGCCGTCTGTTCATTGTCAGCCTGTAGCAGCGACCCGTATCAGGGGTTATACGAAGGGATCAAAGCCCAGAACGAAGCCAAACGCACCCCGCAGGAACGCGCCATGAATCCGGCTCCGAGTTACGACGAATACAAAAAAGCGCGCACGCAGGACACACCCGCCGCTCCTTGATGCAAAGTATGGGCGATAAAAAAGGGAGCCGAGGCTCCCTTTGTTCCATGCGAACGACGCTTAACCGCGCCGGTTCGCGTTGCGTGCGGCCCGGTTGGTCGAACCTTCCATCCATTTCTTGATACGGTTGGCATCCCCCACGCGGGTGCGTTTACCCCAGGAATCCAGCAGCACGATGATCACCGGACGTTTCGATATGGTCGCTTTCATCACCAGGCAACGTCCCGCCTCGCTGATGTAACCGGTCTTGCTCACCCCGATATTCCAAGAAGCGCTCTTCACCAGCGGGTTGGTGTTACTGAAGCGCACCTGGCGGTGCTTCGCCACATTGATCACATGCGAAGATGCCGTGGTGAATTCGCGGATACGTTCGTAGTTCTGTGCGGCACGTACCATCAACACCAGATCCTGCGCGGTGGATACATTGCCGCTGTGCAATCCGGTCGGATCAAGAAAACGGGTGGAATCCATGCCCAGCGCCCTGGCCTTGGCATTCATCTTGACCAAAGCCACATTGGTGCCGCCCGGATAGGTGCGCGCCAATGCGGCGGCAGCCCTGTTCTCCGAAGCCATCAAGGCGATCTTGAGCAATTCACCGCGCGTCAGCACCGAACCGATACGCACCCGCGAACTCGATCCTTTCAGGTGGTCGGCATCAGCTTCGGTGATGGTGATCTTTTCGTCCAGCGGCAATTGCGCGTCCAGCACCACCATTGCGGTCATCAGCTTGGTGATGGACGCAATCGGCGCGACGTTCTCGGCATTTTTGGTGTACAGCGGACGCATACCCTGCTCGTCGTAGATCAGCGCGATGGCCGATTGCAACTTGGGCGCGGAGGTCATTCTGAAGACGGCACTGGCCAGTTCTTCATCATCCTGTTGTTTCGGCGAAGTCGCCGCGTAGGCCGGCAGAATCAGCCCCAACGACAACAGCAAAATGGCGATATTTTTATTCATAGCTCCTCTGGGGAGTAGGTTCACGGCGCGAAGCATACCTTAAAATTCCAATAAATCAAGCGGTAAAAACGAAGTATTAATGCTCTTCTTGCTGTTGGAGCGCCCACATCTGCGCATACACCCCTTGCAACATCAACAATTCGCGATGTGAACCGCGCTCAATGATGCGACCTTTGTCCATCACCAGTATCTGCTGGGCATCAACCACGGTGGACAGGCGATGCGCGATAACCAGTGTGGTGCGGTCGCGCGCAACGTTGCGCAATTCGTCCTGAATCGCCTTTTCCGATTTGGAGTCCAGCGCCGAAGTCGCCTCGTCGAAGATCAGGATGGCAGGACGTTTAAGGATGGCCCGTGCGATCGCCACCCGCTGCTTCTCACCGCCAGACAATTTCAAGCCGCGCTCGCCGACGACCGTGTTGTAACCCTGCGGCAAAGATTCGATGAAGGCGTGGATGTGTGCCGACTGTGCCGCTTGGAGCACTTCTTCGCGCGTGGCGTCCGGGCGTCCGTAGGCGATGTTGTAATAGATGCTGTCATTGAACAGTACCGTATCCTGCGGCACGATGCCGATGCAGGCACGCAGGCTCGCCTGTGTGACCGAACGGATGTCCTGACCGTCGATGGCGATGCTGCCTGAACCGACATCGTAAAAACGGAATAACAGACGCGACAATGTCGACTTGCCCGCCCCGCTCGCACCCACCACCGCGACGGTATCACCGGACGGGATATCGAAACTCACATCGGACAATATCTGCCGGTCCGGGTCGTAGCTGAACGCCACGTTCCTGAACTCCACCCGCCCGGCTTGCAGCGCGAGCGGCTGCGCATCCGGCGCATCCTCCACCTCGCGGTTCTCGTTCAGCAGGGTGAACATGCGCTCCATGTCGGCCAGCGCGTTCTTGATCTCGCGATAGACGAAACCGAGAAAATGCAGCGGCATGTAGAGCTGTATCATGAACACATTGACCAGCACCAGATCGCCCAGCGTCATATTGCCTTTCACCACCTCGTCCGCCGCCAACAGCATGAGCAGGGTGATACCCACCGCGATGATCGCGCTCTGCCCGGCATTCAGCGCGGCCAGCGAAGTCTGGTTCTGCACCGCAGACACTTCCCACTTGCTCATCTGCTCATCGTAGCGGCGCACCTCGTATTGTTCGTTGCCAAAATATTTCACCGTCTCGTAATTAAGCAGACTGTCGATGGCGCGGGTGTTGGCCTTGGAATCCATATCGTTCATAGTGCGGCGATAGACCATGCGCCACTCGGTGATGAACAGGGTGAACACGATATACACCACCAGCGTGACGAAGGTGATGATGGCGAACCACGGGCTGTATTTGACGAACAGAATGGCCGCAACCAGCCCGATCTCGAGCAGCGTCGGCAGGATATTGAACAGCAGGAAGGTGAGCAGAAAACTGATGCCGCGTGTGCCGCGCTCGATGTCGCGCGACACACCGCCGGTCTGGCGTTCGAGATGGAAACGCAGGCTCAGATTGTGCAGGTGGGCGAACACCTGGATCGCCACCCGCCGGATGGCGCGCTGCGTCACCTTGGCGAACACCGCATCGCGCAGTTCGCCGAACAATGTGCTGAACAGACGCAACAGACCGTAACCCACCACCAGCATCACCGGAACAGCCAGCAGCGCCTTGGGCTGCGCCATCGCGTCGACGATATCCTTGAGCACCAAAGGCACCGCGACGCTGGCCAGCTTGGCCAGCACCAGCAACACCATGGCCAGGATCACACGCCCCTTGAACTCCAGCAAATAGGGCAACAGCATACGTATCGTGCGCCAGTCGGCACGGGAGGCGGATGTCGGACTGTGCAAACCGGCAGAGGAATGGGATGAGCGCATAACGATTCACGGGTAGATCAAGCCGTGCATTATAACTGGCATCGCCCCGCCGACAGGATATCGCTTGCCTCCCTTCCCGCTACGGGCACCGCCTTTTTGCCGACAGCTAAAAATTTCGGACTGACACTGGCTCCCACAGCTAGAATGGCGGTTTGACCGCCGCCGCGACTTCCCGTGCGGTCGCAATTTTCACTACACAAGGTAAGTGCGCAGATGCAAGAACGGTTGGGAGACAAACACGCCCCCTCGATCCTGAATGAGGTCGATTCCGAGCACCGCCAGATCATGCTCGCCATGGCATTGCTCTGGTCGCCGCATCCTTTGTCCACCCTCTATACCCTGCTGCGCAAACTCGATCTCCAGCACAGCAGCCACCGCCCTTACACGCATGACGAGGTAAAGCATTATGTGCAAGACCTCGTCGCCAAAAAGATCGCGTCCACCTCGACCCTGCGTCCCGGTTATTACCGCCTCGCCGACGCGCAGCGCGAACCGCTGTACGAACTGCTGCTGAGCAGCATGGCAACGCCGCTACTGCGGCGCGCGCTGTACGACGTGCTGGCGTTCAACCCGCAACACACCCTGTACGCATGGCCGCTGCATGACCGCGATGCCACCGTGTCCATCGTGCGGCTGACGCTGTTGACCCACGCATCGCGCGCGGAGATCGGGCGTATGGGGGAATTGATCGGGCGCTCGATGGACTGGGACGGCATCCTGCAAGCCGCTCTGTTGCAACATTTCAGCGAGGCCGCTTTCGCCCGTATCGACCCCGCGCTGCGCTGGGATATCGCCTGTTCCGGCATACGCAAGATCAATCTCGACTGGGATGCCGACCTGTTGCCGCTGGCAGACTGGGCCTTGGCGCAGTTGGCTACCGCCCGTATCCAGATGCCTGCCGAACTGCGTACCGCCATCGCCGAACTGCTGCTGCATCGTGCAGATCGCGCCGCCGCGCTGGCCACGCTGGACGGCCTGGACGACGGCACGAGCGATGCGTTGCGCGCCTATGCGCTGGCACAGGAAGAACGCTGGAGCGAGGCGCAGACGCTGTTCGAGCTTGCACTGAAGAAACGGGCCGCCGAATCGGGAGCCAAAAAACGCGCCCTGCCGACCAGTCTGGCGTGGATCTATCCGTTGACACTGCTAGCGCAGCAAAACTCAAAACAGCTGGAGGCGGTGCGCAAGTTCTGCCTCAGCGAATCCGGCAAACGCGACCCGGACACCTCCTCGGGCTGGGGGCAATGGGTACACATCATCGACATCCGGCGCGGCGACAGCGAGCCTGATCCGGCGCTGTACCGCGCGGCGGAATACTACAAACAACATGTCAGTCTCGATCACCTGTGGCGCGTGTTGCTGGCCGCATGGCTGGGCATAGATACCCTGCGCGACGCACCCGCGACCTACCGGAGCGCACTCTCCACCATGTGCAAATTGCAGACAGAACGCCTGCGGCAATGCAACTTTGTCTGGCTGGCACAGATGGCAGAAGGTGCACACAATCTCATCAACGGCGAAACAGCTCCGCCCGGATTTTTCGTCGCGGGCAAAACTGAACACTGGCGTGAACTGCTCTCCTCGCTGCAATCGCTGGAGAACGAATCACCCTCCGGCGGCAAACAAACCGAGGAGATACGCTACATCTGGCAGGTCGATATCGGCAGCGACGGAGCCTTGCTCGATATCCAGGCACTGGAACAGCGGCAGGGGACGCGCGGCTGGGGAAGCCCGAAACCGGTCAGCCTCACCCGCTTCGTCGGCAACCCGCAGCTCCCGCCATGGGATGCCAAGATGGCCGCCTGTATCCGCACCGACCGGGGCGGCAGCCGCAATGCCACACTGGACATGCCCAATGCCATACAGGCACTGGTCGGCCATCCCGCAATCGCGTTGAACGGCAGAATGGAACCGTTCGTCGAACTGGGCACAGGCACCCCCGAGATCGAGGTCATCCACCACGGGGATCAGATCTCGTTGCGGGTCAATCCGCCACTGCGCGAAAGCTCCGCCAAACGGCACTATTACGACGAGGAAGAAAAACGCGAAGCCGAAGCGCTGCGCCTGATCACGCTGGTGCAGGATTCCTCGCAACGGGTGACTCTGTTCCGTTTCACCCCGGCGCAACGCCGCGCCGCGCAATTGCTCGCCGACAAGGTGAGCATCCCGGCTAGCGCGCAGCAGGAATTACACACCGCGATGCAGGCATTGACCAGTCATTTCCAATTGCAGTCCGACCACTTGCAGGCGGCGCGTGAAGTCCCGGCGGAAGCACGCCTGCGCGCCGAACTCTCGCCGCTGAACGACGGCCTGCTGCTACGGTTGGTGGCGACACCGCTGGGCGCGGAAGGCCCGCGCCTGATACCGGGCAGCGGTCGTACGCGATTGATGGCGCTGGTGGGCGGTGAAAGTATCGGCACCACCCGCAAGACCGAGGAGGAACGCAGCCATCTGGAGGCCGTGCTGGATGCCCTGCCGTTCCTCGACAACTACACTTCCGACGCGATGCAATGCGAATGGAACGTGAGCGAACCGGACGACGCACTGGCGCTGGTGGAAGTGTTGCCCGCACTGCCCGCCATCGCCGCGCTGGACTGGCCCAAGGGCAAGGCCGTGCGCGTGGTTTCCGTCGATCTGTCGCAACTCTCCGTGCAGGTCAAAAGCCAGCGCGACTGGTTCAAACTGGAGGGCGAGGCCAAGGTCGACGAAGGGCTGGTGTTCACCTTCGAAACCTTGCTGAAAGCAGCGCAGGGCAGCAGCCGTTTCATCGCGATGGGTAACGGTATGTATGCGGCACTCACCCGCAAACTGAAAGAGCGCCTGTCCGATCTGGCCTCGGTGGCCGAGACCGACAAACAGGGTACACGCATCCCGCGACTGGCCGCGATATGGATGGACGATGCGCTGGATGGTGTCGACATCCACGCCGATAAAGATTTCTCCGCTGCGGTCGAACGTCTGCGCGCAACACAGCAACAGGCCATACCATTACCCGGCGCATTGCAAGCCGAACTGCGCCCCTATCAGGAAGACGGTTACCTGTGGGCCTCGCGTCTCGCACAGGCAGGCTTCGGTGCCTGTCTCGCCGACGACATGGGCTTGGGCAAGACCCTGCAATCGCTGGCACTGCTGCTGGCACGCGCCGAAGGCGGGCCTGCACTCATCATCGCGCCCACGTCGGTATGCGGCAACTGGATCGCCGAAGCAACACGCTTCGCCCCCAGCCTGAACCTGCATCTGTACAGCGAAGTCGACCGCGACACCGTGATCGAAACGGCCACCGCATTCGATGTGGTGGTAGCCTCCTACAATCTGGTGCAACAGGCCGGCGAACAGTTCGCCGCAAAACACTGGCATACCCTCATCGCCGACGAGGCGCAGGCGATCAAGAACGCCACCACCAAGCGCAGTCAGGCGGTGTTCGAGCTGGATGCCGATTTCCGCCTTGCGCTGTCCGGCACACCGGTGGAGAACCGCCTGGCGGAACTGTGGTCCATCATGCGTTTCGCCAATCCCGGCCTGCTTGGCAGCCTGCCGCGTTTCAACGAACGCTTCGCGGTCCCCATCGAACGCGACAAAGACCGCGATGCACAACACACCCTGCGCCGCCTGATTTCGCCTTTCCTGCTGCGCCGCACCAAAACTCAGGTGCTACAGGAGCTGCCGCCGCGCACCGAACTGGTCATCAAGATCACCCCCGGCAAGGAAGAGTTCTCCCACTACGAGGCGTTACGTCGCCAGGCCATCGCCGAAACCGACAAGGCGCTCGCCGCCAACCAGAGCGGACAGGCGCGCATGAATATCCTCGCCCAGCTCACCCGCTTGCGCCGCGCCGCCTGTGACCCGCGTATCGTCACACCGGCCTATCCGGTCAGCGGCAGCAAGGTACAGACGTTCACCGAACTGGCCGGTGAACTGGTCGCCAACGGTCACAAGGCACTGGTGTTCAGCCAGTTCGTCGACTTCCTCACCTTGCTGCGTCAGGCGCTGGATGCCGCCGGCATCGAATACCAATATCTGGACGGTGCCACCCCAGCGACCGAACGCAGCAAGCGCGTGGCGGCGTTCCAATCCGGCCAGAGCGACTTGTTCCTGATCAGCCTGAAAGCGGGCGGCTTCGGCCTCAACCTCACCGCAGCCGATTACGTGGTCATCACCGACCCGTGGTGGAATCCCGCCGCCGAAGATCAGGCCATGGGCCGCGCCCATCGCATGGGGCAACTGCGTCCGGTCACCGTGTACCGTCTGGTCACCCAAGGCACGGTGGAAGAACATATCGTCGGCCTGCACAACGACAAACGCGCGCTGGCGGAAAGTATTCTGGGCGAAGGTGAGGCAGTGAACATCCCCACCACCGAGGAACTGGTATCGCTGATCCGGGGCGATTAAATTCGCCCATCCATACCCAGACAGTGCACAGCAAGATTTCCCGCGAGGATTCTCCCCCATTGTCCCAACCCTGATCCGCCATCAGTTGACATCCCTCTCCCACCTCAAATAAAGTTGCCGCGCTTGCAAATCCATTAACCGCACATTTCATCCCACGTAGGATGAAAGGCTTCTGGCGAATTGGCCGGGAATAGGAAGCTGGCGCAAAGTTGTGTTTCAACATTGGCGGGAAGCCTTTGCCTCTGTACGGCCTTGTTAAAAAATGGGAAATCACATGCACCACGGCTACGCACACACAAATCGCCGCATACCTCATTTGGGTGATGCGGGACTAAAAACTATCTCATAAACTCCCCTCCGTTTCTGACACTTCAAAAACCGGACTGTTTACATTGGAGGGGAGCCAAATGACAGCACAGCAAAGTACAACATTAGTTAGATTTACCTCAATATGTTCGCATCCCGGAAAATTATTTTCACTTTTCACTCTCACCACACTGCTCGTTTTCGGGCACCACCTACTCTATGCAGCCGATGCACCAAAAGACAACGGCAACGAAGTAAACAAAACCTCTGACCAACCAGTGTTGACTGGCAAAAGTACCCTGTTCAAAATCCGAGTCAGGCAATATTCACAGGATATATCGCCCAAGTTCTACCACGTCAGTGACAAGGAACGAAAAAATGCTGTTCACGCCCCCAAAGGCATCGTGCTCGATATCATCGGCAAGCAGGAAGATGAACGCTATGTCGCAGTAGCCAACGACTATCGTGGCGAGGACAATGAGATTCGAACAGAAGTGTACAAACCGGAGTGCACGAAATATGTTTGCATCAACCGTGCGTACACCATCGCCAGCAAAGATATTGAGCAAGGTTATGGGCTACTGAAAGACAGTATTGTTTCAGGCATGTTGATTGTGCCCTACAAGTACTACCCAGATAAAAATATCATCACGAGTGGCGGCTTTACCGTTGCGCCGTATTTCGGTTATGAGCACGACAGCATTTTCGGCATGAATTTCGGTTTGGTGCAGAAATACACCTTGTTTGCCGCACTCGGCCCGACCTTCGTTTCCACCGAAGATTCCACCACGAAACAAACGACCAACAGCTACGCCATTGCTGGTGCTATCGGATTTGCCTACGACATCAACCAGCAAATCAAACTGCTTTTTGTGGCAGGAAAAGATTGGACTGGTAATACCGCAACACCGTATACCTATAACTCGCTGCCGTGGTTAAGCGTGACACTCGGCGCATCGTTTTAATCAACGAGTTCTGACCACATCGCGCCAGCATAGATGGCTGGGAGCACGATGATTCACGATGGCGGCAAGATCGTAATGCCACGTTAAATAATGTGTGGATGATGAAAGAGAAGACGTAAATCAGGCAATAAAAAGTTCAGAAGTAAAACGTGTAAAACTAACCTAAGGAGATGGTCATGCATAAATTTGTTTTTTTGGCATTGCTAACTATGACAACTAGCAGCGCATTTGCTGAGTGGCTTTGCATTGACGAGGGGAGAGGAACTGGCCTCAAACTCTTTATGGACACGGCAAGCCTTGAAAGTAGCGGAGATGTCAAAACAATTGAGCTAATGGTTGATATTAATGATCAACAAGATGCGCCTAGTCAAGCTCGTGAAACAGCACAAATCGGAGCACCTCATTTATCAGAAAAGTTTCGCAAGTCATTTAACTGCCAGAATAAGAAAGCTCACAATAAAGGCATAGATTTGTACTCAGGCCATATGGGCAACGGCAACAAAGTTTTTAGTTTCCCCGAATCTAATGGGGAGTTTGCTTGGCTACCAGTATTACCGGGCACGTCAATGGGAAACCTTTGGAATAAAGTTTGCGAAATGCCCTAAAGGTCTACCTACGTTAGGCTGGTTTTTTTGCACAATTATCACACTGAAAGACCAGCCGGCCTCTAGTCGCACCTAGTCAATAATCGATGAAGGCTACCGTTTTGAAAAACATCTTGTTGTGTTATTGGCCGCAGTAACGATTAACGATCATCGCAATTCATTTTTAATGATGCGGTTTATCCGAATTTTTAAAGTCGGAAATTTAAATATGAGCCAAACTGAAACATAAGAAGGTTGCCCATGCACCCCATTTCACATTTCTATGGGCTTATTGCCACACTGGCTTTATCGGTTCCAGCCTTTGCTGGAGAGCCGCCCGCCGAGCCTATCTTGCGCATCGAACCCAACGAGCACACAGCAATGATTAAGCGTATCGATAGCGATTCGGCGGGGCGCTATTTGGTTACTGCCTCCGCCGACAAAACTGCCAAGGTGTGGAGCTTGTTCAATGGACGATTACTCAACACCCTGCGCGTGCCTATAGGAAGCGGCAACGAAGGTAAGCTTTATGCAGTTGCGCTATCACCGGATAGCAATGTCGTGGCTCTAGGAGGATGGGCTAGATTAGGATTTAACGGCAATGAGATGAATAACAATATCTTCCTGTTTGACCGTACCAGTGGTCGGCTATTGCACCGCATCACTGGTCTGCCTGAGGTGATACACCATCTCGCCTTCTCGCCAGATGGCCGAACACTAGCTGTGAGCTTGGGGGGCAATAATGGTATCCGCTTGTTCTCCGTGAACAATGGTCAACTGTTGGCACAAGACCTTGACTACGGCGGAGGCAGCTACTCGGTACAGTTCAGTTCAGACGGTAGGCAGCTAGTCGCCACCAGTTATGACGGTGATTTGAGATTGTATCGATGGAACAGCAATCAGTTAAGCTTACAAGCTCGGCGTAGTGCACCGGGTGGAGAACAGCCATATTCCGCACGCTTCTCCCCAGATGGCACCCACATCGCGTTGGTATTTAACGACACCACTGCGGTAAATGTGCTAGATACAAATGATCTGTCTTTTCTATACGCGCCAGATACGGCGGGGATGAAAGGAAGATTAGGCTGCATCGCATGGTTCGCTCAGGGACTGGTTGCAGGATCGGCTTCAAAAGCATTCGATGGACAATGGCATGATTACATCCGCCTCTGGCAGGGCCACACGTATAAAGATGTGCCTTTGGCAAATAACACATTGATGGCTCTACTGGCACTGCCCGGGGGGAGGCTAGCATTTGGTGCTAGCGACCCCGCTTGGGGCGTGCTGGATCTACAGGGCAAATTGGTATTGCACCATACACCGATGATTGCCGATGTTCGCAACAATCTCAAAGGCTTCACCTTATCCCCCAACGGTGAGCAAGTACGCTTTGGTTATGAACTATGGGGAAAATCACCTGCCGTATTTGATAGCCGCAACCGCCAGCTTTTGCCCTCCGACAACAGAGACTTACAAGCTCCCTTGCTCGTCGCACCGAGGATTGAGATTACTGACTGGGAAGACACTTCCTCCCCCAAACTTAACGGCGTATCTATTCAACATGATGAATTTGGATTGTCACGCAGTCTGGCCCTGCTACCAGATGAAAAAGGCTTTGTGTTGGGCGCAGATTGGGGCTTGTATCTGTTCGACAACAGTGGTTCACAACGCTGGCGACAGCCCACTCCGGGTGAGGCTTGGTCTGTGAATGTCTCGCAAGACGGTCGCTGGGTTGTTGCTGCGTTGGGAGACGGCACCATCCGCTGGTATCGCACCTCCGATGGTGTCGAGCAACTCGCCTTCTTTCCCCACGCCGACCGCAAACGCTGGATCATGTGGACACCTGAAGGTTATTACGATGCCTCGCCCGGTGCAGAAGACCTCATCGGTTGGCACTTGAACCAAGGCAAAGACAAAGAAGCCCGCTTCATTCCCAGCGGACAACTTTACGACGTATTCTTCCGTCCCGACATTGTGCAAGCCAAATTCAAAGGTGAGGATATTTCCAGCATGATTACCATTACGGCGGCGCAAGCCTTGAAGATGCCGCCCCCCATCTTGAGCTTCACCAAAGTGCCGTCAAAGACCAAGCTAAACAAGGAAAAGGTCTGCTACAAAGCCGTAGCGACAGGCGGTGGCATTGGCGAAGTGCGCCTGTTCCAGAACGGCAAACTCATCAAGTCGGATGGCTTCTATCGTGAGAGCGTTGCCAAGGTAAACACCGGCATCAAGCTCGCTTCAAACGATAGCGCCACTGTGACACGTGCTTTGAAGCTGACCAAGACGGCTCAGAATTCAGAACCGCCGATGGTCTCCAACAGCAAAGGCAACGAATATACCGAATGCCAAGAGATTGAAACCATCCCCGGTGACAATGAAATCAGCGTGGCCGCCTTCAATGCCAACAACACCATCCAAAGCGCGTTGGAGACAACTCATTTCACCGCAGACCGCAAAGCAGAAGCACCCCATCTGTATGTGCTGGGTATTGGCATCGACCAATACACCGCCTCGGAAAACAACCTCAAATATGCAGTAAAGGATGCCGCCGACTTTAGAGGCATGATTCAGGATAAGGCGAAGGGCTTGTTTGATGCCAAGAACATCCACATCGAAGGGTTGAGCAATGCCAAGGCCACCAAGGCGGGCATCCAGCAAGCCATTGCCTCCATTTCCGCCAAGGTTAAGCCGTGGGACAGTTTTGTTCTGTTCGTGGCTTCACACGGTTATTTGCAAGACAACCAGTACTACATCGTGACCTCAGACTTTGACGGGGCAATCGACACGACCAAGATGATCAGCTCGAACGAAATAGTCGGCATGTCCAAGAACATCAAATCGCTTTCGCAACTGTTGATCTTCGATACCTGCCATGCGGGTGGTGTGGACAACATCATCAGCGGCTTGTACGACGCACGCATGTCGGTGATGGCGAAGAAGATGGGACTGCATATCTATGCTTCGGCAGGCAGTACACAAACGGCACTGGATGGTTACAAGGGTAATGGTCTGTTTACCCATGCCTTGCTCGGCAGCATGAAGGCCAACACCACCGACAGCAACCGCGACAATGAAGTGAGTGTGGCGGAGCTGGGTGAGCAAGCCAAGCAGGAGACGATGGCCATTTCCACCAAGCTGGGCTTCCCTCAGTCGCCGAACATCATCAACTTCGGTAAGGATAATGCGTTGTTCAGGGTAAAGTGATTCGAACATGACCTGATTTACAAATGAATAATCTGGGTTAAATGCTCCATGTGATTAACAGTGCCGGTTCATTACTTGCCCCGGCAAAGGTATAATCCGCATCACTGTCCAAAACCCAAGGAAATATCTTGACCCTCTCCACGCGCGTACAAGCCATCAAGCCCTCTCCCACTCTCGCTGTCGCGGCACGCGCGGCGAAGTTAAAAGCCGAAGGCAAGGACATCATCGGACTGGGCACGGGTGAGCCGGACTTCGACACGCCGCAACACATCAAGGATGCCGCCATCGCGGCGATCAACAAAGGTTTCACCAAGTACACCGCAGTGGGCGGCACGCCCTCGCTGAAACAGGCCATCATCGCCAAGCTGAAGCGCGACAACGGGCTGGACTACACCGCAAAACAGATCCTCGTCTCCTGCGGCGGCAAGCAGAGTTTTTTCAATCTGGTGCTGGCGACCATCAATCCCGGTGACGAAGTCATCATCACCGCGCCGTACTGGGTGTCGTATCCCGACATCGTGATCATCGCGGAAGGCAAACCGGTGATCGTGCAAGCCGACATCGCGCAGGGTTTCAAACTGACTCCTGCACAATTGACAGCGGCCATCACGCCCAAGACACGCATGATCGTCATCAACAGCCCGAGCAACCCTTCCGGCGCGATGTACTCGCTGGAAGACCTGAAGGCGCTGGGCGAGGTGCTGCGCAAACATCCGAACATCCTCATTGCCACAGATGACATGTACGAGCACATCCAGCTCGGCGCAGACAAGTTCTACAACATCCTGAACGCCTGCCCCGATCTGTATCCGCGCACCATGGTGCTGAACGGTGTATCCAAGGCCTATGCCATGACCGGCTGGCGCATCGGTTACGCGGCGGGGCCGGAGAACATCATCACCGCGATGGAGAACGTGCAGTCGCAAAGCACCTCCAATCCGACTTCCATCTCGCAGGTAGCTGCCGAAGCGGCACTCAACGGCGACCAGAACTGTCTGGCACCGATGATCAAAGCGTTCCGCGAGCGCCATGAGTTCGTGGTGGATGCGTTCAACAAAATTCCGGGGATCAAGTGCATCAAGGCGGGCGGTGCGTTCTACGCCTTCCCCGATGCACGCGAAGCCATCGCTCGACTGCACCAGCAAGGCAAGATCAAGGACACTACCGACATCGCTTTGTCAGAATACCTGCTGGCGGAAGCCGGTGTGGCGGTGGTGCCCGGCTCGGCTTTCGGTAGCGAAGGTTATTTCCGCATCTCCTTCGCCACCTCGATGGACAATCTCGTCAACGCGCTCGCACGGATCAGCAAAGCCCTGTCTTGAGACCGTGACCGCCCGATTACATCCCAGCCACATAACACCTGAGTTGCACACATGACCGAAGGGTATCACTCCCTGCTTGAGCAGATTCTTGCGGCTATCGAGAACGATAGCCTCGTATTACCGACCCTGCCCGATGTCGCGGTTAAATTGCAAGAGCTGATCGACAATCCGAATGCCTCAGCCGACCAGATCGTGCTGACTCTCACCAGCGACCCGTTCATTTCCGCCCAGCTCATCAAAAGCGCGAACGGGGCGGCTTTTGCCGATAAACGCCAGGTCGATAATGTACGCGGTGCCATCAGCCGCCTGGGTTACCGCCAAGTGCGCAATCTGGTGATGGCGATCACCATGAACAAATTGTTTTCCGCAAAAAACCCGCTTATCAACCGGCAAATGAAGACTGTCTGGGAACATAGCCGCGCGGTGGCAGCAGTGAGTTACGTTCTAGCTGCGCGCCAGCCCCATCTTTCGCCGGACCAAGCCATGCTGGGCGGGCTAGTACATCGCATCGGTGTGTTGCCACTGTGCCTGCACATCGAGAAACACCAGTTGCAGTTTACGGAAGATGCCTTGCAGAAATTGCTGCAACGCTGTAGCGCCATCATCAGCACCAAGTTGTTGCAAAAATGGAATTTCCCGAACGAGCTGGTGGCGTTAGTCGGGGATTATGAAAAGCTGCAACGCGATTCCGGCAATATGCCCAGAGCCGACTATACCGATGTCATCACGCTATCCAGTCTGCTGCAACGCGATGAGGAAGATGAGATTCTCTGGATACAGGTCTCGGCGGCACAACGGCTGGGACTGAGCGTGGAAGACTGCCAGACTTTCACCGAGCGCAACGCCGAACGTATCGCCGCCGTTGCCGAGATGCTGGGCATCTCGGCGGGCAACAGGAAGCAGAGCGATACCCCGACATCTCCTCCCCAGACAACAGCTCTGGAAGCGCCTGCCGCACCTTCGGATCAGCGCCTAGGACTGTTAGCCTCGTTCTGGTCTTGGCTCGGCCATCTCTGGAAGCATTGAGCCTAACGCCGCAATACCGGTTTGCTCAACGTGCCTGACAGCAGCAAAGGTACAGCGCCCCCCGCCCCCGCCTTCAGGTCAACCGAGAAACGTCCCGCCAACTGCCCGCCATTAACGACATCGAACGCACCCGTGCCGTTGAGTATCCCGGAGGAAAATTGCAGCGGGCCGAAATGACGCACGTTGCCATTCATCTGTAACTCTCCCGCCAACTCGTCAAGATGGGTGCGCCCGCCCGCAGCCGGATGAGTCCCCTGACGGGCGGTCTCGACCATATCGATACCGCTGATCACGCCTTTCTTGAGTACGAATGAGCCGTTCAATTGTCGGCTAGCCGCGAGCCGAGCCAACTTGTTCGCGGCTGCCGCGAGACGCGCTTTGCCCGCCAGCTCTCCCGTCACACCGAGTGCCGGGAACAGCTTGCCCAACTCTACGCCTCTGGCCTCGAAATTGCCTTGCAGTTGCCAGCCCTGCTGCCAGCCCAATTTCGCTTTCCCTTCAAGAAAACCGCCGTATGCCTGTGCTTTGAACAGCGCCAGATCGATCCCCGCCGCCGTGACCTCACCTTGGGCAGTGAAGTCCTCCAGCGACACATCCGAAAACACTGGCAGCGCGTTCTCTTTGGCATTCAATACCAGTTGCCAGGGCCCCTGCCCGCCCTGTAACTCGGCATCGAGTTTCGCATCGGCACTGCTGAGTCGTATCCGTTCAATGTGCCCTTGTCCATCAAGCGCTATTTCGCCGCCAAGTACCGGCAACGGAATTTCCGCCCCATCGATCCGCAGCTGCGATACCGTCACATGCCGCACCGGATGAGCAGTATCGGCGCCGATCACCTGCAACCAACTCCATTGCTTGGCCAAGGCCGTAGCCTGCACCGTAACTCCGCGCAGCTCCGCTGCACGTATCGTCTTGACCTCGGAGAACAACGACAGCAGATCGAACGTCAGTTCGACGTTGTCCACTGTCAGCTCCTGCGCTTTACCCAATGTCACTTTTTCCAATCGCAGTGTGGGCCAAGGCAGCGATGCCGCCCGCAACGCCCCTACCCGTACCGGCTGTTTGAACTGTTCGGTCAACGCCTGCTCCAGCGGCGCGACGTAACGATCCAGCGGCATCACGTACGGTAGCGACACGATGGCGATGACTGCCGACACTGACAAACCCACCACGATCTTGCCCCAGGGCAAAGGACCGCGCCGCTTGCTCTGTTTTGGCGGAACCACCTTGGCAGGCGCTGCGGCAGGAGCCTCCTGCTGTGGTCGCTCGGCTTCCGCTTTCGCCTGCTCTTTTGCTCGTTGTTCTGCCGCCGCCCATGCCTTGGCCTGCTCATCCGCCAGACGTTGCTGTGCGGCCTGATCCGCTTGCCGCGCTGCGGCGGCTTTCTCGGCATCGTGCTGTGTAAGCTGCACCTCGGCTGATGCCCCCGCTGCGGCACGCTCCCGTGCGAGGTTCTCCTGTTCCAGTGATGCGGCTTTCATCGCCTCCAGTTCGGCTTGCACGCGCAGATGTTCCGCTTCTGCTTGTAATCGCGCCTCCTCGGCCTGTTCTCTGGCTCGTTCCTCCGCCAGACTACGCGCCGCCGCCTCGGCGCGGGCTTGTGCAGCATCCTGTTCCGCCTTTATCCGCGCGGCCTCGTGTTCCGCTTTCAGGCGCGCGGCTGCCGCTTCCTGTCGCACACGTTCCTCGGCCTGAGCCTTGGCTTCCATTTCCGCTTTGGCTCTGGCCGCTTCCAATTCGGCTTTGATCCGAACAGCTTCTTGTTCCGCCTGCCGACGGGCTGCTTCTGCCTCTGCTTTCGCCTTGGCGGCAGCTTCGGCTTGAGCGCGTGCGGCTTCTATCTGCTGACGCGCCAATGCCTCAGCTTCCGCTTTAGCTTGTGCGGCGGCCTGCTCTGCCTGTAAACGCAAAGCGGCAGCCTCTTGGCGGGCGAGTTCTTCTGCCCGCGCTTTGGCTTCTGCTTCCGCCCTGGCTCGGGCAGCTTCCTCGGCCATCCTCACTTGTTCGGCTTTGGAGCGGGCCGCTTCCGCTTCGGCAGCAGCCGTGGCCTGTGCAGCGGCTTCGAGCTGCAACTTGGTTTGCAATGCGACTTGTTCGGCTCGCACCCGCGCGGCAGCCTCCTGTTTGAGGCGCTCCTCGGTTTGTGCCCGCGCTGCGGCATCCTGCCTGGCCCGTGTCTCCGCCTCCGCTTTGTCCTTGGCTGCCGCCTCGGCGGCCAGCTTGGCATTGGCTTCTGCTTTGGCCTCAGCTTCCGCACGCGCCTTGGCCTTGGCAGCTTCGACGGCAGCCTCCAAGGCAGCACGGGTATCGGCAGCGCCTGCTACCGGGTCTTTGCTCACCGGCGTGCTGCTCGACATCCCGGTGAAATCGAGTTCTCCATTGACCGGTACGTTCACGGCCTTGGGTTTGACGATCTGCGGCGCGGCACTGTCGCGCACATAACCTTCCGCTGACAGTTGTGCGAGCACTTCCGGCAGAACCGCACGCAGACTGGGAGCCGCTCGTTTCGATATCTCCTCCAGTGTCGATTTATCATCGATCAGGAACAGCGCACGTTTGAGGTCCCCCGACAACTTATTGCCCTTGCCACCGACCTCGGCAGCACCCTCTGGGGTTTTGATAAAGATCGTTTTTTTATCCATGATGTTCAACTTCGGGCTGGCTTTTTCAGATGGCGCAATGATACGCCAAAATCCGGCACAAACTGAGCACCAGCCATAGCCAGCCGCTCCCGCCCAAGCCGTTTTTCCACAGCCGGAACGGCCAACATGTTTTTTATCCCCAGTTAAGTTAAAATGCGCGCCATTTCCCAAAACAACGCAGGCATTAATTGTGGCATTGATAGTCCAGAAATACGGCGGCACTTCTGTCGGCAGTCCAGAGCGCATTAAGAACGTCGCGCAACGTGTGGCAAAATACAAAGCGCAGGGGCATCAGGTCGTGGTGGTGGTCTCCGCCATGAGCGGCGAAACCAATCGCCTGATCGCGCTGGCCAAAGAGATTCAAAAACACCCCGATCCGCGCGAACTCGACGTGGTGATCTCCACCGGCGAACAGGTGACCATCGGCCTGCTGGCGATGGCGCTCAAAGATGCCGGTATGGAAGCCAAAAGCTACACCGGTGCACAGGTCAAGATCCTCACCGACAACGCCTTCACCAAAGCGCGCATCGTCAGCATCGACGAGCAGAACATCCGCACCGATCTGGCCAACGGCAACGTGGTCGTGGTGGCGGGTTTCCAGGGCATGGACGAAGACGGCAACATCACCACGCTGGGGCGCGGCGGTTCGGACACCACGGGCGTCGCCATCGCCGCCGCGTTGCGTGCCGACGAGTGCCAGATCTACACCGATGTGGACGGTGTCTACACCACCGACCCGCGCATGGTGCCGGAAGCGCGCCGCCTGAAGAGCATCACCTTCGAAGAGATGCTGGAGATGGCGAGCCTGGGCTCCAAGGTGTTGCAGATCCGCTCGGTCGAATTCGCCGGGAAATACAAAGTCAAACTGCGTGTACTTTCCAGCTTTGCCGAAGAAGGCGAAGGCACGCTGATCACTTTTGAGGAAAACGATAAAATGGAACAGGCCATCATTTCAGGCATCGCCTTCAACCGCGATGAAGCAAAGATCACCGTACGCGGCGTGCCCGACAAACCCGGCATCGCCTACCAGATATTGGGGCCGGTGAGCGAATCCAACATCGACGTGGACATGATCATCCAGAACGTCGGCGTAGACGGTTCCACCGATTTCTCCTTCACCGTGCATCGCAACGAGTTCAACAAGACGATGGACATCCTGAAGAACAAGGTACAGCCGCACATCGGGGCGCGCGACGTCATCGGCGACAGCAAGACCGCCAAGGTCTCCGTGGTCGGCGTCGGCATGCGTTCACACGTGGGCATCGCCAGCAAGATGTTCCGCACCTTGGCCGAAGAAGGTATCAACATCCAGATGATATCCACCTCCGAGATCAAGATTTCGGTAGTCATCGACGAGAAATATCTGGAGCTGGCCGTGCGTGTTTTGCACAAGGCGTTCGATCTGGATCAGGAAGACGCATAAATCGTTTGACCGTTCCGCCTCTAGTCAGTATCATTCGCGGCCTTCGGAGAGGTGGCCGAGTGGTCGAAGGC
>CAZNAD010000003.1:0-179360 GCA_964571195.1 uncultured Gallionellaceae bacterium | reverse complement strand
ATAACCGATTGGTGGGCGATACTGGGTTCGAACCAGTGACCCCTGCCGTGTGAAGCAAAAGTAAACGCGAATACATAAATTATATCAATAAGTTATTTTTTTCACTCCCGATTTTCTGACCTGATGAGAGGCCTTGACTGCAAAAAATCTCCTAGCAATTTCCATAAATACATCTTCCCCGAATTCGTTTATGGCGATATTTACCGCGCATAAAACTAACCTGCAATTATCTGGTGTGTACCCAACAGCATTGTTCTTTCTATCAATGCTTGGAATAAATGGGCGCCTTCGAATATTGGAAAGTGACTCCATGCTAAATGGCATCCCAGTAAGAACACAAGCCCCTCCTGATCGTTTATATAGGGCGTGCAAATCATCCATAGTTAGGCTGAATTCAAGCCCTGACTTATTAGCCCTTTCCTTTGCGGTCCTTAACATTTTTTTGAGTCCTGAATTTGAATATGCCCACTTATCAACTTCAGTGTTTGTGAACTTTTTAACCGATGTGGTTTCTTTAATGGCTCTGTTTTTTGCTTCGCCCTCATCTTTAGTTTTCAGGCTGCGCCTGAATCGCTGACCGTTTATTCTGTAACTCAAGTACCAGTTATTTGTTTTTTTGCATTGATATAGCGAAAACGGGATGTTGTGAATGTGCTCTACAAGCACATTATTTTCAGGGTTCAAATATATCTCGGCCTTCAATGCATCAGCTCTTGTCTTTGCAATCTCGATATTATCTGTCCCTAAACTTTTTCTAATTCGCTTTCCATTTACCGAGAAAGAGAATAGCCAGTTATTTGTTTTTTTATCTTTGTACAAAGTGCCCGTTGATATTCCTAGCGGGGAGAAACTATTTTCCCACCGATGCACCTCTGTATTTGTATTTGTATTTGTATTTGTATTTGTGTTTGTCATTGTATTTTCACCGTTCTCAACTCATCCAGCGCTGCCGACACCTCCATTCGTATCGGCTCAAGCAAGTTGGCGATCTCTCCAGCCTTGAGTTCAACTGAGTTGTCGTAGCAGAAAAGCAGGTTTGTGAATCCGTTGAGCGCGCTACTGGCAACGATCAGGCGGGCGGTTGCTTCGTTGACGGGGGTTTGTTCGACGAGCTGAAGGCGTGAGGATGGGGTGGACATGGCGAGACTCCTTGTTGGCTTGGTTAAGCCGCGCTCGCTCACTGCAAAATGAAGGAGGGCGGCACAGTGCGGGTTTGCAGACCGGAACAAGGAACCGGCGCGCCGAAGCGCCCCACACAGGCCGCCCAAAAGGGTTGCTGTGTTGACGGACGTAAAAATAGCCGCATTGCTGGCGGCTTGTCCGCCTTGTATCCGAGCTGCAAAACTCGACTGGCAATATGTGCCAGCGGTCGCAGGATAGGGCGGGAGCAACTGCATGTCAAGCGCACTCTGATTGTTCTGTGCGCGGGCTGTACGGCTTTGCGTTGTTGGCATACCCCGCAAGGTGGTCTGGGGCGAGGTGGGCGTAATTCAAAACCATCGAGTAGCTTGCCCAGCCGCCGAGCTTTTGCAGCACCTCCAGCGGGGTGCCGGACTGTACGTGCCAGGTTGCCCAGGTGTGACGGAGATCGTGCCAGCGGAAGTTGCTGATGAATACCTCTTTGTCTCCGACTTTCTCGTAATGCCCAAGTCCGGCGCGCTTCAACGCTTTTCCCCATGCTGACTTGATTTGTCCAAGAGGTTTTCCTTTGTAGGGGAATACCCAAACATCTGACTGACCGATCTGTCCGCGTAACACTTCGACTGCATCATCCGAAAGGGGTATCCCTATCGGCTTTCGTGCCTTGGCTTGGTCGGCGTGTATCCATGCGATTTTTCGGCGTAGATCGACCTGTGACCACTCTAGGTGCGTAGCATTTCCTTGGCGCAATCCAGTGGCAACAGAGAAGCGTGCAAGCGGCTGTAGGTGCGGAGGGAGTTGCGCATCTAGGCGCTTCCACTCTTCCTGTGTAAGCCATCGAATGCGCGACTGCGATACCTTCTTTCTCTCGATAGTCGGAACCTCTTCTAGTTTTCCATTTCGCTTTGCGAGGTTAAGTATGGCGGTGATGAGGTTAGCTGTTCGGTTGTATGTTGCAGGCGCTCCGGTGATGTATTTCTGAATCATCGGTGCGGTAATTTCACTAAGCGGCATATTGGGCATGGCAAAAGCTCGCAGCCTGTATGCGTCCGATGCATCGCGTGGTTCGTGAGTCAGCCAGTCCACCATGGCTTTCTTCCATGTGTAGCCTAAGTCTCTTTGCTGCCAGAGATCAGCCTTAATTTCATCGTGGATTCGCTGGGCTTTCTTCTTATCGTCTGTGCCAGTGCTTCGTCTAATTCGCTGTCCGTTGACCGTGATGCTGATATTCCAGTGCGGTGATTTTTTATCTTTGTAGAGCGACATTGGATTTCTTCCTTCGGTGCGTACTGCCCGCGTATGTGGTCAATCAGATCGGCTTCGATAAATACCCACTCGCGCCCGATTTTCGCACCCGGTATTTCCCTTGCTGCGGCTTTTTGCCGAAGGGTTTCCGGGTGCAGGCGGAGGAGGGTAGCTGCCGAATGCAGTCCAAGCGTGCTCATAATCAGGACTGTGAACGCTCCGGCGCGGCATCGTGGCATTTTTTAATCACTGCCAAAATGTTACGAATGCTGATTTTTTCATGTAGCAGCGTCATCAGTTTTCTTCGTATGATCCGGGGGGGATTTCCTTCGTTTGCGAGCGATTCGATGTAACGATTGCGCTGATAGCGCAGGTAGGTTGAATAGAGCCGCAGAGGAACGATCAGCCTGCCGCTGCTGGACGATTCGCCGGATTGCAACTCACGATCCAAAATCCTCCAAATTTTCAAAAACTCATCCACGCCGATCTCGTCGGCAATTTTCAACCAATGCTGCTGTAATCCCATCGCGCGCAGTTCATTCATTCGCGCATCGCGCGAATTTTTTTCCGCGCTCTGATCAAAGTTTGAAGGGTCTCCTGTACGCTGGTAGCCTCCCCGGCGACGCAATTTATGGTGGTTGATCTGCCGACCTGCCACCCCCTCAAACATTTCGAGCTGACAATGATCGTGATTGTTATTTTTCATCATCAACTCCACCTTTTTTAGTGATGTGTTTCCAGCTTTTTCCGCTTGCAATCGCGGTCACAACACCGCGCCCAACCCCATATTTACGCTCTATCCCGCGTTTCGTAATTTTCCCGTCTTGCAGCAGCTCTAAAATTTCTTTTACTTGCTGTTCGGTAAGGGTTGCCTTGTAATGCTGTTCGCCTTTGGGTATTTCTATAAGCCCCGCGTTCCTTGCATGACTCATGTTTTCCGCTGGCGTTACCCATTCAAGATTTTCAACACGGTTATCCTGCTTTTTTCCGTTTTTATGGTTGATCTGAAAATTGTCATCAGGCTTTCCAAGGAAAGATAGCGCGACAAGCCGATGCACATAAAAATAGGTTTTCTTTCCATCAACTCGCAGCGTCACAGACCGATAGCCTTTTGCCCCTGTCTTTTGGCTCAACTCCACACGCTCTCCCGTCCAGCCTTGATAGTTCTCGCTGAAAACCTTTCCATCCATCGTGACGGAATACTTTCCTTCGACGATCAGGCGCAGTGCTATTCGGTCTTTTTCTGCGGTTGTCAGGTTCATTCTGTTTTCACCGTCCTTAATTCGTCCAGCGCTGCCGCTACTTCCATGCGGATAGGCTCAAGCAAGTTAGCGAGTTCCCCTGCCTTGAGTTCGACCGAGTTGTCATAGCAGAAAAGCAAGTTGGCGAATCCATTGAGCGCACTGCTAGCCATGCTCAGACGAGCAGTGGCTTCGTTGACGGGGGTTTGTTCGACGAGCTGAAGACGTGAGGATGCTTTGGACATGGCGAGGCTCCTATTCGGTTTGGTTAAGCCGGCCTCGCATGCTTTCAAACATAGGAGGGCGGCAGTGCGAGGATTGAAAGACCGGGAATAGGAACCGGCGTGGCTTGCGCCACCCCTCACACGCCGCCCAAACAGGGTTGCAGTGATGACGGACGTGAAAAAAGCCGCATTGCTGGCGGCTTGTCCGCCTATTTCCCGAGCTTTCAACCTCGACTGGCAATGTGTGCCAGCGGTCGAAGAATAAGCGCGCTCGGGTTGCTTGTCAATCGCCGAAATTTTTTCGGCGAAATTTTTAGCGTTGTATCCAAAAGGTTGAAATGGGCTATATGGATAAGTACCCACCCCCCCGTGGGCTGGGCGAGGGAAGGGCATGCCGACCCCCCACCCACTCAAGATGGGTGCGCATGGTGTGGCAATTCCGCGCTCTGAACTTCGTATTTCATGCGTGATATGCATCGTCTTCCCCTTGTTGCTACGTGTATCAATTTCGCTTTCTACCCAGATCACGAAGTTAAACAGTTGCGTCCGGCAGACTGTTTTAGCCCGTTTTCAAGCCTAGTTGCAGCCCTCGCACAGCCGCTTCACTGCGCCCAATACCTACACGGTTTCTATAGGTTTTAATCTATCTCGCTGCCTCCCCTTATGAGGGTTGCGCCAGCCTGCGACGGGTCGAATCCGATTCGGCGCACCCTTCGCGGCGCTTACCTTCAACCCTTACTGTTTAATTGCTTCAGCAGATCGCCAACAGGCGTGCGCATCTTGGCCAGCGGATTGGCGCGGTCGATTTCTCGCGTCAGGCTGCGCATCGCAATGTGCGTGTAAATCTTCGTGCTGCTCGGGTCATCGTGGCCCATCAACGCTTGAGCACTCAGCATGTTCACGTTGTCCTCGATCAACTCAGTGCCGAACAAATGGCGCATCGCATGCGGATGCAACTGCTCAGCTGGTATGCCCGCGCGCTGCCCGTACTTAGCCACCATCTCCAACACCGCCCGGCGATTCAACCGGCGGCGCTCACCTCGATACTCATCAACCGTACAAGTGCGATTCATCGTGCTCACAAACAGCACCTGGTCACCGCTCGCAAGCAACCGATCAATCGACTTCAACTCTTCATGCGCCATATACAAGCGCAGCAACATATCGGCCTCAGGCGGAACGGGCAGGCGGCGTTCCTTGCTGCCCTTCTCAGTCACCTTCAAAATCAAGCGCACCTTCCCATCGATCAGATCCTCAGTCACATTCCCCACATTCAGATTCACCAAACCCGAAGCGCGCAACCCGCAACCCATCAACAGCCCCAGCATCGCGCCATCGCGCACCCCCTCGAACGTGGTGAAATCCGGTGCCCACATCAACTTCTCAGCACTCCCCAGAGTCATCACACGCGGGATCTTCCGCCCCGACTTAGGGTAGGGCAGACCCTCCGCCGGATTACCCCGCACATGCTTGTTATCCAACAACCACCGGAAGAACTCACGCACAGCAGCAACGTGCGGCCTGCGGCTCACCGGATCAGACAACCCGCGCTTATGCAGCCAGATTCCGGCGAACACCACCAACTCCTGATGCGTCACCGACAGCAGCTCAATCTTGTTTGCCGTGCAAAACTCCACCAACCGCGAAAGCGCCAGCCGATACACCTGCACCGTCCGCTCAGATCGCCCGGCGTTGTGCTGTTTGAATTCCAGAAACGACTCGATCAACTCATTCATTTATCTACCCCAACACCATTCCACAACTTGCACCTTTGCACCCGAATCGCACAAAACCAGCGCCGATATAAGCTTTACCTATAGGTGCAAGTGAAAAAACGACCTGAATACACCCTCTTGCACCTTTATCCAATAACCTTTAAAAACAGCCAATTGAAGGGTGCAAGACGCCTTGAACAACAACCCAACTTGCACCCAACTTGCACCCGCAGCACCACGCTTGCACCCTCACTTGCACCCGTAAATATACAAATTTAATCAAATATTTAATATATATAAGGTGCAAAGGTGCAAGCTGTGGAGAGGTATCTGCCAAACAGCTTCAAAACAGCCAAAAATCAGGGGGAAATTGCTGAATCCTCGCTTGTGCCCCCCCCATCGCTTAAATGTCTGCCGCGCCTTCGGCGCGGAGAGAAGGGCGTTTTCAGGTTTTGTCATTCTTCAACTCCGTCTGTCCACTGCCACCGCGTGATGCGGTTTCCGTTCACCACCTTCAGCGGGTTCGGCATCCATCCCGCCCGTTTCAGCGTGTCCAGCTCGTTCGATATACGCACGCCAAGCTGTCGCGCATTGGTGAATGGCACCTTCACCCCATACTCGCGGCCATAGCGGCTCAGCATCGCCAGCAAATCCTGCGTACCCGCATCAAAATAGAATGTCTGCCGATTCTTGAGCGGGTTGTCGATCTCGGGGATTTCCTCGCGCCAGACCATCACCCCCAGCATCTCAACCCACAGCTTTCTTTGGTTCTGACCGAAAACCCCATTAGCGTCCACCGCCTCCGATTCCTTGCGGCTGTAGTCGATCAAAAACACCCGGCGCAGCCCGTCGATCAACTGCAACACCGCATTAGTGCCTTGCTCAATCGCCCGGCTGTGCTCGTTCTGGTATTTAATCCACGCATCCAGCAACACGTACTCCGGCACGCGACTACCCGCATCCAGCTTCAAATCGTTCGACAGCGGCATGTAGTGGAGCAGGGCGCGGACGATCAACACCAGCAGCGCCATAAACTCCGACACGCGGTCCTTGCTGAAATCCTTATGGTGCTCGCGGATGTACTGAATAATCTTGCCTTGGTCTTTCAGCGATGGCAGCACCTTCTCGGCCAGCAGCAACAGCCACGCCGACAACATCTCATCGCGCTTCGCCTTCAGCTCGCGAGCGTTGGCTGTGGCCACGAAATCAATCCGCTGCCACTTCTTATTAAAATCCACGATGAAAGCCCGGTTAATCAACTCCGGCTTACTGAAAGGCTCAATGGCCGTGATCGCCACCAAGCAATTGATCTTCTCTGTCACCACGCCAGACTGCGTACCCTGCTCGCGCTTGATATTCGTCGCGCCGGTCGCGGCCAGCAGCAGAAAATTGAGCGCGTTGCGGTTAATGTCATCGGTTTCTAGGTTGTCCTTGATGATGAGCGGCTCAGTCGCCGCCATGGAGTAATCCGAAGCCGTGGACGATCTACCCACCAGATTCTCGCCATACAACAGCATCGAAATCACTTCTGCGGCGGAAGTCTTACCCGAACCAGACCCCCCCTCCAACTTCATCAGCGCCTTCGCCGAAGTCAGCGGCATCAGGAAAGAAGAGAGTGCCCACGCCAGCACCAGATACCGCTGCGAAGGGTCGCAAGCCATGCTATCAAGCACCATCGCCTTCATCCCGTGCATCGCCTGCGAGATATTCACATCGGGATCGAAGCGAAACGCCTTCATTTGGCTCGACTCCTCCAGCAGCACATTATGCGGATTCGTACCGTTCTCCGCGATGTCCACGCTATTGCAAGACAAGCGCAAAATGCGGTTCGCCGAATCGCTCAAATTCAAATACAGCACCGGCCCCGTCTCATCCGACAGCAACGAAATCCAGCCCGACTCATCAACCCGGTCGCCCCGCGTAAAAGTCAGCGCCTTCAACTCCGCCACAATGAACGGAATCTCCTCCTGCTTAGAATTCAACCCCGCCTCGCGGTGCAACAGCGCATCCCACGCATCGCCCGAGCCGATGTCATACATCACATGCTTGTAAAACAAGCACAGCCTGCTACCCCGCACAAAAAACCGCCCGCGCTGGCGGAAATAATCCCAAACAGCCTGCGCAACCGTCCGCCGATAACCCAACGACTTCGCCGAACCGTTATGGCTCTCCAGCACCGCCTCAATCTGCTCTTTCAGCCCGTAGCTCTCCTTCACGCCGCTCATCACCGCATCGCGCGAAAAACCCAGCTTCTGCATCTCCACAATCACCGCATCACGCTGTAACTCCGGCAACAGCGACAAATACTCAAAGAACTCGATCTCGGTCAAATAGCGCAGGCACGCATCCGCGTCATCGCGAATATCCGCAGGCATCACCCGCAGCTCCCACAACAGCGGATTCATCGCCTTCTTCAACACCGCCGCAATGCGCTTCGGAGCCGACTCCAAATCCTTCTGAATCCAATCGTCAGGATCTTCCCCTGGCTCCATCAACCCCGAAGCCACCAACACCTTGCACGACGTATTGCGCAACAGCTTCTGATAACTGCGCCGCGTGTACTTCATCCCCGCAGGAGGCTGACCGTTATCACCCCACTTAATGTCATAGTCGAACCACGTCACAACCGTCTTACCGTTCGCCTGCGTATCCAGCCAGCGCAACTGCTCATCCGACAATTGGCCAAGGCTGGCCAGCGCATTTTTAAAGCCCGCATCAAAGAACGAAGCCAGATCGTTCTCCCCCTCGATGCAGATCACAGTCTCGGAACGGATCGCCTTCTGATTCCCGAACAAAAACCCTTCCAGCTTGTTTTCCTTGCGCAACTGATAATCCAGCTTCTTCGCCGGGTCTTTCAGCGTGAAATGCGCCACCTCACCCGAAAGCAAGCGATGCGGAAAAATCACCAACCCAGGCATAAAGAAATCCCGCCACTCCCCCGGCGTTTTCTTGATCTCCGCATACAGCCCGGACTCCTTCAACTCCTCGACCGTAAACCCCTGCTTCAACAGCACCTCGTGCAGCTTCCCGTCGGCGCAACCCACCTCCATCGCCTTCAACGTAGCAGCCTTGTGGCCGCGCCCCGCAGGCTTCGCCGCCGTCAGCCACTCCATCACATCCGCCCGCTCAGACAACACCGCCTGATAGTGCAAAACAGCCGCCTCGCGCAACAACTGCGCGCGGTTCTCACCCTTCACCAACTGATCGGCAGCAACGCGCGGCGCAGACCGCTCCGGCAACTTCACCCCTGCCCATTGCGCCACATACCGCAGCGCATCGCCCTTAGCCATACCCAGCACATCTTCAGCAAAATTGAACACATCACCGCCAACACCGCAGGACTGACACTTAAACTTCGTATCGTCTTCCCACAGGTGAAAACAATCCTTATGTTCGCAACAAGGCGCAGGCTCAAAAAACACAGAAGCCCCCTTCTTCGTTCGCTTGGACGTGCTGTGAGCCTCAATGAATTTGCCCAGATCAGCGCAACGCTTCACATCGGCAAATACAGTGGCGGTATTACTTGCGGCTTGCTGCATATTCATATCCCTGTAAATTTTTCTATTTTTCGCGGCCTCTATAAGAGCCTCACCCAATAGTTAGATGCCTGCCGGTATCTCTACGATCACCGTCCGCACCATCGTCCCCGATTCCTTGAATGCGCCCTCTGGCAGAGCTTCGATTCGTCCGCCGCGCTCCGCAATCAAGTCGCGGAATTCATTTGTCAGCCGGTTCTCTCTGAACCCAACGCTTGAGGCCATTACCGAAACGAGCTTTCCGCCCGGCTTCAAGAATTTCAGCGCGTGGGTTACATGCTTAATATCTGCCTGCTTCGCAAATGGCGGGTTCATTACGATGCGGTCGTAATCCTCAATCACGCCGTGCTCAAGAAAGCATCCACGCTTCACGCGCTTGAGCCTGTCATCTGCGCATAGTGCGTTGTAGTTGGCTTCCATGAGCTCAACGCAGTCAACGTCTGCCCCGCGCTCTGCGCAAGCCACGGCGATAGCTCCGCGCCCTGCGCTCGGCTCTAAAACCTGCATTCCTGGCGAAATGTCAGCAAGCTCCATAAGCCGCGCCACAACAGCGGGTGGCGAAGGGAAATAGTCAAATTCGTCCTTTGGTATCTCAACCTCACCGGACAGAATGATCTGGTCAATTCTGTCAAAAGCCTCAGATTCAAAAACGTGCGCTTTTGCTTTGCGGTTCCACTTACCGCCCGCAGCTTCCAGCACCTTGTTTGTGCGTTCGTACAGATTTCGGTCGAGTTGTCCGGTTAGCTTCAATTCAAACCCATCCGTTTCGGCGCGGCTCAACACCGCCAGTACTTCGTCATCAATTCTCATTCAAAAATCCTTTCTTTGTAGACCATGTTTTCATTCCGCACCTCGCGCCACAGTCAACGCCACCGCCACCGGTCGCACCCATATCGGCGTGAGCGCCAGCGACATCGTGCTGCCCGTCCACGCCAGCAGAAGCGTGCGCCCCATCTCACTGGCGATGGCTTGCGCAGCAGGGGCAGGCACGGCGTTGCCTATGCGTTCGCGCCATGCCTGGTCACTAAGTCCGTCGAGTTCAAGTTGCTCTTCTGGATCAACCAGCCCTTGCAGTGCGGCCAACTCCAACGTGGTGAAAGGTCTATGCCAAGTGCCATCGAGTGAACGGATCACGGCGACTAGCTTTTCGTTCGCTTCGGGCATGCGCGGGTCGGCCACACTCCAGCGGCCATTGTCTAAACAAGCCGAGCTGCTCACCGCGCCACTGGTATCTTCCCAACCCAGCACACCGTAATGCCCGCCCGTTAGAAAGGCATCACCCTTGCCGCGATGCATTGCCCTCGGGTCGGCCACCGCAAACGCGCCTTGGCCAGTTGTCGAACCGCTGATAACGGTGCCGGATGGATCCTTGAAGTCGGTGACGCCATACTTGCCAAAGGTCGACCCCACGCGCCGAGGATCCGCAACCGACATTGCACCGCCACCCACATGGCTGCTACCTGCCACCACGTTGCTTGTTTTATCCCAATGGATCACGCGGTACAGGTTGTAATGACGCGATGCCGATGGAGTCATGCGCGGGTCGGCGATGGTGTACTTGCCGCCGCCCGGTGCAGATTGGCCGCTGACTGCGCCCATCGGCTCGTCGAACTTGAGCACCCCGTACTGGCTGTATTCGTGTCCGCTCTCATAGCGCGGATCAGCCACCGAGAAAGCCCCATTCAGCGGCAAACTGCGCCCGACCACAGCACCGGTCGACGCATCCCACTTGCGCACACCCAGCACCGTGCTATGCAGCTCAGGGCAGATCAGGAAGTCGCGCAGCGCACCATCCTCCACTGCCAGCTTATTCAGGCTGCGCCAATCGCTACCCGCCTCAACGAAGGCCAGCCGCACCCATGTCTTCCATTGCAGGGCGGGTATGCGGTGCATCGCACCTCCGCGCGGATCTCCGGGCATAGGCATGCGCCCAAGCACCGAGCCAACCGATTGCAGTGATTTCTTGGGCGGCTCGTAAAGGAAGTGCGGCAGCTTTTCAACATTGCGCGCTACCAGCAGGAAGCGCTTGCGGCTCTGCGCCAGCCCGCCGATCTCGCCGCAGTCGTGCGTCGTCTCGGCGGTGGCGTAGCCATAGGCGCGCAGCAGATCCACGATCTGATCGAGCAGATGCCGTCCACGATTGGCAATACGCGGCACGTTCTCAAAGATCACCAGCTCCGGCAGATCGTCGGCGAAGGCTTCCAGCATCAGCCACACACCGCGCACCGTCAGCCGGTTCAGCGCTTGGTATTTGTCCGTCTTGCTCTTACCCTCAGAGAGCAGTCCGGAGAAGCCTTTGCACGGCGCGGAGAGGAAAACGATGTGCGGGCGCTCATTGCCGGCCGCACGTTGAATATCGACAGGCGTGGCTTCGCGCCAGCCCGATGGCGGTTCCTTGCCGTGGAATGCGAGGTATTGAGAACGGTCGAACATATCCAGCACCGTGCCGGATACGCCTGACAGTTTGCCAAAGTCCTTGATTGCCGCCGCGTCCACGTCCACACCACCGATGCAGCGGAACTTTGCCTGCACGGATTCGACGCGCGCTTCGCCAAGGTTGAACCCAGCGGCGCCCCCGCCAAGTCCGCAGAAGAGGTGGAAGTGTCGGATTTCTTTTATTGTGCATGGGCTTCTCATATCACCACCTCTTCGATTCTCGGCGTGTGATCGAACTCGACATCATCGAATGACACGAACTTGATGCCGAAGCTGCCATCCATTGGAGGCCATCCCTCCATTTTTCCGAATTCCTTAACCATATCGTCAACCCACGCAAGGCCGCCCATTTCCGCAAGCGTCCACCACGTTCTTCGGTAAATGATCCCAAGCACTGCATGCAGTAGGTTTCCGTCAGCCTCATTCAGCCGATCTTCATGCCCAGACCAGAAATTGTTGATCTCGGTAAGAAGCTCTTCTGTGCATTTGTCGTGGTCGATCTCTATCACGACTGTGAAATCATCGAACGAGGTAAGTTTGTATTGCTTGATGTTGCTCATGATCTGTCTCCTGATTTTTGAAACGAACTCCCCACGCCGAGGTAGATGGCGTGCTCGTCTTGGAATGCTTCGCGGCGGCGGTAACTCAGCATCATCCCGAGGTAGAGCGCATTGGCGGCTACGACGAACAGCCCGCCGTAGAAGCTGAGCGGTTGATTCAGTGCCGGGTAATAGTAGAGATTCCACAGCCCCCAGAGGGTGAAGAAGAACACGCTGGACATCGCCACGCCGCGCGATTGCTTGTGTGCGCGCAGCACGCGGCAATGGTTGAGCACGAAGAATCCGGCAAGCAACTCGAATGCACCGTTGATGAAGTCGGCGTTGATCGCGGAGAGCAGGGCGTATGCGCCGGTGATTTGGTCGAGTGGGATCATGGCTACACCCTGAAAGGCATAACTGCACCTTCTCCACCATCAAATATGAAATGCGCGGCGGGCGTTGATTTCTCATCAAACTCCGTCACGTGCTCAATTCGAGCGTTCGGCAAATTGACGATCATGCGCAGGAGATGGTTTTGAAAATACAATCCGCCAACCTTTGTTGGGATGGCACCATGTGTGCAATCTGCTTCGCCTGAGCCGTTGCAGTGAAAGCAGCCTTTCGGCTTGTCACTTACCTCGCCTGAATCAACCTCTCCCGAGCCGTCGCATTCCTTGCAGTCGTAACGGTGGTTTCCGTGGATAAAATCGCCATCACCATCGCAATCAGAACACTCTTCGAGATATTGAATTCCTGTGCCCTTGCAATATCGGCACTTGATCGCATCGGGCAATGCAGGCAACTCGTGAAACTCAATATCTCCGTGCTCAAATATACGATGAAGCGTATCTGTCTCTTTGCCCTCCGATGCCTCGATTGAGGGATCATCCTCGATGCGAATGGCGATCCAGCCATTGGTTGCATAAAGAAAACCATTTCGGCGAATCGGGCTGCAAAGGTGATCTCTAAAACCACCGGGCTTTTTGCAAAACCGTTTCAATAATTCCAGCTTTGGGTTAGTTTGAGTTTCCATCACTCGCTCCCCGTCAATTCTTCCCACAGCAGCAGGAATTCGCGCTCTGCTTTTTCTGGGTACCACGGGTTGATGATCTCCGACAGAGGCTCGATGCCCGCGATCAGTTGCCACTCATCGTTATTTGCAGGCATCAGGTCGCGCCGCTCAGTCGCCAACATCACCAGATCAGCGTGCTTCACGATCTTGGGCAGCGGGTAAGGGATGCGGAAGGCGGAGAAGAGAGCAATCTCGATGCGCTGCTCGATCACCTTGTAATCCGGCAACAGTTGCTTGAGCGGGCGGGTGATGTCGCCGATGTAGGCTTCGGAGGCGTCGTGCAACAGCCCGGCACGTCCGTGGTCGATGATGTCAAAAGGGGCAGCGGTACGCATGCAGATGCGCGCCACCATCACCGAGTGCTGTGCCACGCTGTAGAAGTCGCGCGTATGGCCTGCAAAGCGGCACACCTGGCTCAATGCATGGGCGATGTCGTAGATGTTGAATTCATTGTTCTGCGGGTTGAGGAAGTCGAAATACTTCCCGCTGAAGGTGAGGATGTCCGGGCGGACTTGTGGGGTGTGTGGTGCGTTCATGCTGAAATCCTTTCAAGTTGGGTTTTTCCTTGCTGGCGCGGCACGAAGTTGATCTTCTTCGCATCCCGCTCGTCTTCGATCTGCATCACCTTCAAGCGCTGGATGGCGTCGTTGAGCGTGTACACATCCATCCTTGGCAACATCTCTTCCGCCTTGGCGATTCCGGCCAGCACGGCGACTTGCTCCGTCTCGCGCAACACCCAGATGCCGGAAGCATCACCGCGACGGCCTGCGTCGTTCATCGCCCGCATCGCGCCCTCGATCACCAGCTTCGCCGCTGCCGAATCTTTGGGCGGACGCAGCTCAAGCGCGCCCCAGATGCAGTTGAGCGCCTGCCCGATGCGGTCGTATTGCTCTTTGCTGAAATGCCCCAGCTCCGCAGCGGTGAGCGCGCTGTGCAGCACAAGGCTGAATTCATCGCGCAGGCTGCCCATCACCGGCAGGTGGATGTGCTTCGGCACGTAGCGCTTGTGGCGGCGGTCACGCTGTGGCTTGTTTTTGCGATGGTCTTGGCGGCGGCTCATGCTGGTGTCTCCTCTTCACGGTGAGAGACGATCTCGGCACCCAAGGCAGCACAGGCCGCATTCACCCGGCAGATGATCTGACGCATCCGGTCGATGTCGTCCTGCTTGTCGGGTGAAGTGGTTTCGATTACGCCTTCGAGTTCATCGGTGGCATCCAGCGCGGCCTTTCTGAGCACGGCAAACTTGTGCTCTCGGCAATCGCAGGCGTAGTGGCAGGTTCCGCAGGGTGTGTTCATAGCACCACCTCTGCAATCTTCGACTTGATGTCTTCCTGCCCGTCGCGAAAGCCAGTGCTGTAACTATCATCAGGGCAAAGCTCCCTGATGATAGAAAGGCAATCAGCAATAAGATCTGATCGAGCATTCAAGCAATTCAGCATTGCATCATCAATATCATCTGAGATTCCTGAGCGATGCGACAGATTCCCGCTGATCTCTTTGTCTTTTAGGCAGCCCTCATACAGATAGACGCACCAATGCCACTTTCCAAATGAATGTGACTTTTCATCATCGGTGTATTTGGTTAAAACGGCCCCCCCGACACCGGGAATAAATGCATCAAAACGCTCATTAGTTTTGTGCTTTGTCCAGATTACATCGCCGTATTCGATGGTCTGCGCGGGGGCTTCTTCATCTTGGGCTAGGGGAGTGGAATTCATGCTGTCACCTCCATGTGCCCCTGAGCCTCTTCCCTGGTCGCCGGATAAAACCGTGGATGATGTACTCCGTCCTCAGTGACTACCTCCAGCTTATGCAATTGAAACAATCCGCCGAGAGTCCAGTTACAACCACCACCGGGCAATAGTCCGGGTTTATATGCGCCTGAATTTGTGAATCGACCGATGCAAGAAAATCCGAGATATTTCTCCACCTCGTCGAAATCCTTGCCCGCACCGGCACGGATTAAATCAGCGGCAGATTGCACAGTCCCGCAGATAGGGCATAAAAACGCCCAATGTTCGCGAGGTACGTCCTGAGATTTAATTGCGGAATGAAATTCTTCGAGTTTCATCGTTCTCATACCGAAGCCCTCCCTTCATGCGCCCTGCGCAGATCAGCCATCCGCACCCGCCGCTTCCCGTTCACCGCCCCATCCACATTGTTCAGCGCCGTTGCCAGCTCCTCGCGGTCAGGGCGGGTATAGATCTCCGTACTGCGGCGCGACACCTGCCCCAGCGAGATCTGCGCAATGCGCAGCGGGTCCGCCGCTTGGCTAGAGCGCATGATGTTTTTCGCATGCGTATGGCGAAACCAATGCGGCGAAACCTCCGGCAACCCCGCCAGCCCAGCCCAATGCGCCACCCGATTCTCAAACGCCCGTGCCGTCATCGCCTTGCCACCCGCAGCGCTATTGCGCGACACGATCAATGCCTCAGCCACCTCCGCACCCTCGCGCATCGCCAGCAACTCGCGCAACGCCTCCCGCACCGACCGAGTGAGATAGATCGAAAGGTCGCACGCCTGCGCCTTACGCCGCGCCTTCGGAACAAAAAGATAATTGCACTGCAAAGCATCGGCAGCATCGCCCGTCGTGATCGCCAGACACTCCCCGATCCGCATCCCGCTGCCGATCAACAACCGGATCACCGCCCCGTCACGCCGCGCAATCTCGCTGGAGTCTTGCTTGATAACAGCCAGCAACTTGCGCTGCTCCTCCAGCGTCAGATAACGCTTAAACACCCCTTCATCCTCATTGCTCTGTTTCATCGCTCGCTCCTTTTTGAAATTAACCTGCTACCAGCGGCTGTAAACCAACAGCAGCACAACCGCCAAACACCCCCAGCCAAATACCGCCGACCCCACCAGATCACAGCGCTCATCATGAGAGAGCGATTGCCACCACGCCGGAGCCTTCATACCCCCTCCACCGCAGCTCGCGCGCAGTGCATATAACCCTGCGCCACCGAGTAATCGCCCATCGTCACCGCCTCAAAAGCCTTATCAACCAGCGGCAGGGCAGAGCGGATGCGCACCGCACCATTCACACACACCAACCGCCCACCCTGTTCCCGCGCCATCCGGTTAATCTCGGCCAACTTAGTCGCCGGGTGCATCACAATCTCTCTCATCCTCGTCTCCTCTCAGTAGCCATGCTCATCGCCAGGTGCCGCAGACAAATACGGAAATGCTGCAACTCCATCGCCTCCTCAAAACTCTGCTTCAAGCGACTGCGCTGCCAAGCCGCCCGCATCAAACTCTCCGGCGGATCAACTTGCGGCAACGGCAAAGAGAGCTGCGGAGGGGCAGGGCGCTGTCTAGCCACCGCTCATCTCCCGCATCCGCGCCAGCCCCTCCAAGATGCAAGCGATGTACTGATGCGCCTCGATCTCGATGCGCGTGAACTCCCCAGCGTCGATCTCATTGTCGTTAGCCAGCGCATCACTGATCGCCTCGTGAAAATTGCCGTTTTTGATTTGAATCTCGGTGAGGTGCGTCAACAGTGCATCCGTCGAAACATCCGAAAGATCGGGGAGGGGAACAGCCACCATATCAACCGCACGGCAAAAAGCCTGAGCCACCCGCTTATCGCCCGTGATGTTCGTCAACACGATCGCATCGGCCAGCGTCGGCTTATGGTGGGTTGATTCAGTAAAATTGGCCTTGTTGTAGAGCACACCGGGCGTCATCCCCATCTGCGCCGCCAACTTCGCCACATCGCGGTCATGCACCACGCGATAAAACGCATCCTGCACATCTTTGGAAATTGCATTGCTACCCGAATTGCTCATGGTGAAACTCCCCAAAAACTTAACATTTCAAAACTGGAGAGTGAGCGGGATACTGCGAACGCCTAACAAGCGAGCGAGTATCACGAGCACCCGGAGCCGATCAGCGCGTCAACGCCGACCGGCTCCTCCTATGCCGCAACAGATCGTTTCAAGCCTTCCTGCAAAATCTGCACGGTTTGGGCGTTGATCGAACGCCCTTCGGCTTTGGCCTTCTTTTCCAATGCGGTTTTCACTTTGCGGGGCACCCGCAAGGTGAAGCGTGTGTTGCTGTCTTTTGGCTTTGTCATGGCTTTCTCTGTGGCACTAAACTGGTGTCACTCTATCAGTGACACCAGTTTGGTGTCAATACTTTTTTGAGTATCTGTTCGATAATCGCGAAATGGCTAAACAGGACGAGTACATAAGAATCACCACTCGCATTCCCCCGGAGCTCAGGGACGCGCTGGTAGAACTAGCCAAAAGGACGGAGAGATCACTGAACGGCGAGTTAATCGCGAGACTGCAAATTGCAGTAAAACTCGCTATGGATGAGCCTCGTCCACGAAATGTGGCCGAACAAGAAACTACTGCTTATAGTGTAAGAACCATAGATACGCTGTTGGCGCTGATAGAGGATATGTCGGAAGAAAAGCGCAAGGCGCTGATCAATTTGCTCACCTTATAAGCAGGTAATACCCAATGTTCGGGCTACGATCGGAGAAATAGTTATGTTCAGCAAACTGAATCTATATTCATATATTGCTTTCCTTCTCTGCCTAAGCGTAGCTGTCGAATCCCATGCAGCCAATGATCTAACCAGCAAAGAAAAATCGCTCATCGTAAAGTCGGTCAAGCGGGTTTTAAAAGATGCCGACTCGGCGAAGTTCAGATGGATGAAACTCCCAGACAGAATCAATCCAAAAATCTTTGTCGAAGAATACTGCGGCCTGGTGAATGCTAAAAATAGCTATGGCGCATACACCGGTTTTGAGCCATTCAGCGCTTTGGTTGCGCGCCACAGTACCAGGCCATTCGAAGTGATCAGCGTGACGCTGAGCGGGGATGGATTAAGCAGTGAAAATATAGCATCCATGTGCATAAATAGCGGATATATCGACTTCGAATCCGCAGAATGAATTGACTAAGCCTTGGCCAACAACTTACCGCAACTGCCACATCTAATACTTTCCATCAATCCCACTCCGGCGTGATAGCCTCGGCACGCTGCTCGCGAGCAGTACGGTGCTTTGGCCAAACGCAGGCTACATCTGCGGGAGGTGGCCGTTAAAGATGGTGGTACACCGTTAACGGTCGCACCGTCTTATGCAGCAGGTAGAGGCTGGCCTCCTGCGTCCAGCCATGCAATCACATCCGCATCAGTCAACAGTCTTGATTCGTACTTACCATCAGGATGGGTAATGCAGATTCCCTCATTAACTCCATCCAATTGATAATATTTCCATCCAGTAAAGTCGATCATGGTATTTCGCACCCAGTTAAATAAAATAAAGCGCCAGATTGATTTGTATACAAAGAGGCTCCGCCAGTAACAGCACCGACCACTTCGGCGAAAAGCTCGCATGCATCAATGCCAATTTGAGTGGCGTGCAATGCGCCTGCGCCAAGAGTTCCGCCGAGGTTACCTGTCCAGCGCACATTGAAATGTGCAGCGTTCAAGCAAACAAACCCGGTCGGCTGAACTCGTGCACGCGCTGGGTACCTCCATCCGAATCGTAATTCACTCGGCGTATTCATATTTCCTTCTGCACATAAGCCACCGCCGCCGCTTTGAAAATAGGGCAAATAGCTCGCACAAAGTAAATCCTCGAATTCATCGAGCCTTGTATCTGTCTCTGACGAATAGCCCTCAACGAGCACTGCATCGCCGCATACCCACGTGCCTGAGGTTTGCGCGCCCACCGAACAGATCAACTCAAGCCCTAGCGAAGCGTCTGTCGATCCGAGTGTCACCTGAGCGCTATATTTGGCTAGCGCGTTAGTCACGTTCCAAGTACCGCTTGCGATCAGGGTTTTTGTGGGCGAGCCAATTGTGCCAAACGTATCTGCGGTGACCGATGACTTATAAAGCGCCCAATTGACCGTGCCGAGCAAAGAATTCGATGTCTCATATCCAATCGTGATGACCTTTCCGTTTAGATCAAAAGCATCTTTGGCCGCAATTCGCTGACCTTCGCCGATGGCAGTAACACCTGCCGCGCCTGTAAAACGTCGACGAAAAGGAGTTGCCCCAGATCCCGCAATTTGCTCATCAGTCACATTGGCTCCAGTGCAATAAGCGAACCAGCGGTCTAGCGTTGGATACCCCGCCGAGGCTGTTGGAACGGCAGTCCCGGCGACAACCGTGGCTGAGGTTGCGCGACGTGCAAAGACTCGCTTTCCGTTGATTAATTTGTTGCTTCCAATAACCTTTATTACTGGCTCCCAATTATCGGTATCCAGCTTCGGATCAACCACCCCGGAACCAGCGAACTTCCTGCGATACGTCGCAAAATCTACCGGCGAGATCGCGCTCTCGCCCTGGGCGTAAGCATGGCCGGATATCCACATAGCAGCGCTGGCGGTCGCGGCGGCGGTGGCGGCACTGGCTGCTGCCGCGTTGGCCGACGCCAGAGCAGCAACGGCATTGTTATAGGCCTCGACCGCATTGTTGTAGCAGTTGGTCGCCAGCGCGGCCACCTCGTCCCATACGGTGGAGAACCAGGTCACGAATGCATCTACGCGCGGGCTGAATGTAGTTCGGTCTCCGCGCAAGGGCAGGTCGGCAGGTGGCGGCGTGTTCGATGGAGGAATAGTAGGCATTTAAGTCATCCCGTTAACGTTAACATTGAGGGTGCAGGTGTTCACCTGGTCGTAAATCATTGAGGGTTTGACCAAGCCAAATCCGCGCGCGGAGCGGTGATTGTTTGATTCGGACGCCACCACTAGGCTCGGAACGTCCTGAAGCTCGGTCAGCAAGTCCATCACATAATCGGCCTCAGCCAGATCCAGCACAGCGCTGACAGCGATGTCTTTTGCTTTTTTGCGACGCACGATCGTGTTGTCACCGAATTCATCCTGTTTGATGTAGCTGAAGGACTTCGGATCGACCTTGATGCCGCGCAAAGTCGAACCCAGCGGTTGCAGATCGCCAACCGCAAAGATGCCGCACTTCACCGTGTCGCCAGGCGATGTCAAAGTCACCGTCAGCTCCGCGTTGTTATAAGGGTCGAGGCCGCTCACGATGTAATCTTTCTGAGGGCGGAACGGTGCGAAGAAATGTTCATACCAGTCAGCCGGTGCGGAGTTCTCCAGCGCACCGTAATAATGGAAGATCACATTTCCGCCAGGAGCATCCTTTTTGATCACCTCGATATATTCGGCATCAATGTTGTCGAGATACAGCGCATTAAAGAAGCCCGGCTTCAAAACCACGGTGAGCGGAGAGGCATATACCGTCTGTGAGCTGGAGCTGTCATCGAACATCTTCCAGCGGTTGGTTGGTGAAACCACTTTCCACTTAGGTGTGGCACCGATTTGGTTATTGATATCGGTCGGATCGTTCCCGGTGTTGTTTGCGATGCCGCTTTCATAGATCAAATGGGTTACTGTAGAGATGCAGCGCACGCCCAGCCCATAAGTCGTGCCACTGTTGTATGCCGCGTAGTCATCCTCCGGCGCGGTACTGCTCACCAGCATCGCACTGGTTATTGTGACTGGCGGCATGACACTCAGTTTGCTGGCTGTCATTCCACCACCTTCACTTCCAGCGGCCCGCCGCCAGCCGAAACGTCGTTCAGCAGCTCGGCAGTCTTTTCCGTGCTGGCGACGATGGCCATCGAATCGGCGTGCTGGCTAGCCTTCAGCTTCTCTACTTCACCTTTGATCTCGATGCTGGACTGCACCAGGCGCGCAAGCAACGCATTGGTCTCATCACGGGCGGCTCGCTGCAAATCAACGAAGGGACGTGGCGTGATTTCTTCGCCCTTGTGCACGATGGCCGGGCCATCATAGGTAATGTAGTTGCTACCCACGGCAAACTGAGGCAGCGAAGAGATAAATTCATCCCTACGTGCTTTGGCTCGATCTACCGCTGCCTGCTTATCCGAATCTAACATCAATTCGTTAAATGCTACGGTTTGCACAGCAAGATTATATTGGCTCTCAAACCAATTCAGAGCCTGGGTGCGCATGCTCCGATACTGGGTCAAATCGCCAGAGCCAAGCACCGGCATCAAATTTGCCGCATCCAAATAATATTTGGCAGACTGGAAGTCCTGATACTGGGCACCTGTGGCGGAATCGGTCGAGTTATATATCTGTGCGGCTTTAGAAAGTTCAGCGGTCGCATTGGCGGTCGCAGCCGACTTCACGCGCTGCAATGCAGCCACACGCTCAGCCTCGGCTGCATTCGCCCGTGCATTTGATTCCGATTCTTGGGAAACGGTCGTTTGAGCTGTTTGATAGGCGGCAGTAATCGATTGCGCCGGACTTCCGCTGACAGCAGCCGATGCACCGTTCGCTGCCGCAATCGCCCCCGGCAGTGCCGCCATCGCCGTCGACAGTGCCGTGATGTTGTTGGCCGTGTTCTGAGTGCTCCCGCTGATCGCAGCTAGGTAATCGTTCCCGCGCTGGGCCGCATCGAGGTGAGCCGTCGCGCTGCTGGCCGAGGCATCCAGCGTAGCGCCGGTTTGCGTCAAGATCGACTGCACCATCGCCACGGCGCGGTGTACGTCCATCGCACTGGTCGCCTCCAGCTTGGCTGCCGCGAGGTAATCCTGCGCCTGCTGGCCAAGCTGACTTTGCGCGGACTTGTCACCTGCACCGGCGCGCCGCGCCGTATCCTGTAACTGGGCAAGACTCACCGTAGTGCCACCACCGGCAGATGCGATGTTCTGCTGGATCGCGCGCACCGAGTCCGCTGCCGCCACCACCGCATCACGCGCCGACACCGCCGCCTGGTATTGCGTCACGGCAGACGCCCTGGCCGCAGCGCCAGCCTGTTCTGCGCTGGAGATCACCGAATTGAATGCTGTCGACACAGCCATCAGCCGCGTTACATTGCCGGTGTTACCCAGCTTCAGTTGCTCGTTGTAGAGTTTGGCAAATTCCTCTCGCGTGGTCGGCAGGCCGATATTCAGCTCCGCAAACGTACGGCCCACGCTGGCCAGTGCCGCATCATACTGGCCGCTCTGGCCAAGGATGTTGCTGATGTACTGAGCCGCCAGCGTACTAAAGCTGCTCAATCCGCCCGCTGCATCGATCAGCTTGCTGCGCGCGTCGGTCGACGCGATCCCGATTGCCCCAAAACTCTCCTGGGCGGAAAGGCCTGCCGCATTGATCAGGGTCGTGGTCGCCGAGAAAGTATCCGTCACGCGCGTCGCCGTCTGCGCCAGATTCTCCCCCTCGCGCTGGAGAGCCTTGAGCGAGGGAACCAACGAATTCGCCATGCCATCGGCCAGCATCTGGTTCAGATCGCCTTCGTGCGTCAAGTCCACAGACCAGGCGCGCGTTTTAACGCCCAAGTCACCGATCACAGACCCGAGAGAATCAAACGTCCGTTGCAACCCATCCGTCGTCGCCTTCAGCGCCTTCTGCTGGGCATCCGTCACCGCACTGTATTCAGTACCCGAAGAAGAACCGCCGAACCAGCCGCCATCCAGCTTCCAGTTCTGCGCATTGCGGCCAGTAAAGCCGTCCCGGCTCGCTTGGCCAACCAGATACTGCCCACCCACGTTCTCGCGGCTGTTGCCCCAGCCGAAGCCGTACTTGGCGATGGCATAAGCGGCCACCGCACCAGCCGCCGCATACCCAGCGGTGGACAATCCAGTAGCCGAGCCAAACAAACCGGCCCCCTCCGCAGTCTTTTCAGTGAGCACGCCAGCCAGCCCACTCGCTGCCGCACTACCAGCCACCCCGCTTGCCGTTGTACCTATCACAGCATTGATGACAAACTTCTTCGTTGCCATCTCCGCCACGTAATCAATGAAGATGCTCTTAAAACTATCCCGCATGGTCGTCCATACGTTGGTCGACTCCTCCATCAACCCCTTCAACGCAGTCTTCACTGGAGCGCCCAGCGTGCTGCTTACCTGCTCCCAGTTTTTCTGGTGCTCTTGTAGCGCCTTATAGTCGCTATTGTTTTCTGCCGCAGCCCCTTGCGCATCGCGAATCCGCCCCAAAGCCGCGATCTGTTCATTGATTAAAAACAGCTCCGCCTCTCTCCCAGCCTTACCTTCCAGACTTGCGGCACGTACAGCCAAAATCCCGATCTTTTCGTTATGGCGCGCAGCCGTCAGCTCAATGATCTGATCTGTCGTCTTCCCGCTTTTCTGCATCTCCCACTCAGCGGCATCAGCCTGAGCGATCAAAGCCTCAGTCGTATTGCCGATGGCAGCCATATAGGATTGCTCAGAAGCCAGTTGGGCGGCTCTTTGCGCACGCTCTTCCGGGCTGGGGTCATTGATTCTTTTATTGATATCAGCCAACTGTTGCTTCAGCTCTTTGAGCTTTGACCGGCTTTTAATCTCCTCCTGCGATCCGGTAATCTGTTGCAAATGGTATTTCTCTAAAAGCTGAATCTGGCTTTCAACCTCCATTCGGCGTGCGACAGGGGAGGAGTTCGCAAGTTTTGATGCCGCGCCACCAACGTCTCCCAATCGCTCTTGCAGCTTTTTATCTGCATCCATCGCCTGCCCGACCTTGCGCATCTGTTCTGTGTACATCGCCGCGAGATCGGCATCTTTCTGCCATCCCCAGCCGCCTTTCGATGCTGCGGCGCGGTGTTCCTCTGCCAGTTTTGCATACTCACCGTAACGCTTATTCAACTCATCCATTGTCTTGAGCGCACGATCACCATCAAAACGGTCTAGTTCTTTCTGAACATCTTTCAGGCTGCCGCGATAACTTTCCCAGGCAAGCATTCCAACTGCTGCGGCACTTGAGACAACCCCCAGACCAATCGCAACAGTTCCGGTCAATCCGGCAGACAACAAATTCGAGCTGGTCAGCAGCGCGCCAAAGGTGCGCGGCATCCGGGAAAAATCACCAATTACCGCCTCTTTGCCCAGCATCATCATTTCTTGCCGCGTTTCCTTGGTATGCAGCCCCAGCTTCTCCATGGTGCTGATATTCGATTCGGTATCTTTACTGGCCTTCAGTAATTGATTCCCGACCTGTTTATAACCATTGGCAAGCGCCCAAGCCTTATCTAGTGCCGCATCTGCTGCCACATCGCTACGCATGAGCGCGGCTGCGCGCGCATTGATCGCGCGCTGCTCATCTTCCCAGATCGATTTGCTGGATTTGTGAAGTCTTTCTGCTTCAGAGGAGTTTCGTTGAGTGGTGGCGTGAAGTTTGTCCTGCTCCGCTTTCACCTCGCGAATAGCAGCCACCGCCTCGGCGTTATCGGCAGTCAGGCGCAATCCTATGATGCGTTCAGATCCCACGGCTATTCCTCAATATCAAGTGATTATCTTTAGCAGATTGAATCTCACTTTTCGCGGTTAAAAACCTCAAGCACCTCGCGCTCCATCACTTGAAACTGCTCAAATATCTGTGCGTGTTTGCTCGGGTCAATTTGCAATATCCGCAATGTGCTTTCGATGTCCGGTCGCTCTATTCCGTAAAATCGGCCACTCAGCCCATCGGTCGGCCACCGGGACCACAGCGATTTAAATACATTCCAGCAGTCCCAATTCTCCGGCCATATCAAAAACTCATCCGGCTCCTGCTCCTCCACCGCTTCATCGACGCCGAGTATCTCGTCGATTTGCGCTTCGCTAAGCCCGTCATTGCGCAGGCTTTCGCGATGCTCATCCGTAGAGACCGGCGCTTTGCCAGGCGAGTCTTCTGCCCAACGGCGCGCGGCCTCGATCAGTTTTTTCTCTGGGCCTTGTTCCCGGCGTTGGCGCTCCAATATGCCTGAGCAATTGCCGTGCGGATGTAAGATATCTTCAGAATCCTCTCCAGCAGCTCGCTGCTGAAGTCGATAGGATTACCTTCTGCATCTGAGAACTGACCAAGACTGACCACAACCCGGCGCAGCATGTCTGCATCAACGGCTCCACCACTTTCGCGCGAACTGGTTATCAGATCGTCCAGATCGTCTTGCTGAAGCAATAAGAAATCTGCCGTGACTTCGTGTTTTTGTACTTTTCCGCCGTCCACGGGCTTGCTGATGACGATGGGCCAGCCCTTGATGATGCGTTCTTCGTTGTCGTCAAGTTTGAAAGACATGGTTTTCCTTTTCGTATTTGGCGCGGGCATTACACCCGCCACCGGGTTAGTAAGTCACAAAATTGAATTCATCGTTGCCGCTGAGCGGGGTGATGTCCGCGGCCATCTGGATCATGGCTGTGCCTTTGTTGTCCGCGTATTTCGGCTGCTTCAGCACCACAGCGGGGGCGCTCAGTGCAAAGCGTGCGCCTGCACTGGTGCCATGTATCAAGCCCAGCGCGCCCGGTGTCGCGGCGCGGCAATCCGCGAACCAATCTTTAGTGGCCACCGGCACCGCCTCCATGCTCACCTGCCCGACCATCTTGCGGTCTGTGATCTCAACCGAGTGCGTCGCCCCGATCAACGATTTTTGTTCTACGACATTACCGTAGTCGATGCTCAGTGACTCCAGCTTGGCAGCAGCAAAACCATGCAGCGAAAAGAAGGGGGTATTTACATTGTTGGCGATGAGTGGTTTTTTCCATGTGGTCACTACGACGGTGGGCGATGCTGCATCGCTCACGGGCATATACACACCGGTCATCGAGATTTTGCCGAAAGGAATCTTGTCTGCGCTGACTTGCAGCGAGGCGGTGCCGCGCGCGCCCAGGTAGATATGCTGCACTCCGTCGATGTTGAAATACATCGTGGCCGCTTCCAGTGCCTGCGAAACAGGCCGATACGCCACGTTTGCGTCAATGCTGTACTGGCTTGTTGCATCCGGCGCTACCCATGCCGCAGAGACTACCGTTGCGATCTTGGTTGTGCCGTCGTAATCAACGATGAGTCCGCTCTGACCGTCGCCGGTACCCGCCGTGATCGAGATCGGCATGCCATTGTAGAAATCGTTCACCGCAGAGGCCGCCGCATCCAGTTTGATTGAGCTGGTCGATCCGCCCGCTTGAGCTGTCGCGGCAATCGGTGCGGCGGTGATCGTTTCAGAGAGAGCGCAGGCGCGCAAGATCGGACCGTAAGCGGGAGGTGTGGCCGCCACACCGGAACCAGCCAGCTCGATTTCGAAATCCAGCTTGCCGAATGCGGCGGAAGAGGGGATAGAACCCTGGTTGCCGAAATACGGCAGCAACAGGTTGCGTTGATCTTCCGTCATCTCAAGAGGAGATAGGGTCGGATTGCCGCGTAGCAACACCGCATTCAAGGCACCGGTCGGGTTTGCGTCTGTGCCTACCGTGCTTTCGATCTTCGCCAGCAGTGAAGAAATTCTGAGTTTTAATCCCATGATGCGCTCCTAATAGTTAGATCAGTTGTTCGGTTTGCGGGTTTGTGTAGCGTCATGCACCACGTAGCTACCGCCCCGCCCGTGGAATTCATCCATCACCGGCTGGACCGGCTCAGTCACTTGTGCGGCGTCTGTAGTAGCAGCGGGCAGGGTAGAAGTCGTTTCGGCTGCGCCGCTCTGCACTTCGTTTCCCCCAACACTTGCAGATTTCTTTCCCATGATTCGTCCTTTAAAAAGTTAATCGCCCTGCATCACCAGATCGAAAGCCACCCAGCCATAAGGCGCTTCAATCTGTCCGCTCTGCCGGAAACCGATAGCGCGCAGCGAATTGGTCAGCGGCGTGCGGCTGCGCAACAGCGCCTTGATCTCATCCACCATCACCCCTTCGGCATCCTCCACCGCCGACGGCGAAGTGTTCTCGGCCAGCTTGAGCTGCCCCAGCAGCCCGATCTTGTGATTGCCGTCCGAAGCCTCACGCCCCATCGTGTTCGTGTAGCCGTCTTCTCCGCGCGACACGACGGTATAGATGCCTGCCGTTAATTCCGCATCGCTGCGCTGCGGGCCGTCTTTCAAATCTCGCGTCACTACCCGCGCCGGATACCTCGCGGCCAGCGCATCTTTCAGGGCATTCATGTGTACCGATAGTTCGCTCACGCCATCACCTCGCGTACACCCTGATCCACACCCTCATTCATCACTTCGAAGAACCGTTCCTTCGTCTTCTCTTCCGTCTTCGCCACAAAGTTCACCGGCTTCGTGCCCTTCATGTAGATCGACATCGCCATCGCTCTCGACCGGAACCACAGCTCCACATCCTGCCCGCCGCGCTTAGGGCTGCTCTTACGCGCCCAGCTAAAGCCGCGCGCTGCCGGAGACTGCCGCAGAAAATCTAGCAAGTTGTCGGGGTTGGGGAAGTAGCGCGCCTTTCCTGCTGCCGGTCCGGTACCTTCATCCACTGCTGCCGAATAGTTCTCCGTCGGCGTGATGAATCTCGCCATCAGAGACGACCGCACAGCGATGGAGTTTTTAAGCGTGCCGAACACATCATGCTGGCTCACCTCGGCACGCATCACATCCGCGCCCTCGAATGCCGCCCGATCCAGCGCCAGCTCCATATTCCGCTTCATCACCTCCGGCGCTTTTTCCAGCGCGGCAAGTGCATTGGCATCATCAAGGGTGTAGTGGATCTGCATCATTCGCCCTGATCGATGCGGATCGTGACACCCAGCTTGCGTTTCACGATCTGCAACACAAAGTCCAGCATCGTCGCGCCGCCTATCCCCGCCAGCAGAGACATGCCAACCAAGTAAGGAAGGTTGTCCGCGAAAGTCTTGTAACCGATCAGTGCGATGATGGTGCCGATGAATCCGCTGTTCAGCATCGCGGCCAGCACAGAGCGCGGTGTGAGCAAAGCGCCGGAGCGCAGTTGTGTCGCCAGCCCCGCAAACGAAGCGCCAAAAAACGCCAGCAACCCGATCACCCAAGGGTTGCTGCCTGCATCCGATATCGCGTTGATGATGCGTTCCACGATCACTCACTCCCCTGGCTTACCGTTTTGATACCTTGCCCTGCCGCCCATTGACGGGTAAACCCTCGATCCTGAGCGTCGATCAGCGACCGGTCGAAGAAGGCCCGGGAGACGAAGCACGGCTCTGATCCAGAACCCTCGCAGCTACCGATTCGTTGCTCGATTCCGACAAGTACTCCTCCGGTATCACTGGCCACGCTGGGCACTGTCTCTTTTGAACACTCGCTTCCTGCCAGGGGCAGATATCCGTCCCCCGGCATAAATGGAAGGTCTCGCAGCCGCTTAAGAGCAATATCGAGATTGCGGCGAGCATCATGTAAATCGGCCTGGTTTTTCCTGAGCGCATCTTCGTTTCCCTTGTCAGTGTTGAGTGTCTCTGCCGCCTGCTTGTCTGCCTCCGCCTTGCGATCTGCTTTGTCTTTGTCCCTGAGCTTCTGTACCTCATCCTTGCCAGATTGGTACCGCTTATCTCCGTAGGACTGAATGGCGTAGACGGTTGCACCGATCAGCAGCAGAACCACTACCGCGATGATCGCGTTTGCGTAAGTTTTCATTTGTCCCCCAAACTCGAAGTGGTCATCGCACGCAAGATCTTCATCAAGACGCCGATGCCCAACATCACCCAGCCAAACTGCGCCGGAGTCATCACTGTTGAAAGAAAGTCCGCGTTGATCTGCACCACACCAAGTATTTCCAGCGCCAGCGCCGCCCGCATGGTTTTCGATTTCAGTAGCTGCTTGATCATGTGATCCCCTTCGAATAAGACGGCACACCCTCGCCATTGAAAGAAGCTGTCATCACCTCGCCGCGCGGCTTGTCTGCGGTCGACGTATGCACCCAAGTCCCCTCGCAGATGATCTGATCCACCTTCGCCATAATCTCCGGTCGAGTAACCAGAAACTTGACGATCTGAGCCGGTGTGCCGAATGCAGGCGCGATCCAGTCCGAGCAATTCCCCTTCGGGTGTCCCTTGCGTGCAAAGTAGGTAGTCCACGCATTTGGGCTCATTGCAATGCGGTGACGGTCGCACCAAGACACATAATCCTTATAGGCCACCACGCGCTCCAGTTCCTCGCAGCGATAGCCGGACTTCACAAATACCGCCACTGGCTTGCCTGCCTCCTTGCTCAATGCGGAGCGGATCAACTCCATCAACTCAGCATTGCGCTTCAGGTTTGGCAAAACAACGGGAAGCGGCGAGTTGTCGATACCGAGGCGGATAGCCGTATCCGACTCCGTGTATTCCTCAACCGAAAAATGGGGTGTCAACTGCATCACTTCGCCTCCTCAAACATCTTCATCAACTGCTCGAACAGATACTGCGGCGTCCCGTTGCGCGGTCCTTGCGACATACCATCGCGCAGCGCCACCGGCTTGCCGATATTGCGCATCGCCATTTCCTTCATCGCCTCGGCCTGAGCGCGCAACAACAACAGCCCGCGATCACCGGCTTGGATCGTCGTATCCGCCGCAGTTGCACCGATGATATGAGTCGCGAAGTAATAGAACTTGAACGCCGACCCCAGCACGCCGATCTGAAACGCGCTCGGGGCAGGCAGCAAATGCAACTCCAGCGCACCCGCACTGCCGCTCACAAAAACATCCGGCAACTTCCCCGGATGATTCTTCTCCCACGGATTGATGCGCCGCGCCGGAATGCCCCACAGATCAGACTTGTACGCATGCAAATTCGCCGGGGCAGGGTAGTTGTACTGATCCGCCACCAGCGTGATATTCCCCAACAACGTGCGCGGACGTTTGTGCCCCATGTCCAAAGCCGCCGCCACCAGATGCCGGATGAAATCGGCATCACTCTCCGCCGTAAAAACATTCTTCGCATCCTGCAAAGACGCCTTAAAGTCAGCGACCAGATCGGCTTGTGACATCGTGCCGGCCATCTTGGATTACTCCTCAGCGACCGGATTGCGTTTCAAATGCTCAGCTTCGAGCGCAGCCAGATAAGCCGGGTTGATGTTGATGTCCGTCTTCGCCTCTTCCAGCGCAAAGCCCAGCTCCTCATCGCTCAGCGTCTCCACCTTCTTCAACAACTCCGCCTGCGAAGCGCGCACCAGCAACGTCTCCGCAATCGCACTCAACACCCCCTTGCGGTTTTGTCCGGCCTGCTCCAACTCCGCCATGCGCTCAATGTCGGCAAGCGACAAACCTTGCAGCGATGCGACCACATCCGGCACCTTGCACAACAGGAATTCGGCCAGTTGGTCGGTTTTTTCTTTCTCGGCTGGTACTTCCGACTTGAATTCGGGAATATCGTGCTCTTCTACATCCCGAGTGTGTCCGGGCATAACGGTTACATTGCCGATATGCACAACGGTATTGCCTTCGTTGGTATATGGAACTTTCATAATTTCTATCTCCTGAATCCCCTCACCTGAAATCAGATGAGGGGAGGGTTGAGGATTAACGTCCGGTGAAGCTGTACACAAGCACCGAAGTCATACGGTTACGCACGGGGGACGGAACCTTGATCGCGCTGTATTCCTCGCCATAAGCGATCTTCTTTCCGATAGGTTTACCATTCGCACCAACTGCCTCGAACGGCTGTCCGAACACGAACGGTTTTGCGATGTTGTATCCCAGCAGACCGCGCTGACCGATGATGATGCGCTGGTCGCCCAAGTCGATTCCCGGCGCATTGGTACCGAATGCGGGAATTCCCTTAACGGTAGTCAAATCACCATCAGGAGACACGGTTGCATCTACGCGCGTACCGCTATCGGTGAACTGCTCGGCATTGGTAAGCATGTCGTTCAGATGCGGGCTCATCAACTGGAAGTCGGGTTTAACAAAACGATCACCAGACAACGTGGCCTTGCGTGCTCCGATAGCTTCCAGCGCAAAGTTGAGTTGCTTCTTCGAAGTAGATCCATTCGGAATATCCAAATCCACTTTGAGGATGTTGGTTGCTTTGCTGTAGGCGATGGTATTTGTGTTCGCATTGGTTGCCGGTGTGACCGGAACCCCCAACTGGTTCACCAATTGCACATAGCCCAAGTTGTAATTCGTCACACGATAGTAAGTTCCGGCAGCCTGTTGATTAGTGCCGTTGTAGGGTGTGATGGTTACATTGTCCAGAACGATGACGATTGGGTTTTCTTCCGTACCCATTGCTTGACCGCGCAGATTGCGTTCTTGTAGTGGCCGCACGATTGGGTAATTCACCGTCTTGAGAGTGCTCGTCGCACCATTCAATTGCGCAGTGAATGATTCAGCCGGAACAGCAATCGCACCGAAAGAGTCAGTTGCCTGCTGCAAAGCATTGGCGATACGACGCGAGATCAGTTCGCGCATATAGGTTGCATTTGATGCCAGATTGCGACCCATCGCATCCCAGTTGATACCGCTTGCCTGACTGAAATGCATCACTTCATTGGACACACGCAAAGCAATCTTCATCGGCTGGATATATGCACTATCCATGAGTTGAGATATTCCGGCCTCTGGGATTTCTTGACCTTCGTATACGATTCCATCGTTCACGATGTTGGCTACATCGCGCAGCTCGTAAGGAATCGACGTTGTTTCTTTTGCCTCGGGATCAATCATTGTCTGAACCAGATTCAGGATATTGGTGTCGCTCAATGCCTCACGAATCACCTCGCGCTGAAAACCGATAGGCAAATTGACGTTAGCCATTCCGGTTTCACCCGCCAGCATCTTCACTTCGTTGTGCATTTCTGCGCCATGAACACGGTCGAATTCAGACAGCACCATCGAAACGAAGGGATGTGACTTTTCAGCCAGCTTGATAGTGCCCATCGCAAAACTGGATGTCTTCTTCAAGTTGTCTCGATAGATACCATCCAGCTTTTTGCTTTCACCATCGACCATCTGGATATGTACCGTACCGGAATGGCGACTAAATCCCATCGCCGAAAGCTGCTTCGCTGCCGACAACTCGTTACCTTGCTTGATCTGAACCTCCGCCAAGCGCTTCACCTGATCCGCGCTCATCTCCGGCGTAATCAAATCCGCAACACCTTCAGCCAGCGTCTTCTTAGTTGCTTCATCCAGCCCAGTCGCCGCATTGATCGTGTCGCTCAACAGCTTCACATTCGCGGCCTTGCCTTCTGCCAGCTTCTTCGCGGCATTCGCGTTCAGCGTATCTCGCTCGGCCAGAATTCGAGTCACATCATCGGCAGTCAACCCACCCTTGATACCCGACAGATCCATCGACAGCTTGATGTCCTTGTTGCCGCCAGCGATCTGCTCCGCACACTGTTTACCAGCCTCGGCAAACTTCTCCATCAGCAACTTGGCTTGCACCTCATCCGTGACGGGCTGAACTGCGGTTTCAAAAGCGGACAACAGTTGCACGCGAATCGGTTCGGACAGCGTGACGATAGCGGCGAGGGTGGCTTGCAATGCAATACTGAGTTTCTTATGCATGGTTTCAATCTCCTGAAGTAAATGGGTTTGCAAATCGGGGTGTAAAAACGTGGGGGGTGAACCATCCGGCTCGGAAAGCTGCACCGGTTCGTTACCCTTGATGACTGGGCGAATCGTCAGCCCTGCGCCAAACAGCAATGGGCCATGCTGAGCGCGTTTTTCGTTATCGCTAAAATTCTCGGTGTAGTCAGCGGACAAATACTTAAACCCGCGTTCCTTCACTGCATCCACTCCATAGGGCGTCCACTCTATGAGCGCGCGCAGCTTGTTACCTTCCAGCGCCAATTTTTTGAACGTGCCAGCCGAACCCTTGGAAGGCTCATGCGCCACATCCAAAAACACCTCCTGACCGTAAGTGCCCTTGTCGAAGTTGTCGATCATCGCCAAAAGCATCTGGCGCGTGATGTCAAACTCGCCATAGCGCGGGTCATAGAAGTGGCCGATCTTCGTCACCGTCACCCAAGTTTGCGGAGCCGCGCCATCCAGCGACAGCATCTTCGGCAACTCGGAAACGAAACGACGCACCCCATCCGGGGTGGCAGCTTCGAGCAACATGCGGCGTGATCTAGACATATTCATCCTCGCCCTCAACCCAGATTCCTGCCCCTTCAAGGGGAGGACTAGGGTGGGGATGGGTTAATTCCAGAAGCCTCCCGCAGCGGGGTAGAGCGAGCGAGCCGTGAACCGTCGCGCGAGGCTTGACCTTTTCAGGACAGGGTGAATTTTCTGCTATTGCTCACGCATAAAACAGGCTCAAATTCTGCGTGTTTTTCAATGAAAACACGGGGTTGAATGAGGTTTTTGAGAGTGAAAAAAACCCCGCATGAGCGGGGCAGGGTGGTAGTTAGGGGTGTGGCTTACTGCGGGATATGCTCCAGCTCATCCAATGCCGCATCGACTTCACCCACCAGAGGCTGAATAAGACTGCGTAGATTTTCAGAAGCAACCTGCACGCCGTCTTGCGCAAGCAACACCATCAAAGCGGCAAACCCGCGATGAGCAAATTGCAGCCGCTGTTGTGCCTCATGGATAGCTTCGTTCATCTCACACCGCCTTCCATTGGTGGCGCGAATTGCAGATTGTTCAAGTCTTCGATAATGCCGGCATACATCCAAACGTCCTGCTGAGATTTTCGGATATTAACCAGCACGGCATCCGGCAACTTGGCAACGGTATCCTGAATAACCTTTAGCCGCTCCTCTTCGATGTCGCGCAGCAGCTCGAACGCGCCCATCAGCTTGCACACCCTATCATTGTGTTCTCGGATGTACTTCAGGTTGACCACGATAAGTTCTGACATATCTTCGGTGACGGGTTTCATCTCACACCCCTTTCAGTGGCATTTGCTCTACATCACGCCCAATGCTTTCAATGGCGGGTGCAGGCAAACCAATCAAGCCTGAAACATGGCGCACCTGCCCATGATAGGCACGGCGCAAGCCCGGTGCGGTTTCCGCCTTCAATTCCTTGAGCAATGAAATGCGCAAGCGGTGCATTGCGATCTGCTGCGGGATGGTCATAGGTTTTGATTCGCGTGGCACAGCGCGGCCTTCCAGCACGTCCAGCACCCACTTGCGGAACTCCTTTGCCTTCTCGGTACGGGACAGCATCCCGATCAGGTAGCAACCTCGCGGCGAGAAGATACGCACCTGCTGCTTACCGCCTGCGGTGTCTAGTTCGACGAGACGAACCATTTCGTCGGTGAACTCGTCGGCATTTCTGTCAAAAAGAGTATTGATTGCCCCGCGCTTTTCATACCCCAAGGCTACCTCGATCTGAGGCAACCTTAGCCACGGAATGTTGTGAATATCCACAACGTCAAATTCAGTTTCTTCGAAGATGAGCACGGATGTGCCAGATTGATTTTGCGACATGATGATTCTCCTTGATTTGATATTGAGTCAATTTCCCCAATAGGGAGGCCGGGAGCTCAATACGCGATCAAGGAACGCGCGGACTTCTTTCCCTTTCGGGTGTTGTATCCGTCACACTCCCGGCCAAAACTGTTTTCGTGCGTCAAAAGGAGCGAGCGAAGCTTCGATAGACGTAAAAAAACCACAACTACGGGTGTGGGCGGATTCCGCCTTGAATCGGTGTATTGAGCACCACCTGCGTTTGGCAGGCGGACGGAGATTACGGCAGGGGAGTTGATGCTGTCAAGCGAGATTTAATGCGAGCATGACAGCGACCAGCAGCGCCGCCACAAACGCGATGCCGAATGCTTTGTTTTCCATAACGCGTCGAGCAAATCCAATTGGCAATTCCACCGCTTCTTCCTGATTTCTGTCGGCGATGGTAGCTTTGGCGAAAAATAGGCGGTGCGCCTTAGATTGTTCGGTGGAGTTGTGCATTGCTTGATGCTACCCCGCTGAATTTCGCTTTTCAAGCATTGAAGATATGATGCCAGCTCCTTTCAATCGAGCGAGCGAAATATGGAAAATACGATTATCCAGATCATCAACGGTAGGGAATACACCGCAAAGCGCATCATAGAAGGCAAGCGCAAGATCAGGCAGCGCCTAATTTTCAGGGGACATGTCGAGCCAGATGCTGCAACCTATAAACCGGATCAGCGCGACGACATGGATGCTATGGCGCGGCTGATCCTCTGGCAACTTGTGACAACAGGCTGGCTTGGTCAGTCTCCGTTGGAACCTGACGCACCTCTCTCGTCAAAGCCATAAAGCAATCATTACGGGCGCGACTCACATCAGCCGCCGCGCTTGAAATCATCGCTCGGAATTCGGGCGTGGTGCATTCGGGATGTTCGGCCAGCACGTCCAGATAACGCGCCAGCACAATGTCGCAAACCAGCAAGGTGTCTTGATTAACCATTTTTTGCTCCCCTTTGAATTCGTTTCTGCACCGCCGACCACTTCGACCGGATCATCCCCTTGGACATCTTTCCCTGATCGAATACCTCGGCCTTATTCGCCCCCAGCGCTCCGCGCCGTTGCTCCGGTGTCAGCCGCGCCAGCGCCTGCATACTGGTTTCCTTGCCCGCCCGATCTTCCGCCGTCACCTCGTCCTTGAACACGATCATGAGGAACGAGAGGGTGTTCGGGTGCGCTGGCCAGCCGCTGGCCTCGATGTTGGGGTACACCCCCGCCCCAAGCCCGTGCAAATTCTGCGTAGACAGCAAATCGCAAATATCCGGCTTCGGGTGGGAAGGGGAGAGCAGAAACTTCACGCCCGCTGCATCGGGGTGCGCCAGCGCGCCCTTGGCGTAGGCCGTGCCGTGCGCCCGGTTGAGCTCAGTGCGCATCAGCCGCATCGCATTGTCCATTGGGCTACCTTGCCCCGTCAGCAGCTCACCAGCGGCCTTGCCCATCGCCTGCGCATTGCCCGCGCCCATCTTGTCCGCCACTTCCGCCGGAACACTTTGCCCCTGCGCCAATAACTCCCGCGCCGCCTGCGCCGCACCGTGGCCTTGAATAATCGCCTGCTCGATATGGTTCACCACCACATCCCGCGCATGCCGATCCAGCCGCCAGATACGGTCCGACAACTGCAACCCATCCGCGCCGATGAAAGTCCGCACAAATTGCAGCGCCTCATGGTTGATCGTCATCGCCGCCGCCCGCGTCAACACTCCGGCTACGCTCCCTCCCCCTGCATGGGGGAGGGCTGGGGAGAGGGTGGTAGCCATGAGCGGCTGCGTCCCCAACTCCGCCCCCCTCGCAATCGTCTCGTTCAGCAAAGCATTCCGCGCCGCCGCCAACTCCTTCAACCGCGCCTGCACCTGCGCCAACACGCTTTGCAGCTCCGACAGCATCACATTCCCATCCCGCCCCGCCTGCGCCGCGATGCGCTGAGCGATGTCGTCAGCGGCCTGCTGGTAGAGCTGCTGCAACTCTTCCAACGCGGCAGCGTCCAGCTTCGTCACCTCTTGTTGGGCGGCGAGCGTGGCGCGTTTGATGGCGGCTTGTACGGGATCAGTCATTACTCTCATCGCCTGAACATCCACGCCCACAGCAATGCTCACAATTAGGCGAACCTCCATGAACAGGGAAGCATCTTCCTTCGCAACCCGCGCAATTACATTTGCGCTCAACTATCGCCGTGCGATCTATCTGTTTTGGCTCGTTGCCACTTGTTGTATTTAAGTTATCCATTATTTATTGCCGTGCCTGATTCACCCTTGCGACCGTTCCCCGGTGTAACCGATACACTCACCCCGCGATTGCGCGCCACGGGCTTGGCATCGGGCTGGGGCGGTGTTGCGGGTGTATTCGCATCGGGGTATGGGTCAACATTCTCCGCTTCCCACTGGCGTCTCTTTTCCACATAGGCGGGGTCGTCGCCCATGCGCTCGTACACCATGCCTTGCGGGTATCCGAGGGCTTTCATCTTGAGTCCGATGTCCACGGTCTGCGTCATCGTCTCGGTGCGGCGCTCGGCAAAGGTGATGCGGTAATCCTCGTTGTCCGGGTTGATACCCTTGAGCAGCAATTGCAGCCGGAACCCTTGCTCGTAAGCGAAAGAGAGCGTGTCTTGCAGCACGTCAATCTCGTCGTAATAGTCGCGCTTCAAGTCTTCCAAGATGTCGCGCGCCATGCCGTCGGTGTAACCCATCAATCCCTTGGGGGCGGGCGAACCGGCAAAGAAGGTATCCAGCAAATGCACGATGTCGGCCATCTGGTCGAGATTGCTGTCGCCTTGCACAGCGCTCACGCCGCCTTCTTTGTTCATGTAGTAATCTGTGGTAGTTCCCTGCGCTTGATCTCGCTCCACTTGCTCGCGATATTCCTGCACTTCTTCCTTGTTTGCTCCCTTGAGCACATGAGCCATGCGTAGCGGTGCACGCATCCGGCGGCGGATCACCATATCCTCTTCCGTCATGCGCAGCTTGCGCCATGTGGTGCGCGTGGCATCAAGGAACGGACGCCCAAGCGAACCCATGTCGTCGAAGTTGTCCGGGTCGAAGCGCGCATGAAACAACTGCCACAAAGGAAAGCTGGCCAACTCGCTTCCGGTCATCACGTCGATCTGGATGTAAGCCTTCTGCACGTCCTTGAACAAACCGTCCATGCCGATGTTGGGCAGGATCGTTTCCGAAGGCATGCGCACGGCGGACACCACGTTATAGTCGCGGTCGAGCACGAATTGCAGCGGTAGGTTTCCTTCCATCACCAGCCCGCGCGCATCGCTCTTCAGCTTCTCGATGCGGTGCAGTTGCAAGCGGCGCTGAAACTCATCCCACTCGCGCTCGATCACCTCATTCGGCAAACCCTGCTGCAACACCAGCCCGCCCTTCACCGTGTCGCGCGCCATCTTGCTATGGATGCGCCGCACCCGACCGTCCAGCCTATCCATTTCGCGGATGTCGAGAATCGCTTGGCGTAAATCAGGGTCAACGTACATCAGCCGATAGGCATATTTGAGCTGATCTTCCGGCGTAGGGCGGCGGCCTTTTTCGGTAGTAGGTGCATTCTGTGCCGCGTTTTCGTTCGGCAGCATCTGCGCAGGCACGCCGCCGCCCCATTTCACCAGCGCAGTTTTCGCCCGCGTCTTTAATCCATCAAGCATTCCCATGTTTATTTCCTTCTAAAGTAATCATTGTTGCGGGTGAGTTCTGCCCCTCTACGTCAATCAAAACCACCTCGCCCACGCTGCGCCACCCGTTAATCATTCCCGCCTCGTAAAGCTCTTTGATGAACGGCTCCATATCCGGCATGTGTAGATGCACCTTTGCACGATTCGCCTCCACCTTCGCCTTTTCAGCAACGCCCAGCGGCGGCAGCGGCTTCCTCACCGGATCAGGGTAGGGCGGCTCGCGCTTGATGCAGAAATGCCCGCGCGCCGCTTCGATCTGCGCTTTGGTGGGCTGCGTGCCGTAATTCATGCCACCCCCAATAACTGTTCCCGCGTCTGCACGCGGCTGCCGATCACCGTCGGCACATCCGCCGCCCCGCGACATTGCAGCGCCCACACCGCTGCGCACTTCGCGTCAAACAAGTCATCCCCCACTTTCGGGTTAGCCTGTTTGAACGAGGAGTAGTCCGCCTTTGTTTTCTCTTCCTTGATGTTGCCCAGGTGCCGCACAAAGTCGCGCCAATCCACACACGCCGGATCATCCTCATCAAAGTAGGGCATGGCTGCGCGGCCATTGTGGAAGACGCTGCGCACAGCGGAGGCCATCGCGTGTTTGGTCATGCCTGAGAAGCGAATAGGGGAGAACGGCCACTGCGTCCAAGTGCTTTGCGAGCTTTTGCCGTCGCCGATGGTTTTGATGTCCACCTCCACCAGCCCCTTGCGGAACAGCGCCTCGTTTACCGAGGTCAGCAGGCCGATGCCGTAAGCGTCGCCCATCGCATAATCCGGCCTGAAATATTCCCACTCCGCCAGCAAGTCGCGCTCGATCACGCTCTCGTCTGTGTCTGCTGGCCAAGTGCGCACGCGGATCGTCACCACGAAATTTCCGATCAGCTCATCCACCACCAACGCGCTGCGCGAAGCATGCAGACTTTCCCCGTGCCCGAGGTGGTCATACCCGAAAGATAGCAGTCCGCGCTTTTTGTAACGCTTGCCCGGCAACGGCTCCACGATCTCCATGCCCGCCGCCAGCCCCACCGTCTTCGCCTTCTGGATATGCTTCTCCCATATCCAGTTCGTCGCCGCGATGTTCATGCACAAAAACTGCCGCAGCCACTCGCCCTCAGTCTGCTGCACCCGCATCGAATCAACCCAGTCCGCGCTGATAATCCCCAGCTCCTGCCCCATGTAAACGTCCACAGTTGGCAGCACGTGGTATTTGCCGGAATTGATAAGTCCTTGCAGCACGTCCGCGCCCTTGAATACGCCCGAGATACGAATCGACGGCTCAATCTTGATGTCTAATCCCAGCCGCTCAGACGCGCCCAGCATCGGCAAAAAACGCGACAGCAAACGGTCGGCGGGCATGTCGTCGACTTCCTCGAGCGAAGCCATCGCCAGCGAGTCACCGTCGATCTGCCCCATGATCCCGTAAGCCGTCACCTTCGAGCCGTTCGCAAATTGGAAGCCGGTATCGTTCAACCTCTGCCGCCCACGGTTGAACGCGATATAGGCCGACAACATGGGCGAGCGCTTGATCGCTTCCAGCATGTAGTTCAGATTGTTCATGCTCTGCTGCTGGCGCGGTGCCACGATCCCCAGCTCCAAGGCCGGAGAGGTCGCCATCGTTTCAAGGTTGTGGAGTTCTTTCGTGGAAGTCTTGCGCGTGCGTCGGCATGAAAAGTCGATGGTGTTGCAGTGCTGATCCATCTCCATCATCCGCAGCACCTGCATCACATCGAGATTCACGTTGTGTACATGCTTGTGCCACAGCGCATGCGGCTTGATTCCCGTTGCAGGGTCGGGCAGGGCATAGCGCATGATCTCCACCTCGGCGCGGCTCGTGAGGCGGATGCGGGCTGACTTGTTGATGCGCTCAGCCATTATCTACGCCGACCTGTTGCGCCTGATGCTCAAGCAATACCGGATCGCGCGCCTTATTCAACCGTGCCGCCTCCATCACACCGCGCAACCCCTCCAGCGCCTCAACCTGCCTGCGCGAGTAATCAACCAACTCCTCACGCTGCGCCGCGCCATCGTTCAGCTTGCCCATCTCGGCATCCTCATCCTCAATGATCTTGGCTGTCATGCCCATGTCAGAAAGAGAAAGCCCTGTGCGTGACAAAATCTCACCCAGCGGACGAAACAGCGGGTGAGCTTCCATATTGGAGATGATGCGCGACTGAGTTTCACCGTTTGCATCCTGATACGAATATCGAGCAACGATGCAATTCCCGTCCTTGTCAAAAGAGAATTCAGGTGTAGTGATCTTCACTCCGTCCGCGATGATCGTCTGGAGAATCTGTTGCAACACCGCGAAAATTGAAGCCTGCAAATCCGCATAGATACCCATTAAGTGCTTGGGATTGCGCTGCTCAAAAGCGGCGTGATGCACCATGAACAGTTCGGTTTTCTTCACGCAAGCCGGTTGCGCCTTGCAATGTGCCCGATCAACATCACACGACTTGCAGAATGCATACCCATCCGGCTTTGCAGGAAAGTAGGTTGCCGTGCGCGCAGATAGCCCGTGCTGCATCGCATTAAACCGCGTGCGCAAAGCCTCGTCCTTGGTTGGGTGTCCTTTCAGGTTTTCCGCACTCGCCGCCTTGCCCTCATCCGTGCGCGGCCCCGTCGCGTTGACATAAGCCTTCAGCAAACTCCGCTGCCAATACACCAACTCACACTCCTCGCCGCAAAGAGGGCAGGGCGCGAAATACTCAAACGGGTGGTGCTCTATTTCAGGCGCGGGAACAATCCGCAAAGGCTCAGTCGTGAACGTATGTTTGCACGGCTTGCACTGGAATGTAATTGAGGATTGAGGTTGGGAACGGTCTTTTGCCATGCTCCGCAAAATACCCACAAAAGCAAGCCAAAAACAGGCGCAAAAACGGCGCGGATTAGCAACTCATCCACGCCGTTTTATTCTGACCAAAATTCTGACTGACTGACGCTGTTTTAGGCTTGTTCTGACTGTTTCTGACTGGGTATGCGTTTCCAACTATCCCGCAATCCCTTGATTCTGGTGGGCGGTAGGTGTTTCGAACACCTGACCCCTGCCGTGTGAAGGCAGTGCTCTACCGCTGAGCTAACCGCCCAATCGAGGGCGCGCATTTAATCATAAGGCCGCTTGGCGGGTCAATTTTATCTAGGGTATCTCTAAAAGTTCAGATTTCGCCCAAATGCAAGGCGCGGAAGAAATTTCGCCGCGCCGCATATGGGGGATATGTAAGCAAGAAATTTTTTCCGCAACGCAGCAGTTGGGATGAAATATGGACTTTTAGAGGTGCCCTCTAGTGATTTCCGCCGGGTGGCGTAAAATACCCGCTTTCATTTTTGGCAGCCATCATGACAGTTCGCACCCGTTTCGCACCCAGTCCTACCGGTTATCTGCATATCGGCGGTGCCCGCACCGCCTTGTTCTCCTGGGCCTATGCGCGCAAACACGGCGGCACTTTCATTCTGCGCATCGAGGATACCGACGTGGAGCGCTCCACACCGGAAGCGGTGCAGGCCATCCTGGACGGGATGAAATGGCTCAACCTGGGCTACGACGAAGGCCCGTTCTACCAGATGCAGCGTATGCCGCGTTATAAGGAAGTCATCGCGCAGATGATCGCCGCCGGACAGGCTTATTATTGTTATACCTCGCCTGCGGAGCTGGATGCCTTGCGTGAAGAGCAGCGCGCGCGCGGCGAAAAACCGCGTTACGACGGTCGTTGGCGCCCGGAGGCGGGCAAAACTTTACCGCCGCCACCGCAAGACATACAGCCGGTGGTGCGTTTCAAGAATCCGAGCGGGGGCGTGGTTGCATGGGACGATATGGTCAAAGGCCGTATCGAGTTCCAGAACGATGAGTTGGATGACCTCATCATCGCGCGCTCGGATGGCACACCGACCTATAACTTCTGTGTCGTGGTGGACGACTGGGACATGGGCATCACCCAGGTCATCCGTGGCGACGACCATGTCAACAACACCCCGCGCCAGATCAACATCCTCAAAGCCTTGAATGCGACCGTGCCCAACTATGCACATCTGTCGATGATTCTGGGTGACGATGGGCAAAAACTATCCAAGCGCCATGGCGCGGTCAGTGTGATGCAATATGACGAGGACGGTTATCTGCCGGAAGCGGTCATCAATTATCTGGCGCGCCTGGGCTGGTCGCATGGCGATGACGAAGTGTTCTCGGTGGCGCAATTCTGCGAATGGTTCGATCTCGACCACATCACGCCCTCGGCGGCGCAATTTAATACCGAAAAGCTGAAATGGCTGAACAACCATTATCTGAAAGCGACCGACAACGCGCGCCTGGCCGAGCTGGTGCTGCCGCGCTTGGTTGCGCGCGGCGTGACAGTCGGGGCAACGCCCTCATTGGCAGCGATCGCAGGCTTATATAAGGAGCGGGTTTCCACCCTGAACGAACTGGCCGATGCCGCTGAAGTGTTCTACATCGACCTGCATCCCGACCAGACTTTGCTGGATACCCACCTCTCCGCCGAAGCTTTGCCCGCGCTGCGCGAATTCGCCGAACGTATCACCGCGCTCACCTGGGATGCGGCATCGGTTGGCGCACTCATCAAAGAGCTGCTGACCAAGCACGGCCTGAAGATGCCCAAACTGGCGATGCCGTTGCGCGTGATGCTGGTTGGGCAGACACAGGCTCCATCGGTCGATGCACTGGCCGTGTTGTTCACGCGCGAACAGCTACTGGCGCGCGTAAAAAAGTATTTGTAAAAAATTTGGCGAAGCTGCTTTACAAGGTGGGGGTCGGTCATTATAATGCGCCCTCTTTTTGGGGGTATAGCTCAGCTGGGAGAGCGCTTGCATGGCATGCAAGAGGTCAGCGGTTCGATCCCGCTTATCTCCACCAATAAAAAGTAATGTAGCACAAAGCCCTTTAGTCCCCATCGTCTAGAGGCCTAGGACACCGCCCTTTCACGGCGATAACACGAGTTCGAATCTCGTTGGGGACGCCACCCAATTCCGGCTTTGATCGGAATTCCGTAGCGATACAATACCTGCACAACTAAAAGCGAATTTCCTTCGCCACCGTTTTGCTTCGTCTATTTCCCGCTCTCCACAACGCATTTCCCTATATATCTAGACATTCTTGCTGCTTGCTGAATCCTGGATTTTCCCCAACAATCCGCGCCGACATTTAAATCATCTGGCAAAGGAAATCTCCGATGCAATACAGCGGACAAGACAGGTGGCAGCCTGTATCGAATCTTTTGCTCACCTTTCGTCCCGATCTGATTTTTGGCCTTGCCTAACAAGGAGGCGTGAAATGCAAAAACTTAATGCGAAGCTGACCCCTTTGATCCCAAAATTGTTCCTCATCACTGGGTTCGTATGTTTAGTAATCCTGAGATACTTATAAATGTAAATGCGGATGAGGCTCCATGATCTACTTTGCAAGAAAGTTCAAGGGGAAGTGATGAGGAAAATTGCTTTGGTATTGGCTATGACTATGACGATGTTTCCACCAAAGACATCTGCCGTTCCTGCGTTTGCGCGTCAAACCAAAATGGCTTGCTCTGCATGCCATTTCCAGCATTTTTCTTCGTTGAACGCTTTGGGGCGCACATTTAAATCTGATGGATTTACCCAGATGGGACTGCTTGGCAAGGTCGAGGATATGAATGTTGATATTCCTGATCGCCTAAATATGAGTGCATTGACCAGTGTTTATTGGCAGGATGAATCAAAAGCTAAAGGAGGGGCTAATCCACAAGATCAGCCACATTGGGGTTTGCCTAGCTCCGGCGGCGAGATGTCAATATTCTATGGTGGACGTATTGCCAAATTTGGAGGCTTTTTGTCCGAGATCAATTTGCAGGGCGCTGCAACAACAGGTGCCGCCAAGATGGCCTTATTATTCCCGGTAGCTGATATGCGCGTTGGTTGGGTGGCTTACTCAGGTAATCGCGGTGCGGCGTATAGCTTTGAAACATTGAATACCGGTGCTGCCGATACTCATAAAATGATGAGCAACGCTGGCGCGAACGCAGAACATGCCACCGCAGCGTATGCGGCCTCGTATTTGGGGACTGCTTTCAAAGCAACTGGGGTGAGTGCGGTGGCAAATAACCATCGGGGCTTTGTGAATATAGGTAAATATGCCCCTTTAGGCACAGGAACAGATAATGCTAATGACTTACCCTTGTACTACGCGCGTATAGTTGGGAACTGGGATGTCGGAAACTGGGACGTTGGCGCAGGCATTCAACGTTTTTACGGTGATGCGAAGTCTTTGTCGGCTCCAGCAGCGGATGTTTTCTTTCAGTCGGCTCCAGCAGCTGGCGCTGACGCTATCTACGAAGCGAGCATCATTGATGTTCAGGCACAGGGAGAATTAGCGGATAAGGCTATGGGTTTATATATAAGTTATGGTTCGGCACCTTCTAACGCGGGCGGAAATATGCTTGTCCGAGGAAATGGAGTCGGAAGAACCAATTCTCTTCTTGGGGGGGGGGCTATTCCCCTTTGGTATAGTAAAACCGTGACAGGTCTCGCTGCTGGAGGTCACCCTAGTACGGCTATATTGACTGAAGCACAAAGAGCAAAGGCGGCGGCTATAATCAATGCGTTTGCTGGAGTTGATACCGCTGTGACAACATTCAACGTTGCGGTTTCGGTGGAGATTTTCTACAGAATGACTGTTCAAGCTGCGATGCGCATGGCTAATCTGAGCTATCTTGATACACAAAACGTTGGTTGGCGTTATCGCGCCACTAATAAAAACATGGGTTCTGCGAGTTTTACGGATAACGCCTTTATGTTAGGCGCGACCTATGATTTTGCGCACAACGTGACATTGGGTTTGAACTACACTTCGCAATTTGGTACGGCGTGGGATGAACTGGCTGAGCCGGTTGGCAAAACGATGACTACCGTTTTGCTGGAAGCCTTGTTCTAAGCGGCACCATAACCTGTTTATCGCAATTGAGCTATATCTTCCCGCGTCATTCGCCATCATTAGAGTAGACGTCATCGCAATGGTAAATTGCCAATTTTCCTTCAATTGGAGGGATGCTGGCCGCAGCCGTTTGCGAGAATATTCATCGAGTTGTTTTCAATGCCATAGACTTTTGCTATACTGCGCGCCGTTGTTATAGATGAGATGGGCTTCGAGCCCGTTTTTTATTTGTGGGTGCGGATTATGGACGTGGTGAAGCTGGTGGAAACGACACTGGCCGGTTTGGGATACGAACTGGTCGATCTGGAGGTGTCCGGCCGCGGGCTGATGCGTGTGTTCATCGATCAGCCCGATGGTATCTCTCTGGAAGATTGCGAGCGGGTGAGTCACCAGTTGACGCGGCTGTTCGCGGTGGAAAACGTGGATTTCGAGCGGCTGGAGATTTCTTCGCCGGGCTTGGATAGGCCGCTCAAAAAAGCGGCGGATTTCGAGCGTTTTCGCGGACAGAAGGCGCAGTTGAAGTTGCGTGTGCCGTTAAACGGGCGCAAGAATTTTGTGGGTATCCTGGGCGAGCTTCAGGATGGGATGTTGCAGTTGGATGTGGATGGCAGTCCGGTTGTGATCGAGCTGGCCAATCTGGATAAGGCACGTTTGGTGCCGGTGTTTTAATTTTGAATAACCTGAGTCGCTGCATGGTGCACGTGGCTTGAACGGTTGGAGACGGTGATGAGTCGTGAAGTCTTGTTGTTGGTAGATGCCTTGGCGCGTGAGAAGAACGTGGATAAGGAAATCGTGTTTGGTGCGCTGGAATCGGCTTTGGCCTCGGCGACCAAGAAACGTTTCGTGGATGAGGAAGCGGACGTTCGCGTCAGCATCGATCGCCAGACGGGTGAATACGAGTCTTTCCGGCGCTGGCAGGTGACCGACGATGAGACGTTCGAGACGCCCGATCTGCATATCAAACTGAACGAGGCGCAGAAGCGCAACCCCGCGATCCAGATGGATGAGTTCATCGAGGAGCCGCTGGAGTCTATCGACTTCGGGCGTATCGGCGCGCAAGCGGCAAAGCAGGTCATCTTCCAGAAGATCCGCGATGCGGAACGCGAGCAGATCCTGGCGGATTTCATGGAACGCAGCGAGCATCTGGTGTCGGGCACGATCAAACGTATCGAGCGCGGCAACGCCATCGTCGAGTTCGGCAAGATCGAAGCATTGTTGCCGCGCGACCAGATGATTCCGAAAGAGAATCTGCGTGTGGGCGACCGTGTACGCGCCTATCTGTTGCGTGTAGATCGCACCGTGCGCGGCCCGCAGATCATCCTGTCGCGTATCACCCCGGAATTCCTGACCAAGCTGTTCGAGCTGGAAGTGCCCGAGATCGAAGAAGGTTTGCTGGAGATCGTCAGCGCTTCGCGCGATCCCGGTTCGCGCGCCAAGATTGCGGTACGCAGCCATGACCAGCGCCTCGACCCCATCGGCACTTGCGTGGGTATGCGCGGTTCGCGCGTGCAGGCGGTGACCAATGAGCTGGCCGGTGAGCGTGTGGATATCATCCTGTGGTCGGAAGACCCGGCGACCAGTGTCATCAATGCTTTGGCTCCTGCCGAAGTGACCAGCATCGTGGTCGATGAAGACCGTCATAGTATGGATGTGGTGGTGGAAGAAGAGAATCTGGCGCAAGCCATCGGACGCGGTGGTCAGAACGTGCGTCTGGCCAGCGAGCTGACCGGCTGGGAAATCAACCTGATGACGGTGGAGCAATCCGCCGAGAAGAACGAGCAGGAGTTCTCCAAGATTCGCGATCTGTTCGTCGCCAAGCTGGATGTGGACGAGGAGGTTGCCGATATCCTCGTGCAGGAAGGTTTCAACACGCTGGAAGAAGTGGCCTATGTGCCTTTGGACGAGATGTTGGCGATCGAGTCGTTTGATGAGGCGACCGTGAACGAGTTGCGCAGCCGTGCGCGTAACGCTTTGCTGACTGAAGCCATCGCCAACGAAGAGCAGGTCGAGCACAACATCGAGGATCTGCTGAAGATCGAAGGTATGGATGAAGAGACGGCGCGGACGCTGGCTTCGAGCGGCATCGGTACACAAGAGCAACTGGCCGATCTGGACGGCGAAGAGCTGGTCGAGATCACCGGCATGGAGATGGACCGCGCCAACCAGTTGATCATGACGGCACGCGCACCATGGTTCGCGTGATGGTTCGCGAGATGTGAAGTTTATCGATAGACGATTTGTCTGTTTTTTGGGTTTAAGGGGTCGTAATGGGAAAAATGAATGTAGCGCAATTCGCCGGGGAGCTGGGTTTGCCGGTCGAACTGTTGCTGGAACAACTGCAGGCGGCCGGGGTCGCCAAGAAGCAGGAGACTGACCCCGTATCCGAACAAGACAAATCGCAGCTGCTTGAACATTTGCGCAATGCCCACGGCAGCGGCAAGAACAAGATCACGCTGGTGCGCCGCGAAACCACGGCGATCAAAAAGGCCGACAGCACCGGCAAGTCGCGCACCATCCAGGTCGAGGTGCGCAAGAAACGCACGGTCGCTCCCGCTTCCGCCGATGTGGAGAAAGAGGCAGCTCCCGCTGCCGCGCCTGTCGCTCCGGTCAAGGTGGTCGATGCAGAAGAATTGAATGCCCGCAACGAAGAAGCGCGCATTCAGGCCGAATTGGCGGCACGCCAAGCGGCAGAAGTACAAGCCAAACAAGAGCGCAGCAAACGCAAGGCCAAGGCTGCCGAGCCTGTCGCCGCGCCTGCGGCAGAACCGGCTGTGACTCCGGCAGCGACGCCCGAAGTCGCGCCAGTTGCTGATGCTGCCGCCGTACCGGCACCGGACGGTACATTACACAAGCCGACTTTGAAGCCGGGCGACAAGGTATCAAAACCGAAAAAGATCGAGAAACTCGCCGACAAGGATAGCCCTTGGGATCAGGCCGGTCACAAGAAACGTCCGCCTTCGCGCAATGTGGATGCCCGCGCTGGCGTGGGTATCCGCACTGGCGGTTCTTTGCGTACCGCGCGCCATGACAAACATTCCAAGCATGACGATGCATCGCAAGGTCAGCACGCGTTCTCTTTGCCGACCGAACCTATCGTGCAGGAAGTGATGGTTCCAGAAACTATCAGCGTTTCGGAATTGGCACAGAAGATGTCGATCAAGGCGGTGGAGATCATCAAGGCGCTGATGAAAATGGGCAGCATGGTCACCATCAATCAGGTGCTGGATCAAGAGACCGCGATGATCGTGGTGGAAGAACTCGGCCATATCGCGAAACCGGCCAAACCGGATGATCCCGATGCTTATCTGACCGAAACGACCGACCATAAAGACGTGGTACTGGAGCCTCGCGCCCCTGTTGTGACGGTGATGGGCCACGTTGACCACGGTAAGACTTCTTTGCTGGATTACATCCGCCGTACCCGTGTGGCATCCGGCGAAGCCGGTGGTATCACGCAGCATATCGGTGCGTACCATGTCGATACACCGCGCGGCATGATCACTTTCCTCGATACACCGGGACACGAGGCGTTCACCGCGATGCGTGCACGTGGCGCAAAAGCGACCGATATCGTGGTGCTGGTCTGTGCCGCTGACGACGGCGTGATGCCGCAAACCAAGGAAGCGATCCACCATGCCAAGGCGGCAGAAGTGCCTATCGTGGTGGCGATTACCAAGATCGACAAACCGGAAGCGAATGCCGAGCGTGTGCGTCAAGAGCTGGTGGCCGAAGGTGTGGTGCCGGAAGACTGGGGTGGTGACGCGATGTTCGTCGAAGTGTCGGCCAAGAGCGGGCAGGGTATTGATGCCCTGCTGGAAGGCATCCTGCTACAAGCCGAGGTGCTGGAGTTGAAGGCGGCAAAAGATGCCAGCGCCAAAGGGGTGGTGGTCGAAGCCCGTCTGGACAAAGGCAAAGGTGCAGTGGCGACCTTGCTGGTGCAGTCCGGTACCTTGAAGCGTGGCGATGCCATCCTGGTCGGTTCCGTTTCCGGCCGCGTGCGCGCCATGCTGGATGAAAACGGTAAAGTCATCAACGAGGCGGGGCCTTCCATCCCGGTCGAGATCCAGGGGTTGTCCGAAGTGCCGGTCGCCGGTGCGGATTTCCTGGTGCTGGCCGACGAGAAGAAGGCGCGCGAGATCGCGCTGTTCCGCCAAGGCAAGTTCCGTGATGTGAAGCTGGCCAAGCAGCAGGCTGCCAAGCTGGAAAACATGTTCGAGCAGATGGGCGAAGGCGAAGTGCGCAGTCTGTCGCTGATCGTGAAGGCGGATGTACAAGGCTCGCTGGAAGCCATCGCCGGTTCGTTGCAGAAACTGTCCACTTCCGAAGTTAAAGTTAGCCTGATCCATAGCGGTGTCGGTGCGATTTCCGAGTCCGATATCAATCTGGCACTCGCTTCCAAGGCGATTGTCATCGGCTTCAATTCGCGTGCGGACGCGGCAGCGCGCCGTCTGGCCGAATCCTCAGGTGTGGACATCCGTTATTACAACATCATCTACGCCATGGTCGATGAGATCAAAGCCGCTTTGTCCGGCATGTTGACCCCGGACAAGAAGGAGAATGTCATCGGTATGGTGGATATCCGCCAGGTATTCACCATCTCCAAGGTCGGTACCATCGCCGGATGTTATGTCACCGAGGGTATGGTCAAGCGCGGCTCGCAGGTGCGCGTGTTGCGCAACAACGTGGTCATCCATACCGGCGAACTGGACTCGCTCAAACGCTTCAAGGACGATGTGAAAGAAGTGAAGTCCAATTTCGAGTGCGGTCTGTCGTTGCGCGGTTATAACGATCTGGAAGTGGGCGACCAGCTGGAGGTGTTTGAGATCGTTGAGGTCGCACGCGCACTTTAATGGCCAAGGACTACGCAAGAACCGACCGTATCGCCGAACAGATCCAGCGCGAACTGGCCGGTCTGTTGCGCCTCGAAGTCAAAGATCCGCGTGTGCAGCGGGTGACCATCACTGGCGTTGAGGTCACTAGCGACTATTCCCATGCCAAGGTGTTCTACACCACGCTGGACGGCTCCAGCAAACAACTACAAGAAGGTCTGGAGCGCGCGGCTGGCTTTTTGCGCAGCCAATTGGCTCATGCCATGAAGCTGCGCATCATTCCGCAATTACACTTCGTCTATGACGTTTCCATCGAGCGTGGAGCCCACCTGTCCCAGCTCATCGACCAAGCCGTGGCCAGTGACAACAAGCTTTGATCCAGGCATGAAGGCGCGCGCCTGGCGTTCGCTCGACGGCGTCCTGTTGTTCGATAAACCGCTGGAACTGAGTTCCAATACCGCCCTGCAAAAAGTCCGCCGCTTGTATCAGGCGGAGAAAGCGGGGCATACCGGAACACTCGATCCCCTTGCCAGCGGCTTGTTGCCGGTCTGTTTCGGTGAGGCGACCAAGTTCTCCATGGGGCTGCTCGACGCCGACAAGACTTACCGTGCGACCGTTCGTCTCGGGCAGACCACCACGACCGGCGATGCAGAAGGTGAGGTCATTGCCAGCAAGCCGGTCAATGTCACAGCGGAGGAGGTGGAAGGTGTCTTGCCCTCGTTCCGTGGTGCGATCCAGCAATTGCCGCCTATGTACAGTGCCCTCAAACACCAGGGAAAACCGCTGTATGAATATATCCGCAAAGGTGAAACGGTAGAGCGCACCTTGCGCGATGTGTTCGTCCATGACTTGCGCATGACTCGTCTGGAAGGGACAGAATTGGACTTCGTCGTGCGCTGTAGCAAAGGAACTTATGTGCGTACGCTGGCTGAGGATATCGGCGCGGCACTGGGCTGCGGCGGGCATTTGACCGCATTGCGCCGCACCGGGATCGCCGGTTTCGATCTGGCCTCCGCGTATACACTGGCTCAGCTTGAGGCAATGGACGACGGGGCGCGTGATGCCGCACTGTTGCCGCTGGATTGTATGTTGCAGGATTTGCCCAGTCTGGAACTGGACGCTGTCGAATTGCAGCGCATAGCACAGGGACAGCGTCTGGGCAAACAATTGGATATTCCCGACGGGAAGTTGCGGCTGTATTCGGCTGGACGGTTCATCGGGGTAGGGGAGTTGCTGGGAACCCGATTGGCCCCCAGTCGGTTGTTGTCCAGCATAGCCAAAAACGCCGCAGCCTCGCATTCAGGCTGTTGAATTAACTTGAGTAGGCAGCCCATTCAAGGGTAAAATGCCGCACTTTTTTATTGGAGAGGAAGTAAATGTCTATTACCACGGCACAAAAATCGCAAATCGTGGCCGATTATCAACGCGCAAAGGGCGACACCGGTTCTCCCGAAGTTCAAGTGGCTTTGATGACAGCTCGCATCAACTACCTGACCGACCATTTCAAGGAACACAATAAAGACCATCACTCCCGCCGTGGGCTGTTGCGTCTGGTTAGCCGCCGCCGCAAGTTGCTCGACTACCTGAAGAGCAAGAACGAAGATGGCTACAAAGAACTGATCAAGCGCCTCGATTTGCGCAAGTAACACATGACAGCGGGTCGCAGATGCGGCCCGCGTCGTTTTGGTTGTCGTTGTTTATTCATCCCGGCGTAGTTGCGCCATGTCATTCCGAGAGAGGTCTACCTTGAGTCACTATAAGAAAACGATTAGTTACGGCAAACATCAACTGACATTGGAAACCGGCGAGATCGCCCGTCAGGCGACTGGTGCGGTGATGGTCAGCTTGGACGATACGGTGGTGCTGGTCACTGTCGTTGGCGCAAAGAACGCGAAACCGGAACAAGACTTCTTTCCCCTGACTGTGGATTATCAGGAGCGCACCTATGCTGCGGGCAAGATTCCCGGCGGCTTCTTTAAACGCGAAGGCCGTCCCAGCGAAAAGGAGATCCTGACTTCACGCCTGATTGACCGCCCGTTGCGTCCGCTGTTTCCCGAGAGCTTCTACAACGAGGTGCAGATCGTAGCGACCGTCGTTTCGTCCGATGACCAGATCGACTCCGACATCCCGTCGATGATCGGTGCTTCCGCCGCATTGGCCATCTCCGGTATCCCTTTCGACGGCCCGATCGGTGCGGCGCGTGTGGGTTATTTGAATGGTCAGTATGTGCTGAATCCGACCAAAGACGAACTGGTGCAGTCGCAGATGGACTTGGTGGTGGCCGGTACGGCACAAGCCGTGCTGATGGTGGAATCCGAAGCCCAGGAGCTGTCCGAAGAGGTGATGCTGGGTGCGGTGGTGTTCGGCCATGAGCAGATGCAGGCCGTCATCAATGCCATCAATGAGATGGCCGATGCAATCGGCAAAGACGCATGGGATTGGGAGCCTGCGGCAAAGAACGAAGGCTTGATCGCAAAGCTGGCAGAGCTGGCAGAGAAAGATCTGCAAGCCGCTTATGCGGTTCGCCAGAAGCAAGCTCGCACAGCCGAAGTGGATGCGATCCGAGGTCGTGTGTTCGAGTCATTGACGGCACAGTTCCCGGATGTCTCGAAGAATCAATTGGGCGAATTGTTCGGCGCGCTGGAAGCGAAGATCGTGCGCGGACAGATTCTCAGCGGAGAGCCGCGCATTGATGGTCGTGATACTCGCACTGTGCGTCCAATCACGATCCGTACCGGCGTATTGCCGCGTACCCACGGTTCGGCGTTGTTCACCCGTGGTGAGACTCAGGCTCTGGTTGTGGCGACACTCGGCAGCATGCGTGATTCGCAGACCATCGATGCGCTGCAAGGCGAATACTCTGACCGTTTCATGCTCCATTACAACTTCCCTCCGTACTCGACTGGTGAGACCGGTCGCGTGGGTACGCCAAAGCGCCGTGAGATCGGCCACGGCCGTCTGGCGAAACGCGCGCTGGTGGCGGTACTGCCGAGCGAAGAGGATTTCGGCTATGCGATGCGTGTGGTTTCCGAGATCACCGAGTCGAACGGCTCCAGCTCAATGGCTTCGGTTTGTGGTGGCTGTCTGTCGCTGATGGACGCGGGTGTGCCGGTGAAGACCCATGTCGCGGGTATTGCGATGGGACTGATCAAGGACGGCAATCGCTTCGCCGTGTTGACCGATATCTTGGGTGATGAAGATCATCTGGGCGATATGGACTTCAAGGTGGCCGGTTCCGAGCACGGTATCACTGCCTTGCAGATGGATATCAAGATCAACGGCATCACCAAAGAGATCATGAAGGTCGCGCTGAGTCAGGCACGCGAGGGTCGTATCCATATCCTCGGCATCATGAAGCAGGCGATGCCAACCGTGCGTCCCGAAGTCTCTTCACATGCGCCGCGCATGATCAAGATGAAGATCAATCCCGAAAAGATCCGTGACGTGATCGGCAAGGGTGGTGCGGTGATCCGCGCGTTGACCGAAGAAACCGGTACGACCATCGATATCGACGATGAAGGTAACATCACCATCGCCTGTGTCAGCGGTGAAGCAGGCGAACTGGCGAAGAAACGTATCGAGGATATCGTTGCCGAGGTCGAAGTGGGTAAGACCTATGAAGGCCCGGTGGTCAAGTTGCTGGATTTCGGTGCCATCGTCAACATCCTGCCCGGTAAAGACGGTCTGCTGCATATCTCGCAGATTTCCAACGAGCGTATCGCCGCTGTAGCGGATCACCTGAAAGAAGGTCAAATCGTCAAGGTGAAGGTTCTGGAAGCCGATGAGAAAGGCCGTATGCGCCTGAGCATGAAAGCCTTGTTGCCCCAGTCGGAAACACCCGCTGCCGAATAAGGCCTGAGTGTATTCAATAAAAAAAGCCCCGCAACTGCGGGGCTTTTTTGTTTTCTGTAAGCACGAAAATCAGGCTTTGGTGTTGATCACTGTTCCCACGGTTTGTCCGCTAGTGTTCATAGAGGGCATCGCAAGTTCTACCGGAGGTGGCGGTGGGGTTCTGACCTCGGCTCTGACTTCTCGCGGTTTTTCCTGAGTGCGCTGGGTCTGCACCTGCGGTTGAACCGATGGAGAGTTATAGCTACCCGGAGAGATCGAATTGATGGCCATGATGTACTCCTTTAATGAGGGCGAATGTCACGTCAATGAAAACTTCGGAAAGCCGTGTCACCCGCATGCGTTACAATTCTGCTCCCTCTTTTAAATGATTTCAAATGGTTTTTTGTAACAATCAAGATATCTGATGCCAAAACTATCGCTTGCCCGTAGCCTTGTCGAGACCCTTCCCGCTGGAAGAGAGGGGCTATTTAATCCGTGGCGGGACATCTGCCCGCACGATGCCGCCGGGAATGGCCCGGTTGAGAAGCTGGCGCGATTGGCGCTGCATCTGGATTGTGACCCTGAATTCATCCTGGCCGGAGAGGCACCGGGTTATCAAGGCTGCCGCTATAGTGGCATCGCATTTACCAGCGAACGCCTGTTAGGCGAGGGCGCTATCCCGCGTATTCCGGCTTTGACTGGCAGGCTATCGACCAGGCGCTTGCCGTTCTCCGAACCTTCCGCCACCATAGTCTGGAAGACACTTTATCGCTTGGGTATCGCCGAACGTACTGTGCTGTGGAATGCCATGCAATTACATCCGTATCGTCCAAATGATGTGTGGTCGAACCGTACGCCGTCCCCGTCCGAGATCAGTCTTGGTGAGCCGGCGTTACGGCTGTTGATCGAAGCGTTCCCGGCCGCCAAGATCATCGCGGTGGGAAAGAAGTCGGAAGGCTTGTTGCGTGAGATGGCTATTCCCATCGCGGGTTGCGTGCGGCACCCCGCCAATGGTGGCGCGACCGAGTTCGCGTCAGGATTGAAGAATATGATATGAACGGATCTGTTGTTAACAGCTCGTTAGCCAATCAAAATAATCCCTGCCTACCTTGAACCAGCCTGCTTTTGACATCAAAGCGTTCGTCGCATCGCTGCCCTTGCAGCCCGGTGTGTATCGCATGCTGGACGATGCGGGGCAGGTGTTGTACGTCGGTAAGGCGGGGCAGTTGAAGAAGCGCGTGAGCTCCTATTTCCAGAATACGAATATCTCTCCGCGCATCCGGTTGATGGTCTCGCATATCGCCCGTATCGAGATCACTGTGACACGTTCGGAAGCCGAAGCGCTGCTGCTCGAAAACAATCTCATCAAGTCATTAAAGCCGCGCTACAACATCCTGTTTCGAGATGATAAGTCCTATCCGTATATCGTGCTCACCGGGAGTTCGTCGCCACGCCTGACGTATTATCGCGGCACGACCATCAAGCAGCATCAATATTTCGGTCCCTATCCCAATGCACAAGCCGCGAAGGAAAGTATCAACCTGTTACAGCGCGTGTTCAAGTTGCGTACCTGCGAAGACGGGGTGTTCAACAACCGTACGCGGCCTTGCTTGTTGCACCAGATCCAGCGTTGTAGCGCCCCCTGTGTCGGCCTGATCAGCGCAGAGGACTACGCCACCGATGTGCGCAATGCCGCGCTGCTGTTGCAAGGCAGGCATGATGAAGTGGAAAAACGTCTGCGCGGCGCGATGGAGCATGCCGCTGAAACCATGCAATATGAACATGCGGCGGTGTTGCGCGACCAGTTGCAGGCACTGCATACCGTGCAGCAGAAACAGTTCGTCGAAAGCGGGCGTGACACCGATGCCGATATCGTCGCTGTGGTCGAGGCGGAAGGTGCCTTATGCCTGAATCTGGCTGTGGTGCGCGGCGGACGGCATCTCGGCGACAAAGCGTTTTTTCCCCAGAATGTGCAGGGGCAGGATAGCGCCGAAGTTTTGGAGGCTTTTCTGACCCAGCATTATCCGGGAAGCGGTATACCTCCGCTGATCGTTAGCAATATCGAGCCGCAGGATCCGGCTCTTGAACAGTTGCTGAGCGAGCAGGCCGGGCATAAGGTGCAGATACGCCAAGTCGTCACAGGCGAGCGGCGACGCTGGCTGGAGATGGCCGAATCCAATGCGCTGCTGGCGTTGCGCCAGCAAGCCGGCTTAAAGGCGGGGCAGTCATTGCGTTTGGATGAGTTACGCAGGGTATTGTCGTTACCCGAAGTGGAGCGTATCGAATGTTTCGATATCAGTCACACGATGGGCGAAGCGACCGTCGCCTCTTGCGTGGTCTACGATACCCTGAGCATTCGTCCGCAAGAGTATCGGCGCTACAACATCAGCGGCATCACCCCGGGTGATGATTACGCCGCCATGCGCCAAGCCCTGCTGCGGCGTTACCAGAAATTACAAGCGGGGGAGGGCAAACGCCCCGACTTGATCCTGATCGATGGTGGTGCCGGGCAGTTGGCTATGGCAGTGGAAGTGATGGGAGAGCTCGGTCTGTCCGACATCGCTCTGGTCGGTGTGGCGAAAGGGGTAGAACGCAAACCGGGGATGGAGCAATTGTTACGACCCGGTGCGGAAAAGCCGCTACAATTGCGCTCCGACAGTCCGGCGTTGCATCTGATCCAGCAAGTGCGTGACGAAGCCCACCGTTTTGCCATCAGCGGGCACCGTGCCAAGCGTGGCAAGGCACGCACCACTTCCTCACTGGAGGATATCGAGGGGGTAGGTGAGAAGCGCCGCCGCAATCTGCTGACCCACTTCGGCGGATTGAAAGGTGTACAGCAAGCCAGCATGGAAGAATTGTCGCGAGTGGAAGGGATCAGCCCCGCGCTCGCCGAAAAAATTTATCAGCATTTACATTGAAAGATGCCACTTAACATACCCAATCTGCTGACCTGGTTCAGAATCCTGATGATCCCTGTGTTCATCTCGGTGTTCTATCTGTCCGACGAGACACTCAGCATGCACAACAAACATCTGGTCGCAACACTGATGTTCGCTGCCGCGGCCATTACCGATTGGCTCGACGGATATTTGGCGCGGGTCCTCAACCAGACTTCAGCTTTCGGTGCATTCCTTGATCCCGTGGCTGACAAGTTGATGGTCGCTGCCGCTCTGATCGTTCTGGTGAAACTCGATTACGTGGATGCCATCATCGCCTTCATCATTATCGGACGGGAGATCGCCATCTCGGCATTGCGCGAATGGATGGCCCAGTTAGGCAGCAGCAAAAGCATCGCTGTCTCCATGCTGGGAAAGGTAAAGACCACGTTCCAAATGGTCGCGATATTGCTGTTGCTGTATCATGAGTCTGTGCTGGGGCTGCGCGCGGACCAGATAGGGACGCTACTCATCTATGTCGCTGCCCTGCTCACCCTGTGGTCCATGGTGTACTACCTGATGCTGGCCATGCCGCAGATCACGAAAAAAACTCGCAAAGCAAATTGATTTTTTGTCGCTTGGTCTGTATAGTGCCGCCTCTTCGGGGTGTAGCGTAGCCTGGTAGCGCGCCTGCTTTGGGAGCAGGATGTCGGGAGTTCGAATCTCTCCACCCCGACCAGGTTTGTTGTAGAAGTCGTATTGGTCACCGAAAAGAATTGTGCCCGTAGCTCAACCGGATAGAGCACCAGCCTTCTAAGCTGGGGGTTACAGGTTCGATTCCTGTCGGGCACGCCAATCTCAAGTCAATGGTGGCTGTAGCTCAGTTGGTAGAGCCCTGGATTGTGATTCCAGTTGTCGACGGTTCGAGCCCGTTCAGCCACCCCAGTTTCCCCTCCGTTATTTTTTCCGACAGCTAGGCGTACGTGTTGATCCGCTTGTTCTCTTGCGCGTTTTGTTGTCGCCGCGCATCAAGCGCTCGCGCCTCTTCTCTTGCCTGAGTGTCCAATTTTTCAGATGCCGCTTGATCAGTACGATTCAATTTCTCTATCCGTGCAGCGTGCTCTTCTGAAGCAGTCTGTTTATTTTCCTCGGCCCGCTGCATATCGCGAGCCCGCGCAGACAATTGGACCATCACCGACTCATGTCGGTCTTGTTGAGTCGGCCCCTTGTGTGCCGGCGGAGGCGCGGTCGGTTTGGCAATTTGACCGGTTGAAGGACTTGGGCGAGAGGTGTTGATGTTTGAAATGGCCATGATGCGCTCCCATAACGTAACTAACATTGCCGTAATGTAACTATCGCATAATCATTCTATCAAACAGCGCGACGATATTCATCTTCCGTGCTAGAAAGCTTGGTTGATTCGGTTTACTATCGGTCAAGCAGGTCAAGGGAATGATTCGATTAATCGCAATGCGGAGAAAGAATATGACTACACTACTTGAACAGTTGAAAGCCATGACTGCAATCGTCGCCGATACCGGTGATATCGAGGCTATCCGCCGTCACCGACCGGAAGATGCAACTACCAATCCATCGTTGTTGCTCAAAGCGGTCACGCTGCCTGAATATGCGCCTCTGATCGATGATTCCATCGCTTGGGCAAAAGCGCAAAGTAATGACCGAGAGCAGCAGATCCATGACGCGAGTGACAAACTTGCGGTTGATGTCGGGCTGGAAGTTCTAAAGATCGTCCCTGGACGTATTTCCACCGAAGTGGATGCCAGATTGTCTTTTAATACTCAGGCCACATTGGCCAAAGCTCGCAAACTGATCCGCCTGTATAACGAAGCCGGCATAAGCAACGAAAAAGTACTGATCAAGATCGCTTCTACTTGGGAAGGAATTCGTGCGGCGGAGATATTGGAACATGAGGGGGTTCATTGCAATCTGACTCTGATGTTCGGCTTCGCCCAAGCGCGTGCCAGTGCCGAGGCTGGTGTAACGCTTATTTCGCCGTTTGTCGGACGTATCATGGATTGGTACAAAGCCAAAGGCGATGGTTCGACTATCCCGCCAGAACAAGATCCCGGAGTATTGTCAGTACGCCGTATCTATCAGTATTACAAGGAATACGGCTATCCAACCACGGTCATGGGAGCTTCATTCCGTAGTAGCGGAGAGATCATTGCACTTGCCGGATGTGATCGGCTCACCATCAGCCCCAATCTGCTGGAGGAACTTCAAAAGGCTGAAGGAGTATTGGAACGCCGTCTGCAATATCAAGGTTCGGTTAAACCTCGTCCGGCCTCAATGACAGAGGCTGAGTTCAGATGGGAAATGAACGAGGATGCCATGGCCACTGAGAAATTGGCCGAGGGGATACGTGGGTTCACCGTTGATCAAATCAAACTGGAAAAAGCGTTGGCCGAGCGTTTGTGATGGGAGGCTAAAATGAGGGGGCGATGTTGCCCCCTCTAATTTTGAATTATTATTTGACATAATATACATTATGCGAGAAATAACAAGAAAAATACTCCGTTACATTCCCAAGAACAAGCGATTGAAATTACGCGTGGTTGCTGTGGCAACCTCCGCCAGCGATATGTTGCGCAGCCTGGCGATCTCCTCCGCAACATGTTTCACATAGGCAGGTTGATTGAGTTTGCCTCGAAATGGTGTCGGGGCAAGATATGGTGAGTCCGTCTCAATCAATATCTTTTCCAGCGGAATGTGCTGAGCCACTTCCTTGATCTGTTGTGCATTCTTGAAAGTCAGGATGCCAGAGAACGAAATATGAAAGCCTTGCGCGATGGCGGCTTCAGCAGTTTGCAGATTTTCGGTGAAACAATGCATCACACCACCGACTTTCCCCGCATTTTCTTCAGCCATGATGTCCAGCGTATCTTGGGCTGCCGAGCGGGTATGGATGATAAGCGGCTTGCCACATTCACGGGCAGCACGGATATGTTTACGAAAGCGGTCTCGTTGCCATTCAAGATCACCTTGCAGACGATAATAATCCAGCCCGGTTTCCCCGATCGCGACGACCTTGGGGTGTTGAGCCAAGCGTATCAACTCAGCTTGATCTGGTTCGGTCGCCAATTCGTAATCGGGATGAATACCTACGGAGGCATATAAATTCGGGTGGTCATCAACGAGTTGCAGCAGTCGTGGCAATCTCTGTAAATCGACGGAGACACATAAGGCATGAGTAACGCCGTTAGTCTCCATATTGGCTAATATCTCGCCGATATTTTCGGCCAACTCTGGAAAATCCAAATGACAATGGGAGTCGATAAATGTATCAGGCATAATAAATTTAAGCGAATAATTGCCTATAAGACAAAAGGATAGATTCAAACTGTAATTTGGAATTGAGGGGGTGATAAGCCTCTCGTTTGGCCGTCAGTAACTCTTTCTGGAAACGCAGCAAGCGCATCGCAGGCATATTGGAAGACAGCTTCTGCAATGTCTCCAGTTGTTGCGGAAAATATCGAACCTGACCGCTGAGTTTGCTACTTGCCAAGTCATAACACCATTGTTGCAGGCAATGAATGAGCAGTACAGGCGGGCTGCGCTGCAATCTTTCCGCAAGCGCCAAAGCATCCAATTGCGCCGGTCTTTGAAGCGCGGACAACAGGATATTGCGTTCTTCTGCTCCCTCCCCCTCGTCCGCCCAGCGCAGGGCTTGCAAAGGCGCGAAGCCGGACTGCGCTAGGGCATTTTCCGGCTGCTCGATACCTTGTTGCTCAAGCCAGGCCAAGCCAAGTTCCCGGCTTGGGGTCGCGACGGAAAAGCTCAGGCAACGACTCAATATCGTGGGCAACAGTTGTTGCGGTTTGTGAGTGACCATCAGGAACAAAAGCTTTGCCGTAGGCTCTTCCAATGTCTTGAGTAGCGCATTGGCGGCATTGTTGTTCATGGACTCTGCCGGATAAAGCAAAACGATACGGTACCCTCCCCGATGGGCGGACAGATTGGCGAAACCCGCCAGTGCCCGGATTTGATCCACACCGATCTCACGTGATGGTTTCTTGCTGCGTTCCTTTTCACTGGCCTCGTCAGTAACATTCAATGCATCTGGCTGAATGAAGCGAAAGTCGGGGTGCGTCCCTTGTTCGAACCAGCGGCAAGCATCACATTCACAGCAAGGTAGACCTGATTGCAAGGGAGATTCGCACAACAGGGATTGTGCAAAATTCTGGGCTAGTTCCAATTTACCTATCCCTTGCGCCCCTTTGATCAAGAGCGCATTGGGCAAGCGGCTGCGTAGCCCCTGTAAATTCAGCCAAGTTTCATTTTGCCAAGGATATAACTCTTTCATTTCATATTGATGCAATGATTTTCTCAAGATTCTGTTGAACTTCATTCCTGCTGTTTTCAGCATGAATGAGTACGAATCTGGAAGGCATCTTCTGGCTGCGGGCAAGATAAGCTTGGCGAACCTTTTCAAAGAATTCGCCCTGCTCCTGTTCGAAACGATCCAGTGATTCGTTGTTCGCCAAACGTTGGCGCGCTATTTCGGTGGGAATATCGAACAGCAATGTCAGATCGGGCTGCAGGTCGCCATGCACCCATTGCTCAAGTTGCTCCAACTTGGGGATGGATACCCCGCGTCCACCACCTTGATAAGCGAAACTGGCATCACTGAAGCGATCCGATATGACCCACGTGCCGCGTTGCAACGCCGGACGGATGACCTGTTCAACATGTTCCCGTCTGGCCGCAAACATCAGCAAAGCCTCTGTTTCGGCATGCATCGGATGGTTCAGCAATATCTCGCGCAGACGTTCGCCCAAAGGTGTTCCACCGGGCTCTCGGGTTACCAGCAGATCTATCCCCTTCTGCCGTAAAGTTTGGGCGAACCATGCCAGATGGGTGCTCTTGCCGGCACCGTCAACGCCCTCGAAGGTAATAAATTTCGCTTTGCTCATTTTTGGTACCGGTTTACCGCATTGATATGTTCAGTCAAACTGCTTGAAAAATAGGAGCTGCCATCCCCCTTGGCGACAAAATAGAGTGCACTGGTTTGCGCCGGATGCAAAGTAGCCTGTATCGCCGCCAGGCCGGGTAATGCGATTGGGGTCGGAGGTAGCCCTCCCCGAGTATAGGTGTTGTAGGGCGTGTCCGTAAGCAGGTCATTCTTGCGTAGATTTCCGTCGAATCGATCTCCCATGCCGTAGATCACCGTGGGGTCGGTCTGGAGCAACATGCCCTTGCGCAGGCGGTTGATGAATACCGCTGCGATCATGTTGCGATCACTGGCTTTGCCGGTCTCCTTTTCGACGATGGAAGCTAGGATCAAGGCCTGATAGGGTGTATCCAAGGGCAGACTCGCCGCACGGTTTTTCCAGCTTTCCTGCAAATTGCGCTGCATCAACTGATAGGCACGTTTAAGCACAGTCAAGTCACTGTTACCGCTGGAAAAGTTATAGGTATCGGGGAAGAACATGCCTTCTGCCCTGCCCTCTGGAGCACCGATACGCTGCATGATTTCGGCATCGGATAGCGACAAAGTATCATGCCGCAATGTCGGCTCGGCGTTCAATGCTGCGCGCAACTGCTTGAAGGTGTGCCCTTCGATGATACTGATCTGGCTCTGCGAAACCTGTCCTTTGCTCACCATCTCCAGTAGCTGCAAGGGGCTGACTGCTGTTTCTATCTGATAGTTGCCCGGTTTGATCTGTGCGGCTTTGCCCATACCACGAGCCAAGAGCACGAACAGCCACTCGCTGGACAATACTCCGGCCTGAGTCATCTGGCGGGCGGCACTTTTCAGGCTGCTCCCCTGTTTGAGCGAGAATTCGTACGGTAATTTTGAAAAGGGTAGCGGGCGCACCGCGTAGAACGTCGCCAATCCAACTAGTAACAGGATGATGAATATCATCCACAATAAGAATTCTTTAATCGGGGTCATGATTCAGCCAATCTCGTATCTCATGGGCAACAGGATGGTGGGTACAACGATAACCGGGCAGTTCCTTTACCGGCCACAGGCCATGCACCGAATTCACCATAAAAATCTCGTCGGCCAGTAATAGTTCGTCGAGGGAGATGTTTCGGATCCGGCACTCTACTCCGCGCTGTTTTGCCCAGGCCAACACTCGGTCGCGTTGCACCCCTGCCACCCCACAACGGGAAAGATCGGGGGTGGATAAGCTCCCCTGCTTCACCAGGAAGACGTTGCTGCGCACCCCTTCGATGACATAACCGGCTTGATCCAGCAGCAACCCTTCAGCGATGGACGGATCATCCCATTCCATCGTCGCCAGTACGTTCTCCAAGCGATTAAGGTGTTTTATCCCGGCCAAACGGGGCTGATGCCCCAAACGCAAACGGCAAAGATGTACTGATATCCCTGCATCGCCGAAATGTTCTGGAAATCTTGGCGCGTCGCTCAGACTGAGCAAATGTGTACCGGTCGATGGCTGTGGCGGCCTATAACCACGCGGCCCCGTTCCGCGTGTCACCGTGATCTTCACGACGCCTTCCAAGACATTTCCAGTCAGGCGAGACAGTTCTTCCTGCAACAAGGTTTCGGAGGGGCAAGCCAGATCAAGTGCGGAACAGTCTGCCGCCAACTTGGCGTAGTGCCGAGGCCAATGCAGCGCTTTTCCCCCGCTTAGACGCAGGGTGCGAAAGACACCGTCACCATAGAGAAAACCCCGTTCGTTTACGCTAATCGTGTCACACGGCTCTCCGTTGATCAGCGTAGTCACGGCAAAGGCAGATTTCAGATCTTGCGGAATACCAGCGAACCGTTGGTGCCACCGAAGCCGAAATTATTGTTCACGGCCACATCGATCTTCATCTCGCGTGCAGTGTTGGCACAGTAGTCCAGATCACATTCGGGATCTTGCTCAAAGATATTGATGGTCGGAGGTGAGACTTGATGATGCAACGCCAAGACACAGAATAATGACTCAATACCGCCGGCCCCGCCCAACAAGTGCCCGGTCATCGACTTGGTCGAGTTTACCACCAGCTTTTTGGCATGGTCGCCGAAAGCCAGCTTGATTGCTTCGGTCTCGTTCTTGTCGCCCAGCGGAGTCGAAGTACCGTGTGCGTTAACATATTGTACTTGATCCGCATTCAGACCCGCATTACGCAACGCATTGATCATGCTGCGTTTTGGTCCATCGGTACTCGGTGCGGTCATGTGGTAGGCATCGGCACTCATGCCGTAGCCTGAGAGTTCGGCGTAGATCTTGGCACCGCGCGCCTTGGCGTGTTCGTATTCTTCTAGCACTAGCACACCAGCGCCTTCGCCCATCACAAAACCGTCGCGATCCTTGTCCCAAGGACGGCTGGCTGTTGCCGGGTCGTCGTTGCGGGTGGACAGCGCTTTGGCGGACGAAAAGCCGCCAATCGCCAAAGGTGATACGGTCGCCTCAGCGCCACCGGCGATCATCACGTCAGCATCACCGTATTCGATGATACGCGCCGACTCACCAATGCTGTGCGTGCCGGTAGTGCATGCGGTAACTACAGCGAAGTTCGGCCCCTTCAATCCATACATAATGGACAGGTTGCCGGAGATCATATTGATGATCGTACCGGGGATAAAGAACGGCGATATCTTGCGCGGCCCCCCGGCCAGATAGTCATTATGCGTATCTTCGATCATCGGCAGCCCTCCGATACCCGAGCTGATACAGACCCCAATGCGTTCCGCATTCTGTTCCGTGACCGTCAGACCGGAGTCCTTGAACGCTTCCATGCCGGCCACCAGGCCAAAATGAACAAAACGATCCATACGTCGCGCGTCTTTTGCGGGCAAATACTGAGTCACATCGAAACCCTGTACTTCTCCTGCCACTTGGCATGCAAACGGGCTGGCATCAAAGTGGCTGATGCGCGAGATACCCGATTTTCCGGCAAGGATGCTCTGCCATGTGGAGGCGACCCCCAGTCCTACTGGCGATACGACACCCAAGCCGGTGACGACGACTCTGCGTTTAGTCAAACTGAACTCCGCTGATGAGGTAAAAAACGGCCCAGCGAGGGCGATTATTGGGGATGTGCGTTGACGTAGTCGATTGCCTGTTGCACGGTAGTGATCTTTTCCGCATCTTCATCAGGGATCTCGCAACCGAATTCTTCTTCGAGCGCCATCACCAGTTCCACGGTATCCAGAGAGTCGGCGCCCAGATCATTGACGAACGAAGACTCGTTCTTGACTTCCGACTCATTCACGCCGAGTTGCTCAGCTACGATTTTCTTGACGCGTTGTTCGATGTTAGACATTCCATTACTCCCGTTTTAATTAAAGTTCAAAAAGCGCCTGCATTCTACCAAACTTGTGCCGATTTCCAAAACACCGGCTCACTCCATGTACATCCCGCCATTCACATGCAGTGTGACCCCGGTGATATAGGCCGCGCCGGGCCCCGCCAGGAATGCCACAGCGGCGGCGATATCTGTGGGCTGTCCCAAACGCTTCAGGGGTACATGTTCGACCAGCTTGCCCCGTTGCTCCTCGCTCAAAGCATGAGTCATATCGGTATCGATAAAGCCGGGGGCGACGCAATTCACGGTGATATTTCGGCTGCCAATTTCTTGCGCCAGCGATTTGGTGAATCCGACCATCCCGGCCTTGGAGGCGGCATAGTTCGATTGGCCCGGGTTACCGGAACTGCCGACTACCGAGGAGATGCTGATGATGCGGCCGCCCCTGGCTTTCATCATGGCACGCAACACGGCGCGGCTCAGGCGGAACACCGATTTGAGATTGGTGGTCAGGACATCATCCCATTCCTCTTCGCTCATACGTGCCAGCAGATTGTCTTTGGTGATCCCGGCATTGTTCACCAGAATCGAAATCTCGCCGAACTCTGCACGCAGGGAGGTCAACACCTGTTCAGTCTGAGCGGCATCGTTGACGTTCAAAGCAAAACCCTTACCTTTGATTGCAGCTGCTGCCAAGTAGTCACTGATGGCTTGCGCGCCCTTTTCGCTGGTTGCGGTGCCGACCACGGTCGCGCCCTGCCTGCCCAGTTCCAGTGCGATAGCCTGCCCGATGCCGCGCGAAGCGCCGGTCACCAGCGCAATCTGTCCTTGCAGTGTCATATTTCCTCCTGTTAAGCGAGTGCAGCCAAGGCTGTTTTCAGGGCTTCGCCGTCATTGATGGCCATCGCCTGCTGGTTGGTATCGATACGTTTGTTCAGTCCGGCCAGCACTTTGCCCGGTGCGCATTCCACGTTATGGCTGATGCCCTGCTTCCCAAATGCCTGCACGGTCTCGACCCAGCGCACCGGCGAATACAACTGGCGCACCAGCGCGTCCTTGATCTTGGCTCCATCATTATAGGAGGCGACATCGGCATTATGCAGCACCGGGATGGTCGGAGCCTGCACGTTGAGACTGTTCAGATAGGTGCGCAGTTGATCTGCGGCCCCTTTCAGCAGGCTGCAATGCGACGGTACGCTCATTGGCAACATGATGGCGCGTTTTGCGCCCTTGGCCTTGGCCAGTTCCATGCCGCGTTCGACCGCGCCACGGTTACCCGCAATAACAACCTGCCCTGGGGAATTGAAGTTCACCGCTCCCAGCACCTCGCCTTGTGCGCCTTCAGTGCAAACAGCACGAACGACATCGTCATCCAGCCCGAGAATGGCAGCGATACCGCCCACGCCTTCCGGTACAGCTGTCTGCATACATTGGGCGCGGTAGCGCACCAACGGCAAGGCATCGGCAAATGTCAATGCGCCCGCCGCGACCAGCGCGGTGTACTCGCCAAGACTATGCCCAGCCATGAGAGTTGGCTTGGCTCCGTTCTGCGCTTGCCAGGCACGGTACACCGCCACACCGGCGGTCAGCATGAGGGGCTGGGTGTTCACGGTGGCATTCAGGTCGGAATCGCTACCTTCGGCAACCAGTTGCCACAGATCCTGTTTCAGCACATCGGAAGCTTCGATGAACGTCTCGCGCACAGCGGGGAAGTCGGCGTAGCCGTTCATCATGCCGCGCGACTGGGAACCCTGTCCGGGAAATACGAAAGCGAATTGAGTCATATCGAACCTACCACTTGATTAAGACGGCGCCCCAGGTGAACCCGCCACCTACGGCTTCCAACAAAATGTTCTGACCGGCCTTGATACGACCGTCGCGTACTGCGGCATCCAAAGCCAGCGGGATCGAGGCTGCCGAAGTGTTGCCGTGATTGGCAACAGTCACCACTACATTCTCCATCGTCAGCCCCAGTTTCTTGCCTGTCGCTTCGATGATACGGATGTTGGCCTGATGCGGCACCAGCCAGTCGATGTCCGTACCAAGCAGCCCTTGAGCCTCTAGAACTTCCTCAACTACATCACTTAACACATTGACTGCAAATTTAAATACAGCCTTTCCGTCCATTGAAATGGTCGGATCGGCCTTTAACATATTGCGATGGATACCATCCGCGTGCAGCTTGGCCGCCACGATGCCTGGTTGCTCCGAGGCACGCAAGACCACCGCTCCCGCGCCATCACCGAACAAGACCGCAGTGGTACGGTCATTCCAGTCGAGCATACGGGATAATACTTCGGCTCCGACCACCAAAACCGTGCGAGCCTGCCCGCCGCGAATATACATATCTGCCGTGTTCAACGCATAAACGAACCCCCCGCACACAGCCTGCATATCGAAAGCAGCCCCGCCATTTCTGATGCCCAGCTTGTCTTGCAAGATGCAGGCTGTACTGGGGAAAGGCATATCAGGCGAAGTAGTTGCCACAATGATCAGATCGATCTCGTCGTTCTTTATACCGGCAGCCTCGATCGCCTTGCGGCTGGCATGCAGGGCAAGATCGCTGGTCAATTCATCGTCTGCGGCGAAATGACGTTCGACGATACCGCTGCGAGTCACAATCCAATCATGCGAAGTCTCTACGATCTTTTCCAGATCGTAGTTGGTCAGTGTCTTGGCGGGCAGATAACTGCCGGTACCGATGATCTTGGAATATATCAACTTGCCTCCCCTGCGGTTTGCTGGCGTGCGTTGTGCCACTTTTCGATGTGTTCGCTAATGTGGCTCAACATACCGCCGCGCGCTTCTTCGGCAGCGCGCTCGATGGCGCAAAGGAAGGCAAAGGAGTCTGCAGAGCCATGACTTTTCACCACGATGCCTTTCAAACCAAGGAAGCTGGCACCGTTATAACGGCGATGATCCAATCTGTGCTTGAATGCTTTGAGCACCGGCAAGGACACGATCGCCCCCAGCTTGGTATACCAGTTTTGGCTGAAGCCCTGTTTCAGAAAGCCCCCCATCATTTTGGCGACTCCTTCGGCAGTTTTCAGAGCGACATTGCCGACAAAGCCGTCGCAGACCACCACATCGGTGACCCCTTTGAAGATATCGTCACCTTCCACGTTACCGTAGAAATTGAGATCGCTGGCCTGCAACAGTTCGGCGGCCTGCTTGACCACCTCATTGCCTTTGATGTCTTCACTACCGATATTCAACAGGCCGACAGTGGGTTGTTCTTTATGTTCCAGTGCGGAGACCAGCGTGCTACCCATCAGCGCGAATTGCAGCAGATGTTCGGCGGTACAGTCTACGTTCGCCCCCAGATCAAGCATACAGACCTGGCCTTTGTTGGTGGGCAAAAAGGAAGCGATGGCAGGCCGATCAATGCCGGGCAAGGTCTTTAGCACATAACGTGCAGTCGCCATCAGCGCACCGGTGTTGCCCGCGCTGACGCAGGCCGAAGCATCACCGCTTTTCACCAGATTGATGGATACGCGCATGGAAGAATCTTTTTTGCTGCGTAACACGATCTGTGGCGATTCATCCATCCCCACCACTTCTGTGGCGGCATGGATATGTAATCGGGCCTGGCCGTTGAAGCCGAGCTTTACCAACTCGGCTTGGATAGGATCGGGCTGACCGACCAGCGTGATGACATCATCAGGATGATTTTTCAGATAAGCGACTGCCGCAGGAACGGTCACCCGTATCCCGTGGTCGCCGCCCATGGCATCGATAGCTATCGTGATACCCACTGGGCGATCCTCTCGCAGGAGAAATGAACGGACACTCGGCTCCCCGCTGAGCGGAGCCTATGCAATACGCCCAATGAGCTTATTCGCCCTTGGTTTTAACAACTTTCTTGCCGCGGTAGTAACCGCTTGGGCTGATATGATGACGCAGATGCGGCTCACCTGTGGATGGCTCCACTGCCAGTGCCGGATTGGTCAAAAAATCATGGGCACGGTGCATACCGCGCTTGGATGGGGATTTCTTATTCTGCTGAACTGCCATGGTAACTCCTCACAAAAACTAATCCTGTTTCTTCTTTAAACCGGCCAACGCCGCGAACGGATTGGTCGATCTCTGCAAACCTTCTGGCATTGCGACGCACGCCCCATCGGGATGTTTGGGGGCAAAAGGCAAACCCAGCAACACCTCGTCTTCAATCAATGCCAGCACATCCAACTGTTTCGAAGCTTCGATGCAATCAGCCTCATCATCGGCATCATCGAACTCTCCGAGTTCGTGCACCTCCAGCAAACGCAAGCTGGAGATTATTGCCAATGGGTAGGAAAACTCCTCCAGACAACGCTGACAACGCAAGCGACAGGTTCCGTGGATTTCCAGCCCCAGCAGATTGTCACGCTCCGTTTGCAAACCCCGTACGGTATAGGCCAACATTCCGTCAGAATCGACCAGTATGTCACCTAGCCGAGTCAGGGATGCCAGCGGCACCTCACCGCATAGCGACCTGCCATTTTTGGCAAAATCCACGCTATCGATGAAAGGCCGTGCAAACATAAGGCGCGCATGATATATATTCCGGCCTACTCTGTCAAAAGATGCATTGATGCCTTAAGGAATATCTTGGATTCTCAACCGCTTGTTCTTGCCTCAACCTCCATATATCGAAGCGAACTGCTCGCCATTTTGCGGATACCTTTTCAAATCGCGGCACCCAATGTCGATGAGACACCGCTTCCGGGCGAAGACGCTCCACAAACTGCATTACGCCTCTCGCAGCTTAAGGCACAAGCCGTAACGAAAGACCATCGGAACGCCCTGATCATCGGTTCCGATCAGGTTGCCCTGCTGGAGGGTGTGCAACTGGGCAAGCCATTGACGCACGATAACGCCGTACAGCAATTGAGGGCAATGCGTGGTAAGACCGTCGTATTCCACACCGCACTGACATTACTTAACGCGACCGATGGTACGATGCAAAGCGATTTGGTGGAAACTCATGTTGGTTTTCGCCAAGTCAGCGACGATGAAATCGAACGCTACCTCAAGAAAGAGCAGCCATACCATTGTGCCGGAAGTGCAAAATCCGAGGGGCTGGGAATCGCACTGATCAGTCGCATACAAGGAGACGACCCCAATGCCCTGATCGGGCTTCCGTTGATCAGCCTTGTTAGCATGCTTAAGAAACAAGGTGTTGCGATTTTATAGCGCCATTTAAGCCAAACTTTAAGTTGCTAGCCATACGGCTTTCTGGTATTAAAGCGCGCTTCAATTTTTTTGCCCGTACTCGGAGACTCAGAAGAAATGCCAGCCCAAACCAGCAAACCCCTCACCCCTTATAAAGCAAAAAAGGGAGAGGCCTACATGAATCCCAAGCAATTGGAGCATTTTCGTAATGTTTTAAATGAAATCAAGCTGGGTCTAGGTCAAGACATCGACCGTACTGTACATACCATGCAGGATGAAGCGACCGTATTCGCGGATCCCAATGATCGCGCCAGCCAGGAGTCCGATATGAGTCTGGAATTGCGCAACCGGGACCGGGAGCGCAAGCTCATAAAAAACATCGATAAGATGCTCGCGAGAATAGATTCCGGTGATTACGGTTATTGTGACAAGTGCGGTATCGAGATCGGCCTAAGCCGTCTGGAAGCACGCCCCACTGCGACCCTGTGCATCGACTGCAAGACTCTGGATGAGATCCGCGAGAAACAAGTCGCAAAATAGTTTTGCCGCCATCGCAACACCCCAAGAGCCTCCTGCAATCAGGAGGCTTTTTTGTGCCTCAGAATACGTACCATCACAGCCATAAGTGGTTATAATCGGAACCATATGAAAAAAACTCCCCGCACCAAGACCGATCCCCGTACTGATCTGCTGTTGCAAGGCAGACTGCACGATCCATTCTCTTTTCTCGGACTACACAAAGAGCATGATGTATTCGTATTGCGAGTCTTTCAGCCCTACGCTGCCCAAGTTAATCTGATCGGCTCCCCCGATGTATCTTTACAGCGCGTACATTCGGACGGGCTGTTCGAATGGCGGGGAAGCGAAGCGCCAACCGAGCCATACCAGTTACAAGTGGTTGCCGACAACGGCAGTACTTCGTTGATGTATGACCCTTATGCCTGCATGCCTCAGATCACCAGTTTCGATCTGCATCTGTTCAACGAGGGGCGCTTGCATCAGGGCTACCGTGTACTAGGCTCGCGGCTTGCGAAAGTCGGCGGAATTGAGGGAATACGTTTTGCGGTGTGGGCTCCCAACGCCGAACGGGTCAGTGTGGTCGGCGAATTCAATCGTTGGGATGGACGCATCCACCCGATGGCGGTTCACGGCTCCAGCGGAGTATGGGAACTGTTCGTCCCCGGACTGCCCGAAGGCGTGCTCTATAAATATGAGATCCGCAACCGCTCTGGAGCCCTGTTGGTCAAAACAGATCCTTATGCCAATTTGTTCGAATTAAGACCGGGCACCGCTGCCCGTACCGGTGAGAACGCTGCCCATACCTGGCAGGATGCGCAGTGGCTGAAACGTCGCAGCCAATGGGATTGGTTACATGCCCCGCTCAATGTGTACGAGATCCATGCGGGCTCATGGAAACGTCATCCAGATGGACGTTTTTATAACTATCGTGAACTGACCGAGCATCTGATCCCTTATCTCAAAGAGATGAGTTACACCCACGTCGAGTTGATGCCCGTCTCGGAGCATCCGCTGGACGAATCCTGGGGTTATCAGGCGACGGGTTATTTTGCAGCCAGCAGCCGCTTCGGCACACCGGACGATTTGCGCTTTTTCATCGACAGTTGCCATCTGGCTGGCATCGGTGTCTTGCTCGACTGGGTTCCCGCCCATTTTCCACAAGACTCCTTCGCCTTAGCTCACTTTGACGGCACCGCCTTATACGAACACGAAGATCCGCGCCTTGGTTTTCACCAGGACTGGGGTACCCATATCTTCAATTATGGTCGCAACGAGGTAAAGAGCTTCCTGCTTTCCAGCGCGCATTATTGGCTATCTGAATTTCATTTTGACGGACTGCGTGTCGATGCTGTCGCCTCCATGCTTTATCTTGATTATTCGCGCAAGGCCAATGAATGGCTACCCAATAAATACGGCGGACGCGAGAATCTCGAAGCGATCGATTTTCTGCGTGAACTGAACATCATGGTGCATGATGACTTTCCGGGTGCCCTGACCTTGGCAGAAGAATCAACCTCATGGCCAGCCGTATCTCGCCCCGTTTATCTGGGAGGCTTAGGCTTCTCGATGAAATGGAACATGGGCTGGATGAATGACACACTCAAATTCATGCAACAGGATCCAGTGCACCGCCGCTACCACCTGAACCAGCTGACTTTCAGTCAGCTCTACGCATATACCGAAAATTTTGTATTGCCGTTCTCTCACGATGAAGTTGTGCACGGGAAGGGATCGCTGCTGAGCAAGATGCCCGGTGACGCATGGCAGAAGTTCGCCAACCTGCGCGTGTTGCTGGCTTATCAAATGGCCAGTCCCGGCAAAAAACTCAACTTCATGGGTAATGAATTCGGACAGGGGCCTGAATGGCGCTCCGCTTGGGAGACGGAATGGTGGCAACTCTCTATGGAACCCCATCAAGGAATCAAAAATCTGGCACGGGATCTTAATCGCCTGTATCGCGACCTTCCCGCCCTGCACGAGCTGGATTTTGAACAGGGAGGGTTCTCCTGGATAGACTGCCAAGATTCAGAACAGACTCTGCTCTCCTTTATCCGGCGCGGGCGTAATGGCGAAACAGTGATTGCTGTATTCAACTTCACCCCCGTACCACGCAATGCTTATCGCCTCGGACTGCCGTTCGGCTGTGCTTATCGCGAACTGTTCAACAGCGATTCCCAGTATTACGGCGGTAGCAATCAGGGTAATGGTTGCGATATCCATGCACAGACGACACCATGGATGGGGCTGCCCTACTCTGCCGAGATCGAACTTCCGGCCTTATCCTGCATCCTCCTGCAACCCGTATGAGGTAAACCAGCTGTAACATCATTGTCGACATCATCTGAAATAATTACGATCAGTACCCACAAAAGGAGTAAACATCATGGCCACCGCAACCCCTAAAACACCGACCGCAAAAAAGACCACTGCTACGGCGAAGTCCACCACCAAAAAAGTGCCCGCCGAAAGCAAGACAAGCGCTAAAACAACTGCAACTGCAACCGCAACAGCAAAGAAAAGCACAACCACCAAAAAAACGTCCGAAGCCGCAACTGCCAAGCCAGGCAGCGCAAGAAAATCACCCGCGAAGAAGACGCCAACGGTCTCTCCAGAGCATCGTTACCACATGATTGCTACTGCGGCTTATTTTCTGGCAGAACGTCGCGGTTTTGCGGGAGGATATGAAATGCAGGATTGGATAGCGGCTGAAGCCGAGATTGATGCACAACTCAAAGGCTAACAAACCGTAAAGCGAGTTTAGTGCAGCAATCTCCTACTGCAGTCAATATACCCGAGTCATCCATGTCGAACCTCACTCGTTCTCCAGCCTGGCAGGCACTGTCCACCCACCAGAGCCTTATCTGCAAACAGACTATGCGCGCGATGTTCCGCGCAGACGAGAACCGCTTTAACAAGTTCTCGTTGCGTCTGGACGGCTTGTTGTTTGATTACTCCAAGAATCTGATCAACGAAGAAACCTTATCGCTACTGCTTGATTTGGCACGCCAGTCCGGGATCAACGAGTGGATCGAACGCCAATTCAAGGGAGAGAAGATCAACACCAGCGAGCAGCGTGCGGTACTGCACACAGCCTTGCGCAACCCGCCCGGAACCAGTGTCCAGGTTGACGGCAAGGATGTCATGCCGGGGGTGCATCGGGTACTCGACCACATGCGGCGTTTTACCGATGCGGTGCGTTCAGGAAGTGCCGCCGGGCATACCGGAAAGAAGATCCGTCATGTGGTCAATATCGGTATCGGCGGTTCCGCACTTGGGCCACTGATGGCTTGTGAAGCGCTCAAGCCTTATGGTGCCGCCGATCTGACCGCCCATTTTGTATCGAACGTCGATGCCAGCGACATCGCTGAGACCCTTAAGAAACTTGATCCCGAGACCACGCTGTTCATTGTCAGCTCGAAGACCTTCACCACACAGGAGACTCTCGCCAATGCCCGCACCGCGCGCGCATGGCTGATTGAACACTTGGGGACAGAAGCTGCGGTAGCCAAACATTTCGCCGCTGTTTCCACCAATCTGGAAGCGACTTCCAAATTCGGCATCGATCCAGAAAACGTGTTCGAGTTCTGGGATTGGGTGGGCGGGCGTTATTCACTCTGGTCTGCCATCGGTTTGCCTATCGCCTTGTATATCGGCATGGACAATTTCCAGCGTCTGCTGGCCGGCGCGCATGCCATGGATGAACATTTCCGTAGCGCGCCACTGGAAAAGAACATGCCGGTGATATTGGGGATGCTGGGCATCTGGTACGGCAACTTCTTTGGTGTCGGTTCCTATGCCATCTTGCCTTACGACCAATATCTGCAACACTTCCCCGCTTATCTGCAACAGCTTGAAATGGAGAGCAATGGAAAACGTGTCGACCGGGCTGGCAAAGCAGTCGATTACGATACCCATTTCACCGTATGGGGAGAGCCCGGCACGAACGGCCAACACTCTTTCTACCAGTTGATACATCAGGGTACCCGTATGGTCCCGACGGACTTCCTGGCTCCGTTGAGCAGTCACAATCCCATCGGCGACCACCACACCATGCTGCTATCCAACTGTTTTGCACAGACCGAGGCACTGATGTTGGGTAAGACCGAAGACGAGGCGCGTGCCGAACTGAAGGCACAAGGCCTGACAGATGAAGCTATTGCAGCACTGCTGCCCTACAAAGTTTTTCCCGGCAATCGCCCGAGCAACACCCTGCTCTTTGAAAGACTTGACCCCTATACGCTGGGGATGTTGATCGCACTCTATGAACAGAAGATCTTTGTGCAAAGCGTGGTCTGGAACATCAATGCGTTCGATCAATGGGGAGTGGAATTCGGCAAACAGCTAGCCAACAAACTGTTGCCCGAGTTGCAAAGCGCAGCAACGGTGACCACGCACGACTGCTCGACTAATAACCTGATCAACCTGTTCCGTAACCGGCAACGCTGACTATCTGCGTTGCCGTGCCGCCTCAAACAGACACACGGCCGCTGCCGCCGCAACGTTCAACGATTCGACCTTTCCCGGCATCGGGATGCTCACATGCTGGCGGCAGAGTCCTGCTAATGTGTTCGATAGCCCCGCCCCTTCATTACCCAGTGCAAAAGCGATATTGCCAGTGAGCTTGCTGTCATAAAGGCTCATACCGGCCTGCAAAGAAGTTGCCAGAACCATGCCCTCGAACAGAGCGGCCACATTGAACAGATCGGCATGCTCGTGGATGCTCAGCGCGAAATGCCCTCCCATCGCCGCACGCAACACTTTGGGCGACCAGGCATCGGCGCATCCATCAGAAAGAAAAGCCGCATCACATCCTGCGGCTGCGGCCGTACGCAAGATCGACCCCAGATTGCCGGGGTCTTGGATATCTTCCAGCAAAAGAGCGAAACGGCTGTGCGAAGGCGAGACATGCGGTCGGGGCAATTCAATCAGTGCAAGCAGTCCGCTCGGAGTCTTCAGTTCGGTCAATTGCGTGAAGAGAGCATCATCCAGGCAGGTCTGCGGCACTGCCGGGAGCCGTTCGAGCAATCCGCTGATCTCAGCATCCTGAGCCGCAGCGGCATTGACCAAGAAGTGCAGGGGGAGATTCCCCGCGTCCAGATAGGCTCGAACAAGATGCGCCCCATCCAGCAAGGTCTGCCCGATCTTGCGCCGCTGGCGGGAGGAAGTGGCCAGCTTGCCCAGCTCTTTGAAGAAGGGATTCTCGCGCGAGGAGATGTGTTTCAACGCGGAGGTCAATTAGCATCCTGCTGGACGGCGGGCTCCAGTAGATTCCCCATCTCTTCCAGAGCGGGAAGTTCGCTCAGGGAGCGCAGATTCAGATCATCCAGCAACTGTTGGGTGGTGGCATAAAGCGCGGGTTTTCCGGGAGTATCGCGCGTACCGATACTTTCGACCCAACCGCGCGACTCCAAGGTCTTCAACACCTGAGCCGAAACAACAACACCGCGTATCTCTTCGATATCACCCCGGGTCACCGGTTGCCGATAGGCGATGATCGCCAGCGTCTCCATCACGGCCCGTGAATAACGCGGGGGCTTTTGCGGGTCGAGACGCTCGAGGTAAGCCTGCATCTCGGGACGCGCACGAAAGCGCCAACCGCTGGCGACACGATTCAACTCGATACCGCTGTCGGCATATTCTGTCGCCAATTGTTGCAACAGCTCTTCGATCCGGGCGGTCTCAAGTGGCACATCGCTGAGCTTCTTCAACTCGGACATTGACAACGGCTCAAGCGAAGTCATCAGGGCCGCTTCGAATATCCTTTTCAACTGCGCGACATCGGCCAAGCCACCTTCCGGTGCAGTCACGGCAGGCAGATCATTCGAGGGTGAGGCGACTTGTTCGGACATAGATGTTCCCCAACGTTTCAGTTTGCGTGATCTCGATCAAAGTTTCTTTGGCCAATTCCAGAATGGCGATGAAGGTGACAACCAGTTGCGGAATGCCGCCGGCATGGTCGAACAGATTCTCGAATGGCTCGAATTCACCATGCCGCAATTGCCGCAACAACCGAGTCATCTGCTCACGCACCGATAGTTCCTCGCGCCGCACCTTGTGATGCGCGTTCACTTTTGCCCGCGTCAGCAGCGTCATCCAAGCGATACGCAGGTCTTCCACGCTGACACTGGGCAAGCGTTCGATCACCGTGCGTTCGATCAGCACCTGTACCAGTTCGAAGTCACGCCCGGCTTGCGGCAGGTCGTTCAAACGTTGTGCGGCCAGTTTCATCTGTTCATATTCCAGCAAGCGCCGCATCAATTCGGCACGCGGGTCTTCGATTTCTTCTTCGCCCATCTTGGGCGGGCGCGGCAATAACATACGCGACTTGATCTCGATCAGCACCGCCGCCATCAACAGATATTCGGCCGCCAACTCCAGGCGGTTGCGCTGCATGAGTTCGATGTAGCTCATGTATTGCTGGGTGAGCTGTGCCATCGGGATGTCGAGGACATCCAGATTATGCTTGCGGATCAGGTACAACAACAGGTCCAGCGGCCCCTGGAACGTTTCCAGCACCAGCTCCAGTGCGTCCGGGGGAATATAAAGATCCGATGGCATCTCCAACAGCGGTTCGCCGTGGATGAGTGCGCGCGGGATGAGTTGTAATTCAGCTTGGCTCATAAGGATCAACTGTAGCTTAAGCCCATCGCTTCACGCACATCACGCATGGTCTCGCTCGCCAGTTTGCTGGCCTTCTCGCAACCGTCGGCGATGATATTGCGCACCAGAGTAGGATCGTCCAGATACTGCTGGGCGCGTTCGCGCATCGGTTTCTGTTCTTCCAGCACCGCAGCGATCACCGGCTGTTTGCATTCGATGCAGCCGATACCCGCCGTCTTGCAACCGTGTTGCACCCACTGCTGGGTGTCCTCGCCGGAATACACCTCATGCAGTTGCCAGACCGGGCAGCGCGCCGGATCGCCCGCATCAGTGCGGCGGATACGCGCTGGATCGGTCGGCATGGTGCGGATCTTCTTGCCGACACTTTCCTCATCTTCGCGCAGGCTGATGGTGTTGCCGTAGGATTTCGACATCTTCTGTCCGTCCAGACCCGGCATACGCGAAGCCTTGGTGAGCATCGCCTGTGGTTCGGACAAGATCATCTTGCCGCCCCCCTCAAGATAGCCGAACAGACGTTCGCGATCCCCCAGGCTCAGACTTTGTTGTTCATCCAACAGCGATTTGGCCGATTCCAGCGCCTCATCGTCCCCCTGCTCCTGGTAGCGGGTACGCAATTCGGCATACAACTTGGCTTTTTTGCTGCCCAGTTTTTTGATCGCGGCCTCGGCCTTCTCTTCAAAACCAGCCTCGCGCCCATAGATATGATTAAAACGGCGGGCGATCTCGCGGGTGAATTCGATGTGCGGCACCTGATCCTCGCCTACCGGCACTTGTGTCGCCCGGTAGATGAGGATGTCCGCGCTTTGCAGCAGCGGATATCCCAGAAATCCGTAGGTACTGAGGTCTTTTCCAGAAAGTTTCTCCTGCTGGTCCTTGTAGGTCGGCATACGTTCCAGCCAGCCCAGCGGCGTGATCATAGAGAGCAACAGATGCAATTCGGCATGTTCGGGCACTCTGGACTGTATGAACAAGGTGGCGCGCGCCGGATCGACACCTGCGGCCAACCAATCGATCACCATGTCCCACACGTTCTGTTCAATCACCTGCGGCGTGTCGTAATGCGTGGTCAGGGCATGCCAGTCGGCGACGAAAAACAGGCATTGGAACTCCTGCTGCATCTCCACCCAGTTCTTCAACACACCGTGGTAGTGCCCCAGGTGCAAACTGCCTGTGGGACGCATCCCGGATAACACGCGATCAGCAAACATAGTCAGATTCAGAAACCAAAAATAAAATTAATCAAATCGATCAAACCGATGACCGGTGGAGCCAACACCCAGCCCAATACGGGTGTGATCGCCAGACCAATCAGGATGAACATGCCATAAGGCTCCAGTTTTGCCAACTGGAAGCCCCAGCGCGGCGGCAACATACTGATCGAAATACGCCCACCATCCAGCGGTGGCAGCGGCAACAGGTTCAATACGAACAGGATGGCGTTGATTTTAACCCCTAACTGGGCCATTTCCATCAGCGGCTCAGCGAAATAACTGTCCGGTGACAGCCATGCGACCTTGGCCCACAGCCCCCAAAACAACGCCATGAACAAATTGGCCGCCGGTCCGGCCAAGGCTACCCACAACATATCCTGCTTGGGACGGCGTAACGCGGCGAAATTGACAGGAACCGGCTTTGCCCAGCCAAACAGTATCCCACCCAGCCAAAGGGTCATCAACGGCAACAGGATGGTGCCGACCGGATCGATGTGGCGCAAGGGATTGAGGCTGATACGCCCCTGTTGATAGGCGGTCATGTCCCCAAAATGGCGGGCCACGTAGCCGTGTGCCGCTTCGTGCAGGGTGATGGCGAACAACACCGGTATCGCGGCGATAGCGATGGTTTGGATCAGCGCGTCAAAGTTCATATTAATCCTCGATTCCGAATACGGCGACATCCCCTTTTCCGCGCCGGACCAACACCGGCGCAGTCTCGGTCAAGTCAATCACCGTGGTCGGTTCGAGCCCAACCGAGCCGCCTTCGACGATCAATTCCACCCTGCTCTCCAAGAGTTCGCGGATCTCGTCGATGTCGGTGAGCGGATGATGGGCATCAGCCAAAATGAGCGTGGAACTGATCAACGGCTCGTTCAATTCCTCAAGCAGCGCCAGCGCTACCGTATGATCCGGGATACGCAGCCCCACCGTACTCCGCTTGGGGTGTTGCAGGCGGCGCGGCACCTCTTTGGTTGCATCCAGAATGAAGGTGTAGCTGCCCGGCGTATTGTTCTTCAGCAAACGGAACTGAGCATTATCCACCCGCGCATATTTGGCCAATTCGGAAAGGTCGCGGCAGACCAATGTCATATGGTGTTTATCGTCCACCCCGCGAATCTGGCGGATACGCGCGACCGCATCTTTATCCCCCAGATGGCAGCCCAAGGCATAACCCGAATCGGTTGGATAGACGATCACCGCCCCTTCGCGTACCAGTGCAGCCGCTTGTTTAACCAAGCGCGGCTGAGGATTATCGGGATGGATGACGAAGAATTGCGCCATAACTAAGCCCGTGCGGGGGCGGCTTCCCACGCTTCCCAGATCGGTTTGCACTCCAGCGGTAGATCGGGCAGATGCCCGAGATCACGATAACTTTCCCCCGGCCCGTGATAGTCTGAGCCGCAGGAACACAACAGACCGAACTCGGTCGCATAACGCCCGAATTCGGCATATTGCGGAGGCGTGTGGCTGCCCGTCACGACTTCTATCCCCTGCCCGCCCATAGCGGTGAATTCTTGCAATAACTCGTGCAATGTCGATTTGCCCATGGCTTTGCGCCCTGCGGTATAGCGCCCAGGATGCGCCAACACGGCGATACCGCCGGCAGCGCGTATCCAGTTGATCGCGTCCTGCAATTCCGCCCACTGATGCGACACATAACCGGGCTTGCCTTTGACCAGATAACGTTTGAACACGCTGGCCACATCCTTGCAATGGCCGGTTTCTACCAGATATCGCGCAAAGTGGGTGCGCCCGATGATGTCAGGGTTCGCGCTATAGCGATAAGCCCCTTCCAGCACACCGCCGATACCGGAACGTGCCAGCGATTCGGCCATCAGTTCAGCACGATGCCGACGCCCGCTGCGTATACCGTGCAATCCCGCAACCAGGACCGGATGATGCGGATCGATATGCAATCCGACGATATGCAGCGTATGGTTGCGCCAAGTAACCGAGATCTCTACCCCGTTGATGAATTCGATACCGCAACGCAGTGCCGCCTGTGCCGCTTCGGCCAAACCGTCGACATTGTCGTGGTCGGTGAGTGCCAGGGATTTTACGCCGCGCTCGGCGGCTCGCATGACTAATTCTGTCGGAGAAAGCAAACCGTCCGAGACCGTCGAGTGGCAGTGCAAGTCATGATCCAGCATCAGATATCGCCGCCACCTTTTTTCATAACCTTGCCCTCTTCGGCGCGCTTGCGGCGCACCTCTTTGGGGTCGGCCAGCAATGGACGGTATATCTCGATACGGTCTTTTTCGCGCAATACAGTGTCGGTTTTGCTGAGCTTGCCATACAAGCCGAACTTTCCTTTTTCAAGGTCGATTTCGGGATGCTTCTCCACCAAACCGGATAATTTAAGCGCGTCGGCTATTGTCGAATTGGCCGGCACCTCCAGCTTGAGCAACGTTTGCTCATGGGGTAAGGCATAAACCATCTCTATCTTGATCTTTTCATCACTCATTTGTTCGCATATACCTTTTCTGCACGGTGGGTAAAAGCATCCACAAAACTGTTCGCGACATAGTGGAATACCGGACCGACCATCTTCTCCAGCAACCTGCTGGAGAATTCATAATGCAACCGGAACGCTATTTTACAGGCAGTCGGGGACAATGCGGTGAAATGCCACTCCCCGTCCAGTTGACGGAACGGCCCGTCTTGTAATGCCATCGCTATGTGATGCGGAGCCTGGCGCACGTTCCGGGTGGTAAAACTTTGCTTGATCTGATGGTAGTTGATCTGAATGGTCGCATGTACGACCCCCTCCGCCACCGATTCCACACTGGCTCCGCCGCACCAAGGCAAGAATGACGGGTAGCTCGCCACATCATCGACCAGCGCAAACATCTGCTCCGCGCTATAGGGAAGCAACACTGATTTTTCAACTAACGCCATTTGCTTATCGAGCTGTCGATCCAAAGGCTGGTAGAATAGCCGAACGCAACGCAAAACACACCTGCATTCCAATCCGATAAATGAGCATCGTACAAAACAAGAAGGCATTCCACGAGTATTTCATCGAAGAACGCTATGAAGCGGGACTCATGCTGGAAGGCTGGGAGGTCAAAGCGATCCGGGCCGGGCGCGCCCAGCTCAAGGAAGCTTATGTCACTGTCAAAGACGGGGCTTTGTACCTGTTCGGTTCACACATCAGCCCACTGCTCAGCGCCTCGTCCCACATCCTGCCGGACGCGACCCGCACCCGCAAACTGCTGTTGCACCAGCGCGAGATCGAGAAACTGATCGGTAAAGCACAACGGGCTGGATACACCATCATGCCGCTGGATATGCACTTCAAGGGAAGCCGGATCAAACTCGAAATCGGCCTGGCCAAAGGCAAAAAAGAACATGACAAGCGCGCAACGGAAAAAGAACGAGAGCACAAGCGTGAAGCGGCTCAGGCCATGAAAAAGGAACGGCGCTAACTTGCCACAATGCAGAATGCAGCCGGAAGTTTTACGACCGCTGGCTCAACAGGAACTGGATCAGTGAGCGCAATTTTGCCGGGCGTACCGGCTTGTGTAACAGCTGTATTCCTCGCTCATTGACCATCTGCAACACTTCAGGCGAGGTATCTCCGCTGATCAGGATGAACAATGGCTGGTGTTTGAAATCGTCTTTGACCCAGTCTGCAATCTGAATACCGTCCCCATCAGGCAAGCGATAATCACAAATCACCAGATCGAAATCTCCTCTGACATGGATATCTTTCACTTCTTTCAATGATGCGGCCATCGAAACTTGGCAGCCCCAAGATTCGATGATTCCTTGAGTGCTTTTGCGCACCAGCGGATTGTCATCGATCACCAGCACATTCAGATTATCGAATTCACTTGCCCGCCGAGTATCTTCGGCGGGCAAATTGGGCTCCTCGGAAAGCGGCGCTTCTATGGCGGGAGCGACCAGCCGAGGGACAGAAACCGAAAATACGGAACCCCGTTTCGGCAAGGAGCGCAACGCGATCTCCAGATGCAACAACCTTGCGATACGATCAACGATAGCCAAGCCCAAGCCCAAGCCCTTACTGCGATCTCGCTCCTTATTGGCCAACTGGACGAATTCCTTGAAGATGTTCTGTTGTTCACTTTCCGGGATGCCGACGCCGCTATCCCGCACCTCTATCCTTAATTTCCCGCCCCTGTTTCTACAAGCCAGAACCACTCTTCCTCCCACCGGGGTATAACGCAATGCATTGCTGATCAGATTGATCAGCACCCGTTCCAGCAGGATCGGATCGGTCTCGATGACCGTATCGTTCGGTATGACGCGCAGGGTCAATCCCTTGTGTTCAGCTAACGGCTCATAATCATGCGCAATACGGAAGAGCAAGCCGCTAATCGGGAATGCGACGATATTGGGTGTCACGACCCCGGCATCGAGCTTAGAGATGTCCAATAAGGCATCCAGCAGATTGGACAATGCACCTACGGACTCTTCTACTTTCCCGGCGATCCGCTGCTGTTCCGGCGTTGTCAGTTTGGAATGCAGCTCCCCCACGAACAATCCCAAGGCATGCATCGGCTGACGCAAATCGTGACTTGCCGCAGCAAGAAAACGGGTCTTGTCGTAATTGGCATTTTCCGCATCCTCTTTCTTCAAGCGCAATTCCCGCGTCGCCTCTTCGATGCGTGTCTCCAGCTCTTCGTTCAACTGCTTTAATCGAGTCTCACTCAACTTGCGTTCGGAAATATCCACACTGATACAGATCAAATATAACGGTAAACCCTTGGCGTCATAGATCGGCTTCTTGAAGGTGTGCAGAATCCGATTCTCATGTATCTCCGAATTCCAGACCGACTCTTCAAAATCGACCAGCTTACGACCGGAGAAAACCTCTTTGTCCTTTTTCAGGAATGCCATCACCTGTTCGGCAGGGAAATACCGGCTTGCATCAGTACCCTGCACATTGGCAAACAATACCCCCCATTGGGCTTCGCAGGCACTGTTCATCAGGATGATGCGGCTTTGAGGATCCTTAATGAACAGCGCAACCGGCATCGTATTGATGACCTCGTTCAAACGTTCCTCGTTGGCCTGCAATAGCGCTGTCTGCGCACTTAATGCCTCGCGATCTTCTTGTAACTGCTTCGCCATTTCGTTGATAGCGAGTGCGAGTTCGTTCAACTCCCGGATCGCAGGAGCGGGAGCAAACTGCATGTTCAGATCACCCTCACCTATGCTGCGTGCCACATGATTGAGCGCGCTGATCGGATTAGTGATGCGGCGAGATACTCGCAACACGAGGAATATCGTCAGTCCGAACAAGATGGCCGAAATCAGCAGGCTCACCCATAAAACTTCCCATTTGGACTTTTTCAGGTTGAGCTTGTCCATCTTGATCAACACATGTCCCAACAGTTTGGGATCGGCCTCACGATCAAGGCCACCAGCGCCATTCAGATCAATGGACAGCGCGGTGATTTGTCCCCGTACCCAGAAATAATTTGCGGTATCCAATACGACGCCGGTGGTCACAGATGCATTGACGGCATCCCGCTCAGCATCATCTACAGTCTCCCCGCCGTATGCGATCATCTTTCCCGAGATATCCTGAACGGCGACGGCAGCGATGTCTTTCTGCTTCAAAGCATTCGTGACATCGTTCTGAACCTGTTCCGCATTCCCTGAGAACAGGGCATATTCGCTCGATGAACTGATCTGTCTGGACAGCAACTCGGCCCGCTCGACCAGATTATTTTCCATGGCAGTGAAACGCGAATACAGGAAATAGCCATCCAGCAGCACGACCGCCAGCAACATCGGCAATAAGGCGATCAGTAATATCTGCTGGCGAATACTTCTGCGTATCATTTATTGCCCCCTGGGGATGGCAGATCAGCCTTCATTTGCTTGATGATCGCAGCTTCATCCATAAGTTGCAGCCCCAGTGAGCGCGCGACCTGCTGGTTGATCGAGACATCAAACTCGGTCGGGTATTGTGGCGCGGGCAGTCTGGCTGTCTCGGCATATTGCCTGATCATATGGGCGGCCTGTATGGCGATTTGTTCCGGCGTAGTGAATACGGCACATAACGCCCCGGCTCTTACATAGGCGGGAGAAATCCCGACGAGCGGGATGCCGCTGCGATATGTGGACAACAAGATATTCCGCATCGTCGACGGGTTATAGACCAGAATATCCGGGGTCGCAAGCAACACATCGCTGGTTTGCAGTAAGGACTGTAGATCGTGATACAAAGACTCTGCCGACTGAACCCGCTGCTCACGTAACACGAAACGGCTCTCGGCAATGGTTCGGCGCAGGTTGTGAATTTCGGCTGTCTGCCCTGAAAACAATATGCCGATATTCTTGATGGCTGGCAAAGCCACATTAATCAGGCCGATCTGGCGCTTGTGCGGTTGATCCAGATAAATCGCAGAAACGGAACGCGCCATACGTTGCGGGGGCAACGTCTGCTGTAATTTCTCAAAAGCTGATTTTGAAATCAGGACGCACAGCACGACCGGATGATTTTTCAACGCGACCGCCGAAGCCTTGGCTCCTACCGCGACCACGATGTCCGTATCCGGCAAAGGCATATCGGTTGTAACAACGCTTAACGGGAGCTTCTGTTTTTCCGCTTCAGCCGAAAATTCCTGTACGAAATCACGGTAGGCTCCCCCCTCGTCGGAGGTCAACAGAGATATCCGCAATCCTCCCGCCTGAGCTGTCGATAACAGCCCAATCAGAAAAATGGCCAAGATGATAGAGCGAATACCGGGAATCAACTGAAATGGAATCGCTAAAAATTAAAAGTGGCGGTCAACCAACCGCTCCGGGGAAATCTGACTTGTGACACTTCATTTATCGTGCCGTATTTGGTATAGCCGTCCCGCAGTACGTTCTGCACTACGATGGCCACTTCGGCACTTTGTGCCTTTCCGTAGTTAAAGCTCTTGGCTAAACGCACATCGAAACGGCTCATGGTCAATTCAGGTGTCACATCTGGACTGACATCCCCCACCCGCATCAATTCACGGTAATAATAGCCCAAGCTGAATTGCCAGGAGGCGGCGAGTCGCTGAGATATCAGCAGGCTCGCGCTATTTTTGGGGACTGTCTGAGAGAACATATTGAGATACTCGTTGTTGTAGAACTGCCGAACCCGATCACCAACGCTTGTGTACCGGGCGGGTTCCAGCGGATCAGTCACGGTGCTAAAATATTGCGTCGGAATCGCACTCAAGCCAGCGGATGCCTGTTGGTAGGCATAAGCGAGCGCCGCAAAACTGCGCCCCTCATCCCAGTGGTATTTGACCGTTGCATCGACTCCCCGGTACTGGGCGGAAAACAGATTGCCGAAACTGTCTGGAAACGCGGATGTCAGTTGGACGTATTTGTCCCACCAAACCAGATCGGTGACCTCCTCCACATAGGCACGCATATCGACAGAAATGCCGATATTGCGGAATTCCCCCAGATAACCGATCTCTCTGGAGAATACCTTTTCCGGTTTGAGAGGTGTGACTGGAAGGACATAAGCCCCCCCCAGAATGGTGTTATTCGCATCGATGAATGCTTCCGACATCACTGGGCTGCGCGTCGCAGTGGAGACCCCCACGCGCAGAGTATGCTGAGGGTTCACATGATAGTTGAGCGAAGCGCGCGGCGAATTATCCTGATGTCCCATGCCGTTATTTTCCAGCATCGTACCGACATTCAAAACCACAGTCTGGCTTATACGCCATTCGTCGTGGGCAAACACGCTCCATGCGCTGATGGTGCGTGGGACAACCAATAACAAAGGGTAGTCGGCATAGTCTCTGCGCATCCCGCCGCCCCATACCAGACGGTTGTCCGGGCCGAGTTGTGTCGTATTTTGCAGCTCAAGCTCATTCCGCTCACTTTTTACCGCCCGCGGCTTGAATCCTTGGATCGCTGGCGTACCAGCGACATGTCCCTGGCAGATATCGGAATTGATACACATGTTCGGATCGAGCGAGTCATGTGACGTATAGGAAAATGTCAGTTTACTTTCGTCGCTTGAGGCCCATGCGTGTAACCAGGTGAGTTGCACAAAATCACTGTTCGCTTTGCTGTCGCGGAACGGATCCTCCGGTCTGGATCGCCCGTTTTTCAGTGGCACATCCAATATCCCCATGCCGTAAACTCCACTGCTGCTACCCAACTGAATGTCCAGACTATCTGTATCTATCGGGTGGTAGTTGCTACGAAAGTTGATCACATTGGTCATGTTATGGTCATTCAGAACCGAATTATCCAAACCCTGATCCGAGCGATAACCTACCGACAAACGATAATCATACAATTCACCGACCTTGCCGAACCGAGCCGAGGCATCGGATGTCCGCGCACCCCGGATCACGGACATACTGCTGCCGACCTGTCCCAGTGCATCCTTAGTGATGATATTGATCACACCATAAAAAGAATTTGTACCGTGTGAAGCCGAAGATGGCCCCCGAACCACCTCTATGCGTTCGATATCCTCTGTCAGCAATGGGATGTCTGCCCAACTTACACCGCCGTGTGGCGGCAAATAGACGCTGCGGCCATCAATTAATATTTGCATGCGGCGCGCCCATTCGTCCGATGAGCCATGCAATGAAACGACAGGACGATTCGCATCGGAGAATCCCACATACATACCGGGTACCAGGCGCATCAACTCGGGAATAGAACGGAAGCCGGAGGCCTTGATCATCTCTCTGTCGATCACGGTCATTGCACTGGGTGCATCTGCCAGCGGCTGCGAAAGGCGGGAAGAGGTCAGGACAGTCGGAAATTCTTGGAAGAAACTTTCCTCAGGTGAACCCTCCTCTTCCGCCTGACAAGGCTGAAAAGATAATGCTATGGACACCGCCAGAAGCGATGAGATGAGATTGGACGGGATCACTAAAAGACGCCTCGCAGAATGGGACTACGAGGCGCACATTACCCTAATGTCAAAGTGGTTAGCAAGTTTTATACACGAAAATGACCGACCGACTCCGCCAAAGACTGCGAGAGATGTTCCAGCTTTTCGACGGTACCGGAAACTTCCTTCACCGAAGCACTATTCTCCTCCGACATCTGTGCGACTTTTTCGACATTGACGGCGATCTCACGCCCAGCGAGGCTTTGTTCATGGATAGAGTTGGAGATGTCTTCCACGCCGCTTAACACTCTGGAAGCTCCTTCATTGATTTCCACGATGGCAGCGCCAGCCTGTCCGGCCAACAACGCGCCCGATTTGACCATTTCGACAGCAGCCTCCATCTCGGCCACCGCCTCATTGGTACTGCCCATGATGGTTTCCGTCATGGCAGATATCTCCTGCGTGGACTTGCTGGTCTTCTCTGCCAACTTTCTGACTTCGTCCGCCACCACGGCGAATCCCCGGCCTTGTTCACCTGCCCGAGCTGCTTCGATAGCGGCATTCAACGCCAGCAGGTTGGTTTGATCGGCGATCTCCTGGATGGACTTGACGATATTCTGGATATGTTCCGATTTTTTACCAAGATCCTCGATCGTCACGGCGGCATTCACAACGGCCTGATTGATCTTTTCCATATCGGCCACCACTTGTTGCACCACCCTCCCGCCATCACTGGCCAAGGCCTTGGACGTATCGGAAACCTGGCGTACATCACCCGCATTGTTCGAAACTTGATCAATACTTACCGTCAACTCCTCTACTGCGGCGGCCATACTGCCCGCAGATTCCGACTGGGATTGCGAACTCCGTTCCACTTTGGACATGGTGGAAGACAGGTGCTTGGCGCGCGCATCAATATTGCCGGACACCGACACGATCTGATCCACTACCGAGCCTAGCAACACATTGGAAGACTGAACCGCGCACAATATCTCGCCCATCTCGTCCCTGCCGGAGATATCCACCTGTCCAGTCATATCGCCATTCACCAGATTGGCCAGATGATCCCTGACCTCGACCACGCGGCGAGTAACGAAATATTTCACCACCCAGCCAATAAAGAAGAACAGCAAGACCTGCAAGATCACTTGTCCGACGTTGATGACCATGACAAAGCGCTGGAGCTCTTTAAAATCTTTGCTCATGTCGATTTCGATGTCCGACACGCCTGAGACACTACCCTCTTCGCCAGCATGGCAACTCAGGCAATCGGTCCCGTGAAAATTGTGGGTTAGCAGATAGGGGGTCACAACACGGTATATCGTCTGTTCACCCCGCTCCTCGATCTGGTAATACGTCTGCTTGTTGGCTAGCACTTGGCGCTGTATTTCATCGCGCACTTGTTGCTCGGGTAAGCCCGGCCCGTATTGAGCTGCGACCGCTTCGCTGCGAGCCAATTGCAGGCTGACGATATTCCCCGAACTGGCCAATTTCTTGACCAGCAACTGTCGAGTTTCGGGCTGGCTGATCTGTCCGGTGACCATGAGCATATTCGCGCTATCGATGACCTGGTTGGCCACTGCGTCGGCACGCGCCTGGACTGTATCGATCATGCGCTCCTTCATATGCCCGGAGACATAGAGGGTAGCGGCACCGACTGCGATCAGCAGTACCGGTTGCAACAACAGTTGCAGCTTCTTTTGCAAAGGAAGTTGCCGGAACCAGCCCGCGATGGAGAAACGCTTGGCGGGCGGCTTGCCGCTGGCATACAATTTTTCTGCTGCGGCAACTTCGGCTCGGGTGGGCTTCTTCCTCAGCGAAAGATAACCAACCACATTGCCATTGTTCAAGATAGGAGAGACGTTCGCTCTGACCCAATAATGGTCACCAGTCTTGGCGCGGTTCTTCACATAACCTCGCCAAGGATGTCCGCCCTTGACCGTATTCCAGAGATCCGCAAATGCCCATTCCGGCATGTCGGGGTGTCGTACCACATTATGGTTAACACCGATCAGCTCTTCACGTGAAAAGCCGCTGATCTCCACAAAAGCATCACTCGCATAGGTGATGATCCCTTTGGTATCCGTTTTGGTCACAAAAACGGCGGATTCCGGGTAATCAATCTCGCGTTGTGTCACAGGCAGGTTTTTTTTCATCACATTCCCCTTGGGCAAGTTTGTCGCATACAAACTTTTTTCGTGATGACATACTGGCACAGTTTTTCAATGTCCATAACGCGAACAGGCCCATGAATGTGGGCCTGTTCGATGGATAAAGAAGGGATATCCTCTATGGGACGATGGTATCGATGCTGATCTTCAAGCCGTCGCGGCCGGGTTTGAGCGGTTTGCTTGTTCCTTGCAGGTCGCCGGATTCCGGCATCGCATTGCCGGATTTCGAGATGCGCGCAACGATCACCACCTCGTCGAAATTCGACAGTTTCATCTGTGGCATCATCGCCATGCTGTCATCCAGAGAAAATTCCAACGGCAGATCGCGAACCTGTTTGCGCATTATCGCAAGTGGCATCTTGGGCCCTTGAGTCGCGCGCGCCAACACGAACAGCGTGTCTGTCGGGCTGGTTTTATCCTTCAGTGCAGCGCTTAATGTCACGGTGCCGGAGATACGCTCCTTACCGCCAGAAGCGGCCTGATTTGACTCACGAGCCGGTGCTATCTGTTCCAGCATAGGCGCGCGCTGGCCTTTAGATTGAGCCAAGAACGACCGTGCTTGCTGTAGTCCGCCTTCGATCATCTTTGCATCTTCGCTGGCGGGTGGGAGACCCTTCAACAGCTTCTCCCAGTGACGGATCGCAACCGGGTAATCGCCGCGTTCCATCGCAGCCGAACCCGCCAGCGCAAGGGCTTTAGGGTGATTGGGATCAAGCGCCAGGGCTTTGTCGATCAACTTGGTCGGCGGACCGGCCAGTTTCTGTCCGTGCACCATGGCTAACATATCGGCATAATCGGCCCAGATCCATGCCTCGTCATTCACGAACTCGGTGAGTTTCTCGTAGGCTTTGACGGCTTCTCCGTAACGCCCCATCTCGCCATAGGTGCGCGCCAGCAATAACAAAGACTCCCCATCGGAGGGATTCTGTGCAACCTTGGCTTCCAAACTTTCGAGTCCCATCGCCCCGCCGCCTGTCGCAGCCAGACTGCTTTCCGAGGAGAACACCTGCAAATTACCGACTTTCAGGTATAAACCTATTGCCAGTAAAGGCAGCAAAGCGATCAAACTGATCGCCAGATATTTTTGCGGATTCGATGCTATGGCACGGCTAGCCGTCTTGCCCCCGTCGACTTCGTCCAGCAGGCGCGCTTGTAACTCGCGCTTACCTTGATCGTACAGCGCTTGAGTCAGAAGACCGTTTTTCAGGTCAACTTCCATCTCGGCTAACTGGTCGCGAAATATCTCCAGATTCGCCCTGTCGCGTAACACGGCATTGTCTTTTAGCGTACTGCGCCATAAGGGCAGTACGGCGAACAGCAAAGCCAGCAGAATAAGCGATGCACAAATTATCCAGAATATCGTCATGCTTGGAGGTCTTTATCGTTGTTGAGCAACACAGCGGCACGCCGTTCCGCTTCGGCAGAGAGTGTGGCTTCGGGCTGGGTTTGGCGGCGTTTGCGCAGTTGCAGGAAAAGAATAGTGCCACCAGCGAATAGCAGGATGAACGGGCCGAACCAGAGTAACAGCGTGTAGGATTTCATGGGCGGTTCGTACAACACAAAATCGCCGTAGCGGGATACCAGATAGTCGATGATCTCCTGGTCGCTTAATCCTTTGGCCATCTGTTCGCGCACCTCACGCCGCAGGTCCTCTGCCAGTTCGGCATGGGAACTGGCTAGAGACTCGTTCTGGCAGACCAGACAGCGTAATTTCTCTGCCAGTCCAATCATGCGCTTCTCCAGCACCGGGTCGGCGGCCATATCCTTCGCCTCACCCGCATAGGAGAAAACGGGCATCAGACATAGCCACAACAACAGCAGATATCTCATGGTCGCTTCTCCAGTTCTGCGACCAGCGGCAATATCTTCTCGCGCAGGTTTTGACGTGTGATGACCCCGATCTGCTTGTATTGGATGATGCCCTGTTTATCGATGACATAGGTCTCGGGCACACCGTACACGCCGTAATCGATGCCGATGCGTCCCTCGGTATCGGAAATACTCAGCACATAAGGGTCTCCGCCCTCGCGCAAAGTCATCAACGCATCGGCACGTTTGTCCTTATAGTCCAGTCCGTAGATCGGCACGATATTCTGGCGTGCCAGTTCGACCAGAATCGGATGTTCTTCCCGGCATGAGACACACCACGAAGCCCACACGTTGAGCAGCCAGACCTTGCCTTTCATCTCCTGAGTGGAGAATTGCTTACTCGGGTCCTGCAACTGAGGCAAAGTGAACGCGGGAGCCGGCTTGCCAACGAGCGGCGAAGGAACCTCGCGCGGATCAAGGTTCAAGCCGACATACAGGAAGCCGGCCAGCACCACGAATACAACAAACGGCCAAATGAAACGTGTCATGCGCTCTGCTCCTTCATTTGCGTGATCTCTTCAGCGGCGACCTGCGCCTTGCGTGCGTGGATACGATACCGGCGGTCGGCAATCGCGAACACACCTCCCAGCGCCATCAACAGGCAGCCCGCCCAGATCCAGTCCACAAAAGGTTTGACATAGACACGCACTGCCCATGCGCCGTCACTGTCAGGGATCGGTTCGCCCAACGACACATAAAGGTCGCCGAAAATCCCGGTATCAATGGCGGCCTCGGTCATGGGCATCCCTGAGGCATTGTAGGTACGCTTTTCAGGGAAGAGTTCACCGACGATACGATCATCTTTCTTTATGATCACTTGGCCGCGGTAGGCCTGATAGTTCGGCCCCTCCTGCTCGGTGACGCCGTCAAATCGGAACACATATCCCCCCGCTTCGACCGTATCCCCCACTTCCATGCGTACATCGCGCTCTGTCTCGTAGCCCTTCACCATCGTTACACCGATGACGAATATCGCGATACCCAGATGGGCCAATTGCATACCGTAATAACTAAGCGACTGGCTCTTGAGACGCTGCAACAGGCTGCCGCCCTTGCCGATACGTTTGAGCAGATCCAGCATTCCGGTGGTGATGACCCAGAATGCCAGCAAGAATCCTAATGCGATCAGCGGGGTCCATTTACCCAGCACCAGCGGCAACAGGAGTGCGATCAGCACACTGGCCGCCAATGCCCAGCGTATGCGCAGCCAGATATCGGGCACTTGTGCCTGCTTCCAGCGTGCGATCGGCCCCAGCCCCATCATCATGATCAGCGGCACCATCAACGGTACAAAGACGGTATTGAAATACGGGGGGCCGACGGACAGTTTGCCGAACCCCAACGCGTCCATGAACAGGGGATAGAGTGTGCCGAGAAACACCGAAGCCGAAGCTACCGACAGCAACACATTGTTGGTGAGCAACATGGACTCGCGCGAGACGAGGTCGAACTTCCCGCCCAAACCGATCTTGGGGGCGCGCCATGCGAACAGCAGCAACGAAGCCCCGATCACGACCACCAGGAAAGAAAGAATGAAGATGCCTCGTTTCGGGTCGGTCGCAAAGGCATGTACGGAGGTCAATACCCCTGAACGCACTAGGAATGTTCCCAATAGACTGAGCGAGAAGGCTGCAATCGCCAATAACACCGTCCAGCTCTTAAAAGCACCGCGTTTTTCCGTGACCGCGAGCGAGTGGATCAATGCCGTTCCCACCAGCCAAGGCATGAATGAAGCGTTCTCGACCGGATCCCAGAACCACCAACCGCCCCAACCCAGCTCGTAATACGCCCACCAGCTTCCCAGCGCGATACCCAATGTCATGAACACCCAGGCAACCGTAGTCCAGGGGCGCGACCAACGTGCCCAAGTCGCGTCGAGTTGTCCGCCCAGCAATGCAGACAAAGCGAAGGCAAAAGCCACCGAGAACCCGACATAGCCCATGTACAGCATCGGCGGATGGATGACCAGACCGGGATCCTGCAACAGCGGGTTCAGATCGCGACCGTCCAGTGCTGCCGGCAGCAATCGGTCAAACGGATTGGAAGTGAACAACATGAACAGCAGGAAACCCACCGAGATCAGCCCCATGATGCCGATGACGCGGGCGACCATTTCTTCCGGCAGATGCTTGCTGAACATCGCGACCGCAATCGTCCAGAGCCCCAACAGGAACACCCATAACAATAGCGAACCTTCGTGCCCGCCCCACAATGCCGCAATACGGTATTGGATGGGCAATTGCGAGTTGGAGTGTTGCGCCACATACAACACGGAAAAATCGTTACTGATAAAGGCTTGCAGCAGGCACGCAAAAGCGACCGAGACCAGCAGAAATTGTCCGAACGCCAGTGGCCGTGCGACATTCATCAACACGGCATTGCTACGGAAAGCGCCGACGATAGGCAAGATGCCCTGGATCAGAGCCAGAAGCAAGGCAACGATCAGGGCGAAATTTCCGATCTCGGGAATGATGATTTGAGGAAGCATGGTCATTTCCGATCTATTTGGCAGAAGTGGGAGAAAAGGCTGCCGCTGGTGAGGAGACCGCACTCACCCCGGACTGCGACTTAGCCGCTTCTTCAATCGCATGCATGGCTTCCGGTGGCATATAGTTCTCATCGTGTTTAGCTAGGACTTCCTCGGCATGGAACACATTGTCGTCTTGCAGTTTGCCTTGCGCCACGACCCCTTTACCTTCCTTGAACAGATCGGGCAGGATACCTTTGTAGACGACCGGCATGCTCTTGGCAGTATCGGTGATATTGAAATGTACCGTCAGTCCGTCCTCTTGGCGCTTGACACTCCCCTCCTCCACCAAACCTCCGATGCGGAAGCTGCGTCCTTGCGGAGCCTCTTTGTGATAGACCTGAGTCGGGGTGAAGTACAGGCTGACGTTGTCTTTGAGCGCGAACAGCACCAGTCCTACCGCTGCCGCCACCAGTGCCAGACCGGCGATGATGAACATCAATCTTTTCTGACGTGGTTTCATTGCATTTCTCCCGCATCACGCTCCATGCGCAATTGCCGTAATGTTATCGTTCTCTTATGGCGCACCAAGGCGATCTCGATGAAGATGACGAGCAGCGCAACGCCATAAGAACCCCACACGTAAAAACCATAACCGTTCATGGCAAAGAATTCAGCCGCGCTCATGACTGCACCTCCAACGCGTTACCAGATAAACCCACAGATCGCAGGTGGAGGTGCAAAGCGCTCATTCCCGCACCCGTCGCATTCGCGCACCGTGTCATGAGCGCACCTCCTTCAGCTCATTCACCCATTGCGTGTTGCGCTCCCGCTCCAGAATGATGCTACGTACCCGTGCCAAGGTCACCGCAATGACATATAACCAGCAGGCCAGCAACATGATGAACATCGCCTGCTGCATAGCGACATGCATACTGGTTCCGGTGAATTTGATCGTTGCCCCCTGATGCAGGGTATTCCACCATTTCACCGAGAAATAGATGATGGGGACATTGACCGAGCCAACAATCGCCAGCAATGCTCCCGCACGGTCGGCACGACGCGGGTCCTCGATGGAGGATTGCAGCGCGATGAAACCCAGATACAGGAACAGCAGGATTAATTCCGACGTCAGACGTGCATCCCATACCCACCAGGCTCCCCACATCGGTTTGCCCCACAAGGCACCTGTCCATAACGAGATGAAAGCAAACAAGGCACCGGTCGGAGCAAGTGCCGTGGCCATCATCGACGACAGGCGAGTATTAAAGATCAGGCCCAGAGCCGCATATCCCGCCATGATGAGGTAGATGAACATGGACAGAATCGAAGCAGGCACATGGATAAAAATGATGCGATAAGCCTCGCTTTGCACCGCATCGGTTGGCGCCACGAAGAAACCGATATACATCCCGATCACGAACAACACGGCAGCTGGGACTGCAAACCAAGGAATCATTTTGCCCGCCAAACCATAGAAGGCAGTGGGTGCTGAATATTTAAACCAGTTGATTGCCAAATCTCACTCCATTGAAATACGTAAAGCCTGCGCCGTGACCCACGGGGAAAATACCAACGCCAGCAACAACAATGCACCCAATAACGCGACATGCGGAACGATGGTCATGCCGGTATTGACCGCTTCCACTGCCCCCGTACCAAAGATCAGCACGGGAATACACAGGGGCAACACCAATAAAGACACTAGCACACCGCCTCCGCGCAGACCCAGGGTGAGTGCCGCACCGATCGCACCGATCATGCTCAGAATCGGCGTTCCCAGCAACAATACCAAAATCAGCACCCACAGCGCCTGTGCCGACATATCAAACTGCAAGCCCAGCACGGGTGAGATCAGCACCAGAGGTAGCCCAGACAACATCCAATGAGCCACGATCTTGCCCAAGACCAGCATAGATAGCGACTGCGGAGCCAGCAGCATCTGCTCCAGCGTCCCATCCAGATAGTCAGCCGAGAACATTCGTCCCAGCGACAACATGGAAGCCAGCAATGCCGCGACCCACACCACGCCCGGCGCCATTTTTCGCAACATATCCATCTCCGGCCCTACACCTAGCGGAAACAGACTCACCACCATCACAAAGAAGACCAGTGTCGTCAATACATCAGCCCGGCGGCGCATCGCCAACAACAGGTCACGCCGGATCACCAAGCCAAGCAGTCCGAACAAGGAAAGCTTGCTTCCCGAACCCATCGCATTCGCGCACCGTGTCATGACAGCACCAGCAAGCGCGTTTGCACACCTGTCACTTGCAAAGGCTGGTGAGTGGTAAAGATCACCATCCCCCCCTTCGACAGATGTTCTCCAATAAGTTCCTGAATCAACCCGACTGCCCCCACATCGAGTGCGGTCAATGGCTCATCCAGTACCCACAAACGCGCATCTCCCACCAGCAACCTGCTGAGTGCGACACGGCGGCGCTGCCCTTGGGACAACACCTTCACCGGCAGGTGTTCACGGCGACGTAATCCCATACGGCGCAAAGCGGAAAGTGCCGCTTGCTCATCCACCGCACATCCAGAAAGCCCGGCACTGATATGCAGGTTTTCCAGCGCATTCAATTCGTCTTTGATCGCATTCAGGTGGCCGAGATAGATCATCTCGGCATAATAGTCTTCGTCCAACTCGTGAATGTTCTGACCGCGCCAGCGTATCTCCCCCGCCACCGGCTGCATGAATCCGCATAACGTACGCAGCAAGCTGGTCTTGCCACTGCCGTTCTCACCTTGGACTTGCATCAGTTCACCGGCCGCGAGCGAAAAATTCAACCCGGAAAACAATTGATGATCGCCGCGCGCACAGGCTAGGTTGCTTACTTCCAGCATGAGGTAAAGTATCCGACCAGAAACAGAATAGCCGCGAATTATATACGATTGCACCGCGCAGTGCGGCACATCGAATGCACGCTGATCACCATGCAACGCAGCAATCAGCAAGCAACTTATAGCGTAAAAAACGGGCGATGCTCAGCTTGTTGACTACCGGGAACCGTCCGGGATGACAAAAAGACAAACGCCGCTAGAACAGCGGCGTTTGTCTTGCGGCAGCATTAAACCTTACTTATTTTTTCTCTTCCGAGGCAAACGGTTTCACGGATATGTCTGCGTGCTTCTTGGCGTCGGCCAGATAGGCTCGCAACAACTCCTCCCCGGAGATTTGCGCGATCTGTTGCAAATAACGATTACGCTTGCCTTCATCGATGGCTTCGATCTCTTTCACTCCATCAATACGCACCAAGGCGAAACCGTTTTGCGCGGTTCGCGCCCCAACGTACGCGGGCAATCTGGATACGCCTGCCTGGAACACCTGCTTGACCAGCTCGACATCGAAACCGACATGCTGAGACCGCGTGACTGACTTGACCGATTGCCAGGGCACGTTGACCTTTTCCCCGCGTTGCAAGCGCGCCAGCACCTCGTTACCCTGTTTGATAGCCAGTTCCGATGCCTGCTGCTGCTGTAGTTTTTTCTGAATGCCGCCCGCCACCTCGCTCAAAGGACGAACAGTCGCAGCTTGATATTCCGAGACGCGCGCAGCCAACAACATATTGGTGCTGACTTCCACGGCCGCAGTATTGCGCTTGTTCTTCACAACCTCATCGGAGAACACTGCCTGCAATACCTTATCCGTCCAGATACCGGAGGCTGGCTGGCCTTTGTTGAGCCAATCGCCCTGCCGCACCGGCACACCGACCAGTTCAGCAGCTGGCTTGAGACTGTCACTCTGCTCATACACGGTATTGCTGAATTTCTCGGCCAGCTCGGCAAAACGATCCGTCGCCTTTTGCACTTTGAGTCGCTGCGTGATCGTCTCTCTTACATCAGCCAAGGCTTGCAGCTTTGCCGGTTTGATTGCGGACAGGCGGATGATGTGGAAACCGAAATCGGACTGAACCAAACCGCTCGTTTCGCCCACTTTAAGCTGAAACACTGCCTCTTCAAATGGCTTGACCATCATACCCCGACCGAACATCCCCAGATCGCCGCCATTATTGGCCGAACCGGGATCCTGGGAATACTGCTTAGCCAACGCGGCAAAACTGGCCGGTGCCTGCTTGACCTTGCCCAGCACCTCTTCCGCCTTGACTTTGAGCGCTTGTTTCTCGGCTTCGGAAGCTTGTGGTGGTACGGAGATCAGAATATGGGCAGCCTGACGCTGCTCCTGAGTACCGAACTCCGCCTGATTCTCTGAGTAGTATTTTTTCACCTCTGACTCTTCCACCACCACTTGGGATAACAGAGATTCCACCGAGAACACCACGTATTCGACTTTGGCACGCTCGGGAAGCTGGAACTCAGCCTGTTTATCCTTGTAATAAGCCGCGATGGCAGAATCGGTCACTTTGACCTGACTCATGAATGCGTCCAGATCGAATTGGGCTGCTGCGACCAGGCGCTGCTGCTCGTTCAAACGGATCAAATGATCGGCAACTGTGGTTGATGTATAGCCGTTCCGGCTATATGCATCGGTCAACTGCCGCGAAGTCAGCTCATCCCGCACGCGAGATTCGAACATCAACGGAGACATGTTCTGCGCATTCAATGCGCTCTCATATTGTTGTTTGTCGAACTTGCCTTCTTTCTGGAAGGCCGCTATCCCGCCAATCACCCCGGCAAGTTGCTCATCGTTCACGATCAGGCCGCTTTTACGCGCCTCCGCAACCAATAACCGCTGAGAGACGAGACCATCCAGGATCGAATGCTTGACCTCCGGCTTTTCGAAGATGGATTGGTCGAATGCCGCCCCGGCCAATTCGCTCATGCGTTGTTTTTGCTGGCGTAGCGCGTTATCGAACTCCTGTGCCGATATCTTCTCGCCATTCACCGAGGCCAGCTCACCGGCATCACCGGATTTCTGATATGAATCCACCCCCCAAAATGCAAACGGCAAGATGATGAGTGCCAGCACGAACTGCACCAATCGTTTCTTTTCATGTACGAAGTCGAACATAACGCGCTATCCAATCGAAAGTTGTGGTCCAGATGTGAAAAAAGGCGAACTTTCGTTCACCTTTGTTTGGCGGAGTGGACGGGACTCGAACCCGCGACCCCCGGCGTGACAGGCCGGTATTCTAACCAACTGAACTACCACTCCATAAACCTATTTTCTGGTGGGTGCTGACGGGATCGAACCGCCGACAATCGCCTTGTAAGGGCGGTGCTCTACCAGCTGAGCTAAGCACCCGTCGAAAACGCTAGTTTACAGCATCTTTTAATCCTTTGCCAGCACGAAATTTAGGAACCTGTGCCGCCTTGATCTTGATCGTCGCCCCGGTCTGCGGATTGCGGCCGTTACGGGCCGCGCGCTTACCCACGTAAAACGTGCCGAAACCGACCAGACTCACGAGCTCCCCTTTCTTCAAGGAATTCTTGATCGATTCAATCGTCGCATCCAGTGCACGCGTCGCTGCTGCCTTGGAAATATCGGCAGACAGTGCGATTGCCTCGATCAGATCGGATTTATTGCTCATGGTCTTTCCCTCTTTAATCTATTTGTAGTGTTTAATGTTTAATCGTGGTCGATGCGGAGGTCTCGCTGCCCGCAGCCGGAAGTGTGCTTGGTGCTGCGGAAGGCCCACTTGCCGGCAGCGGTTCCGGCTTTCTTTCCAAAGCCAATTCCAACACCTGTTCAATCCACTTGACCGGATGAATGTCCAACTTGTTCTTGACGTTATCTGGTATCTCGACCAAGTCCTTCACGTTTTCTTCCGGGATCAGTACGACTTTGATGCCGCCACGCTGCGCCGCCAGTAATTTCTCCTTCAGTCCTCCGATAGGCAGCACTTCACCACGCAAGGTGATCTCTCCCGTCATCGCCACATCAGCCCTCACCGGGATTCCGGTCAATGCTGAAACCATCGCGGTACATATCCCGATACCGGCGCTGGGACCATCTTTCGGTGTCGCACCTTCCGGCAAATGGATGTGCAGATCGTTCTTTTCGTAGAAACTTTCCACGATACCCAACTTACGGGCTCTGCTGCGAACCACGCTCAAAGCCGCCTGGATCGACTCCTGCATCACCTCGCCCAGCTTGCCGGTCGTGGTGGTCTTGCCTTTGCCTGGCAATACGGCGGTTTCAATGGTCAGCAACTCACCGCCAACTTCGGTCCAAGCCAGACCGGTGACCTGACCGACCTGATTGTTCTTTTCGGCGATACCGTAGCTGTAACGGCGCACACCAAGATATTTGTCCAGATTCCGGGCATTGACCGTGACCTTGCTCTCGCGTCCCTTCAGCAACAGCGATTTGACCACTTTACGGCATATTTTGGACAACTCACGTTCCAGCCCGCGCACACCGGCCTCGCGCGTGTAATAACGCAGGATGTCGCGTATCGCACTTTCCGAAACGGCGATTTCTTCCGGTTTCAGCCCACTGTTCTTGATCGCTTTGGGTAACAGATATCGGGTGGCGATATTGACCTTTTCGTCTTCGGTGTAGCTCGACACATGGATCACTTCCATGCGATCCAGCAAGGGGGCCGGGATATTCATACTATTCGAGGTGGCAACGAACATCACGTCCGACAAGTCGTATTCGACCTCGACATAGTGATCGACGAAAGTATGGTTCTGTTCCGGGTCCAGCACCTCCAGCAGCGCCGACGAGGGATCGCCACGAAAATCCATGCCCATCTTGTCGACTTCATCCAGCAGGAACAACGGGTTCTTCACGCCGACCTTGCTCATGTTCTGCAATATCTTGCCCGGCATCGAGCCGATGTAAGTACGGCGATGACCACGGATCTCGGATTCGTCGCGCACCCCGCCCAGCGACATGCGTACGAACTTGCGGTTGGTGGCTCGTGCGATGGACTGCCCCAGCGAAGTTTTGCCCACGCCCGGCGGTCCTACCAAGCAAAGGATAGGCGCTTTCATCTTGTCCACCCGCTGTTGCACAGCGAGATATTCGACGATGCGCTCTTTTACCTTATCCAAACCGTAGTGGTCGGTTTCCAGCACATCTTCAGCGTGTTGCAGGTTGGTATCAATCTTGGTCTTTTTCTTCCAGGGCAGGCCAATGAGAATATCGATGTAATTGCGCACCACCGTTGCCTCGGCAGACATCGGCGACATCAGGCGCAGTTTCTTCAGTTCAGCCTCGGCCTTGGCTCGCGCGTCCTTAGGCATGTGCGCCGCTTTGATCTTTTTCTCGATCTCCTCGATGTCGGCGCCATCCTCGCCCTCGCCCAATTCTTTCTGGATCGCCTTGACCTGTTCGTTCAAATAATACTCGCGCTGACTCTTTTCCATCTGGCGCTTGACTCGTCCACGGATACGCTTTTCCACCTGCATGATGTCCAACTCGGCCTCCAGCAGTCCGAGCAGGTGCTCAAGGCGCTTTGCCACATCGAATATCTCAAGCACTTCCTGCTTCTGCTCCAGCTTGAGCGGCAGATGCGCTGCGATGGTATCCGCCAGACGTCCCGCATCGTCGATACCGGCCAGTGAAGTCAATATCTCCGGCGGTATCTTCTTGTTCAGCTTCACATATTGATCGAACTGGTTGATGAGCGCGCGGCGCATCGCCTCGGCCTCATTGCCCAGATCCTCGTCCGGGGCGACCGGCTGGATCTCGGCATCAAAGTGCGATTTCTCGTCCACGACGTGCAGCACCTTGGCGCGCTGCGTCCCCTCAACCAATACCTTGACGGTCCCGTCAGGCAGTTTGAGCATCTGTAGAATATTGGCGATACTGCCGATCCGGTACATGTCCTCGGTCGCAGGCTCGTCCTTGGAGGCTGATTTTTGTGCCACCAGCACGATACTTTTGCCGGCTTCCATTGCTGCTTCGAGCGCTTTGATCGACTTGGCGCGCCCAACGAACAGCGGGATCACCATATGCGGGAACACCACGACATCGCGTAGCGGCAACAATGGCAATAGAGCGACTTCAGAAGTGATGATAGGATGTTCTGACATGGTGGCGGTCTTTTAAATAATAACGGTGCGAGTCAGATGGGGGGAGCATGAGGAAATTCAAGCCCCCCCGACGATTATTCCAGATACTAAGCGGCTTTCGGCGTATCAGCGTACATCACGATGGGCTTGATCTCTCCCGTGCTGTTCTCGTCCAGCACGACTTTGCTCACATTATCCATCGACGGCAGATCGAACATCGTGTCCAGCAAGGCATTTTCTAGGATGGAACGCAGGCCGCGCGCGCCAGTCTTGCGAGCCAAAGCCTTTTTGGCGATCACATCCAGCACATTGGAGCGGAATTCCAACTCCACCCCTTCCATCTCGAACAGCTTTTGATATTGTTTAATCAGGGAATTTTTAGGTTCGGTCAATATTTTGACCAAAGCGGCTTCGTCCAATCCCTCCAGTGTCGCCACCACAGGCAGACGACCGACGAACTCGGGAATCAAGCCGAATTTGATCAAATCTTCGGGTTCGACCTCACTCAACACGAGGCCGATATCCTTGTCGTCATCACGTTTTGCCAGATTGGCCGAGAATCCTATGCTCGCCTTCTCGGAACGATTGCGGATCACTTTTTCCAGACCGTCGAACGCTCCACCGCAAATGAATAAGATATTGGTGGTATCAACCTGCAAAAATTCGGTGTTCGGATGCTTGCGACCGCCCTGAGGTGGGATTGAAGCTTTGGTTCCCTCGATCAGCTTGAGCAATGCTTGCTGAACCCCTTCACCGGACACATCCCGGGTGATGGAAGGATTGTCGGATTTGCGCGAGATCTTGTCGATCTCGTCTATATAGACAATGCCGCGCTGGGCACGTTCTACATCATAATCACATGCTTGCAGTAGCTTCTGAATAATATTCTCAACATCTTCACCGACGTATCCAGCCTCGGTCAGGGTAGTGGCATCTGCCATCACGAACGGCACGTTGAGCAAACGCGCCAGCGTTTGTGCCAGCAAAGTCTTCCCTGAGCCAGTGGGTCCAACCAGCAGAATATTGCTTTTGGCCAGCTCGACGCCATCTTTATCTTTGTTTTTCAGTCGCTTGTAGTGATTATAGACCGCCACGGAAAGGATTTTTTTGGCTTTGCGCTGACCGATGACATAGTCATCCAGCCGTTCACAAATTTCGTGCGGAACCGGCAGTTCGTTCTTATCCGATTTCTCGCTACCGGCAGTGGCCTGGGACTCTTCGCGAATGATGTCATTGCATAACGCGATACATTCGTCGCATACGAACACCGACGGCCCGGCAATGAGCTTACGTACCTCGTGTTGGCTTTTTCCGCAAAATGAGCAATACAGCAATTTATCACCCTTGGTTTTATCCGATGCCATTCAAATCCCTATCCGTGTTAGTTATCGGCAGCCTGTAGCTCAACTTTAAGCCCGCTTTGTGAGAACCTGATCGATCAAGCCGTAATCCAGCGCTTCTGGTGCAGTCAGGAAATTGTCGCGTTCGCTGTCGCGTGCGATCTCTTCCACACTGCGTCCGGTATGTTCTGCCATCAGGGTGTAGAGACGCTCGCGCAAGCTCAAGATATATTTGGCATGTATCTCAATATCGCTGGCTTGCCCCTGAAATCCACCCAGCGGCTGGTGGATCATCACGGTCGAATTGGGCAATGCGAAGCGTTTATCCTTGGCACCCGCCTGCAACAGGAACGCCCCCATCGAAGCGGCCATACCGATACACAGTGTCGAAACGTCCGGCTTGATGAACTGCATCGTGTCATAAATCGCCATCCCCGAAGAGATCGAACCGCCCGGTGAATTGATATACAGGTGGATATCCTTATCCGGGTTCTCCGATTCCAGAAACAGCAACTGCGCCACCACCAGATTTGCCATCTGATCGTTGATTGGACCGACCAAGAACACGACCCGTTCCTTGAGCAGACGGGAATAGATATCATAGGCCCGTTCACCGCGACCGCTGGTTTCAATGACCATCGGAACCATACCCAGGTCCTGAGGCTCGATATATTTCGAAGACGCGTCGTATGACATTTAGTTGTTCTCCATCAGTGCACTCAACTCGACTGCCTTGTCCGTGACCTTGGCTCGTGCGATCACCCAAGCAACGACATTGTCTTCCAGAACCATATTCTCCACTTCTTGCAAGCGTGAGGCATCCGCAGCGTACCAGCGCACAACTTCTTCAGGATGCTCATAACTCTGCGCATATTCCTGGATGAGCGCCTTGACCTGGTCCGGCTTGGCTTGCAGCTCGTGTTTTTTGACCAGCTCGGCCAGGATCAACCCGAGCTTGACGCGCTTGGTGGCTCGCTCTTCAAACACGCCGGTCGGCAGTTGCATTCCTTTCGGGATCTTCATCCCCCGCCCTTCCAAGTCACGCAAGGTCTGTTGCATCAGGTTCTGGGCTTCGTTCTCCAGCAAAATTTTGGGCACCTCCAACTGGCCGACCTGCAACAACACTTCCATCGCATTGTCCTTGTTGCGCATCTTGACACGGCGTTGTGCCTCGCGCTCCAGATTGTCGCGAATCTCTTTTTTCAGCTTGCTCACGTCCCCATCGGCCACACCCAGCGCCTTAGCGAACTCGGCATCGACTTCCGGCAGACGCGGAGCCTCGACACTATGCAGCGTGATGGTGAAAGTGACTTGTTTTCCGGCCACGTCCTTGCCGTGATAGTCCGCCGGGAAAGTCATCTCAAAAGATTTACTCTCGCCCGCCTTCATGCCAATGATGGCATTCTCAAAATCGGGCAACATACGCCCGGCACCGAGCACGATAGAAAAATCTTTAGCCTCGCCGCCTTCGAATACCACTCCGTCCAGTTTGCCGCTGAAGTCGATACGGACCTGATCTTCATTCTGCACTGCTCGTGTCGCTGGCTCATACACGGCACGCTGTTTGCGCAGTGTAGTGACCGTGTTTTCAACATCGGCATCGCTCAGCGTGAACGTGACGCGCTCAAGCGCCTGCGCAGCCACGTCGCCCACGACAACCTCGGGATAGACCTCGAAAGTGGCGCTGTATTCGATCTCGGGAGCGCTCAAATCTTGTGTCTTGATCTCGAACTGGGGATAACCAGCGACTTTCAGTTGGTTGGCTTGAGCAGCTTCGGCAAAGGAGCGTTGCAGATTTTCCCCCAGCACTTCCTGCTGGATCTGTGGGCCGTATTGCTGCTCGATGATCTTAAAGGGGACTTTGCCGGGACGGAAGCCGTGTACCTTGGCCGTACGGCCCAAACGCTTCAAGCGAGACTCGATCTCACCACGCAACTGTGGCTGTGGAATGGATGCATTCAAACGACGCTGCAACCCGCCTAATGTTTCTACGCTCGACATACTGAGAATTTCCTTGATTTAAATTTGAATAATGGTCGCGCTGTGGAAACAAAAACAAGACTCGCGCACCTTGAACAGGCTCCGAACCTATGTCTTTCCATCGAAACGCGGTGAAAAACACTCACAAATCGCCAAAATCATCGAACCATCAATGATCTGGCTCATACGGGCGCGGGAATCATACCTGAAACGGCCCGAGTGCACACCTAGAAACCGTCATGGCGGGTATGCCGCCCCTATGACAAGGGGCGATAATCAAAAGGGGGAATGGTGTTATTTTGCGAGAGCCGAGTATATCTCGCGGTATTGTTCCGCACTCTTCTGCCAGCTGAAGTCCTTCTGCATCCCGTTGGACTGCAACGCAGCCCAAAGCGGCTTGTCATGATAGGCGGATAACGCCCTTTGCACGCAGTCCAGCAAGTCCGGGGAGGTCGCGTGCTGAAATATAAAACCCGTGGCCTCAGCGCGATTCTGTTGTAGCGGAGAATAATCGACCACGGAGTCAAGCAAACCTCCTGTCGCATGGACGATGGGAGGCGTACCGTAACGCTGGCTATACATCTGATTGAGACCGCAGGGCTCGAAACGAGACGGCATCAGAAAGATGTCTGCACCAGCCTCAATCAGATGCGACAATTTTTCGTCGAATCCGACCATCGCAGCGATCTGGCCGGGATATGCGGCGGCCAATTGCTGTGCATCCCGCTGCATCACGGCATCTCCGCTCCCCAGCAACACCAGTTGTGCGGGTGCCGCGACCAGTTGCGGCGCGATCTCAAGCACGATATCCAAGCCCTTCTGGTGAGTGAAACGGCTGACCAGCCCGAATAAAGGGATATCCGGGTCTAGCGCCAGCCCCATGCACCGTTGTAACTCCCGCTTATTGGCCGCCTTCCCTGCCATCTTCTTGGCATGATAGGTCTTGACCAGCATCGGATCGCTGGCCGGGTCCCATTCACTGTCATCGATACCGTTCAGTATCCCGGTCAACTGCTCACGTCGTCCGCTCAACAAGCCTTGCAAGCCGAATCCTAATATGTCCGTCTGGATCTCAGCAGCATAGGTTGGACTCACCGTTGTTATGTGATCTGCGTAATATAAACCTGCCTTGAGGAAAGATAGATTGCCGAAGTATTCGACGCCGTGCGGCTGAAAACTCTCTATAGGCAAGGCCAGCTCGGAAACCGTTTGCGGTGCGAACACCCCCTGGAAAGCGAGGTTATGTACGGTCATCACGCAAGGAGCCCCACCCGGGGCGAAATGCATATAGGCCGGAGTCAGTCCAGTTTGCCAATCGTTGCAATGCACCACGTCGGGCCGCCAGTCCAGGGGCGATTCTGCCCCTCCCAGCGTTGCGGCCACTTTCGACAACAGGCCGAAACGCAGGGCATTGTCCAGCCAGTCGATGCCTTTGCCGTCCTGGTATATGCCGCCATCACGCTGGAACAGTTGCGGGCAGTCAATCACCCATAACGGAACGCCGTCTGGCAAAGTGCTGGCGAACAGGCGGGCATCGGGAAAACCGGCGACAGCCGGAAAAAACGCCGCCACCTTGAAAGCTTCCAGCGCGCGCAGCACCTGCGGGTAACCGGGCATCAACACCCGCACATCCTCACCCATACGGCGCAACGCTGCGGGCAACGCCGCACTGACATCGGCAAGGCCCCCGGTCTTCACCAGCGGAGCGACCTCCGAAGTAACGAACAACACACGCATTTTGGCTTTCCTTGCCTGTAGCTCAGGCGATCCCGTTCATTTTGCCGGCGATCACCCGCCGGACGCTGTTCTAACCCTGTCTTGCAGCGATCTGCGGCAGGTGCCATATATCCCGGTTGTAATCCAGGATGGTTCGGTCGCTGGAAAACTTGCCGCTGGTCGCCGTATTCAAGATACTCATACGTGTCCAATGCTCAGTATCGCGATAGGCGACTGCCACCTCGCGTTGCGCCTGCACGTAACTGCGGAAGTCGGCAGCCGTCAGCCACGGGTCGTGCGGACTATAGACAGACTGGATGATCGCATCAAAGATACCCGGCTCGAACAGGTTGAAATGACCACTCTCCAGCAAATGCATTACCCGTTTCAAGTCTTCATCCTCGGCGATGATACGCGCCGGATCATAATGACCACGAGTCTGCTCCACCTCTTCCGCAGTCAATCCGAACAGGAAGAAATTCTCATGTCCGGCCTCGTCGCGAATCTCGATGTTTGCGCCATCCAGCGTCCCGATAGTCAATGCGCCATTCATCATGAACTTCATATTGCCCGTACCGGACGCCTCTTTTCCGGCAGTCGATATCTGCTCGGACAGATCGGCACCGGCACAGATCACCTCCATCGCCGACACGCGATAGTCCGGGATGAAGGCCAGTTTGAGCAAACCTGTAGTATCCGGGTCGTTGTTGATGACCGCCGCAACCGCATTGACCAGTTTGATGATGCGTTTCGCCATCTTATAGCCGGGAGCCGCCTTGCCGCCGATCAACACGCAGCGCGGCGTCCAATCCGCCGTATCACCGCGCTTGATGCGGTCATAGAGATGGATCACATGCAGCACATTGAGCAACTGGCGCTTGTATTCGTGGATGCGCTTAACCTGCACGTCGAACAGCGCGTCGGTATTGAATTCCACACCGCAATCGCGTTTGACCATTTCGGCCAAACGTGTCTTGTTGGCCTGTTTGATAGCACGCCACTTGAGCCGGAACGCCGCATCATCGGCATGCGCGGCCAGTCCGCGCAACTTGGTCATATCAATGAGCCATCCTTCGCTCGGCGCATGGCCGACCAGATTGGAGACCCAGCCTTTACCTTCGGAACCCAAGGTATCCGTGATCAGATTGCTCAAGGCCGGATTGGCCCAAGCCATCCAGCGGCGGGGGGTGACGCCGTTCGTCTTATTGTTGAACTTTTTCGGCCAAAGTTCATAGAAATCGCGGAACAGATACTTCTTCAACAGCTCGGAATGGAGCTCTGCCACCCCGTTCACCGATACGCTGGCAACGATGGCCAGATAGGCCATACGGATATGCTGTTCATGCCCTTCCTCGACGATGGACATACGTCGCTGCCGCTCGACATCACCGGGCCAGTGCTGCGCCACGACTCTCATGAAACGCGCATTAATCTCGTAGATGATTTCAAGCAACCTGGGCAATAGACGACCAAACATGCTGACCGACCAGCGTTCCAATGCCTCCGGTAGCAGCGTATGGTTGGTGTAGGCCACAGTGCGGCTGGTAACTGCCCAAGCCTCCTCCCAGGTCATGCCGTGTTCATCCATCAACAGGCGCATCAACTCGGGGACGGCACAGGTTGGATGTGTGTCGTTCAACTGGAAAAAGTTCTTTTCGGCGAACTCGCTGAAATCGTTGCCATGATTGCTCACCCATTGGCGCAACACATCCTGCAAGCTGGCCGAGGCCAGGAAATATTGCTGGCGCAAACGCAGCTCCTTGCCGTTTTCGCTCGCATCGTTGGGGTACAACACCATGGTGATATGTTCGGCCGCATTTTTCGCCGCAACCGCATCGGCATAACTGCCCGCATTGAATTCACTCAGATCGAACTCTTCGGTCGCCGCAGCCTTCCACAGGCGCAAGGTATTCACTGTACCGTTGTGATAGCCCGGGATAGGCACATCGTACGGCACCGCCATCACGTCACTGGTGTATTTCCAATAGGCGCGCAATCTGCCATTGGTGTCCTGATGCAACTCGGTCTGCCCGCCGAACTTCACCCGTGCAGTAAACTCGGGGCGTTCGATCTCCCAGGGATTGCCGTTGCGCAACCAATGATCCGGTTCTTCCATCTGATAACCGTTATCGACCTTCTGGCGGAACATGCCATATTCGTAACGCAGGCCGTAACCCATCACCGGCAATTGCAGGGTGGCGCAACTATCCAGAAAACATGCCGCCAGACGCCCCAGACCGCCATTCCCCAAACCGGCATCACTTTCCTGTTCGGACACTTCTTCCATCTCGATGCCGAGATTGCGCAGCGCCTCGATGGTGGAAGCCTCGATGTCAAGATTCAGGGTGGCGTTGCCCAGCGCCCTGCCCATCAGGAACTCCAGCGAAAGATAATAGGCCCGCTTGCAGTTCTGCTCACGGTAAGACGCCTGAGTGTTCTTCCAGCGCTCGACCAGACGGTCACGCATTGAGTGGGACAATGAAGCGTAGACATGGTGCGAGATCAGTTGCTTGTTATTCCATCCCAAGGTGTGGCTGAAATAACGGCGGAAATCCTGCAAGATACTTTCCGCATCCATGCCCATCGGGGGCAGGTCGGTATCAATAACTAGCGGATTTTTGACGAAAAATGACTTGGTATGAATGATGACTCTCCAATGATTGCTGATTTATAGAATTTTTAATTTCTGTGATTATACCGGAGCCGGATGACAAGCTCACGACAGCCTCACCTTGACCGCATGCGCCCCGTCACAATCCGCTCAATACCTTGATATGCGCAGCCACACTGCGCCCCAGCGCATGCAGCGCGTAACCGCCCTCCAATACCGAGACAACACGTCGCCCGGCGTACCTTTCCGCCGTCGCTTTAAGCACTTCGGTCACCCATGCATAATCCGCCTCGCGCAATGCCAAGCCGCCCATATCGTCCTCACGGTGCGCGTCAAAACCCGCCGAAATAAATAACATCTGTGGCTGAAAGCGTTCCAGCGCGGGTAACCACTGCTGGGTGACTGCCGCCCGAAAATCTTCTCCTGATGCTCCTGCGGCCAACGGCACGTTGATGATATGTTCATTGCTGCTATCGGCTCCGCAATAAGGATAATAGGGATGGCGGAAGGTCGAACACAGCATCACACGCGGATCGTCACGGAAAATGTCTTCGGTACCATCACCGTGGTGCACGTCAAAATCGGCAATAGCCACACGTTGCAGACCATGTTGTTCCAGCGCATGGGCTGCGGCTACGGCAACATTATTGAAGATACAGAAACCAGCCGCAGCCGCCCGTCCGGCATGGTGACCGGGCGGGCGGATGTTACAGAATGCGTTCTCAACCTGTCCGTCCATCAGCAGATCGACTGCCAGCACTCCCGCGCCCGCCGCATACAGTGCCGCATCCAGCGTGAAAGGATTCATCGCCGTATCGCCATCCAGATGCGTCAGCCCGGTTTGGGGCGCATGCGCGAACACCGATTCGACATAGGCCTCGTCATGGACGCGCAGCAGTTGTTCCCGCGTCACACGGAACGGCTCATGATGGGAGAGAAAATGCAGCAAGCCCGACGCGATGAGTTGATCCTCGATAGCATTGAGGCGCGCCGGACACTCCGGGTGATCCATCCCCATATCGTGCTTAAGGCAGAGCGGATGGGTCAGATAGGCGGTCAGCATGATGATCTTCGTTCAAAGCACCTTGCGTACCGACTTGATACTGTCATCTTCAGCACTTGTCTCGACGGTGAAACCCAACCTATCCATCAGGTGCAGCATATCGGTATTGTTTCTGAGCACTTCGCCTTCGATCACTTTTAAACCCTTGGAGCGGGCGGCATCCATCATCGCCCCCATCAATTTCTGCCCCAGCCCCTTGCCGTGCATACAATCCGCGATCACCAGCGCGAATTCGCAGCTTTCGCCATCCGGGTTGGTGGCGAAGCGTGCCACGCCGAGTTCGACCTCCTTGCCGCCCTCTTCCGTCACCGCGATGAGCGCCATCTCGCGGCTATAGTCGATCTGCGTAAAGCGCACCAACATGGCATGGCTTAACTCCTGCACACTGTTCATGAAGCGGAAATAGCGCGATTGCTCGGACAGATTGCGCACAAAAGCCTGCACCAGTTCGGCATCCTCGGGACGGATAGGACGGACGGTGATATCGGTACCGTCCGCCAACTGCCAATGATCGACCAAGTGAGACGGGTACGGATAGATCGCCATATGCGCATAACGGTCCGCATTCGGTTGCCTGAAATCCACCACGACACGTGCATCGGCTGCCAGCACGCCGTGTTCATCCACGATCAGCGGATTGATGTCCATTTCCATCAGCATCGGTAATTCACACACCATCTCCGACACGCGCAGCAACACGCTTTCCAGCGCGTCCATATCCGCTGGCGGCATGTGGCGGAATGCACCCAGCAGCTTGGAGATGCGGGTACCCTTGATAAGGTCTTTGACCAGGAAAGTATTCAGCGGCGGCAGCGTGACCGAACGATCACCCATCACTTCCACCATCGTACCGCCCGCGCCAAAGGTGATGACCGGGCCGAACACCGGATCGTTGATCACGCCCACCATCAGCTCGCGCCCGTTCGGTTTGACAATCATCGGCTGAATGGAGATACCATCCATATGGGCATTGGGACGGTTGCGTTTAATGTTCTCGGTGATCTCGTGATACGCCGCGCGCACCGCTTGAGCGTTGCCCAGATTGAGCATCACGCCACCGGCATCGCTCTTGTGCGTGATATCGCGCGAATTGACCTTCATCGCCACCGGAAATCCGAGTTGCTGTGCGATCAACAGGGCTTCATTGGGAGAATGTGCCACCATAGTCTGCGCAACGGGGATATGGAATGCAGACAACAATGCCTTGGATTCCATTTCGCTCAATACCTTGCGTTTGTCGAGCAGAGCACCTTCAATCACCATGCGCGCACCTTCCACATCCGGCTCCAGGTGATGGGACAACGGCCCCGGCATCTGCATCAACATCTTCTGGTTCTGGTAATACGCGGACAGGTATGAAAACACCTCCACAGCAGGTTCCGGCGTGCGGAAATTAGGAGTCTTGGCACGGGCGAATTCCTTGCGCGATTCGGCCACCTGCGCCTCCCCCATCCAGCAGGTCAGCAAGGGTTTCTTGTGACTCTTGGAAAGCTCGATCACCGCCTTGGCCGCCTCCAGCGGTTTGGTCATCGCCTGCGGCGTAAGGATGGTCAATACGCCGTCCACGTTCGGGTCTTCCAGGCAGGCGGCAACCGCATGCTGGTAACGATCCACCTGCGCGTCGCCGATCACATCGACCGGATTGCCATGCGACCAGTTCGGCGGCAATACCTGACTCAGACGCTCCATCGTCGCATCAGACAACGTCGCCATGACCAGCCCCAAATCAGACGCACGATCCGTCGCCATCACCCCCGGCCCACCACCGTTGGTGACAATAGCCAAACGGTTACCGGAAGGATGGAAGCCGCAGGACAACGCTTTGGCCGCCGAGAACAATTCCGTCACCGTCTTTACGCGCACCACACCGGCACGGCGCACGGCGGCATCAAAGGCATCGTCCGAGCCGACCAGCGACGCGGTATGCGACATGGCGGCTTTGGAACCGGCCTCGTGCCGTCCCACCTTGACCAGGATCACCGGCTTGACACGAGCAGCTGCGCGCAACGAACTCATGAAGCGCCGCGATTCGCGTATGCCTTCGATATACATCAGGATGTTCTGCGTCTGTGTATCGTTCACCAGATAATCGAGTATCTCTCCGAAATCGACATCGGCAGAAGAACCCATCGACACCACGCTGGAGAACCCCACATCGTTCAACTGTGCCCAATCCAGCACGGCTGTACATAAAGCCCCCGATTGGGAGACCAAGGCCAGATTGCCGACGTTGGCACCGCCTTTGTTGAAGGTCGCGTTCAAGCCGATATTGGGGCGCATTACCCCGAGACAGTTCGGCCCCACCAGCCGGATGCCATAACGCTTGGCGTTATCCAGCACCTTGCGCTCCAACTCTTTACCTTCGGCACCGATCTCGCCGAATCCCGCAGTGATGATGACCGCCGCTTTGACCCCGCGTTTGCCGCATTCTTCGATGATATCCGGCACTGTCTGCGGTGGTGTAGCGATCACCACCAGCTCGACCTTCTCTTCGATCTGGGAAATGGAAGCGTATGCCTTGCGCCCCTGTACTTCGGCGTTCTTGGCATTGATTGGATAGAGCGCGCCCTGAAAACCGCTTTCCAACATATTCTGGAAAACGATTTGCCCAACCGCATCGATGCGATCACTGGCACCGAAAACTGCAACGGACTTAGGGGCGAAAAGCGGGGTGAGGTAGTGTTTGGACATAGGAACAATATGAAATGTTTTTCCGAAAATGGTGGCAGATGAAATGACCTTGTTTGACTGGTTGCTGGTCGTTTATGGTGCGGCTAACAGCGTACCTGCTCGTGTTGATTATCCTCGTGACTTATCGGCTTTTCCAGTGTTTCCGGCATACACAGGCTTTTCCAATAGCCAACGTCCGGCTCACGCAACAGCTTCTTGCAGAATTCAAACGCCATATCCTTGCGCGCAACTGCATTCACACTGAGCGCCTCGCCCAGCTCGAAACGCTCCCCGCGTATACATAACACATATACATCCGGCGGCATCTGCTGGTAGAACTGCCGGTATACCTGTAATAACGCCTGCGGTTCGAGAGCATGGCTATAGAGCACCGGCTCCTCATTCATTTCCAGACGCTGGAAAGAAAATGGTGCTGGCGTATCCATTCCAGCATCAATGAATAACACCAGCCTCCGGCCCTGCATATCCATCGCATGTTCGATCTGCAACTGGAACTCTTCCAGCAACTCGAACCCATCCGCATCCCCCTGAACGTGCAAATACGCCTGTAGCTCGCGCAATAACAAGGGGCCCAACCCGTCGTCCCCGCGCGACTCATTGCCCACGGCAAAGATCAGTACGGGTGCCGGCATCAATCGGTATTGCACAGTACGCCGGCGCTGGAACGGGACAGCACGGACAGACGCCCGCCGGACTCGTCCAGCACCTCGACTTCCAGCGGCATCTTGCCCAATGCGTGGGTCGCGCACGACAGGCAGGGATCGAAAGCGCGGATCGCGACCTCGATATGGTTGAGCAACCCTTCAGTGATTTCATGCCCGTGCAGGTATTGCTGCGCGACACGCCGCACAGCTTCGTTCATCGCCTGATTGTTGTGCGTGGTCGAAACAATGAGGTTACACATGGTGACGAGATCGTTTTCATCCACGCGATAGTGGTGGATCAGCGTACCGCGCGGTGCCTCGATCACTCCCACCCCTTCACTGCCCCGCTCACCTGTCGCCATCAGCTCCTTGCCCATGATGTCATCATCGTGCAGCAGGTCTTTGATCATCTCGGCGGCGTGCAACATCTCGATCATGCGCGCCCAGTGGTAACCCAGCGGTGCATGCATGGGCATCACCCCGCTATAAGCCATGAATTCGCGCCGCTCCACCTCGGCCAAAGGGGTAGAAATAAAATCACAATTCTGCACACGCGACAGCGGACCGACACGGTACCAGCCCTTCTCTTTGCCCAAGGATTTGAGGTAAGGGAACTTCATGTAACTCCAGTTCTTCACCTCTTCCTCGATCAACTGGGTGTAATTCTGATAATCCACTCCGTCGAACAGGATCTGGCCGTTCTCGTCCCGCCCGCGCAGTCGACCGTGATACAGATCCAACCCGCCGTCGAAGCCCACCATGGACATATAGTTGGCGCGGAACGCCCCGAAGCTGTTGTACAACTCGGGGTTCTTGTGATGCATCTCCTTGACCAGATGTACTGCATCCCGGCTCCATGACACCATCTGGTAGACGTCTTTGAGCAAGGCATCGCGCTCGTCGATACTCAGCGATTTGTTCACGCCACCGGGAATGGAGCCCGTACCGTGCACACGTTTGCCTGCCGTATGGCGGATAACCTCCTGTCCGAACTTGCGCAACAGCACGCCGCGCTTTGCCGTATCGGGATGTTTTTCCGCCACGCCGATGATGTTGCGTTTGGCCACTTCGCTATCGAAGCCAAACAGCAGATCGGGGGAGCACAGATGGAAGAAATGCAGCGCATGCGATTGCAATATCTGCCCGTAATGCATCAAACGGCGATTTTTTTCTGCGGTCGGCGTCAGGTGTTTCGCGCCGACTATGGCATCCAGCGCCTTGCTGGCAGCCAGATGGTGGCTCACCGGACAGATGCCGCACAAGCGCTGCACCATCACTGGCACTTCCCAGTATGGGCGTCCCTGGATGAATTTTTCAAAGCCGCGAAACTCGACGATATGCAAACGCACCTGATGCACTTTGTTCTTGTCGTCGAGCAGGATAGTGACCTTGCCGTGACCTTCCACGCGCGATACCGGATCAATGACGACGCGGCGCAGATTCTCGGGATGGGCGGCAGTTTCCAGTGTGGATGACATAGAGATACCTTTAATCGTAATGGATCAGACCATGCCCCAGCTCAGGCTCGCGCCCGGCCAGCAGATCGGTCAGCACTTTCCAGATGGCATCGCCGGAAGGCGGACATCCAGGGATGAAATAATCGACTTTCACCACCTCGTGGATAGGATGCACCTTGTCCAACGGCAGCGGCAATTCAGGATCGTTGGGAATGAAGCCGTCGACCAAGCCATGCTGCGCGTGATAGACCTCTTCCAGAATCAAAGGCAGCGACAAATGGTTGCGCTGTGCTGGCAAACCGCCATTCACGGCACATGCCCCCATGGCGATCAGTATCTTGCAATTGGCGCGGAACTCGCGCAGCACATGCACGTTCTCCGCATTGCATAAGCCGCCCTCGATGATGCCGATATCGCATGGGCCGCAATGTTTGATATCGGTGATCGGCGAGCGGTCGAATTCGACCAGTTTCATCAACTCCAGAATACGCTCGTCAATATCGAGAAATGACATATGACAACCAAAACATCCGGCCAGAGATGTCGTTGCGACTTTGAGCTTGGGTTTGGCGGGAGCATTCATCTCAAGCGCCTTTCACTTTCGGATGGGGGGTAGCACTGATCGGTTGCGCATCGAAAGTACGCTGCCCGATGGGTACGGAAAAACCGACACGCTTCTTGAGGATGACACCGACCGGACAGACATGTGCGGCCTTATCCGTGCCGGAAAAATCCGTATCGGCAAGATGTCCTGATTTTGCATTCACGATCAGATGACTCTTGATACCGCGCCCGGATAAAGCGAACACGTTCTTGCCATCCACGTCCCGGCTGGCGCGCACACACAGCGAGCACAGGATGCAACGGTTGAAATCGAGCAGGTATTCCGCATGGCTCGCATCCACCGGACGATCTGGGAAGAACTGGTCGAAATGCGGCGACATCATATCCAGCTCGTAGGCGGTGGCCTGTAGCTGGCAATTGCCGCTCTTTTCACAGGACGGGCAGAAATGATTCCCTTCGACGAATAACATTTGTAGCAATGCACGCCGTTCGTCGTTCAACTCTTTGATGTCGCTTTCGACCACCATGCCGGGCTGTGCTTGCTGGGTACACGATGCGGTCTGCCGTCCGTTCGCCCTCACGGTACACAGTTTGCACGAACCATGGGGCTTGAACTCAGGGTTGAAGCACAGATGCGGGATGTAATGCCCGGCAGCCATCGCCGCTTGAATGATGGTCTGCCCCTCTTGGTAAGGAACGGTCTTGCCGTCCAGGGTAAAAGTCTTATCTTGGCTCATGGCTACGCTCCAGGTGTGCTCCGGTATCATCGCGCCCGGTCATCTGGCGCGCCTGCGACAGTGCCGCATCCAGATCAAAAGCGGGAACGAAGTCTTTGTGTGCCAGACGCTTTTCATAGGCGGGCCGGAATTTGGCGATAGTATCCAGTACGGGGTTACATGCTGCATGTCCCAAACCGCAGTGGCTGGTCGATTGCAACAGAACGTTGAGCTTCTCGATCTCGGCGAAATCGTAGGGCGAACCGTGCCCATTCGCCAGTTTATCCATCATATTGGACAGCAGCGAGGTACCGACCCGGCACGGGGTGCAGAAGCCACAACTTTCATGCGCGAAGAAATGCACGAAATTACGCGCCACCTCGAACATATCGCGCTGCTGGCCGAACACCATGAACGCCCCCGCAGTGGGTATATCCTCGAATGCGATGCGCCTGTCGAATTCACCGGCAGCAACGCAGACGCCTGACGCACCGCTGACCTGTACTGCCTGAGTATCGCGTGCGCCACAATCAGCCAGTACCTGCGAGACCGTGACACCGAAAGGATATTCGTACAAACCGGGGTGCTCGCAGTCACCGGATACGGAAAGGATCTTGGTACCGCTGGATGTCTCCGTGCCGATCCCCGCATACCAGGCTCCGCCATTCAAGGCGACCAGACTTGCCGCCGCAAACGTCTCCACGTTGTTGACCACCGTGGGTCGATCAAGATAGCCGTTGGTGACTGGGAACGGCGGGCGATTGCGCGGTGTGCCACGCTTCCCTTCCAGCGATTCGATCAAGGCCGATTCTTCACCGCAGACATAAGCCCCCGCGCCGAGATGGATCTCGATGTCGAAATCAAAACCCGCTTCACCCAATATCGAATCACCCAACAAAGTTTGCTGGCGGCGACGCTGCAATACCGCCTGCAAGTGATCCAGCAGGTAGCGGTATTCCCCACGCAGATAGAGGAAGCCGTGCTTTGCTCCGACGATACGCGCACACACGGTCATGCCTTCGAATACCATGTCGGCATAACCGTTTAGCAGCACCCGGTCCTTGAACGTACCGGGCTCTCCCTCATCGGCGTTGCACACCACATAATGTGCATCACCCGCCGCATTGCGGCAGAACTCCCATTTCATCCCGGCCGAGAACCCGGCACCGCCGCGACCGCGCAACTTGGACGTTTTGACCTCCTGCAAAGTCGCATCCGCGCCACGCTGGAACAGGGCAGACAGCGCCGCCCCGGACTTGAAGTCGCTCCCCAGCAAGATATCCTTGCGCCGGATGTTATCCTCGATGGCGAAGAACTCCTGCGGCCAGGCTGACAGGGGCACACGCTCGCGAATCAGCTCACAGATGCTGTTTATCCTGGCTTGCGTGAGGCGATTGATGGCGATGTTGTTGACCAGCATCGCGGGTCCCTGGTCGCACAATCCGGTACAGGATGTGGTATCGATACTGAGCAAGCCATCCTCGGAAACCTTACCGGGCTCCACCCAGAGCTGGGCGCACATATTCTCCAGCAGCTCCATATTGCCCAACATACGATCAGTGATATTGTCGGAGAACAACACGCGATATTCACCGCGCGGCTGTAGATAGAGGAAGGAATAGAACCCAGCCACACCTTCAATCTTTGCACGCGGCAAGTTTAATTCCTGACTCAGATAATCGATGGCATCGCTATGGATATAACCATGATGCTCTTGTGCTTCGCGAAGTATCTGCAAGAGATCGTTGGGATTGTGCTGACGACGGTTGAGAATTGGCTCCAGATACTCGGCATGCACATTGGTTCGGCTAGTCATCATATGAACTCTTTACGAAATTTGAATGTCAGCTATAACCTTGGCAAAGATTCTACCCCGTTTGTTACACCTTGTATGCGGATGGTGCAACAGCCCCCGCAGACGGAAGACAGCATAACGGGTGAATGTGACATCCTGATTGCGTTTCCGGCAGACACGCTCCATCCCGCTAAAACTCCTGTCAGCCGCGCAAAAGTGTCTCAAAATCCTGCAAGGGCACTGGCCTGCCAAACAGATAGCCCTGAAAGACATGACAGCCTCGAGAAGAGAGAAACTCCCGCTGAGCCTCGGTCTCCACCCCTTCGGCGATGACATCCAGCCCCAATACCTCACTCATCGCGATGATGGTCTGAACGATGGCCGCATCGTTCGGATCGCTGGCGATGTCGCGCACAAAAGACTGGTCGATTTTGATCTGGTCAAGCGGAAGACGCTTGAGATACTGCAAAGAAGAATATCCGGTGCCAAAGTCATCCATCGAAAAACTGACACCCAACAGCTTCAGTTCGCGCATCTTGGCGATGGTATCCTCGACATTCTCCAGCACGGTACTTTCGGTCAGTTCCAGCTTCAGCAAGGCTGGCTTGGCTCCGGTCTGGATCAGTATCTGCTGTACCTGTTTGACGAAATCTCGCTGACGGAACTGTTCGGCGCTGACATTTACCGCCAGCGTCAGATCGCTGACCGTTGGGTCGCGATGCCAGCGCTTGAGTTGTTCGCAGGCAATCTGAAGCACCCATTTTCCGATCGGCACGATCAGCCCGGTGTCTTCCGCAAGCGGGATGAATTGGACAGGAGAGATCAGCCCTTTCTCTGGATGCTGCCAGCGCAACAGGACTTCCGCTCCCAGCGGCCTACCCAGACTGTTCACCTGAATCTGATAATGGAGCTGGAACTGATGTTTATCGAGCGCATAACGTAACTCGTCTTCAAGCTCCGCCCGCGCCACGATGGCCGCCTGCATCGCCGGATCGTAGAAGCGCACAACATTTCGCCCCGCAGATTTGGCCTGATACATCGCGGTATCAGCATGTTTCAGCACATCGTCCAGACTTTGTTGGTGTCCGCGAAACAACACCACGCCGATACTGGGTGTGGTGTGATACAAATGATTATCCAGGCGGTAAGGTTTACCCAGTGCATCACGTACAGCCTCCGCGATCAATTCCGCCTTTTTCGCGGCATCATCCGGCAAGGACCCCAAACTCTGCATCACCACCACAAACTCATCCCCGCCGAAGCGAGCCACGACATCCCCTTCAGGAACAGATTGGCATATCCGCCCCGCCACTTCGACCAGCAACAGATCACCCACATAATGCCCCTTGCTGTCGTTCAGGGTCTTGAAGTTGTCGAGATCGAGCAACAAGACCGCACCATATTGCCCGTTTCTGGCTCCTGCGGAGAAAGCCTGCTGTAATTGCTCCAGCAACAGACGGCGATTGGGCAGATTGGTGAGTGCATCATAAAATGCCAACTGGTTTATCCTGGCATCGGCACGTTTTTGTTCGGTAATATCGTCATAGATTCCCAACACCCCGATCACTTTCCCCGCCGCATCGTGCAGTGGCACCTTGGACTTCCGCAGCCAGACCTCCTGTCCATCCGGCTGGGTTCGCGACTCCTCAAATCCCAGCTTGGGCTGGTTCGATTCAATCACGCTGTTATCGTCCTGACGGTAGAGTTCGGCCTGCTCTTGCCACACCAGTTGTGTATCACATTTACCGATCACCTCTTCTGGACGGCTCATCCCGGCATCGCGGGCAAACGCCGTGTTGCAGCCTAGATAGCGCAATTCAGTGTCTTTCCAGAATATACGCAATGGGACGTTCTCGAGAACGGCTTCCAATCTTTCGCTGGAAGCGCGCAATGCCTGTTCAATCGCTTTCTGTTCGGTCAAATTGATAAAATACGTAAAGGTTCTCGGCCCCTCCTCGAATTCGACACGCTTCGCGTAAACCAGTAAAGGAAATTCGGTACCATCCTTGCGCAAGCCGACAATTTCATAGGCGTTCTCCACTGGCAGCCCCTGCTCGCGCCGCTGTATCCTTGCGCTCACGGCGGCACGGCTCTGTTCCGCAATCAGCATAAGCAATGATTTGCCACACACCTCGTCTGCCCGCTCATAACCGAACATTTTTAGGCATACTTGGTTCACGCTCACCGTGATACCCCCGGAGGAGACTCTGACTCCGATCGGACTCAGGTCGATCAAAGAGTCGAAGTTCGCCTGACTCTGTCGCAACAAGGTCTTCTGCGCCTCTGCTGCGGCGATCTGAGCCTCGTTGCTACGACACAGGAGGATGGATTTCGCCAGATGAGCCAACACCGGCTGCAACATCTGGCTTAAAGGAAGCTTGGTTTCCGGCCGTGTGGCGGCAAGCAGCACAATGATCCCATTAGGTTCTATCGGCAACTGCAGCGCGGCATGGTACGTCGCATGTGTCGGCCATAACGAGGAAATCGGTTGCTCGGAACTATCCGCTTCGGCGTCTGCCTTGCAGCAGATCAATCCGCACGGCAACTGGATAGGCTTGCCTACCATGCCGATCAAATCAAAGTCCCCCACCGCCGCATCGATATGTGCCTCAATGTACCCGCCCTGCTCGCGACAAGGATCGATATCAAGACAGATGAACCCAGCCGAAAACGAGGTGTGGTAGAGCAGACGCTGCAAAGTGTGGGTCAGCAGCGGTTTGAGACGGGTCTCACCGCCGATAGTCACGACAAGGTCATAGAGGACCGGAAGGATGTTGTCACGATTCATGTAGCGACTCTGCAATTCACCAACGCGCGGCTACCAGCGTCGCATTATGGAACAGCGGGTAACCGTGCAGTGTCGAACCGCCGATCTCACCCAGAGAAAGCGCCCCGCCGATTTGTGCGGCTTGGGTACGTTTCAAGAACTCGCCCATCTCCGCAGTCGCTTGCTCCATCCCCATGTGCATCCGTCTCCCGGCACAGTAGAACAGCAGCAATTCTGTCCCGGCAGGAGAGCCATTCAGCGCGGTCAGACCATCCACCAGCACACGCAAGGTCTCATTGCTGTCGACCGACGGCCTTTCCAGCAAGGTCAATACCGCATTGGGCGGCACCTCCCCCACGCAGAACAGAGAGCCATCTTCAGCCAACATGACCGGGATACGCACCACCACATGATGGTTTGCCCGGACGATGCCGAACGGAAAATGGACTGCGTGTTCGTAGAAGTTCTGCGGAGTGATTTCCACCCCGTATTGCGTGCGGACCAATTCCTGATACACCTCAAAGGCCGGACGCCAGTCGATCTGGGTGATGCGATTACCCGCAGTGGAAGTCGCATAGACCATATTCTGCGGCGCATGGTAACCATGCTCCAGAATAGCTCCTTTGTGCTTTGTTAACAGCATCAACAACAGTCCGTTCGACACCACACGCTGGTTATCGAAGAGGCAAGGCATGGGCTGAAATGTCTCGCTACCCGCATTGGCACCGGCATAGTGAACCCGGTTCGCCAACTGTAGATACAGCAGATCGAGCATGGTACTGATATTGGGAACCATCGCATCGAACAGCAAGAACAAGGTCTGGTCTTGCGCCTGACCGATATGGGCGCGCACGTCTACCGCAATCTTCTCCGCCGCAAGCTCGGCGTCGGCAGGATGATTGGGCAGGTTCTCATACAGCGCGCAATAGGGCATCTGCTCGAAGGCCAGCAGCCAAACACCTGCGGTGACAAACTGACCGTCTTTCACCAATGCTGGAAAGATACCGCCGACCAGCGGGATGGCATGCCGGGAACATACTGCTTGCAATGTCGACACGCCTGATCTGATCGCTTCCGGCAACAGGGCGCAAATCCCCAGATTTGGATAAACCTTCTGCCAAGCGAGCAAAGTGGACTCGATTGCCGCCTCTTCCGGCATAGGCAGGTACACCATCATTTTATTATCCATCTCGCCTCCCAACGATTCAGACAACAGCACAAACAGGTCGAACTTTACCACTACTTGGCACTGCCAAAGCGGGGCAGTTCGGAATTTATCAAATGTAGTATCAAAGTGTATTGCACGGCGCTCCCAAAAGGCATAGGCTTCTGCCTAGACGATTTCATTTAGAAAATAATATCCCTGCAACATCTAACAACGATAATCCTGCCATCACCAGCATAAAAATCTCCCTCCGCAAACATCAATTAAGGATGAACATCATGAGTATCCAAGCCAAGCCCTTGTCTCCCGATGAAGTCAAAAATATCCACGCCTACTGGCGTGCCTGCAACTACTTGGCGGCGGGAATGATTTATCTGCGCGAAAATCCGCTGCTCAAGGAACCGCTAAAGCTCGAACACGTCAAGAACCGCCTGCTCGGACACTGGGGTGCCAGTCCGGGGCTGGCCTTCACCTATATCCACATGAACCGCCTGATCAACAAATATGATCTGGATGCGATCTTCATGGCGGGTCCGGGACACGGTGCCCCCGGTGTTTTGGGGCCGGTGTATCTGGAAGGCCGCTACAGCGAGGTGTATCCAAACAAGGGCGAGAACGAAGAAGGCATGCGCCAGTTCTTCAAGGAATTTTCTTTCCCGGGCGGTATCGGTAGCCATTGCACACCGGAGACTCCAGGTTCCATCCATGAAGGCGGCGAGCTCGGCTACAGCGTATCGCATGCCTTCGGGGCGGCCTACGACAACCCCGATCTGATCGTGACCGTGGTGGTGGGGGACGGCGAATCGGAGACTGCGCCGCTAGCCACATCGTGGCACTCCAACAAATTCCTCAATCCGATCCGCGACGGCGCGGTATTGCCGGTGCTGCATCTCAACGGCTACAAGATCAACAACCCGACTATCCTGTCGCGTGTCTCGCACGAAGAGCTGGAGAACCTGTTCAAAGGCTACGGCTGGACGCCGTATTTCGTCGAGGGTAGCGATCCAGAAACCATGCACCAGACCATGGCTGCGACGATGGAAGCCTGCGTGCTGGAGATACGCCGCATTCAAGCCGAAGCGCGCAGCAGCGGTAAACCAACACGCCCGCGCTGGCCGATGATTGTATTGCGTTCACCCAAAGGCTGGACTGGGCCGAAAGAAGTGGATGGTAAAAAAGTGGAGGGTTTCTGGCGTGCGCACCAGGTGCCTATCGGCGACGTGAAGACACCGGAGCATTTCGCCAAACTGGAAGAGTGGCTGAACAGCTACAAGGTATCCGAGCTGTTTGATGAAAACGGTGCATTGCGCCCGGAACTGAAAGCATTAGCTCCCAAAGGTGACCGCCGTATGAGCGCGAACCATCACGCCAACGGCGGCCTGTTGCGCAAAGCGCTGCATATGCCGAACTGCAAGGATTACGCCATTGAGGTGAAGAAACCCGGTACCACCACCGCCGAAAACACCCGTCCCTTGGGCAAGTTCCTGCGCGACATCATGCGCGACAACATGACTAATTTCCGCGTGTTCGGCCCGGATGAAAACAGTTCGAACAAACTGGACAACGTTTATGAGGTGAGCAAGAAGACCTGGCTGGCCGATTATCTGCCGGAAGATGCGGGCGGCGGCGAACTGTCACCGGATGGGCGCGTGATGGAGATGCTGTCCGAGCACACTCTGGAAGGTTGGCTGGAAGGTTATCTGCTCACCGGACGTCACGGCTTTTTCTCCACCTACGAAGCCTTTGTACACGTCATCGACTCGATGTTCAACCAGCATGCCAAGTGGCTGGCGATGTCCAAAGATGTGCCGTGGCGCGCGCCGGTCTCTTCGCTCAACCTGCTTATCACCTCTACCGTGTGGCGTCAGGACCACAACGGCTTCACCCATCAAGACCCCGGCTTCCTCGACGTGGTGGTGAACAAGAGCCCGGAAGTGACGCGCATCTATCTGCCGCCCGATGTGAACTGCCTGCTGTCGGTCGCCGATCACTGCCTGAAGAGCACCAACTACATCAACGTGATCGTCTGCGACAAACAGAAACATCTGCAATTCCTCGATATGGACGCCGCCACCAAACACTGCACCAAAGGTATCGGCATCTGGGATTGGGCTTGCAACGACCAAGGCTCTGAGCCTGACGTGGTCATTGCCAGTGCGGGCGATATCCCGACCAAAGAAGCTCTGGCTGCCGTGGTACTGTTGCGCGAGAATTTCCCGAATCTGAAGATTCGTTTCGTCAACGTGGTCGACCTGTATAAACTGACTCCGGCCAGCGAACACCCGCATGGCTTATCGGACAAAGACTTCGATAGCCTGTTCACGCTGGATAAACCGGTGATGTTCAATTTCCACGGTTACCCGTGGCTGATCCACCGTTTGGCATACCGTCGCAACAACCACAAGAACTGGCACGTGCGCGGTTACAAGGAAAAAGGCAGTATCAACACCCCGTTGGAACTGGCGATCCAGAACCAGATCGACCGCTTCAGCCTGGTGATCGACGTGATCGACCGCAATCCGGCACTGCATGTCGCAGGAGCACATGTGAAAGAGATGATGCTGAACCGCCAGATCGAATGCCGCAATTATGCATACGAACACGGTATCGATTTGCCGGAAGTAGACAACTGGACCTGGCCGTACTAAATATGTGAAGGGTGCAGGGGAAAGGGAACGCTCCTTCGTCGCTCAAGAGTGAAGGCGCGCGGTTTTTACCCTTCCCCCTTCCCTTTTCTCCCTTCTCGGATTTTTAGCATGCCCACCATCCTCACCATCAACAGCGGCTCATCATCGATCAAGGCCAGCCTGTTCGAGGCCGACGGCTCGCGGCAAAATTTTCGTTATGAGCATCTGCGCGACCACGGGCCTGCTTTCGACCAGTTAATGGTTGACCTGCACGGACAGACACCGGACATCATCGGCCACCGTTTCGTGCATGGCGGGGAGATTGTGGATGCGGCACGTCTGGTCGATGCCACAGAACGCGCCCGATTGGAAAGTATCGTCCATCTTGCCCCCTTGCATTTGCCGGGGAATCTGATGGGACTGGATCTGTGTGCACGACGCTTCGATGTCCCGCAAGTCGCCTGTTTTGACACTGCATTCCATGCCACCATGCCTGAGCTGGCAAAACGCCTGCCGCTTCCCCGTGAACTCGGCCTGCGCCGCTTCGGGTTCCATGGCTTGAACTACGCCTATATCGCAACCTGCCTGCCCGCCGCTCTGGGGGCAACCGCTTCCGGCAAGATCATCATCGCCCATCTGGGCAGCGGAGCCAGCCTGTGTCTGATACAAGCATTAAGATCGGTGGATACCACGATGGGCTATACACCTGCCGGCGGCATCACCATGGGCACCCGTAGCGGAGACCTCGATCCCGGCGTCATCTTGGAACTGAGCAAACGCTATGACACCGCAGGATTGATCGATCTAATCTTCCATCGGATGGGGGTGCTTGCCCTTTCCGACGGGGAAAGCAGTGAGATGAGTGAACTGCTGACCAGCAATACTGCGGCAGCCGGTTTTGCCGTCGACTATTTTTGCGCGCAGGTGCGTGCCGGTATAGGTAGTCTTGCGGCGAAAGCCGGAGGCGTTGATGCACTTGTATTCACTGGGGGCATAGGCGAGCATGCTGCCGAGATACGCGAAAAAATCTGTGCCCCCTTGGCTTTCCTTGGTGTCGCATTGGATAAAGAGCGCAACCGAATCGGAGCGAAACGGATAGAATATTCAGGCAGTAAACCTGTGCTGGTCATCCCCGCCGATGAAGAGTCCATGATCCGCTCCTTGTGCCTATCTTTCATTGAACGACTTTAAAATAGACCATGAACAACAACCAGACACTTTCCGAGCGCAGAGAGCATCATCGAGTACGCGAGATTTTCGTGCAGGCATGTGAACTGATCGCCCCGGTCATCGCAGCAAACGACAACATAAAAACTTTATCGAATTTTGCGATAGCGCGCATGCTCACCCAACATTTCCCGGGACTCTCCGCCAGCGAGGTGCAGATCGTCATCATCACAGCGGAAAAACTGCACCGCGAACAGCGATTACACGCCATCCTGAATAAAAAAGGCTGACTCAGGTACAGACGCAGCCTTCTTCATCCCACTTATTTTCGGCTCACCGCTTTCACATCCCATATCTCTTTTGCATATTGCGCGATGGTGCGGTCACTGGAGAATTTGCCCATATTAGCTACGTTCAGTATGGATTTCTTCAGCCAAGATTCCTGATTCCGATAAGCAACTTCGACCTCCGCCTGACAGGTGATATACGCTGCATAATCAGCCAGAAGCAGGTATTTATCACCATGTTGCAACAGGTTATCGATAATCGGTTTGAATCGTGCCGGTTCATTCGGCGAGAAGAATCCCGAGCCTATCATGTCCAACACTTCGCGCAATTCGGCATTGCCATCGTAATACGCGCGGGGCTGATGACCTTTAGCCTGTACCTCAGCCACTTGATCCGTGGTCAAACCAAAGATGAAGATATTATCCCAGCCCACCTCTTCGCCGATTTCGATGTTTGCACCATCAAGGGTGCCGATAGTTAATGCGCCGTTCAAAGCCAGTTTCATGTTGCCCGTGCCGGAGGCCTCTGTCCCGGCAGTCGATATCTGTTCGGAAAGATCGGCTGCGGGCACAATGATCTCTGCTGTGGAAACGTCATAATTGGGAATGAAAACGACCTTCAGCTTCCCTGCCACTTGCGGGTCATTGTTCACGACATCAGCGACGTCGTTGATGAGTTTGATAATGAGTTTTGCCACAGCATAACCCGGTGCCGCCTTGCCCCCGAAGATGACGGTACGCGGCACACAATCCCCCCCCCGGCGGATGCGATTGTAGAGTGTCACAATGTGCAATACATTGAGCAGTTGCCGCTTGTATTCATGGATACGTTTAATCTGCACATCGAACAGGGAATCGACGCTCACCTCAAAGCCCAGTTTATGTTTGATCAAACCGACCAGACGCTGCTTGTTGGCCCGTTTGATCGCTGCATACTGCGCGCGGAAGCCGGCATCTTCGGCCAGCGGAATGAGCGCCTTAAGCTGACTCAAGTCTTTTAGCCAGCCTTTGCCGATACGGGAATTGATCAATTCGGCCAGTTGCGTGTTGGCCTGATTCAGCCAGCGGCGCGGTGTGATGCCATTGGTCATATTGACGATTTTGCCCGGACAGAGTCGGTCAAAATCGGCAAATATCGTCTGTCGCATCAGTTGCGTATGGATTGCAGCCACTCCATTCACCTTGTGACTTCCGACGATAGCCAGGTGAGCCATGCGGACGCGTTTCCCCCCCTCCTCTCCAATGATCGACATGCGGCGTAACAAGTCGTTCTCACCGGGGAAATGATGGCGCACTTCTTCCAGGAATCTATGGTTGATCTCGTAAATAAGTTGCATGTGCCGTGGCAGGATGTTCTCGAACATCGCCACCGGCCAAGTCTCCAATGCCTCCGGCATCAGGGTATGGTTAGTGTAAGAGAAGGTATGCCGCGTGATATCCCAAGCTTTTTCCCAAGGGACACGGTGCAGGTCAACCAGCACACGCATCAGTTCGGCGATAGCAATGGCCGGATGGGTATCGTTCAACTGGATCGCCACCTTGTTCGGCAACTCATCAAAGTTGTCGTAATCTTTAAGGTAGCGTTTCAGAATATCTTGTAGCGATGCGCAAGTGAAAAAATATTGCTGTTTCAGACGCAGCTCATGCCCCATCTGCGTCGAATCGTTCGGGTACAACACTTTGGAGAGGTTCTCAGAACGGTCTTTATCTTCCACCGCCTTGATATAGTTACCCTGATTGAAATAACCCAGATCAAAATCCCGCGATGACTTGGCCGCCCATAGCCGCATGTTGTTCACCGTGCGAGTCCCATATCCAGGAATCGGCGTGTCATGTGCCATCGCCATCACATCATCGGTATCCACCCAATGATGGCGTACCACGCCGTGTTCATCTTTGTATTCTGCCACGTGACCGTGGAACTTCACTTGATACAATACCTCCGGGCGACCGAACTCCCAGGGATTGCCATAACGCAACCAGTTGTCCGGGTGCTCCACCTGACGCCCCTCCTCGATTTGCTGCTGGAACATGCCGTATTCATAGCGGATTCCATAACCATATCCGGGCAAATCCAGTGTCGCCATCGAGTCGAGGAAGCACGCTGCCAAACGCCCCAAGCCACCATTACCAAGCGCGGCGTCATATTCCACATCTCGTGCGACTTCCAACTCCACACCGAGATCATGCAGTGCCTCGCGGGTCGCGTGATCCATATCCAGATTGTGCAGACTGTTCATCAGGGCGCGGCCCATGAGAAACTCCATCGACAGATAATAAATCCGTTTTGCATCCTCCTCGTAATAACTGCTCATCGTCTGCATCCAGCGATCAATCAGGCGATCTCGGACGACATAGGCCGAAGCCATGAACCAATCGCGGTCGGTCGCAGTAAGTGCATCTTTTCCTACCGAGTAGACCAGTCGCTCATCCAGCGCATCCCGGATCGAATTTTTATCGAAGGCTTTTTCCAAGTGGCATACCAATGCTTTTTTTGATTTTGTCGCCATGATCCAACTCCTCCTGTCTGACCTAAGTATTTGTTATGTGTGATACGAATCGCTGTTAAAACCCTCTGCGGGATAGCAGGTCTTGCCAACAGGCGGTCGGACGGCACCGATAAAGCAGATGAACTGCCTCACACCGTCCGGTATTGAAGTGAAATAAAATTCGAAGAAATTGGCTGAGAAAGGTCCCATGTCGATATGGTAAACCCGATTAAGCCATCAGTGCAGCATTCGTTATTTGTATTTGCGGAATTGCCCGACCACGATGCCGAAAATCTCGAGGTCGCCTTTGGGGCGAATGACCGGATAGGCAGGATTAGCCGGCAACAGGACGAACTGCCCCTTTTCGCTACCGAGCGTCTTCAAGGTGAATTCATTGTCGACGATAGCGATGACCATGTCGCCGATATTGGCCGGCCCGCGCTTTTCTACCACGACCGTATCACCAGGCATGATGCCTGCATCAATCATGGAATCTCCTTTGACGTTGATCAACACGGTATTGGAAGGACTCTCGACCAGATATTCGTCGATGGTGAGGGTATCGTAACGGGCATCGTCTGCCGCCCTAGGCGCGCCCGCTTGGACACTGTCGAAAATGGGACGCTCGAAGAATCGTCTGCCCGGTTTAAGACGTTTTTCCGGGGTAGACTCAAGGAACCCTTGTAATTTGAGCCGCGCGATCAGAGCCGCCACCGGGGATTTGGATTTCAGCCCCAATAACGACATGATGGTCGAATACGGCGGCAATACGTTGTTGTCCGCGTAATAGTCCTGAAGTTTGGCGAGATAATTTGCGTCGTTGCTCATGGGTCGGTAAGATATAGAACGAGCGTTCCCAAGTCAACAGTGAAATTCAGCTTCACCCATACGAACGAAAAATGGCCAACAAAAAATACGACGAATCCAGTTTCAAAGTTCTGCGCGGTCTTGAACCGGTGCGCCAGCGCCCGGGGATGTATACCAATCTCGAATCTCCCAATCACCTCATCGCCGAAGTCGTGGACAACGCCTGCGACGAGGCTTTGGCCAATTACGCCAAGAACATCAGCGTGATCGCCCATGCCGACGGCTCGGTGTCGGTGCTGGATGACGGGCGCGGCATTCCGGTCGGTCTGCATCCCGAAGAAGGCGTGTCGGTGGTCGAGGTGGCGTTCACGGTGCTGCACTCCGGGGGCAAGTTCGACAAGGATTCCGGCGGCGCGTACAAATTCGCGGGCGGTTTGCACGGTGTCGGCGTGGCGGTGACCAATGCCCTTTCCACCAAGGTGGAAGTGACGGTATTCCGCGATGGCGGCGAACACTTCATCCGCTTTATCAACGGCGTTGCCGCCGCTCCCGTAGCGCGTGTCGGCGATTGCCCGAAGAAGCGCAGCGGCACGATGGTGCGCGCTTGGCCTGACCCGAAATATTTCGATGTACCCAATGTCATCCTGCCGCAACTGGAACGCTCCCTGCGCTCCAAGGCGGTGTTGCTGCCCGGAGTGAACGTCACATTGTTTACCGAAAAAACCGGCGAGACGCGCGTCTGGTCTTACCCCGATGGGCTGCGCGGCTACCTGAACGAAGCAATGGCGGAACAGGAAATGGCCGTGCCCATTTTCGCCATGGAGAAATTCATCCCCAAGGGCGGCGACAGCGGTTATGCCGAAGGCGAAGGCGCAGCTTGGGCCATCGTATGGTCCACCGAAGGCGCGGTGGTGCGCGAGTCTTACGTCAATCTGATTCCCACTTGGTCGGGCGGCACGCATGATTCCGGCCTGCGCGACGGCGTATTCAATGCGGTAAAAAGTTTCGCCGAGTTGCACGGCTTGTTGCCCAAGGGCGTGAAACTGGTACCGGAAGACGTGTTCTCACGCGCCAGTTTCGTACTCTCCGCCAAGGTGCTCGACCCGCAATTCCAGGGCCAGACCAAAGACAAACTCGTCTCGCGCGACGCGCTGCGTCTGGTCTCGCTGATGGTGAAAGACCCGCTCGACCTGTGGCTGAACGAGCATATCGACTTCGGCAAACGCATCACCGAACTCGCCATCCAGCAGGCGCAAAGCCGTTTGCGCTCGGCGCAAAAGGTGGAAAAGAAAAAAGGCTCGTCCGTTGCCGTGCTGCCGGGAAAACTCACCGATTGCAGCTCCAGCGACCCGACCCGCACCGAACTGTTTCTGGTCGAGGGCGACTCCGCCGGAGGCTCCGCCAAACAGGGACGCAACAAGGAATTCCAAGCCGTCCTGCCTTTGCGTGGCAAAGTGCTCAACACCTTCGAGGTGGAAAAAGACCGTCTGTTCGCCAATAACGAGATCCACGACATCGCCGTCGCCATCGGCGTAGACCCGCACGGGCCGGACGATACCGTGGATCTGTCCGGCATGCGCTACAGCGGTATCTACATCATGGCCGACGCCGATGTGGACGGCGCGCACATCTCCACCCTGTTGCTGACTTTGTTCTTCCGCCACTTCTACCAAGTGGTGCTCGCCGGAAAGATCTATCTGGCGCAACCGCCGCTGTTCCGCGTGGACGTTCCCGCACAAGGCAAGAAACCGATTCGCAAGATCTACGCGCTCAACGAAGGCGAACTGCTGGGCATCGAAGACCGCTTGCGTCAGGAGAAAGTGCGCGAAGGCAGCTGGTCGATCTCGCGCTTCAAAGGCTTGGGTGAGATGAACGCCGAACAATTGTGGGACACCACACTCAACCCCGACACGCGCCGCTCGTTGCGCGTCAATGTCGCTGCGGTGCCATACAAGGAAAATATGGAAATGTTCAACATGCTGATGGGTAAACACGAAGCCTCAACGCGCCGCGCGTGGCTGGAGTATCACGGCAATGAAGTTGAGGGAGATATCTGATGAGTAGCAACCACATTCCGGAAGACCAACCTACCCTCTTCTCCGAAGACGAAGCCAAACCCGTCGAAGTCGAAACACCCGAACCGGAAGCGAGTACCGCAGGCGGTTCTGGCGGCACGAAACAGTTCGCCCCGCTCGCCCCTTTGCCGGATGGCGACGATGTGCCGATCTCGCTGTATGCCGAGCGTGCTTACCTTGAGTACGCCATCTCGGTGGTGAAAGGCCGCGCATTGCCGGATGTGTGCGACGGGCAAAAGCCGGTACAGCGCCGCATCCTTTACGCCATGCGCCAGATGGGATTAAGCCACGGCAACAAGCACGTCAAATCAGCGCGAGTGGTCGGCGATGTGCTGGGTAAATACCATCCGCACGGCGACTCTTCCGCATATGAGGCGATGGTACGTCTGGCACAGGATTTCGCCATGCGCTACCCGCTGGTCGATGGCCAGGGGAACTTCGGCACGCGCGACGGCGACAATGCCGCCGCGATGCGTTACACCGAAGCGCGCCTCACCCCGTTGGCCGACCTGCTGCTGTCCGAGCTGGATATGGGCACGGTGGATTTTGTGCCCAACTACGACGGTGCATTCCAAGAACCCGCGATGCTGCCCGCGCGTTTGCCTATGGTGCTGCTCAACGGTGCATCCGGTATCGCGGTGGGTATGGCGACCGAGATCCCGTCGCATAACTTGCGCGAAGTCGCTTCTGCGGCGGTGCAGTTGGTGCGCGATCCGAACCTCGCCGACGATGCCCTGCTCGCCTGCGTGCAAGGCCCTGACTTCCCCGCCGGAGGCCAGATCATTTCCTCGCCGCGCGACCTGCGTGAAGGTTATTTGAGCGGACGCGGCTCGATCAAAATGCGCGCCCGCTGGACGGTGGAAGAACTCGCGCGCGGCCAGTGGCAGATCGTGGTGTACGAATTGCCGCACGGCGTTTCGACCCGCAAAGTGCTGGAAGAAATCGACGAGCTGAGTAACCCGAAAGTCAAAGCCAACAAAAAGAGCCTGTCGCCGGAGCAGGTGCAAAACAAGCAATTGTTGCTATCGGTGCTGGATGCGGTGGCGGACGAATCCGATAAATCGCAGGCCGTGCGTCTGGTATTCCAACCCAAGTCGTCGCGCCAGACACAAGAAGAGTTGATGAACGTGCTGCTGGCTCACACCAGTCTGGAGTCTTCCACGCCGCTCAACCTGACCATGATCGGGCTGGATGGTCGCCCGCAGCAAAAGTCATTGCCGCAGATCATCCGCGAGTGGGTTGAATTCCGCCTTTCCACGGTACGCCGCCGCAGCCAGTACCGCTTGGGACAGGTCAACGACCGCCTGCATATCCTCGCCGGACGCATGGTGGTGTTCCTCAATCTCGACGAGGTCATCAAGATCATCCGCGAATCGGACGATCCCAAAGCCGCTCTGATCGCGCGCTTTGAACTCTCCGACCGCCAAGCCGAAGACATCCTGGAAATCCGCCTGCGCCAATTGGCACGCATGGAAGGCATCCGCATCGAGAAGGAGATCAAGCAGCTCGAAAAAGAAGCCAAAGATCTGACCCGCCTGCTGTCGAAAGACTCCGCCTTGCGCGAACAAGTCGCCAGCGAGATCGATGCCGATGCGCAGACCTACGGCGACGACCGTCGCACGCTAATCCAAGAAGCGCAACGTGCCGCACCGGTAAACAACATCGTCGACGAACCCGTCACCGTCATCATTTCCAAGAAGCATTGGGGCCGCACACGGCAAGGGCACGGGCTGGATTTATCCGCCCTGCCCTTTAAGGACGGCGACGGCCTGCTGGCGAAATACGAATGCCGCACCACCGACCATTGCATCGTCATTTGCGACAACGGTCGCGTATGCAGCATCCCCGTCAACCAGTTGCCCTCGGGACGTGGCGACGGCGTGCCGCTCGCCACGCTGATCGAACTCGCCAGCGGCGCCAAAATCGCCCACGTACTGTGCGGCAAAGCCGACCAGCATGTTTTGATCGCCACCGCCGCAGGTTACGGCTTCACCGCCACACTCGGCGATATGGTCGGACGCACCAAGGCGGGCAAGCAATTCATCAGCGTGGAAAAAGAAGCCATCCTGCCCCCTGCCCCGTACACGCCGAGCGAACAATCGCTGGTGGCCGCCGCCTCCAGCGATGGCCGACTGCTATTGTTCCTGTTGAGCGAAATTAAGCACCTTCAAGGAGGGGGGAAAGGCGTCATCCTGATGGGGCTGAGCGAAAACGGACAGTTGGCCGCAGCGGGAGTCATCAATCAAGCAAAACTGGAAGTAAGCGGAGCTACCGGCGCACGTGAACACACCATCAAACTCTCCGGCGAAGCATTACACAGTTACTTCAGTAAACGGGCTCGCGGTGGTAAGGGGCTACAAGCCAATTTCAAACCGAAACGAATCGACTGACGCGAGAAGATTGGGGAACTCACAACATACACGCTGGTAGGTCTATGGTACGCAGATTGACCTTTTCCAGCATGTCCATCGCTTTTGCATGCCCCCGCTGCGCCGCCAGTGAAAACAGGTTCGCTGCAAAAACAACGTTCCTCGGTGCCCCGCTCCCCTTGAGATAGAACAAACCGAAACGATATTGCGCCTCCAGACTCCCCAGCCGGGATGCCGCGCAGTAGAGCTCTGCGACTCGCAGTATCAGATCTGGGTTGTTTATATCCTGCTCAAGCGAAATTGCCTCATCCAGCATCGCCACCACCCTGGGAGGTTCTGCTGCCAAATCAAAATCCTGCGCATGACACGGTAAGGCACTCACAGCAACCAGCAACGGGAGACAGACCAGCCTGCCTATCCCCGCAAGCGCATGAATAGGCGAAAAGCCACGTACCGTAACGGGCTTCCTCCGCTTTGCACACAACGCCGCTGTCCGTCCCGACTGTTCCTCGACCACGATAGCCATCCGCCCCAATAATCCTGTGGAGTGAAATGTATGCCAGCAAGCGGGGAATTTATATTGGACTAAGGTTCCATATGACCGGCGCTGTTCCGGCTCCGGCGCATGCGACGCTGGTACAAGCGCCATAACACCCAACCATGCCAGCCCAAACGCACCGCGACATATCCCGATACGGCCAGTGACAAGGCCAATAGCGGCAGACCGAGTGCAAAAGCATGTCCTAGTGATGACAGCCAATGGAATAACGGCCAGAACCAGTCATGCCAATGGAGCTCTGGCAAAACCAGATGTGCCGCATCCACCGTCGCCCCGGATGCCCAGGCCCCCAGTTGATAAGCCAGCAGATACAGCGGCAGAATGGTAAAGGGATTGCTATACAAAGTGACGAACAATGCCACGGGAAGATTCACCCGGAGAGACATCGCTAACAGAGCCGCACTCAGCATCTGCAATGGCCCCGGGATCAGCCCACAAAACAATCCGACCGCCACTCCCCCGGCAACCGAACGCCGATGCAGGTGCCATAAATTGGGATGCCCCAATCTGGGTGCAAAAGGACGCAGCCAGCGATAACGATGGACAATTTCTCTGCTGGGTAAACGATTTTTCAGTGGGCTGTTGGACACGGCGGCTGTAAAAACATCCTAAATGTGGTCTGGGCTGGACAGTTTAATACTGCTGGCAACGATAATTGACCATCTACACCCTTCGATGCAAACACTTCCCGTCCAACAAACCAATAGCGCTGATTTTTGCCATCTTTTCCACTCATGGCGGCATCCGCCCTAGCGCTAGACTGTCACCATGTCCACTTGTTCAGGAGTACATCATGCTTACGTTATATGTAGAAGGAATTCCCGCCATCAAACTCGGCAACACCTCCGAAATTCCCGCCCAGCAAGGCAGTGAATCCTGGCGAGTCGTGGATGCCGAGGGCAAAATAGTCGCTGCCTACCTCCTGCAATAAGCTGGCCGCAGACTTCGAAGTATCCTGTATTTTTCCGCGTGAACGCGGGCATTCTGCGGGTCATGTTGTGTTGAGCAGCCCTATCCACTATCCTTGCGGCTGTCGCCCGAGAATACGCCATCATGACCATCTGTATCAAAACCCCCGAAGAAATCGCAAAAATGCGTATTGCTGGCCGTCTTGCCGGCGAAGTGTTGGATTATGTCACCCCGTTTGTCAAAGCCGGAGTGACCACCGAAGAGCTGGACAAGTTATGCCATGATTACATGGTCGGTATCCAGGGCTGTATCCCCGCCCCGCTGAATTATGCTCCCCACGGCCATGCACCGTACCCGAAATCCATCTGCACCTCCATCAATCACCAAGTCTGCCACGGCGTCCCCGGTGACAAGAAGCTGAAGAACGGCGATATCATCAATCTCGACATCACTACCATCAAAGATGGTTATCACGGGGACACCAGCCGCATGTTCTACGTCGGCGAACCTTCAATCCAGGCACGCCGCCTGTGCGAAAGCACCCATGAAGCGATGTGGCGTGGCATCCGTGTGGTCAAAGCCGGGGCCACGCTGGGAGATATCGGCCATGCCATACAGAGCTTCGCCGAAGGATTGGGTTACAGTATCGTGCGCGAATTCTGCGGACATGGCATCGGTAAGAAATTCCATGAAGAACCGCAAGTCCTGCACTACGGAAAACCCGGTACCGGCATACGCCTGGAAGCCGGGATGATTTTCACCATTGAGCCGATGGTGAATGCCGGAAAGGCCGGCATCAAACAACTGGGGGATGGCTGGACGGTCGTCACCAAAGACCACAGCCTCTCCGCCCAATGGGAACACACAGTCCTTGTGACCGAAAGCGGATTCGAGGTTTTGACGCTATCGGCTGACGCCCCCCCCCCTCCCGAACTCTGATTCCGGCAGTGTTGACCACCGTTCAGATCCGCGATGACTTGCGCGCTGCCCGCCTTGAGCTGCAACGTGATTACGAAGCCCGCCCCCATCCGTTACGCCTGCTGCACAACCATGCCAGGCTGATCGATCATTTCCTTAAATTGATCTGGAAACAATCCGGGATGCCGGATGATGCCGCTTTCGTCGCAGTCGGGGGATATGGGCGCATGGAACTGTTTCCCAAATCAGACATCGACCTACTCATCCTCCTGCCGCAAAGTCCCGACAGTGCATTGGAACAGCGCTTGCAAACATTGGTCGGTGTATTGTGGGACATCGGCTTGGAGATCGGACACAGTATCCGCACGATTGGCGACTGCATGGCCGAGTCGTCTGATGTCACGGTACAGACCAACCTACTGGAAGCCCGCCACATCACCGGTAACCGCTCCATCTTCCTCGAGATGCGAGAAACTCTCGCCGAACACCTGAGCCGCCGCGCTTTCTTTCTGGCCAAGACACAGGAGCAGCAGCAGCGCCATACCCGTTTTGTCGATACCGATTTCAACCTTGAACCCAACATCAAGGAAAGTCCGGGGGGGCTGCGTGACTTGCAAACCGTGTTATGGATCAGCCGTGCCTGCGGCTTCGGCACAACCTGGCGTGAACTTGCCACAGCAGAACTGATCACCGATGCAGAGGCGCGCGCCATCGCGCGTCATGAATCGCTGCTCCAAACCCTGCGCATCCGTTTGCATTATCTGGCCAAACGTCGCGAAGACCGGCTGATCTTCGACTATCAGACCCCGCTCGCCGAACAGATGCAGCTCCATGACAGTGCTTCCCGGCGAGCCAGTGAGCACCTCATGCAGCATTACTACCGCACCAAGCGCGCCGTACAACAGCTCAACAGCGTACTCCTGCAAAACATGCGCGCACGTATCTTTCCAGAAGCGGGTAACGTCTACCCGCTCAACCAAAGATTCAGTGCATGTGGCGGATTCCTGGCTGTACGTGAAGAGTCCTTGTTCGAACACCAACCTACCGCGATCCTGGAAAGCTTTTTGCTACTGGAACAACATCCAGAACTGGACGGGTTTTCTGCCTCCACCATGCGCGCCCTGTGGCGTGCGCGCAAAAACATCGACGCGGATTTTCGCAAAAATCCAGAGAACCGCGCGTTATTCATGCAGATTTTCCGTCAACCCCAAGGCCTGACCCATGCACTCCGGCGCATGAATCAGCACGGCATCCTCGAACGTTATATACCCGCATTCGGCAAAGTTGTCGGACAAATGCAGCACGATCTGTTCCATGTCTACACGGTGGACGAGCACATCCTGATGGTCATCCGCAACCTACGACGTTTCACACTCGCCAAACATGAACACGAAAATCCATTGTGCAGCAAATTCATCCGCGATTTTGCACGCCCGGAAGTCCTCTATATTGCCGGCTTATTCCACGACATCGCCAAGGGACGCGGCGGGGATCACTCCAAGCAGGGTATGGCGGATGCCGCACGTTTCTGCAAACAACACGGCCTGACAGCCGAAGACACACAGCTGGTGGTTTGGCTGGTGGAGCATCATCTCACCATGTCCTCCACCGCCCAGAAACAAGACCTGTCAGATCAGGATGTGATCGGGGCCTTTGCCGCCAAGGTGAAAAACGGGCGCTATCTGACCGCGTTATATCTGCTCACCGTGGCGGATATACGCGGCACCAGTGCAAAGGTTTGGAACGCATGGAAGGGAAAGTTGTTAGAGGATCTGTTCCATGCCACCCAACGTTACATGACAGATGGCAAGATCGCCGACCAGGTCGGTGACACCCGCAAACATGCGCAAGAGACACTTAGTCTGTATGCCATCGCTCCAGAGCGTTATGCCTTATTGTGGGCTCAGTTCGACGCAGAATATTTCCTGCACCATGATGCGCACGAGATCGCCTGGCATACCCGTCAACTGGCACACCGCGTGAACGTCGAAGCTCCGGTCGTCAAAGCCCGGCTCAGCCGTATCGGCGAAGGGATACAGGTCATGGTATACGGACCGGACCAACCCTATCTGTTCGCGCGCATTTGCAGCTTTTTCGAGCGCATGAACTACAACATCATGGAAGCCAAGATCCATACCACCCAGCACGGTTACGCGATGGATAGTTTCCTGGTGATGGACGCCAGTAGTGACAAGACCGCCTACCGCGATGTGATGAACTATATCGAATACGAATTGGCACAGCAGCTGCTCCATTCCGAAGCCGCGCAGACTCCGCAGATCGGCAGGGTCAGCCGCCAACTCAAACATTTCCCAATCAAACCGGAAGTTTCGATCTTGCGGGACGAAAAGAACAATCTGGTTCTCTCGCTGATCGCTGGAGACCGGCCCGGGCTCCTCGCCCGCATCGCCTACGTGCTCGCCCAGCACCATGTCGATATTCACCGAGCCAAGATCAATACCTTGGGCGCGCGAGCTGAAGATACGTTCTGGATCAGTGGAGAGATGCTTCACGACCCGCAGCATATTGCACAATTGTGCGAAACCGTGAGAAACCAATTGCAATAGAGATGTTTGACCGAAACCATCACCGGTAGTTTCCGTTCGCTCAATGTCGCTGCAATCTGTATGGTCAGGCGATGACGCTTAATTTCACGCCAGCCGGATTTTGCTATTGCGGAATAGGGATTCACCATGCAAAATATCGCAATGAATGCACCAGAACGCGAGATCCATCCAGCCGAAATCAGGGAGTTGTTTGCCAACAACGATCCACTTGAAGTATGGAACAAGGCCAGCGGGATCGTGCGCCAGATCAGCCCAGATATCGACCTGAGCCGTTTGCGTGGTGTTTTTGACGATGTCATGTGCCTGTTCAACGGCTGTTATCCCGGCTACAGCCGCATCCAAACGCCTTATCACGACCTTCGCCACACTCTGGATGTTTTCATCTGCGCCGTTCGGCTGTTGCATGGAGTGCACCTTTCTGGAACCCGGCTTAGTGATGAAGAGATCACGCTGATTATGGTGGCGGCACTGCTACATGATATCGGTTATGCACAGAAAGAGACCGAAGCTGCGGGTAGCGGCGCGCAATATACCCAGACCCATGTCTTGCGCGGTATCGAATTCATGGCACAGCATTTGGACAATTGGCACTTCTCTGCCGAATTCGCTTCACCGTTAAGCATGATCATCAGCTGCACCGACATGCGTCACGACCTCTCAAAAATCGACTTCCCAAGTCCCCGTATCCGCCTGCTCGGCCAGATTGTCGGAACTGCCGACCTGATTGGACAGATGGCTGATCGCTGCTATCTCGAAAAACTGCTGTTCCTCTACTTGGAATTCAAAGAAGCCGATCTGGGAAACTATCAGAACATGCAAGATCTGCTGAAAAAGACTCGCAACTTTTATGAGCTTATCCGCAAAACACTGGATACCGAATTCGAGACCGTCTATCGCCATTTGAACAACCACTTCAAGGATAGTCTGGGAGCAAACAGGAACTTTTATCTCGAATCGATCGAGCGCAACATCGGCTATCTGGACAGCGTCATCTCACATAATGAGACGGAATGGCTGTCCATGCTGAAGCGTCACGGTATCGTGCAAGCCTTTCAAAAAATCAGTAACGACTGCCCTGTCATCTAACCCAGACCACGCCCATGACCATCATTGCTGTATTCAATCAGAAAGGGGGCGTTGGAAAAACAACTACGGCACTCAATCTGGCGGCAGCTCTGATTCGAACAGGCCGAACCTCCTATGGAATTGATCTCGATCCGCAAGCACACCTCAGCTCAATCGCCGGCCTAACCGTCCGCTCCGGTGACGAAACGATGTTAAGCCTGTTCCAACGTAACCGCCCCTTGCGCGAACTGGTACAGGACACGAAAAGTCTCATCAAGATCATCCCCTCCCATGCCGAATTATCCAAAGTTGATGCCTTGTACGGCAAAGGCTACAACGTGGTCAACCGGCTCAATTCCAGTCTGCAATCGGAGAATTTCGGCAAAAAGGAGACTCCAGTCATTATCGACTGCTGCCCGATGATCGGCGTTTTGTCCTTGAATGCACTTTTTGCTTGTAATGGCTTGATCATTCCAATCGCAGCCGATCATCTTTCCACCAAGGGTGCGATACAACTCGAAAAATCATTGGGGGCGCTGGAGCATGTATTGAAACGTCGTATCCAGCGGCGTTATCTGCTGACCCGCTTCGATGGACGCCGGCGTATGGCTTGGGATGTGTTACGTCTGGTGGAGGAACGTTTCGGCCAGGATGTATGCAAGACCAAAATTTCCGAAAATGTCAGCCTAGCGGAAAGTCCCGCGCTGAATCTGACCGTCTTCGAACACGCACCGACCAGCAAGGGCGCTCAAGATTACGACGATTTGGTGGCAGAGCTACTGGCTGACGGTTTTATCGAATAGCTCACTTGGAGATCATGGTGAGGATGTCTTCGACCGACACGGACTGAGACATCTTCCCGCCGTTGTCATCCTCTCTCGGTGTACATCGCACAATCTCGCAATAGCGGTACATCTGTTTCAACTTGCGCTCTGCCCCATCTTGATCTAGAGCCGCGATCACCACGCTTTCGACTTTCTGCCCATCTTTGGTCAGGATCGAAAAATCAAATTTCCACATCATCCCTCCACTTGTCCTTTTTTATTCTATCCTCAAACTCCGCGAACATCGCTATCAACCATCACGCCATACGCTGTCTTCTTGCCTCGTACAAACAGATTCCAGTACTCACCGACACATTCAGGCTTTCTACGCTGCCCGACATCGGGATACGCACCAACTGATCGCAAGTCTCACGTGTTAGACGACGCAATCCCTCACCCTCCGCCCCCAGCACCCAAGCAATGGCTCCGGTATGTTTGAAAGTGTTCAGGTCGGTCTCCGCCTCGCCGTCCGCACCGACCACCCATATATCGCGCTCTTGCAATTCACGCAGGGTACGCGAGATGTTGGTAACGGTGATGTAAGGCACCGTCTCCGCCGCGCCGCATGCCACCTTCTCCACCGTGGAATTGATGCCCACGGCCCGGTCTTTAGGAGCGATAACCGCATGTACTCCGAAGGCATCGGCACTACGCAAGCAAGCCCCCAAGTTATGCGGGTCTTGTACGCCATCCAATACCAACAGCAATGCAGGCTCGGTCAATGTATCCAGCACATCGTCCAGATGCTGTACGCGCTGCGCCGCGTCCACCCGCGCTGCCACGCCCTGATGGCGAGTATTGCCCGCCATGCCATCCAGACGCTTGCCATCCACCGGCACGATACGTACACCGTGTGTCTCAGCTAATTTCAGCAGATCGCGGGCACGTGGATCGCGGCGTTGCGCATCGACATAAATCTCCAGCACACCGTCCGCATTCTGACGGATACGTCCGATGACAGCATGGAAACCGTGAATGATGCGTGTCTCAGCCATGCTTCTTGCCCGCTTTCTTGGCGACAGCCTTCTTTACTTTCTTCGGTGCGGCATCGCCCCATGCGCCCACATTCAGCACCGGAAGTGCCTCTGATTTTTCACCTATCAAGGAAAAGTCGATCTTGGTGCTTTCCATATCCACACGTACGACCTTGACCTTGACCCGGTCGCCCAAGCGGTAACGCTTGCCGGTACGCTCACCCAACATCTGGTGTTTGGCGGCATCGAAGTGGTAATAATCTGCGCCCAGTTCGGAAACGTGAACCAGCCCTTCCACATAAAGGTCGTCCAGCGCTACGAACAGACCGAAGCCTGTGACCGAAGAGATCGTACCTTCGAATTCGCTGCCGAGGTGGTCGCGCATATAAAAGCACTTGAGCCATGCCTCGACATCGCGCGTCGCATCATCGGCACGGCGTTCGGTTTGCGAACAATGGACACCCAGCTCCGCCCACTTCATCGCGGGCTTGTATTGCTTGCCTTGCAGCACGGCTTTGATCGCACGGTGTACCAACAGATCGGGATAACGGCGGATCGGCGAGGTGAAGTGCGCGTAGGCCTCATAACCGAGACCGAAGTGTCCAACGTTCTCCGGGTTGTATTGCGCTTGGCGCAAAGAGCGCAACATCACGGTTTGCAGCAGCCCCGCATCGGGACGGCCTTTGATCTGTTTGAGCAGCTTGGAATAGTCACCTGCCTGAGGCTCATCTCCGCCGCCCAGTTGCAGACCGAACTCCTTGAAGAATTCGCGCACCGCTTCCAGTTTTTCCGGTGTCGGTCCTTCATGCACGCGGTACAGCACCGGATGCTGGTTCGAACTCAGGAAATCAGCCGCACAGACGTTCGCTGCCAACATACATTCCTCGATGAGCTTGTGTGCATCGTTACGCACCACCGGGATGATCTTCTCGATTTTGCCTTGCGCATTGAAGACCATCTGCGTCTCCACCGTCTCGAAATCGATGGCACCTCGCTTCGCGCGTGCTTGCAGCAAAGTCTGGAACAGAGTGTAGAGATGCTTGATGTGCGGCAATACCGCAGCGAACTGCTTGGCATTCTCGCCCTGCGGATTGGCCAGCATATCGGCCACTTGCGTGTAAGTGAGACGCGCTTTGGAGAACATCACCGAAGGATAGAACCGGTACTTCACGATATTCCCGGCATTGTCGATCTGCATGTCGCACACCATGCACAGACGTTCGACGTTGGGGTTCAACGAGCACAGCCCGTTGGATAATTCCTCCGGCAACATCGGAATCACACGGCGCGGGAAATACACCGAGTTGCCGCGATTGATCGCCTCGTGGTCGAGTGCATCGCCCGATTGCACATAAGAACTCACATCGGCGATAGCTACCACGAGGCGGAAGCCATTACCCGCAGGCTCACAATACACCGCATCATCAAAATCACGCGCGGTCTCGCCGTCGATGGTCACCAACGGCAACTGGCGCACATCCTCGCGCCCGGCATAGTCCTCTGCCCTGACTGTTGGCGAGAACCGCTCTGCTTGCTGTTTTGCGTCGTGCGGAAATTCGTTCGGCAGGTCATGTTTGCGCAACGCGATCTCGATCTCCATGCCGGGATCGGCATAGTTACCCAGCACCTCGATGATGCGCCCGACCGGCTGTGCATGCTTGGAAGGTTGCGACAATATCTCCAGCACCACCACTTGACCTACTTTGGCATCGCCATGTTCTCCCGGCGCGACCAAGATGTCCTGACTGATGCGACGGTTCTCGGCCACAACGAAGCGGATGCCATGCTCCTCGTACAAACGCCCCACCAGACGTGTCGTGCCATGCTCCAACACCTCAACGATGCTAGCCTCGCGCCGACCGCGCCTATCCGTGCCGCCCACACGCGCCATCACGGTGTCGCCATGTAATGCCTTGTGCATCTCCTTGGCGCTCAGCACCAAGTCGTCACTACCATCTTCCGGGATCAGGAAACCGAAACCATCTGGATGCCCCTGCACCTTGCCTTTGACCAGATCCAGTTTGTCGACCACACAGATGGCACGTTTGCGGTTACGCATAATCTGCCCGTCCCGCTCCATCGCACGTAAGCGACGATTGAACAGGTCTTCCTCGTCCAGTTCAATATGCAACAGGCTGCACAATTCGTCCTGATCGACCGGCACACCACGTTCCGCCAAGAGCTGCAAGATATATTCGCGGCTGGGCAAAGGGTTATCGTACTGAGTCCGCTCCCGTTCCAGATATGGATCGAGTTCGCGGATATTTTTTTTCTTCGTTGTCATTGACAGTAAATCCTATAGCAATTAAAGTGCGCGTCCTCAGCAGTGCCCAGATGGCGGAATTGGTAGACGCGCACGGTTCAGGTCCGTGTGCCGCAAGGTGTGGAGGTTCGAGTCCTCTTCTGGGCACCAACAGAAACAGTATAAAGCCCCGTAACTGCAAAGTTTCGGGGCTTTTTTACGTGCTTTCGAACCTTGTCTGTTTTTGCCGCACGATGCTTGGTTTTACTTCAACCGAACATCGCTCACACACCGTTCGGGCTGCGCCCGTCTGAATCGAATCGACCAGAATGTGATTCTATCAGGTAACCGGGGCCTCGGCCCCGGAGATATCAGATTATCCCGCTGCCACAGGACTGAATATCCTACTTGACGCGATAAAATCGTTTGACCAGCGTCTCACCTTTGATCTTGTCAAAACGTGCGCCCATCGCCACGGATATCTTGTCCAGACGATCATCGGGATGCGGGTGTGTCTTGAACAATAACGCCACACTGCCCTCGTCCTTGGCGGAATGGCCGATCTGTTGCAATACGCCGGGCAGTCCGTAAGCGTCATATCCAGAGCGGGCGGAAAGCACCACCCCGATACGGTCAGCCTCGAATTCGGCATCTTTATCCAAAGAGCGCGAAACGATCTCGGCACCGCTGCCGATGATCTTCTGCACCGCGTCGTTATTCCCAGTCTGACTGGTAATCGCTTTGCTGCCCGCCTCGAGCAACTTGCTCTGTTGCAATATCTTCAAGTGATGCTGGCGGATGACATGCCCCACCTCATGACCCAGCACTCCGGCCAGCTCGGCCTCATTCTGCAACTGCCGATACAATCCCAAGGTCACAAAGATATAACCGCCCGGTGCGGCGAACGCATTGATGTCATTCGTTTCGATCACACCAAAATGCCAGGGTAACTCCGGTCGCTCACTTTGGCTCGCCACCCAAGCTCCGACACGATTGACGTATTGCTGCAATTTGGCATCTTTCACCAGCGGTGCGGCACCTAGCAGATTCCCCGCGATCTGGTGTCCGATGGCAATCTCCTCTTCCTGGGTGGGGCCAACCACTTCCTTAACCACGCTCACAATCGCCGGACTGACCGGAAGTTGCTGGATGACCTGCTGCTGTATCTGCGGCGGTACCGCTTGCGGCAATTGTTGCGGCGGCTGGGGAATCACTGGCGGAAGTTGTTTGGGCAACTCCGCGTTCACCTTTTCTTTCAATGCACCAAAATCGAATGCCGCAGTGGTGCCACAGACTGCACACAAGATCCCGGCAACCATCCATCTCTTGTTCAAGTTCATAACGCCTCCTATTTGACTGCCGGCAGATAATCGATGGGGCGGGCGACCAGTTTTCCATCCGTGGCGAACTGCTGTGCCTGCGCCCTGTTGACCGCGTAGGATTCCGCCAGTTTCAGTTCTTCCGCATTAAAACTCGCCGCTTTCAACTCTTCTTCACTGAGCCCGCGTATGCCTGTGGAAGCCACCACCTTACCCGTACCGGCGCGGCCCGAAGCCACACTGAGCAGACCTGCGGCCTCATTGCCGCCCTTCTTGGTATCCCCTTTGCGTATGCTCAACATACGCACCCAGCCTTTGCCCTTGGCGACCTTGACCTCGAACCAGCCTCCCTCCTTGCGCAGGATATCCACCTTGTCACCGGTGTTGAGCGCACCGGTCACTTTGGCATCACCGAACGGTTCCGCGCGTATCTGGTCGGCTTTCAACGCCACACCGGCTTCGCCGGCAAAGGCCAGCGCATGGATCAACACCCCCAGCAACGCAGCCATACATTGCTTCATCACGCTCATGCTTTCATCTCCTGTCGTTTTTCCCATTCCAAAATCGCTTCCGCGAACAGCACCCGCCAGCTCGCTTGGGCTTGCTCGCCGCCCCGGACATCCCCCTGATAGGTGAAACAGGTCGCCACGTTTTCAGGCTTGGCCAGATATTTCGCCAATATCGTTGGCAACCTCTCCAGCACGACCTCGCGATCAGTATCCACCCTCGCTTGTATTTGTGCATCACCTGTCGGAGCCACCCAAGAGACTGCGAAAGTGTATTCGAACAGCTCCCACACCCCTTTTTGCACCCCCTTCAACACATCCACACTTTTGACCTCGTTGCCGGAACGTTCAAGCGCATTGCGAATACGTTCCAATACCACGTCCACCATCAGGTTCTGCGTCCCCTCCAGGCGGATCAACAACAATGTCGCACGCAGCTCGCCGCCACGCTCCGCCGATACCCGCACCATATTCTGTTCCAGCGCCTTGTAGGTGCCGGAGGCATAAATCCGCGCCAGCGTGAAATAGGCCACCGCCAGTGCGACCGGACCGGTCAGGTTGATATAGGTGGTGCTGAAATTGATGCTGGCATAAGAGATGGCGATCAGCAGGAACTGCGACAGGCCGAATAAGCGGTCTACCTTGTCCCGTCCGATGTTGCGGTAGAACGCCCAGGCCGAGACCCATACCAGCAACAAGGTCAGCAACAGATAAGCGACTCTGGCCTCGGGGAAACGCAGATAGTCCTCATGCTTCATATTGTCGATGGCGGTCGCCAATATCTCCACCCCCTGATGCATCTTGCTCATCGGCGTGGGCTTGATATCGAACAGGCTGGGAGCAGTTGAACCGATGATGACGATCTTGTCCTTGAACTCATCCTGCGGACGTTTCTTCTCTTTGCGCCCCATATCAGCATACACATCACTGAAACTGACGTAGTGATAGGAGAACGGCTTGCCGCGCCAGTTCAACAGCACCTCCTGTGCCGGAGCTTGCGGCCAACCGAGTTCGCTCGCCACGCGCGTCGGGAGGGAGGGAATGCGCCAACCATAATCGTTGCGATAGACCTGATAACGGCGCGCAACACCATCAACATCCGGGTAGATATTGTTCAAGCCGAGACGCCCGCCCTCCAGCGCAGCGGCAAAGTGCGGCAACACCACGGCCACCGTAGCTTCTGGATTGGCCTGCCCGGAAAAAGCGCTGACCCCGGGGATCATGGCCGGTTTGACCTGGCTCAGAGCATCACTGCCCGGATCCAGTCGCAAGATCGGGAAGAAGGTGTTATCGCTGGCCGCGATCGCCGAATTGAAATAGGCATCACTATCCGGGTTATATACATCGGCATCACTGAACAGGATATCGAACACCACCGCTTTAGGGTGTTGTTTTTCGACCTGTTCGAGGAATTCGCCCAACACCTGTCGTGGCCATGGCCAACGGCCATAATCTTGCGCCATCGCCGCCAGGCTGGCCTCATCGATATCAACGATGACGATATCCTTGTCCGGCTCGGGTGGATTGATGCGGTAACGCACCATCATGTCGAATGCGCCCTGACGCATCTCCTGCGTGACATGCAGGAACGCGGTATCGGCCACGGCGAACACGGTAAACACCGCCGCCAGGTAGAGGTAGAAGTTCTTCTTCCAGCGCCGGGCCAACAAGCCGTAAAACAGGAAGAAGAATTTGCGGATGTTATTGATCGCGACGAGATGGATTTTCATAAGCGTTAGTTTAGCAGCCTGCTGTTCATTTTAGATCGGAGCCATACACACGTCTTGCCCGTCGGCCGGGAGCGCCTTCCCGAAGAGCATCTGATACGGTACTCGCACCACCGAAGTGGCGATGTCACCGATGAAATCGAACACATCCGATGCCCTCACCCCCACCTGGAAATCGTCGAAACGTCCCTGCACCTCGATAGGTAAGGCCAGACTCAAGAATTGGGGCGTCTTTGCTTTGGGCTGCACGTAAAGCTGGAATGTCTCAGCGGCGAAGTCGGCATTGCCCTTGCCTTTCACCCGCATGCGGCTGGTATCGATCAGAATGCTCTTGTCGGACAGTTTGCCTTTGTCCAACACAAAGCGCCCCATCGCACAATTCACCTTGGATGCCTGGGCGGGATCGACCGCAGGCAAGAGGGCGACCAACACGTTCACCGCCCAGATGTCGAGCACCCCAGATTTCATGTTCTCCGGCCAAACCGCAAAATCGATATGTCCGTTGCCCGTCCGCAATATCTCGGATAGATAGCGGGCACGTCCGCTGACATCAATGTCCAAGCTGAAGGTGCCGCGCATATCCGTCTTGGGGTCCATGCGCCGCGCCAATACCCCATAATCGAAGCGACTGACCTTGCTGCGCAGATCGACCGCCACGTCGTTACCACCTGGCTCGTATCCCAGCCAGAGACGGGCTGAACCGCCGGGGACATTGAGCACGACCGGCCCGATATCGGCACGCCCGTTCTCCACTTTCGCATCCAGCGTACCGCTGCCCAAAACATCTTTTCCCGACACGACCTGATCCACCCGCACAGTCAGATAGGCATTCTGGCGACGCAATACCGCCTGACTCAATACCTGCTGTGCCTGATCGCTCGCGGCGGCGGTCTTCTTGCGCAATTCCCCTTTTGCCGCCGGTTGGGCCGCGACCGGAGCCGCTTTCTTTTCCGGCGACCAAGTGCCGGTATTAAAATCGTTCAACTGGATGAGCGGAGAATCCAGCGCGATATCGATACGCGGCGGCACGGCACGGGTATCGAGTTTGCCGTAACCATTGAGCTGGCTGCTGCCCACCTGTAACGCCAGCTTGGCAACCTCGTAACCGCTCGCCGATGTCTTGAATCTTCCCGAAACAGACCAGGGCCCCCACGGCGGCAGTGAGGTATGCACGAGCCGATCCAGATCGGCGAAACGCCCGCCCTTCATCTCCAATCCCAGTTCCACAACTTCGCCTAGTGGGCGGATGAGATTGCCGGACAATTGCATCGTCACGCCCGAAGTTTGCGCAGTGAGCTTCAACGGGATAGGCGTCTTGGCATCAACCAGTGTCGCAGTCGAAGCCGTTTCGATCCCGATCATGACCGGCACTTCGTCCAATGCGCCGTTCAGATGCAGATAGACCGCATCGCCCGCTGCGGCCTTGAGTTCGCCGCTATTCAGGTCGACACGCATCTTCCCTCCCGTGTTGGCATCACGCAAAGCCAGATGGCCGCCCTCAAAATTGATCGTCAGGGCGGATTGGGCCAGCATCTGCCCTAGGCGGCTCGCACGCAGATCAAGATAAAGCCGCAACCTGTCTATCCTGGCTTCCAGCTCTCTGGCCAAACCCAGCTTGTTCAATAACGCCCCCACATCCATCCCGTCTGCCGCCAACCACAGCCCGGCACTCGGTTGCTGCGTACGCAAATCGAGCGCGATGGCACCGCTGAAACCGATATCCGCGATGTTCGCCGCGAACGGCGATGCCGACATCATGCCGTTGCGGATACGTCCGTCAAAAGAAAGATCGCGCAAAGTCAGCGGCGATGCACTGCTGATCCGTTTGAGCCGAACCGCGATGTCCGCATCAGCAAGACTGATACCGTTCGGCAGGATGGGAATATCGAGCAGCGCGCCGGCCGGCGGTGCCGAAGAGGGAGACTTTTTTTCGTTTTGCGGCAACAACGTTTCGAGTTCCGCAACATCGATCAGTTGGCTGGCAAGTTGTACCGTGAGCAGCGCTTTGCCCGCTACAAGCTCACGCTTGATCTCCGCAGTCAGGTCAGTCTTCCCCAATTGCACGGCAAAATCGCCCAATTGCCAGGTGTCCTGATGGGCACGCGCAACGCCTTTGAGCGACACCGCCGCATCGCTACCCGGCTTGAGTCCAAGCCAACTGGCGATCTCTCCCGAATGGGGGGCAAGCAGCTCGAAAGCCAGCTGCGAACCGAGGCCGTTGCGGGGCGGCTGCAACACGCCCGCGACCCGCACACTGGCACTGGCCGCCTGCAATTTGAAATCGAGCGGAACCCGTTCCTCGCGCATCATCGTGACCAGATCACCTCCGCGCAACGTGGCGATGACCGATTTATCCAGCAGTGCGCCCTGAATATCACCTTGCAGCGGCTTACCCGCCGGTAGCGCCACAGCCAGACGATCCAGTGCAAAATTGACCGGTTTTCCTCCCGCATGATTACCGTAAGTCAGCTTGCCCCGTTCAATGTCCAATCGGACATCCAGACTTTCCATCAAGGCCGAACCGCGATCCCCGCGTGCGGCGATACGCAGATCAAAACGTTTCAGTTGCCCCTGGACATCGGGAATGCCAGCGAGCAAGCGAGCCAGATCACCCAAACTTGAATCGTGTGTACCGAGGGCCAGTTGAAAACGCGCTGGAGAGCTGCGTGCATCCGCAGTAGCACTGCCGGACAACATGACATCGGCGACCGTAGCTTGTAGTGGCACCGTCAATCGCCCCTGCTCCAGCTTCACCTGCAACATCGCATCGTGTACCGAACCGGGCAAACTCAACCACTGGCCGACGCGCAAAGTCAGATCGGCATCTGCACGGTTCAGCTCCTTCAGGTCGAAGGTGGCATTGGACAGTTCGCGATACACCTCAGCCAGGCTGCGCGGCGGCTCCGTCTGAGTAGCCGGTTTATCCGTCATGAACGGACGCAGGTCCAGAACCGGGAGGGTGAGCTCTCCCGTGATCTTCGGACGTGTAGCGCTGTAATCAAGATCGAGTTTGCCGTTGAGTTGGGTGTTCCCCATCACGCCATTCAGGTTCTCCAGCGTGACCTTGCCCGGTCCATAATTCACTGTGCCTGAGATACTGGCGATACCAACCGGGGGAAGTCTGGTTTGCAACAAGCGCTCGAACTCACTGATATCTTCGGTGCCCAGACCAAAGTTGATCACGCCCTGACTTCCCGAAACGCTACCATTCAGTGACAAACGTGAATTCATGAAGTCCAGCGCAAGATCGACTGGCCAAGGCTTCTCTGGGTAAGCCATATCCGCGAGGGTGCCACCGGCAAAATCCAGTTTATAGGGATACTGCTTCTCTACCTTCCCCTGCAGGCTCAAAGTGAGCGGCTTACCGGCGGGGAAACGGGCAAGCAACGATTGCAAATCGAAGGTATGGCTCTTTGCATCCGCGCCGATGTACTCCACCTGCAAGTTCTCCAACGATACACGCTCGATATCAAGTGCGGCGAGTACCTCGCCGAGTGCCAGCGCATTGCCTTCTCCGGGAGCTGCCACATTTTGCGACTTGACCTGAGTCGGCCTGAGTGTCCAGTTATTACTTCCATCCGGCTTGCGTTGCAGGCGAACCCGTACATCACTCCCGGCTAGCTCTTCGATCTGCAAACGCCACATGAATAATGGCCACAGATCCAGCCCCAAGCGCGCTTCGCCCAGACTGACCAATTCGCCCCCGCCGAAACCGGTTTCGTTGGCTAGATGCAGCCCGCCGATGCGCAATTTGGGATGCGCGGAAATCTCAAGCTGTAGCGGGCCTTCGAAACGCACCTCCCGCCCGACACTCTCGGAGAACATCCGGGCAATATTGCCGCGTAATGCAGAGGCATCAATGACAATGCCAATCAATGCGACATACAGCACCGCCAACATCAACAAAGCGGAAGCGAGCCCGAGCATCTGCAACACGCGGCGTAGCTGGAGATTGGATCGTAAAGAAGAGAGAGGTTTCAGCATGGCGGGCGATATTGTAGTTCAGTTACAGCGACATGCGCTCCCTTGCATAGTTAATGAATGGTGCCAAGCACGGCATCGGCAATAGCTGCGACACAAAACAAAAAGGCGGGACATCCCCGCCTTTTTGTACCGCGTCAGCTGCTTGCCTTACTGCACAAGTACCTGCTTGGCTTCTTTAACCACCGCATTGATTTCGACACGGCGATTTTTGGCGCGCCCCGCAGCAGTCTTGTTGTCCGCCACCGGATTGGCAGCACCCTCGCCCTTGGAGGATAGACGTTCAGCTGCGACACCGTGCTTGATCAGGTAGTTCTTGACCGCATCGGCACGCGCGGCAGACAGCGTCACGTTCTTCGCTGCATCACCACGGTCATCGCTGTAGCCGGAAACCACCAAGTCAGCCTCTTTCTTGGCATTGGCAAATTCCACAGCCTTATTCAAACCGGCACTGGCAGAGCGATTCAGTACCGCAGACCCGCTGGCAAAACTGGTTCCCTCAAGGGTGATCTTCTTTTCGTCGTAGACGGTCTTGTAAGTCGGATCAGCTGCTTTTTTGCTGGCAGCAGCCTTCTCTGCGGCGGCTTTTTCCGCAGCAGCTCGTTCAGCAGCCGCTTTCTCATATGCGGCTTTTTCTGCAGCAGACTTACCGGCCAGAGCCTTCTCGGCGGCCGCTTTTTCAGCTGCGGCCTTCTCGGCAGCAGCTCTTTCGGCGGCGATCCGTTCTGCAGCAGCCTTCTCAGCAGCCCCCCGTTCCGCCGCAGCGGAACGTTTTGCGCCTCCGTACTGGTAATTCAAACCGATGCCGATGTTGCTGTTCTTGTTGTTTACGCCGTCGCTATCTTTGCTATCGGTAGTCCACTCTGCATTCAGCGACCAGCTGCTAGTCAGACTGTACTCAACCCCGACACCGCCATGCAAGCGCTCTCCGGGCGTAGTCGCGGCCATACCCAGCTTGACATAGGGCAACCAGCGATTCAGCGGCAGACCAAGACGGGCATCCAGCCCCGCATCATCCTTGGTATAGGATTGGTCGTGCGCATCGTAGAAGCCTTCCGCTCCCAGCAGGAATTGATCGAAATTCCAGCTATAACCTGCTTTCAAGCCGAGATAGGTGCTATTTTTGTCGGACAGATTGGATGCTGTCGAGGTGTTACTCCCCAAGAACAGCCCCGCATAAGTACCTTCAAATTCGCCTGCTTGCGCATTGGTAATACTCGCCGCAGCAAGCAAGGCACTCAAAATGGTGGATTTTTTCATCATGATCTCTATAACTTAATGATTGGACAATACAGATATGGTCGCCGTGCAGGCTTCCGAATGGGCGAATTATATCAGAAATCCCCGCTCAAGAAACCGCTCCGTAGCGGTGATAGCGGTTCTTCCCTGCTTGTTTGGCGACATACATAGCCTGATCCGCGTGGCGCAATAGCTGATCAACATCGCCATCATCCTGCGGATAAACTGTCACTCCGATGCTGGCAGAAACATGCAACACGGCGGCTCCTATCACCACAGGCTCTGCCGCTGCCTGCAACATGCGCTCCAACACCGGCTCACCATCCTGCGGTCGCTCCAGATCGACCAGAACAGCCAGAAATTCGTCGCCACCGATACGCGCCAAGGTATCCCCCTCGCGCAGTGCAGTTTTCATGCGCTGGGAAACGGCGATCAACAACTCATCTCCGACCTGATGCCCATGGGTATCGTTTACCGCTTTGAAACCGTCCAGATCGAGGAACACAACGGCCAGCGACAGATTTCGCCGCATGCTTTGCGCAATGGCCTGTTGCAGACGGTCTGCCAGCAATATCCGGTTGGGCAGATGTGTCAAAGCATCATAGTGGGCGATATGTTCAAGCTGGCGCTGATGCTCCTTCATCGAGGTGATGTCGGTGAATAACGCGACATAGTTCTGTACGACATGTGCCGCATCCCTGATCGCACTGATAGTCAACATCTCGGCATATACCTCGCCGTTCTTGCGCCGGTTCCAGACCTCCCCGGTCCAATGGCTGTGCTCGGACAATGCCTTCCACATCGCGATATAGAACTCCGGCGGTTGCCGCCCGGATTGCAGCATACGCGGAGTTTTACCCAGAGCTTCTGCGCGGCTGTAGCCGGTAATACGGCTAAACGTCTCGTTGACATCGATGATGTTCGTCTCAGCATCCGTGATCAGGATACCTTCACGGGCGTGGGTAAATACGCTGGCAGCGAGCTGCAAGCTCGCTTCGGTCGCTTTGCGGGCATTGATGTCCCAGCAATAACCGATATAACCGAGGAACTCCCCGTTACTGCCAATACGGGGCGTACCAACATCGGCGATCCAACCATAAGAACCATCCGCGCGGCGCAGGCGGAATTCCATCTCGAAGCGCTGCCGAGCATCAAGAGCTGATTGGCAATACGCCGCACATCGCTCGCGGTCATCTGGATGCATGCCTTCGATCCAGCCAAACCCCAGCTCCTGCTCCATCTTGCGGCCGGTGTATTCCAGCCAGCGTTTGTTGTACCAGGTTCCCAAATTCCGGGGATCGGCCATCCAGATGAGTGCGGGGGCATGATCGGCCATGTTGCGGAAACGCAGCTCACTTTCGCGCAGCGCCAGCTCGGCACATCTGCGCTCGGTAATGTTGAGAATCAGCGGACGAAAGACCAGATAATAGAACAGGGGAAACAGCAGGATGGCCAGCAGGGAGGCATCCACCAGTGTCTCGGTCGTCCTCGACATCGGCGGGAACAGTGGCAACAGCAGCATCACCACCGATTCGGCCAGAAATACAGTGACTGCCAGCACGACCAGCAGCCAAGCTGTCGATTGGTGATGGTCTCTTTTTTCGCTCATAGCCGCTGCAACGGATTCATCGTTCATGGCTAGAATGTCCTGATCTACGAGCGCCCCGATAAACGGGGAGCTCGACACTCAAAAACGTTATGCCAGAAATGGGTGGCGCAACACGATGGTCTCGTCGCGATCCGGTCCGGTGGAAACCATATCGACCGGAACCTCGCAGATCTGCGCGATCCGCTGCAAATAGTCTCTGGCCTGTACCGGCAAGTCTTCGTAACGTTTCACACCAACGGTGCTGCCGCTCCATCCCGGCATATCCTCATACACCGGTTCACAACCGGCCAGCGACTCCGCCCCGACCGGAAGGATGTCACTATATTGCCCGTCTATCCTGTAGCCTACGCCGATACGCACGGTCTCCATGCCATCCATCACATCCAGCTTGGTTACACACAGGCCGGACACACCATTGATCTGGATGGAGCGTTTCAGCGCGGCGGCATCGAACCAGCCGCAACGGCGCGCGCGCCCGGTGGTGGCACCAAATTCGTGCCCCTTGTCGGCCAGATGTTTGCCGACCGGGTCTTGCTTTTCTTCAGCATCGTACAGCTCGGTCGGAAACGGGCCGGAGCCAACCCGTGTGGTGTAAGCCTTGGTTATACCGAGCACGTAATGCAGCGTCTGCGGGCCGACCCCGGCACCGGCACAGGCCGCACCGGAAATACAGTTACTTGAAGTAACAAAAGGGTAAGTGCCGTGATCGATGTCCAGCAAAGTCCCCTGCGCACCTTCGAACAACAGATTCTGTCCCGCCTTGTTGGCTTCGTACAAGGCGCGCGGCACATCCATCACCAGCGGTTTGATACGTTCGGCGAGCGCGAGCGCATCGTCCAATGTCTTCTGGAAATCGACCGTGGGCGCATTAAAATAGTTCTTCAACACGAAGTTATGAAGATCCAGCACTTCTCCCAACTTGGCAGCAAAACGCTCGCGATGGAACAGGTCTTGCAGACGGATCGCGCGACGTGCCACCTTGTCCTCGTAAGCGGGACCGATACCACGACCGGTCGTGCCGATCTTGCCCGCGCCTTTGGCGGTTTCCCGCGCCTTATCCAGTGCCTCGTGGTAAGGCAGGATGAGCGGACAAGCCTCGGACACACGCAAGCGCTCATAGACCTTGATGCCCGCCTCGGCCAGCATGTCCATCTCTTTCAGCAATGCGGCGGGAGACAACACCACCCCGTTGCCGATGTAACACATCACATGCTCGCGCAAGATACCGGAAGGGATAAGGTGCAGGACGGTCTTCTTGCCGCCGATGACCAGTGTATGACCCGCATTGTGTCCGCCCTGAAAGCGCACCACCCCCTGCGAATGATCGGTGAGCCAGTCAACGATCTTGCCTTTGCCTTCGTCACCCCATTGTGTACCGATCACCACCACGTTCTTGGACATACTCATTCCTAATTTGCTATGACTTTGTAATTTTTTCGACGATCCATGCACCGCCGCGACTGACCAGCTCACGATCACACTCCAGCTCGGCACGATGCGCGGCGTCCCCCAACAGGTCAACCACCACGACCTCACCCTGCTGGCGCAAGCTGCTTATCGCGGCATCCAGTCCGGCATCGCTGCGGTGCGGTGCCAGGATACCCTTGGGCATAGTCTGTTTGTTCAGCAGGCCATGCAGTTGGCGCAAGTCCATGCTGAAACCCGTGGCCGCACGCGCACGCCCAAAACTCTTGCCCACGTCGTCGTAACGACCACCCACCGCGATCGCATCATGACTACCGGCGTGATAGGCCGCAAACACCATACCGCTGTGATAGTGATAACCGCGCAGCTCGGCCAGATCAATGCCGACATGTTGGGCGAGTGGCTGCAACTGGTTTGCCGCACGCTCCAACTCGTCCAACGCGGCATGTGTGCTCTTGGGCAATACACTGCGTGCGCGTTGCAAAACTTCCACCCCGCCGTACAGCTCCGACAGCGCCAGCAGCGCCGCTTGCACGTCTTTCGGCAGACCGGACACCAGTCCATTCAGAGACGGAACATCCTTGCTTTGCAAGGCATTAAACAAGGCGGCTTCAAGCTCGCTGTTGATGGCCGCACCTTGCACCAACGCGCGGAACACGGCCACGTGCCCGAGATCCAGATGCACACCTTCGATACCCAGCAAAGCCAGCGATTGCAGCATCAGGCGCTGCACCTCCAGATCGCTCTCTATCCCGCTGTGTCCGTACAGTTCCGCCCCGATCTGCAAAGGCTCGCGGGTACGCATCAGACCGGAAGGCTGGGTATGCAGCACACTGCCCGCATAACTCAGACGGGTCACACCCTGACGGTTGAGCAGATGGGCATCGATACGCGCCACCTGCGGCGTGATGTCGGCGCGCAAGGCCAAGGTGCGTCCACTGAGCTGATCGACCAGTTTGAAGCTACGCAAATCCATGTCCGCACTATCGTTGATCAGCAACGATTCGGCATACTCCAGCAACGGCGGGGCAACCAATTGATATCCCGACAGGCGCAACAGCTCCAGCACCTCACGGCGCATCCGCTCGATGCGCCACGCCTCGTCCGGCAGCATGTCCTGTATATTTTCCGGCAACAACCAGTTCGGCATTCTTTATTTCATCCAATAGATCAACAGTAGTCCGCTCAACATCAGGGTCAACCCGAGGAATCGCATTTGTCCGTCCTGTAGCCGGACCAGCAACGTCAGAGTCTTGCGCCACGCTTCGGGAAACAGGAAGGGCATGATCCCTTCCAGCACCAGCATCAAGCCCAATGCGGCCAGCCAATATTCCAGCATCTGGACTATCGACCGCCCTTGTTCGAACTCTTCAGATACTTGAAGAACGAAGAGCTGGGATCCAGCACCATCACATCACTCTTGTTCTTGAACGTCTGTTTATAAGCTTCCATGCTGCGGTAGAAAGCGAAAAACTCCGAGTTGCGGCCAAATGCGGCGGCATACAACGACGCGGCTTTGGCATCCCCTTCACCTTTCAGCTTCTGTGCATCGCGGTACGCCTCGGCCAGAATCACTTCGCGCTGCTTGTCGGCATCGGCGCGGATTTTCTCGCTCTCCGCGTTACCGGTTGCGCGCAACTCGTTGGCCACACGCTTACGCTCCGCATCCATACGGCGATAGACCGAATCGCTGATCTCCATCGGGAAGTCCACACGCTTGATACGCACGTCCAGCACTTCGACACCGATCTTGCGCGCGTCCACATCGGTCTTCTCCTGCACCACACGCATCAACTCGTCACGCTTGCCGGAGACAACCTCGTGGATGGTGCGTTTACCGAACTCCTCGCGCAACGATGCGTTCACCGTCTGGATCAAACGGGTCTGCGCGCGCATCTCGTCGCCGCCCACGCTGATGTAATACTGTTTCACATCGACGATACGCCATTTCACGAACGAATCCACCAGCACGTTCTTCTTCTCGGCCGTGATGAAACGCTCCGGGTCTTCCCCGTCCAGTGTCAGGATACGCGAATCGAAGAAACGCACGTTCTGCACCAGCGGCACTTTGAAGTACAAGCCTGGCTCGGTCTTTTCACCCACCACCTCACCGAGCTGGAACACGATCGCCACCTGACGCTGGTCGACCACAAAGGCGCTCATACTCAACAAGACCAGCGCGACGACCGCGCCCACCAACAGATTACCCATGTTCGCTTTCATCAACGTGCCTCCCTGTCTCTGCCACGTAGCGTTTCGCGCCCCGTGGGTGCGAGCTGCTCGACGGCAGCAGCCTGCGGTGCGACCTGCTCGGCGTTATTCGCCGGACGGCCTGCCGCCGTCTGCATCTCGTTCGGCTGCGCAGCGTTGGTGCTCTGGATCAATTTATCCAAAGGCAGATACAACAGACTGCCATTACCACTCTTCTGATCCACCAACACTTTGCTGCTGCTGGTCATGATCTGCTGCATCATGTCGATGTACATACGTTCGCGGGTGACCTGCGGTGCCTTCTCATACTCGACCAATATCTGCTTGAAACGGCTGGCATCACCCTCGGCATTGGCGATCACACGCTGCTTGTAACCTTCAGCTTCCTGCATCAGTCTCGATGCAGCACCTTTCGCCTTGGGCACCACATCGTTCGCATAGGCCTGACCCTCGTTCTTCTGGCGTTCACGGTCCTGCCCCGCTTTGACAGCATCATCGAACGCGGCCTGCACCTGCTCCGGCGGCTGCGCGTTCTGCATGGTCACTTTACTCACCAGAATGCCGGACTTATAACGGTCCAGAATGTCCTGAATCAGCTTGGTCGTCGCCGCAGCAACCTGTTCGCGCCCCTCATACAGGACGAAGTCCATCTTGCTCTTGCCCACCACTTCGCGGATGGCGGTTTCTGCTGCCTGGCGCACGTTTTCGTCGGGAGCGCGGTTATTGAACAGAAAATCCGCCGGGTCTTTCAGGAAATATTGCACGGCGAACTGAATGTCGATGATGTTCTCGTCGTCCGTCAGCATCAGCGACTCTTTCAACATCTTGTTCTTCACGTTTTCGCGGTAGCCCACCTCGACGGTACGCACCTGGCTCAGACTCACCACTTCCACGCTTTCGATGGGATAAGGCAGATGCCAACGCGGGCCCGCCTGGGTCGCCTCGACATATTTGCCGAAACGCAATACGACACCACGCTGGCTTGCATCGACGATATAAAAGCCGCTCGCCAGCCAGATCAGCGCCACAATAAGCACGATCAGGCCGATTCCGCCGGAAATGCCGTCGGGAGTCTTGCCCGCACCATTGCCGCTCGGTGTCTTGCCGCTCAACTTGCCGAACAAGCCCTCTACCTTCTTGTTCAGGTTGCGCAGCACCTCTTCCAGATCGGGAGGGCCACCACTGTTCTTGTTACCCCATTGCGGATCATTCAATCCCATAACTTCTTCCCACCTTTAGTTAATCCTAATGATCATTAAGCGGATGCCATTCCTGAACTTGCTCGGATGTTGCCGGGGTATCGCGCACCTCGACCAGCGCGGCACGCAGATCGTCCAGCCCTGCACCCGTTATCGCACTCAAATGGATGCTGGAGATTTTACCATACTCGTCGCGCTTCACCGCTGCCGGTATCGCCTGTAGATCGATCTTGTTATACACCACGATCTGGGGGATTTTCTGCGCACCGATCTCGGCCAGCACCTTGTTGACCTCGGCGATCTGATCGTGCCGCTCCGGGCTGTTCACATCGACCACATGCAGCAACAGATCGGCCAGTGCCGTCTCCTCCAGCGTACTGCGGAACGCCGCCACCAGACCGTGCGGCAGATGGCGGATGAAACCCACGGTATCAGATAACACCACCTGTACCTTGCTCTCCCCTTCCAGGAATATCTTGCGCGAAGTGGTGTCCAGCGTAGCGAACAACTGGTCCGCCGCATAGACGTTGGCATTGGTCAGCCGGTTGAACAGCGTGGATTTTCCCGCATTGGTGTAACCGACAATGGATACCGACAACACATCCGAACGGTTACGCGCCTTGCGCTGTAACTCGCGGTGGCGCTTAAGCTGCTTCAGTCGCTCGTTGAGCAGGTGCACGCGCCGATCCAGCTTGCGCCGATCCAGCTCTAACTGTGTCTCACCGGGACCGCGCGCGCCGACCGCGAACTTCTGCTGGCCCATGTCCTGGTTCATACCGGCCAGGCGCGTGGAAAGATATTTGAGCTGCGCCAGTTCGACCTGCACCTTGCCCTCATGGCTCTGGGCGCGCAGCGCGAAGATATCCAGGATCAGCATGGTGCGGTCGATCACGCGGGTCTGCAATTTGGCGGAAAGATTGCGCATCTGTGCCGGAGACAGGTCGTGATTGAAAATGACCAGCGGCACCTCCAGCTCTTCCACGACAGCGGCGATCTCTTCCACTTTGCCGCTGCCAGCGAAGGTCGAAGCATCCGGGCGCTGCCGTTTGCCTTCGATCAGAGCAAGGGTGTGCACCCCGGCGCTCTCCGCCAGCAAACGCAACTCCTCCAGACTTTCTGCATAGTCCGGCGCACCAAAATCGAGACTGACCAATACCGCCGTATTAGGGGCAGTTGTTGACCGTGTCATCAGTCAGCGTCGAACGGGATCGTGACAGCGCGTGCGGGGACGATAGTGGAAATGGCGTGTTTGTATACCATCTGGGTGACGGTATTCTTCAGCAGCACGACATATTGATCGAAAGACTCGACTTGGCCCTGCAATTTGATGCCGTTGACGAGATAGATGGCGACCTGCACATGTTCCTTGCGTAATGCATTCAGGAACGGGTCTTGTAGTTGTTGCCCTTTTGCGCTCATAGCGATGCTCTTGTGGTGATTAACGGGCAGCCACTCTACTGTAAAACAGGCGGATACGGAAGAGCTTCCTCCCTTCGCCTAACGCCTGCGTCCGACTTTGCCTTTTGCCCACACCTGTAACTCCGCCGCCACGGCACAGGCCAGCAACATAAACACGAACGTGGCCAGCAACACCGAAGCGAATGCAAATATGAACGGGAATTTCATGATGCCCTCCTCTGCCAAGCAGTAACCCCATGATTGGAATTACGGCAGTTGGCCGGACAACTTGAGGTAAAACGAATAGACGCGGCGTCTGCGGAGTGTCAGCCGTACAGCCTGCGCCCACGAATACGGGCACGGTGGGCGGCGCGCTTTTCGCTCTCGGTGAGCACGGTCTTCTTGCCCTCGAAAGGATTTTTGCCCGCTTTGAACTCGATGCGTAGCGGTGTGCCTTGCAACTTGAAGGCATCGCAGAAGCATTTCTCCAGATAACGCCGGTAACTGTCCGGCACTTTGTCCAAGGCACTGCCGTGGACGATGATGAGCGGCGGGTTGCTGCCGCCCTGGTGGGCGTAACGCATCTTGGGGCGGAAGATACTGCCACGCGGCGGTTGTTGTTTCTCCACCGCAGCCAGCAACACGCGCGTGAGTTGCGGGGTTGCCATCTTCGCCATGGCGGCGGCATACGCGCCGTTCACCGATTTCAGCAACGCATCAACGCCCGTACCGTTCAGAGCGGAAATGAAATGGTGTTTGGCAAAACTCAGAAAATGCAGCTTGCGGTCGATGTCGCGCTTGGCCGTGTCGCGCTTGTATTCATCCAGCCCGTCCCATTTGTTCACCGCCAGCACCAGCGCACGCCCGGCCTGCAACACGAAGTCGGCCAAGTGGGCATCCTGCTCGGTGATCTGGTCGCGGGCATCCACCACCAGCACCACCACGTTGGCATCCTCGATGGCTTGCAGTGTCTTCACCACGGAGAATTTTTCGACGGCTTCGTCGATCTTGCCGCGTCGGCGCACACCAGCGGTGTCGATGATGGTGTATTGCTTGCCGCCGCGCTCGAAGTCGATATAGATACTGTCGCGTGTGGTGCCCGGCTGGTCGAATGCGATGACGCGCTCTTCGCCAAGGATGGCGTTGACCAGCGTCGATTTGCCCACGTTGGGACGACCGACGATGGCCAGTTTGGGATGATCGGACTTTTCCTCCGGTTCTGCTTCGCGGGCGGGTAATTCGTCCAGCGCCAGCTCGATCATCTCGGTGACGTTGTCGCCGTGTGCCGAGGAAATGGGGATGGGTTCTCCCAATCCCAATTCGAAGAAGTCACTGGTCACGCGCGAACGCTGCATGCCTTCCGCCTTGTTCACCAGCAACAACAGCGGGCGCCCGGTCTTGCGCAATTGGGTGGCGATGATACGATCCTGCGGTGTCAGGCCGTCGCGACCATCCACGATGAACAGCACCAGATCCGCTTCATCGATGGCCTGACGGGTCTGCTTGGCCATCTCGTGCAGGATGCCTTCTTTGGCGACCGGCTCCAGTCCGCCGGTATCCACCACCAGATAAGGGCGTTCGCCGACACGGCCACGACCATAATGGCGGTCGCGCGTCAGCCCCGGCAGGTCGGCGACGAGTGCGTCGCGAGTGCGCGTAAGACGATTGAACAGCGTGGATTTACCCACATTGGGACGACCAACCAAAACCAGTGTGGGTAGCATAATGTATGTGTCTTAATGAATCGCCAAAGAATACAGACTGCCATCTTCGGTCTGCACCACAAAACCGTCACCCGCCGCGACGGGAGCCGAGCGAATCGCGCTACCGTCGGTTCTGAAACGCGCCATGAAGCGGCCATCGTCGCGGTTCAGCGCATGCAGATAACCCTCGAAATCAGCCACCAGCAGGAAGTCATCCAGCGCCAGCGGCGCGGTGGTCTTGCGCAGGGACAATTGCTCGTTCTTCCAGTACGAACTGCCGCTGAGTTTGTCCAGCGCGAACACCGTCCCCGCCGTATCGGCCAGGAACAGGTATCTGCGCGACATGGTCAACCCTTTGTCGCTGGAGATGTCCCGCGTCCACAGGGCACCGCCGCGCTCCGCATCGAAACACGCCAGACGCCCCTGAAATGCCACAGCACACACTTGGCTGTCGTCCAGAATGGGCAGACTGGTGATGTCGCTCACCCGCTCCAGCTCGGTGTTGCCGCGCGGCTGGGAAACCGAGGCCTCCCATACGATGACGCCATTGTGCAAACCAATGGCCGCGATCTTGCCCGCCGCAAAACCCGCGTACACGATACCGTTGCGTATCGATACCCCGGCGTTGCTGCGCGCCACTAGCGCGGGCGTCGCCCGTTCGTAAAGCCACAGACGTTTGCCGGACTGGCTGTCCAGCCCCGCGATGCGTCCGTCCCCGGTGCGCACCACAACCACCCCATCGGCCAGCTTGGGGGCGCTCAGCACCTCGCTGGACACTTTGCTCTGCCAGCGCAGCTTGCCGTTCGTCTCTTCATACGCCGCGACCTCGCCTTTCAGGCCGCCCACCAGCACCAGCCCGTCGCTTGCCCCGACACCACCCGAGATGGCCGAACGGTTGTCGATGCGCCACAGTTGTTTGCCGCTCTTGCGATCAAAACGCCAGATGATGCCCTCGCTGCTCGCCGCCAATATCGAGTCAGCCGTGACAGCGGGTAACAAAACGTTGTTGCCCATCTCGCCCAGACTTCGTTTCCAGCGCACCTCGAACTTGGCCGCCGCCTTGAAGTCGAGCAGCTTTGCGGGCGAGACCTGCTCCTTGTCACTGGAGCAGCCAGCCACCGACAGGGCCAGCAGTAGCGCGATGCCGCGACTTAGCCTCATTTGCCGTCTCCGAGGCCATCCAGCTTCAATTGCACCAGATTGCGGTACATGCTTTGCGCCTCGATTTTCTCCAAAGCCTGTTTGTAGGCGGCTCTGGCTTCTTCGATCTTGCCCTGCGCGCTCAACACATCACCTTTCAAGTCGGCATATAGACCGGTGAATGCTTCGGGATGAGCCGCATCGAGCTGTTTGAGCGCTTCGTCGTATTTCTTTTCGTCCAGCAGAATACTGGCCAGTTTCAGGCGTGCCGTATCCTGCAACCCGGTCTCATGGGCGTGTTCGACCACCCATTGCAACTGTGTCTTGGCGCGCGCCATATCCCGCGCCTGAACGTTCACCTGCACTGCCAACAACTGCGCACGCGGCGCATAAGCACTGCTGCCGAATTCGCTGACCAGCGCTGCAACTGCGTCATTCACGCGCTTGGGATCATTGCTCAAGGTCTGTTTTTCCACCTCGGCATAGAGCTTTGCTGCCTCGCCCGCCTGTTTGGCCTGATGTTGTTTCCAGAACTGCATACCGGCGAAACCGAGCAGACCGATGACCACTGCCGCGACCACCCATTTGCCGTTCTCTTTCCACCACGACTTCAGCGCGTCGACTTGTTCCTGTTCATGCAAATCCAGCTCTGCCATTTTCATTCCCTCACTTGGTCAATTCACGAATTCTCTGTGCCAATACCGGTGTGCCGACGCGCTCCTGCTCCCCCCCGCCGCGCAGGGGTTTGAGCGTCACGGCATCCGCCGCCGCCTCGTCGTCGCCGATGATGACCGCCAGAGCCGCACCGCTGCCGTCGGCCTTCTTCATCTGCGACTTGAAGCTGCCGCCACCGCAATGCAACAACACTTTCAGACCGGCATCACGCAGACTTTCCGCCACGCGCCAAGCCAGCCCTTGTGCCTGCTCGCCCTGATGCACCAGATACACATCCAGCGGAGCCTGCGGATTTTTCATACCGTCTTCCTGCAACAAAGCCAGCAGACGCTCGATACCCATGGCAAAACCGCAGGCCGGAGCGAGCTTGCCGCCGATCTGCTCAATCAGTCCGTCGTAACGTCCCCCGGCACAGATCGTACCCTGCGCGCCAAGGCGCGTCGTCACCCATTCAAACACGGTGCGGTTGTAGTAATCCAGACCGCGCACCAAGCGCGGGTTAATCACGAAGGGCACGCCGTGTTGCCGCAAAATCTCCTGCACCGCTGCAAAATGCTGGATGGCTTCTTCATCCAGCTCGTCCATCAGCTTCGGTGCGGCGCTGACCAGCTCCTGCATCGCGGGATTCTTGGTGTCGAGGATACGCAAGGGATTGCTGTACAGGCGGCGCGTCGCTTCGGCATCCAGCACCTCTTTGTGCTGCTCAAAATAAGTGATGAGTTTGTCGCGGTGGCGCTGGCGCGAGGCACTGTCGCCCAACGTGTTGATCTGTAACTCCACGTCGCGGATGCCCAGCTTCTTCCACAGGCGCGCACACATCAAAATCTGCTCGGCATCAATGTCCGGCCCGGCAAAGCCCAGCGACTCGACACCGATCTGATGGAATTGCCGGTAACGCCCCTTCTGTGGACGCTCGTGACGGAACATCTGCCCTGCGTACCATAGCCGCTGCGGCGCGTTATACAGCAGATTATGCTGCAACACGGCGCGCACGCAGGAAGCCGTGCCTTCCGGGCGCAGCGTGAGCTGATCACCGTTGAGACTGTCTTCGAAGCTGTACATCTCTTTCTCGACGATGTCGGTGACCTCGCCGATGGCGCGTTTGAACAGCGCAGTCGGCTCCACCAGCGGCATGCGAATATTGCGGTAACCGTAGGCTTCCAGCCAATCACGCACCGTGTCTTCGAACCACAGCCACAACTGTGCCTCTTCCGGCAGGATGTCGTTCATGCCCTTTACGGCTTGTAATGTCGGATTACTCATGAATACTGAAAGTGAGCGGTCGTGGCGGCATCCAGCGCCGCCGTGCCCGGAGGTTTAACAGGGGCGCGATATTAACAGAAAAGGCCGTCTTTCATAAACTGAGCTCACCACAGCCAGCCATCTAGCCCCTCATGCGACTCACCAACGGTAAGATACGCCAATCGCAGCAAGTGGAGCCCACTCCAGGCTTTGGTTTTTAATTGAATTCTGTTCGGCAATAATATCGGCGTTCAATGTTGGCGCGGCACCGGTTGCCTGTAAGTTGACCTCAGGCTTGCCCTGATACATCACCCCGATGTCGAGCATGAATCCCCATTTTTTCCCGCCAGATAGGGGGTTGCCCCAACCTAGTCCGATATAGGGGGCCACGCTGTTGTATTTGATTGTGCCTTTGAGTTTGCTGACTTGGCTAGATGGGTAATAAACGTTATTGATCGTGTAGCCCCCCAAGCTTGATTCGCTGGCGACAATGTTGTCGTTACTGCTGTTGTACATCAATCCGATGCTTAAGCGGGATTCATGCGCGTCGGTGTAATAGTAATCGGCGATGGCTGAAACAACTTGTTGGCTGACCTCGTGGTGATAAGTTGTAAGCACACCAAAGGTAGATACTCTGACTAGCAGGTCGCTGAGATCGGTTCCTGAGCGGGTGTACTGGTGATAACCCAAACGTGCCTGCAAGTTGTCTGAATACGAAGTGGTGTATTCGACACCGCCGCCTTCTGAACTCACGTGCAATGAAACTGCTGAATCTTGTGCCAGAGCGGTCTCAATTGAACACAACAAGCACGCCATCAAAGTCGCTTGAATCCATCTGGAAGCCCCTTGTCGGGTATGCAATCTTGTACTGTTCATGTTTGGCGGCCTATGAATGAGAAGGAGTGCAGGAATCGCGAATTACTCTGGTTTATTCCCCGCACGTTGCGTAAGTCCTGCTTGCATTGGCTCTCCTTCGCGAGCGGGAGCCACTCCTGCAACCGATTAAATTGCTTTGATTTCGATACGCTTGGCTGGCTTGTCGCCGGGCGCGCGTTGGGCATAGCTCCGTGCGACATAATCGTCCACGATCTGCGTGAACTCCGCCGCGATGTTATCGCCGCGCAGCGTGACGGTCTTTTCGCCGTCCACATACACCGGCGCAGCCGGGTTCTCTCCCGTGCCCGGCAGACTGATGCCGATGTTGGCGAGTTTACTCTCGCCGGGGCCGTTGACGATGCAGCCCATCACCGCGACGCTCATGTTCTCCACGCCGCTGTATTGTTCGCGCCATAGCGGCATCTGCGCGCGCAGATGAGCCTGGATACTCTGTGCCAGCTCCTGAAACACGGTGCTGGTGGTGCGACCACAACCGGGACAGGCGGTGACCATAGGCGCAAAAGCTCGCAACCCCATGCTCTGCAATATCTCCTGCGCCACCAGCACTTCTTCGGTGCGCGCTCCGCCGGGGGCGGGTGTCAGGGAAACGCGGATGGTATCGCCTATCCCTTGTTGCAACAGGACGGCCAACGCTGCCGTGGAGGAGACGATGCCTTTGGAACCCATGCCCGCTTCGGTTAGCCCCAGATGCAAAGGATAGTCACAACGTTGTGCAAGAGACTGATACACGGCGATGAGATCCTGCACTTCACTCACTTTGCACGACAGCACGATACGGTCATGCGCCAACCCCAGCTCTTCCGCCCGCTTGGCCGAGTCCAGCGCGGAGACGATGAGTGCCTCGCGGGTGATTTCAGCCACTTCTTTCGGCTGCGCCAGCTTGGCGTTCTCGTCCATCAGGCGCACCACCAGCTCCTGATCCAGACTGCCCCAGTTCACGCCGATACGCACCGGCTTGTCGTATTGTTTGGCCACCGCGATCATCATCGCGAACTGGTCCTCGCCTTTGCGGTTCTTGCCGACGTTGCCGGGATTGATGCGGTATTTCGCCAGCGCCTGCGCACATTCGGGGAATTCGGTGAGCAAACGATGGCCGTTGTAGTGGAAATCGCCGATCAGCGGCACGTCGCAACCCATATCGTCCAGCATCTTGCGGATACGCGGCACCTGCATCGCAGCATCGGAGGTGTTGACGGTGATACGCACCAATTCAGAACCGGCCTGCGCCAATTCGTAGATCTGGCGGGTCGTACCCTCCGCATCAGCGGTATCGGTGTTGGTCATCGACTGCACCACGATGGGCGCACCTGCACCGATGGAAATATCGGCGACCTGAACCCGCTGCGTGTCGCGGCGGGAAATAGAAGGATGACTCATGGTTATTCTTCCAGGATCAGGCGGGCGACCTCGACATTGATGAACTCGTCCAGATCGACTTCCTCGCCATCGTAGTACAGGCGCACACCACTGGCGTTACCGATCACCAGCGAGAACGGTGCGCGTCCGTCCACCCATTGCTCGGTGTTAGGCGAATTAACCTGCTTGAAAATGGTCTTGCCGTATTTGTCTTTGATATCGACCCATGATTCGGTATCGAACACCAGACGGATACGTCCATGGGTCAGTTTGGTGGCCGGCGCAACTGCGGACGCGGGCAGCGCCAGTACCGGTTTGGCCGCAACAACAGATGAAGCGGCGGGCTTGACCGCTGGAACCGACGAGGCAGCGACAACAACCGGCGCAGGGGCAACCGCGCTGACAGCAGCGACAGACGAAACCGGCTCGATTGGAACGATAGTGATCGGGCTCGTCACGGCTTTTTGCGGTGCGGCATCTTTTTGCGACAACCAGACTCCGATCCCCAGGATCAGAGCCAGTCCCAATGCGCCCGAAAGCCAGGCCACATTGATACGACGTGTCGATTGTGCTGCCGACATAGGAACATCGGCCAAGTCTTCCCGGAACGATGCCAATTTCTGATGCGCGGCGGGCAGTTCGTTGAGCAGGCTAGTCTCATCAAGATGCAACAGGCGGGCATAACTGCGCACGAAGCCGCGCACGAACGCCAGCTCCGGCAGATGGCTGAAATCATCGGCCTCAAGTGCCTCCACTTGGCGCGGGGCAAATTTGATGCTGCTGGCCACGTCGGCGATACTCATCCCCTGGCTGAGCCGCGCCTCGCGCAAGGTCTTGCCGACGCTCAACGGCGGCAAGGTGTCCGGGACATTCTCCACTGGCTTATCGACTGAATCCGAGTTCGTATCCATCATTCACCTTTCAGTAATAACTGGGTCTCGCGTGCATCAGGGAAACGTTTGCGCAATTGCAGCGCGTAACTCTGTTCGGAATTCCGGTCGCCCATCTTGCGCTCGATGCGTACCGCCAGCCACAGACGCTCGGCGGAGGGTTCGGGAGTGTTTTTGATAAAGCGCAGGAAATACGACTTCGCCCCCGCAAAGTCCTGCTGGGTAAAGGACAGATCGGCCATACCATACAAAGCCTCGGCATAATTCGGCTGGCGTGCCAGCGCGCGCTGGAAAAAATCTTCCGCCTCTTTCAGCCGTCCGATCTTTTTGGCACAGCTACCCGCATTGACGTAGGCGATCTCCGGTGTGGCATAGAGCGGATTTTTCACCGCTTCGAGGAACTGCGGTATTGCTTCTTTTTCGCGTCCGCGCTGGCACAGGAACCAGCCATAGTTGTTATGCGTGCTGGAGTCCCTCTTATCCAGTTGCAGACTGCGGCGAAAATCCTCGTCCGCCCTCTCGTCTTCGCGCAATTCGGTACGGATCAGACCGCGCACGTTAAATGCCGGGGCATAGCCCGATTCTGCCTTCAATGCGATATCGATCTCCTGCAAGGCAACACCGTACTGTTTGCGCTCGAAATAGGCAGCCGCCAGCTCGGTGTGAATCTTGGCGATCGCCTGGGTGCGCGAACCGCCCTCGACCGGTGTACCGGCGGAGCCTCCTCCGTCCGAAGCACATCCCGACAACAATAAAACAAACAATGCCAGCCACAACGATCTCACTGCACTACCTCCATGTTCCGGTATGTCCTCTTGGTCTTGTCCTGGACCTGCCCGGCCAGTTGTCCGCAGGCCGCAGCAATGTCGTCGCCGCGCACTTTGCGTATGGTGGTGACGATATCGGCCTGCATCAACACGTCGCGGAAACGCTGTACCGTTTGCATGTCTGAACGGCGGTATGGCGCTTGCGGGAACGGATTAAAAGGGATCAGATTGAATTTGCACGGCACCTCGCGCACCAGCGCGATCAATTCGCGTGCATCTTGCACGCTGTCGTTCACGCCCGCCAGCATCACGTATTCAAAGGTGACAAAATCGCGCGGCGCTTTTTCCAGATAGCGTTGGCATGCCGCCATCAATTCTTTCAGCGGATACTTCTGGTTGATCGGCACCAGCACGTTGCGCAAGGCATCGTTCGGCGCGTGCAGCGAGATCGCCAGCGCCACCGGGCACTCGTCGCGCAGTCTGTCCATCGCGGGCACCACACCGGAAGTGGACACCGTGACGCGGCGGCGCGACAGGCCGTAAGCGTTGTCGTCCAGCATCAGGCGCAAGGCGCTCACGGTGTTATCAAAATTCAGGAGCGGTTCGCCCATGCCCATCAGCACCACGTTGGTGACAGGCCAGTTGCCGTCCGCGTTCTTGCCCAACTCGTGGTTCGCCCACCACACCTGGCCGATGATCTCGGCGGTGGAAAGATTGCGGTTGAATCCTTGTTTGCCGGTAGAACAGAAGGCGCAATCCAAGGCGCATCCGGCCTGGGTCGAGACACATAACGTCCCGCGCCCCTCTTCAGGGATATACACGGTCTCGACCGCATTGCCTGTGCCCACGTCCAGCAACCATTTGCAAGTGCCGTCGGAAGCGGTTTCTTCGCGCATCACCGTCGGAGTACGGACACAGGCGATCTGTTTCAGTTTGTCGCGTAGAGAGATCGCCAGATCGCTCATCGCATCAAAATCGGACTCCCCGCCTTTGTATATCCAGCGCAACACCTGCTTGGCGCGGAAAGGCTTTTCGCCTTGTTCCGCGAACCAGGCAGTTAGTTGCTGCGCATCAAAATCGAGGAGGTTTTGCTTCATCAGCAGCGCATTAACGCGAGTAGATGTTCAGTGCCGGGAAGAAATAAGCGATCTCGACCGCAGCAGTCTCAGGCGCATCGGAACCGTGTACCGCATTGGCGTCGATACTGTCGGCGAAATCGGCACGGATGGTGCCCTTCTCGGCCTTCTTCGGGTCGGTCGCGCCCATCAGGTCACGGTGCTTCAGGATCGCGCCTTCGCCTTCCAGTACTTGGATGATGACAGGGCCGGAGATCATGAAACTGACCAGATCGTTAAAGAAAGGACGGGCTTTGTGTACTGCGTAGAAACCTTCCGCTTCGGCACGCGACAATTGCACCATCCGTGCGGCAACGATCTTCAGCCCGGCGTTCTCGAAACGGGTGTAGATCTGACCGATGACATTCTTCGCCACAGCATCGGGTTTGATGATTGAAAGGGTACGTTCGACAGCCATGTTTCTCTCCAAGTGATTAGTAAATCAGAAAATTCTGAGGGCGCGATTCTAGCAGGGTTTGGCTGCGCTGTCGCAGCCCGGCGGGCTATGTGACGACGATCCCCGGCTCGCTCGCATTCGCCTGAAAATCTGCGGCGACCGCCACGCCGACAATGCAGACCAGCTCGTCACCGCAATACAGCAACGGCATACGTTCGCGCTGCCAGGGCGGAACATGATGCTCCTGCAACAGGTTCTTCAGACTGCGCGTGGCCGCTTTCGGGTGCGGGCGCAGGGACTCAGCGCCGTTGCGCAGCCGCAAAGTGACTGGAGCATGCTGCAATCTGGCCTGGCTGATGCCCTGGCCTGTGCTGCGCTGAAAGCTCAGCTGGCTCGCTGTCGCGGGCCAGTACAACTCGGCCTCTCCTTGCCATGGCAATACCAGTGCGGGATCGAACGGTGCCAGACGCGGCGCAACAAACACTTTCCCCTGATAACGATGCACCTGCCAATCGCCCAAGGTGACTTCGATGGCGGCATTGGCGCGGGCCTCCAGCAATTGGCGCAACAGATCGGCAAGTTGCCCTTCGTGTGGCATGGACACACCGCAGCTGTGCAAAAAATAGCGCAACAGATTCTTGCCGCGCGCCGCTGAAAGCCGGTGCAGCGCATCAACCGCCAGCGGCGAAGCATACGTCCAGTCTCCCGCATCCTGCCGCGCCAGTTCGTCCAACAGCCCGTTCGCCTCGGCGAAGTGGCGTACACCGCGCGACAGGGTATCGCGGTAGGCGGGGAATCTCTTTTCCAGTTGCGGGAAGACCTGGTGACGCAGGAAGTTGCGTGCATAACGCTCATCGCTATTGCTTTCGTCTTCCACCCATTGCAGCGAATGCCGCCGGGCATATTCCAGCAATGACTCACGCGGAACATCCAGCAGCGGACGCAGCGTCGCATGCCTGTGTGTATCGGCGGGCTTGATTAACGCCATCGCTGCAGCTCCCCTGATCCCCGTCCCGCGCAGCAGTTGCAGCAACAGTGTCTCGGCCTGATCATCAGCGTGATGCGCCAGCGCGACGAAGTCACACTCCCGCTTCAACAATGCAGCATGACGCAATACACGCGCGGCGGCCTCGATGCCGAGTTCCTCGCTTAGCTCGCCGATATCGACGTGTTCGATGTGCAGTGGGATGTTGTAGCGGGCGCAGAGCGTCGTGCAGAAATCGGCCCAGACACCGGCATTCGGACTGATGCCGTGATGCACGTGCAAAGCGGAAAGCTGCCAGCCGTAACGCGGTGCAAGGCCGTGCAGCAGGTGCAACAGCACCACCGAGTCCATGCCGCCGCTCAGGCCCAGCAGGATAGAACGATCCGGGGGAACTAACAGACGGAGCGTGTCGTCGACACGCTCCTCGAGATCAGAGTTCGACTTCCTTGTATTTGCCATAACTCATCAGGCGGTTGAAGCGTGTCTGCAACATCTCGTCTTGCTTCATCGCGACCACCTGCTTGAGCGACTCCTGCAACGCCTTGCGCAGGCTCTGCATCATCGCCGGATAGTCGCGGTGCGCACCGCCCAACGGTTCGCTGACGATCTTGTCCACCAGCCCCAGCGCTTTCAGGCGTGTCGCGGTGATGCCCAGCGTCTCCGCTGCATCGGATGCCTTGTCCGCACTCTTCCACAGGATGGAGGCGCAGCCTTCGGGCGAGATAACCGAATAAGTGGCGTACTGCAACATCAGCATGGCATCCCCCACCGCGATGGCCAGTGCCCCGCCCGAGCCGCCTTCGCCGATGATGGTGCAGATCATCGGCACCTTCAGTTCCGCCATCACGTACAGGTTCCTGCCGATGGCTTCCGACTGACCGCGCTCTTCCGCGCCCACACCCGGATAAGCACCCGGCGTATCGATAAAGGTCATGATGGGGATACCGAACTTCTCGGCCAGACGCATCAGGCGCATCGCCTTGCGATAACCCTCCGGGCGCGGCATGCCGAAGTTGCGGTATTGGCGTTCCTTGGTGTCACGACCTTTCTGGTGGCCGATGACCATCACGCTCTGGCCGTTGAAACGCGCCAGGCCGCCGACGATGGCCGCATCGTCCGCATACACGCGGTCACCGTGCAACTCCTCGAAATCGGTGAACAGATGCTCGATGTAATCCAGGGTGTAAGGCCGCTGCGGGTGGCGGGAGACCTGCGATATCTGCCAGGGCGTGAGCTTGGCATAGATCTCTTTTGTCAGCGTTTCGCTCTTTTTCTTCAGCCGTGCGATCTCGTCGGAGATGTCCAGCGCGGAATCGTCCTGAACAAAACGCAATTGCTCGATCTTGTTCTCCAGCTCGGAAACAGACTGCTCAAAATCCAGGAATGTGACTTTCATAAAACGCTCTTTGATTAACTGTCGATTCGGATGGGACGCAATGATACAGCAATCGCTCAGAGAGAGAAAAAGCGTTTGATCGTTGCGAGTATCTCATTGTGCTGCGAGAACAAGTCCTTGTGTTTCACCGTTGCGTCGAGGTTCTGCATGGCGCTTTCCAGCTCGGCGCGGCGCGTCACCAGCACGCTGGTGATTTCCTCGGCGATACCGGGGCGGGCTTTCAGGATATCCTCGAACACTTCCTTGTCCAGACGGTAACACTCCACATCCGTTTTGGCGACCACCGATGCGGAACGCGGCTCGCCGGTCATCAGCCCCATTTCGCCGAAGAAATTGCCTCTTTCCAGAGTGCGCAAGGTGCGTTGTTTGCCGTTGGGCAACTCCAGATAGACCTCCGCTTCGCCGTTGATGATGACGTACAACCAATGGGCGACCGACCCCTGCTTGGAAATGACCACGCCCTTGGCAAATGGTGTGTAGCGCAAACGTTTGGCTAGCGACTCCAGCTCTTCATCGGCCATCTGCGTGAACAGCTCGATACGACGCAGCATCCTGATGCGCAGATTAACCTCGCGCTGCTGTACCGCCTCCTCATATTGTTCGTTCTGTTTGGTGAGGCGGATGTTCTGTTCCGGCACGGCCAGCTTGATCTCGGCCCGTTGCAACGCGGTGAAGATATGCCAGCGCACCACCGAATCGGTGGGATCGTCCAGCGCCAGATCGGTCAGCCAATAACGCAGCGCGTAACGCGCATTGCCCTCTTTATCCATCTCCATCAGCACGCAATTGGGCTGCGGGTCTTTGGCGACGTTGCCGATATCCGCCTGCAACAGGGCGCTCTCGACGGTGCTGATAACCTTGGAGGGAGTGACCTCCAGCGCGATGGTGAACCATATCCAGCGACGCCACTGCACCGGCTGATCGGTGCGACGTCCCAGCACCGTGAATTTATTCTTCATCAACTGGCTGTTCGGGATTACCACCGTCTCCCAGTTGCGCGTCTCCACCAGTGTCGAACGCCAGCGGATATCAACCACTCTGCCGATCACGTCATCGACCTTGATCCAGTCCCCCACTCCGACCGAGTTATCCAACTGCAATGCCAGCCCGCCGAGGATGTTGCCCAGCGTATCCTGCATCGCGAACGCGACCACCGCCGTGATCATCGCCGAAGTCGCCAGGATGCTGCCCAACTCCAGCCCCGCATAACGCAAGCGGATCATGCCCCAAGCGATATAAGCGATGATAACGAAGATATCTTCCGTGATGCGCGGCGGCGAGAAACGGAACAGGGGCACGAGGATACGGAAGATCAGTTGTCCCCACAGACGGATGACCGCGATCCCCGCGCCGATGATGAAGGCCTCGTGCAAGGTGGCGGCGGCACGGGTGAGTTCCAGCGCATAGATCAATCCGCTGACCAGCAAGCCCAACTGGCAGGCAAAGAAGAAACCCAGCGTATTGACCAGACTCTGGCGCTCTTCGCGGCGGAAATGAAACAACAGCACCGCGATACACAGCACCATGATCAGCACGGGGAAAGACTCCTCCCCCCAGAAATAGCCAATCACTTTATTGAAGAAATCCATAGTTATTGACGACCGCCCGATATAGACCGCAGCATTCTACACCACGGCGAAACTGGCCAAACGACGCGGGCGCTGCCACACCCGCCACAAGCGACCACGGGTCAATTCGTAACTGCGGGAACCGTCTTCCTGTAGCACCGTTAACCGGAGCCGCTCGACTGCACCGTCTGCCAGTTGTTGTAGCAAAGGTACAAGCAGCTCCTGTTCGAAACGCAGCAGTGCTTCGCGCCATGCGTAATAGTCTCCCCGCCGCACCGCGACACTCAACGCCTCCCACACATACAACTCCGTTTCCGATAGCTCACCAGAGGCTTCCTGTATAGCCGAAGCCTGCGCAAAAGCAGCCGCCAGCGCACTATCGCCATGGACTTCGGCAAATGGCCGCGACAATCCGGCAGCATGCCCGCCCCCCCATAACCACAGACTGTTCACCGGCAGACTATCTGCCGTTGCCTGCTGGACAGACTGCCCGTAGAGCAACATCTGCATCTCGTTCAACAGACCGTGCCATTTCAATGCCTGCTCTCCCTGTGGCATGTAGCGCCGCGCGTCCCACCCTTCGACCTGAGAAACCGAATGTGTCGACAGTTGCGGATCATCATCCAGACGCAGATACCAGCGCCGGGGATGCGGCGCGAAGAAAGCCAAGCCATCGCCGGAAAAGTGCCGGTTCAACTGCGCGCACAGCTGCGTGGCCTGTTGCTGATCAGGTGCCACATTGGTCTGCAGGATCGTCTGGTCGCGCTCCAGCCGCAGGTGCACCGGATCGGCGCGCAGCCAGTAATAACCTTCCGGCTGCAAACCGTCCGCCAACAGGGTGACGGGGGCGATGGCTGAATCCGCCACGGCATAAGCTTGGCACAACCACTCTTCCAGTGTATGCACCGTCAGGGTTTGTACTTTGCCCCGTGTCAGACACTTCTCCAGCGCAGGGAGTGCCAGTCCGGCACAGACTTCTTTTGCCAATGGCTGCGGCAAGAATAGATCGGGGATCACAATATGAATCTGTTTCATCTTAACCACCAAGGATAATCAGTCGGCCCGCAAGATGCGCAACGGGGACAAGCGGGTAATGCGCCGTGTCGCCAGCCATCCGGCCAGCATGACTACAAGCACCCCGCCAGACACACCGATGAACCACACGGCTAGGCTAGTCTGATAGGGAATCTCCAACACGAAGCGCGCCAGCACCCAGCCGAGCAACACCGCCCCCGCTGCGGCGAACAGACCGCTCAAGCCACCCAAGATGGCGAATTCGGACAGATGCAAACGGCGCAAATAGCGACTGCCCGCACCTAGGGTACGCAGGATAGCCGCCTCGTGGTTGCGTTCATCCTGTGTAGACAGCAGCGCGGCATATAACACGGCCAAGCCGGAAAGCAGCGTAAACAGGAACACCGCACTCACCGTCTGCGCGATCTGGTCCATGATGTTGCGCACCTGGGCGATCACCGCGCCTGTGTCGATCAACAGGATATTGGGGAAGGCGCGCGACAACTCATCACCCGTGCGCACCTTGTCCGGCGGCAGATAGAAGCTGCCCAGGTAACTGGTCGGAAAATCCTGAAGCAACTCCGGCGTGGTGATAACAAAAAAATTCACCTTCATCGAATCCCACTGCACCTTGCGCAAACTGGTAACGCGCGCCGTGAAACTGCTGCCCGCTACATCGTAGGTGAGCGTATCGCCGAGCTTGATGTTCAAAGTCTTGGCGATGCCTTCCTCCACGGAAAGTTCACCCGAACCTTTTAGACCGCCATCGCATGATGGGGTTGTGGTTATATTTTTCTGCGGGGCGGTATCGCAGTTGCTCCCGCAATCGGCTGACTTCGCCAGTAACGTGTCGCAACCGCCCCACCACTTCCCGCTCACCAACTCATTCCACGCCGGCATCTGCTCCATGTAAGACAGATTGAATTCGCGTTCCACCAATGCTTTTGCTCGCGGCTCGGAATAACTGTCGCCATTGACCGCTTTGTCGTTGATGGCGATCAATCTACCGCGCACCATAGGCTGCAACTCAGGCGGTGGTAACGACTGCGCCGCGAAGAAATCCCGCACCGGCTGCGCCTGATCAGGCTGGATGTTCACCACAAAACGGTTCGGTGCATCCGGCGGCAATTTGCCCTGCCAGCTTTGCAACAGATCGGTACGCACCAGCGTCAATACCAGCAACGCCATACCGCCGAGACTGAGTGCGACCACCTGTACTGCGGCACTGCGTCCGTGGCGCACGAGATTTGCCAACGCGTGGCGGATATGTGACGCGCCTCCCTCACCCTGCCCTCTCCCTGCGGGCGAGGGTTCTACTTCCCTCGCCCTTTGGGAGAGGGACTGAGGGTGAGGGTCTACGCGTACCGCCCAAATTTTTAACAACCCATGCAACATCACCCACGCCAACCAGCCGAACACCAGCAATCCGACCAACAGCCCACCCAGCACTGCCACGCCCAACTTCAACGAACCCGCGTGCCACAGGAACAATGCCGCCAACACGACCACCGCCACACCGTAGACCAGCCAAGCGCTGGTTTCAGGCGTGCCCAATTCGCGGCGCAACACGCGCAACGGCGACACCTTGCGAAACTGCAACAAAGGCAGGAAGGCGAAGCCCAACAACAGCGCAAAACCACTGGCCGCCGCTTTGAGCAACGGCAACACACTCGGCTGCGGCAGACTCGCCTCGCGCATGGAGGCGATGCTCTCTACCAGCACCGCCTGCGTGGCATAGCCCAGCAAGCCGCCGACCAACACCGCTACCACGCCCAGCAAGATGAACTGATTCAAAAACAGCCACAGCACCTGCGTCTGTTGCGCACCGAGACAACGCATCACCGCAACACCATCCAGATGTCGCGCCACGAAACGCCGTGAGGCCAATGCCATCGCCGCCCCAGCCAATATGGCGGCCGTCAGCGCTGCAAGACCGAGAAAATGTTCCGCACGTTCCAACGCCGTGCGTATCTCGGGACGCGCATCACGCACATCCTCCATCTTCTCGTTGCTGGACAATTTGCTCTCCAGCGCGGCGCGTAATGCCAGCACCTGCTTCGCCTCACCCGCGACCATCAACCGGTACGAGATACGACTTCCCTCTTGCAGTAACCCCGTAGCAGCCAGATCGTCAGCATCCATCAGCACACGCGGCGCAAAACTGGCGAAACCGATGGATTGGTCGATGTCCTTCACGATGCGCGCTGCCACCACGAAATGCCGCGCCCCGATAACCACCTCATCCCCCACACTCACATTCAAACGGCGCAACAAGCGTTCATCCACCCACACCGTACCGCGTGCCGGAATACTCCCCTCTCCCGCTGGGAGAGGGGCTGGGGGTGAGGGAGTTTTTCCATTTCCATCATCAATCTCAATCTTACCGCGCAATGGATAGCCCGCCCCCACCGCCTGAATCTCACTCAGCAACACCTGCTCGCCATGCGCCACCATGCTCGGAAAAGTACGACTCTCCACCACGCGCAAACCGCGAGCTTCAGCCGCTAGTCGATAGTCGGAAGGAAACGGTCGTGTAGAAGTAATGCGCAGATCGGCACCAATGAGACTCTGCGCCTGCTGCTGCAAGGCCTGCCGCACGCGGTCAGCGAACAGACCGACAGTAGCTAGGCTGCCCACCGCCAACAACAACGCCAACAACAACACGCGCCACTCCCCCGCACGCCAGTCACGACGCAGAAGATTGAAAGATAGGCGAAAGAGGTTCATTTCTATTCGAGGGGAATTCGCGGTCAGTCTCTGAGGTTCTGTTGAATTGCGGACTTAGCCCAATTGAATAATCTGATTCAGGCGTTCGCAAACCTGCGCGAACAGATTATCCGGTAAAGTTTTCAAAGGATGCGCTTTGGCTTTGCGCAAACGCCAATCAAAAGATTTTGGCTGATGGCAAAGCACATAACTCGTATGTTCCGCTTTTTTTCCTGATGCCTTACCGACAGCAACGGCAAATGGATTGTCCGAATTGTATTCTGCCGTGGTCATTGGCAAACCGATGACCAGCGAAGTCTTCTCGTTGAAGATACGGGGGGACAAAACCAGAAACGGGTGAACATCTCGCATCTCGCGTCCCGTCTGCGGATTGCAATCGATCCAGATGATCTCTTGCCGATCCGGCACCCAGCGCGGCTTAGCCGCTCTCTTGGCCGCGACTACCAACGCTCGGCACCAAGAGTTTGCGTTGTGACCATCTGTTCGCTGCCGTGGCGCTTCACATCATAAGCCGCAACACGCTGCTCCAGAGTCAGGCAGGCATCCTCAAGCGGCTTAATGACCACCTGATCACCTTCCACTGAAACACGCACACGTTGATCAACATGCAAATGGGCGGCTCTTGCCACTGCTGCTGGCAAGCGAACTCCCAGACTATTTCCCCACTGCTTAATATCGAGCACTGCTTCGGACATGACTCACCTCCCTGTAATGTATAAACATCAGTCTATACATCATGAGAGGGGGAGTCAAATGATGGCTGGAAATCAAATGCGATGCTGACCCTTGGCACTTCGATTGAGTTTCCAGAGGCAGGGGCGCCGTCAGTTGAAGGAACTCGGTGTGTGATGACTGCTGGTTTTTCGTTCTCTATCTTTTATCGTCCGCACGCCAATGGCATCGTGGTATTCGCAGTAGCACACCAATCTCGACAACCAGCATATTGGACGGACAGAATTAAAAGATGAATGATCCAATAGATTGGTGTCCGTGCGTCAGTTGTGAAACTTATTTCGAACCTGCCGCCTTATCCTCTTTACGATCCCAGCTGTTAAGGATCAAACACCCATGGGGGGAATATTTACATGGCACTTCACCTTGTTCGCTCATATACATTTTCCTAAGATTATTTTTGGCTGTTGCATTGCCTTGTTCTGCTGCTTTTACATACCAATCCACTGCTTGTTTATAATCTTTTGGA
>CAZNAD010000002.1:249984-278978 GCA_964571195.1 uncultured Gallionellaceae bacterium | reverse complement strand
ATCGAAAAACTTATGTCCTCCAAAGATATGGAACTCGTCGATCAGGCCGTCGCTTGAGATAAGCCGGCCGATTCAAGACAGGGGCATCTGCCGGTCTTGAGCACACAGAAATGCCCCCTGCCCTGCTTCTGACGCCGGGAAAATAAAAAATAGTGATACGCACACCATGCCATTTGCGTGGCATCCAGTGCGAGCGTTTAGGTTTGAATAGGAGAGTGTCTCATGCGTAATAATCTGCCCGTCACCAGCCAAGAGTTTGTCATGCGAGAGGGCATGATGCTGGCTTCCAAAACCGACCTTAAAGGCATCATCACCTATTGCAATGATGACTTCATTGAGGCAAGCGGCTTCTCCGAGAACGAGCTGATTGGTGCCCCGCACAATCTGGTGCGTCATCCTGACATGCCACCGGAGGCCTTTGCCGACCTGTGGCACACACTTAAAGACGGCAAGCCGTGGACCGGTCTGGTCAAGAACCGGCGCAAAGACGGCGGTTTCTACTGGGTGGAAGCAAACGTCACCCCGATCTACGAAGAAGGCAAGTTGACCGGCTACATGTCGGTACGCTACAAACCCTCTGCCGAACAGATCGCTGCGGCGAATACACTGTATGCCGCGATGCGTGCAGGGCGCAGCAAATTGAAAATCGAGGAAGGCAATCTGGTCAATACCGGCCTGCTTCATACGCTGGCGCACCTGTTCCAGAACAGCAGCGTCAAACTGCGTCTGGGCTGGCTGGTCGGCATGATGATGTTATTGATGCTGGTGTTGGGCTCATACAACCTGCTCGGCATGAAGAGCAGCCAACATCTGTCCGTGACCAGCCTGGAGCGTGTCGCGACACAGGCGTTTGCGGTCGATACCACACGGCAGGCCCAGGTCCACTTCAAGGAACAGATACAGGAATGGAAGAACATCCTGCTGCGCGGCAATGATCCGGCCCAGTTCGAAAAATATCTGAAAGCTTTCGATGAAAAAGGCGAACAGGTTCAGACCGACCTGCAGCTGGTCAAGTCGACGATAGAGTTGACCGGCGCAAAGACCGATGCGCTGGATGAGCTGATGCAGTCACACGCCCAACTCATGACGCAATATCACCAAGTATTGAAGTCTTTCGACGCCAATCGCAAGGATAATGTGCATCTGATCGATACCCAAGTGAAAGGCATGGATCGCAAACCCTCCGAGCTGATGGAAGGGGTCATCCACAGCGTGCAGGAGCAGACGCAGGGATTGATGGCCGAGACGTTCGAGCATCTCGACCTAGACACCCGTAAACACGAGGTGGCGTCCATTGCGATCATCGGATTTTCCATATTGTTTGGCCTGATGTTTTCCTACCTGATCCTGCGCAGCATCTTGCGCCCCCTCCATGCCGCAACCTCCGGCTTGGACCAGATCGCCCAGGGCAATTACCACGTATCGATACCGACACAGGGAAACAGCGAGATCGGTCGTATGTTGAATGCCATGAAATCGATGGAGACCAAACTCGGTTTCGATGTCATCGAAGCCCGCAAAGCAGCCGATGCCAATCTGCGTATCAAGATCGGCCTTGATAACGTCTCCACCAGCGTGATGATCTCGGACAATGACCGCAAGATCATCTACATGAATCAGGCCGTGCATGAATTGATGCGCGTCGCCGAGCGGGATATCCGCAAAGATCTGCCGAACTTCAGCGCGGAAAGTCTGTTGGGCAGCAGCATCGATCTATTCCACAAACGTCCCGAACACCAGCAAGCCATGCTGGAACAATTGTCGGGCACACATCGCACCCAGATCGTGGTCGGCGGGCGCACCTTCGCTCTCGCCGCCAGTCCGGTGATCAACAAAAATGGGGCGCGTTTGGGGGCTGCACTGGAATGGAGGGATCGCACCACCGAAGTCGCCGTCGAAAAAGAAGTGGCCGATATCGTGGAAGGCGCGGTGCAAGGCGACTTTACCAAACGTCTGAACATGGACGACAAAGATGGCTTCTTCAAGAAACTGAGCGCCGACATCAATCACCTGATGGAGACCTCCGACCGTGGCTTGCGCGAGGTGGTCCGCATGTTGGAAGCCATGGCTCGTGGCGACCTGACGGACCGAATCACCAACGAGTATCAGGGGACGTTCGGACAGTTGAAGAACGATTCCAACGCCACCGCCGAAAAACTGAGTGACATCATCAGTGAGATCAAGGTCGCCACCGATACCATCAATACTGCCGCCAAGGAGATCGCTTCCGGCAATACCGATCTGTCGCAGCGCACCGAAGAACAAGCCTCCAGTCTGGAGGAGACCGCCGCCAGCATGGAAGAGCTCACCGCCACCGTGAAACAGAATGCGGCGAATGCCAATCAGGCCAACCAGCTCGCCCTCGGCGCTTCCGAGGTCGCTTCCAAGGGTGGAGCGGTGGTGAAGGAAGTGGTCAGTACGATGGATGCCATCAACGATTCTTCGCGCAAGATCGTGGATATCATCTCGGTGATCGACGGCATCGCCTTCCAGACCAATATCTTGGCACTGAACGCGGCGGTGGAAGCCGCCCGTGCCGGTGAGCAGGGGCGCGGCTTTGCCGTGGTCGCGGGCGAGGTACGCAATTTGGCACAGCGTTCCGCCGCCGCCGCCAAAGAGATCAAGACGCTGATCGGCGACTCGGTCGAGAAGGTCGAGGGTGGAAGCAAGCTGGTCGCCCAAGCCGGGCAGACCATGGAGGAGATCGTCAACAGCATCAAACATGTCACCGACATCATGTCCGAGATCACCGCAGCCTCGGCTGAGCAGAGCCAAGGTATCGAGCAGGTGAACCAAGCCATCACCCAGATGGACGAAGTCACCCAGCAGAATGCCGCGTTGGTCGAAGAGGCCGCCGCCGCCGCCGAATCCATGGAGGAACAGGCGCAACACTTGTCTGCCGCAGTGGCAACCTTCAAGGTGAATTAACCGTTACACTAGCGATATATCAGGAGATACCGTTATGCCCCAGCCCATCTTTATACCCAAACACATTGCCGGCTTGTTTTGCCTCCTTGTCGCTTTTGGCTCAACACCTGCAACCGCCGCTACGGAAGTGCCGCCCTGGCAGGAAGAGACCCTGAGCGGAGACTGGGGGGGCACGCGTGCCAAGTTGTTTGAAAAAGGCATCACTCTCGACTTCACCCATCGCAGCGACGTATTCAATAATCTGGACGGAGGAATACAGCGCGGCAGCGGTTGGTTGGGCTATACCGATATGCGCGCCGACTTCGATCTGGAAAAGTTGTACGGATGGTCCGGCATGGAGGCCTACTTACAGTTCCACAGCACACTGGGCGGCAAACCCAACAAATACTATGTCAGCAGCACGATGGGGGTGGACAATATCGAGGTTTCCGCCAACACCGCACAGTTCTATCACGCTTGGGTGCAGAAGAACCTGCTGGATGACCGCCTGTCCGTCCGGTTCGGCCTGTATCCGGTCGATTCGGAGTTCTATGTAACAGACACGTCTGGACTGTTCCTGCATCCGTCACTAGGGATGGCTGCCGAGGTCGCCCAGTCCGGCCGCAACGGCCCGCCGATCTACCCGCTGGGCTCGCTGGGGATGCGCGTGAAATACACCTCGCCGGATCACACCACCTATTTGCAGGCAGCGCTGCTGGACGGCATACCCGGCGATCCGGCAGATCCGTACGGAACCCAGATAAAACTCAACAGTGGAGACGGCACTTTCGCCATCATGGAGATCGGTTGCACACCGCTGGAAGCGAAGGGCGAACCTTCCTCAACTGGGGGGGACGCCGCCCAGCCCGAAGCAGAAGCCTTCAACAAAACGGCTTTCGGCTTGTGGCAATACAGCAATCGCTTCGATGACCTTTCCCAAGTCGATGCGGCTGGGGCTCCGCTGCAACAAGCCAGTTTCGGATGGTATATGCTGGCCGAACGTACACTGCTCCCGGAAGCGGGCAACGCCAATAACGGTCTGGCAGGATTTCTACGCTACGGCAGCGCCAGTGCGGATATCCACCAATCGGACTGGTCGGCCAGTGCCGGATTGCGTTATCGCGGACTCTTGAGCGGACGTGACGATGACATCGCGGGAATCGTGGTCACCGTCAGTCATGCCAGCACAAAATATCGTGACAAGAACCTCTCCGCCGAGAGGGAGACCGCCATCGAAGCAACTTATCGCATCCAGCTAAAACCCTGGCTGGGCGTGCAGCCCCTGATACAACGGATCATTGCTCCCGGCATGAATCCTGCCGTAAGCGATTCGACCCTACTCGGCGCACGCATGGAGGTATTCCTCTAGCCCGCTTGATGGGTCGGGGTATTTGACGCAAGATGCCCGTGCTGGGCGAGTAATCGCCTGAGCGTCAGATACCGTGACCAGAACAGACAATTGCAGATGACCGCTAACATGACGGACGACAAAGTATTAAAAGACGGGCGCGAATTCCCTTTCACCGCGAAAGATTTCGACCGTGTGCGCAAGTTGATCTACGCCCATGCCGGCATCTCGCTGAGCGATTCCAAACAGGAACTGGTTTACAGCCGTTTATCGCGGCGCTTGCGCGCCACCGGAATACGCACGTTTGCACAATATCTGACACTGCTGGAAAACAACGATGCCACCGAATGGGAGGCGTTCACCAATTCGCTGACCACCAACCTGACTTCGTTCTTCCGCGAGCCTCATCATTTCCCGCTACTGGCGGAACATTTGCGTTCGGTGCACGGCAAACATCCGATCTCAATCTGGTGTTCGGCGGCCTCTACCGGCGAAGAGCCCTATTCCATCGCCATGACTGTGGCTGACACCTTGGGGCGTGATGCCGCACAGGTCAGCATCATCGCCACCGATGTGGATACCGGTGTGCTGGAAGTCGCCAAGGCGGGCGTCTATCCAGACGAGCGCGTGAACAAGCTTGATCCCGAGTTAGTCAAACGGCATTTCCTGCGCGGCACCGGCAACCAGGCCGGACATGTGCGCATACGTCCCGAACTGCGCGACATGATCACCTTCCGCCAGGTCAATCTGCTGCATAACAATTGGCCGATCCGCCCGCCGCTGGATGCGATTTTCTGCCGCAATGTGATGATCTATTTCGACAAGCAGACACAACTCGACATCCTGAGGAAGTTCGTGCCGCTGTTGCGCAGTGACGGGCTGCTGTTCGCCGGACACTCGGAAAGTTTCCATAATGCCGATGAATATTTCCGGTTGCGCGGCAAGACGGTATATGAATTGACCACAAAACAAAAAGCACATCGCAAAGCAGAGGAAAGTCGTTAGGGCCAGACACTGATGACGGATCACTCAGACTATCAGGAAGTCCTTTCTCCGAATCGGTATTACGACAATACCTTTGACATGGAGGCGATCAAGCTGTTGCCCGGAGAATACTATGTCACCAAGCGGGAGATGGTGCTGGTGACAGTATTGGGGTCGTGTGTGGCGGCCTGTATCCGCGACCGCGTCAGCGGCATCGGCGGCATGAATCATTTCATGCTGCCAGACGACAAGAGTGGAACCATCAATCCGGTGGGTGCCGCCGCCCGTTACGGGGCATACGCGATGGAGATGATGATTAATCAGCTGCTGAAAGCGGGAGCCAAGCGCAGCAATCTGGAGGCCAAGCTGTTCGGCGGCGGCAATGTGTTGCGCGGCTTCACCGTCACCAATGTGGGGGCGCGCAATGTCGAATTCGCTTTGAAGTATCTGAAGAACGAACAGATCAAGGTAGTCGCCAAGTCATTATTGGACATCTATCCGCGCAAAATCTATTTTTTCCCCACTACGGGCAGGGTCATGTTGAAGAAGTTGCGGCAGGCAAATAACGATACAATTATCGAACGCGAGTCGGAATACGGTTCCCGGCTTAAACATGCCGATATCCAGGGGGATATCGAACTGTTCTAAGCAGCCACGACAACACGACTGCACAATACGCACACAGGACGCGCCCACACGATGACCAACGGAATCACTCCTCCCAAAAAGATCAATGTCCTCATCATTGATGACTCGGCGCTGATACGCGCCATCTTGACCGAGATCATCAATTCCTTTCCCGACCTCTACGTGGCGGGAGCGGCCTCCAATCCGCTGCAAGCCAGAGAGATGATCAAGACACTCAACCCCGACGTGTTGACGCTGGATGTCGAGATGCCGCAGATGGACGGCCTCACCTTCCTCGACAAATTGATGCGCCTGCACCCGATGCCGGTACTGATGATCTCCAGCCTGACCGAGCGCGGTTCGGAAGCGGCACTGCGCGCCTTGGAGCTGGGCGCGGTGGACTTCCTGCCCAAACCCAAGATGGGTATCGCCGACGGTTTGCGGGAATATGCGGATACCATCGCGGAAAAGATCCGCGTGGCCTATCAGGCGCGGGGCAAATTCCGTATCCCGGTCAATACCGCCCCGCGCGAGACACTGCCGTCTCTGGGTACACGCATCGGCACTACCGAGAAGATCATCGCCGTGGGTGCCTCGACGGGAGGGACCGAAGCGATCAAGGAATTCCTCATCCGTTTGCCCGCCGATGTACCCGGCATCGTGATTGCGCAACATATGCCCGAGGCCTTCACCAAATCCTTCGCCGCGCGGCTGGACAGCCTGTGCAAGATCACCGTCAAAGAGGCGGAAGGTAACGAACGCATCCTGCCTGGCCACGCCTATATCGCACCAGGACACTCGCACCTGTTGCTGAAGCGCAGCGGGGCGAACTACATGACCGAGCTGAGCCAGTCCCCGCCGGTGAACCACCATCGCCCGTCGGTGGAGGTGTTATTCCGCTCGGTAGCACAGAACGCCGGCAAGAACGTCCTCGGCGTCATGCTGACCGGCATGGGCAAGGATGGTGCCATCGGCATGCTGGAGATGCGCCAAGCGGGGGCATACAACTTCGCCCAGGACGAAGCGACCTGCGTGGTGTACGGCATGCCACGCGAGGCGGTGGCGGTTGGTGCGGTGGACGAGATCGTGCCGATCCAGGACATGGCACAAAAGGTGCTAAATCGTTTGATCAGCAGTGGCGGCATAGGCAGCAATCGGGTGTGACCAGGAGAGACAAGAATGGATATCAGACAGACAAAAAGCGGGAACGATGCGGCCTTGATATTGGCCGGGCGTTTCGATTTCAACGTGCATCGCGAATTCAAGGAAGCTTACATGGCCCTGATCAACGATGAGGCCATCCAGATGATCTGGATAGATCTGGCCGGGGTCGATTATCTCGACAGCTCGGCACTGGGGATGTTGCTGATGTTGCGCGAACGGGTCCATGCCGCGAACAAGCAGGTCGGCCTGCGCAATCCCAACCACACGGTGGAGCAAATCCTCGACATCGCCAATTTCAACAAGCTGTTCACGATTTCCTGATGGCATCATCGCACCGGGGATGTTCCGCCCAACGCACGACGAGATAAACCATGGATACAAGAATTACGGAACTGGTAAAGGGGGTCGGCAGCCTGGTGACACTGCCTGATGTGTTCATCCGCATCAACCAGCTGGTAAACGACCCCAATAGCAATATCGCCGATATTGCCAAAGCGGCCAGCCAGGACCCCTCGTTCACCGTGCGTCTGCTGCGCGTCGCCAACAGTTCGTTCTATGGCTTCTCCTCCACCATCGACACCGTCCCCAAGGCGGTCTCCATCATCGGCACCAGTCAGATCCGCAGCCTGGCGTTAGCGACCTCGGTAGCGAGCTCGTTCGACGGCCTGCCCAACACATTGGTCTCGATGGAGCATTTCTGGCGACATAGCCTGTATTGCGCCCTGATTGCCCGTACGCTGGCAAAACGAGTGCGCAAATGTGACCCGGATGCCTTATTCACCGCCGCACTGTTGCACGACATCGGCGAGCTGGTGATCTTTAACCGTTTGCCGGAACAGGCCAAAGCCGCTTTATTGCTGGTCTTGGACAGCGCCGACGAGCTACCGGTCCATCTGGCCGAGCGGCAGACCATAGGCTTCGACCACGCACAGGTGGGAGGCGAGCTGGCGCGCCAATGGAAACTTCCGCCGCTATTGGAGGAATGTATCGAGTTCCATCACGATGTCAGCCCAGATTTACGTTTCCCGCGCGAAGTTGCGATAGTGCACATCGCCAACGTGCTGGCTCTGATGGCCGAAATCGACACGCTTGATGTCGATGATGTCACGCCGATTGATCCGCGCGCATGGGAAATATGCGGCCTGCACCCCGAGGAAATAATGGAAGAGGCGGTTCGCGAAGCGCAGGCCGAGGTCGTCGAAACAGAGCAGTTGTTCTTCGGAAAATAACCGTCATCATGGCTCTCCCCCCACGCTTACCTCTGGCTTTGCCCGGCTTCGAGCATATCAAACGCGGCTGGAACGATGCCTATGAGGCGCATTCCGCCCGGCTCAATCCGGGCGAATATTACGTCACCAAAAATGACGAATGTATCTACACCACCCTGGGCTCCTGCATTTCGGCCTGCATCCGCGACCGGGTCACCGGGGTTGGCGGCATGAACCATTTCATGTTGCCGGCTTCCACTGGAGATGGCGGCTGGAAGGCGGCAGGACTAAGCTCATCCACCCGCTACGGCAACTTCGCGATGGAGCACCTGATCAACGAGATCATGAAAAACGGTGGCAGCCGCCAGAATCTGGAGGTGAAGCTCTTCGGCGGCGGACGCATCATCGCCAACATGACCGATGTGGGTATGCGCAACATCGCCTTTGCCCGCGACTACATCGCCACGGAGGGATTGCGCGTCACCTCGGAAGATGTCGGCGACGTATTCCCGCGCATGGTGGTGTATTTCCCGTTGACCGGCAAAGTGCGGGTCAAACGCCTGCGCTCCCTGCATAACAACACCATCGTCGAACAAGAAACCCGTTATCTGCACACGATCGAAGAAAAACCGGTCAGCGGCGATATCGAGCTGTTCTGAGATCGCACTTCGAATGAATGAGCGGCATGAAACAAAGCCAGAAATGATCCCGATGATAGCCTGGTGGAACAGTCTGTCGCTGCAAAACAAATTGCAGATCCCGATCCAGCTCGTGCTGCTGCTGGTATTGATGCTCGCACAAGTATGGGTGGCCGGGGAGTTCAAACAGAAACTGCTGGAGGATGCCGAACAAAGCGCGGTCAACAGCGCCACCCAGTCGTTCCTCGCGCTCAATGCCATGATGCTGAACGGTAACATCAGCCAGCCGGAAGCGCGCCGCATCTATTTCAAAAAGATGTCCGGCCAAAGTGATGTGATCGATTTCCATCTGGCGCGCAGCCGTTCGTTACAGGAGCAATACGGGATCGGTCTGCCGGAAGAACAGGCACGCGACGCGATGGACCAGCAGGCGCTTGCCTCCAATCAGATCCAGATCAAGCACGTTTCCCGCACCGCATCGAACGTGCCCATGCTGCGCGTAGTGGTGCCGTTCTCGGCACAGCGCGATTTTCACGGCACTAATTGTCTGCAATGCCATCTGGTGCGAGAAGGCGAGGTCAACGGCGCGATCAGCCTGACAGTGAGCCTGAAGCGCGAATATGCCGAACTTGCCAAGATCCACGTATTGCTCAGCTTCGGTCAGGCAGTGCTGCAAATCACATTATTCTTCCTGCTCCGTTTCTACATCCGCAAATCGCTCAAAACCGTGGTCAAGCTGGAACAGACCATGCTGACCATAGAAGCAGACGGCAACCTTAGTCAGCGCGCCTTAATCGAAAGCAATGACGAAGTCGGCCATATCGCCGAAGTGTTCAACGGCTTTCTGCAATATATCGAAGAACTGAAACAACAATTGGCGAACAAGGTCGCCGTACTCGAGCAATACCACGACCGCAACGAGCAGGAGCAGAAGATTGCGGCTGGATACATGAACAAGCTGATCGCGGCAGACAAGCTGCGCGACCCCGCCGTGCGCTTCCATGTGCAGCCCGCCGCCAATTTCAGCGGCGACCTGATCGCGATCTCCCGCACACCGGATGAACGCCTGCATCTGTTGCTGGCCGACAGCACCGGCCACGGCCTGTCGGCGGCACTGGCCGCGATGCCGATCATCCATCCGTTCTATTCCATGACCGCCAAAGGTTGCAGCATCTCGGCCATCGCCAGAGAGGTCAACAGCAAGGTCTGCGCGTCGCTGCCCGTCAGCCATTTCGTGGCCGCCATCCTGGTCTCAGTGGACAGCAAAGGCCAGACCATCGAGGTCTGGAGCGGTGGCTGCCCTCCCCCGTTCATACTGAACGACAAGGGTGAATGTGCCCATCAATTCAAGCCGCGCCATCTGGCCATGGGCATCCTGCCACCGGAAGAGTTCGATGCCGCAGTCGAAATATTTTCCTATGAGGAGGCTTGCAGCCTGGTGATGTTCTCCGACGGCGTGATCGAATTGAACAATCAAGACGGCAAAGCATTCGGCCTGCAAGGCCTGCTGGCAGCGGCGAATATCGCGGCACCGCTACGCTGGCAAAACATCATCGACGCCATTCAGGCCTATTGTGATGGTTCATCCGCAGACCGGGACGACATTGCCCTGATGATGGCGGAATGCAAACTCCGCAGCTCCGCCCATCCCAGCCAAGTGATCCCCAAAACCAGAACACACGAGGGCAGCGGCATGGTGATCTGGCAGCTCGGCCTTACCCTGTCCCTGCCCCAGATCAAGAAAATGGATGTCGTTCCTTTCCTGCTCGATACCGTGCACCAGATCGAACAGGACCAGCAGCGCGGCGGGGAGATCTTCATGGTATTGTCCGAGCTGTTCAACAATGCGCTGGATCACGGCTTGCTGAAGCTGGATTCGATCTTGAAACATCACGAAGAAGGCATGGAAAAATATTACGAGGAGCGCGCCAGCCGCCTGGCCAAGACCGAAACCGGACTGATCCAGCTCAAGCTGGAGAAGGTGCTCAACGAAGACGCCAGCGCCACCCTGCGTATACACGTGAACGACAGCGGTAATGGCTTCGACCATCACCATGTCATCACCAGCATGGCAAGCGGCAACCAGCGCTACGGACGCGGCATCCCGCTTCTGTACCAGCTTTGCAGCTCGGTGAACTACCTCGGCAATGGTGCCGAAGTAGTGGTTGAATTTGAACTCTGATCCTGAATGCGCACCAACCTACCCGTCTCCGCTATTGAACGCTCCGTACCAGATGATGCAGTCCTGGTTTCCAAGACCGATCTACAGGGCAGCATCACCTATTGCAACCGCGCATTCATCGAAATTTCGGGTTACACGAAATCGGAATTGATGGGACAACCCCATAATCTGGTGCGCCATCCAGATGTCCCGCAAAGGATATTTGCCCATGCCTGGGAAATCCTTGAGGCTGGGAAGTCATGGCAGGGAATACTTAAGAATCGTTGCAAGAACGGCGATTTCTACTGGGTCGATGCCAATATTTCCCCGCTACGCGAGCAAGGCAAGATCATCGGTTATGTCTCACTACGCTACAAGCCCACCCCGGAGCAGATCGCCAAAGCGGAACGGAACTTCCGCAAGGTGCGCGACGGGGGGCTGTTATCCCTGTTCCAGCGTCGGCACAACAGCCGTTATATCGCCGACCTGCAACAACGCCTTGCCGAAAAGATCGTGGCACAGGAGGATTATCTCGAACGTAAAGCGGAAGAACAGCGCGTCGCTTCCGGCTACATGAACAGGCTGATCGCACTCGATAAACTCCATGATGCAGCGGCACAGTTCCACCTGCGCCCGGCCGACAATTTCAGCGGCGACCTGATTGCCATGGCGCGCACACCGGATGGCCGCTTGCATCTGTTGCTGGCCGACAGCACCGGACACGGCCTGTGCGCCGCCCTGGCCGCGATGCCCATCATCCACCCTTTTTATTCGATGACGGCCAAAGGCTTCAATGTCTCTGCCATCGCCAAGGAAATCAACCACAAGATCGGTAAATCACTCCCCGTCAGCCATTTCGTAGCCGCCACCATCGTGTCCATCGACGCGAATTTCGGCGCGATCGAAGTCTGGTGCGGCGGCTGCCCGCCCCCGCTTTTGCTCGACCGCAGCGGAGCATGCGTCCACCGTTTCAAATCGCGCCATCTGGCGATGGGCATCTTGGCGACACCCGAATTCGATGCCTCGGTGGAATACTTCTCTTATAACGATCCCGGTTACAGCATATTGATGTTCTCGGACGGCGTGATCGAACTGGAAGATGATCGCGGCGAACAATTCGGCATAGCCCGATTGACCGAAGCGGCGCGCAACGCGGATGCGGCGATGCGCTTCCAGACCCTGATCCAGACGCTTACGGATTATTGCGGCAGCCGCCCCCCCAGCGATGACCTCGCATTGATTCTGGCCGATTGCGAAATCGCGCGCGAGGTCCCGGCACAGAAAAACACCGGACAACCTGCCAGAACCGGACCGGAGCAGGTGGTCTGGCAGTTCGCGCTGACGCTGGACATCGAGCAGATCAAGAAGCTCGATGTCGTGCCATTATTGCTGGACATCGTGCAGCAGATCGAAAAGGAACAGGAGAGTAGCGGCAAGATATTCATGATCTTGTCCGAGCTGTTCAACAACGCGCTGGATCACGGCATCCTGCAGCTCGATTCCCGCTTGAAACACCATGAAGACGGCATGGAGCACTATTTCGAAGAGCGCAGCGTACGTCTCGCCGAAGCCGACAAGGGCATGATCCAGATGCACCTAAAGAAATTCCTCAATGACGACGGCAGCAGTTTCCTGCACATTCGCGTGAAAGACAGCGGCGAGGGGTTCGACCATCTTCAGCAGGGCGATGCCGTCGCCTCGGATGTGCAACGCCACGGTCGCGGCATCGCGCTATTACACGGCATCTGCCGCACCGTGCAATTCCTCGGCAACGGTTCCGAAGTGGTGGTGCACTTCGATCTGAAATAGCGCACGCCCACAGCAAATTGTTACATGGGGCGCGATGCTCGGTCTCAGTCGAACGCCACGTCCCCCTCATCCACCGCCGTACCCAATTGCATGTTCTTGAAGTCGAACAAGCCGCCATCGAGCAGGTGTGAAGGTTTGACGTTCTGCATCGCGGTGAAGATGGTCTGGCTGCGCCCCGGATATTGGCGCTCCCAGTTGGTAAGCATCTCTTTGATATTCTGGCGTTGCAGATTCTCCTGCGAGCCACACAGGTTACACGGGATGATGGGAAACTCCATGCCGCGCGCATAGCGGGCGATGTCTTTCTCGGCGCAATAGGCCAGCGGACGGATGACGATGTGGTCGCCTTTGTCGGTGACCAGCTTGGGCGGCATGGCTTTCAACTTGCCGCCGAAGAACATATTGAGGAACAGCGTCTCCACCATGTCGTCGCGGTGATGTCCCAGCGCGATCTTGTTCGCGCCCAGTTCGCCCGCCACTTTGTAGATGATGCCGCGCCGCAGACGCGAACACAGCGAGCACGTGGTCTTGCCCTCGGGGATCTTCTCTTTGACGATGGAGTAAGTATCCTGCGTCTCGATATGGAAATCGACACCGATGCTCTTCAGATAATTCGGCAGCACGTCGGCAGGAAAGCCCGGCTGCTTCTGGTCGAGGTTCATCGCCACAATCTTGAAGTTGATCGGAGCGCGTTTCTGCAAGGTGCGCAGGATGTCGAGCAAGGTGTAGGAATCCTTGCCGCCGGAGAGACACACCATCACGGTATCGCCGTCCTCGATCATGTTGAAATCGCCGATGGCTTTGCCCACCGAACTTTCCAAGCGGCCTTTGAGACGGTTGAAATTGGTGGAGCGTGACTCGAAATGGATGGGCTGGATGATGTCGTTCATTTCATTTCCTAGTTACCGTTCGTCCCGAGTGCCGCGCAACGCGCGGTGTATCGAGGGTTTCGCCCGACGCGTTCCGCGCCGGATGGTTCGATATGGCCTATGGCCTACTCACCACGAACGGTCGGGTGAGTACGTTTCGTCAAATATTGATACTCCGCCCGCCATCCACAGAGATGACTTGCCCGGTGATGTACGGCGCATCGGCGATCAGGAATTGCACCGTGCGCGCGATGTCGTCCGGCTCGCCTTCGCGCTTGAGCAGGGTGTGCGCCACGATCTTGCGGCGACGTTCCTCGTCCTGCCATTCCTCGCCCTCGGGCCAACTGATGACGCCCGGCGCAACGGCGTTCACGCGCACTTGCGGTGCCATCTCCTGTGCCAACCCCTTGGTCAGGGCCACCAGCCCTGCCTTGGCGGCGCTATACAGCAGATGCCCGTGCATCGGGCGCTCGGCGTGGATGTCGGCGATATTCACGATACAGCCATGGCGACGGCGTAGCTCTGCCGCTGCCGCCTGCGCCAGAAACAACGGCGCTTTCAGATTGGTGCCGATCAGATCGTGCCATTGCGCCTCATCCAGATCGACCAGCGGTGTTGCGTAAAAGCTGGAAGCGTTATTCACCAGCGCGTCGAGATGGCCGAAATAGTGAGCGGCCTCATCGACCATCACCTTCAATGCGGCATGGTCGAGCAGATCGGCTTGCACACAATGCGCGGAATTCCCGCGCACGCCTTCCAGTTCCGCGCGCAATGCCAGCGCCTCATACAGCGAACTGCGATAGTGGATGACAACGTTGGCACCGGCCGCGTGCAGACGACGGCAGATCGCCGCACCGACACGTTTTGCGCCCCCGGTCACCAACACTGTTTTGCCTTGCATCGCCCACTCCTCTACACTTCGCACATTGCCGAATTATACCTGACCATGCCTGCCAATCTGCCCGCCCCTTCCCCCGAAGCGCTTGCCCACAGCGCCAAATTATCCGAACTCATCCGCCGCGACATCGCAGCCCAAGGTGGGTGGATACCCTTCTCGCGCTTCATGGAACTGGCCTTGTACGCACCCGGCCTGGGTTATTACACCGCAGGCGCACGCAAGTTCGGCGAATCGGGCGACTTCATCACCGCACCGGAACTGTCCACATTGTTCGGCCGCACCCTCGCACGACAACTGATCGAGGTGATGCAAGCCAGCACACGACACATTCTCGAACTCGGCGCAGGCAGCGGAAAGCTGGCACTGGACATCCTCGGCGAACTGGAAAAGCGCGATGCGCTGCCGGAAAGTTATTCGATACTCGAAGTGAGTGCCGATCTGCGCGAACGCCAACAGGCATTGCTGCAAGAGAAACTGCCGCATCTCAGCGGACGCATACATTGGCTGGATGCCTTGCCGGAAACCCTCTCCGGCGCAGTCATCGGCAACGAGGTGCTGGATGCGCTGCCGGTGCATCTGGTGTATTGGCGAAAGCCCCCCTCACCCCACCCCTCTCCCAGCGGGAGAGGGAGCCATCACGGGGCTGGGGGAGAGGGGCAAGAAATAGTTGAGCGAGGCGTGTCCCTCAATGGTGAGCGCTTCATCTGGCAAGACCGCACACCAGTGAACGAAGCTCTGTTGAATATCGCGCAGAACATCAAAGTGCCGGACGACTACCTCTCCGAAGTCTCACCCGCCACGCGCGGCCTCATCGCCAGCATCTGCGAACGCATGAGCAAAGGCGCGTTGCTGTTCATCGACTACGGCTTCGGCGCGCGCGAGTATTACCACCCGCAACGCCAGCGCGGTACGCTGATGTGCCATTACCGCCACCACGCGCACGACGACCCGTTCTACCTGCCCGGCTTGCAGGACATCACCGCACACGTCGATTTCACTGCCGTCGCCGAAGCCGCCATCGACCACGGCGCGCACTTCCTCGGCTACACCTCGCAGGCACACTTCCTCATCAACAACGACGTGATGGACTATCTGAAAGAAGTCTCGCCCGACGATCTAAACGCCTACCTGCCGCTCTCGGCTCAATTGCAAAAACTCACCAGCCCGGCAGAGATGGGCGAACTGTTCAAAGTGATCGCGCTGGGAAAAGAATTGGATGAGCCACTGGCGGGATTTTTGCGCGGTGATCTGTCGCGCTTGTTGTAAAAATCTACAACTGCATCCGACCACCAGAAACAACATCAATGAACACCAAAAACATCAACCCGACAGATTGCGTCATGTGCCATTGCAGCGGCACCAAGCGGGACAACATTCAAAACCTATTCGAGCAAGGTATGGATATGCCCGCCATTTCCCGGTGGACAGGCGCACTCTCTGGCTGCGGCGGCTGCGAATGGGATATCGCACAACTCCTCAAGGAACTTGCCGAACAAAAAGACAATGCCCCTGGAATAACGCCGCCTTGCCGATGAACTGCCTGGGTAATTCTTCCACAACATGCCACGCATCCGCAGCTTCCCACCCGTCGCCGATGAGCATGCAACAGCACTCATCCTAGGCAGCATGCCCGGCAAAGAATCGCTGCGACAAAACCAGTATTACGCCCATCCGCAAAATGCCTTCTGGAAGATCATGGGCGAACTGATCGGCGCGCATCTCGGCCTGCTCTATGCGCAAAGGCTGGTACTGCTGAAGTCATCCGGTATCGCGCTATGGGACGTGCTGGCCACCTGCGAGCGCGAGGGCAGCCTCGATGCGGACATCAGGGCAGAAGCCGCCAACGATTTCAGCGCCTTTTTCGCACGGCATCCGCACATCACCCAAGTGTGTTTCAACGGCAGCAAGGCCGAGCAGAGTTTCAGGAAGTTCGTGCTGGGAAAACAGGAATTGCCGCCGCTGAAATTCGTGCGCCTGCCTTCGACCAGCCCGGCGCATGCGGGGATGCGTTATGAGGAAAAGTTGAAGATGTGGGGAGAAGTTATCGGTTCGCGCGTTTAAAACGAAGTGGAAACAATTGCAATGCAATTCCTTAGCACTTATTTTTATCTTCAGACTTCGTGTCGATAATCGCAATGTTCACGGAGATCGGGAGAAGTTTCTCAACATCTTCTACCGAATAACCTTTCGCATGAATAATGCGACCATCTTCGGTTTGAATAATTACCTCTCTGCTCTTTCTGGCGTCTATCCAAGCAATAATAACTTTAGCTATCGAATTCCACGGCATTGCATCAGAGAGAGCTGCTATGACTTCGACTATGCCAGAGGCTTGTGGTTGCGATGAAAAGATTTGCACTCGCTCGTGAGGAATTTTTTCCGCATCTAACACAGTCAAGAACGAACGCTCGCTGTCTTTGAATAGTGTCAACCGAACTACACTTGCCGCTTGAGTGTTCATAATAAGCTCCGAGATAAGCTCTAGAATATTTCTGCTAGCAGCAGGCAATGAACGCTACTGCTGTTTGATAACCGCCTCCACCGCCACAATGCGCGCTTCCCTCACCTTATCCGCGATCAGGTTCTTGTCAGCACAAGCACGGGCGATGTCTCCGGCATTCACAGCCTGCGCGGCTCTGGCACATTCCAGCATGTAAGCGGATTGCGGGTAGGCATCGTGCTCGTGTCCGGTGCGACCGTGTGCGTCGGATTCGCAGGCCAGTAGTATCTGCGCGAAGCGCTCCGGTTTGCGCCACAGGTCGCAGGCATCGAACACTTTGACGATGGTATCGGCACGCAGGTCGCGCGCTTTGTGTACATGGCTGTGATATTGCGCCACGAGTAGGCCGAGGTCGCGGCAGTCGCTGGGCACGCGCAGGCGCTCGCTCATCTTCTTGAGCAGGTCGACACTGCGCTGCTCGTGGCCGATGTGGCGCGGCAGGGTGTCTTCGGGGGTAGTGGCTTTGCCGAGGTCGTGCGTGAGCGCGGCGAAGCGCACTTCCAGTGTGCGTTCGTGTTTCGCAGCGTCGTCTATCACCATCATCACGTGGATGCCGCAGTCGATCTCGGGGTGGTAATGCGCGGGTTGCGGAATGCCGTACAGCGCTTCGACCTCCGGCAATATCTTTTTCAGCGCACCGCATTCGCGCAGCGTGGTGAAAAAACGCGAGGGCTGTTTTTCCATCAGGCCGCGCGCCAACTCTTGCCACACGCGCTCGGCTACCAGCGCATCGACTTCGCCGTTGTCCACCATCTTTCGCATCAGCGCCAAAGTCTCGGGGGCGAAGGTGAAGCCGAAGCGTGCGGCGAAACGCGCGCCGCGCAGGATGCGCACCGGGTCTTCGGTGAAGGCATCACTCACGTGGCGCAATACGCCCGCTTTCAGATCAGCTTGTCCGCCATAGGGGTCAATGAGGTTGCCGTCGGCATCCTGCGCGATAGCATTGATGGTGAAGTCACGGCGCAGCAGGTCTTGTTCCAATGTCACGTCCGGCGAGGTGTAAACGGTGAAGCCTTTGTAGCCCTGCGCCACTTTGCGTTCGGTGCGCGCGAGGGCATATTCTTCGTGCGTCTTGGGATGCAGGAACACGGGGAAGTCGCTGCCCACCGGTTTGAAGCCTTGTGCCTCCATCTGCTCTGGTGTGCTGCCGACCACGACCCAATCGCGATCTTGCACGGGCAGGCCGAGCAGGCGGTCACGCACAGCACCGCCGACGCAGTAGGTGTTAAGGGCGGAGGCGCTCATCGGATGCCCTCTCCCCAACCCTCCCCCGCGCGCGGGGGAGGGAGCGAACGAAATGGATCGTTTTTTGATTTACCGCTCATCCGGGATGGGCTTTTGATTTTCGGTATTCTTGGCATCAATCACACCGAGCCGTTGTTTGAGCGGGATCGCGGGTTGGCCGAACAACCTGGCGTAATACATCGTGTTGCTCATGACCTTTTTGACATAGTCGCGCGTTTCGTCGAACGGAATGGTCTCGGCATAGATCGCCCCTTCCAGCGGTTTATCGCCACGCCACTGCCGCGCGCGTCTCGGTCCGGCGTTGTAGGCGGCGGAGGCCATCACCGCGTTGTTGTCCAGGGAAGAGAGTACATTTTTCATGTAGTAAGTGCCCAGCTTCAAATTCACTTCGGTCTCATGGATGAGCGCGTTGCGGTAGTCGCGCATACCCATCTTGCGCGCGACCCATTTCGCGGTAGCGGGCATGATCTGCATCAAGCCCGCCGCACCCACGTTCGATTTCGCGTGGGTGGAGAAGCGGCTTTCCTGACGCATCAGGCCATACACCCACGCCTCTTCCAGCCCATGTTCGCGCAAACGCCCCTGTAGATCTTCGCGATAGGGGGCCGGATAACGCAGATTAAAATCGTGCAGCGACACAGTGCGGTCGGCGGCGTTGATGGAGCGGTCATACATCGCGTTGCGCCCGGCCAACTCGGCAGCCATCAACAGGCGCTTGTCGTCGAATTTGCGTGTCGCCCACGCCCACTCCCGCGACGCCTCGGTGCGCAGCTCCATGCGATACAAGGCGAAGGTACGCTGTATGCCCGGCAGCGCCTGCAAGGCCGCGAATTCCTCTTTCCCCGCTTGCAGGGACGCGCTCATAATTCCGGCTGCCGGTGCCGCGCCCAACTCTTCCGCAGCCAGTTGCCCGTAGAAGTTGTATTCCCGGCTCAGTGCCGTGAATAATATCTCTGCGCCCACTTCTTGTCCGAGCGCTTTTAGCGCGCGCGCCTTCCAATATCGCCAGACGCCTTCCTGTTGTTGCGCCGCAGGCATGGCGCTGATCGCCAGCCAGACTTCGTGCCAGTTCTGCGCACGCAGAGCAGCGCGCGCGCGCCAGGCCAATTGCGCCTCGTTCAGCGGGGTCTCTTCGGCGGCCTTGTACCATTCCAGAGCGCGCGGGTCCAATGCCCGCGCGGCCTGATAGGCCAGCCAGCCATACAGATAACGCTGCTCCGCCTCGGGAAAATCTTTTGCGATTTTTTCCCATTGCATGTGAGCTAATTGAGGCGACTGCTTGGCCAGACGGTGCACCGCGAACAGCGCGATCAGGCGTTGCGCTTCATTGTCTTTATCCAGCCTGGTTTTATCGAGATAACGCTCCGGGTCGACAGCGGCCTTGTCCAGAGCCGCCACGGGAAATTGGTATTGTTTTGGCAGCTTGCCGGCCAGTTGTTTGGCCAGCGAGACATTACCGGCCTCCAATGCCAGACGGATGCGTGTCCAGATGTCCTGTTCGTTGATGATGCCTTTGGTGATGGCGACTTCGAACAGTGTTGCGCAACTCTCCGGCTGGCCGACACTGCTGAACCATCTGCCACGCACCTCGCGCAATGCTCCCTCCTCGTCCGACAATTGGCGCAGCTGTAAGGCGTAACACCCCAGTTCGGCATCAACATTGACTGCCCGACGATATTCGGCGGCGAACTCCTCCCAGCGCTGGCGTTTCGCCAGATATTTCAACCATTCGCCACGGAACTGATCGATGACGGGCGTATCTTCCGGGCGCGACAGGAAACGCCTTATCGCGCTTGTATCCTGCTCGTCCCAATGCATACGCAACTGGTAGTAGGTGAGATAAGGTTCCAGTGGAGAATCTTTCAGGCGCACCGCGATGCGCTCCAGCGTTGCGCCATCCCCTTTGCGGAATGCTTCGCGCGCGGCCAGGAAATCCTCCTCCGGTCCGGCCATGGCTACCACGGGAATCAACAACGATAACAACAATACGAACTTCATGGGGAACACATCCAGATCTAACCTAGGAAGGATAACACAGGGCTACCGGCAACGTTCCGCACCGCGCAGCGATCCCGGCATCTTCCCTGATTACTTCTTGTTATAACGCTCGATGGCCTCTTTCATGGCGCGCACCTGCGGACTCAAGTCCTTGTCGCCATCCGGCTTGGCCGGTTTCGCGGCATGCGTCTTTGCCGGAGCATGTTCAACATGCGGGGCTGGCGATACCGGCTCTACTCTGGCTGGAGCCTTTTTGGTAGCAGCTGGCGCGACCGGCGCATGGGCGGGTGCTGGCGGAATATGTGCGACTGGTGCCACAACAGCGGGGGCCAAGACAGCCGAAGCAGGCAGGGATAATTGTTGATCGAGCGTCGGCGACATCTTCAACTTCACCTGCAACGGAATGACATTCTGGATGACGAGGTTCATGCGCTCCTCGGTCTTCTTGAGACGTTCATTCTGCGCGGATGTTTCTTTCAGCGCATTCAGCTTCAACTTGTCCAGCTCCGCCTTGGATGCGGCCAGACTCGCCGTCAGGTTGGCGATAGTGGCCGCATTCTGTTCAAGCTGCTGATGGCCGGAGCGGCTGCCCATCATCGCCATCACCGCGACCGCCAGCGCGGCGATCGCCAGCGCAGGTGCCAGGCCCATCATCACGTAACGGGCGACAATTTTCAGCTGCAAACGAATCTTGTCTGCTTTCGAGGGCGTTCCCTTCGCTTCATCTTCCTGTTGATTGGCCATGATTCCCCCTCTCGATTTAAGGTTAAGCTGGTATAGGCAGCACCGATGTCACTATAATACAACGCTTCGGATCGCGATTTTCAGCGTGTCAGCACAGATTTCTGCACAGACTGGTTCGCATCCCGCGCATCACCCTGTTCAAGCAAGCGCAGACTTGCTCACACGAACACACTGGAGCGATTGTTAATATGAGCCTGATCCTAGTCAATAGCCATGAACTCGTCGTCGGCAAACCATCGCCGTGGGCGCTCTATGACTCCATGCACAACCTGCTGCTGGCACAGGGAGAGACGATTCGCGACGAAGAACACCGGAGCACTTTGCTGGCCGAAGGTGCCTACCACGAGCTGTCGTGGGAAAGCGGCGACAAAAACAAAGACGGCGCCTCCGCAGGTGAAAACTCCCCCGCTCCCGAACAAAACAAAACGGACAAGAACGACGGGTTCACTTTCGACGACATGAAGCTGCGGATAGAAGACCGCCTGCAACTGGAACCGCCCGCACAGCTAAGTAAAGAGCGCCTGGTCGTCAAAGTGATCGGCTTCATGCGCGGGGTCAGTCTGCTGGTCACCACGCCGCTGATGGCCAACGGCCAACGGCTGCAACTGCTGGAGAACGAACAAGTCATCATGCGCTCATTCTCCGGCAAAAACGCCTTTGCGTTCGCCTGCAACGTCATGAAGGTGAACAAGATCCCGTTCGATTATCTGCATCTGACTTTCCCGGACGATATACAAGGGCTGGCGATACGCAAGACTGCGCGGGTCAAGACCCGCATCATCGCGGCGATCCAGAACAGTAAATCCGATGTATCGGAACAGATGTCCGCCATCATCTCGGACATCAGCGCCACCGGACTTTCACTGGACGCCAAGAAGCCGCTCGCGCAAAAAGGAGACACGCTGAACATGGCGTTCCGGGTGCACCTGCACAACATCGAGGCGTTCCTGTCTCTCAAGGGAGTGGTGCGCGCGGTGATCAATGACGAACCGTCGCCGGGTCACGTCCGTTACGGCATCGAACTGCAAAACCTGCAACCCAACGACAGCGTCATCCTGCAAAGCATGATCTACCAGCAGATGATCGAGAATCCGCAAAAGTTGGTCTGACGGGGAATCGGGGCGGGGGCGCCCCGGACGGGATCAGCCCCGATAGGCATACATCTTTTGCAGGAACATCTCGGCATCAGCAGTCGCCAGACTTGCCGGCAAGGTCGGATATCTTTCCATCAGCGAGGTCAGATGCTGCTGGGTCGCCAGCTCCAGCGGGGGATTCCAACCCGCATATGCCAGCCTGTTATCGCGGTTTTTTTCTGTCGCAGATACTTCTTCGATCTCGTAGCTGCTCATATTCATCACGATTGCCATGGCACACCTCCTTGTTCAACTATTTACCCTGTGTATCTAGGGTATCGGCTGAAACCACGGGAAGTTTAGGATACCGGCGTGTCTGCCGGGAGACGGATGGTGAAATCCAGTCCCCGCCCCGGAACAGATGTGACCTCCAGTCGCCCGCCCAGAGCGACGACTTCGCTCCTGACCACGTCCAGACCGATACCTCGCCCGCATATCTCGGTGATCTCCTGCGCAGTGGACAGACCCGGCGTGAAGATCATCTGGATCGCCTGCTCCTCGCCGAGTTCCTGCCCCGGCTGTATCAGTCCGCTTTCGAGCGCCCGCTGTTTTAAACGCGCCATGTTCAGGCCGGCACCGTCATCGCCCAGTGTGAACAAGAGTTCGCTGCCCTCCTGGCGCAACACCAGAGATATCTCGCCTATGATGCTCTTGCCTGCACGCTCGCGCTGTTCTGGCAATTCAATCCCGTGGGCGATGGCATTCCGCAGCAGATGTTCGATCGGTGCAGTCATCCGTTCCAGCACGCCGCTTTCCAGCCGGCTCTCCATTCCGGCCAGTTCCAGATTGACTCTTTTACCCAGCTCTTTCGCCGTCTGCCGCACCACCCGATAGAGGCGTTCGCTGATGCTACCGAAGCGCACACCCCGGCCTTGCGGCGCATCGCGCGGAGATCTTGCCGCCGCCGAAGCGACTTCGTCCATCAGCCCGTCGGCGACCTCGCCACCCGACAACTCTTCTATCGCAGCGGCGATGCGCAACAGATACTGGTCGAGTTCATCCCACAGCGCGGCATCAAAACGGTTCTCTGCGACCGCATGAGCGATACAGCCCTCGATCCGGTGCGCCAGCTCCCCCAGACGCATCGCGCCGGCCATCCGCGCACTGCCCTTGAAGGTATGCAGAGTGCGCTGCAGCTTGTTCCTCAGCGCGGCGTCACTTCCCGTCTGCTCGCGCCAGGCGGCCAATGTCTGGCAGATTTTCGGATACAGCTCGCCCGCTTCTTCCAGAAACAGCGGCAACAATTGCTCATCCACCTCGTCGCGCACGATCCCCCGGCCTTCGACACGGGCATCCGTCGCGGGCGTCGTGGATAGAGCCGTCCCGCCGTTATCTACACTCATGTTCCCGTCTTCGTTCAATGCCATTCTCGTTTCCAAACATGGAACCCCACATCCATTCACCCCACTTCGGGCTGCCGGTGTAAGGGGTGATGCTAACCCATTCCCCCTCCAGCCACCACAGAACTGCAACAGTATGGTGTCAGCGCCGCCAGAAATGCGGTGTGAACAAAATTAGAAAAGTGAATATCTCCAGCCGCCCGACCAGCATCGCCAGCGTACATATCCAAGTCTGAAAATCGGTCAACACGGAGAAATTACTTGCGGGCCCCACCACCCCTAATCCGGGACCCGCATTGTTGATACAGGCAATGATGGCAGAGAACGCCGAGATGAAATCCAGTCCGCTAATCAGTAGAACGAAGGTTAATGTAGCGACGGTCATGAAATACAGAAAGATAAAACCCAGTACCGCGAACACAATGCCATTCGGCACAACACTACCGCCGATTTTCATCGGATTAACCGCCGCAGGATGAAGCAGCTTGATAAATTCTCGTCCTGCCTGTTTGAATAAAATCATGGTTCGCACCATCTTGATGCCTCCGCCGGTGGAGCCGGAGCTGGCGGTAACGGAACTCAAAAACAGCATCCACATCGGGGCAAAAATCGGCCACTGATTAAAATCCACGCTGGCAAAACCGCAGTCCGTGGCCAGTGAAACAAGGTTAAAGCTGGCGTGGCGTAGCGCCGTCAGATAATCTGGATAGACCTGCTGCCACCATAAGAAGTAAGCCACGCCAAAACAGCTGACCACGATCACGCCCACCGTTGCCAGCCCTTCCGTATCTCGCAGATAAACGCCCAGGCTCTTGCCGCGTATAGCCAGGAAATGAGTGGCAAAATTCATGGCGGCCAGGATCATGAAAACGATCAGCACGAATTCGATTAGCGGTGAATTGAAGTAGCCGACACTGCTATCGTGCGTGGAGAATCCGCCCAGCCCCATTGCCGCGAATGCGTGACAAATCGCATCCAGCCAGTTCATGCCCGCCAGCTTGAGCAACAGGATACATGCCAGTGTGATCATGCAATACACCAACCATAAATTTCGTGCCGTTTCAGTGATACGCGGTGTCAGCGCCGAGTCTTTCATCGGCCCCGGAGTCTCGGCCTTGAATAGTTGCCGTCCGCCTATGCCCAGCAACGGCAATATCGCCACCGCCAACACGATGATGCCCAATCCACCCAGCCAGTTCAGTTCATGCCGCCAGATATTGATCGCCGACGGCAGGTTATCCAGCCCCACCAGCACGGTCGCCCCGGTCGTGGAAAGACCGGACATCGTCTCAAAGTAGGCATCAGTGAAAGATAATTCAGGCAGCGCCAACAGCAGCGGAATGGTGGCGAAGGCTGGCATCGCCGTCCACATGCCCACCACCAGCAGGTAACCGTGACGGATCGACAGCTCGCCTTTATAACGACGCGTCAGTAGCCACATCAGAGAACCCAGTGCCGTCGTCCACACCATAGCCAGCAGAAAGTCCAGCAGAATGGAACGATCTCCTTCTATCAAGGCGGCAATGACGGGCATGACATATGCGATGCTGAACACCACCAACATCAATCCGAGCGCATGGACAACGGTGAGAGCGCGTTTCATCAGAAGAACCCGATGCTGACCTGGAACAACTTCTCGACCTTTTTAACCATCTTTTTGTCGATCACAAAAACGATGACATGGTCCTCGGCCTCGATCATAGAATCGTGGTGCGCAATCAGCACTTCATGGTTGCGCACAATCGCACCGATGGTGGCACCGAGCGGCAGGTCGATCTCGTTGATGCGCCGTCCGACCACTCGGGAAGACTGGCGGTCTCCATGCACCACCAGCTCCAGCGCCTCCGCCGCGCCGCGCCGCAGGGAATGCACCACCGCCACATCGCCTTGGCGCACATAAGCCAGCAACGAACCGATCGTGACATGTGCCGGCGACAACGCGATGTCGATCTTGCCGCCCTGCAACAGATCGACATAGGCGCTGCGGTTGATCAACGCAACCACCTTGCGCGCACCCGCCTGTTTGGCAAGCAGGGAGGACATGATGTTATTTTCGTCGTCGTTGGTGAGCGCGCAAAACACATCGACCTCATGCACATGTTCCTGCTGCATCAGTTTCTCATCCGTGCCGTCGCCGTTCAGAACCAGCGTATGGGTAAGCTCTCCCGCCAGCCGCTCACAGGCTTTTTTATTGAACTCGATGAGCTTCACCTGATAGTCGCGCTCCAGCGCCTGTGCCAGACGACGCCCGATGTTACCGCCGCCGACGATCATCACGCGCTTGCTCGGCTTGTCCATGCGGCGCATCTCTTTCAGCACATGGCGGATGTTGTTGGTCGCCGCAATGAAAAATATCTCGTCACCGGCCTGCACCACGGTCGTGCCTTCGGGGATGAGGGCACGATCCTGACGGAAGATCGCAGCGACCCGCGTGTCCACCTGCGGCATATGGGTACGCAGAAAACTGATCGGCTTGCCTACCAGCGGGCCGCCTTCGAACGCGCGCACCGCGACCAGCGATACCTTGCCATCGGCGAATTCCAGCACCTGCAACGCTTCGGGGAATTCGATGAGTTTGGTGATGTAATTCGTCAGGATCTGTTCCGGGCAAATGGAGAAATCCACACAGAAGTTATCCGCGCTGAATACCGCTTCGCGATTCAAATAGTCAGTGGCACGGATACGTGCAATGCGGGTGGGTGTGTTATATAAACTGGCGGCCAATTTGCATGCCACCAGATTGACCTCGTCGCTTTGCGTCACTGCCAGCAACATATCGGCATCGGCGATGCCGCCCTGCTCCAGTATCGAGGGATGGGCAGCGTTGCCGGTCAACGTGCGCAGATCCAGCCTATCCTGCAACTGGCGTAATTTTTCGCCGTCCGAGTCGATCACCGTGATGTCGTTCGCCTCGCTGACCAGATTCTCCGCCACCGTCGAACCGACCTGCCCCGCCCCCAAGATCAGAATCTTCACTTCGCCCCCTTGCTCAACTTATTGGTTCGCTCTCAACCACGTCTTCCATTTCTGGAACAGCTCGGAATCAAGCGAGGCGACCACCGAGCGATGCCAGATGTCACCCTGATTAAAATCATCTTGCTCCAACGTACACGCGCCACCTCCGGCCTCTTGCAATACCAGCGAACCGGCGGCGTAGTCCCACATCTTCTGTCCACCGTGCAGATACAGATCGTAACGTCCGGCGGCGGTATAGCACCAATCCAGCGTGCTCGCCCCGAAATTGCGTTGCGAACAATACGGCGGATTGACCGCCAACTGCGTGACCAGCTTTGGACTCAAGCGCTTCATATCTACATTTGCCAACGCATCAGGCAGGTCTTTGGCCGTGCTGCGCCCCGCCAGTTTCGCCCCGTTCAGGAACGCACCGCGCCCCAGCTCCGCCGCGAAGGTTTCTTTCGCCACAGGGTCATGCACCACCCCCAAGGTACTGCGCCCTTCGCGTATCAGCGCGACCGACACCGCAAAATACGGCAGGCCACGCACAAAGTTCGTCGTGCCATCCAGCGGATCGATGCACCACACGCCCTGCGCCCCCTCAGCCCAATGCGCCACCTGCTCCTTCTCGGTCATTTCCTCGCCGATCACCGGCACATTGAGAATGGCTTGCAGCTTGCGTGTGAGCGCCTCCTGCGCGGCAAGGTCGGCATCGGTACACAGACTCCCGTCGTCTTTGTGATGCAGCGCGACCTTCAGATAGCGCGGCATGATCTCTTCCGCTGCGACCAGTTTCACCGCAGCGATCACCGCTTTGAGCATCGCGCTCTGTCCGGTTCCCCGGGTCACGCTTCTTCTTTCCATTTGATCGAACATCCCATGCTGGCGAGCTGCTCGCGCGGCCCTTGTCCTGTCTGCGCCACTTGCAGCATGGCATTGAACAGGTCGCGCTGCGCATCCGGTGCGGCTTCTTTGCGCGAGGCATCCAAGCGTCCGCGATACTGCAATTCCAGATTTGCGTTGAATCCAAAGAAATCCGGCGTGCACACCGCACCGTAATCTTTGGCGATTTGCTGTGTCTCATCCCACACATAAGGGAAAGGATAAGCGTATTGCTGCGCGATGAGTTTCATGTTGTCAAACGAGTCTTCGGCGTAATCGGCAGGATCGTTGGACATGATGGCGATGCTGTTGATGCCGTGCTGTTGCAGCTCGCGCACATCGCGGATGATACGGTCGCGTATGGATTTGACGTAGGGGCAATGGTTGCAGATGAACATCACCAGCAAACCGTTCTTGCCGCGCGCGCTTTCCAGTGTGTGGCGCTTACCATCCACTCCCAACAGCTCGAAAGGACGCGCCTTCCAGCCAAAATCGCACAACGGTGGTTGCAAACTGACCATCTTTTACTCCTAAAACCCCAAATATTTTTTGGGACGTTATATTATCACGCCCACGCATCCACCCCGAACCCTGCCATGTCCGCACCGCGCTTTTATTGCCCTCCCCCGTTGCCCTTGAGCACCAACTACGAACTGCCCGCCGCAGCGGCTCATCATGCCAGCCGTGTGTTGCGGCTACGTGTCGGCGACGCGGTACAGATATTCGACGGCAACGGCAATGCGCTGGATGCCACCATCAACGAGATCAGCGGCAAGCGCGTAATGCTGGGTAATTTGCAAACCTGCATGGCGCAGCAAGAGAGCGGCTTGCGTATCGTGCTGGCACAAGCTATGTGTACCAGCGACAAGATGGACTGGATCGTACAGAAGGCCACCGAACTCGGCGTCAGCGAGATATTGCCGGTGCAGACCCAACGCAGCGTGGCGAAACTCTCCGGCACCCGCGCCGAGAAGCGCACCGAACACTGGCGCAGTGTCGCTATCTCTGCCTGCGAACAATGCGGTCGCAACGACCTGCCGCAGATTCACGCACCGCAAGAACTCTGCACCTGGCTGGTCGATATGCGCACCACCCCGGGCAGCAAACTCATTCTGCTACCGGGCGGGGCGACCCAACTACAGGCTCAGCCCAAACCCCGCGACGGCGTCACCCTCGTCATCGGCCCCGAAGGCGGCTTCACCGCAGACGAGGCCAATGTCGCCCAACAGATGGGCTTCGCCCCCATCCTGCTCGGCCCGCGCGTGCTGCGCACCGAGACCGCAGCCATCGCCGGCATCAGCGCCCTACAGACGCTGTGGGGAGATTTCAATTGACACCAAAACCGAGGAGGCTGCCATGCCCTATGTAAATATCCGTATTGCCGGAACGCTGAGCCGCGAACAAAAAGCCAAGATCGCGGAAGAGATCACCGATACCTTGGCTCGCATCGCACAGAAACCGGCGTCTTATACCTACATCGCCTTTGATGAACTGCCGGATGAAAACTGGGCGATCGCAGGCAAGTTATTGGACGAGGCGTGAGGTATTGGCGGCTGCTCCCGCGCCAGCGAGCTACGCCCCTCC
>CAZNAD010000002.1:0-249884 GCA_964571195.1 uncultured Gallionellaceae bacterium | reverse complement strand
GTGTCACAACCGCCACCTACATCGCCTTTGATGAACTGCCGGATGAGAACTGGGCGATCGCGGGCAAATTATTGGACGAAGCGTAAGGTATTGGCGGCTGCTCCCGCGCCAGCGGGCTACGCCCCTCCGTGTCACAACCGCCACCTACATCGCCTTTGATGAACTGCCGGATGAGAACTGGGCAATCGCAGGCAAGTTATTGGACGAAGCGTAAGGTATCGAACCGCGCTTAATAGCTGCGCTTCCATCACCTAAAGAATGGTCGAAATATGCCGATAACCTTTCTGTACGAATCAATCTACAGACTGGCGTGGGCATGATGAAAAGAACCTTTGTGATAACGATTGTTTGCTTGCTGCTGGGCGGCTGCGCCAATCTCGACACTCAACGGACCGACACACGAGTCTACGTTGTCCCGCTTTATCACCAGAACTTCTGATCGCGGCTGACAGCAGAACACTTTGCGTTATTTCTTTGGACAGATTCGCCGCCATATGTCGGCATGATCACCTTCCGGCCTCACCGCCTCCCACGCATCCGTCTCATTGCTGACATACAACAGCTCTCCCGCCCCCATCTTGCCGTCGTGCAATGAGACATAACGCTGCCTGACCAAACCTTCGCGGCAATCGTATTCTTCTTGCAGGCGCTTCGAGCGATAGACGAGGTCGCCCTCGATCTGGGGTTTCGCATAATCCATCAGCCGCCACACTCTGACCGTGCCACGGTATACGAGCATGTTGCCGCTACTGAGATAGGAAACGAACTGGGCCGATCTGGCGACCTCAACCCAGTCAGCAATCTCGACAACCTTGACCGGCGTAGCCAGGTCTTTCTCCTGTTCTTTGTGCTCTCTACTCGCCGGACTCACATTGAACATAGCGAACACGATAAATATCCCGATTACGATGGCTTCAAGCATTGATATCCATTCTCTAGTCTCTGCGGCAACAATCCGCGCCGACGATGTTTCCAAAACTGCCACATCACCGGCCATTATCGCGCACACAGCTTGTCTTGCCACCCAAAATGCGGTGAAATGCCGGAATGGAGAATCTGGCACACTATCGCATCCAAGTCACTGTACGGGTCAAATACGTACCGGAACAGTCCGCAGAGTCGGAACAGCGCTTCGTCTTCGCCTACACCATCACGCTCAGCAACGAAGGCGAACAGGCGGTAAAACTGATCAGCCGCCATTGGATCATCACCGACGCCAACCATCATGTGCAAGAGGTCAAGGGCAAAGGCGTGGTCGGCGAGCAACCGACCATCAATCCCGGCCAGAGCTTTGAATACACCAGCGGCACCGTGCTCGCCACGCAGGTTGGCACCATGTCTGGAAGTTACAAGATGACCCTGCTGGAAGATGGCTCCGAATTCACCGTTTCCATCCCGCAATTTGTGTTGAGCATACCGCGCATTCTGCATTGAACCGAATACGCTCGTCCCGATCCGATACGCATTAGCCCATCCTCAGAAAGAATACATGAAGTTGAACAAGAGCCATTGTCTGTTGCTTGTCGCCATTTTTCTGCTGACGGCTTGTCAGGCGACACAGCGGGGCGCACCATCAATAGCGGAGAAACCGCCGCGCACCACCCCGATCTTCATTCCCGGCCAGTGGGCGATGTTACCGGACTGGAAAACTCTGGATCTCAGCCCCTCGTGGCCTGCACTGCAGCAGAGTTGCCGCGTGCTCAAGGCCAAAGCCCCATGGCAGCCGGTCTGTGTTGCAGCCGGACAGATCGCCACCGGCGATGTCGAAGCCCAGCGTGCCTTTTATGAACAGTGGTTCACCCCCTACCAGGTACTCAACCCGGACGGCAGCGAGCAGGGGCTGATCACCGGTTATTACGAACCGCTACTGCTCGGCAGCCGGCGCATGAGTGAACGCTTCCGCTACCCCGTTTATGCGGCACCGGACGACCTGCTCGAAATCGACCTGGGTGATGCCTATCCCCAATTCAAAGGTATGCGTCTGCGTGGCCGTTTGCAGGGCAAGAAGGTCGTTGCTTATCACAACCGGGCTGAGATCGACGCGGGACTACCCAAATTGAAAGGCCGCGAACTGTTCTGGGTGGAAAACGCGGTCGAATTATTTTTCCTGCAGATACAGGGCTCAGGCCGTATCGAGCTGGAAGATGGTCGGCGCGTGAAGATCGGCTACGCTGAACAGAACGGGCATCCCTACATCTCCATCGGTAAGAAGCTGATCGAGATGGGCGAACTCAAGCCGGAAGAGGCTTCCATGCAAGGTATCAAACGCTGGGCGGAGCAAAACCCGGAGCGATTGCCCATGCTGCTGGGACAGAACCCCAGCTACGTGTTCTTCCGCGAACTACCCGATACACTTTCCGCGCCGCTGGGGGCCTTGGGCGTCCCCCTCACCAATGAATACAGTATCGCCGTCGATCCGCGTACCGTACCGCTGGGTTCGCCGGTATTCCTGTCCACTACGCGCCCCGACAATGGTCAACCGCTCAACCGGCTGATGTATGCCCAGGATACCGGTGGAGCCATCAAAGGTGCGGTGCGCGCGGACTTCTTCTGGGGCTTCGGCGAGTTCGCCGCCCAACAGGCGGGGCGCATGAAACAAGCGGGGCGCATGTGGGTGTTATTCCCCAGTGGCAGCCCCCCCACCTTGAACTGAACGACTACGGAAAGAGTGTATGTCCAAAGATTCGACTGCCGCGACCGATAACACCAAGCTCCGCGTCGACAAATGGCTCTGGGCCGCGCGTTTCTTCAAGACCCGCTCGCTGGCCGCCGATGCGGTGGAGTGCGGCAAGGTGCTGCTGCATAACGCGCGCATCAAACCGGCCAAGACACTCTCCGCCGGTGATCTGCTGTCCATCCGTCTCGGCCCTTATACCTTCGAAGTGGAAGTGATCGCCTTGTCCGACAAACGCGGCCCCGCACCGCAGGCACAGAAGCTCTATCGCGAGACCGAGGCGGGAAAATCGAAACGTGAGGCGCTGGCCGCCGAACTCAAGGCACAGCCCAAGGCCTCCGAGTTGAAAGGCCGCCCCACCAAACGTGACCGGCGCGAAATTGAACGCTTTAAGGTCGGTGCCTGGTAGCGCTGACTTCCCACTCCCAGCCGCACCATCCCAGTCTATAATGTGCCCTCGGGGATATCCCGCCGAAGGGCAGACACATGACTTCATCACCTATCAAATCCGTACTCGTGGTCGACGATAGTCGCCTTGCGCGCATGTTGATCAGCAAATACATCCTGAGCAAACATCCGCACTGGCTGATCCTTGAGGCCAGTAACGGGCAAGAGGCTGTGACAAAAGCCGCAGTGGAGAGTCCCAACTACGTCACCATGGACTACAACATGGAAGGGATGACCGGCGCGGAAGCCGCCCAGCAGATATTGCGCGACGCACCGCAGACACATATCGTTTTGTTCACCGCCAACATCCAAGCCAGCACCCGCGCACAAGCCGCCGACCTCGGCATCCATTTCGTCGGCAAACCGGTGACAGAGCAATCTGTCCAGCAAGCGCTCGATTATTTTCATAGCCGCTCATGACCATGGCCGATCTGACTGACCTGCAACGCGATGCCCTGCTCGAGATATTCAATATCGGGGTAGGCAATGCCGCCAACAGCATGAGCCAGCTGATCAACGAGGAGATCAGGCTCTCCGTTCCCAAGCTGCAAATTGTGCTGGGCGACCATGCCGAAGTGATCAGCGCGTTCATCCAGAGTCAGCGTATCTGCGCGGTCTCGCAAAATTTTAGCGGCCCGCTCAATGCCCGTGCCTTTCTGGTATTCCCCGAAGGCAAAACACACGAGATCGTCCGGCGCATGCTGGGTGAGATGGTCAGCGCGGACGAACTCAACACTATGGAGGAAGAGGCGCTCAGCGAGATCGGCAACATCGTCTTGAACGCCTGCATCAGCTCGATGTCGGACCTGCTGCAATCCGACTTCAAGAGTTCCCAGCCTCTTTATCATCTGGGCACGGCATACAGCGTGTTATCACCGGATGCTGTGGCCGATGACCAATTCATGCTGCTCCTGCATATCGACTTCTCCATGCCCAAAGAAAAAATCGACGGTTATCTGATCTTCCTGCTTAACGTGCAATCGTTCAACGAACTCGTCAGCAAGGTTGACCGGCTCCTGTCGCAAAGCGTGGGGACCACATGAGCATCTGCCGCCCATTCACCCCCAGCGAACAGCAACTACGAGTCTGTACCGCTGCCGCCGACAAGCTCAATGTCGGCGTCGCCATCATCGACAGCCGTGGCAGCGTCATGTTCTGGAACCAGTGGCTCAAAAACAAATCGGGGCTCTGTTGCGATGAGCCAACGGGGCTGGATTTTCTGACGATTTTTCCCGAGCTGAAAGGCAGCCGCCTTGCTCAGGCTATCGAAGATGCCATCAAACACGGCCTGCCTTCGATCCTGTCACAATCCCTGAACAAGGCACCGCTGCCCTTGTTCGAAGATCTGGCTGACCGTAGCCAGCGCATACAACAAGCCATCAACGTCACCCCGATAGAATGCGGCGAGCAGGAACGCTTTTGCTTGATTCAGGTCAACGATGTCAGCATCGCAGTGAAAAAAGAGCGCCTGTTGCGCGAACAGGCAGAGACCCTGCGTAGCCTCGCCTTCATTGATAGCCTCACCGGGATCGCCAACCGCAGAAGACTGGACGAATATCTGGCAGACGAGTTCAGGCGCGCCGCCAGGAGCAACTCTCCGCTATCCGTCATCATGCTGGATATCGACTATTTCAAACAGTTCAATGATACCTACGGTCATCAGAATGGTGATTTCTGCCTGAAACGGGTCGCCAATGCGATCAAAGCCACCCTGAACAGACCCGCCGATCTGGTTGGAAGATACGGGGGAGAAGAGTTCGCCATCATCCTGCCGGACACCTCTTTCGGTGGAGCCAGCACGCTTGCGGAAGAGATCCGCAAACACATCGAAAGTCTGGCTATCCCGCACGAAAAATCCAAAGTGGCCGCCTGTGTCACGCTGAGTCTCGGCATCAGCAATGTACAGTCCTACGCGAACGCCTCCGACACGACCCTGCTAAAGCAGGCGGATCAGGCGCTCTACCGCGCCAAGACGAACGGACGAAACCGGGTGGAGATTTTTCAGGAATAAAACGGGGACGCCACTCCCGACGATCTACGCGACGATACGGCTCAGTTCTGCGGGTTTGCCGAACAACCAGCCCTGCCCGAATTCGCACTGTAGCTCCAGCAGCCTGACTCGCACCTCGTCACTTTCTATACCTTCCGCCACAACATTCATTCCGAGAGAATGAGCGAGCTTGATCGAAGACTTGACGATCTCTCCGCTCTGCGGGGATGTAGTCATCACGTCAATGAACGAACGGTCTATTTTCATCGTGCCGATAGGATATCGGTTCAAAGTATCCAGAGAAGAGTGTCCGGTTCCGAAATCGTCCAGCGCCAGCGTGATCTGCATCGCGGTCAATTGTTGTAGCAGGTTTAGCGCCACTTCCGGCCTGTCGATGATCACTGTTTCGGTAAGCTCCAGCTTCAACTCCGTAACCGGCATCCGATGCCGCGCAATGATGTGTCTCACATCCGCCACGAAGCTATCGCCGGTAAGCTGAGAAGGTGACATGTTGACGCTGACAAAAGGTCGCGGGTAATTCGTCGTCGTGCGCAACACCGGCCAGTCGCGACAAGCGCGCTCCAGCGTCCATAACCCCAGGTCGCGTATCAGTCCGGTCTGTTCAGCCAGCCACAAAAAATCGAGCGGGGGAATCAAACCGCTCTCAGGATGTCGCCAGCGGATCAACGCCTCGTAACCCGCCACCTGCCCGGATGCCAGCGCACAGATAGGCTGATAAAACATCTCAAACTCTTCCCTGTGCATCGCGCGCTTGATATCACTCGCCATGACCAGTTTCTGCGTTGCTTCGCCACGGATGTCCTCGTGTTTCTTGACCACCTCGGCCCGAGCCGGAACAGACGGCGACGAATATTGCGACGGCCCCCGCTTGTTGCGATAACGCTCCAGAATGACCAACAACAGGTGGCGCACAATGGGATCGGTCCGGTCCATCAGTTCATTCATCATCTCTCGCGGGATGGGGATCAGCACAATCCGTCCAGACGCCTTGGCCGTCGCGGTCCGGGGTTGTTGGTCTATCAGCGCCACCTCCCCGAACAACTCGTTTTTGCCCAGCCGGTTGACTAACTGCTCCCGTCCGTTCAGCAGCATGATGATTTCAACCTCGCCCTCATCAATCAAATAGGCACAACTTCCTTCGTCCCCTTCGCGAAAGACAACATCCCCATCACTGTAGATACGACGATTAAGATTGTTCAGCATGGCCAGCCATTCGGATTAATTCAACGGGCGCTAGCTTGCCATTTCGGAGACGAAATGCAATATGGAAAACGGTCTAGATATTTTTCTTTGGAAAGGAGACAACAAGCAGCGCGACCCCCAGCAGACTCTGCAACAGATACAGAATACTTGCCACTCCGTGCAGCATCTTGAACTGCCCGGCGAAAGGACTTTGCATCACCTCCGCAGGCAGGGCCTGGAGTTTAAGATCCGCCATGACAGGCTGGATGAGGAACTGCCCGACTCCCAGCAGGATCAGCATCAGCGTCACGATCACTGTCTTGTGTTTGGCAACCGCACGCCGCACCGGATGCGCCTGATACATCAACAGGTACGCCCCACAGACCATACCGAGAAACGCCATCCAGGTGAACATTTTGCCGGCCAGCATCCCAGCCAGTTGCCGGTCCGGCAATGATTGGAACAGTGCCGGGACGGCCAGATATCCCACCGCCCACATTCCTCCCACCCATGCCACGGTGGCGATCACCGCAAGCCAATGCGATAACTCGCGCAGGCTCACCGGTTGCTCTCCAGCGCCTTCTCCAATTCCGCCGCCGGCATATAACCGGGAACGATCACGCCATTCGCAAAGACCAGTGCCGGAGTTCCGTTCACGTTATGTTTCGCCGCCAGCGCGATCACTTTGTCGGTGGGGGCGTCACACTTCCCCGGCACGGGCGCAATACCTTCAGACATCAGCTTGTCCCATGCATCGGCGCGGTCTTTGCTGCACCAGATGGCGCGCACTTTTTCCGCCGATCCCTCCAGTACCGGGTACAGGAACAGATAGACGGTGAGGTCGTCGACTTTGCGCAATTCGCGTTCCAGACGTTTGCAGAAACCGCAGTTCGGGTCGGTGAAATAGGCCAGCTTGCGACTCCCTTTGCCCTTCACCTTCTTGATGGCCAGTTCGAATGGCAGCTTGTCGAATTGGATTGCGAACAACTGCTGCGAGCGCGACTTGGTGATGTTCTGCCGCGTCTTGAGATCGAACAGCTCGCCATCGAGCAGATATTGCCCGCTCTCATCGGCATAGAACAGACGGCCCGGCGTCACCACCTCGTACAGTCCCGCAACGGGAGACAGGTTGACCTGCGTGACCTCGCCTAGCCGGCTCGTCAGAACCTCTTTGAGGCGCAATCTGGGGTCCGTCTCGGCAGCATGGGCAAAAGGAAGGCACAACAGGAACAGCAATAACGTTCTGAGCATCAGGACCTCAGTATCAATTGAGCGCGTGGCGCACCAGCATCTTCTTCAGCGGCACCAGCTTGTCGGTCATGGCAAGGCCAACATTGCGCAGGGTGCGCAGCACCGGGTTGGCGTTAACGAACAGGTGTTTCAACGCATCGGTGGTGAGCTGCATGGAAAGGATGTCTTCCCGGCGGGCGCGCTCGTAACGGCGCAGCAACGCAAGGTCACCGCAATCCATCGTGCCGCGTTGCAGCAACACCTCCGCCAATTGTCGTGCATCGCGGAAACCGAGATTGACCCCCTGCCCCGCCAGCGGATGTACGTTGTGTGCGGCGTCGCCGACCAAGGCCAGACGCGGCTTGGTGAGGTGCGCCAGATTCAGCACCCGCAGAGCGAATGCATTGGGCGGCGTGATCACACTCAATTCGCCCAGCATATGCTGCGAAGCGGCCGAAACTTCCGCACACAGCGCTTCGTGCGACAAAGCCAACAATTCCGCAGACCGCTCCGGGCTGACCGACCACACGATAGAGACACGTTTGCCCGGCAACGGCAGCAGCGCGAGGATGCCGTCCGGCTGGAACCATTGATATGCCACGCCATGATGCGGCTTGGTGGTGGTGAAGTTGGCGACCACTCCATGCTGGTGGTAAGGGGTGGGCGTCTCCGCCATACCGGCCTGATGACGCACCCAGGAGTCACGCCCGTCCGCACCGACGATCAATTTCGCCTTGATCTCACGCCCATCCGCCAATTTCAGATGGGCGGCATCTGGATGCCAGCTCAGCTCGGCGCAACGTGCCGGGTTAAGCAGGGTCAGATTTTCCTGCTGTTGCAGCCCGGCCCACAACGCCGCCTGCATCAGACGGCTCTCCAGAATAAAAGTCAGCTCCGCCGCCCCGATCTGGTAGGCACTGAAGTCCAACTCCGCCCCGCTGTCACCGAACACCCGCATCTCTTCGACCTGTTGTACACGGCTCATCTCCATGCGCTGCCAAGCCCCGCATTCCTCCAGGAAGCGCGCGTTGCCGGGGGTGACCGCATAGATGCGTGCATCCCAATCCTGCGCGTCCGAAACGGCTGTTGGTGAGGACTGACCCTCCACCAGCGCCAGCTTCAGCCCGCTAGACTTGAGCGCGGCAGCCAGACTTGCCCCGACCAACCCGCCTCCTATGATGACCACATCGAATTCCATCGCGCCCCCGACCGATAAAAATTTGACGGCATCATAGCATGGGCGGGTTGATTAATTTATAATCGCCGCCCCCTTCGGAAATGACCATGCAAATCGGACGCTACGCACTCAAGAACAACCTCATCGTCGCCCCCATGGCGGGTGTGACGGACAGGCCGTTCCGCATGTTATGCAAGCGCATGGGCGCAGGCATGGCAGTGAGCGAGATGGTCGCCTCCAATTCCCTGTTATACGGTTCCGAGAAAACCAAGCGCCGCGCCAACCATGCGGGCGAGGTCGATCCCATCTCGGTGCAGATCGTCGGTGCCGATCCCAAGATGCTGGCGCAGGCCGCGCGCTACAACGTGGATAACGGCGCGCAGATCATCGACATCAACATGGGTTGCCCGGCCAAAAAGATCTGCAACGTCATGGCGGGCTCCGCGCTGATGCAGAATGAGAAGCTGGTGGCCGAGATACTGGAAACGGTGGTCGGCGCGGTGAATGTACCCGTTACCCTGAAAATCCGCACTGGCTGGGACAAGGCCAACCGCAACGCGATCAACATCGCGCGTATCGCCGAAAGCAGCGGCATCCAGGCGCTGGCCATCCATGGCCGCACCCGCGCCTGCGGCTACACCGGCGACGCCGAATACAACACCATCGCCGCCGTGAAGGCGGAAGTGCGCATCCCCATCATCGCCAACGGCGACATCACCACGCCGGAAAAAGCCAAATACGTACTCGACCATACCGGTGCCGATGCGGTGATGATAGGCCGCGCAGCGCAGGGCCGTCCGTGGCTGTTCCGCGAAATCGAACATTTTCTCAATACCGGCACACATCTTCTTTCCCCGCATGTGGACGAGATACAGGGCGTACTCGTCGCACACCTGGCCGATCTCTACGATTTCTATGGCGAACACACCGGATTACGCGTCGCGCGCAAACACATCTCCTGGTACACCAAAGGACTCTCTGGTTCGGCGGTGTTCCGCCATCGCATGAATCAGCTGGAAACCGTGGATGAGCAGATGCAGGCCACCACGGAATTTTTTGAAGAGCAAAAAACAAGCAGCGCAAGACTGCTGTATGAGGATGGATTGGCAGCATAAGTAGTTTCAGGGACAAGAAAATAATTAATGGGGTAGCAGCATGCTTGAAGATTGTGGCATCAACGAGAACGACATCGCCAAACACGTACGCAAAGCAGTGAACGATTATTTCAAGGATCTCGACGGCGAAGAGCCCTCGTGCGGGATCTACGACATGGTCATTTGCTGCGCGGAGAAACCGCTGATCGAGACTGTGCTGCATCATGCAGGCGGCAACCAGACACGCGCCGCCGAATTGCTCGGCATCAACCGCAATACCCTGCGCAAGAAGATGCAGGATCACCGTATCAAGTAATCAACGAAAGAAAACAAATGACCATCACTCAAGCACTCATCAGCGTCTCGGATAAATCCGGCGTACTCGAATTCGCCAAAGGACTGCACAACCTCGGCGTGAAGATCCTCTCCACTGGCGGCACCGCCAAACTGCTGGCCGACAACGGTGTGCCCTGCACCGAGGTGGCCGATTACACCGGCTTCCCCGAAATGCTGGATGGCCGCGTGAAGACGCTGCAACCCAAAGTGCACGCGGGCATTCTGGCGCGCCGCGATCTGCCCGAGCATGTGGCGACGTTGAAGAAACACGACATACCTACTATCGATCTGGTGGTAGTAAACCTGTACCCATTCGCAGCGACCATCGCCAAGCCCGGTTGCACACTGGAAGATGCGATTGAGAACATCGACATCGGTGGCCCGACCATGGTGCGCTCCGCCGCCAAGAACCACGCGCATGTCGCCATCGTCACCGACCCAACCGACTACGCCGACATCCTGGCCGAGATGCAGACCAACAAGTGCGCAGTCTCCGATGCCACCCGTTTCGACTTGGCAAAAAAAGCCTTCTCGCACACCGCCGCTTATGACAGCATGATCAGCAACTACCTCACTGCGATCAACAGCGATGGCAGCAAAACCGAGTTCCCCGCGCAGATCAACTTCAACTTTGCCAAAGTGCAGGACATGCGCTACGGCGAAAACCCGCACCAGAGCGCCGCGTTCTACCGCGACCTCAACCCGGTGGCAGGCGGTATCGCCGGCTACACCCAGTTGCAAGGCAAGGAGCTCAGCTACAACAACATCGGCGATGCCGACGCGGCATGGGAACTGGTCAAGACCTTCGACCAGCCCGCCTGCGTCATCGTCAAGCACGCCAACCCCTGCGGCGTGGCGATTGCCGACAGCGCACTGAGCGCCTACAAACTGGCCTACGCCACCGACACCACCTCCGCGTTCGGCGGCATCATCGCCTTCAACCGCGAACTGGACGAAGCCTCCGCCGCGCAGATCACCGCCAACCAGTTCGTCGAACTCATCATCGCACCGAGCGCTTCTGAAGCCGCCTTGAAAGTGACCGCCGCCAAACAGAACGTGCGCGTACTCACCGTGCCGCTGTCCAACGCGCACAACCAATATGACGTGAAGCGCGTCAGCGGCGGCCTGCTGGTGCAATCGCCGGACGCACTCAACGTGCAACTCGCGCAACTCAAAGTGGTGAGCAAAGTGCAGCCCAGCAAAGAACAACTGACCGACCTTCTGTTCGCCTGGCGCGTGGCAAAGTACGTCAAGTCCAACGCCATCGTGTTCTGCAAAAACGGCCAGACCTTGGGCGTGGGCGCGGGCCAGATGAGCCGCGTGGACTCGACCCGTATCGCTTCGATCAAAGCGCAGAATGCTGGCCTGAGCCTGGTAGATTCCGTCGTGTCGTCCGATGCCTTCTTCCCGTTCCGCGACGGTATCGACGTGTTGGCACAAGCCGGTGCAAAAGCCGTCATCCAGCCGGGTGGCTCGATGCGCGATGAGGAAGTGATTGCGGCAGCAGATGAGCACGGCTTGGCGATGGTGTTCACCGGCTTCCGTCATTTCAGACATTAAAAGCTTTAACCACAGAGACACAGAGACACAGAGAAGAACAAAACCAAGCAGTTCTAGCGAATAAGCGCTTACGATTCGCCAGTTGAACCTGAATCGCTGTTTGAGTGCTTTATAGTTTTTCTCTGTGTCTCTGTGTCTCTGTGGTGAATAGGGGGTTAAAGCATGAAAATTCTAGTCATCGGTAACGGCGGTCGCGAACACGCATTGGCGTGGCGCTTGGCGCAGGGTGCGAAAGTACAGAAGGTGTACGTTGCTCCCGGCAATGCAGGCACGGCACTGGAAGACGGCGTGGAGAATGTCGCCATCACCGCCATCCCGGACCTCATCGCATTCGTGAAGAAGGAACACATCGAACTCACCGTGGTCGGCCCGGAAGCGCCGCTGGCGGCGGGTGTGGTAGATGCCTTCCGCGCCGAAGGCCTGAAGATATTCGGCCCCACCAAAGCAGCGGCACAACTGGAAAGCTCCAAAGATTTCGCCAAGCGTTTCATGACGCGCCACAACATCCCCACCGCGTTCTTCGAGACCTTTAGCGACATCGCGGCAGCAAAAGCTTACGTCGAAAAACACGGCGCACCCATCGTTGTGAAAGCCGACGGACTTGCTGCGGGTAAAGGTGTGGTCGTGGCGATGTCGAAACAGGAGGCGTTCGATGCCATCGACATGATGTTGTCCGACAACAAACTGGGCGATGCGGGTGCGCGCGTGGTGATCGAAGAGTTCCTCGCCGGTGAAGAAGCCAGCTTCATCGTGATGGCCGACGGCAAACATGTACTGGCGATGGCGACCAGCCAAGATCACAAACGTCTATTGGATAACGACCAAGGCCCCAACACCGGCGGCATGGGCGCGTATTCGCCCGCGCCCGTGGTCACTCCCACCATTCACGCCAAGGTGCTGCGCGAAGTTATCCAGCCCGTGATGCGCGGCATGGAAAGCGAAGGCATCACTTACACCGGCTTCCTCTACGCCGGATTGATGATCTCGCCGGACGGCGGCATCAAGGTGCTCGAATTCAACTGCCGCATGGGCGACCCCGAGACGCAACCTATCATGTTGCGCCTGAAGAGCGACCTCGCCGCCATCGTCGAACACGCCGTCAACGGTACGCTGGACAAAGTAGAAGTGGAATGGGATCGCCGCACCGCCTTGGGCGTGGTGATGGCCGCCGCAAACTATCCAGATACGCCGCGCAAAGGTGATGTCATCACCGGCTTGCCCAAGAAACTGGAAGACGGGCATGTATTCCATGCTGGTACCACCATGCAAGACGGCAAAGTGGTCACCAATGGCGGACGGGTACTCTGCGTCGTGGCACTGGGCGACATGGTGAAACATGCGCAAAAGCGTGCCTACGAGATCGCCGACACTGTCCGTTTCGACGGTCAACAGATGCGCCGCGACATCGGTTATCGCGCCATCGCCCGGAAATAACCACCCCCGCCCGCGTGAGCCGCTCCGTCGCTTTCACCCGTTCGGTCGCCGCACATCTCCGACGCGGTGGCCTCATCGCCTACCCCACCGAATCCTGTTACGGCATAGGCTGCGATCCGTCCAATCACAGGGCGGTACAACGCATCCTCAAGCTGAAGCGTAGACCGCAACGCAAAGGACTCATCCTCATCGCTTCGGACTACCTGCAAGTCGCCCGTTATCTGCAACCGCTCACCCCTGCGGAACAGGTGCGACTGCAACACGATGGTACTCAGGCGATCACCTGCCTGATGCCGGTCAAACCCTCCTGTCCGCGCTGGCTGCGTGGTGCACACGACTCTCTGGCAGTGAGGCTCACCGCCCATCCGTTCGCCCGAGACCTGTGCCGCCGCGCCGGTAGCGCTTTGGTCTCCACCAGCGCCAATCGCAGCGGTCAGCACCCCGCCAAGACCTTTGCCGCATGCCGGCGTCTTTTCGGAAAAAAGATGTGGGTATTGCGCGGTCGCGTGGGGAAACGCAAGCAACCTTCGACGATACGCGCATGGACGGATGGTAGAATCGTGCGCAAATAATTACCGGATCGCTCGCCACATGAGGCGATTCTTCAACCTGTTCCCTCTCCCTTGAGGGGAGAGGGTTAGGGAGAGGGTGAAAATGTTGCCCCCCTCTCCCCCACCCCTCTCCCGCGCAGGAGAGAGGGGAGAAAACCACCGGAGAGAACATGGACAGCACCGCCGTCAAAAAATACCTGCTCGAATTGCAAGAGCTCATCGTCGACCGTCTGGAACAAGTGGACGGCAAAAAATTCATCCGGGACAAGTGGCAGCGCGAAGCCGGACAGAACGCCGACTCCAGCTCGCTCAAGACCAGCATAAACAAAGGCGAAGGCATCAGTTGCATCATCGAGGAGGGCAACGTGCTGGAGCGAGGCGGCGTGGCATTCTCGCATGTGCAGGGCGACAAGATGCCCGCCTCAGCCACCGCACACCGCCCCGAACTGGCCGGTTGTTCGTGGGAGGCGATGGGCGTGTCGCTGGTGATGCACCCGCGCAATCCCTATGCGCCGACCTCGCACGCCAACGTGCGCATGTTCATGGCACACAAACCCGACGGCAGCAAGGTGTTCTGGTTCGGCGGCGGCATGGACCTCACGCCGTATTACGGCTTCGAGGAAGATGCGAAGCATTTCCACCAGATCTGCAAGAATTCGCTCGCACCGTTCGACCCCACGCTGCATGCGAAATACAAAAAATGGTGCGACGAATATTTCTTCCTCAAACACCGCAACGAACCGCGTGGCGTGGGCGGCATCTTCTTCGATGACCTCAGCGAACCGGATTTCGATACCTGCTTCGCCATCCAGCAAAGTGTCGGCGACCACTATCTGTCGGCCTATGTGCCTCTGCTGGAAAAGCGCAAAGATACGCCCTACGGCGAACGCGAGCGCGACTTCCAACTGTACCGTCGCGGTCGCTATGTGGAATTCAATCTTGTCATCGACCGCGGCACTATCTTCGGCCTGCAATCCAACGGTCGCACCGAATCCATCCTGCTGTCGATGCCGCCGCTGGTGAAATGGCGCTACGACTGGCACCCCGAAGCGGGCACACCGGAAGCGGAGTTGTACGATAAGTATCTGGTACCCAGGGATTGGGTGTAAGAAAAACAAAGACCCGCCGTTGGCGGGTCTTTCAATTTGGTGATCTGTAGGAAAGCGGCTACTGTCCTGCCGGCAAGAGCGGTGTCACCAGCCAGATATACAAAGTCCCTGTCTGCGGATCACTCCATTCCTCGATAACTCGGGCAGAATCGAGTTGCAACTCCACGTTGCTGCTCAGGCGAAGTTCCGCGTCGACATCGCGAGTGACCTGCCCGCCGCTCTGCTCGGTACTCATCTGCAAAGAGGACGAGACTCTGGTCTGAACGATCTGTGCCAATGCCTGCCGTGCCTTCATCAGTGCAACGCGATACTGTGCATCGCGCCCGCCCCACTCCTGTCTCTTCGCCACCCCGACCACACTCAGATGACCCGGCTTGTCAGGATTTTGAATCCAGACGGGAGCAGGGGACGTTGCGGCGACAGCCGCAGACCTGTCCGTCGCATGCGAGCAGGACACGGTTGCAAGCAATGCGCAAAAAAACAGCAAACGCCCCACAGCCCCCCCCTAGATTAGAAGGTGAAATAGAGCGACCCGCTTGCCGTATTAAATGTCTCGTTCAAATCCCACTGCGTGGTCAAACCGCTATCGAAGATATATTTATAGGCATTGCCTTTATAGTCGATAGCCATCCCGAAGTTCTTGGTGAACGGGTAGGAATAACCTATGCCGTAACTGAAACCAAGCGCCATATCCGCCTTATAGGTGGTCGTCACACCACTGGCGGTCGAATCATACGAGCCGCTCATCACACCCATACCCAAGCTCAAGCCGAGCGAACCGGCTCCCCCGACAGGGAATCCCAAGCCGCCGCCGAAGATCAGACCATTGGTTTTAAAATTGAGCGAGGGGTTGCTTGCCGCTCCGGGCGCACGCTCCAGCTTGGTCTCCCCGTTCTTCCATCCCGCATACAGATTGACCACATTCCCTGAGCTGCCTCCGGCAAGGTTAGTACCCAATACAAAGGCGCTGTCCGCGCGGCTCATATTTGCGGAGAAGGCCGTCCCATTGGTATATTTCCCATCCCAAGTACCGCTGCCATTGGCAAGCGCGACATCCAAATACGTCGAGTCACCCATCAGCCAGGTCAGCCCCAGATTGGTTCCGCTGTAATTGGATTTGGCATAGTTATACGCGCTACCTGTCGCGGGCGTGATATCCAGACTATAGGTATTGCTTGTCGCCCCGCCACGCACCTTGAGTCCCGCAGCCACCGCACCTTGCGAAGCCAGTGCGACGATACCGAACAGACAAATCAATTTAATGTTTTTGTTCATTTTCTTCTCCCTCAACGTAGAAAAACCAAAGATGGTGAAAACTTGAACACCACCCCCTGTGAATCAAAAACTGAATGTCGGAATACCTGAACGCCGCCGCTCCTCCTCATTGCGTAGCGCCTTCTCACGCGCCTCGTCGATTTTGCGCTGCTCTTCGGCGGCCTCCAATACCTTGCGGCGCTCCTCTTCGATCCTGGCTGCTTCCGCAGCACGCTTTCTGTCTTCTTCCGCCTGGGCTGCCTCGGCTGCCCGCTTGCGCTGCTCTTCCGCCCGTGCCGCCTTGCGCGCATCGATACGCGAACGTGCATCCATCTCGGACTTCTTCTTTTCTTTCTTTTGCAACTCTTCGTCCGAGATCGAAGGATCGCGCACCTGAGTATAGTCCACCTGCCCGCCGGCCAAGGCATAGACCTCGGCACGGATACCTTCTGCCATCTGCTCGCGCAGGGTGTCCCCGATCACGGGAACAACGGTGGCCTTTAACGTGGTTTCGTACGCCTCTCCCTCACCGAACATCTGCTGCTTGATGATCTCCTTGTTGCTCAGCGTCGCGTGCACTTCGCTGCGCAATTCATCTTTGCTCAACTTAAAGTTCCTGATTTCGGTCAGCGAGGTGACAAACACCACCGACCCCTGTTCCGAAGCGGCCAGCTCGGCCGCCTTCAGCGCGCGCTCCTTGCATTGTTTGATCGGTTCGTCACCACACGAGGTACGCGTCGTGACGACAACTTCTTTGGCGGTGTGCATCGACGATATGCGCTGGTCCGTCTGCGCATTCACCACCGTATCCACATCGCGCTCGAATGACCGCTCCAACATCCGAAATTCGGCATATTTCTCGATTGCCCGACCTTTAAGTCGCCCCACCTCGGCAGCGTATTCATCACGCTCCGTCATCGCGGCGTTCAGTGCCAGGATCGCTTGTCTGTTCTTGTCTTTCGCCGCCGCCAGCTTCTCGGGGGCGATCGTATCCGGTGATTCCCGGTCGATCTTTTGCAGTGTCTCCAAACGCACCGCCGCCTGGTCGCTTTCAAGTTCCAGGCGTTCTATCGTATCCGCCGCAGCATTGTGTTTCGCCTTGGCAACGATCAACTCTTTACCAATGTCATCCAATTCCCTGACCGCCACTTTGATCTGCGCGTTCTTCTTGTTCAGCTCCCCCACCTGTTCGGGGGATACAGGATTCGCCGCCGCATTCACATAGCTGATTGATAAGAAAACCAAAACCAGACACGACGATAGATTTCTGAAATTCATTTCGACAACTCATCCTAGATTTACGAACCTGCCGGAAGCGGACTCGACCGAACTCCTCGTAAACGCCCCCGACAAAGTCCATTAATAGCGGCACTTTGATACGTTCCAAGGTCAAGGTACGCGCAAATATCAACCCGGTCAAGGCGCTTTCCGCAACCTGCCAGACACCTGAAAAATGCGCTATCTAAGCCCTACGCGAACAGAGGTTATATGGGCTTGTCGCAAACCCGACAAGCCCCTTCCGCCGTCTTGTTCCACACATGGGAGTTGAGCGCCATTTTTAGATGAAAATCATATTAAACAATATGATGTATCAGCCATAACAGGCTGGCACGTGGCTTGCAAACCATCGGGTACACATCACCGATAGGAGCGAACCATGATCAACCTGACCCCCAACGCCATCTCCGCCGTGGAGAGATTCATCAAAGGTGCGGACACCCCCGTCGCCGGATTACGTATCGCCATCTCCGGCGGTGGCTGCTCCGGCTTCCAATACGGCATGTCGCTGGAAGAGGCCAAGCAGGAAGACGACACCGTATTGGAATACGGCGCGGTCACTTTGCTGGTCGATCCGCTCTCCGCCCCGTTGCTGGACGGTGTGACGGTCGATTTCGTCGATAGCCTGACCGGCAGCGGCTTTAAATTCGAAAACCCGAACGCCAGCGCCAGTTGCGCGTGCGGCTCTTCTTTCTCTGCTTAAGGAGCATCGTTATGTGGGACTACTCGGACAAAGTCAAAGAACACTTCTTTCAACCGCGCAACGCCGGTGTGCTGGAAGGTGCTAACGGGGTGGGCGATGTCGGCTCGATCTCCTGCGGCGACGCGCTGCGCCTGATGCTCAAGGTGGAGCCGGAAACCGACATCATCCTCGACGCGCATTTCCAGACCTTCGGTTGCGGCTCGGCCATCGCCTCTTCTTCCGCGCTCACCGAGATGATCAAAGGCAAAACGCTCGATGAAGCGCTCAAGGTGAGCAACCAGGACATCGCCGATTACCTCGACGGACTGCCGCCGGAAAAGATGCACTGCTCGGTGATGGGACGCGAGGCGCTGCAAGCCGCCGTGGCCAACTATCGCGGCGAAGTGTGGAGCGACGATCACGAAGAAGGCGCTCTGGTGTGCAAATGTTTTGCCATTGACGCGGTAATGATCGAAGACACCATCCGCGCCAACAACCTGTCGTCGGTGCAGGACGTGACCAACTACACCAAAGCGGGCGGCGGCTGTTCATCCTGCCACGAAGGCATCGAAGAAATCTTGGCGCAGGTGATGGCCGAGCGCGGCGAAAGTTTCAAGCCCGGCGCACAACCGAAAGAGGAAGCCGCTCCGGCGGGCATGACCAATCTGCAACGCATCCGCAAGATTGAGGCGGTGCTGGAAGCCGTGCGCCCGCAACTCAAGCGTGACGGTGGCGACATCGAGCTGGTGGATGTGGACGGCAAGACCATCTACGTCAACATGACCGGCGCGTGTGCAGGCTGCCAGATGGAAGCACTGACCCTGCAAGGCATCCAGCAGAAGTTGATGGAAGAACTGAAAGAGTTCATCAAGATCGTGCCGACCAAAGTCAGTTCGCTCACTCGCGCAATGAAAGGCTAAGTCGTTAAGTTCCCTCGCCCGCGTGCGGGAGAGGGTTAGGGAGAGGGGCGCTAAGTAATAGCGAAAGTGGTTATAGCCACCAGCCCTCTCCCCCAGCCCCTCTCCCGTAAACGGGCGAGGGGAGAAATAAAAAGGAGATTGGAAATGACCGGCATCTATTTCGACAACAACGCAACGACAAGGGTCGACCCCGCCGTGGTGGAGGCCATGCTGCCTTACTTCACCGAGCAGTTCGGCAACCCATCATCGATGCACAGCTTCGGCAACAAGGTCGGCCTCGCCATCAAGAAAGCGCGCATGCAGGTGCAGGAGTTGCTCGGTGCGGAACACGACTCCGAGATCATCTTCACCTCCTGCGGCACCGAGTCGGATTCCACCGCGCTCATCTCCGCCTTGAAGGCGCAGCCAGAACGCAAAGAGATCATCACCACCACCGTCGAACATCCAGCCATTCTGACTTTGTGCACCTGGTTGGAGAAAGACGGCTACAAAGTGCATTACCTCAAGGTGGACGGCAAAGGCCGTCTCGATCTGGACGAATACAAAAAACTGCTGAGCGATCAGACCGCAGTCGTGTCGGTGATGTGGGCGAACAACGAGACGGGTACGTTCTTCCCGGTGGTGGAAATGGCCGAACTGGCGAATGCCGCCGGTGCGATGTTCCACACCGACGCGGTGCAAGCCGTGGGCAAGGTGCCGCTGAATCTGAAAGACACCAAGATCGACATGCTGTCCGTATCCGGCCACAAGCTACATGCGCCCAAAGGCATCGGCGTGCTGTACCTCAAGCGCGGCACACGCTTCCGTCCGCTGCTACGCGGTGGTCATCAGGAGCGTGGGCGCCGTGCCGGAACCGAGAACACCACTTCCATCGTTGGCTTGGGCAAAGCCGCCGAAATGGCGCTGGAAGCAATGCAATACGAGAACACTGAAGTGGCGCGTCTGCGCGACAAACTGGAAGCGGGCATCCTCGCCAAAGTGCCGCGCGCTTTCGTGACCGGCGACCCGAGCAACCGTCTGCCCAACACCTGCAACATCGCGTTCGAGTTCATTGAAGGCGAAGCCATCTTGTTGCTGCTCAACAAATTCGGCATCGCCGCAAGTTCGGGCTCTGCCTGCACTTCCGGTTCATTGGAACCTTCGCATGTGATGCGTGCGATGGGCATCCCCTACACCGCAGCACACGGTACGGTGCGCTTCTCGCTGTCGCGCTATAGCACCGAAGCCGAGGTGGATCGCGTCATCGCGGTGGTACCGGAAATCATCGCGCAACTGCGCAAGTTGTCGCCGTATTGGGAAGGCGACGGCCCGAAGGCCGAACCGGAAAAGGCGTTCGCGCCGACCTACGCATGAAGACCCTGGCCAAAGAACTCGCCCGCACTTCGGAGACGACTCAAGTCGCCGTGGCTTGGGTGTCGATGTGGTCGGCTTGTGCCCTGTTGCTGCTGCTGAAATGAGATGACCAACATGTCCCGCACCATCATCATCGACGACACCACCCTGCGCGACGGCGAACAGACCGCCGGGGTGGCGTTCACGCTGGAAGAGAAGCTGGACATCGCGCGCCAACTCGACGCATTGGGCGTGCCGGAGCTGGAAGTCGGCATCCCGGCGATGGGGGAAGAAGAGCGCGACAGTATCAACGCCGTGGCTGCACTCGGCCTGAATGCCAAGCTCATCGCCTGGTGCCGCATGTGCAAGTCGGACATTCTGGCGGCGGAAGAGGTCGACGTGCAGCTCATCGACCTCTCCATCCCGGTATCGGATATCCATATTGAGAAAAAGCTGGGGCACGACCGGGCATGGGTACTCGATACCGTGCTCGATCTCGTATCGTTCGCCTCCGATCAGGGACTGGGTATCATCGTCGGCTGCGAAGACGCATCGCGCGCCGATCCCGAATTCTTGTTGAGGGTCGCCGAGGTGGCACAAACCGCGGGCGCGCAACGTATCCGTTTCGCCGACACGCTCGGCGTGATGGAACCGTTCGGCGTACACAAGGCCATCGCCGCCCTGCGCAGTGCGTGCGACCTCGAGATCGAGATGCACGCGCACGACGATCTCGGCCTTGCCACCGCCAACAGCCTCGCCGCCGCACTGGCGGGTGCGACCCACATCAACACCACCGTGAACGGCTTGGGTGAGCGTGCGGGCAATGCGCCGCTGGAGGAAGTCGCGCTGGGACTGAAAAAACTCTACGGCATGGATACCGGCATCGACCTCACCCATTTCACCGACCTGTCCAAACTGGTCGCTGCCGCATCGGGCCGCCCCATACCCTGGCAGAAGAGTCTGGTGGGTGAAGGTGTGTTCACCCACGAAGCGGGCATCCATGTCGACGGACTGCTCAAAGACCCGGACACCTATCAGGGCTTCGCCCCGGAAGAAGTCGGACGCCAGCACAAACTGGTGGTGGGCAAACATTCCGGCGCACACGGCATCATCGCCGCGTATGCCACCATGGGACTCAACCTCAGTCAGGCCGAAGCGCGCGCCCTGCTGCCGGATATCCGCAACTTCGCCGAACGGGCCAAACGTTCACCGGCCGATCAGGAGCTGCTGTTCATCTACCAGAAATTCATCGGACAACGCCACAGCGGGCACTTGCAGCCCGTTGCGGCACACTAGGAGTGCACCATGGAAGACACCATGACTGCCGACAACATGCTGGCCAAGGCTGAACAGCCTTCACTACTGCGCTTGCTGCGCGAGGATGTGAGCTGCGTGTTCCAGCGCGACCCGGCGGCACGTTCGCGCTTCGAAGTGTTGACCACCTATCCCGGCGTGCATGCCATCCTGATGCAGCGCATCGCGCACCGGCTATGGAAGTTCGGCCTGCGCTATCTGGCACGACTCGTCTCCTGGTTCGCGCGTCTGCTCACCAACATCGACATCCATCCCGGCGCCACTATAGGCCGGCGTTTTTTCATCGACCACGGCGCGGGCGTGGTGATCGGCGAGACCGCCGAGATCGGCGACGATGTGACGCTGTATCACGGTGTCACGCTCGGCGGCACGACATGGAACAAAGGCAAACGTCATCCCACGCTGGGGCACGGCGTAGTGGTCGGCGCGGGCGCGAAGATCCTCGGCGCGATCTCGCTGGGCGAGAACGTACGCGTCGGAGCCAACTCGGTAGTGGTGAAGGACGTGCCCGCGCACCGCACCGTCATCGGCATCCCCGGCAAGATCGTGCTGCGCACCGAAGAGGCGAGTGCCGACAACATCTACGGCATCAACCTCGACCACCATCTCATCCCCGACCCGGTCGGTCGCGCCATCGCCTGCCTGATGGAGCGTATCGAGGTACTGGAAGGCCAGTTGCGCAAACAGGGCGAGCCAGTGGACGGCCAATGCCACACCTGCGACGCGGACGACCTGTGCGGCACCGAGGTGGCTCGCAAACTGAGGAAAGAATGATGGACCTGCTCGATTTCGACCAAGCCGAGTTGTACTTCGACGAACCGCTGACACAAGATGTCGCGAGTTTGCTGGTGGCGGCTGCGGACAACTACGGCAGCGAGGAAGCGGAGAGCCTCCTGTTACGCGCCAGTTATCTGGCTCCCAAACACCTGATGGTGCTGGTCGCGCTGTATCGCTACTACTTTTACCAGCACCGGCTGGAAGATGCCCTGCTGGTGGGTGAAAGCACGCTGGCTGTAGTCGGACAGCGGCTGGATTTCCCCGAGACCTGGACGTATCTGAACGAAGCCAATCTGGGTGAAGGTGTGATGCGCTCGATGGGACTGGTGCGCTTCTACCTCATGGCACTCAAAGCGACGGCATATATCCACCTGCGGCTGGGCAATTTCGAGACCGGGCAGGCGATGCTGAAAAAACTAGTGGAACTGGACAGCCACGACCGCATGGGCGGCAAAGCCCTGCTGGAGGTACTGGGGCAATCGATGGGCAACGAAACTGAGGCTGAAAGGAGCGCAAGATGGACGAACTTACATTAGATGAAGCGATGGAGGAATTGGTCTCCGCCGAGGACTTCCTCGACTACTTCGGCATCGAATACGATGCGTCGGTGGTACATGTGAACCGCCTGCATATCCTGCAGCGCTTCCACAACTATCTCGAAAAAGCCGCCGTCACGCAGGAGGAAGCCGCCAAACGCGTGGTGTATGCCACGCTGTTGCAGCAGGCCTATCAGGATTTCGTAAAGTCCGACGCGCTCACCGAGAAAGTATTCAAGGTGTTCCACATGCACGAACCGCAGACCAAGTTCGTGCCGGTCTCCTCGATCACCGTAAACAAACGAGATGCTGCCTAAATTCGAATTCGGCGATGAAGTCCGCATCGTGCGCAACGTGCGCAACGACGGCACTTATCCGGGCGTGCCCACCGGCACGCTGCTGATCCGGCGCGGCTCCACCGGCGTGGTGATCAATGTCGGCACTTTCTTGCAAGACCAGCTGATCTACACCGTGAATTTTCTCGAACAGAACAAGATCGTCGGCTTTCGCGAAGAAGAACTCATCAGCATCGACGAACCGTGGGTGACCAGCAAATTCGAGAGCCGCGAAAAAGTGCGCAGCAAGATCACGCTCACCGTACGCGGTGAAGTGCGCGCCTCGCCCGGCATGGAAGGCGAAATACTCAAAGTGTTCCGCGACGAAAACGATGGAGTGCAATATCACGTGATCTTTCACGACCATGTATTGCAAGTGCAGGAATCCGCACTGGAGGCCGTGCATGTCTATAACGATCATGGTGCAGATTCTGCGGAATAATGAATTATCTACACCATGATCGTTTCCCTCACCCCCGTTCCCCCTCTCCCACAGGGAGAGGAGTACGGTCGGAAGCCATGCTGGCTTACATCAATTTCGACAAGGAGACGAGCGATGTCACAACTCATTGATACGGGAGTCGCCTACCTCGCACTGAAGGCCGCGCAAAAGATCTACGGCAAGGCTCCCGCCGCCTTGCAGCCGGAGGAATCCGAGCGCGTGTTGACCATGGCGCAGAAACAACACCAACTGGAGACCCGCATACTCGCCACTCCCGAAGCGCGCGACGCGATAGTGCCCGCCTCCACGCTGGAACTCGCCATGCAAGAGATACGCGGTCGCTACCAGAGCGAGGAAGAATTCATCGACGACATGGCGCGCAACAGCCTGGACGAAACCGGCTTCGCCAGTGCGCTGGAACGCGAGATGAAAGTCGAAGCCATTCTGGAGAAGGTCGGCACGCGCACCGAAAGCGTGAGCGACATGGATGTCGAGTTGTATTACCAATATCACCCGGAACAGTTCCGCCGCCCCGAGACGCGGCTGGCACGCCACATCCTCATCACGATCAACGACACCATCGCCGAAAATACGCGCGAAGCCGCATTCAAACGCATCAGCGAGATCGCGACACGCTTGGCGAAAGAGCCGCAACGCTTCGAGGAACAGGCACTCAAACACTCCGAATGCCCCACCGCGCTGGACGGCGGAAAACTGGGCGATCTGCCGCGCGGCAAACTTTTTCCAGAGCTGGATGCCGCATTGTTCGGATTAAAAGCGGGCGAAGTGAGCGGTGTGCTCGAATCCGAACTCGGCTTCCACGTGCTGCGTTGTGATGCCGTCACTGAAGCCAGCGTGCTCGGCTTCGCCGAGGCCAAACAACACATCCGCAAACTGCTGGAGCAAAAACGCAAACGGGTGTACCAACAGGCGTGGATCAAACAGTTACTGGGCAACAACAGCCCCGCTTAAGGAAAATCTGATTAAGTCCGAAAGCCATGGTTCGATAAGTTTTCCGTTCGTCCCGAGTGCCGCGCTTGCGCGGTGTATCGAGGGAGCGAACGGAAAACACTGAGCGTGTGCTGTTGGGGCATCTGCCCCTTACAGCCACAGCCTACCCCTTGCGGGTACACCACGAACGGACTTAACAGACCTTCCTTAACTCTCCCGCACACACGCTCAGCCCTGTAAAATGGGCGCATGAGCACCCCCTTAAAATCGACACCACGCCCTGCGCTGGAAGGCATCACGCTGGAAATGATCGTCACACGCCTCTCCCAAACCATGGGCTGGGAAGCGATGGGAACCGCCATCCCCATCCGCTGCTTCACCCACGACCCCAGCATCAAATCCAGTTTGAAGTTCTTGCGCCGGACACCGTGGGCGCGCGAGAAAGTGGAGCAGTTGTATCTGCAACAGATACCCAGCTAAACCAAAGCCTCATTGCATCACAGAGACGCCGAGAACACCAAGAGAACCGAGCTAACGCACCAAACGCACACACATCATGATCCGCCTATCCTGCATCCTCGCCCTAACCCTGATATCAATATTCTCAAGCTCATCTGCCATGGCACGTGAAGGTGCCTATTTCGCGTTCAGCCTCGGGCAATCACAAACCGAAACCAACAACACCAGTTACACCAGCATAGGCTATAGCGCCCTGCTCGGCGCACAGTTCAACCCCAACGTCGCACTGGAGATCGAATACATCAACCACGGCGAAATGGACGACGACCAGAACAACAAGATCTCAGCCAGCAGCCGCAGTGTGTGGCTGGTGCTACTGGAGCCACTCAGCCAACGCACCTCGCTGTACGCCAAACTGGGCGGATCACAGGTCAACTCGGTCATGAGCGGAACCACCATCACCGGGATCAGCAACACCCTGTCCAGCATGCCCTACGGCCTGGGATTGCAATATGAGTTATCGCGCAACACCACCCTGCGCCTGTTCGCGGAGTCTGGCTACAACTACCAAGTGAACGGCACCACCGGCACCGTTGCCACAACCACCTATAATTTCAGCGGGGGAATCTACCGTATCGGGTTGGCGTCGATGTATGCATTCTAACGAGCTTGATGTGGAGTGAATCATGACCAAGAAAACCACTCCATACCGTTCGTCCTGATAACCAGCGACTTGCCCGCTTGCAGGCTTAGTCGAGGGGGATGGGCGAGAAGCCCGCTGGCTTTATCCCCTCTCCCCCCGGGAGAGGGCTAGGGTGAGGGAACACTCGTTGTATATCAACATATCCAAAAACCAACACCGTCGGGGGTAGCCCGACAGCTAGTCACTTTCTTTTGCTTCGCCAAAAGAAAGTAACCCAAGAAAAGGCGACCCCGGTTTGCCGCCCCTTTGGGGTACCCTGCGTTGCTCGACTGGTCAGGCGGCTGCGGAACTCGCGCGACGCGCTCAAACAGTCCTCGCCGAAATCCCCTGCCCAGCCTGCGCTACTCGGCGGCGCACAGGGGAAGAAAAAACAAAAATCCAAAACCACACACGTGGGCACTTCGTGCCCACTCTACGTTATTGCATCCGATTCTCCCTGCATACACATCAGAACTGATGGATAGTGCATAGTTTTGAAATGCTTCCAAGTTTGAGAAGTTGCATTGGATGTTCAGTGGATCGATGCTTACGACGTTCACCAAGAGGTACAAGTTGGACTTGAACTTTCTCAACATCGAACGCTCCTTTTACGGCAAAGGCAATCCGGTATTCACTTTGCCACGAAAATTTTGTCAGCTTGGATAGCGCAATTTTCTCTGGCAATGCCCAATCTACAATAGGCGGTTCGTGTGGCTCGTAGTATTTGACCGGACCATACTCCAAGTGCTTATTTTTTACAGAGGGGCGTCTCGCAAGTGCGCCACGGATGAGTGAAAGCAACCTGATTGGCTCATGTATTTCAATGCAAATCTTAGCGTTGAATTTTTCAGCAAGAAATTCACTATATGTAGTACTCATACAGGAGACAAAGATGTTTTCTTCCTGCGCAGTTGACTCAAATGTGTACGGCAATGAAATCACTTCACCTGTGGACACCTTTGTTACTTTTAGCCCGTCTACCGGAAGATGAACCCTTGTTCCTTCGAATTCATCACTACGAATACCCTCATCCTCGAAATCACGATAGTACGAAAGTGAACGAAACAACATTTCACCTCGGCGCACAAACGCATCTGCATGCTCGGCAGTCATGTAGCGAAAGAGACTTTGTTTCATAGGACTGCAATGTAGCTGAGTCGAATTGATTTGACTATGCACTGAGTGCCAAAAATAAATGAAGCCTTGCACAGTACAGTGGGCACAACGTGCCAACTGTACGCTTTGTTTTTGGGACTTTCCCTTCCCCTGTGCGCCGCCGAGTAGCGGAGGCGGGTCAGGGGATTTCGGCGAGGACTGTTTGAGCACGTGGCCGCGTAGCGGATCGTGCGAGTTCCGCAGCCGCCTGACCAGATGAGCAACGCAGGGTACCCACGAAGTGGGCGGCAAACCGGGGTCGCCTTTTCTTCGGTTACCTTCTTTTGGCGAAGCAAAAGAAGGTAACTAGCTGTCGGGCTACCCCCGACGGTTTTGCCCTTGAAGTTAAGCGGAAAACAAAGAGCGCCCCCTCCCTAACCCTCCCCCAGAGGGAGAGGGGACTGAAGCGGCAAGCATTCACTAATGCGCCTCATCCCAATTCGCCCCCTCACCCAACCCCACTTCCAGCGGCACTTTCAATTCCGCCACATTGCACATCAACTCGCGCACTTTTTCTTTCACGAGTTGCAGCTCGGACTGCGGCACTTCCAGCACCAGTTCGTCGTGCACCTGCATGACAAGTTTGCTTTGTAACTTCTCCTTCTCCAGCCAATCCTGCACAGCGATCATCGCAAGCTTGATCAGGTCTGCCGCTGTGCCTTGCATAGGCGCGTTGATGGCAGCACGTTCGGCGGCTTGTCTTCTCATGCCATTCGCGCCGTTGATCTCGGGCAACCACAATCTTCTTCCAAACACAGTCTCGACATAGCCTTGTGCCTTGGCCTGTTCGCGGGTGCTGTCCATGTAGTGCTTCACACCCGGATAACGCGCGAAGTAGAGGTCGATGTATTGTTTGGCGGCACTGTTCTCGATGTTGAGTTGGCTGGCAAGACCGTAGGCAGACATGCCGTAGATGAGACCGAAGTTAATCACCTTGGCATAGCGGCGCTGTTCACTGCTGACGGCATCGAGCGGCACACCGAACACTTCGGCGGCAGTGGCGCGGTGGATGTCTTCACCGTTGGCAAAGGCTTTGAGCAACCCGGCATCAGCAGACAGATGCGCCATGATGCGCAGCTCGATCTGCGAATAGTCAGCGGAGACGATACGGCTGCCCTGCGGGGCGATGAAGGCTTCGCGGATACGGCGACCTTCGGCGGTGCGCACCGGGATGTTTTGCAGATTGGGGTCGCTGGAGGCCAAGCGCCCGGTCACCGCCACGGCTTGTGAATAACTGGTGTGTACCCGTCCGGTGTGGCGGTTCACCATCTGCGGCAGTTTGTCGGTGTAGGTGGATTTTAACTTCGATAGACTGCGGTGCTCCAGCAAGATCTTGGGCAGCGGGTAATCGAGTGCGAGTTCCTGCAACACTTCTTCGTCGGTGGAGGGGGTGCCGCTCGGCGTTTTTTTCTTTACCGGCAATTGCAGTTTGCCGAACAGGATTTCACTCAACTGTTTGGGAGAGTTGAGATTGAACGGCTGCCCCGCCGCCTCGAACGCCTGTGTCTCAATCGCCATCAACTTCCCGCCCAGCTCGTGACTCTGCCGCGCCAGCATGGCGCTGTCGATCAACACGCCGTTGCGCTCCATCTTGAACAGCACTTCGCGCACGGGCAACTCGATATCCCGATAAACCTTGACCAGATCGCCCTGTAGCTGCGGCGCAAAATGCTGGTACAGGCGCAGCGTGATGTCGGCATCTTCGGCGGCATATCTGGTGGCGGTGTCGAGGTCGACTTGGTCGAAGCCGATCTGTTTTGCGCCTTTGCCCACCACTTCGCTGTAGGGGATGGTCTTGAGGCCGAGATGGCGCAGCACCAGATTCTCCAGGTCGTGCGGCTTGTGTGATTCGATCACATAGGATTGCAGCAAGGTGTCTTCGGCGATACCGCGCAACGCGATGCCGTGATTGGCGAAGATGTGCTGGTCGTATTTGAGATTCTGGCCGAGCTTCTTGTGCTGCGCGCTTTCCAGCCAGGGCTGTAGTTTTTGCAGCACATGTGCGCGGCTCAACTGATCCGGTGCGCCGGGGTAGTGGTGCGCCAGTGGAATATAGACGGCTTCGCCCGATGTGACGGCGAGCGAGATGCCGACCAGTTGTGCCTCCATCGTGTCGAGGCCGGTGGTCTCGGTATCGATGCTGACCAGCGGGGCTTGCATGAGCTTGCCTAGCCAGACATCGAGCTGGGCATCGGTGAGGATAGCTTCGTAGCGCGAGGTGTCGTTGCTGAACAGTTCGCCGGAAGATTGCAGCTCCTGTCCCCTCTCCCTCTGGGGGAGGGTTAGGGTGGGGGTGCTTTGGTGTATGGCAGTAACTTTACTAGAGTCTCCCTCACCCCCAGCCCCTCTCCCATAGGGCGAGGGGAGCAAATCTGAAGAGGAAGAAAGTTCGCGCAACCAACTCCTGAATCCGAACTGTTCCAGCAGTCCGCGCAACTTCTCCGTGTCCTGTTGCGGGGCGGTCAGTTGATCGAAGCGCAGCGGCAGTTCGACATCACATTTCACCGTGACCAGACGGCGGCCTTGCGGCAGCCAGTCCAATGCGGCGCGAAGGTTCTCGCCGACTACGCCGCCCACTTCGCCGGCATGGGCGATCAGGTTGTCCAGTGTGCCGTATTGCGTGAGCCATTTCACCGCCGTCTTGGGGCCGCATTTGGTCACCCCGGGCACGTTGTCGACGGCATCTCCGACCAGCGTCAGATAATCCACGATACGCTCGGGCGGCACGCCGAACTTAGCCAGCACGCCCGCTTCGTCGAGCACCTCGTTGCTCATGGTATTGATGAGCTGCACCTGGCTGTTAACCAGCTGGGTGAGGTCTTTGTCGCCGGTGGAGACGATGCAACGCGCGCCGCCCTGCGCGGCCTGTTGCGCCAGTGTGCCGATCACGTCGTCGGCCTCCACGCCGTCTATCATCAGGATGTTCCAGCCGTAGGCGGCGACCGCCTCGTGCAACGGCTCGATCTGCGCGCGCAGGTCGTCCGGCATGGAAGGGCGGTTGGCCTTGTATTCGGGATACCAGTCATCGCGGAAGGTTTTGCCCTTGGCGTCGAATACGCAGGCGCTATAATCCGCCGGGTAGTCTTTTTGCAGGCGGCGCAGCATGTTGAGCACGCCTTGTATCGCGCCGGTCGGCAGGCCGGTGGGACTGCGCAGATCGGGCATCGCGTGGAACGCGCGATACAGGTAAGATGAGCCATCGACTAACAGCAGTGTCTTCATTATTTTTGAAAGATTGAGATGAACGGACAATCCAAAATTCCTCACTCGCATCTACCCGAGCTGACGCAGTCGAAGGAGGCATGGCGCGTATTCGGCATTATGTCAGAATTCGTCTCGGCCACCGAACGCCTGCAGGACATCCAGCCCGCCGTGAGTATCTTCGGCAGCGCGCGCACACCGCATGACCACCCCTATTACAAACTGACCGAAGAGATCGCGCGCATGCTTTCCGATGCCGGATTCTCGGTCATTTCGGGCGGCGGCCCCGGCGTGATGGAAGCGGCCAACAAGGGCGCGTTCTACGGCAAATCGCCCAGTGTCGGCCTCAACATCCAATTGCCGCACGAGCAACACAACAACCCCTATCAGAACATCAGCCAGACTTTCCAGCATTTCTTCACGCGCAAGGTGATGTTCGTCAAATTCGCCAGCGCCTATGTGGTGATGCCGGGCGGTTTCGGCACACTGGACGAATTGATGGAGGCGCTCACGCTGGTGCAGACCGGCAAGACGCGCAAGATGCCCATCATCCTAGTCGGCAGCAAGTTCTGGGGCGGCATGGTGGACTGGTTCAAGACCAGCTTGCTAGAAGAGAAGATGATCGGCCCCGACGATCTGGAACTCATCCAGGTCATCGACGAGCCGGAACAGATCGTCGCCGCCATCTTCAAACATTACGAGACGCGCGGCTTCGAGCCATCGGCATCGGAACTCGAGATGCAGCTCAACCTGTAAAATCAGTGAAGGGTGAAGAGGGAAGGAAGAGGCTCCCATCCCCCTTCTCTGCTAAAATACCCCCATGCAAAACCACCGGGGAAACGCGATGCGCCTGATCACCATTCTATTTCTGAGTTGCCTGTGTGGCAGCGCCTACGCGGAACAGCCTGCCGAAGCGAAGACTCCCCCCCCGCCGGCCGCGTTGCCGTCCTCCGATGCGCCGGACGAGCCGCAGGTGACCATCACCAAAGAGGTCGGGCAGACCGTTGAGGAATACCGCTCCAACGGCAAGCTTTACATGATCAAAGTGACGCCCAAACACGGCAAACCCTATTACCTGGTGGACGACCGTGGCGACGGCAAGTTCGCGCGACGGGATAGTTTGGATTCCGGCTTGCGCGTCCCGCAATGGGTCATCTTCAAATTCTGATACAGGTTCCAGCATGGCAGTCTTCACTCGCGTCACCGAGGCGGATATCACCGCATGGCTGAGCCACTATTCGCTCGGCACCCTGCTTGAACTGCAGGGCATCGCTTCCGGTATCGAAAACACCAATTATTTCGTCACCACCAGCAACGGGCGTTTCGTACTCACCCTGTTCGAGAAACTCACAGCACACGAGCTGCCTTTTTATCTCGACCTGATGGCGCATCTCGCGCGCCACGGCATCCCCTGCCCCTGCCCGGTGGCGGACAAGGATGACCGCTTTCTTGGCACACTCAACGGCAAGCCCGCTTGTATCGTGAGCCGTCTACCCGGCAAGTCGGTGACGCAGCCGAGCGTAAACAATTGCGCAGCAGTGGGTGCCATGCTGGGACAGATGCACAGCGCCGGACAGAGTTTCGCGGGGAAGATGGATAATCCGCGCGGGGCGGCATGGCGCAGCAGCGCGGTACAGCATGTGCGCGGCTTCCTGGCGGCGGAAGATGCCGCCTTGCTGGATGCCGAGGTGGCCCACCATGCGAGCCACGCCCTGAATGACCTGCCGCGCGGCGTGGTGCATGCCGACCTGTTCCGCGACAATGTGCTGATGGACGGCGAGCGTGTCGGCGGACTGATCGATTTTTATTTCGCCTGCAACGACGTGCTGCTCTACGATGTCGCGATCACCGTCAACGACTGGTGCATGACTGCCAGCGGCGACCTGGATGCGGAGCGCACCCGCGCCTTCCTGCACGCCTATCACGGCACCCGCCCGTTCACCGCACAGGAAGCCGCCGCCTGGCCGACTGCTTTGCGCGTGGCGGCGCTGCGTTTCTGGATCTCGCGCCTGTTCGACCTGCATCTGCCGCGCGCGGGCGAGATCGTGAACGCACATAACCCCGATCAATTCAAACGTATCCTGCAGCGCCATATCGCCGCAGGCACGGATACCCCTTGGTTATAGACAGGACACCCGCATGGAAGCGAATAAACTCACGATGGGCAGCGGCTGGCTGTGGATCAAACAGGGCATCTACCTGTTCAAAAAAAGCCCGATCCTGTGGGTGGTGCTGACACTCATCGGCATCGCCGCGCTGGTTGGCATTTCCAGCCTCCCGGTGGTCGGCGAGTTCCTTGCCACCCTGCTGTTCCCGGTGTTGTTCTCCGGTCTGTTATGGGGCTGCCATGCGCTGGAGCATGATGAAGAGCTCGAACTCGCGCACCTGTTCATGGGCTTCCAGCGCAACACGCAACAACTGGTAACACTCGGCGGCCTCAATCTGATTGGCCAGTTGCTGATCTTCGGCGTGATGATGCTGGCTGGCGGCACGGCACTGGTCGAGATCCTCATGGGCAGCACCCCGGCAGACGATCCTGCCGTGATCGCCCATGCGACCGAAGGCGCGATGTTGGCCATCATGATCGGCATGGTTCTGTTCAGCGGCTTGCTGCTGGCCACCCAGTTCGCGCCGATGCTGGTGACCTTTGACAAAGTATCCCCGCTGGCGGCGCTCAAAACCAGCCTGCGCGGCTGTGTGCGCAACCTCGCGCCGCTGTCGGTCTATGGTGTGATGATGATGCTGTTCGCCATCGTTGCTTCGTTGCCGATGATGCTGGGCTGGGTGATTCTGCTGCCCATCATGACCACCTCGATTTATGCCGCTTATCGCGGCATCTTCCCCTGGCCGGAAGACGCCGTGAACAACACCCCGCCGACCGACAGCCCACCGCAACAAGATGTCACACCAGATGGACAATGAGATAGGCGACCGCGAAGTTAGACAGGCGCAGCTACCGCACAACCTGTTCATCTCCGGGCTGTTCCTGTTTGATCTGCTGATGACCCCGGCGGTGATTGTGCTCGACATCGGCATGGTCGGCATGCTGATCCCGCTGCTGTGTTCCGCCTCCCTCATCACCTACATCTACCTGCGCAGCAAAAAGACCATGAGCGCTTTTGTCGCTGCCCACTGGCAGCTCGCCTATAAACACGGGAAATGGTTGTTGCTGGGGTATGCCATCTCGGCGACGCTGATCTTTGTCGCTTGGCTCATCAGCCTCAATGCGCGCGACGCACATATGGGCCACATCATCTGGACGGCACTCACGCGCATCGCACTGCTGCCCACACTCATCATCGTGATGGTGACTGCGGTGATGGAAGCGAGCGCCCTCAGCTCCGCAAGCAAACACGAAACCGCAGACAAATAACTCGCAAAGCTCAGATGGCTTCCAGCTTGGCGTATTCCAGCGCCAGCCATTTACTGCCCGCGCGTTTGAAGTTGACCTGGACTTGTCCTTCGTTGCCGCCGCCCTTCACATCCGTCACCACGCCCTCGCCGAATTTCTGGTGGAACACGCGCTGGCCGATGCGCCACATCGAACTGGGTGACGGCGGCGCCTTTTCCGTGGCGTTCGCGGCGAATGCAGCCGTATAGGAATCGGTTTGATATTTGCCGCTGTCGAACGTCTTGCGCGCGCTGAAGCGCGGCGTGAGCCAATGCAGCAAGGCTTCCGGCAACTCACGCAGGAAACTCGACACCATGCCGTAGCTGGTCTGCCCGTGCAACATGCGGCTCTGTGCGAAAGTGAGATACAGACGCCGCCGCGCGCGGGTGATGGCCACGTACATCAGCCGCCGCTCCTCATCCAGGCCGCCGTCCACGTTCTGGCTGTTCTGGTGCGGGAACAGCCCTTCCTCAAGGCCGGTGATGAACACGGTGTGGAACTCCAGCCCTTTGGCGGCATGTACCGTCATCAGGTGCAGCGCGTCTTCGCTGTCGCCCGCCTGATGTTCGCCGGCTTCCAGCGAGGCATGGGAGAGGAAGGCGGTCAGGCTGTCGTCCTCGTTCTCGTGCACGAACAGGGTCGCGGCGTTGATAAGTTCGTTCAGGTTCTCGAGACGCTCTTCCGCCTCGCGTTTTTTCGCGCCGGTCTCGTTCTTGTAGTGATCCACCAGACCGCTGTGTTGCAACACATGATCCATGATCTCGGGCAGCGGCAGTTCACGCGTGGCGCTGCGCAGCGATTCGATCAGGCCGACAAAAGCGGTGACCTTGCCGCCCGCCCGCGCCGCCGCGTCCCATAGCGTCGTATTGTTCATCTTGGCCGCTTCCTGCAGCTGCTCGACGCTGCGCGCGCCGATGCCGCGCGTGGGGAAGTTGATGATGCGCAGCAGGGCATTGTCGTCGTCGGTGTTCTGCATCAAACGCAAATAGGCCAGCGCGTGTTTGATCTCTTGTCGCTCGAAGAAACGCAGGCCACCGTATACGCGATACGACAATCCCGCCGACACCAGCGCATGCTCCAGCACGCGTGATTGCGCATTGGAACGGTACAACAGCGCCATCTCGGTGAGGTTCACGCCTTCGCGTTTGAGTTGCTGTATCTCCTCGACGATGAAAGCCGCCTCGTCCACATCCGTACCCGCCTCGTACACGCGGATGGACTCCCCCTTGTCGGCATCGGTCCACAGGTTTTTGCCGAGGCGGTTGCGGTTGTTGCTGATGAGCGCGTTGGCCGCGTCGAGGATGTTGCCATGCGAGCGGTAGTTCTGCTCCAGCTTGATGACGCTTTCCACATGGAAGTCGCGCAATAGCTCCTGCATGTTGCCCACGTTCGCGCCACGGAAAGCATAGATGGACTGGTCATCATCACCGACAGCAAAAAGCGCCGCAGGCGCAGTGTTCGCCCCCGCTCCCGCCAACAGCTTCAGCCAGCGGTATTGCAGCGGATTGGTATCCTGAAACTCGTCCACCAGAATGTGTTTGAAGCGCTCCTGGTAATGCTCGCGCAGTTGCTGGTTGCGCGACAGCAGCTCATGGCAGCGCAGCAGCAATTCGGAGAAATCCACCACACCCTCGCGCTGGCATTGTGCATCGTATTCGGCGAATACCTCCACCTTGCGCCGCGTGTAAGGATCATATGCTTCCACCTCGTGCGCGCGCAGTCCCTGCTCTTTGCTGCCGCTGATGAAATTCTGCAATTCGCGGGGAGGATATTTTTCGTCGTCCACGTTCATCGCCTTCATGATGCGCTTGATCTGGGAGAGCTGGTCTCCGCTGTCGAGGATCTGGAAGGTCTGCGGCAGATTCGCCTCGCGGTGATGCGCGCGCAACATGCGGTTGCACAGCCCGTGGAACGTGCCTATCCACATGCCGCGCGTGTTGATCGGCAACATCGCGGAGAGGCGCGTCACCATCTCCTTCGCCGCTTTGTTGGTGAACGTCACCGCAAGGATGCCGTGCGGCGAGACCTGCCCGGTGCTGATGAGATAAGCGATACGTGTGGTCAGCACACGTGTCTTGCCGCTACCGGCTCCGGCCAGGATCAGCGCAGAGCGGGCGGGCAATTCGACGGCGGCACGTTGTTCGGGGTTGAGTCCTTGCAGCAGATCCATGATCATTCCAAAAGAAACGGGGAATCAAGCCTAGCCTGATTCCCCGTCTTGTTATTGCACTCGCGTATTACTTCTTCTTGTTCTCGATCAGCTCGTGCATGATCGGTGCCAGGATCACTTCCATCGCCAGACTCATCTTACCGCCGGGCACCACGATGGTGTTGGAGCGGGACATGAACGAGTCGTGGATCATGTCGAGCAGGTACGGGAAGTCCACACCCTTGGGGTTGCGGAAGCGGATCACCACGAAGCTCTCATCCGGTGTAGGAATGTCGCGCGCGATGAACGGGTTGGACGTGTCCACGGTAGCGATACGCTGGAAGTTGATGTCGGTGTAGGTGAACTGCGGCGTGATGTAATTGATGTAATCGGGCATACGACGCATGATGGTGTCCACGGTCGCTTCAGCCGAGTAGCCGCGTTCCGCCTTGTCACGATGGATCTTCTGGATCCATTCCAGATTGACCACCGGCACCACACCAATGCTCAGATCGACGTACTTGCTTGCGTCGATACCTTGCTTGTCATCCTTGGCCATGCCGTGCAGACCTTCGTAGAACAGCAGATCGGAATCTTTCTCGATATCTTCCCAGGGAGTGAACACGCCGGGCTTCAGGTCGGTAAGACCGAAATGTTTGTTGTGCTCCACCGCTTCCGCATCGCTATGCACGTAGTAACGGCGTTTGCACATGCCGGTCTCGCCGTAGGTCTTGAATGTCTCCTCGATCTTGTCAAAGTGGTTGGCTTCCGGGCCGAAGTGGCTGAAAGTGTTGTGTCCGGCCTTGGCGGCTTCGGCAGCGGCAGCGCGGAAAGCCATACGATCCAGGCTGTGCAGGCTGTCGCCTTCGATCACGGCGGCCTTGATCTTTTCGCGGCGGAAGATGTTCTCAAAAGCGCGTTTGGCGGTGGTGGTTCCTGCGCCGGACGAACCGGTTACAGCGATAACGGGATGTTTACGTGACATATTGCACTCTCCAAGGGTAATAAAAACGTGTTATTGCATTTGGGCAAACGCTGAAGTGCGTCGTGCGGGCCGATACGAACTTAACCCCGCGTCCCCTTAAAATTATTCTGTCTGGCATTCTAGCAGAAGCCTCCCGATGCCGCTAACACGCCACTGAACAAGCGCTGGGCAGCCCCACCCCAAGCCATCAAAAATATGAAAATTAGTGACAGATGCCGTCTGATTTAGCGAAATTGGGCGAAAAAGCCCCATCATCAATTCCGCGCATGTGACAGGAAATAATTTTCCACACCGTCAAAATTGGTCAATTCCTGCGCCAATTCGGCCATCGGCGCGCCTTTGTTGCGCCCCTTTGCCACCGCCACGAAATGCCATTCCGGCTTGCCGTCCTTGAAGTTGATAGTCAGCGAACCGTCGGCGATATCGTAACCGCGCTCATTGGCGACGCGCTTCAACACCTCCAGTCTGGGAATGAAGTCGCGCTTGAACTGCATCACGATGGCGATCGCCGGCCGCGATGGCAGCCACTCTTCCAGGCGCGATATCCATAACATGCTGGCCGCCGACAACAACGTGAGCAGGATCGCCGCCGCGTAAAAACCCACACCCACCATAATGCCGATGGCGCACGAGGCCCAGATCGAGGCCGCCGTGGTCAGGCCGCTGATATTGAATCCCTCGCGCATGATGACCCCGGCACCGAGGAAGCCGACTCCGGTGACGATGCCCTGTATCACCCGGGTCGGATCGGGGCCGACCAGCACCGCTGTTTGTCCGCCGTACCAAAAATGCGGATAACCCGCGATCACCGTGATCGCTGCTGAGGCCATACACACCAGACCGTAGGTGCGCATCCCCGCCGCCCGCCCGTGATAGGAGCGCTCATAACCGACGATCAGTCCCAGCGCCAAGGCCCCCATCAGATTCATGAAAATGATGAGATTGGTGCTGACTTCGGAAGCCGACCAATATGCGGCAAGTACCTCGTGCGGAATCAGATCCATGCGCAACCTCCTTTGTAGAGCTGCCAGTGTAACGCTAAAACAGGCTGCGCTGCCCGCCCGTATCCGGCTTGATGAATTTGTTTATATCGAGCTCCACCTGCTCGCGATTCAAGCCCAGCCGCTCGCTCACCAGCTTGAAGCGTTGCGCCAGCAACTGCGCAAACAGCCCCTGCCCGCTGAATCGCGAACCAAAATTCGAATCATTCTCTTTGCCGCCGCGCATCTCGCGCAACCGGCTCATCACATGCTCCGCCTTAAGCGGGTAATGCACCGTCAGCCAATCCTTGAACAGCTCTTTCAGCTCGTAAGGTAAGCGCAGCAAAGCGTAGTGCCCCGTGCGTGCGCCATGCTCATACGCCGCTTGCAGCACCTGTTCCAACTCCGCATCGGTGAGAAACGGGATCACAGGCGCGACCAGCACACCGCACGGCACACCTGCTTCGTTTAGCCGCTGCATCGTTTGCAGCCTGCGGCGCGGAGAAGCAGCGCGCGGCTCCAACTTGCGCGCCACCTCCGCATCTAGCGTCGTCACGGTGATGAACACCTGCACCAGATCGTCGCGCGCCAGTTGCGCCAGCAGGTCGATATCGCGCTCGATCAGCGCCGATTTGGTGATGATCGAAACCGGATGTCTGCATTCGACCAACACCTCCAGCACCTGACGCACGAGCTGCAACTCGCGCTCGATGGGCTGGTAAGAATCCGTATTTACCCCCAGCGCAATCGGCAAACATTGGTAGGAAGGTTTCGCCAATTCCGCCCGCAGCAAGCGCGCCGCCTCCGGCTTGGCAAATAATTTCGTCTCGAAATCCAGTCCAGGAGAAAGATTCAGGTAAGCGTGCGACGGGCGCGCGTAGCAATAGATGCAGCCATGTTCGCAACCGCGATAGATATTCAACGAATGATCGAACGCGAGATCGGGCGAATCCTGCCTCTGCAACACAGTCTTCGCCCGCTCCATCGTCACCGTGGTTTTGAACGGCGGCAACTCCTCGTTCGTAGTCGCCCAGCCGTCGTCGATGCGCTCACGCGCCACCGACTCGAAACGACCTTCGATCTGTAGCGTGGCTCCACGGCCTTTAGCAATTTCGTGCTTCACGACTGACACCCTAAATTTGAACTGATATTTTGACAGATAAATTCTGGCAACTTTGCTATGCTAACCACGCTCAATAACGCGAGGAAATTAAACATGAAATTATTTATTAGCTGGAGTGGAGAGCGAAGCAAAGCTCTCGCACTAGCATTAAAAGATTGGATTCCTCTCGTTCTGCATTATGCAGACCCTTGGCTATCGGAAGCAGACATCGAAGCTGGTCAGCGCTGGGCGGAAGCTGTCGCAAAAGAACTTGAAGTCTGCAATTTCGGAATAATTTGCATTACACGCGAAAACTTAAATTCTCCTTGGATTTTGTTTGAAGCAGGGGCGCTAGCCAAATCGCTGCAAGGCGGGCGAGTTATTCCTTTATTACTTGATTTGGACTTCAGAGAAATCACTGGGCCATTAGCTCAATTTCAAGCGAAGAAAATTGAAAAGGCTGGAGTTCTCGAAATGATCCAGTCTCTAAACCAGTTAGCCCAACAAAGCGTACCAGAAGAGCGATACAAGCAACTATTTGAAGCGCTTTGGCCTGAGCTTGAAAAGAAAATATCTGCGCTACCAAAACAAAATAGCCCTACAAAACAATCTCGCCCACAAAATGAAGTTCTTGAAGAGCTTGTAACCGCCGTGAGAACCATGGAAGCTCGAGTTAGAGACTCCCATGAAGAAGTCGTTAGACCATCTCGCAGGAGGTCTCGTTTCCATCCGATGATGATTCATGAACTTGGGCATATGCTAAGCGAGAAACCAGGTGATCCCATAAATATTTTGCTCGCTGCAAGCGTATTCCGAGATGACGTGCCATGGCTTTATGAACTCGGCATGGAGGCCTACCGATTATCTAACTCAGGCTCCCAAAAATCCAGAGCGGCGATTGAGAAGTTTCTTCGAGCAGTTGAATTGGCTCGAAAAGGCCCATTCCCTATGGATGAGTTTGGTATCGACAAGGCTTCCCACATGATGTTGCGTGAACTCGAATTCATGCTTCAACATGAAGGTGAGTTACTTAAAAACAAAGAATCGCCCCTTAGAAGAAAACTTAAAACCGATTAGCACGTAGGGCGCATTAGCCGCGAGGCGTAATGCGCCGTATGTTTGCCCTCTACCCATAATTGACGACCAATACAGAAATCTGTATCTTCAATCCCATGAAGACCACTCTCGACATTAACGATTCTTTATTGGCCAATGCCAAGGCGCTTGCAGCGCAACAGCAAACCACACTCACTCGCTTAATCGAGGAAGGCTTGCAGCTCCGCCTGCGCTCTTCACGTACTGCGCCCAAAACAAGCAAACACAAAATTCCCGTGCATAAAGGTCGTGGCGGAATGGTGGCTGGGGTAAACCCGCTCAGCAACAAGTCCATGCTGGACGCAGCTGGCGATGACGCCTGATGTCAACATTCTGGTCGCCGCATCGCGCAGCGATCACCCCCATCATAAAATCGCCTATGCGTACATTGATGAAGCTATTACGGCTTGTGCCGATGGCGCCAGCCTGAAGCTCATACCGATGGTGGTTGCCAGTTTTTTGCGACTGGTCACCAATCCGAAAGTTTTCGTTCACCCTACGTCCGTGGAAGATGCCGTCGCATTTATTGATGCGCTGCTGGCTGTGCCGGGCGTGGAGATGCCTGCACTCGGTGTCGAATGGCCGATGATGCGCCAGCTTTGCATCACAAAAAAATTAGCCGCAAACGACATACCCGATGCGTGGCTCGCAGCGGCAGTGATTCAACTCGGTGAACACCTTGTGACTTTCGATGCGGATTTCAAGAAACTGCTCGGACGAACTCAGGTTACGGTGCTTGTACCGAAGTAAGCGCTTCGCAGCCATTGCTAGTCTCGTCCAATGATTTGTACGAGACGTCTCCATTCCGAACAAGAATAGTGAATTTATTTCGTTGCGGCCTTTTCAATCATCTCGCCGCCGCGTTGCAGATCTTTGCCTATCCCTTCCAGGGTATTGCAACCTGCCAACAATATAACCAACATCAAGCACCACACTCTCATCATTTCCCCCTGAATACCGCCCGATTTCCACGGAACACCCCGGCTCAGCCACTGCCCGAACCCGCTATCTGTGCAAATTATAATGCCTAATAGCAGCGAACAAAGTGGAAAAGCCTGCCCTATTCGTTGTTTTCAACACTCTCCGCCCTGTTAAAATATGACTCATATTCAGATCAACCCAGATATCGGAGATGTGCCATGCGCATTCTAAACAGGATTTCAAACCTCAGACTCACTGCCGTGATCTGTTTGTTATCCGTGACCTTCTCTTCCTGCTCGCTGCTTTCAGGAACCTTCACGCCCACGACGCTTGAAGCAGCCAGATGTAAGCGGGACTGCACCGCCAAGCTGCATTCCTGCAGGCTGAACAACTGCGATTCCATGTATCTGTCTTGCATGGATTACTGCATGGACATTGATCGTATCGCCGGCGAGCGTTCGACCAAGAAATAAGACCTCCCGCAGCAGTGCAGACCAACTGGTCTGCACTACACTTCTCGCAGCACCCCTTCCGCAAACACCAACGCACAGCATACCGCTTTGCTCGCATACACCGATTGCATCGCAGTCCGATATTCCTGCATCTGCGCGCGGTAACGCGCGGCATCTTCCGCATCACCCAGCTTGTAATCCAGCACCCATACCTCGTCATCGAACTCCACCAGCCGGTCGATACGTTTCAGTTCGCCCTTGGCGTTGACGTAGGGCAGCTCGTTGCAGGCGCGGAGATATTGTTGCGCGTCGAAGAAGCGGGCGAGTTGCGGCAAGGAGAGCAGATGTTGGGCTTGCTGCCAGAGCGGTGCCATCTCGGAGGATGGGATGGCTAGGCGTTGCTGAAGTTCGGTTTCGTCTGTCACGCCTTCGGCAAGGTGTTGCAGCAGGGCGTGTAGCCAGATGCCGCGCTGTTGTTGCGCAGAGTTGCGGGCTGCGCGTTTGCCGGTGGGGAGGATGGCGGGCTGGGTTACTCCTTTAGCTTGCCCCCCTCTCCCCCGCCCCTCTCCCACCAAGGGGAGAGGGGATGTTGAATGCATCGGGTTCGGCTGTTCATTTACCGCTACCGCGATGCGGTCGTACCACGACGGCTCTTTTTTCTTTTCCTCTTTGTCTTCGCCTTTGCTGTTGCCGCTGACGATCAGCGCTTGTTGTGCGCGGGTCATGGCGACGTAGAGCAAGTTCATTTCTTCGCGGGATTGCTGGGCGGCATCCAGATCGAACAGCGGAGCGCGTTGTTTGCCGCGCGAGGCCTGGTCGGTGTAGAGAGAGAAATGCAGCGGTTGCAGTTCATGGGTCGGCCAATCCAAAATCACATCGTTGCCATCTTTGTTGTTCTTCGCCGCGTTCGCATCCAACAGCCAGACGATAGGCGCTTCCAGTCCTTTGGATTCATGCACGGTGTAGATACGCACCGCATCGCCAGCCTGGCCCAGCTTGCCTTCGTCCGGCGCGTCGTCGCTGCTATCGCGCAATTCGCGCAGGTCTTGCAGGAAGCGCGGCAAACTGGGGTAGCGTCCGGCATCGATATCGAGCGCCATTTTCATGAAGGCGTGCAGGTTGGCGGTGACTTTGGCACGCATCTCGGTCGGCAGCACTGCACTGTAACGCGCAATCACATCACCCTCGAAATAGATGCGGTCGAGCAGGTCATGCACCGGCAATTTGTCGGCGAGAGAGAGCCAGCGTTGCAGGAGGGTGGCGGCGCGGCGCAGAGCGGGCGAAGGCTCGGATAGCGCACGGAGGCGTTGCCACCAGCTGGTTTTCACATCGTCAGCGCTTGCGGGCATGTATTGCGCCAGACACATCAAGTCCGCATCGCTGCACGCAAAGATCGGCGTACGCAGCGCCTGCGCCAAGGCGAGATCGGCGAACGGTGTGATCAAGAACATCAGCAGCGCTTGCACGTCTTCGGCTTCCAACGTGTCGAGCAGGCCGCCCCGGCGCGAGCTGATGAAAGGGATGTGTTTGGCGCGCAGGGCTGCTTCGTACACCGCAAGGTGGGTACGGCTGCGCACCAGCACCATGATGTCGCCGTAAGTTGCACGGCGCACTTCGCCCGCTTCATGCACCGACCATTCGCTGATGATGGTTTGCAATTGTCCGGCGAATTGCACCGCCTCGATGTGGCGCGCACCTTCTTCGGCTTCGGTGCGCGCGGTGGTGAGCGGATCACGCAAGATTAGCTTGGCATCTTCTGCCACGGATTCTTTGCTCTGCTCAGCAAGCGCTAGCGGCAACACCAACACATGCCCTGGCAATTCTTTTTGATGGGTCTGGTGTTCGATGAACTCAAAGCCGTGGGGCTGCTCGCGGAACACAGCGTTAACGGCATCGACCACAGATTGCGAGTTGCGGCGCGTGATGCTGTTGCCCAGGGGCTCCGCGCCAAAATGCTCTTTGAGATATTCGCGCGCCACACCGAACAGGCGCGCGTCGGCGCGGCGGAAGCGGTAGATGGATTGCTTGGGGTCGCCGACGACGAACACAGTGGGCTGCGATTCCACCGCCACCGCCGCATCGAACCACGCGCGCAGGATCTGCCATTGCAGCGGGTTGGTGTCCTGAAACTCGTCCAGCAGCACGTGGCGGTAGCGGCTGTCGAGTTTGTACTGCATGGTCTCTGCGTGTTCGCTCTGCTGCAACAGGCGGCACAACTGCCATTCCAGATCCGAGAAATCCATCTGCTGCTTTTGCTGTTTCAACGCCTGATAGCGTTCGAGAAAGGCCGCACCGCAATGCAGCACGGCCACGTTCAGACGATAGGCTTGCTGCTCGGCCAGCGTGTCGCGCACAGCTTGCAGACCGTCGAACAAGGCATCGCGGGTAAATAAAAACGCTTCCGCCGCCTGCTTCTTGGTCGGTTTGAAACTGCGCGGCTCGCCCGCCTGGGTGTATAGCAAAGGTGTTAGTTGCTTGAAGCGCAATTCCGGTGCGGCGTCCGTCCAGGCGTGCTCCAGCTCTCCGGCTTTTCCTTGCTGCACCTCGGTGCCGTTGGCCGCCAGTTGCCGTACGAAGGCGAAAAAGATTTCTTCGCTGTTGCCGCATAGCCCCCAATCGGCGACGGCATCGAAATCCATATCCACCTGCAGATCGTTGCGCAGATTGTTTAACGCGAAGCTGACTGCCTCCGAACCCTCACCCCCAGCCCCTCTCCCGCCTGCGGGCGAGGGGAGATGATCGGTGTAAGCCCACCACTCGGCACGCTTGCCCAAGAAGTTGAACAGCAGCGTGCGCGTGGTGAACAAGCCGCATTCCGCGAACAGCCATAACATGTGCTGCGCCTCGATGCTTTCCGGCTGATTGCGCATCTGCTCCAGCATCTCTTCCCAGGCCTCTTCCTGCACACTACCGGCACGCTCCAGCAAACTCATGCCCTGCATCACATCTGCATTCAGCGGCGCGCGCTGCATGACTTGCATGAACCAGCCATGGAAGGTGCTGATGGTGATAGCGGGCTGCGCCAGCAATACCTCGCTGTAGAGGCTGCGGGCGCGTTGCAATTGCTCATCGCTCAACTGCGCGACGCCGCGCTCGGCGATGAACTTGCGCACGAAGTCATCGTCGCCCATCGCCAGATCGCGCAACCACAATTGCAAACGCGCCTGCATCTCCTGCGCGGCTTTGCGCGTGAAGGTGATGGCGAGGATTTGCGACGGCTGCGCACCGTCCAGCAGCAGACGCAGGATGCGCGACACCAGCAGCCAGGTTTTGCCGCTACCGGCACAGGCTTCGACGACGATGCTGCGTTTGGGGTCTAGGGCGAGGCTCATAAAGGAAGCCCCCAAAACAATCCACCACAGAGACACAGAGACACAGAGAAAGGCAAAGGCGAGAAAAACAAATCTAAAGATTCAATTGAACTAGAGTAATTGTCCGCTTGCCTCCAGAGCCGGGTTGACTGTGTAGTTCGTTTTTCTCCGTGTCTCTGCGTCTCCGTGGTGAATGGCTTTAAAATCATTTTCAATTCCACTCCCCCTTCCTGCACACGCCGCGCACTTCGCAATACGTACACACCGCATCAATACCGTTCGCGGGCAACCCTGCCCCGCGGCGTATCGTCGCCATCACTTGCTCCAGTCGCTCGACATTCAATTGCGCCAGTAGCGGCACATCCTCTTTGGGGGCGACCAGTTTCACTTTGCCGTTGTCGATACTCACAAAGGCCGCATCGGCTGCTTCATGTGCGTAGGCATAACATGCGAGCTGTACGTCCTCGCCCGGCTCTTTCAGTTTATTGCGCAGCACGGCATCGCTCTGCGTCTTGTAATCGAGCACGAGTTTTTCTTCGCCGCGTTCGTCCAGCCTGTCGATGCGGCCTTTCAGACGCACACCTTCCAACTGCCAATCGAACTTGCTCTCCGCCTCGGTGTATTGCCAACCTTGCGCCTCATTTTCCATCTGCCATTCGATATAGGCAGGCAATGATTCATACCAGCACGCCAACCACGCACGTGCGGCAAAATCCTGCGCCAGCAGATCGGCGAATACCTCCGCGCTGATGCGGCGTAGCGCGGACTCCAATTCCACCAGGCCATGCCTGCTCACTTGCGGATAAGTCTCATGGAAACGCTGCAAGATCATATGCACCCGGTCGCCGTAATCGCGCTTCTCGATGGCTTCCTGCACTTCGTCGAGTTCGTTCAGGCGCAGGATGTGGCGCGCATAGAACTGGTACGGGCAAGCGACCAACGAGTTGTAGCCGCTGATCGAGACACCCGCCGGTACGGTCTCTTCCGTCACACTAGGCACAGGTTGTGTCGCCTGTGGCAGCGTGACTTGATGCACCTCTTCCGCCGCAAGATAAGCATGCAACTCGCGTTCGTCTAACGCAAGACTCGCGCAGCGAGACGATTGCCCCCTCTCCCGCTCGCGGGAGAGGGTTGGGGAGAGGGCGTTATCGCTATGCGCCTCCTCATATTCGTCGCGCAGCATCTGCAAGTATGGACTCAACAGCCGCGCTTCGCCGTTCTGGTCGCGCTGCCATGTGACCAGTACGCTGTCGTTGAGCGCCAGCAACGCCAACAGGTCATCACGCTGACGCACGGCATGATTGCCACATGTGGTCAGGTTCAACGCGGAACGCACCGCGTCGTTGAACCAGCGCCCGCCATTCGCCGCACTGGGCAGATGGTCGGCATCGCAGCCCAGCAACAGCACCGCATCAAAGGCGCGCCAGCGTGTGGCAGCGAGATGGGTGAAGCGCACCGGACTGTCGATGCTGCTGTCGCGGAAGGTCTCGGTATCCAATTGCTGCGCCAGCCAGCGCCGCCATTCGTGGAAGGCGTAGCGTCCCGCATCGCTTTGCAACTCCTGCTGCCATGTGTCCAGCGTATGCAGCAATTGTTGTCCCGCATCATCCTGTTGCAGCCCGGCATCGACCGCCAGCATGTTCAAGCTTGCGCGCAGCGCGGCCAGCCAATCCGCCAATGGTTTTTTCTTGCCTTGCTCCAGCAGCGCAGCAGCCTGGCGCAGGCGCGCCAGCGGCTGATGCAGCACCACTTCGTGCTCGGCAAGCGCGAAGAATTTATCCAGCCCGGACACCACGCCATGTTTGCGCAGCAATTGCTCCAGTTGATACACGGCAGATTTACGGTCGCCCGCCGCCATGTCGGCGAAGATGAACGGCGACTTGAGCAAGTCGAGCAGATCGTGATGATAAAAATCGCTTTGCAGCGCGGTGAGCCAGCGATCCAGCACCGTGCTCACCGACATGGTGGCGAAAGTCCAGCCGGTCTCGTCCGCCACCAGTATCTCGGCCCGTTCCAGCAGGGCACGCATACGCCGCGCCACCACGCGGTCTTGCGCCACGATGGCGATATCGCGTTTACCGGCTTGCAACCACAAACGCACCTGCATTGCGGCGGCGCGGGCTTCTTGTTCGAGCGAGGTGGCGGCGAAGAACAACGGCGCAGAAGTCTCCGCTTCCATCTCGCGCAGATCGAACACCTTCACCATCGCGCGTTGCTCGTATTCATCGAGGAAACGCTGCTCGACCGCGTCCCAATCGGAAGCGCGCAGCACATACAGCGGCCTGTCCGCGCACTCTGTCAGCTTGGCCAAACGCTGCTGATAGGCGCGCGCCTTGTCCAACTCGCCCCCCGCTTGCATCGCATGCCACAACTCAAACACCAGCCGCGCTTCCAGTTGCAGCGTGGCGTTCTGTCGCGCTTGGTAGGCTTGCTGCACTACAGCAGCGAACGCATCAGCATCTCCGGGCAGCGCGTGCAGTGAATGAGTGAGTTCGTCGAACAACTTGAGCAACTCCTGCGTCATACTCCACAGATCGGCGTTGCCGAACCATTGCTGTTTGCGCAGATGTTGATACAACAAGGCACTGCGCTGACTATCCGCCACCACAGGCGCATCCAGCGGCACGCTCTGTGCCCATGCATTGAGCGTGACCATCTGCGGCAGCAACAAGGCTGGCACATTGGCGGTACGGATCAGCGCTTGCGCGAGAGGTTGGGCGGCATGCAGATTCGGGAGCAGGACAATGATGCCGCGCAGATCGGGCGCGGGGTGCGCGGCGAAGATGCGCTTGGCGACTCGATCAAAGAATGCCGTAGCGTTACTCACCGCTGCAATAGATGGAGTTTATCTTTGACTTTAAGCCAATCGTCGGCATCGGCAGGTGCGTCCTTCTTTTCGACGATGGGCTTCCATACTTTGGCGAGTTCGGCATTCAGCGCGATGAATTGTTGCTGGTCTGCGGGCACATCATCCGCCGCGTAGATCGCGTTCGCGGGACACTCCGGCACGCATAACGAGCAGTCGATACACTCCTCCGGGTCTATCACCAGAAAGTTCTCGCCCTCGCGAAAACAATCGACCGGACACACCTCGACACAGTCGGTGTATTTGCAGCGGATACAGTTCTCAGCGACGACGTAGGCCATGCCGCATTCTAACTCTTGCGCGGAGCGATGCCGTGTAGCCAGTTCAGGTAAAGCCGCTCCGCCACTTGATGCAGTTGCGGCAGTTTGTCGTGCATCTGCGCTTGCATGGTCTCTGCCGTTTGCACGGCAGGACTGGTGAGATTGGCGACGATCTCGTCCGCACCGACACGGCACCAGTCTTCGATCATATGTTCGGTCATTTCGACATGGCACTGCATCGCCAGATGTTTGCCGATGGCATAGGCTTGGTTCGCGCAATGCGCGCTGGACAACAGATGCACCGCGCCCTGCGGCAGCGAGAAAGTTTCGCCGTGCCAATGGAACGAGTCGAACTGTTTGATATCGCCGAACCATTTCCTCGCCGTATCGTTATCTGCTACCTCGACCCTACCCCAGCCCAGTTCTTTCACCGGATTCTTCGTCACCACACCGCCCAGCGCTTTGGACATGAGCTGTCCGCCAAGGCAGTGCCCGAGCACGGGAATGTCGCGGGCTATCGCATCGCGGATGAGCGCGAGCACTGGCGGTATCCACGGCAGATCGTCGTTCACACTCATCGATCCGCCCATGAACACCAGCCCGTTGAACTGGCTGGCATCGGTCGGCACCGCGTCACCTTGGTCGATGTGGATCATCTGCCAGGGAATGGCATGTTGGGTGAGGAACAGCGCAAAATGACCTGCGCCTTCGGTGGATGAGTGGCGGAAAACGGCGATGGGTTTCATATTTTTATCGGGAAGGGGGAAGGGAACGCGCCTGCGGCGCTCAAGGGAGAAGAGTGGCGCGCTTTGCGCGCCCGGAATTTACCCTTCTCTCTTCCCTCTTCTCCCTTCACGCCTTTGTTTTATCTCTTTCGATCAGCGCATAGGCCGAATGGTTATGAATGGATTCGAAGTTCTCGGATTCGACCACATACGCTTCGATGCGGTCATCCGCGTTCAATGCGGCGGCCACATCACGCACCATGTCTTCGACAAACTTGGGGTTGTCATAAGCCCGCTCGGTAACGAACTTCTCGTCGGGGCGCTTGAGCAGACCGAACAACTCGCTTGATGCCTGCTCCTCGGCGAAGCGCACCACCTCTTCGATCCACACCGCACTCTTGGTGCGCACGGTGAGCGTGACATGTGAGCGCTGGTTGTGCGCGCCGCGCTCGGAGATCTCTTTCGAGCACGGGCACAGGCTGGTCACGGGGATCAGCACTTTCATGTTGAAGTGGTATTCGCCCTCAACGATCTCGCCGATGAAGGTAACGTCGTAATCGAGCAGACTCTGCACGCCGGAGATGGGGGCGGTCTTGTTCACGAAATAAGGGAAAGACATCTCGATGTAACCGGACTTCGCTTCCAGCTTTTCCACCATCTCGCGCAGGATATTCTCGAACGACTCCACTGAAATCTCGCGTCCGTGCTGGTTCAATATCTGCACGAAACGCGACATGTGTGTGCCTTTGAAGTTATGCGGCAGATGCACATACATGTTGAATGTGGCGATGGTGTGCTGCACGCCCACGCTCTTGTCTTTGACCACCACGGGATGGCGGATGCTTTTGATGCCGACCTTGTTGATCGCTAGGTGGCGCGTGTCCGCACTGCTTTGCACGTCTGGGATGGGGGATGCTGGACTCATGGTTGACCCTTAACTCGGTTGATCTCGTCGGCAGATTATACCCATTACCCGACTCTATCAGTCGGACAATCTTTTCCTGATGCTGCTTGCTATCCCTGCCGCATCCAGGCCGCAATCGGACAGCAATTTGGACGGCTCGCCCTGTTCGATAAAGGTGTCCGGCAAGCCCAGATGCAACAGGGAGGCCGTAATACCGTGCTGTGCCAGACATTCAGCGACCGCACTGCCCGCGCCACCCTGGATGGCGTTCTCTTCCACTGTAACCAGCAGACGATGTGTACTCGCCAAGCTCAACACCAACTCTTCATCCAACGGCTTGATGAAACGCATGTTGGCGACACTGGCATTAAGCGACTCAGCGGCCTGCAACGACGGCGCGAGCATGGAGCCGAAAGCAAGGATAGCGACCTGCTCACCTTGCCTGCGCAACTCGCCCTTCCCCACCGGGATGCCTTGCAACGCTGACTGCACCGCTGCTCCCGTGCCGCATCCACGCGGATAACGCACGGCAGTCGGCGTGTCCATACGATAAGCGGTGGTAAGCATCTGACGGCATTCGTTCTCGTCGGACGGTGCCATCACCGTCATGTTCGGGATGCAGCGCAAGAAGCTGAGATCGAAACTGCCCGCGTGCGTCGCGCCGTCCGCGCCCACCAGACCACCGCGATCTATTGCTAGTAATACCGGCAGATTCTGGATGGCGATGTCGTGGATGAGCTGGTCGTAAGCGCGCTGCAAAAAGGTGGAGTAGATCGCCACCACCGGCTTGTAGCCGTCGCAAGCCAACCCCGCCGCGAAGGTGAGCGCGTGCTGCTCGGCGATGCCGACATCGAAGTAGCGTTGCGGAAATTTCTCCGCGAACTCGACCATGCCGGAGCCTTCACACATCGCTGGGGTGATGCCGACCAGCTTGTCATCAGCAGCGGCCATGTCACACAGCCAATCGCCGAAGATGTGTGTGTACGACTTCTGCGTCACTGGCTTGGGAACAATGCCCTTGATCGGATCGAACTTGCTCACGCCGTGATACAGCACGCAGTTCTCTTCCGCATGGGTATAACCCTTGCCCTTCTGCGTGACGATATGCAGGAACTGCGGACCTTCCAGTTCGCGGATATTGTGCAGCGTGGTCACCAGCGTATCGAGATCGTGGCCGTCGATGGGGCCGATATAGTTGAAGCCCAACTCCTCGAACAGCGTGCCCGGCGTGACCATACCTTTGACGTGCTCCTCCGCGCGTTTGGCGAATTCCAGCACCGGCGGCATGCCTTTCAGCAGCTTTTCGCTACCGCTCCGCATCGCCGCATAGAAACGCCCCGACATGAGCTTGGCGAGATAGTTATTGAGCGCACCGACCGGTGTGGAGATGGACATATCGTTATCGTTCAGCACCACCAGCATGTTGGCATCCAACGCACCCGCATTGTTGAGCGCCTCGAATGCCATGCCGCCAGTCATCGCACCATCGCCGATGATGGCGACCGCGCGATTGGGGCTACCCGCAAGGCGCGCCGCCACCGCCATGCCCAATGCCGCCGAGATGGAGGTGCTGGAATGGCCGGTGCCAAAGGCATCAAACTGGCTTTCACTGCGCTTGGGAAAACCGGACAGGCCATCGGCCATGCGCAGGCTCGCCATGGCCTTGCGCCGCCCAGTCAGGATCTTGTGTGCATAGGTTTGATGGCCGACATCCCACACCAATTTGTCATCCGGCGTGTTGAACACATAGTGCAGTGCGATAGTGAGTTCCACCGTGCCGAGATTGGAAGAGAGATGTCCTCCGGTTTTGCTCACCGACTCGACTAGGAAGGCGCGCAACTCGTCCGCCAGTTGCGGCAGTTGCTTGCGCTCAAGTTGGCGCAGATCGTCGGGAGAGTCGATGGTTGCGAGCAGAGGGAACATCAATATTTTCTCATCACGATGAAATCGGCCAGTTCGCGCAGACGCCGCGCCCGCGCACCGAACTCGGACAGGGAGGACAACGCCTCGCGATGCAAATCGTCCGCCATCTTTTTGGCAGCGGCGACCCCGAGCAAAGTGACATAGGTCGGCTTGTCATTGTCGGCATCCTTGCCTGCGGTCTTGCCCAGCGTGGCAGTGTCGGCTTCGGCATCCAGCACATCGTCCACCACCTGAAACGCAAGGCCGATGCATTTGCCGTAATGATCGAGCTTATCGAGCTGCGCATTGCTTAGCGCATCACCGCAATAAGCACCCAGCAAGATCGCCGCGCGGATCAGCGCACCCGTTTTGTGGATATGCATGAATTCGAGTTCGGACAAATCGAGCCGTTTGCCCACACTGGCCAGATCGAACGCCTGACCGCCCGCCATGCCACGCGAACCGGAAGCGCTTGCGAGCAGCTTTACCATCTTCAGTTGCCGTGCCGGATCGCTGCTCAGGGTGTATTCGGACAATAACTGGAATGCCAGGCTTTGCAGTGCGTCCCCCACCAGCAACGCGGTGGCCTCATCGTATTCGACATGACAGGTGGGTTTACCGCGCCGCAACACATCATCGTCCATACACGGCATATCGTCGTGCACCAACGAGTAGGCGTGTATGAGTTCGACCGCCGCAGCGGCGAAGTTGACACGCTCCAGCGATGCCCCGGCCAATTCGCCGGCGGCAAAGGCCAACAGTGGCCGCACACGCTTGCCGCCGTCCAGTGCGCTGTATCGCATCGCCGCATGCAGCCGCTGCGGCGCAATGTCAGCCGGGGGCAACAGATGTCGCAACACCTCTTCGAAGCGCTGCTGGTGGCCAACTGTCCACGCTTGGAAATCAGGCATCGCCGACCTTTGCGTTATCCGTGAAACTTTTCAACACGCCGTCTTCCAATACGCGCACCTGCTGCTGCGCGTCATCCAGACGGGCGCGGCATTGCGTCAGCAGTTCGGCTCCGCGCTGGTAGGCCGCCAGTGAATCTTCGAGTGACAGCTTGCCGGATTCCATATCGGCTACCACCTGCTCCAGCTCGGCCACTGCCGCCTCGAAAGACAAGGCCTTGGGGGTCTTTGCGGCCATCTTGATTATTCCCGTGACGAAAGGGGCGCATTTTACCCAATGCCGCTCCATTGCAGCAATTATTGTTGCCCCTCCCCTTGATTTCGGGGACAATCGCCGCCCCTGAATTGGGTCAAGCAGGCACTCCGCAAGCGGATGCTCGCAAAACTGTATTCACAGAAAGACGTGGGTATGTCCGAAATCGCCAAACTGAAACAGTTCAATCCGGTATCTGCACAGCCGCCGTTGCGCTGGTATTTCGATCCGAAAGTGCTGGAGGTCGAGCAGCGCGTACTGTTCGACGCGGGGCCTAAGTACGTTGGCCACGAGCTGATGACGCCGAATCTGGGTGACTATCACGTGCTCGAATGGATGGACAGCGCCAAGATGCTGGTGCGCAACGAGAACGGTGTGGAGCTGCTCTCCAACATCTGCCGCCACCGCCAGGCCACCATGCTCACCGGGCGCGGCAGTGCCAAGAACATCACCTGCCCCCTGCATCGCTGGACCTACAAGACCGACGGTGAATTGCTCGGCGCACCGCACTTCCCGCAGAACCCCTGCCTGCATCTGAATAAGACCCCGCTGCAAAGCTGGAACGGATTGTTATTCGCAGGGCAGCGCGACATCGCCAAAGATCTGGCGACCGTGCCCGCGTTCAAAGAGATCGACTTCTCCGGTTATATGCTCGATCGTGTGGAAGTGGACGAATACAACTTCAACTGGAAGACCTTCATCGAGGTCTATCAGGAGGATTACCACGTCGTGCCGTTCCACCCCGGCTTAGGGCAGTTCGTCAATTGCGACGATCTGTCATGGGATTTCGGTGAGCAATACAGCGTACAGACCGTGGGCATCAACAACGAATTGCGCAAACCCGGCAGCGCCGTGTACGAGAAATGGGCGCAGCAAGTGCTGCGCTACAACAACGGCCAGATGCCGAAATACGGCGCGATCTGGCTAACCTACTACCCCAACATCATGGTCGAGTGGTACCCGAACACACTGGTAGTGAGCACGATAGTCCCGCGCGGCACCGATGCCTGCACCAACATCGTCGAGTTCTACTACCCCGAAGACATCGTGCTATTCGAGCGCGAATACGTCGAAGCGGAGAAACAGGCGTACCACGAGACCGCCGTGGAAGACGACATCATCTGCCTGCGCATGCAGCAAGGCCGCAAAGCCCTGTACCAGCAAGGCATAGAAGAGATCGGCCCGTATCAAAGCCCCACCGAAGACGGCATGCTGCACTTCCATGAGTTTCTGCGCCGCAACATTGAACCGCACATTTGATTAGCCACATCGCTTCAATTCCCTCTCCCCCAACCCCTCTCCCGCAGACGGGAGAGGGGAGTTGTTTCGCCAACTGGATTCCGGCCTAGCATGGGTGCTTTATGGATGTTGGTCGCGGGATTGTTGTTCGCCTGCATGGGCGTATTCGTCAAACTCGGCGCGGCGCACTTCACCAGTACCGAACTCGTCTTCTACCGCTCCTTCTTCGGCTTGCTGGTCGTTGCCCCCATACTGCTGCAAAAGCGCACCACACTCGCCACGCCGTATTGGCAAGGCCATATGTGGCGCGGCCTTTCCGGCACTATCGCCATGATGCTGTTCTTCTACTGCCTCACTGCGCTGCCGCTGGCGACCGCCATCACGCTCAACTACACCTCGTCGCTGTTCCTCACCGCGCTCACCTTGATCGTGTTCAAAGACCGCTTTCACCTGCCGCTCACCGCTAGTCTGGCGCTGGGTTTCGTCGGCGTGATGTTGCTGCTGCACCCCACGTTGGAGCGCGAACAATTCGTGAGCGGCTTGCTGGGTTTGGCTTCCGGTTTTCTCGCCGGAATAGCGTTGTTGAACGTGCGCCAGCTCGGACTACAGGGCGAACCCGCCGTGCGCATCGTGTTCTATTTCAATCTGGTCGCCACCGTGTTCTGCGGCATATGGATGCTGCAAGATGAGCTTCATGCCATCACCCTGAGCGACATGCCCCTGCTACTTGCGCTCGGCGCATCCGCCACCTTCGCCCAACTCGCCATGACGCGCGCTTATCGCATCGGCCAGACACAGGTCGTCAGCGCACTTTCCTACAGCACGATCGTATTTTCGGCACTGATTGGGCTGTTATTCTGGCAGGAATCGCTCACCCCTGACGCCTGGTTCGGCATCGCGCTCATCATCGCCAGCGGTGTGTTAAGCTTGAGGCTCTCACCCAAGCATTAGGAAAATCGAACATGATCACCCTCCAACAGACCAATAATCTGCTCAATGTCGCCGTGATGGGCGAATTCACTCTGGCCGACTTCAAGCAATTCGAAGAAAACGCACTGTATAAACTGAAGACGCCCGGCGCAATCGATCTGCTGTTCGACCTGCGCGGCATGATCGACTACACGGCGGATGTGGCCTGGGAAGAGATCAAATTCTTCAGCCGCGAACACCAGCACGACTTCAGCAAGATCGCCGTGGTCACCAGCGACCAGTGGCTCACCTGGCAGGCGTGGCTGTCGCGGCTGTTCGTGGATGCGGATATTCGCGCGTTTGCGGATTACGACGAGGCACAACGCTGGATCCAAGGCTGACCCTCCGGCAATGACCGCCTCCGGCAGACTTGCGATCACCTCGCTGGCTTTGCTGCTGTCGGCCTGCGTCTATGTTCCTGTGGTAGATAAACACGCGACCGAGGCGAACACCTGCAAGACACTCACGCAAAGTATGTCGCTCGAAACGATAGAGATGCAGACGCATATCACCTACGGCTGTAATCACGGGGAATGTCTCGCAGCCGCATTGGCGACTGCCGCCGTAGTCTCCACGGGCAGCGCCATCATCTCCGGCAGCATCGTACTGACCGGCAACACCCTACACTGGCTGGAATATCAGGGAACTTGCAGCGACGGTTATCTAAACCGGGCCAAACAACTGTTCCTCGACTCGCTGGATAAACTCAAACCGCCGTCCGAGCAAAAACCTCGTTGAGCCGGGTTCAGCGTCAGACCGAATACGGTGCCACCACCCATGCCCGCAACAGCGCCGCTTCAGTATCCGGCAGATAGCTGAACCCCGCTTCCAAGTCACGCGCAACGGCATAAGCGATCTTGGGCGGGGTGATGGTTCCGGCGATCAGATGAAAATACCAGGCTGCGGGATAACCGGCCGCGCGATCAAACGCCTGTAGCTGCGCCGACAACTCCACACCGCCCGCATCGAGGTTCCAATGGAAGGGCTTGAGTTCGCGGGCATGGCGCGAGATCAGCGAAGCGGTGATGACCGGGTTATGGTAACGGTCCTGATGCTCGCGCAGACCGGCGATCCAGTGGTCGCTGAAATGGCCGCGCGACGAAGCACTGCTGTGCGACCAATCGGACAACATGCGCGATAAACCGGCGTTACCCCCCCCGCTTGAGGTTGTTCTGGCGAGGGTCTGGCGCATATCGATCAGACGACGGAAACGATAACGCGGCGCCCCCACGGGTTGAGCCTCAAGATCAGACGGGATGACGGGGTCCAGAAGTTCCTGCATGTCTTCCGGCGGCCTGTCCACATCGATCAGCTTCCGATCCAACACCTCCTGCAATTCTTCCACTTCAAGCTGCAAAAAATCCGCCGGAGCCGGGCCATAGGCCGCAACAAAATAATGGGTGCGCCCGGTATGCCGGGTCACCAGCAGGCCGCTTTCGGCATAACGTTCGACCAATTCGCCGACATCGTCGGCGCTACCCTTCAATTCTTCTTTAGCCCAGGCCTCCAGGTGATCGGCGATTCGCCGCCCATCGACTGCGATCACGCCGCCGGGACGGTACCAGCCGCCACGGTTCAGTGCGTGACGGAAAGTGCAGCCGGGACGGATCTGGTTGGCGGCCTCCAGCAATGCGCTGTGGTGGGGACGCGGCGGGATCGCTGCGATCTGGCCGGCCAGTTGCTGCAGCGTTGTTTCGTCAGGCGTGTAGATACTCATTTATTCCCCCAGTAAGAATTCATTCAAACGCTGCCGTACCACGGCGCGCACATCCGGCTCGGCATCATCCACCATTCCGGCAATCGCTTCGAGCGGCGCACGTTGCGCGGCTTCTAGGCGCACCAGCCAATCACTGTCGGCCAGCAGCTTGGCCGCATCATCCTCTAACATGCGCGCGGCGGCGATACGTCTCACTTCTGCATCCGCATCCTGCCCCATCAGTCCCAGCGCGAAGGGAGGCAGCCGGCGCGCGACCTCCTTGCGCACTTCTCTGTCCTCGTCTCCTGCCATACGCCGCAACTGCCCGTGCGGCAGGCGTTTAGCCACCTGCAACCGCACCAGATAATCCGCATCATCAAGCAGCACATGCAACTGCTCCGGCACGATGCGGTTAGCCACCGTCATACGCACCTCGCGATCCGTATCATGCAGGTAATCGCCCAATTCCTCCAGCGGCAAGCGACTCGCCACTACGCGCCGCACCACCTCGTCGGCATCGCGCGGCATCTGCCGCATCAGGGCCAGCGGTGCATAACGCGCCGCGATGGCGCGCCGCTCCCAAAAATCGTCCGCCAGATAGTCCTGCGCATACTGCGAGTTGCGCCTCAAAAAACGGTCGATCTGCCGACCGCTCTGCGCTGTCACACAGATATCACCCGGCACACACTGGCCTGCGGCCAACAAGGGCCGATGCCGGCATGCCGAACAATCGGCAAGCACTACCCCGCTCAACGGCGAGGCTTCCGTATGACGTTCCGCCATGCTCAAAACCTTCAATCCCGACTCCGCTATAACCCTGTGCAGGGAATGAGCAACCCCCGTGCCAATCTTTGAGATAGCCACAAAAGACTGCAACGGCGGCGATTCAGCGGTGAACAGAACAGCCATGGCGGGAACTTTGTCGCAATTGCGACAAAGTTTTGTCACTCCCGGATCAGGAATCCAGCATCTTGCGCAACACCGTCATGTGCGAAGGTTCAAAGCCCAGTTTATGGTAGAAATCCAGTGCGGCGCGATTGTCCTTATCGGCCAACAAGGTGACACGGGTCATGCCCTGCGCGCTGGCCCATGCCAGCACATGTTCGACCAATCGCCTCCCCAGCCCGCCGCCGCGATGCTCGCGGCTCACGATCACATCCTCCAGCAGCAACACCCGGCCACCTTGCACCGTGCTTACCGTGATGAGCGCATTGGCCATACCCGCAACCTCGCCGCCCACGCGCAAAACAAACAGCCGCCCCAGTGTCGGATCGTCAAGTATGCTGCGCAGGGCACACAACTGCTTGTCCCGTTCGGGACAAAAATCGCTTTCCAGCGTGAACAACTCGGCCAGCAGATCGGCGAGTCGCGGCAGATCATCGGCACAAGCAAAGTCGATGCGGATATCCATTTGGGACAATGTCAGACCGCGACCTTGAAAATCACCTTGCGTATCTGTCCGCCACCGATCAGCGGCGCGTGTGCATCTTCCGGGAAGAAGATACAGAAATGATCTGGCGGAACAGCAACCCATGAGGCAGGAACATCATGGAAGAAGCGGATGTCTCTCTCCATGCTGTGTTCGCTCACCGGATTGAAACAATCCTCCAGCGGCTTCCAGCCCATCTGCTCGTCACCTTCCAGCACCAACTGAATATCGATGTAACGCCGGTGTGCCTCCAGTCTCGCCACCTCGCGCGCGCGCCCCGGCACTTGCTCCACGATGGCGATCAGATCGTCTCCGTCGATGTTATAGCGTCCCGGCGCAAGGGCGAACAGGTCGGTGTCGCGGATGTAATCGAAAGTGCGCTGGAACAGCGGGTGCAGGCTGGCGTAGCGCGAGGATTGGGAAAGGGAGGAGAGGATCATCCAAAAATGTGAATAGCGAGAAGGTGTAGTTTTGCTAAATGATAATTACCTACGTTGAGATATTGTACGTTTAGGTTTTTTTGTCGTTGCCAATTGCGCAGCAGCTAGCTGTAAAGCCTCTTCAGCCAACATTCCAGCTAGCAAAGCCGGGTCGCCCTCGAAGTTGGAAAATCGCGCTTTAGGGGCGTATATCGGGAAATATGTGCGATCCCATTCTTCAATAGAAGTAAAACTTTTCAATTCTGATTTAGGCATGGTTCCTCCTCGAAATAATTTGCCGTGAAATGATGATTCAATTGTGGTTGAAAATAATGCTTACGTTTTATCCAGATAAAACCGTCACCCTTCGATATAACAGCGACATCAATTGCCCCACCAACAGTCTCAGTTTCAATTGTTACTTTACGCTTAAAAGAAGTCAGGTTTATTAGCGATTCAGCCATGGCTGCCAATTCATCTTTGGGAAGAGACGCAACAGCACTAAGCACGGGGTCTACATGATTGACTCGTTGGTATTCCTGCAGGGCGTGCTGATAATTATCAAAGACCTCTTGTCCCGCCTTTAAGAGCCCTTGTTTTAGAGTGTCATCATTAGCAAGGTTAAGTTGCTCCAATATTTTTTGCGGAAAGTCTCGGAAGACAGTCTCCAAATATTTGGATGATAAGCGGTTTAAATATGGGTCAATACCTTCCATAAATGCATGAACCATTTCACCTTGGGCAAAGGGTTTAATAACTGCCGTACTTCCATTTGCAAGCGATAAGGAAATCCCTGCATTGTCAGTTTTGGAGCGAATCAGTTTTTTGTTGGCGCGACAATTGATCTCACAACTAAGCATGGAGGGAAATATTTCTGTTTTGCCAAATCCTGCAAGAACAACCCCAGATGCATGATCAAAAACTTTTTTTGTAATAGCCATCGCCCCAATTTTGACAAGTTTTCCTTGCAAAGCAGGCGTGACAGGAAGCTTGTCAAAGGCAGTTAAAATTTTCTTGGTAAGAGAGGCAGAAAATTTTTTGGCTATCAGTGCCTCTGACTTGGCTGTTTGTTCAAAATAGTATTCGCGCTGTCCAATTTCACCCAACATTTTGGATACTTCTGTGCCAACAATATTTTGGGTGTCTTTGTCACTGGCTGTGCCATTTTTCTGAATTAGTAATTCAATTGATGTGCGAATGCGCTTAATGATTTCCGCGTAAATGGGGAGGGCCGTTTGAGTAATATAGGCCGCCTCATCTTGAAGGCTGATATGTGGGCTCGTGGATAAAAAATCAAAGAAATGTTCTGCGTAACTCGAAACTGTGTCGAACTCTGTTTTGCCGAGTTCTTCGCGATACAGCTTAATGAGCACTTCCCATGGAAATCCCATAAATTCAGCATTTCCGTAAACCATTATTCCAACTGGATGATACTTGGAAAGCATGAACAACTTATTTGCAGAGTTGTAAACTTTCTTTCCTGCAATAGTAACGGCACTGTCTGCTGCCATTGCCACGCCCATTTTGTTCATGATGACAATTTCGGCTGTCATTACGTACTTTCTGATTAGTTGATCTGTAATTGAGGTAGTGCTGGCAGGGCATTATGGAGGCAACCCAATACTTGGGCAAGCCCTCGCCACCATCCCCTTAGCCAACTCGCCCTGCAACGGTATCTGTATGTGTGTCCGCTGCCGGATGCAACCGGCACCGCCTCGCCCGCCATGATTATCATTTCTTTCACTTCGATGGTGGGGTGCTGAAAGGATGGATTATTTCCGTTCAGGGAGCATACGGGTCAGCGTGTCGTCGCGTTTGATGTGGTGGTGATACAGGGCAGCCACCACGTGCAGGCCAAGCAGGTAGTAGCCGGTAGTGCCGACGAACTCGTGCACTTCCTTGATCTGTTTGGCGAGGTCTTTATCTTCACCGATCAGAGCAGGGAGTTCCAGACCGAAGAAGGGAATGATTTTGCCGGATGCACTGAGCACCAGCCAGCCGGTCAACGGCATACCGATCATCAGTGCGTACAGCGCCAGATGCAGTAGTTTGGCGGCTAACTGCTGCAACTTTTCCGGCTCGGGTTGGATGTTCGGGGTGGGGCCGGACAGGCGGGCGGCGATGCGCAGCCAGACCAGCGCAAACACCAGCAATCCCAGCATGAAGTGCCATGCCTTGAGTGCTTCGCGCGGGTCGCTACCCTTTTCGTACAAGACACGCAGTTCGATGCTGGCATATACCGCGATGAACAGCAACAGCATCAGCCAATGGATACCGATGGAAAGCGAGCCGTAACGGATAGTGGTGTTTTTCCAATTCATCTTGATCTCCTGATTTGTGATGGGGCGACGGAGTCATGGACAAGCGGGACGCGCCGAAGTTCGGCGACGCTTATAAAAACCGCGCCACCATGCCTTGCGCCAACTCGCCCTGCAACGGTATCAACACACGATGCCCGCTGCCCGGCGCAACAGTGAGCGCTTCGCCTTTAAGGCCGAGCATCTCTTTTAGTTCGACGATGTGGTTGCCCGCAGGGTGGATGATCTCCAGTTTGTCGCCGACCTGAAATTTGTTCTTCACGTCGATCTCGGCCATACCGTTCGTGCAGGTCACGATGTCGCCAACATATTGCTGGCGGAAACTTTCGGAGTGGCCGCGCAGGTAGTTTTGCTGCTCGTGGGTATGGTGACGCTCGTAGAAGCCGTCGGTGTAGCCCCGGTTCGCGAGCGCATCCAGCGCGCCCAGCAGTTCCAGATTGAAGGGACGGCCTTTGACGGCATCGTCGATAGCCTGGCGATACACCTGCGCGGTGCGCGCCACGTAGTAGATGGATTTGGTGCGGCCTTCCACTTTCAATGAATCCACGCCGATCTTCACCAAGCGCTCGACATGTTCCACCGCGCGCAGATCTTTAGAGTTCATGATGTAGGTGCCGTGTTCGTCTTCCAACACGGGCATCAGTTCGCCGGGATGATCCTGGCGCGAGATGACGTACACCTTGTCCGCCAGCGGATGACGCGGTTGTGAGCCACAGTCGGACAATTGGCTTTCACTTAACGCCTTGTCGAAATCGAAGTCGATCTTTTCGATGTGTCCGGTACCGTCTTCGATGGCGCTATCCACTTTGTAATCCCAACGGCAGGAGTTCGTGCACGTGCCTTGGTTCGCGTCGCGGTGGTTGAAGTAGCCGGAGAGCAGGCAACGACCGGAGTAGGCGATACACAGCGCGCCGTGGATGAAAACTTCCAACTCGATGTCTGGGCATAACTGGCGAATCTCTTCAATCTCGTCCAGCGAGAGTTCGCGCGACAGAATGACACGCGACAAGCCGAGCGATTTCCAGAATTTGACCGCTGCATAATTGACGGTGTTGGCCTGCACCGACAGATGTATCTCTTGCTCCGGCCAGCGCTCACGCACCATGGCAATCAGGCCGGGGTCGGCCATGATCAGCGCATCGGGCTGCATTTCGATCACTGGCTGCATGTCCGCCATATAGGTCTTCACCTTGGCGTTGTGCGGCATCAGGTTGCTGGCGACGAACAATTTTTTGCCCAGCGCGTGCGCTTCCTGAATACCGGTGCGCAATTCTTCCAGTTTGAATTCGTTGTTGCGCGCACGCAACGAGTAGCGCGGTTGCCCGGCGTACACCGCGTCCGCGCCGAAGGCGTAGGCGGTGCGCATTTTGTCCAGCGTGCCTGCTGGCAATAGCAGTTCAGGTGCGCGCATCGTGCTCATCGGTAGCCGAGGCGATTCAGGATATCGATCGATGCCTTAGCTTGGTTCAGTGTGTAGAAATGCAGGGCGGGGGCACCGCCTGCGATCAGCTTCTCGCACAGTTGCGTGACCACATCCAGGCCGAAGGCCTGCACTGATTCCACGTCATCACCATAACTTTCCATGGTCTTGCGCATCCAGCGCGGAATCTCGGCACCGCAAGTGTCGGAGAAGCGCGCAAGTTGCGAATAACGCACGATGGGCATGATGCCAGGCACAACGGGGATGGTGACACCGAGCTTGTGTATCTCTTCGACGAAGCGAAAGTAAGCATCGGCATTGTAGAAATATTGTGTGATGGCGGAGTCCGCGCCCGCCTCCACTTTGCGTTTGAAATTGCGGATGTCGTCCTGTGCCGAGTTGGCTTGCGGATGGAACTCGGGATAGGCGGCCACTTCGATATGAAAGTGTTCACCGGTTTCGGCGCGGATGAATGACACTAGCTCATTGGCATATTGGAACTCGCCGATGCTGGCCATGCCGGACGGCAGATCGCCGCGCAACGCGACGATACGCTTGATACCGAGGTCTTTGTAGGTGTGCAGCAAAGCACGGATGTTGTCACGCGTGGAGCCTACGCAGGACAGGTGGGGTGCGGCCTGGTGACCCTCGGCATGGATCTGTCTGATGGTATCCAGCGTACGATCCTGCGTGGAGCCGCCCGCGCCAAAGGTAACGGAAAAAAACTCCGGCTTGAGCGCCGCCAGACGCTGGCGCGTCACCGTGAGCTTCTCGGTACCTTCCGGCGTTTGCGGAGGAAAAAATTCAAAGCTGATAGGTGGTTTGTTCACGATTGTTTCCTCATGATCTGTGCAGCAGCTGCGGAAAGCGCCCACGAAAAGATACTGTACAACACGGCTCCAAGCACTCCGTGCCAGAAGCTATCGACCACGAACCCTTTCAAGATCGACCCTGTGAACCAGAATAACAGGCCGTTGATGACGAAAATGAACAATCCCAGCGTCAAAACGGTGACTGGCAAGGTGAGAACCAAAAAGATCGGGCGAATGAGCGTGTTGACCAAACCGAGAAAGAATGCGGCGATCAGGGCTGCGGCAAAACCGTCCACGTGGATACCGGGGACAAAATTGGCGACGGCGATCAGCGCCAGCGCATTCAGCATCCAGATCAGCAGCAGATACATAGCTCTCTCAATGGCCTTCTCAAGGCAAGAGGGGCGGGAAAATCCCCGCCCCCGTGGCATCTTTGGTCGTCGTTGCTAGAGCACGGCCACATCTGCGCCCCGCTCCGGCAACGAGTCTCTTAGTAGCGGTAGTGGTCAGCCTTGTACGGACCTTCTTTCGGCACACTGATATACGCGGCCTGCTGGTCGGTCAACTCGGTCAGTTGCGCGTTCAGTGTCTTCAGTTGCAGACGCGCGACCTTTTCGTCCAAGTGCTTGGGCAAAGTGTACACGCCCACCGGGTACTTGTTGCTGCCCTTCACCGCCTCGGTCCACAACTCGATCTGAGCGATGGTCTGGTTGGCGAAGGACGACGACATCACATAAGACGGATGGCCGGTACCGCAACCGAGGTTCACCAGACGCCCCTTGGCCAGCAGGATGATGCGCTTGCCGTCCGGGAAAATAACGTGGTCGACTTGCGGCTTGATCTCTTCCCACTGGTATTTTTCCAGCGAGGCGACGTCGATCTCGTTGTCGAAGTGGCCGATGTTGCACACGATGGCGTTGTTCTTCATCTTGGCCATGTGGTCATGGGTGATGACGTGGAAGTTGCCGGTGGTGGTGACGAAGATGTCGGCCTTGTCGGCGGCATATTCCATGGTGACCACACGGTAGCCTTCCATCGCGGCTTGCAGTGCGCAGATCGGGTCGATCTCGGTCACCCAAACTTGGGCAGACAGTGCGCGCATGGCTTGTGCCGAACCTTTGCCCACATCACCGTAACCGGCGATCACCGCGATCTTGCCCGCGATCATCACATCGGTGGCGCGCTTGATGCCATCCACCAGCGATTCACGGCAGCCGTACAGGTTGTCGAACTTGGATTTGGTCACGGAGTCGTTCACGTTGATGCCGGGGAACTTGAGTTCGCCGCGTGCGTGCATCTGATACAGGCGGTGTACGCCGGTAGTGGTCTCTTCGGTCACGCCCTTCACGGCGACGAGACGCTTGGAATACCAAGTCTTGTCGGTGGTCAACTTGGCTTTGATCGACGCGAACAGGCAAGTCTCCTCTTCCGAAGTTGGCTTGCTGATGAGCGATGCGTCTTTTTCTGCGCGCGCCCCCAGATGCAACAACAGCGTTGCATCACCGCCGTCGTCCAGGATCATATTGGTCAAGCCGCCATCCGCCCATTCAAAGATGCGGTGGGTGTAGTCCCAGTATTCGGTCAGGGTTTCGCCCTTCACGGCGAACACCGGTGTGCCACCCGCCGCGATGGCAGCGGCAGCATGATCCTGAGTCGAGAAGATATTGCACGAAGCCCAGCGCACTTCCGCACCGAGCGCCTTCAGTGTTTCGATCAGCACGGCGGTCTGGATGGTCATGTGCAGGCTGCCTGTGATGCGCGCACCTTTCAGCGGTTGCGTCTTGGCGAACTCGGCACGGATAGCCATCAGGCCGGGCATTTCGGTTTCGGCGATGGCGATTTCTTTGCGGCCCCACGAGGCCAGGTTGATGTCGGCAATTACATAGTCTTTAGTCATAGTGTTCTCCTGTTGAACGTTATGACCGGAGGGAGGAGGACAGCTCACCACACTCCCGTGTCCGGCACGGATTTAGGTGAGCGTCGTTAAAACAGACCGAAAAACTGAGCCTAGCAGGATGAACCTGTCGCAACGCTCCTCAGTGCCGGTGAAACTACAAGCCGCCAATCAATGCGGCTTGGGGCCGGCATTCTAACACAGGAAGTTTATGAAAGTGGTGAGGTAGTAGCCTTGCTGAAATAGCCAGCAAAACCTTTCCATTCCTTTTGAGCAATAAGTTTGCTATATAACCAAACACTGGTGAGCGCAATCAACGCAATCCACCATGCACTCTGTTTTTTGCTTTCAGACAACTCATGCTCCTGTCGTTTAATTCGGCCTTCATATTCTGAGCTGCTTTCATAATCTTGTCGTTGATACGAAACACGACCACCTCCATGCCATCGAGCCAGAACGATCGTAAATAAGAGAAGCAAAGGCAAAAACAATCGTCCGAAGGCAATAAGCGGGGCGAGGAAAGCCGAGTTGTGAACTTTTGCTTTTATAAAATTGAGTATGTAGGCCGTAACCAGACATACCACCAGAATGATTTTTGCCATGTTGCGCACGTCATCTGACATGGTTTTATCGAGGTAGACAACTACTAGTGCGATGAAGGAAGCGACTACCAATAGAGAGGCCAGGGAGGAAATAACCACATCGGTGATGTCCCAGAAAAACACGCCTTTGCCCAACAGGCTGGGTAATGTGGAAATTATTATCAATAAAACAACCGCGCTCAAGATTTGAATGAATACTTTCAGCCCGCCTTCCATCATTGGCGCATTGGTTGTTACTGTATCCAATTGAGCATTTACTGTGCCGCCAATTTGAGCAGCATTAACAGATGGCATACTTGACTGATTTGGGACAGCATCAAGCACAGTGGTTCCGACATTGATAGGCATCGCCTCCACAGCACTATTGGCTTGCACAACAACCGCCTCATCATCCAAGTATTGCCCGGCAGCGTGCCCTAAAGTCGCAATCGTAGTCAATAAAACAGCTGCGAAAATTCTGGTTAACATTCTCATACACACCTCTTCTGCTATCAAAATTTAGGACCCGGCGCATTGTTCGCAGCTTCTATTTTTTTTGCTTCCTGTCGCTCGACAAAGGGGCGAATAAACTTTCCATAAAAATCGGGCGAAAGGTTTACTTCGAGTTGTATGTGCAACTCTGCAGTTCTGTAAAGCCTACCGTTGCGAATCCCTTTCCTAAATTTTTCTGCAAAATGTGTAACCGCCCCCTTGGCCCATACCAGTCGATGATATGGCTTCGCAGCCTCTTTAAATTTGTAAGTATCCCCAGCAAATTCAAAATATATTGGCTCTCCATAGCGCGAGATCAAATTTCTGTAAGCCGCATCACTTGGAAGGAATTCTTGCACGCTGTCTTCACTCCCCTCCCCCAAAGGAGTTGTATACGAAAGACGGGTAATAACAAGCCCATTATTAAATGTAGTGAATGCCGTTAATTCCACATTCATTGGACTGTCAGAATTGCCAAGTTCGCAATTTATTTTCAAATCATCATAGTATCGATCGTAATAATCCGCATCTCCAAACGCGAATTTTATTTTGCACGTATTAAGCAACTCTTGACTCACACATGCCACTGGTTCTGTCGAAAATCCTGCAATTCTAATATTCCTAACTTGCGCAAGCGCCTGGGGTAGTTCCGCCATAGCAGCATCGCATTTCTGCTGGTCTTGGACAAACCAGCGAGCACCAAGTCGATTCGAACTCTCGGCATTAGGCAGAGATTCGGCGGTGGCGATTTGAATATGAACGACACCTAATATCAGCATCAGAATTAAGTTGGCAATAGATGCTTTCATTGAGACTCCTTTATCTTGAGTGAGAGATGCGGCCGCACCGATGGTTGATTAGAAGAAGTTGCTGCTTGGGGAGGGGCAATGCCAACTTTCTTACTCCGGGGTGTTGTATAACCGCAACTCCCACTCGGCAGGATTTAACTCGCCCGCTACCGCCTTAACTTGACGAATGATCTTCTTGTATTCATCTATCGAGTCGAGTCTTGTCCACGCGGTGCTTTTGTATCCAGTCTTTTTTCGTAGTTCTTCAAGAACGATGCTGTCGATGGGACAATGGGGCGGCGTTTCGATGCTCTTTAGGCACCACAGATACTTGAGATAAAGGTTTAAAGCTTTCTGCGCAGAACCGATGCGAAACCTATTTTCAAATAAAGTATTGCCGTGTCTCGTAGAAAGGCTATTGGCCAATGTTTCGATATTCTTGCAGTGAGCCGCTTCTGAAACGGCTTTGCGATACTGCTCGGATAAAGAAAGGAGTGAATTTTTCAGCGCGCAGCGAAAATCATCTTTATTCTTTTCATCCACATCCTTCCGGTAAGTCGTTGATCGCTGCACTGTTGCAAGCAACGTCATGCTAAATATTTCGTCCAACAAGAACTGTTCCATTAACAATATTCCTTGGCAGGGCGGTGACCGATGATTAGTGAATAGGTGAAATATAACCCGCACTTGATTAATGGTCAAACAAATACATACAGACTGTTAATCTCAATGAATAATACCCTTGCAACATGGGAATCACGACAGAACAAGAACGCGCCGCGTTCAGCCAGCGATTGGCCCTTGCCTTGGGGCAGGCGGGAATGCAGCCATGTACGTCGGCTAGGCTTGCCAGTGAATTTAATCGTGTACATTCGGGGGCGCCTGTTACATTACATGCGGCTCGAAAATGGCTGATCGGCGAATCCATCCCGACACAGGAAAAGCTCAAAGTATTAGCGGCATGGCTTGGTGTATCTTCGGTATGGCTGCGTTATGGAGAAGAGGCCGAAACCGCAACCCCGAAAAAATCTTTGCGCGTAGATGAAAAAACCTCGCGCGAATTGAATGAGAAAGTTTCCCGCCTAAATCGGCATCACAGACAGATTGTGATGGGCATGGTGGACTTTCTTTTGAAATTGCAGCAAAAACAAAACGGCGCTTGAAGCGCCGTTTTGTTCCGCCATTACTGCTACGAAAATTACAGTCCCGCGTCTGCCTTCAAAGCCGCAGCCTTGTCGGTAGCCTCCCAGGTGAAGTCCGGCTCTTCACGACCGAAGTGACCGTAGGCCGCAGTGTTCTGGTAGATCGGGCGCAGCAGATTGAGCATCTGCACGATACCCTTAGGACGCAGGTCGAAATGTTTCTTCACCAGATCGGTGATCTTCTCGTCGGAGACCTTGCCGGTACCATAGGTGCTGACCATGATGCTGGTCGGTTGCGCCACACCGATGGCATAGCTGATCTGCACCAGGCACTTGTCGGCCAAGCCGGCCGCGACGATGTTCTTCGCCACATAACGCCCGGCATAAGCGGCGGAACGGTCGACCTTGGAGGGGTCCTTGCCGGAGAATGCACCGCCACCGTGCGGGGCTGCACCGCCGTAGGTGTCGACAATGATCTTGCGGCCTGTCAGGCCGGCATCTCCGTGCGGGCCGCCGATGACAAAACGCCCGGTCGGATTGACCAGATATTTGATCTCGCCTTTGACGAGTTCTTTCGGCAAGACCGGCTTGATGACTTCTTCGATGACAGCTTCGCGGATCTGCGGCAACTCGATATCGGGCGAATGCTGGGTAGACAACACCACCGTGTCGATACAGAACGGCTTGCCATCCACATATTTCACAGTGACTTGCGATTTCGCATCTGGACGCAGCCAGCCCAAACGACCATCTCGGCGCAACTGCGACTGGCGCTCGACGATGCGGTGCGACAGGTAGATCGGCAACGGCATCAGCGTGTCGGTCTCGCGGCAGGCATAACCGAACATCAGCCCCTGGTCGCCGGCTCCCTGATTGAGATAGTCATCGGAGGCGCGATCCACGCCCTGCGCGATGTCCGGGCTCTGGGTTCCGTAGCAGACATGCACCGAGCAACCGTCCGCATCGAAACGCAAACTCGGGTCGTCATAACCGATACGACGTATGGTCTCGCGTGCCACTTTGGCGTAATTCACATTTGCGCTGGTAGTGATTTCACCGGCCAGCACGGTCAACCCGGTGGTGACCAATGTCTCTGCTGCTACACGTGCATACGGGTCTTGGGCTAGAATGGCATCCAGGATGGCATCGGATATCTGGTCAGCAACCTTGTCTGGATGACCTTCGGAAACCGATTCTGATGTAAAAAAATATTCGCTCATGACATTCCGCCCACTTCTGGAAAAATTAACAGGGCGCGGATTATAACAAAAACTTCGGGTTTGGCAGCTTTATGGGGTTCCGTTCTTGATGGTCTGGCTGTTTGATTGCTTGGCGCGCTTGCCGTTGTCGGCTTTGCATCGCCTTGGCGTGGTCATCGGCTGGCTAACTTACTGGCTTTCCAAGCCTTATGCCGAACGCCTGCGCAACAACCTCGGCAACGCGCTCACGACGGGACTGCCACAAAACAGTCCGCAGACCGGGGATTTTGCCCGGATCCTGCGCGCCAACGTGGGTGAATCGGGCAAAAGCGTGCTGGAACTACCTTGGGTATGGCGTCGCCCGCTACCGGAAGTCGTTGCCGGAGTCACGCACTGCCACGGCTGGGAACATCTTGAGGCGGCACGCAAACTAGGTAAGGGCGTGATCATATTGACCCCGCACTTCGGCGGTTTCGAATTGATCGGCCTTTATGTGGCGGCACGTTTACCGATGACCTGCATGTATCGCCGCCCGCGCTGGGAAGTCCTGGATACGCTGATGCATGCGGGACGGGAGCGCGGACAAATGAAACTGGCTCCGGCCGACCTAGGCGGGGTACGGCAATTACTCAAAGCTCTTAAACGCGGCGAGATCATCGGCATCCTGCCTGATCAAGTACCCAGCAACGGCGAGGGAGAATGGATACCTTTCTTCGGTCGACCGGCTTACACCATGACCCTGATCGGGCGCTTGATGGAGGCCAGCGCTGCCGCAGTGGTGATGTGCCATGTCGAGCGCCTGCCGTCGGGCAAAGGATATGCCATGTTCATCTCTCCGCTATCGTTCGATACCACGCGCCCCATCACACCGCAGATGAATGCCGCGCTGGAAGCGGTGATACGCGCTTGCCCGGAACAATATCTGTGGAGTTATAACCGTTATAAAGTGCCGCGCGGCGTGTTGCCGCCGGACGCAACCAAGGAATCATGATGCTGGCACGTGTCGGTGTGTTCATTTTCTGGCTGATCCATTTCCTGCCCTTTCGCGTTATTGTCTCCATAGGCAACGGACTCGGCCTGCTGGCTTATTTCGTGGCCACTGAACGGAGACAAGTCGGCCTGACCAACTTGCGGCTATGTTTCCCCGAAATGCCCCCGGCAGCACACGAGCGACTGGTACGCGAACATTTCAAGATGTTCTGCCGTGGACTCATTGAGCGCAGCATCCTGTGGTGGAGCAGCGCAGAACGCATCAGCAGCCTGATCCGCGTCGAGGGCATCGAACATTTCGAGGCTATCAAAGACAAGCCGTCCATTTTGCTCACCCCCCACTTCGTCGGCATGGATGCCGGTGGTCAGTGGATCGCCCAACATACCGACACGGTGTGTATGTATGCCAACCAGAAGAACATGTATCTCACCGAACTGCTGCTGAAGAAACGGGCGCGCTTCCGCAACCAGCTTCTGTATTCGCGCTTTGAGGGATTGCGCCCGATCCTGAAAGGGATGCGCAAGGGCATGCCGTTCATCTATCCGCCGGATCAAGATCAGGGCATCAAGGACGGTGCATTCATCCCGTTCTTCGGCGTACCCGCCGCGACCATGACTTCGGTACCGCGCATCGCCCAGATGACCGGTGCCAAGATCGTACCCAGCATCACCCGGGTGTTGCCCGGCGGCAAAGGATATGTGCTGACCTTCTACCCGGCATGGGAGAACTATCCCAGCGGCGACGATATCGCCGATGCACGGCGCATGAACGAGTTCATCGAACAGCGCGTGCTGGAGATGCCGGAACAATATTTCTGGCTGCATAAACGTTTCAAGACCCGCCCCGAGGGAGAGGCCGGGTTTTACCCGGAATAAGTGACCATGAAATATCACGACCTGCGCGACTTCATCACACAGTTGGAACAACTCGGCGAACTCAAACGTATCGCCGCCCCTGTCTCCACCCATCTCGAAATGACCGAAATCTGCGACCGCGTGTTGCGCGCGCAGGGGCCGGCGCTGCTGTTCGAGAACGTAGTCGGACACAAGATGCCGGTGCTGGGCAATTTATTCGGCACTCCGCGCCGCGTTGCGTTGGGTATGGGCGAGGAGGACATCGGCGCGCTGCGTGAAGTCGGTAAATTGCTCGCCTATCTCAAAGAGCCGGAGCCACCCAAAGGGCTAAAGGATGCTTGGGACAAATGGCCGATCCTGAAGCAGGTGCTCACCATGTCTCCCAAGGTGCTGTCGTCTGCACCCTGTCAGGAAGTGGTGTGGGAAGGCGCTGACGTAGATTTGTCGAAGTTGCCGATCCAGCATTGCTGGCCGGGCGATGTCGCACCACTCATCACCTGGGGGCTGGTGGTCACGCGCGGGCCGAACAAGCCGCGCCAGAATCTGGGTATCTATCGCCAGCAGGTGTTGGGGGCGAACAAGGTCATCATGCGCTGGCTCGCGCATCGCGGCGGCGCGCTGGATTTTCGCGACCATTGCGAGAAGAATCCGGGGCAACCGTTCCCGGTCGCTGTCGTCATCGGTGCCGATCCGGCGACCATCCTCGGCGCGGTGACGCCGGTGCCGGACTCGTTATCCGAATATCAGTTCGCCGGGCTGCTGCGCGGCAGCAAGACCGAATTGGTGAAGTGTATCGGCAGTGATCTGCAAGTCCCCGCTTCTGCCGAGATCGTGCTGGAAGGCGTGATATATCCGAACGAGACCGCACTGGAAGGGCCGTACGGCGACCACACCGGCTATTACAACGAGCAAGACAAATTTCCCGTGTTCACCATCCAGCGCATCACGATGCGCTCCAACCCGATCTACCACTCCACCTATACCGGCAAACCTCCCGACGAACCGGCCATGCTGGGCGTGGCGCTGAACGAAGTGTTCGTGCCGCTGCTGCAAAAACAGTTCCCCGAGATCGCCGACTTCTATCTGCCGCCGGAAGGCTGTTCGTATCGCATGGCGGTGGTGAGCATCAAAAAACAATACGCCGGACACGCCAAGCGTGTGATGTTCGGCATCTGGAGTTTCCTGCGCCAGTTCATGTACACCAAGTTCATCATCGTGGTGGATGACGACATAGACGTGCGCGACTGGAAGGAGGTCATGTGGGCGATCACCACGCGCATGGATCCGGTGCGAGACACCTTGCTGGTTCCAAACACCCCGATCGACTATCTCGATTTCGCCAGCCCGGTGTCGGGCCTCGGCGGCAAGATGGGGCTGGATGCAACCAACAAGTGGCCGGGCGAAACACAACGAGAATGGGGTACGCCGATCACGATGGATGCCTCGATTAAAGCAAAAGTGGATGCGATGTGGGGTGAGCTGGGCTTGTGATCCGATGTGGCAACCAAGACGGCGTTAGTGTCTTTGCACCCACTCGATCAAGGCATCCTGCGCCGCCGCCCCCTGCTTCGCGTTCGGATGATTGATGAGGAACACCAGTATCCATTCTCTGCCGCTCTTCGCACGCACATAACCGGCAATGGTCTTCACGCCCTCTAGGGTGCCGGTCTTCAGATGGGCGTGATTGGCTGCCGCCGTATCCTTCAAACGCTTCCTTACCGAACCATCCACCCCGAGTATCGGCAATGAAGCGACGAACTCCGCATTCATCGGGCTATCCGCCGCACTACGCAACAATTGCGCCAAATGTTGTGCCGAGATGCGCTCGCGCCGCGATAGACCCGCACCGTTCTCCAGTACCAGTTCAGGGAAGTTGAGCCGCTTCGATTTGAGCCAAGCTTTCGTCACACGAATGCTCTGCTGGATGTTGCCCGGGGTCGTCGTTGCGACATCGCTGCCCAGCGTCAAAAACAATTGGCGCGCCATGACGTTATTGCTGAACTTGTTGATGTCGCGGATGATTTCGGCCAGCGGAGCGGAATAATGTGTGGCAAAAAGTTTGGCTTCGGCGGGCAGCGGGCCTTCGCGCGTGTTGCCTCGCAGCGTCCCGCCCAATTCCTGCCAGATCGCATTGAACACGGCGGCGACGTAACGGGTGTGCGGCATGACGTTGAGGTTCTGCTCGCGCTCGCCGCACTCGCTCGGATAACCGCCCTGCAACACCACGCTGTCGCCCCGCGCCTGAATACGGATGGTGTCATCCCAGTTCTCGCAATTGGGTGCCGCCTGTGGTGCTAGTTGATTGTCCAGCTGCATCCCCTCCAGCGGCGGCTCGCTGATCACCTTCAGACGATTACCCTCAGGCAGGTAACGCAGACGCAGCGTGTTGAAATTCAGCAACAAAGCATCCGGGCCAACATTGTAGGCACGCACCGGATCGTTATCGAACTCGGCGGGATCATGCTCGGGCAAGCTGAAGAAGCTGCGGTCCAGCACCAGATCACCCTGTATCTCTTTCAGCCCGCGCGCGCGCAGCTCGCTCAGCCACAGCCAGAATTGTTCGATATTGAATCTGGGGTCGCCATATCCCTTCAGGATCAGATCTCCCTGCAACACGCCCTTTTCCAGAGGGCCGCCCAAATAGGCTTCCGTCTTCCATGTGTAGCTCGGCCCCAGCATCTCCAGCCCCGCATACGTGGTGAGCAGCTTCATGGTCGAAGCCGGATTCATGGCCCGTTGCGCATTGAGGCTCACCAGAGGGACTTGCGAATCGACTCCGCGCACATCGACCGCAACACTGCTTAGCGGGATCTTCGCCTGCCGGAGTGCGGCACGCACCTCGGGCGGTAAATCGACAGCGCGAGCGCCGGAGATGGAAACAAGAACAAGCAATAACAGGCAGATGGGTTTCATGGAAAGGCTAACAACCGAGACGGTCCAGTATCTTCAACGTTTGTCCGATCAGAAAATCGATTTCACTCTCTGTGATCACGTAGGGCGGCATGAAATATACCGTGTTTCCCATCGGACGCAACAGCAACTCGTGTTCCAGCGCGAGACTGAAACAGCGCTGTGCAAAATCGGCGTGGGGACTATCGACTTCAAATGCCCAGATCATGCCGGTGTTGCGGAAGTTTCTGACCGTGGAATGCGCGCGCAATGGCGCGGCGACGCGGTTGAGGTAGGCGGATTTTGCTCGATTGCTATTCAGCACATCGTCAGCGGCGAAGATGTCCAATGTAGCCAATGCTGCACGGCATGCCAGCGGATTGCCGGTGTAGGAGTGTGAATGCAAGAATCCGCGCGCCACCTCATCCGCATAGAACGCCTGATAGATGGCATCCGTGGTCATCACCACCGACAGCGGCAGATACCCGCCGGTGATGCCTTTGGATAACAACAGGAAATCGGGCGTGATGGCCGCCTGTTCGCAAGCGAACAGAGTCCCTGTCCGCCCCATACCGACCGCGATCTCATCCGCGATCAAATGCACCTGATATTGGTCGCACAACTCGCGCGCCCGGCTCAAATATGCCGGGTGATACATGACCATACCCGCCGCTCCTTGCACCAGCGGCTCCACGATCAAGGCGGCAATACCGGCATGGTGCTGCTGCAAATACGCTTCGAGTTGCGCAGCGCAACGTAGTGCAAACTCCCGCGCATCCTCGCCCTCTGCCGCATAACGACTATCTGGACTGGGCACCGTCGCATTCTGGAGGATCAGCGCGCCATAAGCCTCTTTGAACAGCGCCACATCGGTCACCGACAATGCCCCCAAGGTCTCGCCGTGATAACTATTTTGCAGACTGATGAACTGCGTCTTCTCCGGCTGACCGCTGTTGCGCCAATAGTGGGCGCTCATCTTCAACGCGATCTCGGTGGCCGACGCACCATCCGAACCGTAGAAGCAATGCCCCAGCCCGGCGGGAGCGAGCTCGCGCAACCTTTCCGACAACTGCACCACCGGCTCATGGGTGAAACCCGCCAGCATCACATGCTCCAACTTGCCGAGCTGGTCGGTAATGGCAGCATTGATGCGCGGATTAGCATGTCCGAACAGGTTCACCCACCAGGAACTCACCGTATCCAGATAGCGTCTGCCGTCGAAATCGTACAGCCATACCCCCTCGCCACGCCGGATCGGCACCAGCGGCAAGGTTTCGTGGCGCTTCATCTGTGTGCAGGGGTGCCACACAGCGGAACGGGAGCGGGAAAGTAAATCGGTGTTGGACATGGGGCGCGCGAATTTCAGAACAGCGCTGATTCTATGTGGATGGTGCGCTTGCGGCAATTTAATACAGAAAGTTAAATTTTGACCGCGCTCTTGAAATAAGGCTCCTGCGCCCCTATTATTAGCAGTCGCTGGCATCGAGCGCTAACCCGATGCCGCCATTTTTGGTTAACTGTTTGTTTTAGGAGAAAAAAGCATGAAGATTCGTCCCTTAAGTGATCGCGTCATCGTTAAGCGTTTGGAAGAAGAGCGCAAGACTGCATCCGGTATCGTGATTCCCGATGCGGCAACTGAGAAGCCAGATCAAGGCGAAATCATCGCTGTGGGTAATGGCAAGATCGGCGAAGACGGCAAGCTGCGCGCCATGAGCGTCAAGGTAGGCGACAAGGTGTTGTTCGGCAAATACTCCGGCCAATCCTTCAAGATGGACGGCCAAGAACTACTGACAATGCGTGAAGACGACATCATCGGCATCGTTGAAGCCTAACTACACCCAACAACAACCCGGTAGGTTACGCCGCTTCGCAGCTAACCGACCCCACATGAATTCAGGAGAAATAACATGGCAGCAAAAGACGTAAAGTTTCACGATGCAGCTCGCGCCAAGATGGTTGTGGGCGTGAACATTCTGGCCGACGCAGTTAAAGTCACTCTGGGCCCTAAAGGCCGCAACGTAGTACTGGATCGCTCTTACGGCTCTCCCACCATCACCAAGGACGGCGTATCCGTTGCCAAAGAGATCGAACTGAAAGACAAGTTCGAGAACATGGGCGCGCAAATGGTGAAGGAAGTAGCTTCCAAAACCTCCGACGTGGCCGGTGACGGCACCACCACTGCGACCGTATTGGCACAATCCATCGTTCAGGAAGGCATGAAGTTCGTTGCCGCCGGTATGAACCCGATGGATCTGAAGCGCGGTATCGACAAGGCTGTGATCGCCGCAGTTGAAGAACTCAAGAGCATCTCCAAGCCTTGCACCACCAGCAAGGAAATCGCCCAAGTTGGCTCGATCTCCGCTAACTCCGACACCATCATCGGCGAAAAGATCGCTGAAGCGATGGACAAGGTTGGCAAGGAAGGCGTTATCACCATCGAAGACGGCCAAGGCCTGCAAGACGAGTTGGACGTGGTTGAAGGTATGCAGTTCGACCGTGGTTACCTGTCCCCATACTTCATCAACAACCAAGACCGCCAGATCGCGGCGATGGACAATCCTTACATACTGTTGCACGACAAGAAGGTTAGCAACATCCGTGATCTGCTCCCGGTACTGGAACAAGTCGCCAAGTCCGGCCGCCCATTGCTGATCATCGCTGAAGATGTCGATGGCGAGGCGCTGGCAACTCTGGTGGTGAACAACATCCGTGGCATCCTGAAGACTGTTGCTGTTAAGGCTCCCGGCTTCGGCGACCGTCGCAAGGCTATGCTGGAAGACATCGCCATCCTGACCGGCGGCACCGTGATCGCTGAAGAAGTTGGCCTGTCTCTGGAAAAGACGACTCTGGCTGAATTGGGTCAAGCTAAACGCATCGAAGTGGGCAAAGACAACACCACCATCATCGACGGCGCAGGCAAGGAAGATGCGATCAAGGGGCGTATCTCCCAGATCAACAAGCAAGTTGAAGAGTCCACCAGCGACTACGACAAAGAAAAACTGCAAGAGCGCAAAGCCAAGCTGGCTGGCGGCGTAGCAGTGATCAAGGTCGGTGCCGCAACCGAAGTGGAAATGAAAGAGAAGAAGGCGCGTGTTGAAGACGCGCTGCACGCGACTCGTGCAGCCGTGGAAGAAGGCATTGTTCCCGGCGGTGGTGTTGCATTGCTGCGCGCCAAGACTGCCGTAGCCAAACTGAAGGGCGACAACCACGACCAGGACGCCGGTATCACCATCGTCCTGCGTGCAATGGAAGCTCCTCTGCGCGCCATCGTGTCCAACGCTGGCGACGAGCCATCGGTAGTGGTGAACAAAGTGCTGGAAGGCAAAGGCAGCTTTGGTTACAACGCGGCAAGCGGCGAATACGGCGACATGCTGGCGATGGGCGTCGTTGACCCAACCAAAGTGACACGTACTGCACTGCAAAACGCATCCTCCATCGCCGGTCTGATGCTGACCACCGCATGTATGGTGGCCGAATTGCCGGAAGACAAGCCTGCTGCCGGTGGTATGGGCGGCGACATGGGCGGCATGGGTGGTATGGGCGGCATGATGTAATTAAACGCTGGCGGGTTCGCCAGCCGTGGTTGGATGCTGCACAAAAAGAACCCCGCGCAAGCGGGGTTCTTTTATTTACCCAATTCGAATCACACTGCTTATTTCTTCAGCCATCGTGCCGCATCCAACGCGAAATAAGTCAGGATGCCATCCGCCCCGGCACGTTTGAAAGCCAGCAGCGATTCCAGCACACACGCTTCTTCATTAAGCCAGCCATTCTGCGCCGCAGCTTTGAGCATGGCGTATTCACCGCTCACCTGATACACGAAGGTCGGTGCCTTGAACTCATCTTTCACGCGGCGCACGATGTCGAGGTAAGGCATGCCGGGCTTGACCATCACCATGTCCGCGCCTTCCTGCAGGTCGAGGCCGACTTCCCACAGCGCCTCATCCGAATTGGCCGGGTCCATCTGGTAGGTGTATTTGTTGCCCTTGCCAAGATTACCGCTGGAGCCGACCGCGTCGCGGAACGGGCCATAGAAGCTGGAGGCGTATTTGGCCGAGTAGGCCATGATGCGGGTGTGGATGTGTTTATGCTCATCCAGTGCCGCGCGTACCGCGCCGATGCGGCCATCCATCATGTCGGACGGGGCGACGATATCGGCACCCGCTGCGGCATGGCACTGCGCCTGCCGGGTCAACACCGCGATGGTCTCGTCGTTAAGCACGTATCCACTGTCGTCGATAAGACCGTCCTGACCGTGGCTGGTGTAGGGGTCGAGCGCGATGTCGGTCATTACACCAAGCTCGGGGAAGTTCTTTTTCAGTGTGGCGACCACGCGCGGCACTAGGCCATCCGGGTTGTAAGCCTCTTCGGCCCCCAGACTTTTTAACGGGGCATCGATCACCGGAAAGATGGCCATCACCGGGATACCCAGCTTTACGCATGACTCGGCATCTTTGAACAACAAATCCAGCGTTTTACGCTGTACACCCGGCATGGACTTTACGTCCTCGACTTTATTATTGCCCTCAAGCACAAAAACCGGATAGATAAAATCGGATGAAGTGAGTATGTGCTCTCGCATCAAGTCGCGCGAAAACTGATCCCGGCGCATACGACGCATTCTGGACTGAGGGTATTGACCAAGGATTTTCATGACGATTCCTAAAATTTTTCAAAAAGTGGGAACTATTTTCGCATAGTCCGGTCAGAGCATGCGAGTAGCGAGAGCTGCTTCCCGTTTCTCCTCCCTGAGCGGGTGTCTTAACCCCTAATCGTTAAGACTTATGCCCCTGACCTCCCCCTTTGGCTCAGGGGCATTTTTTTGCCTATTGCTCTTGCGCTAGCCAACCCGCGATCACTGCCTCCGCCTGCTCCATACCCTGTTTCTTCAGGCTGGAGAAAAGCTGCACCGAGCAGAACGGGAAGTGTTCCTTCAAATAAGCCGTTACTTCACGCAAGGTTTTGGTGGCTTGCTGGCGGCTGAGTTTGTCCGATTTGGTCAGCAGGATATGCACCGGCTTACCGGTTTCGGAGAACCAGTCCAGCATCTGCTCGTCCAGCGGGGTCAGCGGATGGCGCGAATCCATGATGACCACCAGTCCGCACAAGGCTTCGCGGGTTTGCAAATACTGACTCAGCAAAGCTTCCCAGTGTTGCTGCACATCAGGAGGCACTTTGGCGTAGCCGTAGCCAGGCAAGTCCACCAGAAACTTGCTGTCGCCCAGCGAGAAATAATTCAGGTGCTGGGTGCGCCCCGGTGTCTTGCTGGTGTAAGCCAGCCGCACATGGTTCGCCAGCGTGTTGATGGCGCTCGACTTGCCTGCGTTGGAGCGCCCGACGAACGCCACTTCCTTGCCGCCGTGTAGCGGCAAGTCTTTCATGTGATTGACCGTGGTGAAGAACGCGGCTTGAGAAAAAAGCCCCATTACTTCCAGGCCGCGAAGATTTTATCGGCAGCGGCAATGGTCGCCGCGATGTCGGCCTCGGTGTGCGCGGCAGAAACGAAGCCCGCCTCGAAAGCGGACGGCGCAAGGTACACGCCCTCGGCCAGCATGGCGTGGAAGAAACGGTTGAATGCGGCCTTGTCGCTCGCCATCACTTCGGCATACGAGGTCGGCACGTTGGCGCTGAAATACAGGCCGAACATGCTGCCGATGGATTGCGCACTGAACGGGATGCCGTGTTTCTTGGCGCTCGCGCTGATGCCTTCGGTCATTTGTTTGGCCAGTTGCGTCAGGCGTTCGTAGAAGCCAGGCGCCTGTACCAGTTTCAGCGTGGTCAGACCTGCCGCCACTGCCACCGGATTGCCGGACAGCGTGCCGGCCTGATACACCGCGCCCAGCGGGGCTAAGCATTGCATGATGTCGCGGCGACCACCGAAGGCGGCAGCAGGCAGACCGCCGCCCATCACTTTGCCCAGTGTGATCAGATCGGGCTTGATGCCGTAGTGGCCGTGTGCGCCCTGCAAGCCGACGCGGAAGCCGGACATCACTTCGTCCAGAATCAACACCGCTCCGTGCTTGGTACACAGGCTGCGCATGGCATCGAGGAACTCGCGCTTGGGCAGGATCAGATTCATATTGCCCGCGACCGGCTCGACGATCACGCAGGCGATCTCGCTGCCGATCTCGGCGAAGGTCTTTTCCAGACCAGCCACGTCGTTGTAATCCAGCACCGTAGTCAATCCAGCGATCTCGGCGGGCACGCCGGAAGAGCTGGGCTGGCCAAAGGTCAGCGCGCCGGAACCGGCCTTGACCAGCAGGCCGTCGGAATGGCCGTGGTAGCAGCCCTCGAATTTGATGATGCGCGAACGCCCGGTGTAGCCGCGCGCCAGACGGATCGCCGTCATCGTCGCCTCGGTGCCGGAACTGACCAGACGCACCATCTCCAGCGACGGCAATATTTTGCACAACAGTTCGGCGATCTCCAGTTCGGAGGCCGTCGGTGCGCCAAAACCCAGACCTTCGGCAGCAGCGGCCTGCACCGCCTTGACCACTTCGAGATGGCAGTGACCAACGATCATCGGCCCCCACGAATTGACGTAGTCGATGTAGCGCTTGTCATCCGCGTCCCACACATAGGCACCCTTGCCGCGCTTGAAGAACAGCGGCGTGCCGCCCACCGATTTGAACGCGCGCACCGGCGAGTTCACGCCGCCGGGGATGATGCGTTGAGATTCATCAAATAACGTTTGGTTTTGAGATGTCATGCTGTTCTGCCTTGCCTGAATAAATTGGAAAATTCTCTTGCTGCCTGTTCGATGTCCGCCGCGTCCCACAACGCCGTGATCACTGCCAGCGCATCCGCGCCCGCTTCGATCAGCACCGCGCCGTTCTGCACCGTGATACCGCCTATCGCCACCACCGGCAAGGCCAGTTCGCCTTTTGCCCATGCCAGCAACTGCGGCTCCGCCCTTACCGCCTGCGGCTTCACCCCGGAAGGGAAGAATGCGCCGAATGCGACATAGTCGGCACCCGCCCGAACCGCCGCTAGGGCCAACGACTCGCGATTATAACAAGACACGCCGATAATCTTGGCATTCCCCAACAGAGCGCGAGCCGCCTCTACGCCACCGTCATCCCCGCCCAAATGCACTCCATCGGCATCCACCCGTGCGGCAAGTTGGGCATCATCATTGATGATAAAGGTGGCATCGAATTCGCGCGTCAATTGACGCAGGGCCTGCGCTTGTTGCAGTCGCAAAGTGGAGCCTGCGGATTTGTTGCGGTATTGCAGTACTCGCGCACCGCCTTGCAGGGCAGCACGCACCTCACACAACAGCAGCGGGGTATCGGCACTATCCGGCGTGATTGCGTAGAGACCCTTAATGCCGTGTCTCTGCATCATCCTCTTCTTCGTCGCGCGCCCAGAACAGGCGATCCGGGATGTGCTGCCCCATGCCGGGACGGAAGCCGTATTTCAGCGCCTCCCAAGTGTATTCCTGCGCCTCGCGCACGGCTTCCTCCATCGGCAGACCATTGGCCAGCAAAGCGGCGATGGCCGAAGCCAGCGTGCAGCCGGAGCCGTGATAGATGCCCGGCAGGCGCGGCCAGTTGTCGCTACGCACCAGACCGCGTTCGCCATACAGGGTATTAATGACTTTGGGCGTGTGTTCGTGTGTGCCGGTGATCAGCACATACTCGCAACCGAGCTGGATGATGCGCTTGGCGCATTCGCTCAGATTCGGATCATCCTGCTCGTTGTCCTCATCCACGATCAAACGACGCGCCTCCATGCTGTTCGGCGTGAGGATGGTCGTCTGCGGCAACAACAACTCGCGCAGGGCGGAAAGCATATCCTCGTTCGCCAGCTCATCACCGCGACCGGAAGCCAGGACGGGGTCGAACACCAGCGGCACATCGGGATAGTCGGAGATCACTTCGGCGATGGCGGTGATGTTATCCACACTGCCGAGCAAGCCGATCTTGAACGCGGCGACCGGCATATCCTCCAGCACGGTGCGCGCCTGATCGACCACCCATTCGGCATCCATAGGCAGCACATCATCCACGCCGCTGGTATCTTGCACCGTGATGGCGGTGACCACGGACAGCGGATGACAACCCATACTGGCGATGGTGAGCATATCGGCCTGCAGGCCGGCACCACCGCTCGGGTCGGTCGCCGCGAAGGTCATGACAATGGGCGGAGTATCTGACATGGCACGAGGAAAGTAAGGTTAAGGTGAGGCGAGATTCTAACTGAAACACTCTTCGAGCTGTAAATTTACGGCCTTGGGCGCAACTGCGACACCACTCAGAGTTTCGTTTTATTCCTCAATGCCGCAAGCCAATTGCTCATTCTGGCATATTCCCGATGGCCGAGATTTTCCGCACGCAGTTGTGCATCGATGCCCAGCTGCGCAAAAGCCTGCTCATCCAGATATCCGCGCAAGGTATTGCGTAGCGTCTTGCGGCGCTGGCCGAAGGCGGCCATGACCAGCTCGGCGAACAGTCTCTCGTCTTGCACCGGAATGTCTGTCACCGGTATGGGGATCATGCGCACGATGGCCGAATCCACCTTGGGTGCCGGGCGGAACGACTGCGGCGGCACATCGATCAGTTTTTCCATATGGAAACGATATTGCAACATCACCGACAGGCGTCCGTATTCCGGCGTGGACGGCTCCGCCACCATGCGTTCCACCACTTCATTCTGCAACATGAAATGCATGTCGGTGATGCGTGCCGCATAAGCGGCAAAATGGAATAACAGCGGCGAGGAGATGTTGTAGGGCAGGTTGCCAACAACACGCAATGGCGTTCCCAGCGTGGCGAAGTCGAATTTCAGTGCATCGCCTTCATGGATCACGATCTTGTCCTGCGGATAATCAGTCTTCAGGCGCGCGATGATGTCGCGGTCGATCTCCACCACATGCAATCTGCTCAGGTGACTTAGCAAGGGGCGCGTGAGCGCTCCCAGGCCGGGACCGATCTCGACCATGTTGTCATCCGCCTCGGGACGGATGGCGCGCACGATGTCGGCAATGATGTTCTGGTCAACCAGAAAATTCTGGCCAAACTGTTTTTTTGCTTTATGCATAAAAGCAAAACCCACCACAGAGACACAGAGACACAGAGAAAGGCAAAATCAAACCCTTGTCCTGAATATTTTCCCGGCAGTTCATTCTGGTTTTCCTCTGTGTCTCTGTGTCTCTGTGGTGAAAGTTTTTTCGCACTGTGCCATTCCAGTCGCAACCTTGATCGCTTCCAGCAGACTGCCCACATTGGCCTTGCCCGTGCCCGCCAGTTCCAGCGCGGTACCGTGATCGACCGAGGTGCGAATAAATGGCAGACCCAGCGTGATGTTGACGCCCTCGCCAAAGCTGGCATGTTTAAGCACCGGCAAGCCCTGGTCGTGATACATCGCCAGCACGGCATCACACTCGCGCAGACGATGTGCGGCGAACAGGGTGTCGGCAGGAAGAGGAACGCTCACATTCATACCTTCAGCGCGCAGTTTGTCCAGTACCGGGATCATCACCTCGATCTCCTCGCGCCCGAGATGACCATCCTCTCCCGCATGCGGATTCAGACCCGCGACCAGGATGCGCGGCTGGATTATGCCGAAGCGGCGTTGCAGGTCGCGTTGCAGGATACGCAGGATGTCTTCCAGCAGGGGTTGCGTGATGGCATCCGCCACCTCGCGCAGCGCCAAGTGGGTGGTCGCCAAAGCCACGCGCATCCCGCCGCCTGCCAGCATCATCACGACCAACGGTGTATCGGTCTGTTCGGCGAGGAACTCAGTATGTCCGGTGAACGGGATGCCCGCATCGTTGATAATGCCCTTGTGCACAGGTGCGGTGACCATGCCGGAGAATTCCCCGGAGACACACCCCTGTACCGCGCGGCGCAAGACCTCCAACACATACGATGCATTATCGGGATCAAGCAACCCGGCCTGCGCGGGGCGCACCAAGGGGACATGCAACACGCTCAGCCTGCCCGGCATACCAGGCTGCGAAACAGAGTAGTCGTGAAAATTTATCGGCGGGATGCCAAGTTGTGCGGCGCGCTGTTGCAATAACATCTTGTCCGCGATCACCACCAGCGGCGCTTCATGCTCCACGAGCTTCAGACAGAGGTCAGGGCCTATGCCTGCGGGCTCACCTGACGTGACGACAAGAGGCACTACCGGCGACATCAATTGTTCGCGGTGCGGTATTCGATAAACGCGCGGTCGCGTAACTGGCGCAACCAGTCTTGAAAGGACTCTTCCGAGCGGAAAGTGCGAATGGCATTACGCGCCTGCAATCTCTTTTGTTCCGTGCTCACATCCGTGGTACGCCGTTCCAGCACCTGAATCAGATGCCAACCGAATCCGCTCTGCACCAGACCGCTGACCTGCTTCACCTTCAGCGCATCCATGGCCGTCTCGAATTCCGGCACGGTCTCGCCCGGAGAGAGCCAGCCAAGATCGCCTCCCTGCGCCGCGCTGCCATCCTCGGAATACAACTTCGCCTGCGCCGCGAAATCAGCCCCTTTATCGATGCGCTGCTTGACCTCCGACAGGCGGTTCTTGGCCTCGTATTCAGGCACCAGCTCACTGGTCTTGATCAGGATGTGGCGCGCACGGGTCTGCGTGACCATGATCGGCCCGTCTTTACTGCGCTTGTCCAGCAGCTTGATGATATGGAAACCGTTCGGACTACGCAGGATCTCGGTCACTTCCCCCGGCTGCAACTTCTGCACCGCCTCGACGAACATCGCCGGAATACGGTCTGCGGTACGCCACCCCAGCCCGCCGCCTTGCAACGCGTCGCTTGCATCGGAATATCCGGCGGCCACCTGCGCAAAGGGCGCGCCACCGCGCAATTTAGCCAAAGCCTGTTCGGCTCGTTGACGGAAGACTTGAATCTTCTCTGCGCTGGCCTGCTCGGGAACCACCACCATGATATGCGCCAACTGCAACTCCTCGCCTTTGCCGACTTGTTTCGACTGGTTGAGCAGGTAGTTGTCGATCTCGTTCTCGCTGATGATCAACTTGCTGTCGACTTCGCGTTCACGCAAGCGGGTTGTCAGTATCTCGCCGCGAATCTCCTCGCGAAACTTGTTGAAATCTATCCCCTCCTGCTCCAGCTTGCCTCTGAATTCTGCCAGCGAAGCCAGCTTGTTCTGCTGCGCGATCCGACCCAGTGTCTTGTCCAGCATCGCATCGTCGATACGCAGGCCGGTCTCTTTGGCGAACTGCACTTGCAGCAGGTCTCCGATCATGCGTTCCAATATTTGCTTTTCCAGCACCGCCGATTCCGGCAAAGGTGTGCCCTGCCGCTTCAATTGCTTCACAACCACAGCAAAACGCACCTCCAGTTCGTGGCGGGTGATAACGTCGTCATTGACCACCACCAGGATGGAATCAATGGGGCGAACGGTCGCTTCAGCGGCATGAGCCGCCGGAGCCAGTACACACCAGAGGCACAATAGAATTCGTCCCGCATTCTTACTCAACATGACTTCTCTCGATCTGGTTAAATTAACGGGTTCTGCTTCCACAGGTGTTACATCTAGTGGGCGTTCAGCTTGGTATAACCCGGCACACTCATCCGCAAGGCACTGAGCGGATCAGCCCCCACGGCGACAAGGTCGTTCAGTTCCAGCTGCACGAATATTCCGGTGGATACTTGCTTCGTTGCGGTCGGAAAGCTCTGCACCACCAACCGCAATATCCAACACGCCTGATTATACTCAAGACCGCCCAACGCCTCCAAAACCTTCTGGTCATGGATCGAATAACTGAGACGCGAAACCAGATGCCAACGCCAAAACAGCGGCCATTGCGTCGAAATATCGGCCTGGCGCACATCATGCAGCGGATTACCGTCCACATAAGTGTAGCGATAACCCAGATTCAGCACCTTGCCCGTTTCCGGCGCATAACGCGCAGACGCATTGTATGACTGCGTTTGCTGGGAAACTGGGTTGTATTGAAGCAGGCCATCCAGAGTCAAAGCGCTGGTTGGTTGCCCTCCGACAGATAGCAAGATATCCGAACGGCTGCTGGTGTCGGTTGTTCCCGGCATGTTCACTTTGGGTGTTTGATAACTGAAGCGCTCGCCGAGCGCGATACGCAGACGCTCCACACCACCCTCATCATCGATCAACCGGGAAGTCAGCGCCATGGTCGCCATGTTCGCATCACCCACGCGGTCATTACCATAGAAGCGGTTCTCCATAAACATCTGGGCAAAGCTAAAACCCGCCAGCGACGTATCATAAATAGGCAGCACATCCTGATCGACATAGGGGATCTTGACGTAGAACATTCGCGGCTCCAGCGTCTGCACATACCCCCCCTCGCCAAGCTTCATGTCCCGCTCGAAAGTCATTCCCCCGTCCAGACTGAAGATGGGCACTGTCCTGGCGGTGTCGGGAATATTGGCATTATTGTTATAACCCATCACGAACCGCGTGTTATGTACACCGAGCTTGGGTTTCAGGTAATAACCTGAATCCATCAGCAGGTCGTAAGTGACGGAGGGATAAACCACCAAACGTTGTCCGTTCACGTAACTCGGGTTGTCATGACGGAAACTCACATATTCGTTCACGATGTTCAGTTGCACATCGTCGATTTTCTTCTGTGCACTCACATCGATTTGCGGCAAACGGAAATAGGGAACCGCAACCGGCGCAAGGGGATCTTGCAAAGTTTGATAGGTCTGCGCCTTCATCGAAGCAGACCACCATCCCGCTCCGTATGACAAACTGCCTTCATTCAGCAGCTGCGTCTGCGTGCCGCCGACCAGCGTATTCGACAAATCACGAAAATAAGCATCGTCGGACACGCGATTGAGATTGATTGCGACAACGCCCCCATCTCCCACTTTTTGGGTATGCATCAATGTCGAATGCGTGCGCCGCACATTGGCGATATGATCACTGGGCAAGATGTCGTAATTGATTTCGCCCTGATAACTCTCGCCCATATAGCGGAACTCGTCATTAACCAGATAACCCCGCTTGGATATCTTACGCACCGCAATCGTCGCGTCGTAGTTCGGTGCGATATTCCAATAATAGGGTAACGTGAACTCTGTTCCACCCGAGGCGGTGACCCCATAGGATGGCCCGAGAAAACCGGAGCGCCGCCGCCCGTCGAGCGGAAAATCCATCCATGGCGTGTACAACAACGGCACCCCCTTGAATTCGACCCATGCGTTGTGGGCTATTCCGGTTTGGGAGGTCTTGTCGATCTCCAGTCGGCTCATTTTCAAGAGCCAATCGTCGTTCCCTGCCGGACAGGTGGTATAAACGGCCTTATCGAACTCATAATTCAATTCTCCCCGGCGATGCATCATCTCCGCCGAGCCGCGCGCGCTATTCTCTTTAAACGAGAATGACGGTTTATTCATTTCACCGACATTACTTTCAAGGTTCATTTCCAGATCAGGGCCGGAGACCGTTCCACCGGGTTGTACCACCCGCACCGAGCCCTGTGCCGAAAGACCGCCGGTATCCGGCTCATAGAACATATGGTCCGAGTACACCTTCTGGTCGCCCTGTTGCAATTCGACGTTACCGTGCGCCTCCATGCGCTCGTCTTTTTTCCCCTGTATCTGCTCGGCCTCGATATAGACAGCCTTGTCCTTCGCAGAAGCGACTGGCACGGCGGAAGCAACCTCCGACAGGGGCTGTACCGCAAAGCTTTGCGGCGAAAACAAGACGAGTCCGAGAAGCGCAACGGGGAAAAAACGAAAATGCATGATGCGGAGCTGATAAATTAAGGTGCTAAAATCGCACAAAAACACTATTAAGGCAAACTCATGCAGCGTAAAGAACTTTTGACCCAGTGGCTTTCCGGCCTTTATCCCAACGAGCGCTTCACTATTGCCCCCGCGTCGGCGGATGCCAGTTTCCGCCGTTATTTCCGCGCCACCTTTTCCAATCGCGAATTGATCGTGATGGACGCGCCGCCGCAACACGAGGATTGCAAACCGTTCTTGCATGTGGGCAAGCTGTTTGAAAGCGCCGGGACACACGTCCCCCACGTTTACGCGCAGGACCTGGCACAGGGCTTTCTGTTGTTATCGGACCTTGGCAATACCACTTATCTGCAAGCATTGACCGCCGACAATGCCCGCCAACTGTATGGCGCGGCGACCGATGCCCTGATCAAAATACAGCTCGCTTCAAAAGAAGGTGAATTGCCGCGTTATGACGAGGCGCTGCTGCGCCGCGAACTGAATCTGTTCCCGGAGTGGTATATCGCCAAACATCTGGGGGTGACACTCAACGCCAAACAACAAAGCAAACTGGAAGAAGTTTTTGCCCGCATCCTGACCAACAATCTGGCGCAGCCCTGCGTGTACGTGCACCGCGATTACCATTCGCGCAACCTGATGGTCTCCGAACCGAACCCGGGCATCCTCGATTTCCAGGATGCCGTCTACGGCCCCATCACCTACGACCTCGCCTCGTTGTTCAAGGATGCCTACATCAAGTGGGACGAGGAGGAGATCATGGACTGGCTGATCCGCTACTGGGAAAAGGCGCGTAAAGCCGGCTTGCCGGTGCGCGAGGACTTCGGCGAGTTCTATCGGGATTACGAAATGATGGGCGTACAGCGCCATATCAAGGTACTGGGCATCTTTGCCCGCTTGTATCACCGCGACGGCAAGGACGGCTACCTGAAGGACATGCCGCTGGTGTTCGAATACCTGCACCGGGCATGCGCGCGCTACATCGACCTCAAGCCCCTGCTTAACCTGCTGGATGAGCTGCATCCATCGGCAGTGCAAGAAGGCTATACCTTCTGATTATGAGAGCCATGATTCTTGCCGCCGGACGCGGCGAACGCATGCGCCCTCTCACCGACCACACCCCCAAGCCTTTGCTGCAAGCGGGCGGCAAACCACTGATCGTGTGGCACATCGAGCGGCTGGTGCGCGCAGGCATCACCGACCTGGTGATCAACCACGCCCACCTCGGCATACAGATCGAACAGGCACTCGGTGACGGAAGCCAGTTCGGCGCGCACATCCATTATTCCGACGAAGGCACGGCATTGGAAACAGCGGGAGGTATCACCTTTGCGCTGCACTTGCTGGGCGGGCAGCCCTTCGCGGTGGTCAATGGCGATGTGTACTGCGACTATGACTTCACGCATTTGCCGCATCGTGCCGCCGAGCTTGCCACCAGTACCGACACGGCGCACTTAGTGCTGGTAAATAACCCCGAGCACAACCTCAAGGGCGACTTCGGCTTGCACAACGGGCGCATCACCGACATCCCGCCCAAGCTCACTTTCAGCGGTATCGGCCTGTACAAACCAGAACTGTTCACCGGCATCGTGCGCGGCAGCAAGGCTCCGCTTGCCCCGTTGCTGCGTGAACAGATTGCGCTAGGCCGCGTCAGCGGCGAACGCCATCGTGGTGTATGGGTCGATGTGGGTACGCCGCAACGCCTGCAAGAGCTGGACCAACAACTGCGCACCCATTGAGCTAACGACACCATGCCCATCACCCGAGCCAACCGTTTTGTCCTGAAGAACATCAAACATATCGAGATGACCGGGGTGCTGATGCGTATCTTCAGCTTCTCGCTGGTGAGCTGGCTGGGGCCGGCCAGCCCGTTCATGTTCGTGTGGGTATTCAACACCATCGACGCGGTGATGTTGTCCTGGTGTGCGTTGCTCAAGAAAGATGCTGCCTACACGCTGCTCAATACCTTCTGGATATTGGTCGGCATCATCGGCATCTTGCGGGCAGGCGGGTGGCTGTGACGACCTCATCGCGCATGAATCGGTTTATCATCTACCCATGAACCTCGCTCCCTACGCCTCACGCCGCGAACGCCTGCAAGCCAAGATGCAGCGCGGCATCGCTGTCATCCCCACGGCGGCGGAAGTCGCGCGCAACGCGGATGCGCACTATGACTATCGTCACGACAGCCACTTCTATTACCTTACCGGATTCGCCGAGCCCGAAGCCGTGCTGGTTCTGATCGCCGGGGACAACCCGCAAAGCCTGCTGTTCTGCCGCGAAAAGAATGCCGAACGCGAAGTGTGGGACGGTTTCCGCTTCGGGGTCGCCGCCGCACGCACCGAATTCGGTTTCGATGCCGCTTATCCCATCTCCCAGCTGGACGAAAGACTCATCGAACTGATGGGTAACCAGCCCCTGCTGTTCTATCCGGTCGGTAGTGATGCGGCATGGGATGCACGCATCATCGGATTGCGCGAGCGGGTAAAAGAAAAGTCCCGCAGCGGCATCCGTGCCCCGCATGAGATACGCGATGTGCGCGATGCACTCAGCGAGATGCGCCTGATAAAAGACCCGCATGAGACCGGCATCATGCGCCGTGCCGCGCAGATCTCCTGCGACGCCCATCGCCGCGCCATGCGTTTTACCCGCCCCGGCCAGCACGAATATGAAGTGGAAGCGGAGCTACTGCACGAGTTCTGCCGCCACGGCGCGCGCCAGCCCGCATACACCAGCATCGTCGCGGGCGGAGCCAACGCCTGCACCCTGCATTATGTCGGCAACGATGCCCCGCTGCGCGATGGCGACCTGCTGCTCATCGATGCGGGCTGCGAACTGGACAGCTACGCCGCCGACATCACCCGCACCTTTCCGGTGAACGGCAAATTCAGTGCCGTGCAGAAAGAGGTGTACGAGATCGTGCTCGCCGCCCAACACGCCGCCATCGCCGCCGCTCGTCCCGGCAAACACTGGAACGACCCGCACGATGCCGCTTTGCGCATATTGGCACAGGGCTTCATCGACCTTAAACTATGCCAAGGCAGCGTCGAGGCGGTGCTGGAGAGCGAAAGTTACAAACAGTTCTACATGCACCGCACCGGACACTGGCTGGGTATGGACGTGCACGATGTCGGCGAATACAAGATCGGCGAAAATTGGCGGCCACTGCAATCCGGCATGACACTCACCGTCGAGCCGGGCTGCTACATCCGCCCCGCCGACAACGTGCCGCGCGAACTATGGAACATCGGCATCCGCATCGAGGACGATGTGCTCATCACCGCCACCGGCAACGAAGTGCTGACACAGGATGCACCAAAGACAGTCAATGAAATCGAGGAGATCATGCGCCATGACTGATAACTGCGATATCGCCATCATCGGCGGCGGCCCGGTAGGCAGTGCGCTGGCTCTGGCCTTGCGCGAGAGCGGCCTGAACATCGTGGTGCTGGAAGCGCGCAAGGCACAGGAACAGAATGCCGACCCGCGCGCACTGGCACTGTCCTACGGCAGCCGGTTATTACTCGATAAACTCGGCGTGTGGAAACACATCGAACAGGTCTCCCCCATCCGCACCATCCGCGTCTCGCAAAAAGACAGCGCCGCCTGCACGCAGTTGTTCGCCGAGGAACTGAAAGTTCCCGAATTGGGCTACGTATTGCCTTACCCCGCGCTGCAAGCCTCGCTGCATCAGGCCTTGCAAAACACCCCGGCCACCTACCTAGAATGTGCCACGGTCAGCAAGCTGGAGGAACAGGCCGATGGCGTGACCCTCACCTTCCAACATGACGGCAGCGAGCAACAGATCCACGCTCGCCTCGCCGTGGTGGCGGATGGCGGCAAACTGCTGGAAACCAGCCACCCGCCCAAGGTGAGCGAATACGGCCAGAGTGCCGTCATCGCCCACATCACCTGCTCCGCCCCGCAAGCCCACACCGCATTCGAGTATTTCACCGCGCAGGGGCCGTTCGCACTGCTGCCCTACAAGGACGGTTACGAGATCGTCTGGACGGGATCACACGAACAGATACAGACCATGCTGCAATGGGATGACGCGACCTTCCTTGCCGAACTGCAACGCCACTTCGGTGATGCCGTCGGTTCATTTGTATCGGTCGGCAAACGCAGCAGCTTCCCGCTGCGCCTCAAGCGCGCGCCCGACACCACCTTCCCGCACACCGCGCTGATCGGCAATGCCGCCCAGACCCTGCATCCGGTCGCAGGGCAAGGCTTCAACATGGGCGTGCGTGATGCCTGGGAACTGGCACGTATCATCTTGCGCACACCGGCGGCAGCACTTGGCTCCGCCGCGATGCTGGCCGATTACCGCAAGTCGCGCTGCGTGGATCGCAATGCGGGGATCGGCTTCACCGACAGTCTGGTACGCATCTTCTCCAACGATCTGCCCGTGCTTAATAGCGGGCGGGGTTGGGCACTCTCGCTGCTGGAACGTGTGCCCCCGGCAAAACGTTTCGTAGCAAAACGCATGATGTTCGGAGCAAACGGCTGATATGAATCCATCGTCACAACAACGCGCCATCCTCTTCGCCGATATCAGCGGCAGCACCGCCCTGTACGACAAATTGGGCGACGTGAAGGCACTTGAACTCATCACCAAACACATGGAAGTCATGATCGCCGAACTGGTGCCGCATCAGGGCGTGCTCATCAAGACCATAGGCGACGAGATCCTGTGCACCTTCCCCACCGCAGCAGCGGCACTGGAGGCCGCCTGCGCCATGCAAACGGCTATCGCACAAGCCCGTCCGGGAGGCGGGCAACCGCTCTACATCCGCATCGGCTTCCACTACGGCGATGTCATCTGTGAAGGCAACGATGTGTTCGGTGATGCCGTCAACGTCGCCGCCCGCGTCACCGCCATCACCCGCGCGCGGCAGATCATGACCACACAGGCAGCAGTCGACGCACTGCCCCCGAAATTGGCACGCAGGACACGCAAGATCACCCGCGCCGAATTTCGCGGCAAGGAAGAAGCCCTCGATGTATTCCAGGTCAATTGGGAGCACGACGACACAATGAGCACCCGCATCGGCCTGCCGCAATTCCGCAAACCGACCGAGGCACGCCAAGAGCTGATGCTGCGTCACCACCAGCAGGTCGTCACGCTCGATGCCCAGCGCAAGAGCATCGTATTGGGGCGCGAAGAGAATTGCGACCTGGTCATACAAAGCACCTTCGCCTCACGCCAACATGCCCGCATCGAACTCAACTTCGGCAAATTCGTCATTGCCGACCACAGCGCGAACGGCACCTATATCCGCTTCAGCGACAACCAGGTCATCCACCTTGCACATCAGGAGATCATGCTGCACGGCACCGGAGCCATCAGCCTAGGACAACCGTTCAGCGATAACCCGGTAGAAGTGATCGAATATCTGGTGCAATAGGTTTCGCTTTATTGCGCAGGCAGATTAAATCCTGTCTCGATACTTCGCAGAATGTGAACATCGCAATCTGCGGTTGACCCATACGCCTTCTGTGAATCAGCAATCATACTGTCGGCCACGCCTGAATTTTCAGTTCATATTGATAGCAAGCAGGAGGGCTCGACCATTGCCGCCAGTCGAGAACGATGTCGATTAAATTAGCTCCCGCCCCGTTGCGGCCATCTGTTGTAGGATGCAATAGGCGTAGCGCATTTCCTGTGGCGCAATGCCGGTTGGTTATTGCGCCCTACGCGTGCTCATGTCGCTAACTTAACTGTGAGTCCCTGATGAGCCAATGTTGAGTATTGCACCGCTAATCAAACAATTCCTTCCAGAATGATTCCTTTTTCCGATAACTATTTTTCTCTTCGTAATGCTTATCTTGGCGTCCGTGATGGCTGCCAAATAGTTGCGAGGGCTGTTGGGGTGGCTGCGCGGCAGGCACCGAGACTTGAGCCGGTTCGCTTGTGCTTCGTTCAATAATCTTGTCCAGCTCACCTCTATCAAGCCAAACCCCTCGACATTGAGGGCAATAATCAATTTCTATTCCCATGCGCTCAGTCATGAGCAAATTCGAATCAGTACAGACAGGGCACTTCATTTAATCTCCTTTAAGTCTTTGGTATTTACGGCAGCAGTAGTGGCATGATTAACCCCCAATTTCTCACATCGCATCACCATGCTGGTTTGGCGGCTCATTGATCTTCAGTTACTTTATCGGGCTTTTTCTCAGACTTTTCATTCGGTTTGCCGATAGTGTCTTCAGCTCGTATTTTCTTGAGCAGTTCCAATGTGTCATTTTTAGCGGCGTCAATTTTCTTTGTGGCCGCCGTAGTCGATTCTTCCACTATCAGGGTAGCAACCTTTTGCGTATCGCTGATCAATTTCTCCCCACAACCTGACAGCAGCATGAATAAGATCGCTGCCCCAAAAATTCCAACTACTTTTGCCATGACTTACCCCTCTTGAGTGGATATGCACCAGAAGCTCATATCTAGTTACGTTATCAGCACAATCTTAAGAATCTCTTAATCCATCAAAAATTCGCTTTTGAATAAGCACGCACTCGTGTTGGGACAGCAATATGCATCTTTAGTTCATTTATGCTTGCTACTGTGGCAGGGTAACGCCGAATTTTTCGGATACTGGGATTACAGCAAAGCAGTTCGGCGTGACTGTCAGTTGCAGGTCGGAAGCTGACTTAATCGACAGCATTCGCCGCCAACAGCAAAGACCTAGGAGCCGCCCCTTTACCAGATCACCAAAACAAATAGGGCCGATATCATCTATCGGCCCTATTTATTTGCGTCACTTTACTTCAGTGTTATTTTTTCGTGCCGCAGGTATTGATCCCCAGCAGGGTATAGGCCGGGCAGAAACCAAAAGCGCCTGTCACCAGCGGCAACAAGCCGATCCAGCCCCATGCGCCTACTGTGCCGGTTGCAGCCAGCGCGACCAGAATCAAACCAACGACCACACGCAGAATACGATCCACACCGCCTGAATTACATTTCATCTTCTTCTCCTTTGCTGGGTTAATAGTGCTTCTTCACGAACGACTTGCCATCTTGCTGCTACGAAACTCACACCACGGTCACTCCATTGCTGACAAACTCGATGTCTGCGCCTTCGGCGATGATCTGTTTGACCGCACAGTGACCGATCTCTTCCAGTATGCGCTGGCGCTCTGCCGGGGTAAACCGTTCCGGGAAGCTGACCTCGGTGACAAAACGCTTCGGTACGAGTGTGCCGCTGCGCACCATCGGCTTGCAGTTGATGCCGATGCCTTCCGCGCTGATCTCCAGTGCTTTGCAGGCTTTCTTTGAATATACACCGGCACAGCCGGCAAGGGCGGCATAGGTGGCTTCCAGCGGATTGGGCAGGCTACCGTCCAGACCGTAACTGATGACATGGTCCTTATAGTGGACGTGGATCTGGTTGCTGTCGTTAAGTTCGAGCCGATACATCTGTTTTCCCCCTTACCGCTAAATTATCATATTCTAATATATCTGGTAAAAGGGATATGTTCAAGCACGATCTATCTGTAAAACACCATTTTCAGGCCGAACTCTTTCCAATCCTCCGTGCCGTGCTTGCTGTGCACCCATCCGCCCACGGCTTTGGGAGGCGATGTCCATTCTAGTCTATGCCCGGCGCTGAACCGGGGCTTGGCGGCGCGCGGCCAAACAAAAAGCGACCCAAAGGTCGCTTTTTGTTTGCAGCCTGTTGCGTTGTATTACTTCACAACCGCGTTCAGTTCGCCCTTGATGTAACGCATCGCCATTGCATCCAGCGCGATCGGTTTGATCTTGCCAGCTTGGCCTGCGGAACCGAAGGCTTCATAACGTGCCTTGCAGATCGCTTTCATAGCTTTGGTGGTTTCGGCCAGGAACTTACGTGGATCGAAGTCCTTGGGATTCTGTGCCAAGTAGCGACGGGTCGCACCAGTAGAAGCCATACGCAGGTCGGTGTCGATGTTCACTTTACGCACGCCGTGTTTGATGCCTTCAACGATCTCTTCGACCGGTACGCCGTAAGTCTGTGGCATTTGGCCGCCGAATTCGTTGATAATCTTCAGCCATTCTTGCGGCACGGAAGAAGAACCGTGCATCACGAGGTGGGTGTTGGGGATACGTGCGTGGATTTCTTTGATGCGGCTGATCGCCAGGGTATCGCCTGTGGGCGGCTTGGTGAACTTGTACGCGCCGTGGCTGGTACCGATGGCGATTGCCAGTGCATCAACCTGAGTCAGTTTGACGAACTCAGCAGCTTCGTTCGGGTCGGTCAGCAGTTGGTCGTGGCTCAGCACGCCTTCCGCGCCGTGGCCATCTTCCTTCTCGCCGTGGCCGGATTCCAGAGAACCCAGGCAGCCCAATTCGCCTTCGACGGAAACGCCGACTGCGTGAGACATCTCAACCACGCTCTTGGTGACGTTGACGTTGTACTCGAAGGAAGAAGGTGTCTTGCCGTCGGTCATCAGCGAGCCGTCCATCATCACGCTGGAGAAGCCGGACTTGATGGCGTTGATACAGACTGCTGGAGATGCGCCGTGATCCTGGTGCATGACCACGGGAATGTGCGGATACATTTCCACAGCCGCCTCGATCAGGTGGCGCAGGAACGGTTCGCCCGCGTACTTACGCGCACCGGCGGAACCTTGCATGATCACGGGGCTGTTGGTCTCGTCCGCCGCTTCCATGATGGCTTTGACCTGTTCCAGATTGTTGACGTTGAACGCGGGCAGACCATAGCTGTGCTCTGCGGCGTGGTCGAGTAGTTGACGCAATGATACGAGTGCCATTTTTTTCTCCTCACTGATAAATCAAAAAATTTGTAGCCTAGGCGGACAAATCATGCCCGCCTTAATTTCAGTCCTTGCGATGGTCGCCGACACGCACGATCTTCATGGTGTTGGTGTGTCCCGCCTTGCCAACTGATTCACCGATGGTCATGACGATCAGATCACCGTCTTCGACCGCGCCTTTCTTCAGCAATTCGTTCTCCGCCTCGATCAGGGTCGCCGATGGATCCTTGGAGGTCGGGTGGAACGAGATCGGGTGCACACCGCTGAACAGCGTCACTTTGCTCAAGGTCCCCTTGGTGGGGGTCAGGGCAAAGATCGGAGCTCCCGCGTTCACGCGCGACATCCACAACGCGGTCGAACCGGATTGCGTCAACGCGACGATGGCCTTGACCTTGAAATGCGAAGCAGCATACAAGGCCGACATGGCGATAGACTGGTCGACACGGTTGAATTTGCTGTGCTCCAGACGGTGGTCTGCCGCGCTGCCCTCCAGTTCCTTCTCGGCCTGGATACAGATACGCACCATGGCCTCGATGGTTTCCACCGGATAGTCGCCGACGGCGGTTTCCGCAGAGAGCATCACCGCATCCGTGCCATCCAGCACGGCATTCGCCACGTCCGAAACTTCCGCACGAGTCGGGATGGGGTTGTTGATCATCGACTCCATCATCTGGGTAGCGGTGATCACCAGTTTGTTGCGCACACGCGCCATCTTGATCATGCGTTTTTGCAGACCGGGCACGGCGGCATCGCCGACTTCGACGGACAAATCGCCGCGCGCCACCATGATGGCGTCGGATGCGTCGATGATTTCGCCCAGCACCGGAATCGCTTCCGCGCGCTCGATCTTGGCCATCAACAAGCTCTTGCCGCCCGCCGCGTGCATCAATTCGCGCGCCAGCTTCATATCGTCAGCCGAGCGCGGGAAAGACACAGCCAGATAGTCGGCATGGATCAACGCCGCTGTCTTGATGTCTTCCTTGTCTTTGTCCGTCAAGGCCGGAGCGGTCAGTCCGCCGCCTTTGCGGTTAATACCCTTGTTGTTGGACAACACACCGCCGCGCACGACTTTGCAAACAACCTGCGAGCCTTTGACCTCAACAACATCAAACTCCAGCATGCCGTCGTTCAACAACAGCACATCGCCTTTGACCACGTCGTTGGGCAGCTCTTTGTAGTCGAGGCCGACGCGCTCCTGGTTGCCCAGCGCGCTCCACTCGGCATCCAGAATGAACGTGTCGCCCGGCTCCAGAACGATCTTGTCGTTCTCGAACTTGCGCACCCGGATCTTGGGACCCTGCAAGTCAGCCAGAATACCGACCGTACGTCCCGCTGCCGCAGCGGCGGCACGCACGATCTCGGCACGCTTCATGTGATCTTCGGCGCTGCCGTGCGAGAAGTTCATCCGCACCACATCCACTCCGGCGCGAATGATCGCTTCCAGCGACTTTTGATCGTTGGTGGCCGGCCCCAGGGTTGCTACTATTTTTGTTCTACGCAGCATGATGTCCTAATCGTTATTGTTTTGCAGCGCGTTGTTCCAGGATTTCCACGGCGGGCAAAGTCTTGCCTTCGAGGAATTCGAGGAACGCACCGCCCGCCGTGGAGATATACGACACTTTGTCGTAGATATCGTATTTCTGAATCGCCGCAATGGTGTCACCGCCGCCCGCCAGCGTGAATGCCTTGGTCTCGGCGATCGCTTTGGCGATGGTCTTGGTACCTTCACCGAACTGGTCGAACTCGAACACGCCGACCGGACCGTTCCACACTACAGTACCGGCCTTCATGATGATGTCGGCGAGTTCCTTGGCGGATTTTGGACCGATGTCGAAAATCATGTCGTCATCGGCGACCGCGCCAGCATCTTTCAGCACAGCAGGTTCGTTGGCATCGAATTTCTTGCCACACACCACGTCTACCGCGATGGGAATGGTCGCGCCGCGCTTGGACATCTTGCTCATCAGTGCCTGAGCTGTCGGCACCAGATCGTCTTCGCACAGCGACTTGCCGACCTTCTTGCCCGCAGCCTTGAGGAAGGTGTTGGCGATACCGCCACCAACCACGAGTTGCTCGCATTTCTCGGACAACGACTCCAGCACGGTCAGCTTGGTGGACACCTTGGAGCCGCCCACGATGGCAACCATCGGACGGGCCGGGCTGAGCAATGCTTTAGTCAAAGCTTCCAGTTCTTCGGTCAGCAGGATACCGGCAGCCGCAACGGGCGCGAATTTCGCCACGCCGTGGGTCGATGCTTCGGCACGGTGCGCGGTACCGAATGCATCCATCACAAACACGTCGCACAGGGCGGCGTATTTCTTGGATGTTTCGTCCAAGCTCTTTTTCTCGCCTTTGTTGAAACGGCAGTTCTCCAGCAATACCAGTTCGCCTTCGGCAACATCGAAACCGCCATCGACCCAATCTTTAATCAGGCGCACCGGCCTGCCCAATTTCTTTGCGATGTCGTCAGCCACCGGCTTGAGCGAGTTCTCTTCGGAATACACACCTTCTTCGGGACGTCCCAGATGGGAGGTCACCATCACTTTGGCACCCGCTTTAAGCGCCGCATTGATGGTCGCCATCGATGCGGTGATGCGCGCATCGGAAGTGACTTTGCCGTCTTTGACGGGAACATTGAGATCGGAACGGATTAAAACGCGCTTGCCCTTGAGGGCCAGATCGGTCATTTTGATTACGGACATGATTTTTCCTTTGACAGACTGAAAGGGCTGGCAAGGCCAGCCCCGTATGCTTGAGAATTACTTGGCGACGTGACGAACCAGACGCATCAGATTGCAGGTATAGCCGTATTCGTTGTCGTACCAGGCAACCACTTTGACGAAGGTCGGGTCCAGTGCAATACCGGCCTCGGCGTCGAAGATAGACGGGTTGGTGCAACCACGGAAGTCGGTGGAAACCACTTTCTCGTCGGTGAAGCCGAGCACGCCTTTCAGCGGACCGTTTTCGGATGCAGCCTTCATCGCAGCAACGATCTGATCGTAAGTCGCTTCTTTGTTCAGCTCGACAGTCAGGTCAACCACGGACACATCGGAAGTCGGCACGCGGAACGCCATACCGGTCAGTTTCTTGTTCAGCGCCGGAATCACCACACCCACGGCCTTGGCAGCACCGGTAGATGAAGGAATGATGTTTTCCAGAATACCGCGACCACCGCGCCAGTCTTTATTAGACGGACCGTCAACAGTCTTTTGTGTCGCAGTTGCGGCGTGCACGGTCGTCATCAGGCCGCGCTTGATGCCGAAGGTGTCGTTCAGCACCTTGGCGACTGGAGCCAATGCGTTGGTGGTGCAGGACGCTGCGGAAACGATGTTCTCACCCTTGTAGGTGTCGTGGTTCACGCCGTATACGAACATCGGAGTATCGTCTTTGCTCGGAGCAGACTGGACGACTTTTTTGGCACCCGCATCGATGTGTTTCTGGCAGGTGTCTTTGGTCAGGAAGAAGCCGGTACATTCGATCACGATGTCCGCACCTACTTCGCTCCATTTCAGGTTGGCAGGGTCTTTTTCGGCAGTCAGGCGGATCTTCTTGCCGTTCACCACCAGATTGTTGCCATCGACCTTCACGTCGCCGTTAAAACGGCCATGCACGGAATCGTATTTGAGCATGTATGCCAGGTAGTCCGGCTCCAGCAAGTCGTTGATCGCAACAACTTCGATTTCCGGGAAATCTTTGGTGGCAGCGCGAAACACCATGCGACCGATACGACCAAATCCGTTGATACCTACTTTAATTGCCATTTTCTCTCTCCCGTCGTTATAAATAAAAAGTTAACAACTCGCGCCCGGCTCTTAAGCCCGGAACAGCGGCGGGGTCTGCGCCCCGATTTGCCGATGTCCCGGTGCAATCGTTACAGTACGCCTTTGACTGTCTTGAGGACATTGTGGCTTAGGCCGGAACCACGCACCTTAACATTCGCTGTGCTCATGTTAGCCTCCGCCGAAATGTCGTCAAATATTACAAGACACCCTTGACTGTTTTGACGACATTTTCCACGGTAAAGCCGAAGTGCTTGAACAATTCAGGTGCCGGAGCGGATTCACCGAAGCAATCCATACCGATCACCGCACCCTCCAAGCCGACATACTTATACCAGAAGCCCGTTACACCGGCTTCGACCGCCACACGTTTGACGCCCTTGAGCAATACGCTGTCCTTGTAAGCCTGATCTTGGCGATCAAACACGTTGGTCGACGGCATGGACACCACACGGACATGCACGCCTTCAGCGGCCAGCGTAGCCTGTGCCTTCATCGCCAGATCCACTTCGGAACCGGTGGCGATGATGATCGCTTGCGGCTTGCCGTTGCCCGCCTCGGACAACACGTAGCCACCTTTGCGGATATTGGCGATCTGCGCAGCATCGCGCTTCTGGAACGTCAGATTCTGGCGACTGAAGATCAGCGAAGAAGGGCCGTCTTTACGCTCTACCGCATTGATCCAGGAAGACATCGACTCAACCGTATCGCAAGGACGCCATGTATCCATGTTAGGGATGTAGCGCAACGTGGTGGTCTGCTCGACGGGCTGGTGAGTCGGACCGTCTTCGCCCAGGCCGATGGAGTCATGGGTGAACACATAGATCACGCGCTGCTTCATCAGTGCCGACATACGCAATGCGTTGCGCGCATATTCCGAGAACATCAGGAAGGTGCCGCCAAACGGCAGCAAGCCGCCGTGCAGCGCCATACCGTTCATGATGTGCGACATGCCGAATTCGCGCACGCCGTAGCTGATGTAGTTACCGGGCTTTTTGCCGGAGACGTGGTGTGCGCCTGTCCAGTTGGTCAGATTGGAACCGGTCAGGTCAGCCGAACCGCCTAGGAACTCGGGCAAACCGGGCTGCAACGCATTGATGGCGTTCTGCGAAGCCTTGCGGGTAGCGATGGTTTCCGCCTTGGTATTGACTTGTTCCAGCGCGGCGGCGGCAAGCTTGGTCCAGTCTGCACGCAGCTCGCCCTTCATGCGGCGCTCGAACTCGACCGCCAACTCAGGGAACGCTTTTTTGTACTCGGCGAATTTGTTGTTCCACAGCTTTTCCAAGCCGGCACCTTTGGTGCGTGCATCCCAGGCTTCATAAACATGCTTGGGGATCTCGAACGGGGGATAGCTCCAGCCGATGTGGGCGCGGGTCGCCGCGATTTCCGCATCGCCCAATGCCGCACCGTGCACATCGTGTGTACCTTCCTTGTTGGGAGAGCCGGCACCGATGATGGTCTTGCAACAGATCAGCGATGGTTTGTCGGTGACTTTCTTGGCTTCCTCGATGGCGGCGTTGATCGCGGCGGCGTCATGACCTTCGACATCGCGCACCACGTGCCAGCCGTAAGCCTCGAAACGCTTGGCGGTGTCGTCGGTGTACCAGCCGTCGATGTGGCCGTCGATGGAGATGTTGTTGTCATCCCAGAAGGCGGTCAGCTTGCCCAGACCCCAGGTACCGGCCAGCGCGCAAGCTTCGTGCGAGATACCTTCCATCATGCAGCCGTCGCCCAAGAACACCCAAGTGCGGTGATCGACGATCTCGTGGCCGGGCTTGTTGAATTCATTGGCCAGCAGTTTTTCCGCCATCGCCATACCGACGGCGTTGGTGATGCCCTGCCCCAGCGGGCCGGTGGTAGTTTCAACACCAACGGTGTAACCATATTCAGGATGGCCTGGCGTCTTGGAGTGCATCTGGCGAAAGCGCTTCAGTTCGTCCATCGGCAGATCGTAGCCGGTCAAATGCAGCAAAGCGTAGATCAGCATGGAGCCGTGACCGTTCGACTGCACGAAACGGTCGCGATCAGCCCATTTCGGATTGGCCGGATTGTGACGCAGGTGATGGTTCCACAAGACCTCGGCGATCTCCGCCATGCCCATAGGCGCCCCCGGGTGACCGGAATTGGCTTTTTGCACTGCGTCCATCGCAAGTGCGCGGATCGCACCAGTGACATCGTTGAATTTCGGGGGTTTTACATTACGCGCCACAGCCATTTACAGCCTCCTAAAAATAACATCCTGAAATCGGGTTGGTTCTATGCCAAAGGACGGCAATTATGCCGCAGCGCCCTGTTTAGGGCAACAGAGCGACAATGCGCAATAAAATCATCGCATTGAACCATCGGCGGCCTTTTTGCCCGCCTTGATTCCCAGTTGCTTCAATTTCCGGTACAAATGCGTGCGCTCGATACCGATCTTTTCCGCCAGCCGGGTGATATTGCCATTCTCTTTCTCGATCTGGTAATTGAAATACGCGCTGTCAAAATGCTCGCGCGCCTCCCGCAACGGCAGATCCAGAGGCAACGGCACCATCACCATCCCCTCTTTTTCGACGGTCTCCCCTTCAGCGCGCGGAAGCAATGCCGGCATCTCCTGCTGCAGAGCCTTTTCGACCGTCCTGAGCAGTTTCTGCAACGCGATCGGCTTCTCCAGAAAATCCATCGCGCCCACCCGCGTCGCCTCCAGCGCCGTTTCTATCGTGCCATGCCCAGACATCATGACCACTGGCATGGTAAGCAATTGCTGCGCTGCCCACTCCTTGAGCAGGACGAGCCCATCGGTGTCCGGCATCCAGATATCAAGCAACACCAGATCCGGCACCTGTTTCAAACGGAACGCGCGCGCCTGTGCGGCATTTTCCGCCAGATGTACACGATAGCCCTCGTCGAACAGGATCTCGGACAACAGCTCCCGTATCCCAATCTCATCATCCACCACGAGTATTTCTTTTATCGCCACTATGCCACCTCCATTTCCTGCGCCAGCGGCAGACTCACGATCACCTGCGTGCCGCCCGACGGCTTGTTCTCTATGGATATCCTGCCACCGTGTTCTTCGACGATCTTTTTCACGATTGGCAGCCCCAGCCCGGTTCCCTTGGATTTGGTCGTCATATAGGGTTCGAATATCCGTGCCAGCACCTGCTCCTGGATGCCGCTGCCGTTGTCACTCACCATCAGATGGAATTCGCTGTGGGTACTTGCCGTGGACAGGATGATCTGCGGATTGGCCACTTGTTGCAGCGCGTCATGCGCGTTATGCAGCAGGTTATGGACGATCTGGCGCAACCGCGTCGCATCACCATGCAGCCAAGTACGGGCCGCACCCAGCTGCAAAATGATCGGGCTGCTGTTCGCCTCGTACAGTCCCATGACCTCGTTCAGCAACTGATGCATATCCAGCAACGCCAATTGCGGGGCCGGCGCACGCGCGTAGTCGGCAAAATCGGCGACCATATTCTTCAGTGCGTCCACCTGGCTGACGATGGTGCGGGTGGCACGCTGCAACAACTGGGCATCCTGCTCGTCCAGCTTCTCGCTCAATTTATGCTGCATCCGCTCCGCCGATAGCTGGATGGGCGTGAGTGGGTTTTTGATCTCATGCGCCAGCCTGCGCGCCACTTCGCCCCATGCCGCCTGTCGTTCGGCCTGCAACAGATGGGTGATGTCGTCGAATACGATGACGTAGCCGCGATCCACTGCCGTCGTTAAACGGGTACCGTGCAAAAACAACACCTGCTGGCCGTTCTTGCTCAGCCGTTCGACCTGGCGCTGCCACTCCCCTTCCACAGATTCCGTGATCGCGACCGATACCGCATCCGCAAAAGAACGTAGCAACAGATGTTCGGCAACGATCTCGGACAATAGCTTCCCGTCCATGCCCCGCAGCGGCACCCCTAATATCTGCTCGGCACAGGTGTTGACCAGTCGCAACCGAAGCTGCTCATCCAGCACCACGACACCGGAGGACAGATGGGTCAGGATGCTTTCCAGATATCCCTTGGCATTCTCCACTTGGCTCTGCTGCTGCTCGCTGAACTTCTTCGCATCCGCCAACTGTGCCGTCATCTGATTGAACAAGCCGGTCAGCGCACCCAGCTCATCACTACTCCGCACCGGATAATTGCCGGAGAAATTTCCCTGCGCCACGGCGCGCGTCCCTTCCGCCAGCGCCGCCAGGGGCGAACTCAGGCGCACACTCAGAAAGAACGCCGCCGACACCGCACTCAGCAAAACCACCAGCAACGACAAGGTCAGCGTGATCCCGTACAACTGCTTCAAACCCGAGCGCGACAAGGTGAGTTCCTGATAATCGCGATAGACCGCCTGAACGGTCTCCGCATCATCGGAGAACTGCTTGGGCACCGGCTGCACCAACTGCAATATCCGCCGCCCACCCTGACCCGATTCGGCGCTGATCGGCACCAGCACACGCAAGATCAGATGATCATCAGGGAGCGCATCCACCAGACTGAACATCCCCTGCTGCAGCGCCTCTCGCAGCATCTGCTGATCGGGTGCCGCGTGCAAAGAACGCGCCTTCTGGAAGCTGGCGGCAAGCAAGCGCCCCTCGACATCGAATACCGCCGCCTCTTGCGCTTCAACTTTGTCGACCAGACGCACCAAGGTTGCTTCGTATCGCCCCGACTCTTGTTCGGCCAGGATCAGCGACAACAACCGGCCTTTTTTACCCAATTCCTTGAGCCCTGACTCCAGCGAGTTGCGCCCCAGATTCAACCCGCCCTCCAGCGCTTTTTCGACGCGGATATCGAACCAGGATTCGATACTTTTCCCGAGGAACTGTACCGACACGGCATATACCAGCACCCCCGGCAAGATGGCGATCAAAGAGAAGAATATCGTCAGGCGCAACGTCAATTTTGCACCAAACACCTGCTGCTTCAACTTGATGCGCAATTGCAGCAACTGGTATCCGACCAGCACGCACAGACCCAATGCCAGCACACCGGTCAATATCAACAGGCTGGAGTAGTTGTGCGAGAAAAGCGCGGTATTGGCGCTGGCGCTGGACAGCAGGTAGAGCAACGCGCTGCCCGCGATACCGCAGAGGATGATCAGATATTTCACGGCTTGGCTACCTCATTCGGGACCGGCGCATCCAACATGATCGGCCAGTCGTATCTATCCGAAACAAGATTCCAGTCAGGATTGGTCAACGCGCTGACCTGTAGCGGCTTGGGCAATTGAGTGACATCCAGGCGCATCTGGGCAAACGCGGTATACCGAATCTGCCCCTGGATCAATTGCGCCACATACCCGTCGCTACCACTCAGCGCGGCCACCGGTACCGGTGGAGCGGACTGGTGACCCAACACACGCAAGGCGCTTTCCAGACTCGAGAATCCCTGGAACAGGGTTCCGCGCGAGATCCGGTATTGCCGGGTCAGCGCGTTATAAGATAGTTTGGTGCTTTGTTCATGCGACATGACATCGGTATCCAGCCAATACCAACGTGATCGTGTAATCGCCAGTTCGCTGATGAAGTTCAGTACGACTCCGCGCTTCAGCGCTTCGGAGACGGACGGGGGTAGCACGATCTTGAAGTCCGCGACGATTTCATAACCCTCGTCGACAGCCCGCGCCTCGGCTTTGACGACAGATATCCCCTCGGCGCTCGCGAGCGATACACACACGCACAGGCCCAGAGCCAGCGTCAGCCTGGAAAGGGAATCAAACATCTTTTTGCAGCAACGCATAGAAAAAACCGTCGTGCCTATCATTGGGCAAGAGTTGCCCATCCTCTATTCCATGTCCGGTGATAACGATCTGCCGTGCTTCTTTATGCCGCGCCAGAAATGCCCTGATGACTTGCTGGTTCTCGCGCGCAAAGACAGAACAGGTCGCGTAGAGCAATTTACCACCTCCGGCCAACAACGGCCATAAAGCGTGCAATATGTCCTCCTGTTGGCGCGCAAAACTCTCGATATCGGAAGGCCTGCGCAGCCATTTGATATCGGGATGGCGGCGTACCACCCCGGATGCCGAGCAGGGCACATCGGCCAGAATCCGGTCGAATTGCCTGCCGCCCCACCAATTCGCCGGGGCGGCGGCATCTCCGCAGATTAACGTGGCATTCAGTTTTACACGCCGCAGGTTTTCGCGCACACGCTCCAACCGCAGCTCATCCTTATCCACCGCGACCAAATCAATCTCACAGGATTCGAGCAAGTGCACCGCTTTCCCCCCGGGTGCCGAACAAGCATCCAATACGCGCATGCCGTCACAGACATCCAACAGGGTCGCCGCATATTGGGCTCCGGCATCCTGTACCGACACCATACCATCGAAGAAACCCGGCAGTTTGTCCACTGCCAGCGGTTCATTCAGCCACAAGGCCTGCGGCGGGATCATCTGTGCGCGGATTTTCTGATCGGCCAGTTGCGCGAGATATTGTTCGGGGGTCGTGCGACGTCGATTCACCCGCAATGTCATCGGCGGGTGTTGGTTCCCGGCCTCCAGGATGGTGGCAGCTTGAGCCTGGTATTGGGCTTTGATTGCCGCGATCCACCATGCCGGATAAGAATAGCGCCCCTCTTCCGTTCCTGCGGCAAGCTGGATCAATTCCGCCTGACGCCGCAGAAAATTGCGCAATACCGCATTGACCAAGCCGCTTGCCGACGGATTGATCCTCTTCGCCGCCTGCACCGCATGATCGACCACGGCGTGGTTTGCCGCTTTGCTGTATTGCAATTGGTATAAAGCGACCAGCAACAATTCCCGGAGGCGCTCATCCTGCAAGGGCTTGCTCAGCAGCGCATCCAGAATCTTGCCGAGCTGTCCGTAGAAACGCAGGGTGCCGTAGCTCAAATCTTGTAATGCCCCGCGTTCCTGTGACGAAAACTCGGCATGCCTGCGCAACACCTCTTCCAATAGTTGGTTTAAATTGCGCCCGGCCAATACTTGACCAACAACAGCGGCGGCGAGTTGCTGGACGTTTTGCATCAGCAGACCACAAAGCGGTCGCCCGCATTGATATGGAAACCCGGCAAGAATTCGGCGGCAGGCAGCGCTTTGGCATTAGGTCTTTGCAATATTTCCAGACTCAGTGCGTCGCTGCCGCAGGCCACCACCAGTGCATTTTTTTCAACGGCCAGAATGGTGCCGGGCACACCGGACAGGCCGGTACGGATGCTGGCCTGCCAGATTCGGAGCGGCGTGTCGTTGATAACAGCACTTGCCCCCGGAAACGGGTTGTAACCGCGAACGGCCCGATCAATCTGTGTCGCATCGAGCGACCAGTTCACCTGCGCTTCTTCTTTGGTCAATTTGGCCGCATAGTTTGCCAGCGAGTCGTCTTGTTGTATGGGATGCAGCTTGCCCTGTTCCAGCAACGGCAATGCCTCGGTGATGGCCGCCGCCCCCAAAACGGCAAGCTTGTCGTGTAACGTTTCAGCTGTGTCTCTCGCTTCGATTGCGCAGGATTTTTTCAGCAGCATGTCGCCGGTATCCAGCCCGGCATCCATTTGCATGATAGTGATGCCGGTTTCGGCATCACCCGCCAGGATCGCGCGCTGAATCGGTGCGGCACCACGCCAGCGCGGCAGCAGCGACGCATGGATATTCAAGCATCCCATGCGCGGAATTTGCAGCACGGTCTTGGGCAGAATCAAGCCGTAAGCTGCCACCACCATCACATCGGCCTGGCAGGCCGCCAAGCGCTGTTGAATTTCGGCATCCTTGAGCGAAACGGGCTGCCAGACTGGCAGGCCATGTTTGATCGCCAATTGTTTTACCGGGCTGGGTTTGAGTTGCATGCCGCGCCCGGACGGACGATCCGGCTGCGTCAACACCGCAACAACATCGGCCTGCTGATCCAGCAAAGCCTGCAAGGCTTGTGCGGCAAAGTGCGGGGTGCCCGCAAAAATGATTTTCAAGATATTTCCATTACATGGTTTCGCGCTGGCGTTTTTTCAGTTTGTTGCGGATACGCACCTGTTTGAGATGGGACAGGTGCTCGACGAACACCTTGCCCACCAGATGATCCATTTCGTGCTGGATACACACCGCCAGCAACCCCTCGGCATCCAGGATGAATTTTTCGCCTTTGATGTTCAACGCTTGCACCGTAACTCGCTCGGCGCGCTGTACCTTATCGTAAATTCCCGGCACGGACAGGCACCCTTCTTCGCACTTGCTCTCGCCACTGCTTGCGACTAGCTCGGGGTTGATCAACACCAGCAGGTCGTCATGCGCTTCCGACACATCGATCACGACGATGCGCTGATGTACGTTCACCTGCGTCGCAGCCAACCCGACCCCGGGGGCGGCATACATCGTTTCGGCCATGTCCTCGATCAGTCTGCGTGTCGATGCCGTGATTGATTCGACTTTTTTTGCAACTTTGTGCAAACGTTCGTCGGGGTATTGAAGTATTGGGAGGATCGCCATAAAAGCTTGCTAATTTAAGTGACTAGATGCAGAATTTAAACGCGAGTGCCAGCTATGCACCGCATTTTATTTACTCTGCTAGGGTTTCTCATGCGCAAGATTATATCGCTGATTTGTCTTCTGTTGCCCATCCATACCTACGCTGACCAGTTGGAGATACGTGAGAATGCCCCTGACCGCCATGTCGTAGTCAAAGGCGATACCCTGTGGGATATTTCGGCCAAGTTCTTCAAGGATCCGTGGAAATGGCAACAGATCTGGGGCTTGAATAAAGACACCATCAAAGACCCCCACTGGATCTATCCGGGAGATGTCGTGATGCTGGATCGCGCGACCGGCACGCTGCGCATCGGTGATATCCCGCAGACAGCCGCTGCATCAGCGGTAGTGCCGACCGCCCCCGCAGACAGCAATATCGTGAAACTCTCGCCACGTATCCGCGAAGTCCCCAGCGACCGCAATTCGATCCCCGCCATCCCGCTGAGCGCGATTGCGCCGTTCCTGTCCAAGCCACTGGTGATTGACGAGATTGATCCGACAGTGACCCCCACATTGGCGGCAACCTATGAACAGCGCGAAATTCTGGGCAGCGAGGATATCGCCTACGTTAAGAATTTGCCGACCGACAAAGGTACTCAGTGGCAGATATATCGCCCCGGCAAGACCTTTGTCGACCCCGAAACCGACGAGCAACTGGGGCACGAAGTTATCTATCTGGGGGATGCGGTGGTGGAGAAATTCGGCCCTCTCAGCGAAGTCCGAATCACCCGATCCGTCGCCGAGATCAGCAAAGGGGATCATTTTGCCCAATCTGCGGAAACCTTTCCCAAGAACTATGAACCCCGCGCGCCCGACACCCGGATCGTTGCTAAAGTAATCTCCATTTACGGCGGCGTGGAGCAGGCCGCCCAAAATACCGTCGTCACCCTCAACAAGGGCAAGCGCGACGGGCTGGAGAACGGACATGTCCTAGCGCTTTATCAGAAAGGCGAAGTCATGAAGGGGGGGCGCATTTTCCGACGCAACGACACCGTCCTTCCCGATGTGCGTTACGGCCTGTTGTTCGTGTTCCGCACCTTCCACAAGGTCTCTTATGCGCTGGTGCTGCAAACCCGCCTGCCGGTCCAACTGCTGGACACCGCGCAAACCCCCTGATTATCAATGCCACTAGACGCAACATTAGCGTCATGGCTCACCCTGAGCCAGATTCCATGCCTCGGCAACGAGGGGCAGAGAAAGCTGTTGCAGACTTTTGGTTCGCCCGAGGCGGTCTTCCTCGCGTCCTCGGCTGAACTCAACCGTATCGTCAAACCCTCGATCACCAGCAGCATCCTTCAGGGATTTGACGAAGCCGCACTTGCCGCCACCGAAACCTGGCTGAGCGACTCACACAACCGGATACTGACAATCGCCGATGCCGACTATCCTCAGGCTCTGCTCAACATCACCGACCCGCCGCTCTTGCTGTATACCAAAGGCCGCACCGAACTGCTCAATATTCCCGCCCTCGCCATTGTTGGCAGCCGCAACGCCTCCCCGCAAGGCTTGCGCAACGCGGAGGCGTTTGCACTGGCGGCAAGCGATGCCGGATTGTGTATCGTCAGCGGAATGGCGCACGGCATTGATGCTGCGGCTCATCTCGGCGGTCTGGGCGGCAAAAGCAGCAGTATCGCCATCGTCGGCACCGGACTCGATAAAGTCTATCCCTCAGCCCATCGCGAACTGGCCCACCGGCTGGCACAAGATGGCCTCCTCGTTTCCGAATTCCCGCTCGGAACGCCGCCATTACCCGCCAACTTCCCGCGACGTAATCGCATCATCAGCGGCTTGAGTCTGGGCTGTCTTGTGGTCGAAGCCTCGCTGCAAAGCGGTTCGCTCATCACAGCCCGGATGGCGCTGGAACAGGGACGCGAGATCTTCGCCATTCCCGGTTCCATCCACTCCCCCCAGTCCAAAGGTTGCCACGCACTGATCAAACAAGGTGCCAAACTGGTTGAAAGTGCACAGGATATCCTTGAAGAACTCGGCAACGGCCTCATCGGCACCAACACACCAGCGCCCCCCTCGCCGCAACACTCCTTGTCCGACCATCTGGGTTTCGATCCGGTCGATCTGGACACCTTGGCGCAACGCAGCGGCTTGACGGTAGCCTCGCTATCCGCCATTCTGTTGCAACTTGAATTGGATGGGCAGATCACGGTTTTACCCGGCGGCCTTTATCAGCGCATTGTTTAATAAAGATAATTAAGGCCACATGTTCGATATTCTGATTTATTTGTTCGAAAGTTATTTCGATGCGGGCAGCTATCCAGACGCGGATAAGCTTGCGGTCAAACTCAGTGCGGCGGGTTTTGAAGAAGAAGACATCACCCAAGCCGTGGCTTGGCTTTCTGGCCTGCGCCAGTTATCCCAAGCCGATTATCCAGCCAGTATCAACCAGGGCGGATTGCGTTGCTTCGCCGACCTGGAGCGGCAACGGATCAGTTTGGAGGGGCTGCACTTCATCTCCTTCTGGGAACAAAGCAAAATGATCCAACCGGTGGAGCGCGAGATGATCATCGACCGGGCCATCGCGCTGGGGCGCGAGAATCTGTCGCTGGACAAGATCAAACTGATCGCCCTGATGGTGCTCTGGAACCAGCATGAAGATCTGGATCCCATGATTATCGAGGATCTGTTGACTCCTACCGATTCGGCTCAATTACATTAAATCTATCGGGGCACTCAGTCGAGCATGGCAAAAAACCTGTTAATCGTCGAATCTCCAGCCAAGGCCAAGACGCTGAAGAAATATCTGGGCAAAGACTTCGAGGTGCTGGCTTCATACGGGCATGTGCGCGACCTTGTGCCAAAAAACGGTGCGGTGGACACCGAAAACAACTACGCGATGAACTACGAGACCATCGCGCGCAACAGCAAACACGTGGATGCGATTGCCAAAGCTGCCGCTGATGCCGACACCATCCTGCTGGCACCCGACCCGGATAGAGAAGGGGAGGCCATTGCCTGGCACATCTCCGAATTGCTCAAAAGCAAACGCGCACTCAAAGGCAAGGCGATGAAACGCGTGGTGTTCTACGAGATCACCCAGAGTGCCGTGCAGGAAGCGGTCGCCCATCCGCGCGAGATCGCCATGCCGCTGGTCAACGCCCAACAAGCGCGCCGCGCGCTGGACTATCTGGTCGGCTTTAATCTGTCGCCGCTGCTGTGGCGCAAGATTCGACCCGGCCTGTCCGCAGGGCGCGTACAAAGCCCGGCACTACGCCTCATCGTCGAGCGCGAACTGGAGATCGAGAAGTTCAAGAGCCGGGAATACTGGTCGGTGCATCTGGACAGCCAGAAGAACAGCATCCCGTTCAGCGCCAAGCTGTTCCAGTATCAGGGAAAGAAGCTGGAGCAACTCAGCATTGGCAGCCAAGCGGAATACGATGCCATCCACGCGAAGCTGAACGATGCCAAGCTCCCGCCAAAAGTTGTGCGTGTCGAGAAAAAAGGCAAACAACGCACTCCCGCCGCACCGTTCACCACTTCCACGCTGCAACAGGAAGCCGTGCGTAAACTGGGTATGACGTCTGACCGCACCATGCGTACTGCGCAGTCCTTGTACGAAGGTGTCGATATCGGCGGCCAGACCGTCGGCCTGATCACCTATATGCGTACTGACTCGCTCAATCTGGCGAACGAAGCCGTGGCTGAGATACGCGGCTATATCAGCGACAATTTCACCCCGGATTATCTGCCGAATAAACAGCCAGTCTACAAGAGCAAATCCAAGAACGCACAGGAAGCGCACGAAGCCATCCGCCCGACTTCCATCTCCCGCACGCCCGACAGCATGCGCGAGCATCTCAACATCGACCAGATGCGCCTGTACGAAATGGTCTGGAAGCGCACGCTGGCCAGCCAGATGTCGCCTGCGCGCTTCGACACCGTAAGCGTGGACATCCGCCTCTCCAGTGATGACACCCTGTTCCGCGCCTCCGGCCAGACGCTGGTGTTCCCCGGCTTCATCGGCGTTTACATGGAAGACGTGGACGATGCCGAAGAAGAAGACAGCGCCAAGTTGCCGCCACTGGCGGAGGGGGACGTGTTGCCCGTGGACAAACTCTACGGCGAACAGCACTTCACCCAACCGCCGCCGCGCTACTCGGAAGCCAGCCTAGTGAAGACACTGGAAGAATACGGCATCGGCCGCCCGTCCACTTATGCCACCATCATCTCCACGCTACAGGCACGCGAATACGCCACCCTGGACAAGAAACGTTTCATGCCCACCGATGTGGGCCGGGTAGTGATCAAATTCCTCAATGAGCATTTCACGCGTTATGTGGACTACAGCTTCACCGCCAATCTGGAAGACGAGTTGGACGAAATTTCCGAAGGCAAGCGCGATTGGATACCGGTATTGGATGCCTTCTGGAAGGGCTTCAACCAACTCATCGTCGACAAGAAAGATGTAGATCGCCCCGGCACCGAAGTGTTGGAGGAGGCGTGCCCGAAATGCGGCAAACCTTTATCCAAACGACTGGGCAAGCGCGGCAGTTTCATCGGCTGCACAGCTTATCCGGAATGCGACTACACGCGCAGCCTTGGCGGCGAAGAAGACTCCGGCGAAGCGCGCAAAGAACTGGGCACACATCCAGAGAGCAAACAAACCGTGCTGCTGTTGCGCGGCCCCTATGGCTATTATGTTCAGCTCGGCGAGGTGATTGAAGGCGAAAAAGCCAAACCCAAGCGCGTGTCCTGGCCTAAAGAATTGCCGCTGGAACAGGCCGATCTCGGCACCGCATTAAAGCTGCTGTCACTGCCGCGCGAACTCGGCGCGCATCCCGAAACGGGCAAGAAAGTGATCGTGAACATCGGCCGTTTCGGCCCCTACATCGGCCACGATGGCAAGTTCAAATCCATTCCGCGCACCGATAGCATTTTCGACATCGGACTGGAACGGGCGGTGGAGTTGCTGGCGCAAGCCAAGACTGGCAACACCGTGCTGCGCACCCTGGGAGAGCATCCTGATGATAAAGCCCCGGTAGAGATATGCAGTGGACGTTATGGTCCGTATGCCCGTCATGGCAAGGTTAATGCCACGCTGCCTAAAGATATTTCACCGGAAGAAGTGACGCTGGAAGAAGCTCTGGAATTGATCGCAGCCAAAGCAGCAAAGGGCGGAACAGCGAAGACCAAGACCACAAAGAAACCGGCGGCAAAGAAAGCTGCGACCAGCAAGACCAAGGTCACGGCCAAAACCAGCACGGCCAAAGCTACTGCGAAAAAAAGCTCAAGCAAAACGACCACCAAAAAAACCACCGCAAAAAAGACGAAAACCCCGGCACAGTGAGGCACTGTTCCGAGGGTTAACTCTGCTGCATCACTTCTTTCATCTCGTTAATGGCGATGAGTATGCGACGGGTGGCTTGTGCAAATTCGTTCCTCAGTAATACCTCCGCTTCTTTAGCCTGCCCCTCCAATACTTTGACGAGGATCAGTCCCGCAAAATAGTGGAATTCGGAATGTCCGGCCTCCAGTCGGCGGAACGCGGAAAAATGACCGAACTGCACCCGCCCCATACCTCTTAACCATCGCCCCAAACCGCATTCATCCTCGTTACCCGCATTGCTGGGTGACCAATCGTCAGTGGCATCTCCGTCGATATGAGCCCGTAATCGGCTACGCCATCCGATATGTGCCACGGCTGCTTCGACAAAATCGATACCATGCTCATTCTGTTTTTCGGTGTCATTTCTCTTTGCAAAACTGGTCAACATGGTATTCCCTCCCGACAGATATATGTTTGCGCCGCTATCCTTATAGAGTCGAATGCCAATAAAAACAATAGGCTAAATAGTCTAGTCCGGGTCTAGATACAGACTCCTACGGTCTAGACCTCCTGTCTCCTGCGTCCACGCTTTAATCTCGCAAGCCTTGTTATAATCAACACTCGATTTTTCCGCCATTCATTATGAAGTTCGCACTAATTTTCCTGATTGCCCTCCTGCCATTGTCGGCTCATGCTGCCGCCCCATCCGACGCCAACGCTCCGGTACTCGCAGCCAAGGCTTATGTACTCTACGACTACACCAGCAACCAGACCTTGGTCAGCCGGAATCCCCATGAGCGTATCCAGCCTGCCTCACTGACCAAGCTGATGACCGCTTACGTGACCTTTGCCGCGATTCGGCAGGGGAAACTGTCGCTCAACCAGTCGGTCACCCCGTCACCCTACGCGCTGCGGGTCATGGCGGAAGAATCGCGCATGTTTCTCGAACCCGGGAAAGCGGTCAAAATCGAAGACCTGCTGCGCGGCCTGATTGTGCAGTCAGGCAATGATGCGGCACGAGTGCTGGCCGAAACCGTTGCCAACCATGAACTGGCCTTTGCTACCGACTTGATGAACAAGGAAGCCCTGCGCCTCGGCATGAAGAATACCCATTTCGTCAATGCGACCGGTCTGCCCGAGGAGCAGCACTACAGTAGCGCCTATGATCTGGCGCTACTCGCCGCAGCCATCGTGCGCGACTTCCCGGAGTTCTATTCCATCTACTCGATGCGCGAGTTCCAATACAACAACGTCAAACAGTTCAACCGCAACCAGTTGCTCTGGCTCGACCCCCATGTCGATGGCCTGAAGACCGGGCATACCGAGACCGCCGGATTCTGCCTTGTGGCCTCCGCTAAACGGGACAACCACCGCCTCATCTCGGTGGTGCTCGGCACGACTTCGGAGAGCATGCGCAGCAGTGAAAGTCAGCGGCTGCTGAACTATGGCTTCCAGAATTTCGAACTGCTCCAGCTGTATAAGAAAAATCAGGCCGTCAGCTCGTTACGCACCTGGAAAGGCACGGAAAGCGAAGTCGATATTGGCTTCCGCAACGATCTGTTCGTGACCATCCCGCTCGGACAGCGCGAACAGCTCAAAGCGGTGCTCGAATCAAAACAACCGCTCATTGCACCGGTTGACAAAGGACAAGCTCTCGGCACGCTGAAACTCACTCTGAACGGCGTGCCTTATCTCGACCTTCCTATGGTGGCACTGGACAATGTAGCGCTGGCCAATGTGTTCTCGCGCGGGGTAGACACGATACGGTTGTTGTTCCACTGAATCCGATGACGGTCTATCTGAACGGACAGTTCATGCCCATCACCGAAGCCAAGGTCTCTGTGCTGGATCGTGGTTTTATCTTCGGTGATGGTGTCTACGAAGTCATCCCGGTATATTCGCGCCATGTTTTCCGCCTCGGTGAACATCTTCAGCGTCTGCGCCATAGCCTCGACAGCATCAAGCTTGCCAATCCGTACAGCGATGCCGAATGGACAAACATCATTCTGGAACTCATCGCGCGCAATACACCGGAGGACCAGTACCTCTACCTGCATATCACCCGTGGCGTAGCCAAGCGCGATCATGCATTCCCCAACCCACCCGTCCCTCCCACCGTATTCCTGCTGAGCAACCCGCTCACCACGCCGCCCGCCTCATTGCTGCATAGCGGCATCAGCGCCATCAGCGCACCCGATAACCGCTGGCTGCGTTGCGATATCAAAGCCATCTCGCTGTTGCCCAACGTATTGCTACGACAACTTGCGGTAGATGCGGGGTGTGCCGAGACCATCATGATCCGCAACAATGAATTTTTGACGGAAGGTGCAGCCAGCAACATCTTCGTGGTGAAAAACGGCACGCTGCTCGCTCCGCCCAAGGACAACCTGATGTTGCCGGGCATCACCTACGACGTGATACTCGAACTCGCCACGGCGCACGACATCCCGCATCAGGTGCGCAAGATCGCAGCGCATGAGGTATTCGACGCGGATGAGCTGCTGCTCACCTCCTCGACCAAAGAAGTGCTCGCGATCACCACACTGAACGGCAAACCGGTCGGCGATGGCCGCCCGGGGCCGATGTTCTCCAGATTGCACGGCCTCTATCAGGACTTCAAGCGGGAGGTGATGCGCGCATGACAAAAGAACCCAGCCTTATCGAATATCCGTGCGACTTCCCGATCAAGGTCTTTGGTGCGGCTCACCCGGATTTTGCACAAGCCATCGCAACCGTCGTGCAAGCGCATGATGCGGGCTTCGAAGCGACGACCATCGGTGTGAGCAACAGCAAAACCTCTCGTTATATCTGCCTGACCTGTACCGTGCAAGCCACCTCGCGCGAACAACTTGATGCACTTTACCGTGATTTGACCTCGCACCCGATGGTCAAGATGGTGCTATGAAGGAGGAAGGAGACGATCCGGGAAACAGGGCAAAATCTCCCGTCCCGGAGTTTCCGGTGCCTCCAGTAACCAAGTATCTGGGTTTGGTCGACTACCAACCCGCGCTGGAGGCGATGAAGACATTCACCGCACAGCGCACCCCCGCAACACGCGATGAGATATGGGTATTGCAACATCCGCCGACATTCACCCAGGGCCAGGCAGGTAAACCGGAACACCTGATTGATGCACATAGCATCCCGGTCGTAAAAATCGACCGTGGCGGACAGATCACCTATCACGGCCCCGGGCAGATCGTCGCTTATCTGCTGCTGGATTTACGCCACTGGAAAATCAATGTGCGCCAATTGGTGCGCCTGATGGAGCAAGCGGTGGTTGAGGTACTGGCAGAATACGGCATCACGGCACACGGTCGCGAAGATGCGCCGGGGGTGTATGTGGGTGACGCCAAGATTGCGGCGCTGGGCCTGAAGATCCGCAACAGCTGTTGTTATCACGGACTGGCACTGAACGTGGATATGGACACGACCCCGTTCTCTTACATCAATCCCTGCGGTTATCGGGGCTTGCGCGTGGTGCAGATGAAGGAGTTGGGCGTTACTGCCTCGCCAGAGGAAGTTGAACGTCGGCTTGCGCAAAAACTCGTATCACTGTTGCAGCATCAGTTGTAGCGCAACACGATTAAAAGACGAGTTCGTCACCTTCCTTGGCAAGACGGATATCGAGCCCCTTGGCGGCTTCGGATTGCCGAGCCAGAGCCTCGGCAAAAACCTTTTCCAGATCGTCGTCACTGCGCGTAGGTTCATGGTGGGTGCAATATAGGATCTTTGCACCGGCATCCTTTGCCAGCCGGATACTGCTATCGAACGTGCCGTGCCCCCAGCCCTTCTTGGCCGGATATTCTTGTTCTGTGTAGGCACAGTCCGCAACGATGACATCCACCCCTCGGATCGCGTCGAGGATAGATTGCCGCTGCTCCTCGATCAATGCCTGATATTCGGCATATTCGTCATCGCTTGGTTCGTAGATATTGAAATGCGGCTCGTGATCGCCGGTAAAGAACATCGACTTGCCGTTGCAGTCGATACGGTAGCCGAGATTCACCACCGGGTGATTGAGCAGGACAGGCATAATCTTTGCCGCGCCTACCTCGACCGCCACGTTCGGCATCAGCGCGACATATTCGAAGCGCGATTTCATCTCCGCCTCCCGCACCGGGAAAAAACTGTATTGCAACTGCACATTCATGATGCGTTCGGCACCCTCACCCGAAATCGGGTCAAATGCCGCATACAACTTAATGGTGTTGCCCGGAATAAAAATAGGGATAAAAAACGGCAACCCCTGAATATGATCCCAGTGGCTGTGAGTATTAAAAATGTGCGCCTGCACTGGCAGTTCTTTGAGCAGCGACTGCGCCAACGGGAATATACCCGTGCCGCCATCCAGAATGATAAGTTCGTTGGCATCGGTGCGTACCTCGATGCAGGTAGTGTTGCCGCCGTAACGCACCGTTCTTTCTCCCGGAGAAGGAATCGATCCACGCACTCCCCAGAATTTCAGCTTCATGCTCAGGACTCCTTGCTGACTTGAGCAAAGACCTGCGCCTCGCTCGCCAATTTGGAGATATCCCCCAAGCTGGCGATGACCGTATCCAGGTTGCCTTCGAAATAGTCCTCCAGAACGGAAGGAAGTTCTTGCACCACAGGATTACCACCATTGCCCAGTGCCAGCTTCTTGCTGATCTGATTCGCCGCGAACAGGCAACATTGCACGGTGTTGGTTGGCGAAGCAACGCCGTGGTGGTTGCGGATATTCTCGGTGAGTTGCTTGGGGAACTGCCAACGCTCGACCAACATACCACCGACCACGGTATGATCGGTGCCGATGATCTGCTGTTCGGCCTTATGCAGCGGAATCATCTGTTCTGCACTTCGCGTGAGCGCTTCTTTGAACTCCTCCGCCATAAACTGCGCGAACACAACCTTACCGAAATCATGCAGCAATCCCGCGATATAGCAGTCCGCCGGATCGGTGTCGTCATGACCGTATTTCTGGCACAAGGCGCGCGCAAAACTCGCGGTAGTAAGCGAATGCATCAGATATTTCTGCACATCGAATCCTGCCGCATTCTGCTGCGGCAATGACCCCATCGCGGCAAAAGACAATGCCATGTTTTTGATCGTATTCAAGCCGAGATAGACCACGGACTGATTGACCGAAGTAATCTGTTTGGGGAAGCTGTAATAAGCAGAGTTCAGGATACGCAACAACTTCATGGTCATCACCGGATCCTTTTCGATGACCAGAACCAACTCTTTGGGCGGGCAATTTATCTCTCGCGACAACTCCAGAATACGCTGCACACTTTTTGGAAATGCAGGCATTTTTTCAACGGCTTCCGATAGTTTTTTGGTCAGTTCTGAGGAGCTGTCAGTCATTGCGAATCTTCCTACCCTTAAATTTTTCCGGCGAAACAAGCGTATGCGCCGATACAATTTTGTAAATTTACCTCAAACTGGTGTCTTTGATTAAGATATTCTTCATGACACTTTTGCCAGACATCCCACGAGCCATGCATAATACCGGAAAACAAACAGGGGAATCAAAGACTTCGCGAAATCCCATCAAAATCGTGCCCTTGCAAGAACGTTTGCGTAAACCGCAGTGGATACGCGTTAAGCCCGGCAGCGGGGCAGGATACAACGAAGTAAAACACATGTTGCGCGAACACGGCTTGCATACCGTCTGTGAGGAAGCATCCTGCCCCAATATCGGCGAATGTTTCGGCAAAGGTACCGCCAGCTTCATGATCCTCGGCGACGTCTGTACGCGCCGCTGTCCGTTTTGCGACGTGGCTCACGGCAAACCGCTGCCGCCGGATGCCGATGAACCGAAGAATCTGGCACATTCCATCGGCCTGTTAAAATTGCGCTATGTCGTCATCACCAGCGTGGACAGGGACGATCTGCGCGACGGCGGCGCGCAGCACTTTGCCGCATGCCTGCGCGCGATTCGCGCATCCTCACCCGACACCAAGCTGGAAACGCTGGTACCCGACTTTCGCGGCCGTCTCGACGTAGCTCTGGACGCAATGGCAGTCGAACTACCGGACGTACTCAACCACAATCTGGAAACCGTGCCGCGCCTGTACCCGATGGCACGCCCTGGTGCCGATTATGCGCACTCCCTCCTGTTGCTCAAAAAATTCAAAGCCAGATTCCCGCAGGTGACGACCAAATCCGGCCTGATGCTGGGACTAGGCGAGACCGATGACGAAGTCCTGCAAGTGATGCAGGACTTACGCGACCACGATGTCGAGATGCTGACGCTCGGACAATACCTGCAACCTTCCGACGGCCACCTGCCGGTATTGCGTTATGTGCCGCCGGAAACATTCAAGATGTTCGAAGATGCCGCAAAAGCGATGGGGTACTCACATGCCGCCTGTGCACCGATGGTGCGGTCGAGCTATTTCGCGGATGAACAGGCAGAACAGGCCGGACTGAGGTAATTCCAAAAACTAAAAAATTTCAGCCGGATCAGGCGTCCGAACCATTGCCTGACACAGGGTTGCAGGTTGATAATCCGAACGTTCATTCAGGGGAGCCGATTTGATGATGGAAATGACCACAAGTGTCCAGAGAATCCTGGTAATCGGTGCCGGGCGGGGCGGTGTCGCAATGATCGACCTGTTCATCAAAGACCCGATGATCATGATCGTGGGGATCGTCGACGTCAATTCGGCAGCGCCCGGCATGGAGATCGCCAGAAAGAACAACATCCCCACTTTCACCGACCTGGACGATGCTCTGGCGAAGTGCGGCTCCTGTATGGCGCTCAACCTCTCTGCCGATGAGGACGTGACGACCTATGTCGAATCGAAACTGGGCAGCAAGAATGTGATCGGCGGCTTTCAAGCGCGCTTCCTCTGGAAGCTGGTCACCCGGCTCAAGAAAACCAACGAACAGGTTCTGCATCTGGCTCACCACGACGCACTGACCGGCCTGCCCAACCGCATCCTGTTCTATGATCGCCTCACTCAGGCAATCGCCAGAGCCCGCCGCGACAACGAGTTGATCGGCATCCTCTATCTGGATCTTGATGGCTTCAAGCTCGTTAATGACACCATGGGACACAACATCGGCGACGCGCTACTGCGCGAAGCTTCCAATCGCATCATGGAATGTATCCGCGATTCGGACACGGTGGCGCGCATGGGTGGGGACGAATTCACCGTGATCCTGTGCAACGGACGCACACCGGAACATATCGACCGCGTCGCCAGAAAGATCATTGATGCCATCGACAGCCCGTTCCTGCTGGACGGCAAAAGCTGCTCGGTCAGCGTCAGTATCGGCATCTCCTTCTACCCAAACCACGGGGAAACACCAGACCAGCTGGTCAAGATCGCCGACTCCGCGATGTACCGCGCAAAACAAAGCGGCAAGAATTGCTGCCGCACCGCCGAACTGGTGATCGACCACACGTTATGAATCTTGGCGTTCTGGCACAAGGACACATCCGTACCCGGATGCGGGAGATAAACTGGTGCGCCCGGCGGGAGTCGAACCCACGACCCTTGGCTTCGGAAACCAATACTCTATCCAGCTGAGCTACGGGCGCTTTGAACGGCGCGCAGTATAGCGTTTTTCCTCTGCCTCGCCCATGCATCCGCTATTAAAATGATGTTATCTTGCGCCTTATGAGCTTCTCCAATCCCGCCCCAGCAGAAATCTGCCGCCTGTTGCGCGAAGTGCGCAGCATCGCCGTGGTTGGACTGTCGCCCCAGCCGAATCGCCCCAGCTTCCGCGTGGCACAGGCGCTACAGGGATTCGGCTATCGCATCATCCCGGTACGGCCTCTGGTAGAGGAAGTGCTGGGCGTAAAAGCCTATCCCGATCTGGAAAGCTTGCCCGAACGACCCGATATCGTTGATGTGTTTCGCGCCGCCGAACACGTACCGGCCATTGTGGAAAGCTGCATCCGGCTGGGGATCAAACATCTCTGGCTACAAGATGGGGTGATTCACGAGCAAGCCGCGTTGCGCGCACAACAGGCGGGTATGTTGGTGGTCATGGATCGCTGCATGTTTCGCGACCATACCCAGTTATGCAACGATGGGACTCAAGCACGTATAATCCCCTCCCGTTGATCGAATGGATCCAGGACATGTTGCTCAAATTCACCAAAATGCACGGTGCCGGTAACGATTTCGTCGTGTTGGACGGCGTGCGCCAATCGTTGCACCTCACCCCCGAGCAACTGCGGCTACTGGCAGACCGGCATTTCGGCGTAGGTTGCGACCAGATTCTGCTGGTGGAGCGCTCTCAAAACCCCGACGTTGATTTTCGTTACCGTATCTTCAATGCCGACGGCGGCGAAGTCGAGCAGTGCGGCAACGGCGCGCGCTGTTTTGTGCGTTATGTGCATGACCACAAACTCACGACCAAGCGCGAGATCATGGTGGAGACCAAGAACGGCCTGATTTCGCCGCGCTTGGCCGATGACGGGCGCGTCACCGTGAATATGGGAGCGCCGGTATTCGACCCTGCTCGCATCCCTTTTATCAGTGATACCGATGCGCCGATCCAACCCCTGATGGTCGGCAACACGCTGGTTGAGATCAGCGCCGTATCAATGGGTAACCCGCATGCGGTGCAAGTGGTCGAGGATGTCGAGACCGCGCCAGTCGGCACACAGGGGCCGCTGATCGAACAGCATGCCCGTTTTCCGAAGCGGGTCAATGCCGGCTTCATGCAAATACTCGACCGCAGCCATGTCAAACTGCGCGTGTTCGAACGCGGCTCGGGCGAAACATTGTCCTGCGGCTCCGGGGCATGTGCCGCCGTCGTCGCCGGCATACGCCGTAGTCTGCTGGACGAAACAGTACATGTCGCCACGCGCGGCGGCACACTCAGCATCAGCTGGGCGGGAGGATCGGCACCGGTGTTGATGACCGGCCCGGCGATCAGCGTATTTGAAGGCGAAATCATCATTTAACAGGACAGATATGAAAGCAGAAGACGTCGCAAACTATTTACAGAGCAACCCCGATTTCTTCGAGGCCTACGCCCAGATGCTGGCCGATGTCGTCATCCCGCATCCCTATGGCGGGCGCACCATTTCGCTGAGCGAGCGCCAGATGCTCACCCTGCGCGAGCGTGTGAAAGAACTCGAAAAGAAACTGCATGACCTGCTCGAATTTGCCAAAGAGAACGACGGTTTGCAGAGCAAATTGCACCAATTCACGCTGTCCCTGTTCGGCACAGGCGGAGCGTCCGGCTTGCAAGATGCCGTCGTGCACAACCTGCGCGAGGTCTTTGCCATTCCGCATGCTGCCCTGCATCTGTGGAAAGAGCAGGCACCAAGTGCCGAGGTGCTAGCCTTCGCCGACAGCCATGCCCAGCCGGTATGTCTGCATGAGGCTGCCGCCGACACCGCACAATGGTTCGGTGAGGCCGCATCACATCTACGTTCTTTCGCCTACCTGCCCTTGCGTGCGAACAAACAGACCATAGGCTTGCTCATTCTCGCCAGCGAAGATGCGCAACGCTTCTATCCCGGGATGGGAACGGTGTTCTTGCAGCATATCGCCGACCTCGCGAGCGCCGCCCTCAGCCCCCGTTCCTGATGCCTGCGGCCACTCATGATGCTCCCGCGACCCTGCAAGGCTATCTCGCCTATCTGCATCATGAGCGCAACTACTCCCCGCTGACCTCGGAGAACTATGCGCGCGACATCCGTCGCCTGTTCGAACTGGCCGACACCACCCCTCTCGCCGATCTCAGAAGCCACCATATCCGCCGCTATATCGCGCAGTTGCACGGCAACGGCCTGAGTGGTCGCTCGCTGGCGCGACTCCTATCGGCATGGCGCGGTTTTTACAGCTACCTGATGCGTGACCACGGCTGCAAGGTGAATCCCTGCGTCGGCCTGCGCGCGCCGAAGTCGCCCAAAACGTTGCCACATGCGCTGTCGCCCGACGAGGCGGTGAAGCTGGTGGAAATGAAGGTAGAGTCGCCGCTGGATGCGCGCGACAAGGCGATGTTCGAGCTGCTCTATTCTTCAGGCCTGCGTCTGGCCGAACTGGTGAGTCTAGACCCTATCGATATGGATTTCGCCGATGCATCGGTACGTGTCACCGGCAAAGGCAACAAGACCCGCATCGTGCCGCTGGGCAGCCACGCCATCGCCGCATTGCAAGCCTGGCTGGCGGTACGCGGCGAGATCGCCAAGCCCGAAGAGACCGCGCTGTTCGTGGGCACGCGCGGTGCGCGCATCTCGCCGCGCACCGTGGAGTTGCAACTGGACAAATGGGCACTCAAGCAGGGGCTCAACACCGGCGTGCATCCGCACATGCTGCGCCACTCCTTCGCCACCCATGTGCTGCAATCCTCCGGCGACCTGCGCGCGGTGCAGGAGATGCTCGGTCACGCCAGCATCTCGACCACGCAGGTCTACACCCATCTCGATTTCCAGTACCTTGCCAAAATCTATGACGGCGCGCATCCGCGTGCCAAGAAGAAACCATGAGCACTCAAAAACCAAAATCGCATTCCACTCCGCACCGCCAATCACAGGGCGGCAAGGATTTCCGCAAGCGCGTGCAGCGTAACAAGGAAACCTGCGCTCCTGCACCCAAACAAATCACTCGGCCCCGCGCAGGAGACCCTTCTGCCAAACCCGCTGTCATCCTCAGGGTTGAACGTGAGAAATCGTTGCAGCGCCGCCACCCATGGATATTCTCGGGCGCGGTCGAATACACCGACGGCAATCCCGCCAGCGGCGACACCGTTGCGGTACGCGACAGCACGGGCGATTTTCTGGCATGGGCTGCGTACAACCCCGACTCGCAGATCACCGCGCGGGTGTGGTCGTGGGACGAAAAGACAACCGTCAACAAAGCGTTCTTCCGTCGGCGCATTGCCGATGCGCTGGCTGCGCGCGGCGCGCTGGACATCGAAAGCGTCAGCAGCGGCATGCGCATCATCCACGGCGAATCGGACGGACTGCCCGGCCTCATCGTGGACAAATACGGCGAAGTGCTGGTGATGCAGCTCGGCAGCGCCGGGCCGGAGCGCTGGCGCGAGACCATCGCCGATGCCTTGCAGGAGCTCTGTGCGCCGGTGTGCATCTACGAGCGCTCGGATTCCGACGGGCGCGAACTGGAGGGCTTGCCGAAACGGAACGGCATCGTGCGCGGCAAATTGCCGGAAAAGATCGAAGTAATCGAACACGGACTGCGCTTCGCCGTCGATGTGGCGGAAGGCCAAAAGACCGGCTACTACCTAGACCAGCGCGACAACCGCGCGCTGACCGGCTCACTGGCAGCGGATCGCGAAGTGCTCAACTGTTTCTGCTACACCGGCGGCTTCTCGCTCTATGCGCTACGCGGCGGTGCGAAGTCAGTGTTATCCATTGATGCATCAGAAGCTGCGCTGGAATTGGCCAAGCGCAATGTCGAATTGAACGGTCTCGACACATCCAAAGCAGACTGGCAATGCGCCGATGTGTTTGAGGCACTGCGCAAACTGCGCGACCAGAACAGGAAGTTCGACCTCATCGTACTCGATCCGCCCAAGTTCGCCCCCACCGCCGCTTTCGCCGAAAAAGCATCGCGCGCCTACAAGGACATCAATCTGCTCGGATTCAAACTGCTGCGACCGGGCGGTCTGTTGTTCACCTACTCCTGCTCAGGCGGCATCAGCGACGAGCTGTTTCAGAAGATCATCGCGGGCGCAGCGCTGGATGCGGGTGTGAATGCGCAGATCGTGAAAAAACTGTACGCGACTGCGGATCATCCGGTACTGCTGAGCTTCCCGGAAGGTGCCTACCTGAAAGGCCTGGTCTTGCGCGTGCAAGATACCGGAATATGAACAACGGATGGCGCATATTTGTTTGGCTGACTACAATTGATCACATCCCCCGTGAATGGAGTACCGCATGAAGATGATTTTCTTTCCCCTGCTTCTGCTCGCCGGATGTATCGTCGTGCCGGAGCAACCGCAGGACCAGGAACCCGCTACGGTTTACATCACGAGCGAACCGCCCCCCCCGACCCTGCGAGATCAATGGAAAGAGATGCGTAAAGAATCCGAAGTAAAAGAGATATCCGAGCCGACCGCCTCTTCCAAATTCTTCAAGATGATGGAGGCACCCGCCACTTCAGCCGCCAAGCGGGTTACCAAGACAAAGACAAAGACGAAGACAAAAGCAACTTCGTCGAAAAAAGATGACAAACCTCAGGCTCAGGCGCAGACACCCGCGCCCGCACCCGCACAAGACAAAGCAGGCAGCGTACCTAAACCTGCCGCAGCATCCGAGCCTCCCAAAAAAGCCGGGCCATGATACATCCGCCCGCCCCTCAGTAGCCCTGCCGCAAACGTCTCGCCCCAGACCGCAACGGCATGGGGCTTGTGTGGTCTGAGCCTGCCGTACTTACACGCGGAAACGAGCCACCGCGCCTTCCAGCGCACCGGCAAGCTCGCTGAGGTGACGGATGCTTTCTGCGGTCTGTTCGATCGCCTTTCTGCTCTCCTCGGCCATCTGGGCGATATGCTCGACATGACGCGCCACATCGGTACTGGCCAGCTGCTGCTCTTTAACCGAAGAGGTGATATCCGCCACACCGCTGGTTGCTGCACTAACCGTCTTACCCGCTTCGTCCAGCACGCCGATCACGCGATCAATGTGTCCCATCGCAACTTGCAACGATGCCAGACCGGTTTCGATGGAGGTCTCCGCAAACCCGGATTTACTGCTCAATGCCGAAGTGACACGGTCGATCTCACTGGCTGAAACAGCCGATTTTTCTGCCAGTTTGCGCACCTCATCGGCCACCACCGCAAAGCCGCGTCCCTGCTCGCCCGCACGGGCTGCCTCGATAGCGGCGTTCAGCGCCAACAGATTCGTCTGGTCCGCGATATCTCTCACCTGCTGCGTCATGCTGGCGATGGTGTGTGTACTCTGAACGAATTCCTGAACAGCCTCGGCAATCTGCCGCACCGTGGCTTCGATACTGCGCATCTCGCCCACCATCTCAACGGCACTGGCATTGCCTTCCCGGGTACGCTCAAGGCTGAGCTGGGAAAGCTTGCGCACGTCCTCGGTATTGTCCGCAACGGAAGTGATGCTGACCGCCAACTCTTCCACCGCCGCTGCGGTTGATGTCGCCGATCCGCTCTGGGCATCGGAACTGTTGATGACCTGGGTGGAAGTTGCGGATAACAACGCAGCCGTATCCGACACCTCATTCGCGCTGGCATGAACCTGCCGCAGGGCTTGACACATGCTGTCCATCAACTCGTTGAACGCCAGCGATGCCTGCCCAATCTCGTCGTTGTTGCCAGGCTTGGTACGCTTGGTCAGATCCCCACTGGCCTGGATCGACATCATCGTCTGCTGCAAATCCCTGACTGGCTCGACGATGCGATTAATCACACCTCCGACCACGAAGAACAAAGCGATCTGGATGAATATCTGCGCGACCCACAACATGCGATTGGCGTTATCCAGAAAGGTATCTTCTTTGCTCACATCCGAAATAACGATTGCAGCACCCATGATCGCCCCTTCGGAGACCGCATGACATTGCATACAGTTGATCACGCTGTGCTCGCCCGATGTCGCCACAAACGGCACAATCGTGCGCAGAGTCACACGACCTTGAGAGTCATGCTCGGGCTCGCCGACGCTCACTCCGCCTCCAGACAACACGGCTTTCTCGGCATCGTCTTGCGCCTGTTCGCTTTGCATCCCCGCGCCGAACTGATCGACCACCGGCTTGCCGCGGATGATGCGCACATCGGCCAGACTTAATTCTTTGCGCTGTACCAGATGTTCAAGCGCTTTTTTGCGGCGCTCGGGATTGCCGATCTCGCCGTTGAGCATCAGCGCATTCATGGTACGCAACGCCATCTCGCCGGAGATCACGGCTTTCTGCTTGGCATCGTCCACCATCCGCCCCTCCAGCCAAAGGAAAGCGAAATGCTGACCGGTCAGCAGGATCAGCATCAAAACAAGTTGCACCGGGACCTGCAACTTGTTCTTCAACGAAAGATTACTCCACCAATTTTTCATTCCTGACCCCCTTAATTCCGGCAACACGACCTCTGATCGGTTTGGCGACCTCCGCCCCGACACTATTGATAATTTGACTGTCTATCGACTATGGATGGAAAAACTTGAGCGGTAAGCGCGTGTTTTTTTACCTGATCGCAGCATGATGAAAGTGGCCGGAGCCAGTTCCCGACAGCTGCCCGCAGTCAGTCCCCGCTGATATCCCGCAGCAACTGCTCCGCCGTCTCTGCCAGCAAGGCGACATCCAGCGTGCCGATACACTGCTCGGCCACATCAATGCCGTCCGACACGGCAGGACGATCAATTTCGGGTATCTCCCAAATCCCGGTCTCATCACCCGTTGCCCGCACCCGCTGCAACACCAGAATAGCCGCATCCAATATCTGGACGGCATTCTCTATCCTGGTCTGGTGTCGCACGAGCGCGGTACGCACCACCGAGATGGCTGCCGCCAAACGCCCAAACAGGGTGACATTGAACTGCCCCATGCATGCGGCCTGATAGGCCGAATGCATGTCCATCGCATAGATATCCTTCAGGCCAGCCGTAACAGGGACGCGCAACAGGGGTTTTTTCTTCATCTTGTTTTTCTGGTTAACTCAGCGCACGCTGATATAAGGTTTGAAACCCAAACGGGTCTTCAATTTCTCACTGGCGGCACGAGCCTCTTTCTGCGTGGCATAAGGGCCGAGATGCACCCTTTGCAGGCCATCTTTCTCTATCAGACTGATCGGCCTCCCTTCCCCCAGAGTAGAGCGCATCTTAACCAGAAAACTCTCCGCGCCCTGTGACGACTTGAATGCCCCGAGTTGCAGATACACCTTGCCTGCCGCTGGAGCAGCAGGCGCGGGTACAGGTGCAGCGGCAATAACCGGCTCCTCCGGTTCAACGACAGGCGAAACCGCCTTGCCCGGAACACTCAGCTCCGTTGAAACAGTGAGCGTGGCGGAGCCATCGACTGCGATGCTTTCCACCTCGACCTTGGCACTGCCGTCATTCACGATCCCGAGTTTATGGGCTGCCGTGTAGGAAAGATCAATGATGCGATCATGCAGAAACGGCCCGCGGTCGTTCACCCGTACCACCACGGATTTCTGGGTAGCCACATTGGTGACACGCGCATAACTTGGAATGGGTAACGTAGGATGCGCGGCCGTCATGGCATACATGTCGTATACCTCGCCAATGGAAGTGCGTTGCCCGTGGAATTTCTTGCCGTACCAAGACGCGATACCGACTTCTTTATAGTTCCCGGTACTCTCCAGCGGTTTGTAAGTTTTGCCCAAGGCCGTGTATTCGCGGTTGGCGTAACGATGCAGCGGCTCCGCTTTGGGCACGGCATCGGGAATATCATCCAGATTGACCGGTGTCTCCGTGCCGGGACCGTCGCCAGCCAGATACCCTCCACCACCCGATTGAACCGGCGCAGGCGCTGCCGCAGCTTCCAAGTTACGAGGCGCAGTCGCATCCTCTGGCGCAGGGACAGGATCGGCTTGGTAGACGGCTCCCGTTGCCGGTTCTGCCGGAGGCACGGCCACGCTGCCCGGACCGGAGGCGAGATCCACGACAGGAGCCTTACTCTTTCCCGCTCTTTGTTTGGCTCCCCCCGCACACCCTGTCAGGCTGAGGACTGCAATTAATAGCAAAGCGATCTGCTTCTTCATTGGTGGGCTCCTTAGGTTTTAACCAACTGCTTGTGGGTGTGAATACTCATCAGCATACCAAATCCGAGCAACAAGGTAAGCATCGATGTGCCGCCGTAACTCACCAGCGGCAACGGCACGCCGACCACCGGCAGGATGCCGCTGACCATGCCCATGTTGACGAAGGCGTAGGTAAAGAAAGTGAGCGTGATACTGCCGGCCATCAACCGCGTGAAATAGGTCGAGGCATTGGCGGTAATGACGAACCCGCGCCCAATGACGAAGATGTACAGGCCAAGCAGGATCAGATTGCCGACAAATCCGAACTCTTCTGACCACACTGCGAAGATGAAATCGGTGGTTCGTTCCGGCAAGAAATCCAGATGGGTCTGCGAGCCATCCAGATATCCTTTGCCGAGGAAACCACCCGAGCCGACCGCGATCATGCCCTGGATGGTGTGATACCCCTTGCCCAGCGCATCCTGCGAGGGATCGAACAGCATCAGGATACGGTGACGCTGGTAATCGTGCAGCATGGACCACAGGAACGGCGCACTGGCGATGGCCATCAACAACATGCCTAGCATGACGCGCCAGCTTAGGCCGGCCAGGAACAACACATAGAACCCGCTCGCCCCGATCAGGAGGGAAGTCCCCAGATCTGGCTGGCGCGCAATCAAGGCCACCGGTAACAGCAACAATAATGCCGCGACGAAATAGTTTTTCAGCGTCAGTGTCGCCTCGTGTTTCTCGAAGTACCAGGCCATCATCAACGGCACAGCGATCTTCATCAGTTCCGAGGGCTGTATGGTGGCGACGCCGATGTTCAGCCAGCGGCGCGCACCGTGACTGATCTCGCCGAACAGAGCTACACAGATCAGCAGCGTCATGCCGAAAATATAGATCGGCACCGCGCTGCGGATCAGGTAATGCAAAGGCATATTGGCGACCAGCCACAAGGCGACGAACGCCACCAGAATATTGACGAACTGGCCGGAGACACGCATCCAGTCGCCGTCGCTGGCGCTGTATATTAGCACCAGGCTCACCAGTAATAGCAGGCCGAGCGCCAACAACAGCACCGGATCAAGATGTGCCATGAAACGGCGTTGCAGTTCCCTTTTATTCATCGCCTTATCCCCTCCATTGAGGAAATCTGCCAGATTTCAACGCGCCCATACCGAGGGTCAATCATTTTCAGATCCCTCTTTCTCCACCACGGCCTGCAACGGCTGGGGGATCTTGCCCAGCAGATAATAATCCAGCACCTTGCGCGCGATTGGTGCTGCGGTCGATCCGCCATGGCCACCATTCTCGGCCAACACCGCCAGCGCGATGGTTGGTTTTTCCACCGGCGCAAACGCGATGAACCAAGCATGGTCACGGAAATATTCCGAGATCTTCTTCTCGTCGTATTTTTCTCCCTGCTTCATGCCGATCACCTGCGCCGTTCCGGTCTTACCGGCCATGCGGTAAGGCGCACCGGAACCCGCTCCTGCTGCCGTTCCGCCCGGCTTGGTGACCGCTTCCATCGCGCGTTTAACCAGATCGATATGTTGCGGATCGATATGGATATCGACCGAAGGCACATTTTCCTGTTCGGCAGCATTGCCGGAAGGACGCTCGATATGCTTCACGAAATGGGGCTTGTAACCCACGCCACCGTTAGCCAGTGTCGCGGTCGCCGAAGCGAGCTGCAACGGCGTGACCAGGTTGTATCCCTGCCCAATCCCCGCCGAAACGGTATCGCCGGGATACCATATCTGTTTGTGCCGATTCATCTTCCATTGCTGCGAGGGGAGCAGGCCGGACACCTCGCCCTCCATATCCACACCGGTCTTCTTGCCGAAACCGAACTGCGACAGGTAACTGTGCATCTTGTCTATACCCAGCTCGGTCGCCAGGCCGTAATAGTAGGTATCGCAGGAAATGACGATGGATTTGAACATATCCACGCTGCCATGCCCGCCTTTCTTCCAGTCGCGGTACTGGTGCCGATTACCGGGCAAAGTGTAGTAGCCAGGGTCGCCGATGGTATAACTCGGCGAGCGCTTGTTATATAGCCCCGCCAGGGCCATAAACGGCTTGATGGTCGACCCCGGCGGATACTGGCCGCGCAAAGCACGATTGTTAAGCGGGACATCCAGCGAACTGTTGAGCGCTTCCCAGTTCTCGGTATCGATACCGTCGATGAACAGATTGGGGTCATAACCCGGCTTGCTGACAAAGGCGAGGATATCGCCATTGTTCGGGTCGATCGCCACCAGCGCACCCCGGTAGGCCCCGAAAGCCTGTTCCGCCACTTCCTGCAACTTGGCATCCAGCGTGAGCACAAGCGTGTTGCCGGATTTCGGCGCACTGCGCGACAGCGCACGTACCGCGCGCCCGCCGGCATCCACCTCGACCTGTTCGAAACCGGTGGTGCCGTGCAGCTCTTTCTCGTAGCTCTGTTCCAGCCCGGTCTTGCCGATGTAGTCGGACCCCAGATAGTTGGACGCGATATCGTCCTCTTTCAACTGATCGACGTCTTTTTCGTTGATGCGACCGATATAACCAATCAGATGCGAAGTGCCCTGACCGAAAGGATATTCGCGGAACAGGCGCGCTTTGATTTCCACGCCCGGAAAACGGTAGCGCTGTGCCGCAAAACGCGCCACTTCCTCGTCGCTCAACCGATTGCGGATCGGCAAGGTATCGAAGTTGCGGCTCTCCGCCAGCAGCTTCTTGAAACGCTTGCGATCCTTGGGCTGGATATCGACCAGTGTGGACAGTTCGTTGATGGTCGCTTCCAGATTGGCCACTTTGCGCGAAGCGATCTCCAGTGTGTAACCGGAATAATTGCGCGCCAGCACCACGCCGTTGCGATCCAGGATCAGCCCACGGTTGGGCACAATGGGCACCACCGCGATACGGTTGCTCTCCGCCATGGTCTGGAAATGGTCGTGCTTGATCAGCTGCAAATAAGTGAAACGCAACAGCAGCATGACCAGCATGACCAGCACAAAACCCAGACTCAGCATCAGGCGCAAACGGAAGTAATAGATTTCGCGCTGATGGTTTTTCAGCTCGACGCGGCGACTCATAACTCGTTCGGGTCAGACCGGGGACGGCGCAACATCTGCAACAGGATGGTCAGCGGTATCCACAACGCGGCGGAGACCACACATCCCAGAAAATATTCCCACATCATGATGCCGCGCACCTGCCAATGCACCGCCGCATAGACGGCATAGCTGATCAACAACAGCGGGAATATCTGCATGGTTTGCTGGCGCAGATCGAACATCTGGATACGACGGTGCAGCACCGCGCCGCCGAAGGCCAACACCGCGTAAGCCAGAGCATGCTGGCCGAACAGGCTGGCATCCGCCACATCGGCAAAGATGCCCACCGTCCAGGCAATACCGATGCCGACGTGATAGGGCTTATGCGTACACCAGTACAACAACACCAGCGCCACGAAGTCCGGCTTCAGGATCAGCGCCCATCCCTGCCAAGGCAGCCAATCCAGCAGAATCGCGACGAACAGGCTGAGGGTAATAAACAGGCCGCTGGCCGGCAACAGAAACTCCTGGTCTTTGGGGAAGTCGTTACTCATGGCTTCTCCTGCTTGCCCGCAGCTTTGGTTTTTTCATTGTTTTCCGTCTCCGGGCGCGGTGGCAATTGTGGCAGCCCCGACACGACCAACAGATAACGGTGTCTGTCCGCCCCGGCCATCGGCTCGCAGGTGATGCGCGCGAACGGGTAGGCCGGATCGCGCTCGATCTTGATCACCTTGGCCACCGGCAGTCCGGCCGGATAGGTACCGTCGATGCCGGAAGTGACCAGCACATCGCCGCTCTGGATGTCAGAGCTGATGGGCATATAACGCAGCGCCAACTGCCCGACATCCCCAGAACCGAATACCACGGATCGGATGCCGTTGCGCAGGATCTGTACCGGCACGGCATGATCTTTATCGGTCAGCAGGGTGACTTCCGCCAGCCAAGGATAGACGCGAGTGACCTGCCCGACCACGCCGATATCGTCGATCACTACCTGCCCCAGTTGAACACTGGCCTGCGCGCCCTTGTTGATGATGACCTTGCGCTTGAAAATATCGCGATCCACATAGATGACTTCGGCCATCTGCATCGGATAACCCACGCGCTGCGGCATTTCGGACAAACGCAGCAACTGCGCGTTCTCCACCTGCAACACCTGCAACTGGTTGAGCTGGGCCGCATCCACGCTGTGTTGCTCGCGCAAGCGCGTGTTCTCCTGAAGCAGGTGGCTCTGGGTTTCGAAATGGACACTGACCTCATGCCACACCATGCCCGGAAGAGTGGTCAGGCGCTGGAAGGGATAAACGATGATGGAGATGACCGTGCGCGCAGACTCCAGATATTTGAAACGCGCATCGACGAACAGCAGCAGCAACGAAAGTACAACGAAGAACACCAAGCGCACGACCGCGCTTGGGCCGCGATTAAAGAAGCGGAAAGAAGGATTGCTGTCCAAGGGGGGAACTACAGATCAATCGCTTGCGAAGATGCCGCTGAACTTGTCCATGCGCTCCAGCGCCTTGCCGGAGCCGCGCACCACACAGGTAAGCGGATCGTCGGCAATCACGACTGGCAGACCAGTCTCTTCCATCAGCAGACGGTCGATATCGCGCAACAGCGCACCGCCGCCGGTCAGCACCATGCCCTTGCTGGCGATATCCGCACCGAGTTCCGGCGGGGTCTGCTCCAGTGCGGTCTTCACCGCGCTGACGATGCTGTTGAGCGGGTCGGTCAACGCTTCGAGGATTTCGTTGCTGGAGATCGTGAAACTGCGTGGCACACCTTCGGCCAAGTTACGGCCATTCACTTCCATTTCGCGTACTTCGCTGCCGGGGAAGGCGGAACCGATTTCTTTCTTGATCTGCTCGGCGGTGGTTTCGCCGATCAGCATGCCGTAGTTGCGGCGGATGTAGTTGATGATGGCTTCGTCGAACTTGTCACCGCCGACACGCACGGAACCGGAGTACACCGCACCACCCAAGGAGATCACACCCACTTCGGTGGTACCGCCACCGATATCCACCACCATCGAGCCAGTCGCGTCTTCAACAGGCAGGTCGGCACCGATCGCGGCCGCCATCGGCTCTTCGATCAGCTCGACACGGCGTGCGCCTGCACCAAAGGCAGATTCGCGAATCGCGCGGCGCTCGACCTGAGTAGAGCCACAGGGCACACAGATGACGATGCGCGGACTGGGGGTAAAGATGCTGGATTTGTGCACGCGGCGGATGAATTGCTTGAGCATTTGCTCGGTCACGGTGAAGTCGGCGATCACGCCGTCTTTCATCGGGCGGATAGCGGTGATGTTGCCGGGCGTACGTCCCAGCATCTGCTTCGCCGCCAGACCGACTTGCTGGATTACTTTCTTGCCGTTGGGGCCGCCTTCCTGACGGATTGCCACGACGGACGGTTCGTCCAGAACGATACCTTGTCCACGCAACCAGATCAGCGTATTCGCCGTACCCAGGTCAATCGCCAGATCGTTGGAAAAGTAACCGTTGAAGTAATTCAGCATGTTCAAGCCTCAAGTGTAGAAGGGGTGCGTCTCTAAAGGTGTTTATGATAACCTATTAAGCTCGTTTTGATAAAGCGTTACACACCATGTCTTTGAGCTTAGCCGATGTAGAAAAAGTCGCCCGTCTCGCCCGCTTGGCGATGACCGAACAGGAGATGCAAGCCGCCCAAGCCCAGCTCTCGAATATCTTCGGGCTGATCGCCGAGATGCAGGCGGTCGATACTCGCGGTATCGAGCCGATGTCGCACAGCCAGGATCTGGCCCAGCGCCTGCGCGAAGACAAAGTCACCGAAACAGACCAGCGCGAGGCATTTCAGGCCATCGCGCCGCAAACCGAAGGCGGATTGTATCTGGTTCCGCAGGTCATCGAGTAAACCGCCATGTTCGAATCCAGCCTCAAACAACTCGGCGACGCCCTGCGCGCCAAAAAAGTATCCAGCGTCGAACTGACGCAGCTCTATCTCGACCGCATCGCCAAGTTAAATCCAGCGCTGAATGCCTACATCACATTGCAGCCGGAAGTTTCGCTGGCGCAGGCCAAAGCCGCCGATGCCCGCATCGCGGCGGGCAAAGCCGAGGCGCTCACCGGCATCCCATTCGCGCAAAAAGACATTTTCTGCGCGCAAGGCTGGCTCACCACCTGCGGCTCGAAGATGCTGCACAACTTCGTATCGCCCTACGACGCGCATGTGATCTCGCAATTCAATAACGCGGGTGCGATCAACCTCGGCAAGACCAACATGGACGAGTTCGCCATGGGCTCGTCGAATGAGACCTCTTACTACGGCACAGTGAAGAACCCGTGGGACACGGCGCGTGTACCCGGCGGCTCTTCCGGCGGCACGGCAGCAGCGGTGGCCGCGCGTCTATGCGCAGCCGCCACCGGCACCGATACCGGCGGCTCCATCCGCCAACCCGCCGCGCTGTGCGGCATCTCCGGCCTGAAACCGACCTACGGCGTGGTGTCGCGTTACGGCATGATCGCCTTCGCTTCCAGTCTGGATCAGGCCGGGCCGATGGCGCGTAGCGCCGAAGATTTGGCGCTGATGATGAATGTGATGGCCGGGTTCGACGAGCGCGATTCCACCAGCCTGCAACGTGACAAAGAAGATTACGCGCGCGACTTGAACAAACCGCTGACCAGCCTGCGCATCGGTCTGCCCAAGGAATTCTTCGCAGAAGGGATGGGGACAGACGTGGCAAAGGCAGTCGAGGCCGCCATCGCCGAATACAAGAAACTTGGTGCGACGATTGTTGATATTTCACTGCCGAATTCCAAACTGTCCGTACCGGTGTACTACGTGCTGGCTCCGGCGGAAGCGTCGAGCAACCTGTCGCGCTTCGACGGCGTGCGCTACGGCTACCGTGCCCCGGAATACACCGATCTAGCCAATATGTACGAAAAGAGCCGCGCGCAGGGTTTCGGCGCGGAAGTGAAGCGCCGCATCATGATAGGCACCTATGTACTGAGCCATGGTTATTACGACGCCTATTATTTGCAAGCACAGAAGATCCGCCGCCTGATCGCGCAGGATTTCACCGAAGCCTATAAACAATGCGACGTCATCATGGGGCCGACCTCACCGTCCACCGCGTTCAAGCTGGGCGAAAAAGGCGACGACCCGGTACAGATGTATCTGTCCGATATCTACACCATCGCGGTGAACCTCGCCGGCCTGCCCGGCATGTCCATCCCCTGCGGTTTCGGCGACAACAACATGCCGGTGGGATTGCAGATCATCGGCAACTATTTCGACGAAGCGCGCATGCTGAACGTGGCGCACCAATATCAACTGGCGACGGATTGGCACACGCGAGCTCCGAATGGGATATGAGAAAACAATCAACCACAGAGACACAGAGACACAGAGATTTTTCTCTGCGCTTCCCCTGTGTCTCTGTGCCTCTGATGAAACAACTAGCCATTCGACTAAGCTGGCAAAAGACGCCAGCCAAGTCGCTGGTTATGTGGTGAAAAGGTTTTATTTATGACTTGGGAAATCGTCATCGGACTGGAAGTACACACCCAGCTCTCGACCAACACAAAAATCTTCTCCGGGGCATCCACCGCGTTCGGTGCGGAGTCCAACACACAGGCGGATGCGGTGAGTCTGGCATTGCCCGGCGTGCTGCCGGTGTTGAACAAAGGTGCGGTCGAGCGCGCCATCAAGTTCGGCCTCGCCACCGGGGCGCACATCGCGCCGCGTTCGGTGTTCGCGCGCAAGAACTACTTCTACCCCGACCTGCCCAAGGGCTACCAGATCAGCCAGATGGATCTGCCCGTTGTCGGACAGGGCGCACTGACCATCCAGGTCGAACCGCTATCTGGAAATGCGAAGCCTTACGAAAAGACCGTACGCATCACGCGCGCCCACTTGGAAGAGGATGCGGGCAAATCGGTACACGGCGACTCGCAAGGCGTGACCGGCATCGATCTCAATCGTGCAGGCACCCCGCTACTGGAGATCGTGTCCGAACCCGATATGTGTTCCGCTGCCGAAGCGGTGGCGTATGCCAAAACGCTGCATACACTGGTGCGCTGGATCGGCATCTGCGACGGCAACATGCAGGAAGGTTCGTTCCGCTGCGATGTGAACGTGTCGGTGCGCAAACCCGGCCAGCCACTCGGTACTCGCCGCGAGATCAAGAACCTCAACTCGTTCAAGTTCATGCAGCAGGCCATCGACTACGAAGCGCAATGGCAGATCGACACGCTGGAAAATGGCGGCAAGGTGCAGCAAGCAACCGTGCTGTTCAACCCGGATACCGGCGAGACACGCATGATGCGCAGCAAGGAAGACGCGCACGACTACCGATATTTCCCCGATCCCGATCTGCTGCCGCTGGAGATATCATCCGATTGGATAGCCCAAGTGCGCGCCACGCTGCCGGAGCTGCCACTCGCCAAACAGGCTCGTTATGTGAATGAGCTGGGCCTTTCCGCTTACGATGCCAGCCTGCTTACGACCTCGCGCGAGATGGCGGATTTCTTTGAAGCCGCACTAGGCGGCAACAAGGGACAGGCGAAAGTCTGCGCCAACTGGATCATCGGCGAAGTCAGCGCGCAGTTGAATCGCGACGGTCTGGATATGGCACGCTGCCCCATCTCCGCACAACAGCTCGGCAATATGCTGCAACGTATCGCGGACGGCACCATCTCCAATTCCGGCGCAAAAGAAGTGTTCCGCACGCTGTGGGCGGAAGGCGGTGAAGTGGACGCGATCATCGAAACCAAAGGTTTGAAACAGGTCTCCGATGCGGGCGCCATCGAAAAGATCGTGGACGAGATCATGTCGGCCAATGCCGACAAGGTCGCGGAGTACCGCAGCGGCAAAGACAAGCTGTTCGGCTTCTTCGTCGGCCTCGCCATGAAAGCCAGCAAAGGCCAAGCGAATCCGGCGCAGCTCAACGACATCTTGAAGAAAAAACTGGCAGGCTAAGCGGCTTTTGAAGTTTGCTGTTGTTCGGTATGTTTTTGCAACAACAACAGAGTATCAGTTGCAGATAATGGCCTACTGAAATAGTACCCCTGTATTTCGTCACATCCCAGTATGTGTAGCTCCTGCAATTGAGCTGCGGTCTCCACGCCCTCGGCGATAGTGCGCAACCCTAAAGTGCGCGCGACATCGTATATCACTTTGATCATGGCCAAGCCCTGCGGGTCTGCGATGTCCATCACAAAAGACCGATCAATTTTGAGCGCATCGATGTTCAGCTGTTTGAGATAGAGCAGACTGGAATAGCCAGTGCCAAAATCGTCGATCGAGATGCGTACGCCTTGGGCGCGAAGGTTCTGAAGTACCTCCATCACTTGAGTTGGGTCGCGCAGCATCACGCTCTCAGTCAACTCTATCTCCAGACGACTGCCGGGAAGGTCGTAACGTTGCAGAGCCTTTTCGATCGTGCCCTGAAGGTCGCGCAGGTGGAACTGTTTGAAGGATACATTCACTGCAATCGTAGGAATGTCCTCGCCAGCGTCCAACCATTCTCGCATCTGACGGCACGCCTCTTCGATCACCCATTCACCCATCTCAAGTATCAGGCCGCTTTCTTCGGCGATCCGAATGAAGTCGCCGGGATATACCAAACCTTTGGTCGGATGTTGCCAGCGAATCAGAGCTTCTAAGCCGTTGATGCGATGGCTCGATAATTCCAGTTGCGGCTGGTAATGCAGTATGAATTGTCGCTGCCGAATAGCCTGACGCAACTGGCTCTCAGTCGAGGCTCTTTCAAATGCCTCGCCGTGCATATCCTGAGTGAATATCTGATAGTTGTTGCGCCCCATCTCCTTGGCGCGATACATCGCCTCGTCTGCGCTCTTGGTCAATTCATCAGATGTTTCTCCGCCGCTTGGGTATAGGCTGATGCCAATGCTGACCGAGGTGTTTATCTCCGTCCCGTCTTCGAGTTCATAAGGTGCGGAAATCGCGAGGATGAGTTTCTCGGCTACCGTCCGCACTTCCGATTCGTTGTTCACAGGAGCGAGCATGAGCAAGAATTCGTCGCCCCCCAAGCGACTGACTGTGTCGCTGATGCGTACGGCTCCCAAAAGTCGGTGACCGACCATCCGCAGCAGTTGATCCCCAGCATGATGACCGAGCAGATCGTTGATTCGCTTGAAATGATCGAGATCGAGGAACAACACCGCGAGCTGCTCGCGATTACGTGCGGCACGTGCTATGGCCTGTTCCAGGCGATCTTTCACCAATACCCGATTCGGTAGCCCGGTGAGTGAATCGTGTTCCGCCTGATGGAGAATCTTTTCTTTTGCAGTATTGTTCTCATGCTCTGCTATTTCGAGCGCCTTCTCCAAATCATCGAATACCACTCTAAGTTGAAGAGCCTCATCCTTACTATCGTCACTTCCGAGCATGATCCCGTGTTGCTTTGCTAATCTGCGCATGTCTTGAGATAGTTGCAACAATGGCTCAGTGAAACGTTTTGCGATCACCCATGCCAACCCCATCATCATCAACGTGATGAGCTCTATCATCAGAGTGATCTTCTCGATCCGGTGGACTGCATCGGCAAGCAATTCTTCGAGAGAATATTCTTGAATCAGATTTGCATACTTCACACCGTTCTCGCCAATGGGGGAAATCACAAAGAATTTCTTTCCGTCGGCAAGTGTGAACAATATTGGCGATGCGTCTTCAAGGATGCTCCTCAGATGAGGTGCGGTGGCGGGGAATTCAGGCTCGTCCTTTGAATACATCGAGCCAATAGGGATGTTGCGCGGGTCGGAAGTTGATAGCACCCGCCCGTCGTCATCAAGGAGAGCCACCTCTATCAGATAGCTCCTCGGAGGTTTTTCACCAGTAGCCACATTGGATTCTGCCCGCTGTGCTTTGAATGGCGCAGAAAGTAGCTCGTATATCTGGAAGTCGTCTCCAAGACGTAAAGGATCGAGCAGTACATGCTGAAAAAGATGTGCGTCGGCTCTACCTTTAGTGCGCAGATCCTCTTTCGCATTCTCGAAAGCGAGCCATGATGCGTAGACTGCGGCCAGAATTCCCGTCAGCCCGACCAGCAGGGCTGCAAGAATCATAAATTTGTATCGGATACTAATGTTTCTTAGCACGCAGTGTCTCCGCTCTCTCCACACCATTCACGAGCGCTGCAACACCGTCGAATAGTCGGTCTTCTCCGGCGATGAACTTATCCAAGCCTAGGGAAGCCAATAGCGCTCGCCCCTCTGCATCGTTCTGCATATTGAGCAGCACCCCTTGAAGTTTATTGAACTCAACATTGGGGAGGCCGGCGCGAGCAACGATAGGAGGAAAACCATATTTCTCCGAGCGCATCACCACTCGGGTACGGCCGATCATCTCGGGGTAAAGCGTATACAACATGTCGTAGATATAGCCGTCGACACGGGCTCCATCGACCAGTCCGTCGGCCACCGCCTCGACGCTTTTACGATGTGAATAGGTAAAGAGCGTCTTCGAAAAGAAGCGGTCCGGGTCTCCACCCGATTTGATGATCTCGCCCAAAGCGACAAAATGACCAGAATTGGATTCGGGGTCGGAGTAAGCGAACATCTTGCCACGCAGGTCGACAATGGAGCGTGTGGTCACGTCCTGCTTCGGGACGATCAGATAGGATTGGTATAGCGGTTCGCCTTGCCATACCCCAACGGCTAGCAGGCGGTGTATCGATTTGTGGCGCACATAAGGTGCGGAACAAATCCAAGCCGCATCCAGTCCGCCATTTTGTAACATGTCGGTCAGCTCGCGGTAGCTGCGGCGTTGCACAAAAGTGATTGGACGTTGGAGATGCGACTCCAGATATTTCTCCCAGCGCGTCACGACATCCTGCCTTTCCCCCAAGAACACAGCAGAAAGCGCTAAACGCATAGGCTGAGCGGGCGCGGCTGTAGCGGCATCACCGATGATCAGCAGCAAAAAACATAACAGCCATTTATTCATGGCCCCCCCTTTTTTGTTGTTTATGTTTTGCAGCGCCCGCGAGATTACCTCAATGTCAGGACAGATGGAATACTGGTGTTGTTATTTTCCGTACATCCGTGTTTTACGTGGCGCGTGAGCGAACAGCCTGTCATAGAGCCAGTTCGGCAACCACTTCAGCAACCGTCCCACCAGCGCCATCTGCCACGGCACCACAGCGAACGAGCAGCCGCGCTCAACCACGCGCGCGATACGGCGCGCGGCTTCGTCCACTTCCAGCATGAACGGCATGGGGTAAGGATTGATATCGGTCATCGGCGTGCGGATGTAGCCGGGGCAGACGGTCACGACCTTCACGCCGCTACCGTGCAACTCAACCCGCAGACTTTCCAGGTACGAGATCAGCGCGGCCTTGGAGGCCGAATAAGCCCCCGAACCGGGCAGGCCACGGAAACCCGCCACGCTGGCGATACCGACCAGTCTGCCATGCTTGGCTGCGCGCATCGCCTCGACGAAGGGCTGGAAGGTCTTCACCGCGCCCAGCACATTGATGTCCATCACATGCTGGAACACATCATTGTCTTCGGCATAACGGGTCAACGTACCGATACTCACGCCCGCATTGGCGATGACGATGTCGGGCACGCCGACACGCACCATAAAATCATCCGCCGCCGCGCGCATGGCTGCCGCATCGCGCACATCCAGTGCGTAACAAATGACTTGATTGGGGAATTCCGCCGCGAGCGATTGCAACAAATCTTCGCGTCTGGCGCAGGCGGCGACGGTTGCGCCGCGCTCAAGATAATGGCGCGCGAGGGCCAGACCAAGGCCACTCGACGCGCCAGTGATGACAACCTTCATCAGTGTTTGCTGCGTTCCTTGCGCACTTTGGCGATCACATCGTTCAGCACCTGGATGGTGACTTCAGGCGTCAGGCCGGTGATGACATATTTGCCGCCCACTACCAGTGTGGGCGTGCCGCGAATGCCGTAATCCTGCAACATCTGTTTGCTGCGATTGATCTTGCTGCTCAAGGCAAAGGAATTGTAAGCCGCCGAAAACTTGGCACGATCAACACCGCGCTGCGCAACGAAATCCAGAATATCCGATTCTTTGTCCAGCACGATGCTGCTCACGTTCCATGCATTGAACAGCTCATCGTGCAGCTGGCGCGGTTGACCCAACGCTTCCATCGCATAGAACGTTCTCGCCATCGGCTCCCAGGAATCGCGGAAGATGACCGGTACATATTGCAGATCGACATCTTTCGGCATCTTCTTTTCCCATGCGCTCAACTGCGGATGCAGGTGATAACAATGCGAACAACCGTAGAAAAAGAATTCCAACACTTCGATCTTGTCCCCGCTGCGCGTGGGCTGCCCAGGACTGAGCTCCTTGTAGTCGCGCCCCAGCTGCGCCTCGGCCATAGCCTGCGCGGACAACACCAACAGTGCCACTGCGAACAATCGTTGCAAGAGTTTCATATCGTCTCCTTGGGGTTTATTGTGCCTTCATCGACGTGGCATTCGCCACACCATTCTGTTTCAACAATGCCATCGTCTTACCCAGTTCATCACCGCCTTTGAACGGTCCCAGGCGCACACGGTGATAGGTACCCTTGTCGGGCAGATCGACCGAATGCAGACTCGCCTCCAGTCCCAACAATGCCAGCTTCGCTTTCAATTTCTCGGCGTCACCCACATTGCTGAACGAACCCGCCTGCACATAGAACAGCTCTTTGCTCACAACGGCCTTGGCCGGCTCTTTGGCCGCAGCAGGCGCTTTTTCTACACTGCGCGGCACACCACCGTCCGCCCGGTTATCGGTCAGCACTTTATAGAATTCGAAATGTTGCTTGGGTTGTTCACCCACCCCGGACGCCGCCACTGGCGCACTGACAGCCGCCGATTTGGCCGGAACCGGCAGCAATTCACTCTTGGCCTCCGGCTTGCCCGCCTCGGGTACAGCTTTATCCCCGAACGAAGCTGGGTTCTTGGAGGTGATATACCACGCCACCGCGCCCGCTACGATCAAACCAAGCACCATGCCCAGCACGATGCCGGCGAACAATGAACCGCCTTTGCCCGAACCTCCACCGCCTTTAGTGCTCTTGCTCATCGACCATCCTTCAAGTTAAACGCGCTTACAGCCTAGACCTGTAACGCCTACATCTTCTCCGGCGCGCTCACACCGAGCAGCGCCAGACCGTTCTTGATCGTCTGCGCCACAGCGGCGATCAATGCCAGCCGCGCCAGTTTGAGTTTCTCGTCCTCGACCAAGAAGCGCGAGGCATTATAGTAGCTGTGAAAATCGGCTGCCAATTCTTTGAGGTAGAAAGCGACCAGATGCGGCGCAAGGTCTTCCGCCGCCGTCTCGATCACTTGCGGATAGTCGATCATGCGCTGCAATAGTGCAGTCTCGTATTCGCTGTCGAGCACGTTCACATCAGCGTTGATCAGCGACAGGCGCTCGCCGCCCCACTGCGCCAGCACCGTGCTGATGCGGGCATGGGCGTACTGGATGTAATACACCGGGTTGTCGTTGCTCTGCGATTTCGCCAGGTCGATATCGAACACCAGTTGCGAATCGGGATGGCGCGCGGCGAGGAAATAACGCGTGGCATCGCAGCCCACCTCGTCGATGAGGTCGCGCAAGGTGACATAGCTGCCCGCGCGCTTGGAGATCTTCACCTCTTCGCCGTTCTTCAGCACCGTCACCATCTGGTGCAGCACGTAATCCGGCCAGCCCTTGGGGATGCCCGCATCCAGCGCCTGCAAACCAGCGCGCACACGGGTGATGGTGCTGTGATGGTCGGAGCCCTGTTCGTTGATCACGCGCACAAAACCGCGTTTCCACTTTTCCAGATGGTAGGCCACATCCGGCACGAAGTAGGTGTAGCCACCGTCGCTCTTGCGCATCACACGGTCTTTGTCGTCGCCGAAATCGGTGGTGCGCAACCACAGCGCACCTTCCTGCTCGTAAGTATGGCCGCTGGCGATGAGCTTCTGCACCGTCGTCTCCACTTTGCCTTCGGTATACAGCGCGGACTCCAGCGAGAACACATCGAACTCCACCTGGAACGCGCGCAAGTCCAAATCCTGCTCGCGGCGCAAATAAGCCACAGCGAAATGGCGAATGGCTTCAGCATCGTTCACATCACCCTTGCCGGTGATGTGCTGGTCGTCGGCCTCGACAGTTTCCTTCGCCATGTAGGCATCGGCCACATCCTTGATGTAATGACCGCGATAGCCCGACTCGGGCCAGGAAGGGTCATCCGGCGTGACGCCCTTGCAGCGCAGTTGCACCGACAGGGTCAGGTTGTCGATCTGCACACCCGCGTCGTTGTAGTAAAACTCGCGCGTCACGTTCCAACCCGCTGCGTGCAGCACGTTACACAGGCAATCGCCCACCGCCGCACCGCGCCCGTGGCCGACATGCAGAGGCCCGGTCGGGTTGGCCGAGACGAACTCTACCCCCACCTTGCGCCCCTGTCCGACATGTACATGGCCGTAGCCCGCGCCCGCCTGCAACACGCCATGCACCACGTCCTGCTTGGCGGCGGTGGTGATGAACACATTGATGAAGCCCGCGCCCGCGATCTCGACTTTCCCGATGACGTCGGATTTCGGCAAGGCCGCGATCAGCGCATTGGCGATATCGCGCGGCGATTTGCGCAGCGGCTTGGCCAGTTGCATCGCCAGATTGCAGGCGTAGTCGCCGTGCGAAGCTTGTTTGGGACGCTCGATCAGGACGGTCGCCCCTTCGTGTTCGGGAGCGACGACGCGCAAAGCCTGCGCGAACAGATCGGAAAGATGGGATTTGAAATTCAGGACTGCGGACATTGCTTTTACGCCTTCAAAAGAGGCGCGGATTATAGCATTGGGGAGACTGGTAGCACCTATGACCGTTCGTCCTGAGCCTGTCGAAGGATGGGCAAACCCTCAGACCGAAAAAAAGACATTACCTCATGTCGTCAGCAATCAATGACTCACTTATTTTTCTTGCTAAAATACTTGCGAGAATAAGATATTGAGCCGCCTCATTTTCAGTTAGGTCATGATGCAGGCTATGAGCTATTGGATTCCTTATTCCAATGAATACGCCTTGCAGAATGTACATAAACCCAAGCTGGGTATTTTTACCAGACTCTGATTCAAGATCGCTAAGTATGATCTTGGGATTCGTTAGCGAAAGAACTTGTGTTGCTAGAGCAGATCCATCTAATTGAGCGCCCGTTTTCTCCCTAGTTAGATCACCAACAGCAATAAAAGCGTTTAATACCGCATCCCTTAAATGTCCATTGCGATATTGTGCAAGAGAGTGCTCAACAATCCTTGGATGCAACAATTCAACCAGAAATTCTAGCCTGTCATTTTTCTTCACCACTCGCCCTTCTTGATTCTTAATTTCTAGATTACTCGCCGTATCTTCTGAAAGTATACTTTCTACATGCGTTAGGAATTTAGCCGCTTTATCGAACTGCTCCTGTGTATTTAAACGTCCCGACTGAATTAAATGATTGACTATCATGCGTGCAGCGCGCCATTTTGGCCAAAATGTTTCACCTTGTATCTTTTCGATTTCTTGATCAATCGTTTCAATTTCTAAAGCACGTTCTGAAAATTCGGACTCAATCCCACATTGATGTTCACAATAAAGATTGGCTAATGACATAACGTCAAAATGTATTCCCCTCTCATAGTGCAGTTCAAAGCCAGTCTTTAGTTGCCTAAAGAGATGCTCTCTCTGCACCTTTAGTCTGTTAAGTTCTAGTTTATTATCCATCGTTGTAAGACTCGCAATGTTTTTACGCCGCCTTCCGCCTTGGCACGCTCGGCCAGTTTTTCATGCACGGACTTTGGTAAGCGAGTAACGAACTTGCCGAACACTTCCGGCACGGTGTCGGGGCGGTAGAGCGGCGAGGGAATGTCTTTGCCTGCATCTATGCGTGCAGACACCCAAGCCTTGAATGCGTCTTTGCCGTTGGCAACCGTCTCGGCTTCTGTCGCGCCATCGGAGATGCAGCCGGTGAGGTCGGGAAAGGTGATCAAGAATCCGCCGCCGTCTTCTTTCGGAATCTGGCTGATGATGTGGGAATATGCCTCGAACGGATAGGGCGGTTTAGCAGTTTTAATTTTTTTAATGGTCGCGGTGGTCATTTCTTTAACTTCTTAACAATCCAATCAGCTTCGCCTCATTTTTTAACCAACCGTTTACTCATCCGCTTCGCCTCACTCAACAGACTCAACCAATCATCTGGCGGGTTGCCGCTTTTCAGCATGCGCTGGAATATTCGGTAGGCATCGGTATCGCTGCCGTATGCACGCTTGGTGTTTTCGTCGTTGACCCATGCGTAAACGATGATCTTGCTCTCCTGATGGTAGCGAAAGAACAATCGGTATTGCTGAAAAAACTTGGCGCGGAACCAGTGTTTGCGATCATCGCCCAGCGTCACACCCTGACGATATTCCGGTCGTGCCGGATTCTGCGGGATGACGTCAAAGGCCAGTTTGTTAATAGCTGCCAAGCGTTTTGTGGCGTTCTTGTTGATATAGCCGTTCGGGTCTTTTTGCTGCAAGGCTTCTACTTGCGCAGTCAGGGCTTCAAGGGTGTTGAGGAAAAGCGGATGCGCGAAAATCGTCCAGCCATTGATGACCAAGGCGGGCGATGGATGAGTCATTCGTCTTCCGTCGCCAAAGGCGCATCAAGATCAACTTCAACCTTCTTGACCAGCGACTTGATGCGCTTGCGCAATCCGGCATCAATACTTTTCAGGTGTTCTGGATGATCTGCCATGTCATTCGCCAAAAAATCCAGAAATTTCCCCAACACCGGATCGTCCTCGCTCTCGCTTGCTGCACGAGACAACATCACAGCACCGTCCGGCTGGATGAGATAGCTGATCTTGTCGCGTTTGCCTAGCTTGAGCGCATGACGTACCGCATTTGGAACTGTAGTTTGGTAGCGGTCGGTCAGAGTGGATTCAAGTTTATGTGCGTGAACCATGGCGGGCTTCCTCAGTGTTACATTCGGCAGGCATGGTAATGCAAATGCATTGCCAGTGTCAATATTGCAGCCTTAATCCAGTACATGTCATGTACGGTCGCCAGCAATCTGGCTGTGCACACCGATTACGCGAGCCGCTTCAGTAATTTCTCGTGTATGCCGCCGAAGCCACCGTTGCTCATCACCAGGATCTGGTCACCCGGCTTCGCCACACTGGCGATGGCTTCGATGAGTTCGTTGAGATCATCTTTTACCACCGCCTTGTCGCCCAGCGGAGCCAATGCGCCGCGCGCATCCCAACCCAGGTTGCCAGCGTAACAAAAAGTCAGGTCGGCATCTTTCAGGCTGGCGGGCAGGGCATCTTTCATCACGCCCAGCTTCATGGTGTTGGAGCGGGGTTCCAGCACGGCGAGGATACGCGCTTTGCCCACCTTGCGGCGCAACCCGGCAACAGTGGTGTCGATAGCAGTAGGATGATGCGCAAAATCGTCATAGACAGTGATACCGTTGACCGTACCGCGCACTTCCATGCGGCGCTTCACGTTCTTGAATCCGGCCAAGGCCTCCAGACCCAGTGCAACGGGGACTCCGGCATGGCGTGCGGCAGACAAAGCCGCCAGTGCGTTCATGCGATTGTGCTCACCCATCAAGTCCCATTGCAGCTTGCCCTGCGCTTTGCCGTTGAACGTCACTCGCTCATTGTCATCGATGTTCCAACCGTCATTGCTGCCGAATTTCTCCACCGGCGACCAGCAGCCGCGCTTGATGACGCGCGCCAACGAATCCTCGCGCCCGTTACACACCACCAGCCCGTTGCCGGGAACCGTACGCACCAGATGGTGGAACTGTGTCTCGATGGCGGCCAGATCGGGGAAGATGTCGGCGTGATCGAATTCGAGGTTATTCAAAATCGCGGTGCGCGGATGGTAATGCACGAACTTCGAGCGTTTGTCGAAGAAGGCGGTGTCGTATTCATCCGCCTCGATGACAAAGAACGATGAGTCAGTGATACGCGCCGAGATGCCGAAGTTCTGCGGCACACCACCGATGAGGAAGCCGGGATTCATGCCTGCATGTTCCAGTATCCATGCCAGCATCGAGGTGGTGGTGGTCTTGCCGTGTGTACCTGCCACACCCAGCACCCACTTGTCGCGCAGTAAGGTATCGGCCAGCCATTGCGGGCCGGAAGCGTAAGCCAGATTGCGATTCAATATCTCTTCCATCAGCGGATTGCCGCGCGACACCACGTTGCCGATGACGAACACATCCGGCTTGAGTTCGAGCTGCTCCACGCCGAAACCTTCGATCAGCTCGATGCCCTGCGCTTCGAGCTGTGTGCTCATCGGCGGATAGACGTTGGCATCGCAGCCAGTGACGCGATAACCGGATTGTTTGGCGATGGCGGCGATGCCGCCCATGAAGGTGCCACAGATACCGAGGATGTGAATGTGTTTGGGTTTGCTCATTTGTTTACGCTCTAAAAATAAAGTACACCGCGCCCATCATGCATAACGCCGCGTACAGATAATCCATCTTCAACGGTTGCCCCATATACAGCACCGCGAACGGCACGAATACCGACAGGGTGATGACTTCCTGCAATATCTTCAGCTGGCCGAGATCCATCGTCGTGTAGCCGATGCGGTTCGCCGGGACTTGCACGATATATTCGAACAGCGCGATACCCCAGCTCACCAGTGCAGCCACGTACCAGGGAGATTGCGCGAAGTTCTTCAGATGCCCGTACCAGGCAAAAGTCATGAACAGATTGGAGACGATGAGCATCAGCGCGGTCACCAGCAATGGCTGCGAGATCATACCCATGTTCCAATTCTCCCCGATCCGGTTGTCAACGGCGGCGAATGGTAAAGGGAATCGCCCGTCTATGCCAGTTCGGCACGCGGTATCTCATCACAAGAAAGGAAAACCGGAGTCTTTCCGACGCACACCGACGCTACATCAGCGCGACGCTCTTCACCTGCGCACACACATACATGCCGACCTCCAGGCCGAGCTGATCGCGCGAACGCCGCGTGATGCGCGACAACAACATCTGCGCATCACCCACCCGTAAACGCACGATCACCTTGTCCGCCCCCTCGTCGCGAATCTCTTCGATACGCGCATTCAGGATATTGTTGATGCTGCTTCCCTGCGGCACCTGTGTCGCGATGCTCACGTCGCGGGCCAACATTCGGGCACGCACCGATGCACCGAACGGTCGATCCACCTTACCCACCCACAGGTGCCCGCCAGCGAAATCCAGCCGTGTCAGGTGATATTTTTCGTCCTGCTGCGACACCGTAGCCTCGATCATCGCGCCCGCATCATCAAAATGGGCGATAGGCAGATCGAGCCGTGCCAGTGTTTCGTGTAGTGCCGCACTGGCGATGACACGCCCCTTTTCCAGCAGCACCAAATGGTCGGCCAGCCGCGTGACCTCATCCAGCGCATGGCTCACATACAACATCGGGATGTTCAGTTCGCGGTGCAGACGCTCCAGATACGGCAGGATCTCCTGTTTGCTAGTGGTGTCGAGCGCGGAGAGCGGCTCATCCATCAGCAGGATGCGTGGACTGGTAAGCAAGGCTCGCCCGATGGCGACACGCTGGCGCTCTCCGCCGGAAAGGCTGGTCACATCACAGCGTCCGACAAGGTAACTCAGCCCCAGCCATTCCACCACTTGATCGAATTGCACCGTGCGCGCGGCGGGTGCGATGCGCTTGTAGCCGTACTCCAGATTGGCACGCACCGACAGATGCGGGAACAGGCTGGCTTCCTGAAATACATAGCCCAATGCCCGTTTGTGAATCGGCATAAATGTATTTTCATCCTGCCACGTTTCGCCATTCACCCGCAGCGAGCCATCGGTACGCTCCAGCCCCGCGATGCAGCGCAGCAACGTGGTCTTGCCGGAACCGGAGGGACCGAACAGTGCGGTGACACCCTCTGCTGGCACAGCAAACGCAGCATCCAGCACAAAACTGCCCAACTGCATCTTGAACTGTGCGCGAATATCGGTCATCGCGTCATTCTCCAAGACCTGCCACCCGCCAGATACAGCAACAGCAAGACGATGAACGAGAATAGCACCATGCTGCCCGCGAGCAAATGCGCCGCGCCGTACTCCATGCCTTCGACATGATTGTAGATGGCGACCGACAACACTCGCGTCTCGCCGTCGATGTTGCCGCCCAACATCAGCACCACGCCGAACTCACCCACCGTGTGCGCAAAAGCCAGAATAATCGCCGTAAGGAAACCGGGGCGCGCGAGTGGCAGTGCCACGCTCATGAATCTATCCAATGCACTTGCACGCAAAGTGGCGGCCACCTCCAGCGGGCGCTTGCCGATCGCCTCGAAAGCATTCTGGATCGGCTGCACCGCAAAAGGCATGGAGAAAATCACCGAACCGATCACCAGCCCATAAAAAGTGAAGGGCAATCGCCCCAGACCGAGTGCCATCGTCAACTCACCCACCACACCATGCGGCCCCATCAACAACAACAGATAGAAACCCAGTACTGTGGGCGGCAACACCAGCGGCAATGCCACCACCGCAGCGACCGGCCCTTTGTACCACTTGCGGCTATGCGCCAGCCACCACGCCAGCGGCGTGGCGATGAGCAATAACAAACAGGTGGTGACACTCGCCAGTTTGAGTGTCAGCCAGACAGCATTTAGGTCGGCAGGGTCTAATATCGCCATAAAACTCTAGGGTAGTTCGTATCCAAAACTGCGAATGATCGCGACGGCTTTTTCACTCTTCAGGAAAGTGAGGAAGGCTTTCGCTGCGTCCTTGTCTTTTGCCGCAGTCAATTGCACCGCAGCCTGTTTGATCGGATTGTACAGATGTGCCGGAACGATCCACCAGGAACCCTCCGTCACCTTGCCGTCTTTGGTGATCTGCGACAAAGCGATGAATGCCAGTTCGGCATTTCCGGTCGCGGCGAACTGGTAGGTCTGGGTGATACTCTCGCCGGTCACCATCTTGCTTTGCACCACACTCCACAGCCCCATGTCCTCCAGCGTCTCTTTGGCCGCAAGACCGTAAGGTGCCAGCTTGGGATCGGCATAGGCGATCTTGTTGTATGTGCCTTTGCGCAACACCGCGCCCTTGCCATCCACATAACCCGGCTGTGCACTCCACAACACCAGCTTACCGAGCGCATAAACAAAGCGCGATCCCTCTACCGCCAGCCCCTCTTTCTCCAACAATTTCGGGTTCTTCTCGTCGGCAGCCAGGAATACATCGAACGGTGCACCTTCTTTGATCTGAGCCGTGAACTTGCCGCTCGAACCAAAACTCAGCTTCACCGTATGTCCGCTCTCCTGCTGAAACAACTCGACGATCTGCTTCACCGGCTCGGTGAAATTCGCCGCCACCGCCGCATTCACCTCTCCCGCATTGGCGATCTGCGTCAGCGCAGCAAGTAGAACGCCAAACAACATTTTTAATTTATGCGCTCTCATCTTTGCTCTCCTTATGCGTTGACAGCCAGAATCACATGCGATGCTTTAATCAGCGCACATGCCTTCACGCCCTCTTTCAACCCCAGCGTCTTGATGCTGTCATTGGTCACGATGGCCGCCACACTCTTGCCGCCCGCCAATTCGATGATGACTTCACCGTTGACCGATCCCTCTTGGCAACGCACCACCGTACCGTGTAACTCATTGCGTGCGCTGGTCTTGAATCCCTCCGAGGTCGTCACGATCACCCACGGCGCTTTCACCATCGCATACGCTTCACCACCCACCCGCAAAGCCAGATGCTCCACACTCTCGTTGGTGATGACTGCGGCCAGCGTATCGCCACCGCCGATGTCCATTACCACCTCGGCATTGATTGCGCCGCTTTTGATACTTTTGATCTTGCCCAAGAACTGATTGCGTGCACTCGTTTTCATATCGAATCTCCTGATCAAATGGTAATACTCGTCAAAATCATCCATCACCTCGGCCAGCTTCTTCAGCACCTGCTCGCGCTCCTGTTCCAGCCGGCGGTAGGCTCCCGCCACGCGGCGACCGTAAGTAGTAAGCGTCGTGCCACCTCCTTTTGCTCCTCCGGTCTTGCGCTCGACCAAGGGCTGCTCGGAAAGATTGTTGATGCCTTCCACCGCTTCCCAAGCCGCCTTGTAACTCATACCCATCGCGCTCGCCGCCGCCGAAATCGAGCCCGTCGCGTCGATACGCTCCAGCAATTCCAGATGGTCCCAGCGCCGCCCCTTGGCGATCTTGAGTTTGGAAACGACGGCGGACTCCGCCTTTTTCACTGTCTTCTTCACTGTCACTGATTGAGTCATGTTGCCCCTCTCGTTATAACTCTGTGCCACCTAACGCTTAGCAAAAGCGATGCCACCACGGCACTACTACCCACCAACCCCGCCAATAAGCACTTCTGGTAGATCGCTCAGACTTACCCGCATCCGCTGCCAACGATGCTGCCTGTCGGCTTTTGAACAATTTGGCAGATTCGTTACATCCTACGATACATAACGGTATGCATGCCTACCCTGCAAGTAGGCATAAGGCTTATTGCCATCTACTTGGCACGCCCTTTGCTGAATCAGCATTGCGTTATGCACCAATTTACATAACCGAATTTAACCACATAGGAGTCGATAATGTCTCAACATGACCTGCTGAAATACCTGTTTGCCGCGTCCCTCACCCTCTCACTACCCGCGCTCGCCGACACCGCCAACGTGTCAATCTACGGTTTGGCGAATGTTTCATATGACTTCGTCAACACCGGCACCGCGACCAATGGCACCAAAGGAACTGACATCGACAAGGTATCGAGCAATGCTTCGCGTATCGGTTTTAAAGGTGCGGAAGAAGTCGGTAGTGGCTTGTCCATCAATTGGCAGATCGAATCATTGGTCGCGCTGGATAATGCGGGTGGCTCCTTCGCCACGCGCAACAGTTTTGCGGGATTGAGCAGCAAAGAGTACGGCTCGGTGTTGCTGGGACGTTACGATACGCCGTACAAGATCATCACCCGCAAGCTGGACAATTTCGGCGACACCATTGCCGATAACCGCTCGCTGTTCGGCACAGTTAAGAGCACCTCAGCAGGAACCTCGTACGTCACCAAACAGCCGGATGTGTTTTCCTACACCTCGCCCAGCTTTGCCGGTTTCGTTGCCTCAGTCGCGCGCGTCAATCTGACCGAGACCAACACCAAAGCCAGCGACAAGAGAGATAACGCGACTTCGTTCTCCGCCGCTTACGACAACGGCACTTTGTATGGCGCGCTCGGATACGAACTCCACCAGCTCGACACCGTGCGTGTCGGGGGTACGGAGAACGCCTGGAATGTCGCGTTGGGCTATACGCTGGATGATTTGTCTTTCGGTGCCGCGTATGAAAGCACGACCGACACACTGGGCAAAGCGAGTTCGCTGACCACCTGCTCCGCGCTGACTAACGGGGCAGATTGTTTCGGCCATACTGCCGCATACCTGACCGCGAAATTTCAATTCGGCAGCGATGCACTGAAACTGGCCTACACCAAGGTCGAGCGACTGGCCGCAACGGCCAATAGCGGAGCCGACCATGCCACCATCGGTTACGACCATCGTCTGAGCAAACGCAGTACCTTGTACGCGCTCTACACGGTGTTGACCAACCAGAGTGCCGCCAACTACAGTCTGGGCGGTGCCGCCTGGAGCAGCGGACTGACCAGCTCTATCGGGGCGGGATCCACATTGTCCGCCCTCTCCATCGGGGTGAAGCAGACCTTCTAAGTATCAAAAACAAACGGGCATCGCAGTGCCCGTTTGTTTTTGCATCACTCGCTCATCTCAAGGCACTTCGTATCCGAATCCCCGCAATGCCGTCCTAGCTTTCTCGCTTTTCATAAACGTGAGTAAGGCTTTGGCCGCCGCTTGATCCTTGGCAGCGGACAGCAACACTGCACTCTGATGGATCGGTTGATGCAATTCGGCTGGAACCAGCCACCACGAACCTTCACTCACCTTGCCGTCGCGCATCACCTGCGATAACGCGATGAACGCCAGATCAGCCTTCTCGGTGAGCGCCAAACGGTAAGCCTGCGTCACGTCATCTTCTTTGCTCAGCTTGCTTTGCATGGCATTCCACATGGTCAGCTTGCCCAGCGTCTCTTTCGTTGCCGCACCGTAGGGCGACAGTGACGGGTTGGCGATGGCCAGCATATTGAAATTGCCTTTGTTGAGCACCTTGCCCTTGTCATCCACCAGACCGGGCTGCGCACTCCACAACACCAGCCTGCCCGTGGCATAAACGAAACGCGACCCGGCGAGCGCCCGCCCCTCCTGCATCAGCATCTTCGGCCACTCTTCGTCGGCGGCGAGGAACACATCGAACGATGCACCACCCTTGATCTGCGCATACAACTTTCCGCTCGCGGCGAAAGTCACTTTCAACGTATGGCCGCTCTCCTGCTGGAACAACATCGCGATGCGCTCCATCGGCGCGGCCAGATTCGATGCCGCCGCCACACGCACCTCGGCGGCATACACTTGCCCACTCCACACTCCCAACAACATCACCGCAGCAGCGACCCGGCTGCACAGAGAAAACTTCATCATCGACTCCTTACTGCAAGAACAGGCACCATGATAACAAGCAAGGCCAAGGCCAGCTCAAACTATCTGGCACATTCGGCATATTGACCTCCATCCCTTGAGCAGGTACGGTACAGCTTGATGATTTTAGAGTACCTACATTACGTTAGACGTCAGGAGCACTATGGGTACACGGACAATGGCGAGTCTCTCCTATGGAATTTCGACACCCGTCGACCTCTTTAGGAAACTATGTAGAGATGGAGTCAAGCTAACGGCAGCGCCAGACCCTGATGACTTCTTTAATTTTCTAGTCACGGCTGCGGCTCTCAACGAATGGGTAACGAGAGTGTTTCGTAACAAAGAAATCGTGACATTAATCGCCGCCTCCCTTTCCAAGCGAGACTGGCAGCTTCTTCCACAGGACACTTGCGCATGGATTAGCGACAATACTTGCCTACCCAACAAGCACTGCGATGTTCGCCGCCACATCTTTAATGCGTTGTCCATCTGCTGGGAAACTGCCGGGGCAAGCAAGCACTATCACTGGCAAGGCAGCATAGAAATGCTGTCACCGAAACCCATCGTTAAGGATTGGTATCAATACTTCACTTCGTCGCGTCAACCCGACCTCCACATAGAGTACGCTGGATGAGGTATATGGACTGTCGCAGGTGCGAGGCATTGTTCTTCAGTTCTATGAGGGATTCTTTAGATACATCGACCAAGAGCAATCATGATGTCTAACCCTGCGCTCAAGCAGGGCTGCAAAAAACACGTAGTCCTTAGCTCTACGTTAAACGTTGCCGCGTCGCGTTAGCCTGTTTTCTGAAAAAGGGTACAATGCCCGCCATGAACTCCATCTCTATTGCCGACATTCTTGAGCTTCCAGTGCAAGAGCGCATTCGTCTCGTTGAGCTTATCTGGGATAGCGTTGCCGCCGTCCCAGAGGCCGTGGAGATTTCTCCCGCGCTTAAGGCTGAACTCGAAGCGCGCTTGAAAGAATTCGAGGCAAACCCGGAGGCTGGCTACTCTTGGGACCAAGTGAAATCTCGTCTTAAAGATGGCTCATGGCATACCGCCTGAAACTTTCTGCGCGAGCGTTACATGAAACTGGCGAAGCGCAAGAGTGGTATGAATTACAGAGTCCCGGCCTCGGTGAAGAATTTATCGCCGCAATGGAATTACAACTAAAACGGCTTGAGCAAGCCCCTCTGCTTTATGCCGAAGTGATTCCAAATGTTCGCCGCGCGCTTCTTCCCCGATTTCCTTATGGCCTATTTTATGCGGTGCGGGATGATCTCGTACATGTTCTGGCGGTGTTACACGATGTTCGCAATCCGCGTCGTTGGCCCAAAAACCGCTGACCCTGTGCTCAGGCAGGACACATATTCGGCGCGCCCCTTGGCTTTGGGCATTTTGTTATTGCTCTCCGCCTGCCAGACCCCCGATGCCGGGTGGCAGAAGGCGGCAATCGCACCGGTCCAAGCCGGACAGCAGGTGCAGCTTCGTGTGTTGCATGCCGTGAATCCGCGCTTCCCGCGCCTTACTCCCGAACAGTTGCGCGACATGCTGTCCGCCACACGACGCACGGTGAAAACACATTTCGGTGTGGATGTCGTATTCACCGAAGTGGCCGAGTCCGATATCGCGCAGTTATTCGCCTTGTTGCCGCATTCCATTCAGACCATGAGCAGCACGTCGATCTACGATTTCAAATCCGGCACGGGAGACCGCATCAAGCTAGCCGACGGGATATACAAAACGCTGCAACAGCGCGGCACAAAGCTGGAGGAGGCGCTGGCGTTCGCCCGCCCGTATCTGCCTGCTGCGACACCACCCAAAGACCTGCGTGAGTTTTCCACGGAGTTGGCGCGGGTGATGCTGGAACGTCTGGAATACTGGCGCAAGATCAGGGCGGCGGACGGTGCGCCGGTGCTCGACGGCTCGCCGTATAACGAGTGGGTGTATTGGGATGCGCTGGGATATAGCGCCCTGTCCTACGACTTGGTGATCAGCAACCAGCTCATCGCCAGCGCGGAGTATGTCGATGTCGATGTGCATTCAGCGATACGCGGCGGGGTGTCGGTGGGCACCACCAGTTACAGCCGCAACAGCCGCTATGGCACCTTCGTGTTCTGGAGTACGTTCCCGTTCACCGATGATTCGGCAAACACCCGCTCGCTACGCGGCGGCGAGGAATATTCCCCCGCCGAGGCGGCGGAACTCTCGGGCATGTATCTGGCTCATGAGATCGGTCATGTGTTGTTCCAGTTCGGCCACCCCTTCGGACATACCGCTTGTGCAATGAATCCGGTGAGCATGTTGCGTTTCCGCGAGTGGTCGCGCCAGATCGATGCGGCGGGTTGCCAGATCGGTAGCCTGCCGGAAATGAAACCGGGGGCGGTGTCGGTCTATTTCAATACCGAATGGCAAAAGCTCGCCCCCAAACCCTGAACCCCGACTTAGGAAAATAGCCATGCCGTACGTGAATTTGCAAATCACCAAAGGTGCAACGAGAGAACAAAAGGCGCAACTGGTGAAAGACTTCACCGAATCGCTGGTGCGTGTACTCGGTAAGAAACCGGAGCACACTCATATCGTGATCCAGGAGATCGAAGAGTCCGACTGGGGTTATGCGGGGATGCTGACGGATGACTGGAAGAAGTCGCAGAAGTAACGATTGAGTTGCGATAATGGGCGACAGTTTCGCCCCTTTCCCCAACACTTCCCCCGCTGAGGAAAGTGTACTTCCCTAATCTTCGTCCACTTCGGCCAGCACCACACCGATGGCCTGCAATGGGTCGTCGGTGAGACTAAGGCAGTGTTCGCTGCCGTTGACCAGATACAGATTAAAGCCTTCTCGCCGCAAAGCGGGCGGCAGACGCGCGGGCATATCGTCGTCGCTACAGAAAGTGAAGCGCAGATCGGGCCAAGTCTGCTTCAACTCGACCAATGTCGCGTCACTCAAGCCACCCATCGCGACGGCGGTGTTGGCGATATGCTCCAATGTTTCTGGAACGATCATCGTCTTACTCTTCTTCAGCTTCCGAGAAACGACCCAACGACTTCGCTTCCACACCGAGAATCTTGGCCAACCAGGGCGGCGGCGCATCCAGCACGGCCTGCAGACGTTGCAAGGCAATATCTGCCTTGCCGCCTTCCGGCGCTTTTACGGGGTGTACGTTAGCGCGCACCGCTTTGGCGGCGGCGGGGCCACCGATGGATTGCACGTAAACGATCTGGCAATCATTGATAAGTTGGGCACGCGCGACGTTCTTGTCTTCAGCATCGTCGGTGAGGGCGGTAGAGCGTATATCGATCAAACGGATCTCGTTACGCCCGACCTGATAAACCAGAAAACGCGGGCAGGAACCGAAATGCCCGTCGAGGTTCTCTTCGCTGTTGGAGGCCACTGCCACACGCAGACTGCCGGGCATGTCGCCTTCTTTATAAGCGATGATGGGAGGCAGGTTCTCTGCTTCGTCGGTCGTGCCCCACAGATGGCGCACGGCGAGTTTGATCGAGGCACCATCCACATCCGGTTCGACGGTCTCTTCGCCGGAAAGAATGAGCTTGATGTCCGCCACAGTCACCTTGGCGAGCTTCTCTTCGGTGATGGGCAAGCCGATCTGGTCGGCCAGCTTAGCCGCAAAAGCCCCCGCATTCACATCCGCAAGCGCGCGTGCAGCCTGCGCGATACGCAGGGCGGCTGTTTTGGTGATGACGGTGGCGCTAGTCATAGTTACCTCTGTTCTTGTTCAACACGCCCAAACCGTTCGGCCCGAGCCTATCGAAGGCTATTGGTCCGTTCATGGCTCGCCAAGCGCACCACGAACGGAATTTATTACGCTGCGATCTGTGTGATACACCCCTTGATCGGGCACACCTTCACGCATTGCGGCTTGGCGAATTCACCTTCGCATTCGGTACATTCGTTTGCGTTGATGACATACATTCCCTTCTTGGTGCTGATGGAAGCTGTCGGGCATTCCGGTTCGCAGTCACCACAAGAAGTGCACAAATCTGCATTGATCTTCATTGCCATGATGATTTCTCCTGTCGTTTATTCCGCCGCATCGAGACGTTTGGCGCGCACCGAATAAGGCAGGCGTGCCGGAGCGGCCTGCGGTTCGATGTAATAAGTGCCGCCATTGTTCAGCTTGATCTCGCCACCCCACTTCTCCGGGGTATCGAACTCCATCGAGACGATGGTGTCCTCGAGATCGCGCTTGGGCAAATAGAACTGATAATTGCCCTTGCTGTCGCGACGGATCATGATGTTTGCCATGAGCTTTCCTTTACCCTCTCCCTAGCCCTCTCCCGCAAGCGGGAGAGGGGATCAGGTCGGTATTAACGAACCAAGTCGTGGTTGTAGTCGGTCGTTCCCATGCCGCGAGTTTCTTCGTCCAGACGTTCCAGCACCGCATTCACGATAGTGGTCAGCGTCTGCATCGCACCTTCGTAACCCAGCGTCGTAGCACGATGCAGGTGGTGACGGTCGAAGATCGGGAAGCCGATACGGATCAGCGGAACTTCGAACTCTTTACCCTTGGCCAAGGTGTCGCGCTGGATGAACTTGGCGTAAGAGTTGCCGATCATGAAGTCAGGCTTCTCGGTCAGCACCAGCGAACGGAAGTGCCACAGGTCGGCACCCGCGAACAACTGGGTGTTTTTACCGTAAGGCGTTTCGTCCAGCATCTTGCGCATGGCTTTTTCCCACTTCTTGCCGCCGTTGTTGCACAACACGTGCAGCGGCTCGATGCCCAGTTCGGTGAGGAACTTGGTCATGCCGAGGGTGAAGTCAGGATCACCGTACAGGCTGATCTTCTTGCCGTGCAACCAGGTGTGGCTGTCCATCATCATGTCGACCAGACGACCACGCTCCAATGCCAGCGATGCGGGGATTGCCTTGCCGGTGACTTCGGCGACCTTCATCAGGAACTCATCCGTCCACTCCAGACCCATCGGGATGGTGGTCTTCGGCACTTCATGCTTCCAGGTGGTCTCGACATACTTCTTGGTCTTGTCGAGTTGCATCGGTTGCAGCAGGAAGGTGGTCGTAGCGTTCGGCGCATCCTTCACTTCAGCCTGAGTGGTGCCGCCCGCATACATGCGGAACTGGCCGTCAGCCGGTGTATCCAGCACTTCGGTCGGATCGCTCAGCAGGGTGTGTGCGACGCCCATCTCGTCCAGCATACGATGGATCACGCGGTAGTTGCCGAGGTAAGTCTCGAAACCGGGAACGATGTTGATCTTGCCGTTCTTGCCCGGAGTCTTGTCGTCCATCGTGTTCAGCGTGAAATAACGGATGATGCCTTCGAACATGTTGTCCCAACCGGTCACGTGCGAACCCACGAAAGACGGAGTGTGTGCGAACGGAACAGGATAGTCCTCGGGGATGTTGCCCGCTTTCTTCGTGTTGCGGATGAAGGCGTTCAAGTCGTCACCGATGACTTCGGCCATACAGGTGGTGCTGACTGCGATCATGTCCGGCTTGTACAGCGCCTTGGCGTTTTCCAAACCGTCGATCATGTTCTTCTGACCGCCGAACACGGCTGCGTCTTCAGTCATGGAGTCGGACACGCAAGAGACTGGCTCGCGGAAGTGACGATTGAAGTAGGAGCGGAAGTAAGCCACGCAACCTTGCGAACCGTGCACGTACGGCATGGTCTTTTCGAAACCCAGTGCGCACAACACCGCGCCCAATGGTTGGCAAGCTTTGGCCGGGTTAACGGTCAGCGCTTCGCGCTTGAAGTTCAGTTCACGATATTCCATCGTGGTGGTCCAGGCGAATGTCTCTTGCACCTTGGCGGCATCGTGGCCTTCTTCAAACAGCTTCTTCTTGTTGCTCAGCGAATCCTTGTATTCGTCCTGACGGAACAGCGGATAACAAGGTTTGATGTCATCGACTTTTTGCATTTCTATCTCCTTAGCCGCACTGCCAATTTGCAGATGCCGGCACAGATTGATGGTGGGCGGCGTTGCCACCGCCCGCTTATTCTTTACGCAGCCTTCTTCAACCACGGTGCTGTCAGATTGCTCCAGCACGGATTGTTGAGGGTCATGTCCATATCACGAGCGAAGATGGCGAAGCCGTCATAGCTGTGATACGGGCCGGAGTAGTCCCACGAGTGCATCTGGCGGAAAGGGATACCCATCTTCTGGAAGATGAACTTTTCCTTGATGCCGGAACCGACCAGATCAGGCTTGACCTTCTTCACGAATTCTTCGAATTCGAAACCGGTCACGTCGTCGTACAGCAGTGTGGCGTTACCCATTTCTTTGATGGTGCGGTCGTAGTCGTCGCCGTGGGCGAACTCGTAACCGGTACCGACCACTTCCATGCCCAGATCTTCATACGCACCGATCACGTGACGTGGACGCAGACCGCCGACGTACAGCATGACGCGCTTGCCTTGCAGACGCGGCTTGTATTTGTCGATCACGGCTTGCATCATCGGCTTGTACTTGGCGATGACCTTCTCGGCATTCGCCTTGATGGTGTCGTCGAAGAACGAGGCGATCTCGCGGATGGAGGCTTCGATCTTGGTCGGGCCGAAGAAGTTGTATTCCATGTAAGGGATACCGTACTTCTCTTCCATGTGGCGGCTGATGTAGTTCATCGAGCGGTAGCAGTGCAGCAGGTTCAGCTTGGCCTTCGGTGTGTTCTCCATTTCAGCCAGAGTACCGTCGCCGGACCATTGAGCGATCACGCGCAGACCCATGTCTTCGAGGATGGTACGGGTTGCCCATGCGTCGCCGCCGATGTTGTAGTCGCCGATGATGGTCACGTCATAAGGAGTAGACTCGAAAGCCGCTGTATCGCGGTTGCCCAACACCCAATCACGGATCGCATCGTTAGCGATGTGGTGACCCAGCGATTGCGACACACCACGGAAACCTTCGCAGCGCACGGGTATAACCGGCTTGTTGATCTCTTTGGAGGTCTTCTTCGACACCGCTTCGATGTCGTCACCGATCAGACCAATCGGGCACTCGGACTGCACCGAGATACCTTTGTGCAGCGGGAACAGTTGCTCGATCTCGCCGATCAGCTTGGCGAGCTTCTTGTCGCCGCCGAACACGATGTCCTTTTCCTGAAAGTCGGAAGTGAAGTTCATGGTGCCGAAGGCGTTCACGCCGGTGGTGCCGACGTAGTAGTTACGGCGACCGGCGCGGGAATACTGACCGCAGCCGACCGGGCCGTGAGAAATATGGATCATGTCCTTGATCGGGCCCCACACCACACCTTTGGAACCGGCGTAAGCGCAGCCACGGATCGTCATCACACCCGGCAACGATTTGCGGTTGGAAGTGATGCACTTCTTGGACTGTTCGATGGATTTGTCGTTAACCGCCAGATGCTTCTCGCGGTCCTTTTTTGCTTTCTCGGGATAGACCTCGAGCACCTCTTGAATGAGGGCCTGGGTCTCTTCGCGTGTTAATGCTGTCATTTCATTCTCCTTTGATGACCCACCAATCTGTGGAGTCCGTCAGGGTTGGGGAATTGAGCGAACCGGACCAGCCGGTCCGCTCTTGCGACGATTAGGCTGCTGCCGCTGTCTTGCCGATGATGGATTCGTCTTCTACTTCCATGATGCCGAATTCCATCAACAGTGCTTCCAGTTCGTCCATGGTGATAGGTGTAGGAATAACGAACTTCTTGTTCTCCAGAACCTTCTTTGCCAATGAACGATATTCGTCAGCTTGTTTTGCCTTTGGATCGTATTCGATCACGGTCATACGACGGATCTCAGCGTGTTGCACAGCGTTGTCGCGTGGCACGAAGTGGATCATCTGTGTGCCCAGCTTTGCAGCCAGCGCCATGATGAGTTCATCTTCGCGGTCGGTTTGACGGCTGTTGCAGATCAGGCCAGCCAGACGCACGCCACCGGAGTTCGCATACTTCACGATACCCTTGGCGATGTTGTTAGCAGCGTACATCGCCATCATTTCGCCGGAGCAAACGATGTAGATCTCTTGCGCTTTGTTTTCGCGGATAGGCATCGCGAAACCACCGCACACCACGTCACCCAACACGTCGTAGAACACGAAGTCGAGTTCGTCGTCATACGCGCCTTCTTCTTCCAGGAAGTTGATAGCGGTGATAACGCCACGGCCTGCACAGCCAACGCCGGGCTCAGGACCACCGGACTCAACGCACTTAACGCCACCGTAACCTACGGACAGAACGTCTTCGAGTTCCAGATCCTCGACGCTACCGGCTTCAGCAGCCAGTTCCATCACGGAGTTCTGTGCCTTCGAGTGCAGAATCAGACGAGTAGAGTCAGCTTTCGGGTCGCAGCCGACGATCATCACCTTCTTACCGGCTTCAGCCAAAGCTGCTACCAGGTTCTGGGTCGTAGTGGACTTACCGATACCACCCTTCCCGTAAATTGCGCATTGACGCAGTGCCATGTTAGTCTCCTAAGAGTTGCAGAAATTAAATTGCGATTGAAAAAACCGTTGCTCGCACCCCTACCATCGCAAGCTCCGTGCCACCCGCCGCATAAACAGCCAACCGCATGAAATGTCAGAAAAAAATATTTCCACCCAAAATGTATTGGCAGATTTAGAACACAACAAAGCAGGCGGCTTTGTAAGAGTGACAACAACTCCAGACATCAACCCAAATCTCGCGCAGCGAGGACATACCGTACCCCTCGCCCCTCCCTCACCCCTTCCCCCTCTCCCAGCGGGAGAGGGGAACCCTTCACGGGGGAACGGGGGGGAGGGAGGCGGACACAACATCAAGTCCGTCGCGCTTCCGCGCACCGCACGCTTGCCCATCAACCGCTGCAATCTGCCCGCCGACATCCTCGGCGGCATGACCTTCCAGCGCGCACCGGTCGCCCTTGAACTGGACGGCGTGGCCTCGTTGCACCACGGCTTCTTTTCATTACTGGATACTCTCGACGACACCCAAGAGCGCGCGCACGCCTTTGCAGCACACATGAACGCCGCCTTTTATCTGGACGACCCGGAACAGGCCGGATACAGCGTCAATGCCGCCCACAAAAGACAGAAGGCGGATTACTTGCGCATGTTGCGCGGCTGGAGTTTCGATGCGGACGGCAGAGAAGGGGCGGCATTAAAAGGCTGGGTAGAGTCTCGCTTCGGCCTGTTGCCCCGTTACCACGCCGGGCCGATCCGCGATTTTTCCGGCGTAGCCTACCGGCGTTACTTGGAGATGCGCGCCAGCGCGCTCTACGGCACCAACGCAGTGGAAGCGCAGTTTGATCTGCTCTATTCTTATTGCCAATACGAGCTGGCACGCCAACATCCCGACACAACACATCTCACCCTGTACCGTGGCGTGAACCGCGTGGATGACTACGAGACACTAGCCACGCTGGACGACACACACCGCGTAGTGCTGTTCAACAGCCTGAGTTCATTCACCACAGAACGCGAACGCGCCGACGAATTCGGCGACTACCTGCTCACCGCAAAAGTGCCGCTATCGAAAGTGTTTTGTTATACGAGACTACTGCCGGGGATGTTGCAGGGAGAGGATGAATACACCGTGGTGGGCGGGTTGTATGAGGTGAGTATTGCGGCGTATTGAGACGCCGCAAACATCACGTGCTGCTATACATTGCGCACTTAACTTAGCTCATTCGAACTCTTCGGGTGGCATAAATTCAGACCAGCCTCGGAGATACTTCAAGAAATCATCCATTGGAGTGTCGCTTCCATTTCCGTCTGTGCTTCGCGGCTCCATCAGCAGAAAGGCGGGGATTACATAATCGTGGCTTTGCAATTCGTTCATCTTTTCCTCCTTCGATCAAGATCGCACTTCACAAGGACTGAAACCAAAACCTGCTTTTCTATTTCAATACACCAAACTTCCAGCATGAGTAGCATGACGTCAAGCTGTATCTCTTGAAAAAGTCATTTGATGTTCAACTTCGAACGCCTGAAGAAATGTAGCGGAATTTTGTGACGGATAGATGAACGACTTCCTCGGCAACGGCATCAATGCGGCCATGCGCTGCTCATTCCGAATCAGGCTCCGTATCGTTTTTGTTCTCCTCCTGCTTTCAGAGCAAGATCAACTTCACTCAAGGCTGGTGCCCAGTTGATTAAATACGCTAGATTCCGGCCTTCGCCGGAATGACGAAATCTGAAATTGGGCGCGCCGCGCCGTTCATGGAGCGACAATCCGAGCGTGCCCTGTTTAGCCGCCACTGCCCTGCGGCGTTTGGAACGGACCTCCTACACATTCCTTTGACTTCGACTCCCATGGGGGTATAGTAAAGCCAGTAAAGGGCAAACCTGCCGAAAGGCAGGGACGCAAAGTTTCCGGTCTAAAGGGTAAAACCTATGACAGCGGGGCCGCCAGATGGACTGTCTTCTGGTTGCCTCAAAACCATTGGAGGTCAATCATGGCAACCGCAAAGCCGCCAACAACGGCACCTTCCCCCACACACGACAACCATAACAAGCTGGACTCCGGCTCGTATCATTGGGGGGCATTTGTACCCTCATCCCCGAAGATGCGACAGCTGCGGGCGGAGCGTGAACTTAAAATTGCGCAAGAAGCCGAGCGGTTATCTGCCGCAAAAGATTCGTCGAACGGATAGTCGAACACTCGCATTTGTCCTGTAGCGGGGCCACCTGCTATCTCCATTGGCTCTGACATTGCCTATTCACGCTGCGGCAAACTGATTGCTGAAGCTTTCTTGTATCAGTCCTACCCCCACACCCTTGTCGGACAACTTTTTTGGTTTTGTCGCATTTGCACCAAAGCCGAAAAGGCCGCATCCCGCACCAACACTGGGGATCGCTGCTGGCGCGTTTATTGCGATGGATTATGTATCCCTATCCACAGGAGTCCATTCCGATGAGTACCAGCGCATTCGACAACATCTTTTCCGGCCTGTCCGACGGCAGCGTCGTCCCGTATCTTGGCCCCGGCGCATTGAACGGGGTGATAGACCCGGCCACAGGCAAAGCCATTCCCGCCGACAGCGACAGTCTGATCCTGGCCATGAACAACGGCCAACCGATGGCACCCAAGCTGATGTACGAATTCCCGCGCGCGGCGATGAATGTGGAACTCAAGCGTGGTCGTTCGGCGGTGAACAAGTTCCTTGATGCCACCTACAAGAACACGCAATGGAGCACTTCCGCCCTGCACGCATGGCTGGCACAGCAAAAGTTGCCCTATCTGATAGATGCCAACCGCGACACACAGATCCAGAAACAATATGCCGCCACGCCGCACACGCTGATCGTCGGCATCGCGCGTATGTCCGGCAAGGAATTCCGCTTCCGCATCTTCAACTACGACGGCACGGCCTATTCCGCCATCGAGCAAGAAGCTGTGGATACCTCGCTGCCCATCCTGTTCAAACCGCTGGGCACGCCCCTGCCGGAATCGAACTACATCGCTTCAGATGCCGACTTCGTCGATTACATCACCGAACTGATGGGGGGCTTTGCCATTCCTTCTTTCGTCAAACGTTCGCGCCAGAACAAACGTTATGTGCTGCTCGGACTGCGCCTGAACCGCGATACCGACCGCATGGTGTTCTCCGACATCATCTTCGGCGCAGACAAACCCGCCGGCTGGGCGCTGATCCCGCATCCGACCGACAAAGAAAAGCGTTATCTGGACCGGCTCAACATCGAGATCGTGAATGCCGATGTGGCGGATTTCCTGACCGCCGCACAGGCTTGGAACGGCAGCCTCGCAGCGGCATGAACAAACACCCTGCACAATGGGATGAGGCGCGTCATATTCTCGGAGTAGGCGAGATGGATGATGCCCATCGCGAATTCATCACCCAGGTGGGCGCACTCATCGCGGCCAGCGATGCGGAGTTCCCCGCTTTGTTCCAGGCGCTTGTCACTCACACCCGCGAACACTTCATGGCCGAAGGACGACTGATGCACGAAGCCAAATATCAGGGACTGGGCGTGCATGAAGGCGAACATCACCGCGTGTTGGGCGAATTGCAGCAACTCAACCGCACCCTCAAACGCGGCCATCTGCCGCTAGTGCGCGCTTACGTGAAGGAAGGTTTGCCGGAGTGGTTCGATACCCATCTGGCGATGATGGATGGTGCGTTGGTCATGTTCCTGAAGAAGCAGCAACGTTGACCGCTCTCGTCACTGCTTAGGCGGTCGCAACAACATCACAACCACCCCCACCACCAACACGAGAACAATCAGCTCGATCAGCACGGGGCGAACCGATTAACAACGCTATCTGTGCAGCAAGGTGCTTCGTCGCGTGTGCAGCTTATTGTCATGGTGCCCCGTAGTTTCAATCCTCGTCGTCACCGGCAATCACCCGCCGGGGCACAGTGGCCGGATCAGCGGTAATGGCGCGGTAGATCTCCACGCGGTCGCCCGGTTTCAGCGTCGCATCGAGTTCGGCGACTTTACCAAATATCCCGATCGTGCAGGTCGCGATATCGACGGACGGGAATTTCTTCAGGATGCCGGACTCCTCAATGGCCTGCTGCACCGTGGTTTCATCCGGCACTTCGATGCGCAACCAGAGTTGTTGCGCGGGTTCAGAATAGGCGACGCCGATCTGCATAGTTGCTCTCCTAATTCACTGCGACTTCGGCGGCTACGGCACGTGCTGCTTTACGGCTTTCCATGATGCGCCTTCCCGCCAACAGGAAACCCAACACCATGAAGCCGCCGGGGGGCAGGATCATCAGCAGATAACCTTTGTATTCTGGAATGACGGTAGTCTCCAAGAACGCAAAGGCTGGGCCCAACAACAGATGAGCATTGGAAAACAATGTGCCTGCGCCCAACACTTCGCGGATGCCGCCAATCAGCGTCAAGGCAAAAGTGAAACCCAAGCCCATCATCAGGCCATCCAGCGCCGAAGCGCCCACACTGTTTTTGGCGGCAAAGGCTTCGGCACGGCCAAGCACAGCGCAGTTGGCCACGATCAGCGCGATGTACAGGCCGAGCACTTTATACAGATCGTGCGCCCAGGCGTTCAGGCTCACATCCACCAGCGTCACCAGCGTCGCGATCAGCACGATGTATACCGGGATGCGCACATCGGGGCTGATGAGATCGCGCGCGCCCGAAACGAGGGCGTTGGCGGCAACCAATACCGCCGTGGTCGCCAGCCCCATGCCGAGACCGTTGGTGGCGCTACTGGTCACCGCCATGGTCGGGCACATGCCGAGTATCTGCGCGAAGACGATGTTGTTGTCCCACAGTCCGTCTTTGGTGATGCGTCCGTAGTTTTCGCTCATTTTTCGCCCCCTTCCGCTGCCGTGCCTTCAAGTAGCGCAGTCCGATTCGCATCAAAGAATTCCAGCCCGCCTTTCACTGCATTCACCACGCCGCGCGGGGTGATAGTCGCCCCGGCGAACTGGTCGAACACGCCGCCATCTTTCTTCACGGCCCATTTCTCTAGGGGCGGCTCACCCAGATATTTGCCGTCGAAATCGAATATCCATTTCGCCTTGGCCGGTTCGATCTTGTCGCCCAACCCCGGCGTCTCTTTATGGCTGATGACACGCACGCCGAGTATCTTGCCCTCGCGCGACACGCCCATCACGCACACGATGTTGCCCGCATAGCCATGGCCAATCACGCGATACACCACCGCCTCGACCTTGCCCGCACGGCGACCGCGATACACCAGCACATCGCCTTCTTTGCCGGGCAGCTTGATCGTGTCCTTGAGCAGGTCGTTCTCATATTCGCCCGGCAACACTTGCGCCAGTGATTGCTTGAGGTCGCTCGCTTCCGCCGCCTTGATATCCGCTTCGGTGATGCGCGCAGCATAGGCCAGCGCCGCACTGGTGATGAGCGCCACACCGCCGAGCAACACGCCCTGATAGAACAATTTGCCGCGCAACTCTTCGAGTTTCATCTCACGCCTCCTTCTTCACGGGCAATGCAGCACCCTTGCGGTCACGCCCGTAGATGCGCGGTTTCACGTATTGGTCGATGATCGGCGTGACGGTGTTCATGATCATCACCGCGAATGCCACGCCCTCAGGGTAACCGCCCCAGGTGCGGATGATCCAAGTCAACAAACCGCAGCCGAATCCGAAGATGAGCTGCCCCGTGGTAGTGTTGGGGGAGGTCACCGGATCGGTGACGATGAAGAATGCGCCCAGCATCAAGCCTCCGGTAAGCAGGTGATACATCGGCCCGGCGTAATGATTGCCATCGACGGCATTGAAAATCAGCGCGGGTACAGCCACACCAAGCAGCATGGCGAACGGTGCATGCCAAGTGATGATGCGGCGCGCGATGAGGAACAGGCCGCCGATCAGCAGCAACAGCGCTGCCGTCTCACCCAGACTGCCCGCACGATTGCCCCACAACATATCCATCGGGGCGTAATAACCGACCAGTGCCTGATCCAGACCGATGCCGCGTGTGAACTCGGTTTTCACGTGTCCCAGCAGAGAAGCACTCGCCATACCGTCGATAGGTTGACTCAAGAAGGTGATGCGCAAACTTTCAAGAAGACCCGGCGCCTGCGAAGGCGCGACCCACGTCGTCATCTCCAGCGGAAACGAGATCAGCAGCATCACGCGCGCCGCCATCGCGGGATTGAACACGTTCTGTCCCAGCCCACCAAAGATATGTTTGCCAATGATGACGGCGAACAGACTGCCGAGTACCGCGATCCACCACGGTGCATAAGGTGGCAGCGAGATCGCCAGTAACCATGCGGTCAAGATGCCCGAGCCGTCCATCAATGCGGGGCGCACCGCGCGGTCTTGCAGACGCAGCGCAAAAGCTTCGCCAACGATGGCCGCGATCAGCGACACCGCCCACAGATTGACTGCGGGCCAACCGTACAACCAGAAACCAAACAGCGTAGCGGGCGTGAGTGCTAGCAACACCGTGCCCATCACTTTGCTGATGGAGGTGGGGGCGTGTGCGTGGGGGGAATGGGCGATTTTATTCATGATTGAGAACCTTTCACCACGGAGACACAGAGACACAGAGAAAGACAAAAACAATCAGCACTATCCAAGCATGCCGTCGAAAGCACACTCAGGTGTTGGTTTTCCTCTGTGCCTCTGTGTCTCTGTGGTGATAGCTTTTGACTCATACAACCTCCGCCTTTGCTGCGGCTTCTTTCGCCGCACGTTCTTTCGCTTCGCGCGCGGCTTTACGCTTCGCTGCCGCCTCTGCGCGTTCGCGTTCGATACGCGCCATACGTTCGTTGCGCGCATCGGCCAGTTTCTTGGTGGCTTCCTGTTTCAGCTTGGCGCGCTCCTGCGCGGCGAGATCGCCTTTGGCGTAATTGAAGTAATGCACCAGCGGGATATGCGCCGGGCACACATAGGAGCAGGAACCGCACGAGATGCAATCTTTCAACCCGAAGGAGACCGCGCCGGACAGGTCGGATGCGCGGATGCGCGCGGCCATTTCCAACGGCAACAAACCCACCGGACAAGCGCGTACGCAGGTGGAGCAGCGTATACACGGCGAGGCTTCGGCTTGCCCGATCTCGCTTGCGGTGAGCGCCAGCACACCGCTCGTCCCTTTCACCACGGGCACACCAGTGTTGGTGAACTGTTGCCCCATCATCGGCCCGCCCAGCACCAACCGCGTGGCGGCTCGCGTGTAACCGTCGGCAAAATCGATCAACTCTTGCACGGGGGTGCCGACCAGCGCTTCCACATTGCACGCGGTCTTGATCGCGCCGCCGCTCACGGTGACGATGCGCGAGATCAGCGGCTTGCCGTAGCGAATGGCCTGTTGCACGGCAAAAGCCGTGGCGACGTTGTGCACCAGCACGCCGATGTCGGCGGGGCGTCCACCCGCCGGGATCTCTTTGCCGGTGAGCACTTGGATGATCTGCTTCTCCGAACCCATCGGGTACATGCTCGGCATAGCAACCACTTGCACCGCAGTGCCCTGTGCGGCGGCCTGCATCGCAACAATGGCTTCGGGCTTGTTGTCTTCGATGCCAACCAGCACTTCTTTGGCGGCTACGGCTGTCGCAATGAGACGGATGCCTTCGACGATCTGCATTGCACGTTCGCGCATGATGCGGTCATCGCAGGTGAGATACGGTTCGCATTCACCGCCGTTCATGATCAGCGTCTGTACGCCGCTGTTGCGGCTGAGGTTGAGTTTCAATGCTGCCGGGAACGTCGCACCGCCGAGGCCGACGATACCCGCCGCACCAACGCGTGCGGCGATGTCTTCCGGTGTCAGCGCGAATGGATCGTCCACGGATTCTGTGGCGACCCACTTGTCTTCACCGTCGCTCTCGATCGTGATCGTGGGCACCGGCAAGCCGGAGGGATGTGGTGCCACATGGTCGCCCAGTGCAGTGACCACGCCGGAGGTCGGCGCGTGGATGGAGGATGAGACCGCACCTTGCGCCGAGGCGATGAGCTGACCTTTGAGCACTTTGTCGCCAACGTTCACCACTGGCGTCGCAGGCGCGCCGATGTGCTGCTGCAACGGCACGAACAGTTTTTTCGGCAACGGCAGCACACGGATGCGGCGCTCAACCGACATATCTTTCTTGCCCTCGGGATGGACACCGCCTCTCAGGTCGAATAGCTTCATGCTGCCTCCCCTATCGGTTTATGCCAGTGCCATGATTGCAGCGTCACCGGGATGGGTTGCAGCTTCACTGATTCGGTCGGGCACACTTCCTCGCATTTGCCGCAAGCGGTGCAGGCTTCACGGAACACCACATGAATCTGTTGTGCAGCACCCATGATCGCATCGGTCGGGCACACCTTGAAGCAGCGCGTGCAACCGATGCAGATCTCTTCTTTCACTTCGGCGATCATCGGGCCGCTTTCTTTCACCGCCGACAGATCCGCTTCGATGCCGAGCTTCAATCCCAGCGCCTGCACCACTGCACGTCCACCGGGCGGGCACAAAGTAATAGGTGCATTGCGATCAGCTAATGCTTGTGCCGCACCGGCACAACCGGGGAAGCCGCACTGGCCGCATTGCGAACCGGGCAGGATGGCCTGTATCTCAGCGACCAGCGGATTACCTTCCACCTCAAGCTTGCGTGCGGAGTAACCGAGGAACAGCCCCATGGCCGCACCGAGGATAGTCAGACTGACGACAGCGATAAACATTCCGGCCTCCTGTTATACGAGTCCCGCAAAACCCATGAAGGCCAAGGCCAACAGGCTTGCGGTGATAAATCCGATTGGTGCGCCGACGAATGCGGGCGGCACTTGCGCCAACGCCAGACGTTCGCGCAATCCGGCAAACAGCACCATCACCAGCGTGAAGCCCGCTGCGGAACCGAAGCCGTACAGCAGGCTTTCCGTAAACGGCAGCTTCTCTTGCGTGGTCAATAAAGGGATGCCCAGCACGGCGCAATTGGTAGTAATGAGCGGCAGGTAGATACCCAGCACCTGATACAGCGCCGGATTAGTCTTGCGTACCACCATCTCGGTGAACTGCACCACGACGGCGATGACGAGGATGTAAACGAGGATGCGCAGATACGTCATACCCAATGGAACGAGCAGCCAGTGTTCCAGCATCCAGCACGAAGCCGAGGCCATGGTCATCACAAAGGTGGTAGCCAACCCCATGCTGATGGCGGTGTCGGTCTTCTTGGATATGCCCATGAACGGGCACAACCCCAAGAACTTCACCAGTACCACGTTGTTCACCAGCACGGTACTCAATAGCAGTAACAGGTATTCACTCATATCGACGCTCTCCTGCGCTCCTCCTTGCAAGCGCCGTGCCAGTCGCCCACAAAAAAATCGAGTGGCACAAAATCAGGCATTTGGTGCGCACACGCACCAGCACGGTGCAAAAATAGCCAAGCTTTGTCGCAGCCCATCCCACCCAGATGTCGTAAAGCGGACATTTGCCGCATCACATCGGTGCATACACTCTCTTGCTTGCTTGGGCATGGTTATTGCTGATTCATTGTCATCATTCAAACAATGGAGCTTCAATGTCCAAGCCCACTCCCTCTTCCGCCGCCCCGGTATCCGACAGCGGCGACGGCGTTCCACCGCATCTGTTCCGCAAAGCGGTGGAGCAAGCCGCACTGGCGATTTCCATCACCGATGCGCGCGCCAACATCCTCTATGCTAACGGCGCGTTCCAGCGCACCACCGGCTATGGGCAGGAAGAAATCGTCGGCCACAACGAGTCCATCCTGTCTTACCGTGTCACCCCCAAGTTGGTGTACGAGACGTTGTGGGCACAAATCCAGCGCCAGCGTCCGTGGAACGGTCTGCTGGTGAACAAACGCAAGGATGGCAGCCGTTATCTGGCCGACGTTACCATCACTCCGGTGGTCAGCGAGGACGGGCTGACCACGCATTACCTCGGCATGCAACGGGATGTGACCGAAGTGCACCGTCTCGAACGTCAGGTGCAGAATCAGAAGACACTGATCGAATCGGTGGTGGACGCAGCTCAAGTCGCCATCGTGCTGCTGGACGAAAAAGAGCGCGTGCTGCTGGACAATCAGGAATACAAGAAATTAATCGGCGATCTGGGCAAGGAGCCTGCCGCAAAATTGCTTGAAGCCGTGCGTGCGCAGATGGGCGATGCCTATACCAAGGCACAGGAGCGGCACCGCAATATCTCGGCGCGTGAAGTCTGTATCGAATCGGCCAACCGACCGGCACGCTGGTTCTCGTGTGCGATCTCGTGGTTCGAGGAACACGACGTCGGCGCGGATGCTTTTTACGAACCCTTGCGCCGCCACTACCTGCTGCTCACCATTCAGGACATCAGCGAACTCAAGCGCCAACAAGAAGCCCTGCGCATCAACAGCCTGCGCGCTTTGCTGTCCGAGCAGGAACGCATCCAGGGACTACGCGAGACGCTGGCCGGTGCGGTGTATCAGCTGGAAGGACCGCTCAATATGCTCAGCGCTGCCGCACACATGCTGGAGCGTCGCCTATCCAATCAGGCTCCCACTCAGGGCGCTGCGGACGGCATTCCGGCCAGTGCGTTGGGAGAAGCCATCCAGAAGAGCCGTGAAGCACTGGAGACTTTGCGTGCCTGTATCCCGAATGAAAGCGACGAGGCCTTGCAGAATGTTGACCTCAACGTGGTGCTGGCAGATGTGCTGAAACTCACTACCGGCAGTCTGCTCGGCGCAGGCATCGTGGTGGAATGGCAACCTGCGCCGCGTCCTGCATTGGTTTTCGGCCATCTGGCACAGCTCTCCAATCTGTTCAAACAACTGCTCTCCAATGCCATCGAGGCGGTAAACGAACGGCGCGGCGGACGGCGCGAGCTGCGCATCTTGTGCAACATGCGCAGCGATCACATCGAGGTATTCGTCGAAGACAGCGGCCCCGGCATCGCCGAAGCGTTGCGCTACAAGGTATTCCAACCTTTCTTCACCACCAAAGGTGCGGCGCGGCAACATCTCGGCCTGGGGCTGGCCATGGCACAGGAGGTGGCGAGCCGCCACAGCGGCACCATAGACATCGACCCGGAATATCACACGGGTTGCCGGGTTCGCGTACAACTGCCCTGTGCGGCGGGAGGTAACCATGTCTAATTTGCCAGCAAAAGGAAGTAACGAACTGGATCTGCTGCGCGCAGAGCTGGAGACGCTTTATCAAGTCAGCCGGGTGTTGTCCCATTCGCTCAATTTCAAAGAGACACTGGACGGGGTGTTACACGCTTTGCACGAAGGTATGGCGCTGGAGCGCGGCATGGTCAGCCTGATCGATGCGGCGAGCGGCGAATTGCAAGTGTCGCTGGTGTACGGCGTATCCGACACCGTCACCGAAGAAGTCAGCTATCTGCCCGGCGAGGGCGTGGTCGGCACCATCCTCAAAACCGGCAACAGCATCGCGGTGCGCTGCATCATGGATGAGCCGCGTTTCCTCTCCCGCCTCGGCATCTACAACCCGCAGGGCGCGTTTGTCGGTGTGCCTATCCGCCAGGGCAAAAAAGTGGTCGGCGTGCTGGCTGCGCAACCCGCGCCCGGCGTCACCGAAAAACTGGACGAATATCAGCACTTCCTCGAAATGGTCGCCAACCTGATCGGGCAGAGTGTGCGCCTGTCGCAGGAAGTGGCGCAGGAGAAACGTGAGATCGTGGAGGAGCGCGATGTGTTGCGCCGCAGCGTGCGCGGACAATACGGCTTCGACAACATCATCGGCCACACCCAACCGATGCGCCGCATCTTCGAGCAGGTGCGTCTGGTAGCGAAATGGAACACCACCGTGCTGATCCGTGGCGAGACCGGCACCGGCAAAGAGTTGATCGCCAACGCCATCCATTACAACTCGCCGCGCGCGCGCGGCAGCTTCGTCAAACTGAACTGTGCCGCCTTGCCTGAAACCTTGCTGGAGAGCGAGCTGTTCGGCCACGAGAAAGGTGCCTTCACCGGCGCAGTGGCGCAACGCAAAGGTCGCTTCGAACAAGCCGAAGGCGGCACGGTGTTCCTCGACGAGATCGGCGAGATCTCCGCGTCGTTCCAGGCGAAGTTGTTGCGCGTATTACAGGAAGGTGAGCTAGAACGGGTGGGCGGCACGCGCACCGTGAAAGTGGACGTGCGCGTGGTCGCCGCGACACATCGCGACCTGGAAGCCGAAGTGGAGGCTGGCCGTTTCCGCGAGGACTTGTATTACCGTCTCAACGTGATGCCGCTGTACCTGCCTCCACTGCGCGAGCGCATGGAAGACATCCCCGAAATCGCGCGTTTCTTGGTTGACAAGATTGGCACCCAGCAGGGCCGTCCGCTTGCGTTGAGCGATACCGCATTGCGTATCCTGATGCACCATGACTGGCCGGGCAACGTGCGCGAACTGGAGAACTGCCTGGAACGCGCTTCGGTGATGACGGAAGGGAATCTGATCGACCGCGATGCCATCCTGCTTACCGGCATTGACGAGAAGGTCTCCGCCAGCCGTGGTGCCGTTCAGAATCTGGATCTCGACGATCCCAATCTGGATGAGCGCGAGAAAGTCATCGCCGCGCTGGAACAGGCGGGCTGGGTGCAAGCCAAGGCCGCACGATTGCTCGAGATGACCCCGCGCCAGATCGCCTACCGTATCCAGACGCTGAACATCAAGGTGCGCCAGATATAACTCCGGCCTTTTGATAAATTATTATTGGACCCCGCATGCGCGACGTTCCCGCCCTGCTCGCCGAGATTGGCGGCAACATGCCGATCGGCTTCATCGTGCTGGATAGCGATGGCACCATTCGCCTTGCCAACAGTGCCGTATTACGCATGTTCGGGCTAAACGCGGGACAGGCGTGGCAAGGCCAACGTCTGGGCACTTTTCTTCAGGTCGCCGCGCTGAATGAAATGGTCGACGCTGTACTGCAAGACGGCATCCATCGTACCGATGTCACTTTCGAACACACTGGCAGTCTGGGAGCCCATACCTATCTGGCCGACCTTTCCCTGACCAGAATGGGCGATGAACAGGTCGTGCTGTTCATGGTGCAAGACATCACCTTGCGCAAACAGACCGAAGAAGACATTCACCGGCTAGCCTTCTATGATGCGCTGACAACTTTGCCCAATCGCCGCCTGTTGCAGGAACGGCTGGCGCAGAGCATGAGCATCAGTGCGCGCAGCGGCAAACACGGTGCGCTGATGTTCATCGATCTGGACAATTTCAAATCCCTTAATGATACTCAGGGGCACGACTACGGTGATCTGTTGTTGCAGGAGGTCGCCAGCCGCCTTTCGCGCAATGTGCGCGAGGGTGACACCGTAGCGCGCCTGGGCGGCGACGAGTTCGTGGTCGCTTTGGAATCTCTCAACAGTATTGCGCAAGAGGCTGCGGTACAGGCCGAGACCATCGCCGAGAAAATCCGCAACGAACTGAGCCTCCCCTACCAGCTCAACGGTATCGAACATCATAGCTCGCCCAGTATCGGCGTCAGCCTGTTTCGCGGCCACCAGAACAGCTTGGACGAAGTGTTGAAGCAGTCCGATCTGGCCATGTATCAGGCCAAGGCTTCGGGACGTAACAAGGTATGTTTCTTCGACCCGGCGATGCAGGCCAGAATGGATTATCGCGCCGAGCTGGAACAAGACCTGCGCGCATCACTACGCTCGCAGCAATTGATGCTGCATTACCAGATGCAGGTGGATGATGCCGGGCATGTTGTTGGTGCTGAAGCATTGCTCCGCTGGAACCATCCCGAGCGCGGCATGGTGTCTCCGGCCCAGTTCATCCCGCTGGCCGAAGAGATCGGCATGATCCTGCCCATCGGCGACTGGGTGCTCGAGCAGGCCTGCCAGCAATTGAAAAAATGGGAACGCGAACCCGCAATGCGCGACATCCGCCTCGCCGTAAACATTAGCGCCAGACAATTGAGCCAGCCGTATTTCGTCGAACTGGTGAAAGAGACCATAGAACAGAGCGGCATCCGCGCCACACAGCTCAAACTGGAACTCACCGAAAGTTTCATCCTGAACGATATCGAAGAGGCGATCGAAAAGATGCTGGAATTGCGCACCATCGGTGTCCGTTTCTCCATGGACGATTTCGGCACCGGCTATTCATCGCTGGCGTATTTGACGCGCCTGCCGCTGGAACAGCTCAAGATTGACCAGTCCTTCGTGCGCGATATTTCCCGCGACAAGAACAGTCGCGTGATGACTCGCACCATCATCAACATCGCCCACAATTTCGGATTGGAAGTTATTGCCGAAGGCGTGGAGACGGATGAACAGCTCGCCTTTCTGCGCCAATACGGCTGCACCAGATTCCAAGGCTACCTGTTTGGCAAACCGGTTCCGGCACAAACGTTCGAGCAGCATTGTCTTTCGACATCAATAACTGCCTGATCGCCCCAAAAAAACGAGGCGGCTTTCCGTCAGACCGGCATACCCAGGATACGCCCGGTCAGCTTTCTCGCTAGCGGGGCAAGGAAGAAAATCACCGGTACCGCAACGGTATAGGCAATCACGAACGCCCGAAACCAGACCGATACAAATCCCTCTATCCAGCCGACATTGGCGAGCGTGATGACAAAAGTCATGATGAACACCATGGCGGCAGCCATGACGAAAGAAAACACCAGATGAAACTTCTTTTGCGGATTCATTGAAACATCTCCAGATTGCCACCCCTGTACCGCACCGACTCATCTGTGCGAAAAAAGCCCCTGATCCAGACAGATCAGGGGCGAATGCCTTAACAACAGGGGGAGAGTTAAGGCCGCACACTAAAAGGGAGGGAAAGTGTGCTGTAGCGTTAGCCACAGCGGATCATTATATAAGCATATGCTTATTTGTCAATAATAACGCTGCACATCAACATCAGACATAAAAAAGGGGCTCCTTGCGGAGCCCCTGAACGAAGCTAAGACAGCTTCGGGAGGAGACTTAGAGCTTAGCCGTTGTAAGCGCGCTCGCCGTGGGACGTTGTGTCCAGACCTTCACGCTCATCTTCTTCTTTCACACGCAGACCGATAGTCAGATCAACCAGCTTGTAGCAGATAAAGGCCACCACACCAGACCAGATGATCGTGGTTCCTACGGCTTGTGCCTGGATCCACACTTGCGCACCGATAGTCGTATCGACGATGGTGTTGTTTACGTAGTCGATGATGCCGGTACCGCCCATGCTCCAGGTGTTGAACACACCGGTGAGCAACGCACCCAGGATACCGCCGATGCCATGGATACCGAACACGTCCAACGCATCATCCGCACCCAGCAGTTTCTTCAGGCCGGTAACACCCCAGAAGCAGACCACGCCAGCCAGTGCACCGATCACCAGACCGCCACCGATTCCGACCCAACCGCAAGCAGGAGTAATCGCTACCAGACCGGCAACCGCACCGGATGCAGCACCCAACAGGCTGGGCTTACCCTTCAACAGCCATTCGCAAGCCAGCCAAGTCAGCACGGCAGCGGCAGTAGCAAACAGGGTGTTAGCGAACGCCAGAGTAGCCGTACCGCCCGCTTCCAGTGCAGAACCTGCGTTGAAACCGAACCAACCCACCCACAACAGGGAAGCGCCGATCATGGTCATCACCAGATTGTGCGGAGCCATCGGCTCTTTGCCGTAACCGATACGCTTGCCCACCAGGAATGCACCGACCAGACCCGCAACAGCGGCGTTGATGTGCACCACGGTACCGCCAGCGAAGTCCAGCGCACCCTTGGCAAACAACCAGCCAGCCGATGCAGTCGCGGCTTCAGCAGCAGCAGCGTCGGTATAGGCATCGGGACCCGCCCAGAACCACACCATGTGTGCAATCGGCAAGTATGCGAAGGTGAACCACAGTGCCGAAAACAACAGCACAGCGGAGAACTTCATACGCTCGGCGAACGCACCGACGATCAGCGCCACAGTGATGGCGGCGAACGTAGCCTGGAAGGCAACGAAGGCGAACTCAGGGATGTATACGCCCTTGCTGAATGTTGCAGCATTGGCGACCGCACCCGAGACTGGATCAAAGACGCCTTTCAGGAACAAGCGATCAAAACCACCGATGAACGCGTTGCCTGTGGTGAACGCCAGCGAGTAGCCGTAGATCGCCCACAACACCGAGATCAGCGCGAAGATGCTGAACACTTGTACAAGGATGGACAGCATGTTCTTGCTGCGCACCAGACCGCCGTAGAACAGGGCCAGACCGGGAATGGACATCATGATCACCAGCACAGTGACGATCAACATGAAGCTGGTGTCGCCCTTGTTAGGTGTAGGAGCCGGAGCGGGAGCAGCCTCGGGAGCGGGAGCGGCCGGGGCAGCCTCCGCAGCAGGAGCCACAACCGTCGCGGCAGCCGCCGCAGGTGCAGCCTCTTCAGCAAACACTGGCGCTGCCAGACCACTCAGCGTAACCAGCAGCATAAGAGAAGCGATTAGTTTCTTCATTTCATATCTCCTTAAAGGGCTTCAGGGCCGACTTCGCCGGTACGGATACGCAGTACCTGCTCCAGACTCTGTACGAATATCTTGCCGTCGCCGATCTTGCCGGTCTGGGCTGCCTTCTCGATGGCCTCGACGACCTGATCGAGCATGTCGGCCTTGATGGCGGCTTCCAGTTTGATCTTGGGCAAAAAGTCCACGACATATTCCGCACCGCGATACAGCTCGGTGTGCCCCTTTTGACGTCCGAAGCCTTTGACTTCGGTGACAGTGATGCCTTGCACGCCGATGGCGGAAAGCGCTTCACGCACCTCGTCCAGCTTGAACGGCTTGATGATTGCTGTGACCATTTTCATCTTCAGTCTCCTTAAATTTTTACGCTTTCCAGCTTTGCCTCTCTCCCACAATCAGGAAAGAGGCTGCGGTTCAGTCAAAATTAAAACGCGTGAGTCAAAGAAAGTGTAGTGGTTGCCTCTCCCAGTTTTTTTCCAAAAGCACTACCCGCATTGGACGTTGTGTAAAAAGAACCGGCATCCGTACTGGTGTATGTCAAACCCACCACATAACCGCTAAAGTCCTTGGTAACAGCCAGTTTATAATCGGTGTAAGTCGGGGTACCTGTTCCCGCTGCCGCTGTGGTGATAGCTGCCAATCCGGTTGCATTCGCACCTTGGTAAGTTTGCTTACCCACATGCGCAATAACAGTAACTCCGCTATCGGCAACTGGGTATGTGGCAGTCAAATCAATATAGTTTGTGCCAACAGCATCTGGCAGCGTTAGGAACTGGCCTAAGCTGTAGGAATATTTTGCGGAGAACCATTTGTAGCCAATTCCACCATAAATTTCATTGGTATCAGCCTTCGCAAGGTTTGTTCCAGCAACACCCGTACTAGCAGCAGGCGCATAGGTGCCGGGATAGTTATAACGAATGAAGCCGACATCGTAAGATACACCCTCGACGACACTGCCTTTGAATCCGAAGTAAGTATCCATTTCAAGGCTGGCGCTACCACCGGCTGTCGTTGCAGCAGTATCAACAATCCAACTCACGTTTGAACCCCACAGACCGGCATAAAAACCGCTGGCATGTGCATAATCAAAACCACCCTGTATAGCTGCGCCATGTGTAGTTTGCGAGATACCACGCCACACATAATCGCTTACTATGCCAACGTTTGCAGTAATGGGAGAAGCCGCAGCTGGAGCATCTTCCGCCATTACAGGCAGCGCAAATGTAGCACCCAGAGCAATCACGAGTAATTTAGACTTAAACATGGTGGTTCCTTTTCTATGTAGTTAAAAAAACGGGACTCAAATTCTTCCGCACACTCGTTACAGCAGATTCCGTGCCAGACAGCAGATCGCTTTATATTCAATGAGTTTTGCGCATACCACAATGGCGACGAAGTGCCGCCGCACCATCTCTAAGCGTGATTGTTACAGTGCGCACCCAAGCGGTGCGCTCGTGTTTTGCTACACTACACCCATCGTCTTAATATCGTCACCGAAGGAAATCTGCCATGTTGAACAACAAATTTTTTGAAGAGATGTCGTCGAAATTAAACGAGGCCGTCACCAGCGGCCCCGCCAAGGATTTCGAGAAGAACGCCCGCGCACTGTTGGCGCAGGGCTTCGCCAAACTCGATCTCGTCTCGCGCGAGGAATATGAAGTGCTGGAACAGCGTCTGGCCAAACTGGAAGCGCGCCTCGCCGCACTGGAAGCGCAAAAATAACCCATCATGGGGCTGGCCGTTCTCTATAGCAGGGGACTCTCCGGCATGGAGGCCGCGCTGGTCACGGTCGAGGTGCATCTTGCCAACGGCTTGCCCCAATTCACCATCGTCGGCCTGCCCGAAGCCGAAGTGAAAGAAAGCAAAGACCGCGTGCGCGCCGCCTTGCAGAATTGCCAGTTCGAATTTCCCGCCCGCCGCATCACCGTCAACCTCGCGCCTGCCGATCTGCCTAAGGAGAGTGGCCGTTTCGATCTACCCATCGCGCTTGGCATTCTCGCCGCCTCAGGACAGATACCCGCTGACCGGCTCGCGGAATACGAATATGCTGGAGAGTTGGCCTTAACCGGGGAGTTGCGCGCCATACGCGGTGCCTTGGCGATGACCTATCGTGCCGCAAACAGTGGACGTGCGTTCATCCTGCCCGCCGTGAATGCGCCGGAAGCGGCATTGGTGGAAGATGCCGTGGTGTATCCGGCACAATCGCTGCTGCAAGTCGCCGCACATCTGGCCGGACGTGACGCCCTCACGCGCCACATCCCGAACACGCAAGCTGTCGCACCGCACTACCCCGATATGCGCGAAGTGAAAGGGCAGGCGCAATCCAAACGCGCACTGGAGATCGCCGCCGCAGGCTCGCACAGCGTATTGATGTCCGGCCCGCCGGGCACGGGCAAGAGCATGCTGGCCGCGCGTTTTCCCGGCATCCTGCCGCAGATGACACAACAGGAAGCGCTGGAAAGTGCGGCGATGCAATCGCTGGGCGGCCTGTTTGAAGTGGAAAACTGGAAACGCAGACCCTACCGCGCACCGCACCATACTGCTTCGGCGGTGGCCTTGGTCGGCGGCGGCAGCAATCCGCGCCCCGGCGAAATTTCGGTCGCCATGCACGGCGTATTGTTTCTGGATGAATTACCGGAGTTCGATAGGGGCGTACTGGAAGTGTTGCGCGAACCCTTGGAGAGCGGACGCATCACCATCTCGCGCGCGGCACGTCGCGCCGATTTCAAAGCACAGTTCCAGCTCGTCGCCGCGATGAATCCCTGCCCGTGCGGCTATCTCGGCCACTACAACGGCAAGTGCCGCTGCACGCCGGATCAGATAGCGCGTTATCGCAGCAAAATTTCCGGCCCGCTGCTCGACCGTATCGACATCCAGATCGAAGTGCCCGCCGTACCGCAGGAAGATTTACTCAAACAGGCCGACGGCGAAAGCAGTGCAGCGATACAACAGCGAGTCGAAGCCGCGCGCCAACGCCAACTGACACGCCAAGGCAAACCCAATGCACTTCTTTCTGTCACCGAGATCGACACACACTGCGCGCCGGGCGCACAAGGCGAGGCATTATTGCGCCAAGCCATCACGCGCCTGAACCTATCGGCACGCGCGTATCATCGCGTACTCAAAGTAGCGCGCACCATCGCCGATCTGGCAGACAGCAAAGATATTTCGAACGCGCACATCGCCGAGGCGGTACAGTACCGGCGCATGGATAAAAACTGATCACTACCCGAAAGAACACTATGTTTGAACAAAAGCTCATCAACGGCATGAAAAACTTCAACCAACTCATCCACGTGTTGCTGGCGCTGGCATTAGGCGTGGCTTGCGTGATGGTGATCTGGGATTTCGGACTGAAAGCGACCGAAGCATGGCAGGCGGGGAATGCGGCGAACGGTTTCTTTCACGCGCTCGGTTCATTGTTCATCTTGTGGACACTCTCCACGCTGATTTCGGCGGAGATGAGCTACCTGCAAACCGGACGTATCTATGTGCGCGTATTCGTCGAGGTCGCCATGATCTCGGTGATCCGCGAGATGATCGTGCAACCGGTGCAGGTCATCAGCGCGGGACAGGCGGAATCAGACTTCAATCCCGTCCATTACGGCCTGCTCTTGGCCGCATTACTGGTGATCGGTATCGTGTACAAGCTAGTCAGTATTTCCGAAACGCCACCCGACACCGAGCCTTGATGCCCCGGCATTATTGAAACAGCCGCGCAAAGAAACCTTTTTTCTTTTCCACGAAATCGGTCTGCCGGTTCAAGTGCGCTTTCACCGTCTCGACATAGTCAGCATCGTCACGCTTGATGTGGTTAAACAGCCAGGTCACCAGCATGCTGTTTAAACCCTTGGTCACATCTTCGCCCTGCTCGAATTTGACCTGATACTCTCCGACCCGCTGCGCGAACAGATCATGCACCTTCTTGTGCGATTTGAAGAACGGGTATTTGGCCTCTTCCTGCATACTTTCTTCGAAGGCGAAGTGGGAGATCGTGTAATCAACCAACTCATTGATAAGCCAGCGTATTTCTTCCCGCGAGAGATTGTTCGAGCGCGCATCGTCCAGTTGATTGATGTACTCCACGATACGGCGGTGCTGCTGGTCAATGACCTCGATGCCAATATTGAGCTGGTCTGTCCATGTAAACTTAGCCATTGATTCTCCTAGTGGTTTTTTAAATCTTCTGTACCACAACAGCGTCTCGATGTTTATACCCATGCGGATAGTATTGATAAATCTGCGGGACATCAAGCCGCCTAAGTCCGCGTGCTAAAATCTGCCCTCATTTTTTGAGTCGATAACCATGAGCCATACGCCCCACCCTATTCATAAACTATTACAACAACGCATCCTCATCCTCGACGGCGCGATGGGCACCATGGTGCAGCGCTACAAACTGACCGAGGCGGACTATCGCGGTGAACGTTTCAAGGATTGGCCCAAAGACCTGAAAGGCAACAACGACCTGCTGGTACTGACCAAGCCGGAAGTCATCAAGGCCATCCATTGTGAATATCTGGCGGCAGGTGCGGACATCATCGAGACGGACACCTTCGGCGCAAACGCGACCACGCTGAAAGCCTATGGCATGGAGTCGTTGAACTACGAATTGAACAAGGCCGGTGCGAAACTGGCGCGCGAGGCTTGCGACGAATACGCCACACCGGACAAGCCGCGCTTCGTCGCGGGCGTACTCGGCCCCACCGACAAGACCGCAACCATCTCGCCCGACGTGAACGACCCTGCGGCGCGCAACATCAGCTTCGATCAACTGGTGACAGATTATTCCGATGCCACGCGCGGCCTGATGGACGGCGGCGCGGACACCATCCTGATCGAGACCATCTTCGACACACTGAACGCCAAGGCCGCCATCTTCGCGGTGCAATCGGTGTTCGCCGAACGCGGCACTGAATTGCCCATCATGATCTCCGGCACCATCACCGACGCTTCCGGGCGTACGCTCACCGGACAAGTGACCGAAGCGTTCTACAACTCGCTGGCACATGCCAATCCCATCTCCATCGGCCTCAACTGCGCGCTGGGTGCGGAAGAGTTGCGCCAGTATGTGGAAGAGATGTCGCGCGTTGCCAACTGCTATGTGAGTGCGCACCCCAACGCCGGTCTGCCCAATCCGCTGGCCGAATCCGGCTACGACGACACGCCGGAGAACATGTCCGGCCACATCAAAGAGTGGGCGCAAAGCGGTTTCCTCAACATCATCGGCGGCTGCTGCGGCACTTCGCCCGCCTTCATCAAGGCCATCGCCGAGACGGTGAAGGACATCCCGCCGCGCAAGATTCCGAAGAATCCGGTCGAATGCCGTCTGTCCGGTCTGGAGCCGTTCAACATCGGCGATGAGTCGCTGTTCGTCAACGTGGGCGAACGCGCCAACGTCACCGGCTCGGCCAAGTTCAAACGTCTGGTGCTGGAAGGCAAATACGACGAAGCCTTGGAAGTCGCCAAGCAACAGGTGGAAACCGGCGCGCAGGTCATCGACGTGAACATGGACGAAGCCATGTTGGATGGCGAAGCCGCGATGGTGAAGTTCCTCAACCTCATCGCGTCCGAACCGGACATCTCCAAAGTGCCGCTGATGATCGACTCATCCAAATGGAGCATCATCGAAGCAGGTTTGAAGTGCGTGCAGGGCAAGTCCATCGTCAACTCCATTTCGCTCAAAGAAGGCGAGGATAACTTCATCAAATACGCCACGCTGGTGCGTAAATACGGCGCGGCAGCCGTGGTGATGGCGTTCGACGAAGCGGGTCAGGCCGACACCTACCAGCGCAAGATCGACATCTGCAAACGCAGCTACGACATCCTCGTGCACAAGGTCGGTTTCCCGCCCGAAGACATCATCTTCGACCCGAACATCTTTGCGATTGCGACAGGCATCGAAGAGCACAACAACTACGCGGTGGACTTCATCGAAGCCACGCGCTGGATCAGACAGAACCTGCCTTACGCCAAGGTCAGCGGCGGCGTATCCAACGTGTCGTTTTCCTTCCGTGGCAACGAGCCGGTGCGCGAGGCCATCCACACCGTGTTCCTGTATCACGCCATCAAGGCGGGCATGAACATGGGCATCGTCAACGCCGGACAGCTCGGCGTGTACGAAGAGTTGCCCAAGAATTTGCGCGATGCGGTGGAAGACGTGGTGTTGAACCGTCACCCCGACGCGGGCGAGAAGTTAGTCGCGCTGGCGGAGAACTTCAAAGGCGGCGGCAAGGAACAAGTTGAAGATCTGGAATGGCGCAAAGGCACGGTGCAGGAACGCCTGACCCACGCGCTGGTGCGCGGCATCACTACCTATATCGTAGAAGACACCGAAGAGGCAAGGTTGCAAGCCAAGTTCCCGGTCGAAGTGATCGAAGGCCCGCTGATGACCGGCATGAACGTGGTCGGCGACCTGTTCGGCGCGGGCAAGATGTTCCTGCCACAGGTGGTGAAATCGGCACGCGTGATGAAGCAGGCCGTGGCACACCTCATCCCCTACATCGAAGCAGAGAAGTTGCGCTCGGGTGACACCAAGCCCAAAGGCAAGATACTGATGGCGACGGTGAAGGGCGACGTGCACGACATCGGCAAAAACATCGTCACCGTGGTGTTGCAGTGCAACAATTTCGAGGTCATCAACATGGGCGTGATGGTTCCCGCCCAGCAGATACTCGATGCCGCACGCGAACACAATGTCGATGTGATCGGCCTCTCAGGTTTGATTACCCCGTCGTTGGAAGAAATGGCGCACGTGGCGAAAGAAATGGAGCGCCAAGGCTTCAAGATACCGCTGCTGATCGGCGGCGCAACCACTTCACGCGTGCATACTGCGGTAAAGATCGAACCGAACTACCCGAGCGGTACGGTGGTGTATGTGCTGGATGCCTCACGCGCTGTCGGCGTGTGCAGCAACCTGCTGAGTGCGACCTTGCGCGACAACTACGTGGCGGAGATCAAGGCCGACTATCAGGCGGCGCGCGACCAGCACGAAGGTAAGAAAGGCAAAGCGAGTTACGTCTCGCTGGACGAAGCACGCAAGCACGGCCTGAAGACCGACTGGAAGAAAGTCACCCCGACCAAACCCAAGTTGCTCGGCGTGCAAAAGCTGGAGAATTATCCGCTCGACATCTTGGTGGACTTCATCGACTGGTCGCCGTTCTTCCAGGCCTGGGAATTGGCCGGACGCTACCCGAAGATACTTGATGACGAATTGGTGGGCGGCGAAGCGCGCAAGCTATTCGCCGATGCTCAAGCCATGCTGAAAAAGATCGTCAAAGAGAAGTGGCTCAGCGCCAACGCCGTGTTCGGCTTGTTCCCCGCCAACACGGTGAACAGCGACGACATCGAGATCTACAGCGACGACAAGCGTAACAACGTGGCAATGACTTGGCACAACCTGCGCCAGCAGACCAAAAAGCCCGCTGACATCCCCAACTATTGCCTGGCCGATTACATCGCGCCCAAGGACAGCAAGGTGAAGGACTACATCGGCGGCTTCGCCGTCACCACCGGCCTCGGCATCGAGAAGAAGATGAAAGAATTCGAGAAAGCCAACGACGACTACAGCGCCATCATGCTGCAAGCACTGGCCGACCGCTTGGCCGAAGCCTTCGCCGAACACCTGCACTTGCGTGTGCGCCGCGAGTTCTGGGGCTATGCCTCAGATGAAGGCTTGAGCAACAACGGCCTCATCGCCGAAAAATATCGCGGCATCCGCCCCGCGCCCGGCTACCCCGCCTGCCCCGAGCACAGCGAGAAGGGTCCATTGTTCGAGCTACTGCAAGCGCCGAAGAACGCAGGCATCACCCTCACCGAAAGCTACGCCATGCTTCCGACCGCCGCCGTGAGCGGCTTCTACTTTTCGCATCCGCAAGCGCAATATTTCGCCACCGGCAAGGTGGACAAGGACCAGGTGTCGGACTATGCGCAGCGCAAGGGTTGGACGCTGGAAGAAGCCGAGCGGTGGCTAGCGCCGGTGTTGAGTTATTGATGTAGTAGAATCGTGAACGATTAACTGCTAGTGGAGGCATCATGCAATTGACCGCCGTTTTAACTCAGGCCGAAGAAGGTGGGTTCATCGCATTGAACCCGGAAACGGGAACAACCACGCAAGGCGAAACCATCAATGAGGCACTGCTCAATTTGCAGGAAGCAACTGCGCTTTACCTCGATGAGTTCCCTCTCGTTGCACACGGACACCCGCTGGTAACGACCTTCGATATTCCTGCTCATGCCTAAGCTGCCGCATATTTCCGGCGCACAAGCTATCAAAATATTTGAGCGTCTGGGGTTTGTGCTGATGCGTCAGAACGGTAGTCACATCGTGTTGCGCGATTGATTTTAAATATTTCAAGTGTCAATGCTCACCCCATATCCCGACAATTTTGCCATGCTGCCCACCGCCGCCGTGAGCGGTTTCTACTTCTCGCACCCGCAAGCGCAGTATTTCGCCACGGGTAAGGTGGATAAGGAGCAGGTAGCGGATTACGCCAAACGCAAGGGTTGGACGGTGGAAGAGGCGGAGCGGTGGTTGGCGCCGGTGTTGAGTTACTAAGATGAGTTCTCAAATTATTGTTCGTGAAATACACGAGAATGAGTTGCCAGAGCTGCTTGCGTTGCTAAAAGCAAAGGCTGAATTTGATGGTGTTGCAAATTCGTTGGTGTCAGATGTTTCGACTCTTCGAAAAGCTTTGTTTTCAACACAGCCAATGGCTAAAGCGCTGGTTGCGCTATCGGATGACGTAATAGTAGGAATGGCTACCTACTATGGAACATTTTCGAGCTTCATCGCGAAACCTTGTATCTGGCTCGACGACCTATATGTCTATGAAGCTCATCGTTCAAAAGGTATCGGACGTGCACTTATTCAGCACCTTTCCATGATTGCGCATCAACAGGGTTGTGGTCGTATAGACTGGATTGTGGCTAGCCAAAATAGCAAAGGTAAAAAGTTTTATTCTGAGCTGGGCGCATCAATCTTTGATTCGGTGCAGCTGGCTCGTCTTGATGAAGCAACAATAAGTTTTCTTGCATGTGAACAAAAATAATTACGAACGGAGAATAGCAACATGACCACCCTCATCAAAACCGACACCAAACTAGGCGAAGGCGCGGAAGCCCAAGCCGGACAAACCGTCATCGTGCATTACACCGGCTGGCTGTATGAAGAGAGCGCACCGGACAACAAGGGCGCGAAGTTCGACAGCTCGCTTGACCGCAACGATCCGTTCGATTTTCCGCTTGGTGCGGGGCATGTGATTGAAGGTTGGGACGTTGGTGTGCAAGGCATGAAGGAAGGCGGACACCGTACGCTCGTCATTCCGGCAGAGATGGGTTATGGCGCAAGCGGCGCGGGCGATGATATCCCGCCTAACGCCAAGCTGATCTTCGATGTAAAGCTGCTCAAGGTCATCAAGACCGACATCACCGACACCAAGATCGGTGAAGGCGATGAAGCCACTGCCGGGCAACAGGTGACGGTGCATTACACCGGCTGGTTGTTCGACAAGAATGCGGAAGGCAACAAAGGTACCAAGTTCGACAGCTCGCGTGACCGTGACGAGCCGTTCGACTTCCCGCTCGGCATGGGGCGTGTCATTTCGGGTTGGGACATGGGCGTGCAAGGCATGAAGGTGGGCGGTCAGCGCACCCTCGTCATTCCGCCGGAGATGGGTTACGGACGACGCGGTGCGGGTGGCGTGATCCCGCCGAATGCGACGCTGGTGTTCGATGTCGAACTGCTGGATGTGCAGTGACGCCACGCAAAACTATCGCTAACTTTTTACTACCGGGGCATACATGAAACTGCTTTCCAAAACTTTACTCACCGTCCTGCTGTCTGCCGCGTTCGTCACCACGGCATGTTCGCAACAAGCATCTGCACCGATGGCACCCAGCAACATCACCGCGCTGGTCAAACAGGACAGCAAACAAGGCACAGGCGCGGAAGCCGTTGCGGGGCGCGCGGTGTCGGTGCATTACACCGGCTGGCTGTATGATGCAGCCGCGCCCGACCACAAGGGTGCGAAGTTCGACAGTTCACGTGATCGCGGCACACCGTTCGAATTCGCTCTGGGTAGCGGCAATGTCATCAGAGGCTGGGATGAAGGTGTGGCCGGCATGAAAGTGGGCGGGCAACGCACCCTCGTCATTCCGCCGGAGATGGGCTACGGCGCTCGCGGCGCGGGTGGGGTAATCCCGCCGAATGCAACGCTGGTGTTCGATGTGGAGTTGCTGGGCGTGCGTTAAGCCAGATACTCTGCGGCAAAAAGAAGGGCAGCCTCGGCTGCCCTTCTTGTTTTTAGATGTGCCACCGATCGACGGCTCAGTCTTCCCAGTCTGGATAGTTGGGGATCTTAACCGTGTCTTCGTCGAACACCCCTTTGGCTGCCTGAGTGTGGCAGGCATCGCAGTAGCTCAACGATTTGACGTCTTTATTGCCTTTGACCATCTTGTCGGAAAGTTCGTGGTGTTTGCGTTTGATGTAGCGTATTTCGGTGATGCGCAACGGGGCTTCGCCCTTTTCCGTGGCAATGGCGATCTTGCGCGAACGTTTGTGGTAGCTCTTATCCGCCGCGTTGGCCAAGGCGTAGTCGCGGATGGTCTTGAGGGTGTCGGCATCCAGCTCGGCGTTCTCACCGAAGTGTTCAGCCAGGGCTTTTTCGTTCAGCAACTTCTCCCATGATTTGGTCGGCAATAGACCCGGCTGGTACGCGAAGTGGCAAGAGCCGCATTCGTCCTGATAGGTCTTGTTATCCACCGCAACGATCTCTTTCTGGCGGAGCGGGGTGACGACAGCGGTGACCAGGCTTTCTTCGGCCCATGCAACACTGCTGCTCAGAGTGAGGCCAACCAACAGGGCCAAGGTGTAAGTAATACGGTTCATATGCATTTCCTTGTTATTGCGCGATGAGGTAGGTGAGGAAGTCGGTCTTTTCCTGGGCGGTACATTCGCGGCCCCAGGCATCTTTGCAGTTACGCTTGAACCATTTCTCGATCTTCTTCTCGTCGGTGAAGCGCTCGGCATTCACACGTCTGGACATCGGTTCGATGACTTTGCTGGTCTTGTGATGTTTACCGGCCTTGCTGAAATCCGTGCCATGGCAGGTCGAGCAGGACATCTTCTCGCCATCTTCGCCGACGGCTTCCTTGGTCCAGTCGGCTTTGGCCTTGGCGGGATCGGCTTTACCCGCACCTTCGCTCTTGTATTTGGCCAGCAGGGCATCGCTGGCGGGGGTGGCTTGTGCAATCGGGGCGATTGCCAATGTACTCAGGATCATCAGGCTAAACAAATGTTTCATCTTTATGCTCTCCATTTACCAGGTTAATTTGATGGCTATGACCATGCCGAGCGCGCCGAGTTCCGACATTGCGGCATGACTGACAGGTACCGATGAGTTCGCCGAGCGGATTGTGGCATACGCCATCAGCGCCGCACCGGTCGCACCCAGCAACACGTGCAGGTTATCCGGGTCGCTCCAGCCGTCTTCCATGCTGAAATCGTCCCAGTGTGTATACAGGCCGGTCGCGACCGTGGCTGCCGCCATCGCCACAGTGGCCTTAGCCAATTGTGCATGGGTACCGTTGGTCTCGCGCGGCGCGTTAGGGTCGGTCGGGTGCGGGTGGGTCATGAATGCCGCGGCAGCAAATACCGCAGTTCCTACGCCCAGATACTGGTGCATCTTGCTGCCCGAAAATAGTTTCGGCTCGAATACTTCGGGTGCCGTCGGTTCGGCATCACGTCGGATTTTGGCGCTCTCGACCTCATTCGCAGCCAGCAGCAACGGCCTAGCCGCCAGTATCTGCTCGCGCTCCTGCGGCAGGCTCAGATCCAGTAGCGGCTCTGCGGCATACGCGGCACCAGCACAACTCGACAGACACACCGCCAACAGCAGACGGTGCAGTTTGTTTGCAACAGTCATGTTTTCTCCTTGGTTCTTAATGGCCTGAGACACTCTTCTTTTTCCCCGTGAACATGGCGCGCACCAGGTTTTCTTTGTGCTGGATACTGCCTGCGACCACACCAATCAGATGCAGAGGGATCAAGATCAGGACGGTATCCACCAGCCAACCGTGCAGGTGCCGCACGAAATAACTGGTATCGTCGTCCACATAATCGATCAGGAACAACAGCGGCCCTTCGAAGTCGATCACCGCCAAGGTGACCAGACCGGACAGGAAGGTCAGCGCCAGCAACCCAAGCAAAGCGAACACCATCAGCGCACCGGCAGGGTTGTGACCAAGGTAATGGACAGGCTGCCCCTGCCGCAAGGAGCGCACATAGGCCAACGTCTCGGTCGGGGAGAAGATGAACGAACGGAAGCGCGCGAATTCGTTACCCCAGAATCCCCAGCCCACCCGGGCCAGCAACAGGACACAAAGAAAATAGCCGATCCAGACATGGATGAAACCGATCTGGAACTCGGCAGTGAGATAGGCCGCAGCAAAACCCAATACCAGCGACCAGTGGAACACTCTGACTGGCAGATCCCATACTTTTACCTGTTGTGTCTCATCACTCATCATCTGTTCTCGCTCTGTTATTCATCATACCTTGCTCGCCTGACCATCATCGACCAACGATTCAGGATGGAAATCACGCCGCACAAAAGACAACAATTCACCGACCGGGGTATTCGTGAGCGTGTCCTTCAGGTTCTTTGCCGTGAAAGCGCTCAATGCCAGCAGCGTTGGAACGAAGCGGCGTTTCATCTTGCGGTGCAAGATCCACGGCACAGCGATACCCACATAGGCCGCGCCGACCACCAGCGTCGCCATGATGGTGGTAAGGCGGTCGATAAAACCGCGCGAGCCGTGTGCCTCCCACAGATCGAACACCACTGAACGGTGCGCCAACTCTTCGCGTGCATGCATGGCGAACAATTCTCTGGCGGAGGCCATTTTGAAAGTGAGCTTGGCTTCGTGGCTGATATACAGTTTGGAGATCACCGCCGCGAAGTGTTCCAGCGCCGCAGCCAAGGCCAGCCGTTTGGGCAGGGACAGATGGCGCTTGGCCTTATCCAGCAATACTTCGACCATGGCCAGCCCGGGCGGTTGTCGCCCCAGATAACCCTGCAACGGGATATTGAACTTGCGGTGTGCCTGTGTGTGATTGGCCTCTTCGCGAACAAAAGAGAGGCAGCGCGCTTCCAGCGCCTTGTCGCCGTGTTCGCGCATCCCCTCCAGCACGGTGCGGATGAAGAAATTCTCCAGTACCGGCGTGACGAAACTGACCGCTTCCATCACGCTGGAAGTGACCGCATCGTCGTTGCACCAGGCGATGGGCACGACATTGGCATCATCTTGGTGAGACCGTGTATTCATCTCGCTCTCTGTCATTCGGCGTGCATTGGACGATCCAACGCCGCAAAGGTTTCATCGGAAATCAAATATTCTTCATCACCCGCATAGACCTCGATATCCGTGCGCAATTTTGCCGGCCCGGTGATGTTCAGCTTCTTGGCCAGTGACCCGCTGCCGACACCCTTGCGCAGCACTTTCTCCACCGTGATGGTGCGCAACAGATTGTGTCCGCCGTCGAACAGGCGGGTACGCAACGCCAGTCCGGCCTGCACATCGACGCAACTTTCGACCTCTCGCACCGGGCTGTCTTGTTCATCCGTGCGTGAGCGTATCTTTTGGCATTCGCGCTCACCAACACGGTCTTTCCCTTCCAGCGACTGTCCAGCCCACGCCCACCAGGGGTTCAACATGTCCCATGCCACCAGCCCGGTATCAAACAAACGGGCTTGCGGATCAGCCGCAACAACTTCGCTCCCGGAGCGATATTTTACCGCTTTGCTAGCGCCGTTCGCGGGTTTTGCGATGGCAAACGAAGCCTCCCGTAGTACCTCGGGCGCAATCGCCCGCACCAGCAGGCGCTGCCGCTCAGCGCTGAATTGTCCGACCACGGCGATCTTCAGCGGGGCCGGATGGGCACCGTTGGCCTTGGTCACGAACACATTCATGCGCGCTTCAAAACCTTGCGAATACTGCGCCTGTCGCATCAACGCCACCAGGCTGGCCGCCGTTTCGTGTTCGGCTGCATATACCGGCGGCGCGCACAACCCAGCAAGCAACAGGCCGCAGACGAAATGTCTCATTCCTGCCTCAGTGCGGCTGACGGCAACAGACGCGAGGCCTTGAATGCGGGATAGGCACCGCCGCCTACTCCCAGCAACACCGACAGCCCCAGTACCGCAAAAAAGAACGGTACGGAGAAGATCGCGTCGATCTTGCCGCGCATCAGTTCGATATGTTCCAGCCCCCAGGCGATACCCACTCCCAGCAGGATGCCGAGCGCCCCGCCGACCAGCGACAGAATCATCGCCTCGCTGACGATCAGCTTCATGATGGTCGCGCGCTGCCAGCCCAGCGCCAGCAGGATGCCGATCTCGCGGGTGCGCTCGTTGATACTCATCAGCATGGTGTTGAACACCACCAGTGCGCCGACCAGTCCGGCGATAAGGATGGTGGCATTACTCATCGCTTTGGAGATACGTACCACCGCGTTTTTGCTGACCAGCTCTCCCGATGTGATCGCCATGAAGCCGGGCAGACTGGTCTTCACCTGTTCCTTGATCCGCGCCAGATCCGCTTCACCGGTGTCGCTGTCCACCTTGATGTTCAGTACGTTCACCTTGCCGGGTTTGTCGGTGACCTGCTGCGCCTGATCCAGCGTCAGGATCAGCGCACCGTTCTCCACCAGTGCGGGACTCTCAAATATGCCCGTGATCGGGAATACACGTCCCTCGATCTCGACCGTGTCGCCGACCTTCTTGTGCAACATCTCGGCAGCGAGTGTACCGATGACCACCACCTGTTCGTTGCGCTCGTTCGGCCAGCGTCCGTCCAGCAACTTCAGGTGCTCCCACAGGTAGCTGCCGTGTACCCAGCCGAACACGAACATCGGCGGCGCATCCTGACTGACGGTCAGCATCTCGCTGAGCAGACCGACCACCTCCCGCACATGCGGCAACTGGCTCAACACCTGCTGCACTTTTTCCGCGCGGAACGGCGACGGCATAGTGTTCTCACTCGACATCCGCGTCACGATCAGATCAGTGCCGCGCGCATCATTGGCTCGCTGCCAGCTCGCCTCGAATCCCCATGCGATGCTGGTCAGCGCCACCACGGCGGCGATGCCCAGCGCGATGGCCGACACGGTCAGCATGGTGCGCGCGGGCCGGCGGTACAGATTGTCCAGCGCGAAACGAAACAGGTTCATGCTGTCACCTCGTGTTCGATCCTGCCGTCGCGCATGTGGATGATGCGGTCAGCACGCGCCGAGACGCTGGCATCGTGCGTGACCATGATCAGCGTCAGTCCCTGTTGTTTGACGATACCGGTCAGGATCTCCAGCACCTGTGCCGCATTGGCGCTATCCAGACTGCCGGTAGGTTCGTCCGCCAGCACCATCTCCGGGCGGTTGATCAAGGCGCGCGCGATGGCTACACGCTGCCGCTCCCCGCCAGACAGCTTGCCGGGAAGATGGCCGAGACGGTCACGCAACCCCAGCTGAGTCAGCAATTCTGCGGCGCGCGCGCGGTGTTCGCTGGCGGTACCCTCGCAGCCGATGGTGGCAACGATCACGTTGTCGAGTGCCGACAGGGTCGGGATGAGATGGAACGACTGGAACACGAAACCGATGTGTGCCCGGCGAAACAACGAGCTGTCTTTGATCGCCGAGTAGGGCTGCGTGCGAAAAGATATCTCTCCGAAGCTGGGCTGGTCCAATGTGCCGATCACGTTCAGCAGGCTAGACTTACCGGAACCGCTGGGGCCGACGATGGCGACAAACTCACCCGCGCGCACATCGAGATCGACCCCGTTTAATGCCTTGGTCCTGCCCTCATCGAAATGCAGGGTCAGGCCTTTGATATGCAGCAGCGGAGTCTGATCCATCATGCTTTCCTGAAGTGGGACAGGGGATGCCCGCAAGCATCCCCGTTTATCGACGATTCTTTACAACGATATCATTAGAACATGATCACGCCGCCGACATAGGCGTTGCTCGGCGAGATCGACAAAGCTCCGGTCGAATCTTTCAGATTATAGATGCTGTATCCGGCACGAAAACCGATCTGCATCTTGCCGCCGCCCACACCGAAATCGTAAGGCAACATGAACTGTAACCCGAGTCCGTAGGTCGAGCCCGACCATTTGGTCTCCACTTCAGCCGGTGAAGGATTATCGGTTCTTTCCATGCCAGCATATCCGAGGCGCAGAAAGCCGGAGAAGTAATCACTCACGGGCAGACTGAGGACGGCGGCGAGATCGGAACCGGCCAGCGAGGTAGAAGTGTAAGTGCCGGTACCGCCGTAACCCACCGGAGGCACCAGATAATTGGCTTTGTCGAACAGCGAAACCATACCGGCTTCGACCGCTGCGACCTCGTTGAAGCGATAACCGAAGAAGCCGCCGAAGGATTGACCGCTATCGACATTGCTGACGTTAGCCGTGGTGCCGACCAAGCCGACGAGATATACGCCGCTGTCATCAGCAGCCAGCGCAGGTGCCGCAAATGCGGAGGAGATAACAAACGCAAGCAATTTTTTCTTCATCATTTTCCAATCCATTGATTGTTTAGAAATCGTCAAGCTCGACTGGCCGCATTTGCATATCCATGCCGGGAAGATATCGAAGCTCATTTTTGTGGTCTTTTTTCCCACGGAGTGCATTTTACCCAGCATCGCTCACTTCATCAATGCGAATAACGCTATTTTTCCCACCCTATTCCCAAGTTGCCCAGAGCTCCTCTTCCATATTGCCCTATCGCCATAAATCCGATAAATATCATCAAGATATGGAATGCTACTTGTCCTACACAGGAAGCTGCTTTGTTTCTTTTGTAACACGCCCATTACACCCCCTTGACGCACGCTCCAATCGCCAAGGCTGACAGATGTGCATTTATTATCAATAGGATAGACATCCATTCAATATATGCCATACCACTATTTCTGCCGGGCATAGAACTTGCGCGCTTGGTGAGCTCAGTCCTGTTGCAACAGGGCCAGAAACTAACTCTGGGGAGGGGAAGATGGCTACGTATGAGGGGATGGAAGTCGATCAGGAACTGGTTGATGTGATTCGGGTGATGGGCAAAGCGGAGGAATACCGCGAACGATTGCAGGCACTGCAATCGGTATGGGACAGCCTGACCTTGCTCGGCCACCTTTCCGGCACGGCTACCGATATGTCCGATACCCGCATCGCTTTCCAGCAGTTGAGCGGCAGTCTGCTCAACCAGCTCGCGCGCGAGACCCTGAAGAAGACCACACTGGCGATGAAGTCCAAGGCGCAAGTGGCGGTGGACATCATGGTACGCAACCTGTTCGAGCGCACCGCCGACATCGGTTTTCTGGCCATGGACGACGATGTGCGCGAATATCTCGGTCGCTTTGCACCGCTCAAATCCCGCGTCATCGGCGAGGAGGCCCGTCTGGAACGGGAACGAGCCGACGCATCCCTGTTGACTCAGTTCCGCGAATACGTGCAGAAATATTCCGTGTACGCCAACATCATCCTGCTCGATGTCGACGGCAATGTGTTGCTGCAACTGGACGAGAGCAATCCGGTACAGCGCTCGACGGATGCCCTCATCGCCGAATCACTCACCAGCACCCATGCCTATGTCGAGACCTTCCGGCATAGCGATTTGCAACCGGCCCAGCCGAACAGCCTGATCTATTCCTATCGCGTCACCAGTGCCGACGGTCAGAACAACCTGGGCGTATTGTGCCTGTGTTTCCGTTTCGCCAACGAGGCCGAGCGGATTTTCTCCAACCTGGTGGAAGCGGAAGACTGGAGCGTGGTCACCCTGCTCGACCAGCACGGCACGGTCATCGCCAGCAGCGATGCCTTCCACATCCCGGTGGGTGCGACAGTCAGCCATCACCCGGAGCGCGACTGGAGTGTGGCCCGTTTTGCCGGGCGGCGTTATCTGTCGGTAACTCGCGCTACCCAGGGTTATCAGGGTTACATGGGGCCGGGCTGGTACGGGCACGTGATGCTGCCGCTGGATCACGCCTTCAATCACGAAGAGACCAGATTGCAGGAAGCCGCCATCCCGGAAAGCGCACTGACCGCCGTGATGAGCAATCCGCGCCTGTTCAGTGATGCCCTGCGCGAGATACCCTGCCACGCGGCCAAGATCCAGCGCGCGCTGAACCGCTCGGTGTGGAATGGCAACGTCAGCCAGAAGAGCGACAACAAGGCGCTGAACCCGGCGTTCTCCAAGATCCTGTTGTGGGAGATCAGCAACACCGGCCTGAAGACACAGGACGTGTTCGACCAGTCGATCAGCAATCTGCACCAGACCGTCGTTTCCAGCATCCTGCAAGACAGCCAGTTCCAGGCGGCGTTGGCCATCGACATCATGGACCGCAACCTGTATGAACGCGCCAATGACGTGCGTTGGTGGGCTTTATCGTCAGTGTTCCGGCGTGCGCTGTCCAAGTCGCCGGTCGATGTGGCCGCCCTGCGCGAGATCGCCAAGACTCTGGTGCATATCAACGGCCTCTACACCGTATATGACAACCTGGTGGTATTCGACCAGAGCAGTCGCGCGCTGGCGGTATCCAATTCCATCTATCAGGAATTCTGCGGTCAGGTACTGGGCGAAGAATGGGTGCGCCGCACTCTGTCGTTAAGCGATAGCCAGAGTTATGCGGTTTCCGACTTCGTGCCCAGTCCGCTGTATCAGGAACGGCATTCCTACATCTACGCTGCCGCGATACGCGACCAGTCTGCGGAACAGAACATCGTCGGGGGTATCGGTATCGTGTTCGATGCCGCGCCGCAGTTCGCGGCGATGCTCAACGATGCTCTGCCGCACAACGAGAACGGCGAAGTTCCCGCCGGCTGTTTCGGCGTGTTCGCCGACCGCGAGCGCCGCATCATCGCCTCCACTATGGAAAAACTCACTCCGGGCATGACGCTGGAACTGGAAGAACATTTCTTCCGCATCGGTAGCGGCGAGAGAAGATCCGGTATCGCGGTGTTCAACGGGCACTACTACGCAGTGGGTGCCTGTATGTCCAAAGGCTACCGCGAATACAAAGGTACACGCGATGCCTACCGCAACGATGTCGTGGCATTGATCTTCGTGCCGCTGGGTGAATACCGCCAGGACGGGCACAAGAACCAGATGCCGGTACGCAGCCGTTTGCAAAATGCGGAGACCCAGACCAGCCCCGGCGGCGAGAGCCTGGAGATCGCGACGTTCTATGTCGGGCAGCACTGGCTCGGCATCCCGACGGAATATGTGGTCGAGTCCATCGACGTCAAAGGACTGACCAGTGTTCCGGGGGCCGGAGAAAGCCTGCTCGGCTACATCATGTTCCACGACAAGCTGATCTCCGTTGTGGGGCTGTGGGGTATGCTGGACAAAGAGAGTCAGCGCCGCAGCAGCCATGAGCCGCAGATCGTGGTGCTACGGCTGGGCGGCAAGAACGACATGCTGATCGGCGTGATGGTGGACGAGCTGGGCGAGATCCCCGAGATCCCGCTGGAGCGGATCGAGAAGGTCTCGCCGATGTTGTCGAACGGCAACATCCTGGCGGAGAGTCTGGTCAAGCCTTCCGCCGGAAAAAGTTCGCGCGAGATGATCGTGATCCTGTCGCCGGAACGTCTGCGACGCAAATTCATGAACATCACCGAATGAGCCACGGCGCGCAGCAGACAGCTGCGCAATATTATTTTGGAGAACACTGATGAAGAGAAACATCACCCCGACCGCCATCGAGCGCACCATGCGCGAGGATGATTTTATCGTTTCCACCACCGACATGAGTGGCCGCATCACCTACGGCAACCGCATCTTCATCGAGTTTTCCGGCTACAGCGAAGCCGAGCTGATCGGCAGCCAGCACAACATCATCCGTCACCCGGACATGCCGCGCGGCGTCTTCAAGCTGCTCTGGGACAAGATCAAGAACCGCGAGGAATGTTTCGCCTACGTGAAGAACATGAACAAGGATGGCAGCTTCTACTGGGTGTTCACCAACGTCACACCCACGTTCGATTTGTCCAACGAGCTGACCGGATTCTTTTCCGTACGCCGCAAACCCAAAGCCAGCGGCGTGAAGGTCATGCGCGATGTTTATGCGGCCATGCTGGACGCGGAGCACAAAGCCGGGGCCGCCAACGCCATCGCAGCCTCGACCCGGTTACTGAATGGCATCCTGAAGGAGAAAGGTCTCAGTTACGACGAGCTCGTGCTGGCGATTTAGCGGGCGCGAGATCAGACTGAGCGCCTGCGCCTCGCACAGCGCTCTCGTCTGCGTCTCCAGCCCTTTCAGCCACTCGGCAGGAATATCCCCCATCCCGTATAGCGCGCCCGCCAACATCCCGGCAATCGCGCCGGTGGTGTCGGCATCGCCGCCGCGATTCACCACATCAGTCAGGCAATCGCGAAAATCATCGGTGTCGAAAAAACTCTGGAACACGGCTTGCATGGTATCGACGATGTAGCCGCTCGGATTCGCACACTGTTTGACCGCACGGAACTTGAATACGGGAAACCGGGCGGCCAGCGGGTGGGCGTAGGTGTGCAGCAGATGGTTCTTGTCCGCACCGTGCATGGCATCCTGCACCATGAAGATAAGGCATTCGCAGGCGGCATCGGAGAGGGCGCAATGATGTGTGACATGTGCTTGCGCACGGCTAGCGGTACGCACTTGTTCTTCTGCTTGACCGAAGGTGGCCAGTGCCACAGGCAACACCCGCATCGCTGCGCCATTTCCCGCATCATGATCGGAATAAGCGGCCTCCGGCTGGCCGGTCTTGCGGAACTGCAACAGGTTGCGGCGCACGGTGTTGCCGATATCCACCGGCTTGGCGCGCATCCATGCGTCGAACGCCTGTGCGGCGGCGAGTGCATCGACTTTGCCATGCACCAGAATAGACTCGCCCAGCGCGAGCGCCATGGTGGTGTCGTCGGTGACCTGTCCCGGTTTGAGATGCAGCCAGCCGCCGCCGATGAGTTTGTCATGCACGCCGTATTGCGCTTTGATCTCGCGTGGCGTCATGAACTCCACCGTCGATCCCAGCGCATCGCCAATGGCGAGGCCGAGGTAGGCAGCGATGGCGCGGTCGGTGATGGTCATGCGGAAATTATTCTTCCGGCCCGAAACACTTCAAGTAATCCACGCAATACTCGCAGCTCGGCGCACGACAGGCGTTGATACCTTCCTTCTCGCACAGTTGTTTGTAGAGGAACTTCTTCCACTTCATGTCATGCACGTTCTTCGCAGCCAGCGCGGGAAAATTCTGCGTCATGAGCTTGCTGAGCGGATCGCGCGACCAAAGCCCCAAGTCTTGCCACAGGTGGTCGCTGGCCATACACGCAGCTGTAACGATCTCGGCCATCCATTGTTCCGAACTGTCCTGGCAAGCGCGATATTCAAGCAGCAGGCTGAGCACGTCGTCACGTTCCAGTGCTCGCGGATCGTCGGTCTTGCCCGCATTGCGCACGACCAGCTCGACACCGGGGAAGTGTCGTGCCAGCAATGCGGAAAAATCCTTTTCCTCCAGCCCCAGACCCGGCGGCAACGCACCCGCACCGCCGATCTGGCTGGAAATCATCTGCGCAAACGCCTCATCGTTCGGCAAACCGGTCGCATGCGCCATCAGCTCCGTATACAGACTCTGTGGCTGTAGCGGTATTCTCTGATTCAGCATGACGTCGGTGCGCATGGTGGTTTACTTGCTGGGATATTCGATCAGCAGATCTTCATCGCGCAGCACCATCTGGCAAGCCAGACGCCATTCGGTAGTGATCACGTCATTCACCTTCATCGCCTCGATCTGGGCTGCGGTGATCTTGCCGGAACCTTTGAGCACACTGATCTCGCGGTCGGTGAGCGGGCCTGCCATCGGGCCTTTGTTGGTCAGGTTGGTGACCTTCACCAGACAAGTCGAGCACTCACCGTTCTCGCAACCGAAATCGATGGGGATGTGGTTGTCCTTGGCCAGTTTCAGCACGGTCATGGTATGGCTACCGGCCACGGCATACACAGTCTTGTCTTTGTGCAGCGGGCTGGAAAAAGTGATGTTCGGCATTACAGTGACTCCTTTAAGTTGTGGTTAAAAATTCGATTAGATGCTCATGCTTTGACGACGATGTCGCCGCCCAGCACTTGCGCCTGACAGGCGAGGCGGTCGCTGCGACCCGCCATGTTCTCCTGCAATACTTTGTCTTCCAATACCGAGCGCTCGCTCATGTGCTCCATGCCGGAGACGATCTTCATGATGCAAGTACCGCACTCCCCTTCGCGGCAACCGTAGGTGATACTGGCACCGACCTTCTCGGAAATTTCGATGAGGCGTGTTCCGGCGGGAACGCTGATCGTGACCCCGAGTTTTTCAAAGGTGACATTGGCTTTAGGCATGTGATTGCTCCAGAGGTTGAAATGCGCATAGCGCGGCGTTTGCCCCCTCGCCCGAGAGTTGAAGATTGCCTTTCACGTTCGTCCTTTCTCCCGCTTGCGGGAGAGAGTTAGAGAGAGGGGCATCACCCGGGAGAGGGTTGGGGTGAGGGAAAGCAGACATGCCGAATCCCGAATATTTAGAAATTTCACGCATGGCTGCTGGCGAGTAGTTCAGACATAGAAATGACGCGGCGATCAACCGTACCGGTCAAATGTTGGGCGAGTTGCTTGCCGAGGTCGCGGCATTTATCGAGTTCTTCTTCGGTGGGAATGAGCCGTGCGCGCACGCCCTTGATCGGTACGCGCAGCTTGAGTCCGCGCAGGCGGTCTTCGATCATATTGATGGCTTCTCCGCTCCAGCCGTAAGAGCCGAATGCCGCACCGATTTTGTCGCGCACTTTGATGACGGCGAGCGACGACAGCAGATCCCACACCGGCTTCACCGCATCGCCATTGATGGTGGGCGAACCGAAGGCGATGCCGTCCGCCTCCTCGATCAGATCGACAAAAGGCAGATCGCCCATCGCCTGCAAGTCATACAGCGAAACACGCACACCCGTCACAGTTTCGGCTCCCTCCGCCACGGCTTGGGCCATCAGCGCCGTGTTGCCGTAAGAGGAGATATAGAACACCAGTAGCGATTTATTGTCAGCGCCCACTTCGTTATGCAGCAACGGCGATGCCAGTTGCCGGTAACGCTGCACATAACTTTGCGGTGCATCACGCAGGATGGGGCCGTGTGCCGGGGCAATGAGTTTCAGCGGCAACGGTTCGAGCAGCGTCAGCGCCTCCAGCACATGCTCGCGGAACGGGCGCATGATGTGCTGATAGTAATACTCGAACGAGAAACGGAAATCGCCGACCTGGTCATTGAACAGGCGTGCATCGCAGAAGTGGCAGCCGAACACATCGCCGCTGAACAGGATGTTTTGTTCTTCCACCAGTGTGCATTGCGTGTCCGGCCAATGCAGGAACGGCGTGCTGAAAAAACGCAGGGTGCGACCGCCCAGATCGACACTGTCGCCCGTTTGCACAATATTGAAATCAAGTTTGTCAGTTTTGACCAAAGCTTTCAGCATCAATTGCGCTTTGGCCGAGATATACAGTTTGGCTTGCGGTGCGCGGCGCATCAGCTCGGGCAATGCGCCGCTATGATCCGGCTCCAGATGGTTCAACACGATGGTGCTGATCTCGTCATAACGCGCGACTTGTTCGAGCCGGCGAAAAAACTCGTCGGCGTGTGATGCCTTAACGGTGTCGATGACGGCCACACCGTTAGCACCGCGCACACAATAGGAATTGTAGGTGGTGCCGTTGGCCGTCTTGAGGATGATGTCGAATTCGCGCAAGCCGGGATCGAGCGCGCCGATCCAATGCGTGCCAGGTGCGATCTCGACGGCATCCGGTATCGGTTTCATGTCACCGCTTCCGGTATCGGGCAAGGTTCAGAACGGTGGCAGATGGGACACGGTTCCTCTTTGGGTTGCGAGTCGTTAAGGCCGATCCATGCATCCACAGCTTTGGCATCGAAACCGACGCGCAACACACCGTCCACTTCCATCAAGGGGCGCTTGATGAACAGCGGCTCCTGCAACATCAGTTCGAGCGCGGCTTCTGCGCTGTATGTTGCCGGATCGACTTCGCCAGCTTTCACTTTGGGCGCGGCGGGGTTGAGCCACTTGGCCACGGGCAAATCGCCGAAGAACGCGCGCAAGCGTTCCGCAGTCCACTTCTCGGTGAGCAGGTTCTTTGCCAGCACGGTATGGCCGGACGCAGCCAACCACACCTTCTGTTTGGTGTTGTTGCCGCAGCCGGGCTTTTCATAAAAAACGACAGTCGCCATGTCAGGCCGCCAATTTCTGCATGGGGATGCCGGTGAGCGAACCGGGCGGATTCATCGGAACGCCGTCCGCATTCAGGATCGCGCCTTCGATAGGGCAGATGCTCGCGCATTGCGAATCCTCGAAATCACCGGCGCATTCGTTGCATTTATCCGGGTCGATCATAAAATGCGGCTTCGCTTCATAGATCGCCTTGCTCGGACACAACGGCTCGCAGGCATAACAGTTGGTGCAGAGTTCGATGATTTCGAGTGCCATGATTACTCTTCCAATTAAAAAAACAATTCATCTACCACAGAGACACCGAGACACAGAGGGGGCACAGAGAAAACCAAGGCAAGTCATTTGTTTTTCGCTTTTCTCTGTGTCTCGGTGTCTCTGTGGTGAAGGGTTTTAAGCTACCTTTTTCTGTGTCTCAGGCTTGTCTCCCAGCTTGCCTGCGACACGCATCTCTTCGTACACCTTCAAGATGGCATCTTCGATCTGCTCCATCGCGTGTTCGCCGTTAGGCTGAATACCAGCGGCTTCCAGCGGCCCCCAGGGTTCGTAGCCGACCTTGCTGCACAGCACGGCTTCGCAACCCGCCAACACACGCAAGGTTTTATCCAACGCGCTTTCGCCATCACCGCAGGTATCGCCGCCTTCACAGTACGGCGTGGTCTTGCGGTGACCGATGAAACGCACACCATCAGACGATGCTTCGTAGATCAGGAACTCGCCCGCATGGCCGAAGTGTTCGTTGATCACGCCGCCGCCTTTGGTGGCAACCGCCATCAACACGGGACGGGTCACTTCTTTCTTCTGCACACCCTGGATGCTCACCAACTGCACTTTGCTTTCCTTGGCGAGGCGCTTGCTCTCCAGCTCTTCGTTGATCGCCGCATGCACCTCGGCGCGCATCTTCATCGCCTCTGAGTAGTTGATCTCCATCTGCTCGACCTTGTCCATGGTGAACTCCGCTCCACGGTCCTCGCCCAGCAATCCCACCGCATCGGCGCGGCACTGGCGGCAATGGCGCATCATGTTCATGTCGCCCTCGCAGGCATCCTGCAAGGCTTGCAGCTCTTCGTTGGTCGGACCGCGCTGGCCGGTAAGACCGTAGTAGGTGCCGTGCTCGGCTTCGGAAATGAGCGGCATCACGTTGTGCAGGAACGCACCCTTGGCCTTCACGATTTTCGACACTTCTTCCAGATGCTTGTCGTTCACGCCGGGGATCATCACCGAGTTCACCTTCACCAGGATGCCTCTGGCCACCAGCATCTCCAGACCTTTCTGCTGTTGCGCGATGAGTATCTCGGCTGCTTCGCGTCCCTTGATGCGCTTGTTCTTCCAGAAGATCCACGGATAGATCTGCGCGCCCACATCGGGATCAACACAATTGATCGTGATGGTCACGTGGTCGATGTTGTATTGCGACAGGCGCTCCACCTGTTCGGGCAGCGACAGGCCGTTGGTCGAGACGCACAGCTTGATGTCCGGCGCTTGCTCGGACAACATGCGGAACGTCTCGAAGGTGCGCTCCGGGTTGGCCAAAGGATCACCGGGCCCGGCGATGCCCAGCACGGTCATCTGCGGGATGGTCGCCGCGACCGCCAAGACTTTTTTCACCGCTTGCACCGGTTGGTGCAACTCGGACACCACGCCGGGACGTGACTCGTTGGCGCAGTCATATTTGCGGTTGCAATAGTTGCACTGGATGTTGCAGGCCGGAGCCACCGCCACGTGCATACGTGCGAAGTAGTGATGCGCCTCTTCGGAATAACAAGGGTGATTCTTCACCTTGTCGCGAATTTGCTCCGGCAGATGATTCATCTGGTCGTCGGTCGAGCCACACGATCCGGCGGAGCAGCCACCAGATTTGGCTTCACTTGCTATGTTGTTGATGACGGGTAATTGCACGCTGTTATCCTCCGACTAGGGTTTGCCAGAGAATGAGCAAACTGCGTGCCCGCCCACGATTGCGAATTAACTCCTTGTTTTATATATCCACACCCCTCTTGCGCTGTTAGAAATGGCACATGACCCGGTGCACGGCTTGTGACGAAGGCGACAAAACCGTGCGCGGCAGCACTTGCGGGGGGTGAGTTGAACGGTCTTGCCACCATTCTTTATGCACTGGCACTGTATTTGCGTCTTAAGCGCGCATGAAACATTTTCTCGACTGGTCTTCTTACGAAACCGCCGGACAGGGCGACGCTTACGCGGGCATCCCCGCCACGGGCGGTGATTTTGCCAAGGCCGTAGCCGTGTGTATCGGCGACAAACAATGCCAGCGCAAACCCAAAGGGGTGATGTGTCCCAGCTTCCGCGCCACCGACGACCCGGCGCATTCGCCGGGTGGACGGGTGAAAGTGCTCAAGGCCGCACTGAACGGCGAACTCGGCGACGATGCTTTCGCCGACACGCGCCTCGCCGCCGCAATGGAACTCTGTGTCGGCTGCAAAGGTTGCAAGCGCGAATGCGCCAACCAGGTGGATATGGCCGCCATCAAGATCGAATATCAGGCACAGCGCAATGCGCGCACGGGAGTTTCGTGGCGCGACAAGCTGGTGGCGAGCCTACCGCAACAACTGCGGCACCGCCATCTGGTGCGCGGCCTGATCCGCTGGCGTAATCGTGCGCCGTGGCTGGCAAAGCTGGGGGAACAGTTCTTCGGCATCTCGGCGCAACGCCAATTGCCGGAGCCTGTTGCTACTCCGTTCGTGCTGAGTAGCGCAGCGTATCGAAGCATGGACGGAGGCTCGACAGATAAGGATGTCATCCTCTTCATCGACACCTTCGCCACTCACTTCGAGCCGAAGATCGCCCGCGCCGCACAGCAAGTGTTGGTGGCGGCAGGGTATAACGTCATCCCCCTGCACCCGCTCGCCAACGATGCAGAGCCAAACCGCGCCCTGTGCTGTGGCCGTACTTATCTCTCATTGGGGCAGGTCGATGCGGCGCGGCGCGAAGCACAACGTATGCACCGGGCCTTGCGTCCGGCTTTGGAGCAAGGCATTCCCATCGTCGGACTGGAACCCTCGTGCATTTTGTCGTTGCGCGACGACCATCTGAAACTCGGTCTGGGTGAACAATCCGAGGCATTGGCCAAACAGGTCTATCTGTTCGAAGAATTCATCGCGCGCGAACACGACCGCAAACGCTTCACGCTGGAATTCCAACCATTGCCACCGGGCAAGACACTGGTACACGGACACTGCCACCAGAAAGCCGTCGGTGCGATGAAATCACTGCGCAAAGTGTTGCGGCTGATCCCCGAGTTCGAGTTCGAATTCATCGAAGCCAGTTGTTGCGGTATGGCGGGTAGCTTTGGGCTGGAAGCCGAACATGCGACCGTCTCCATGCAGATGGCCGAACTCGACCTGCTGCCTGCATTACGCGCCGCCCCCGACGCAGCCATCCTTGCCAACGGTTTTTCCTGCCGCCACCAGATACGCGAGGGCGCGAACCGGGAAGCGTCCCATGTCGCACTGTTGCTGCGCGATGCGCTTGCTACGGGAGGTGCGCGATGCTGACCGGAGCCTTGCTCGGTTTGATGCGGCAACTCGGACTGGATGTCATCACCTTGACCGAGGAGCTGGATGAACGCGAATTCTTCAACAGTCGCCTGACCCGCATCGAGACCTTGCGACTGCTGGGCAGCATGGCACAGACCGCCGCCGACATCCCCGCCGAAGTGCGCGCGCGGATGCCGCAGGTCGATTGGGCGGCATGGCTGGCATTATCAAAGAAGCTGGCCGATGCGGAACGTTTCCCATTACAGATCTGGGTAGTCATCAAAGAACTCACGCCGATGACCGTGCATCACCTGAACGACTACAGACGCCAGCAACCCAAGCTATTCTCCATTGTCCCCTGACCAACTCCGACAGAGCGCACACGTACCCCACTCCAGGCAATTTGACTACGGTCTAGATAAATATCTAGGCCGTTACGCACATTTCATTTCCCATATCCACCACGTAGAATCGCGTCTCAGGGCAAGCCAATGTCTTGTTTTGCATTAGAAACCATAGTCCGCATTTGACCAACAAGGGGATAAGATGACCATAGTGTTTGATTCATTACGTGCTTCAAGCATCACCAAAGAACTGTCGGACGACGATATTCGCCAAGTTCAGAATTTGTTTGATATCCATGAATTCCAACCCGGCGATGAGATATCCCCCTCGACCGCCGAACACCCGGACAGTCTACTGGTGGTTGCCCAGGGCAATATCGAAGTGAAGAACCCTGGCGAAAATGGTGATGTCACCCACCACGTGCTTAGGCAAGGCGATCTGGCGGGAATGATCACGTTCGTCGGTGGAGATGTGACCAAGGTCAGCGCAAAACTTTACGCATCAGGAAGCGTAAAGATGCTGAATCTGACCCAAAGCAAATTTTTGGATATCGTCGTCTCCAAGCCGATAATCGCCCATCACATGATGCGCGGAGTCGCGCGCAGCCTGCACGATATCGTACGGCGCAGCAACAAGGAGGTGATCGAGATGAACAATTACATCAATCGCGCCAACGGACGGTTCTAACGCAGCGACATAACTTTGCCGGACAATCGGTAGACCTTGTATTCGACCCGGCGCTTCTGGCCGCTCACTTGCGGGTCCGGCTCGAACACGCTCTCCACATAAGCAAGCTCGATCTCGAATCGCGCCGAATACAACCCGGCGATCTCCGCGTCCACGCCGACGGCCTGCGCCAAAGTCGTGCCTTCTGCCGCATCTTCCGTGGTCAGCAATAAGACCGTCGCAGCTTGTGGTACGAGGCGCTCCAATTGGGCGACATAGAGCGTGCGGATATCTTCCGGCAAAGCGGTCAGGGCGGCACGGTCATAGACGGTATCGAACGAACCGAGGTGGCTTTTATCCAGCGCGAAGAAGTCTCCGCACAAGATACTCAGATCGCCGTGTTGCCATAACGTGAACGGCCCGACCTGACTTTGTTCCGGCAGCAGCCCGTTCTCGTGAAAGAAAGCGTGCACTGCGACCGGACTCAGCTCGATGCCGATGACCTCGTGCCCCTGTCTGGCCAGCCAGAGCATGTCCAGACTCTTGCCGCAGAGCGGCACGAACACACGGCTGCCCTGAGCCAAGCCCAGCCCCGGCCAGAAACGACTCAACAAAGGATTGACCTCGGTCTGATGGAAATCGGTGTCCTGATCGCGCCAGCATTGCAACCAGAGATGATTGTCCTGATCGCTATGGGCGGAGGCGACGGGTGGGATAGTGCTGATCTGTTTATTCATGGGGCTCGTGCGTCAGGGGAACGTTCTGATCGAACAGGCACAAGACTGGTTAAGGAGGGAACTGCGAACTTAAACAACGCGCGAGCATAACACGCTTCCGCGCATCCGCTTAGGAAGGTCTGATTAAGTCCGTTCGTGGTGAGTATTTTAGCGAAACTCGCAAGCTCGTTTTCCGTTCGCACCCTCGATACATCGCGCAAGCGCGACACTCGGGACGAACGGAAAATGTATCGAACCATGGTTTTCGGACTTAATCAGACCTTCCCTCACGACTTCCAGAGCGGCTCGCCGCCCGCCTCCAGATAAGTGAGATAGGCACGCAGATGGAACTCCGACTGCGCATAGTCCGGCTCCATGTTCATACACAATTGGTAGAACGCCTTGTCGTGCTCGCGCTCCTTCATGTGCGCCAGCTCATGCACCACGATCATGCGCAAAAATTCCGGCGGCATCTCTTTGAACACCACCGCCACGCGTATCTCGCGCTTGGTCTTGAGCTTCGCCCCCTGCACCCGCGAGACAGTGGTGTGTGTCCCCAGCGCGTTCTTGATGACGTGGATCTTGCTATCGAACACCACCTTGCTCAGTTGTCCCGCGTTGCGCAGATATGAATTCTTAAGCTCCAGCACATAGTCATACAGCACCCTGTCGGTACGCACATCGTGGGCTTGCGGGTACCGCTGCAACAACCACTCGGCGAGGCGCTCTTGTTCGATGAGGGATTGCACTTGGGAGACAAGTGAGACGGGGTAGCCGGAGAGGTAGTTCGGAGAAGGTTTCTGGTGCATTGTTGTGCTAATGGCCGCTTTAAAGCCGAAGAGGCATCCATCTCACAGTGAAGTCTGTAAACATTCAACACGTCAGCCGCTTCAGGCAACTCCCTAGACAATACGATTCACTTGTCTTCGATTGCTATGGTAGTGAAAATATCGTCTGCTTTGCCTTCTAGGCGGCCATCTTTATTAGGCTCGTAAAATCTGTGGTAATAACGGATCTCGAAGCCAACATTACTGTTCTTCAATAGCCCACAAGCTAGAGCATATTGCTCACTAAATTTTTTATGCTGATGTGCAACTGTTCGCACCGGCTTCAAATCCTCCAATAACATGTGAACCCTAGCACATTGATGGATATTCCTATCCTCAGTAACTTCCAAAGTAACGACTTTAAACCTACTGTCTTTTTCGTAACCCTCCGTAACGTTTTTTCTTATGCGTTCAATGAACCTAGCAATTGGAATAACAGGAGTGTCCAAGGTAATTAAAAATGCCTCAATTTGGCTATTTTCATCGTCGGACATTCCTTTCATTTTCAAGCTGGCCTCAAGGCCATTTCTTGTAATGCTCCAACCGACCTCGTCTGGCGGCATAAAAGAAAGTCCTACGGAGGTTCCTTGTTGGTCTGAAATTCCAATACGAATCGGCTCTTGTTTTTTAGTTAGGTCTTGCGCCCATGCGCCCGTAACAATGACAAAAGTGGCGATTACAGATATGCCAAAGTGTTTCGCAATTAATTGAATCATTTTTTACTCTCCAACATGAAGTCAACCACTCTTAGAATTTGTAAATTCTTACATAGTATTAAGGGTAAATATTTCCAGCTAATACTCTTTATTGTCCGATTGCTACCGTTCATAACAGTCGACCCAAAATGCGTGCAACTCAAATCGCCGGAGTCGGTTTCTTCTTGGGTTTCTTCACTTCTTTGTTCTTGCGTTGTTGTCCTTTAGCCATGTTCGCTCTCCTTATGTAGGTGAAGCTGCATAGTAATACGAACTACGGCTAGGGTGCGAAACAGATCAGCGTTTCCTCAACGGATCGAGCAAGGCCGAAAGTCCGTTGTGATCCAGTTCCTGCATCAGCGCGAGCAGCATACCGATCTCGCCGGGCGGGAAACCTTTGCGGGCGAACCAGTTGAGGTAGTTACCGGGCAGGTCGGCGATGAGGCGGCCTTTGTATTTGCCGTAGGGCATCTCGCGCGTGACGAGGAGTTGCAGGTGTTGTGGGTTCATGGATGGCCGTCACATTTTCTTCATTTGATTTTATTACACTCGCGCCCGCCGTATGTGCTGCACCCGCTTGTTGTGACTTCATTTGATTCGAAAGGATACTTCATGAGCCAGCATCTTTCCCAGCCCGAGGAAGTCGATCTCGCTTTTATGGAACTCGCCGAACACGATACGCAATTCAGGATGACTACACTGGATGCGCGTGTCTTCAAGACCCGCGCGGCCAATGAGCACGATCCATATGACGGCTACATTCCCCTGTATCGCAAGGCGCTCGTCCAGAACACGAATTGCGACTAAAGAGGTCTGATTAAGTCCAAAAACCATGGTTCGATACATTTTGCGTGCCGCGAAACTTCGTTTTCCGTTCGTCCCGAGTGCCGCGCTTGCGCGGTATATCGAGGGAGCGAACGGAAAACGAGCTTGCGAGTTTCGCTAAAACACTCACCACGAACGGACTTAATCAGGCCATCCCAAACTCCTCTTCGATGACAACAGCAGACTCCCGCAAGCTCAATCCGGCTTTTTCTTGAGCAACGACTTCAGGTCAGCAAAAGGATTGTGCGTTGCCACGGCCTGCCCTTCCGCGCCCCGCTTGCGCACGGCCTCGTCCATCTCGCGCGAGTGTTCGTTGTCGTGGCAATACAGGCACAATAATTCCCAGTTGCTGCCGTCCGGCGGATTGTTATCGTGGTTGTGGTCTTTGTGGTGGACGGTGAGTTCGCGCAATCGCACGCCGGAAAATTCGCGACCACAGCGACCGCATATCCACGGAAATAGTTTCAGGGCGCGTTCGCGATAACCCGCCTCGCGGGTCTCGCGTTGTTTGCGCGCTTCAGCGACGACGCGGTCTAACCGCGCGTGATCGGGTGTGGTGTGTTTAGGCATGGGATGAACTATAGCAGCTCACCCGTTTGCCTCACTATTGATCCAGCATGTATAGAGTTTCTACTATGCGCATATTGAGCTGACAAACTCCCTTCCCTCTCCCCAACCCCTCTCCCGCCTGCGGGAGAGGGGCTTCCTGCAACTTCTACTTTATTCGTGCCGATCACTAGGCTGGCTCACCCTCGGCACTGAACAACAACATGGTCACTTCGCCGTCGATATCGGTGATCTCCGCCGAGCGTATTTTGCCGTTATCGTGATAGGTGTAGTCGTGTCTCAACTCGACTTCGCCATAGGCGAGTTTGTCGAATCCGGTGAGGCGGTCTTGCTCGTCAAAATAGCCGCGAAAGAAGGTATTGCGATTCTCGACTTCGTCGGGTCGCAGTTCGTTGACCAGTTTGAACGGCAGTTTGATGCCGGTGTAGGTGACGAAAAACCGGAGTGTGCCCCGGTTCTCATTGCTCGCGGTACCCATGGCTGTCAGGCGCGCAACAGGGCTTTGCCTAGTTTTTCGGAAAGCTGGTCGGCGGTGAATTGCGGTTCGTTGGGCGGGTACATCTCGTCTTCGATGAAGTCGAAGCCACTTTCTTTTGCCAGCGTGAGCAGTTCACGCACCTTCTGGCAGGCGAGCAGCTTTTCTTTCAATTCGGCGTCGGTTCTTGCTTTGTCGGCGAATGCCTTGATGTTTTTGATGGCCATATATGTCCCGTGAATGTTGGAGTAAACGAAACATCGGGAGCGTATTTGTCCCGATATTGTCGGTCGAAACGTCATTTTTCGACCTCGGGACATCTGGCAGCAAATTCCATGCCTATTTTAGGGGCGGTCTGATTAAGTCCGAACACCATGGTTCGATACATTTTCCGTTCGTCCTGAGTGTCGCGCTTGCGCGATGTATCGAGGGTGCGAACGGAAAATACTCACCACGAACGGACTTAATCAGACCTTCCTTAGGATCAACGAAAGAACCTGCCCGGACGGGATGACAACACTACTTGCGGTTGCCGCCCACCACCATCTTGTATTCAAACAGGCGGCATTCGATCGCGCCGTTGAACAGCGGCGTGCGCCGCGACACGGAGAGCCGGATGAACTTGGGCATACGCAGATCGGAGGTGAACAGGTAGGCGTTCCAGCCGCCGAACTTCTGCTTCAATGCGTCGCCCAGTTGCGGATACAACACCTCCAGATCGGCCAGATCACCCATGCGCTCACCGTAAGGCAAGTTCGCCACCAGCACGCCCTGCGCGGCGGGCGCGGAGATCTCCAGCACGTTGGCCTGTTTGAGCGATACGGCATCCAGCAATCCCGCATTCTCCAGATTGATGCGCGCGGTCTTCAATTCGTCGCCATACAGATCGCTGCCGAAAATGGGCAACGGTGTGACCGGCTTTTGCGCGGCAATAGCCTGATTGCGTATCTCATGCCACTTCTTCGCGTTGAAATTCTTCATCTTCTCGAACGCAAAATGGCGCGCGATACCGGGGGCGATATCCAGCGACATCTGCACCGCCTCGATGAGGAAGGTGCCGCTGCCGCACATCGGGTCGAGCAGCGGCGTGCCCGGCTTCCAGCCGGTGAGATACAAGATACCCGCCGCCAGATTCTCGCGCAGCGGCGCGATGTTGGTGTATTGGCGCACACCGCGTTTGAACAAGGCATCACCGGAAGTGTCGAGATACAGCGTGAAACGCGATTCTTCGAGGAAGGCGTGGATGCGCATGTCTGGATCGTGGGTATCCACGCTGGGACGCTCGCCGCACAGTTGGCGGAACTTGTCGCAGATCGCGTCTTTGATCTTGAGGGTGGCGAAGTCCAGACTCTTGAGCGGACATTTGATCGCCGCCATGTTGACGCGGATGGTGTCCTGCACGTCGAACCAGTCGCCCCACGGCAACGCAAAAGCGGTGTCGTAGATATCCTGCTCGGTACGATAGTGCCGCGATGCCACGCGCCACAATACGCGGCTGGCGGTGCGGCTGTGCAGGTTGACGCGATAACACAAGTCCCAGTCACCGGCGAAATGTACGCCGCCGTCGGTGGCTTTGATCCCGCTTGCGCCCAGCGCGGTCAGTTCGTTGCACAGCGGCGTCTCCAAGCCGCGCGGACAGGGGGCGAAAAATTGTTCGCTCATAGCGGCTTGACCGTGACGAGGATGACAACTGCGGCGAGCATCAGTACCGGTATCTCATTGAAGAAACGGAACCAGACATGGCTGCGCGTGTTGCGTCCCTGTTCGAAATCGGCCAGCAGTTTGCCGCAATAGAAGTGATAGGCGACAAGGAACAACACCAATGTCAGTTTGATATGCAGCCACACACCGGCAAAGCCATAACCCAGCCATAGCCAGGTACCGGACAACAACACCAGCACACCGATGGGCGAAATGAAACGATACAACTTGCGCGACATCAGCAACAGCCGCGCGCGCTCTTCCTCACCTTTGACCATCGCCAGATTGACGAAGATGCGCGGCAGATAGAACAGCCCGGCGAACCAGCTGGTGACGAGGATGATGTGAAACGCTTTGATCCAGAGCATGGGATTTCCTGTTGTTGGGTGCGCTATGCACCCTGATCGAATGTTTAAACGGGAGGGATTATATCGGACAACGGGATTTTCGCAGGGCGGACAGAGCACGAGTCGCTCGATCATTGTTTGCTTTTTATATTCATCCTTACTAATATGCATAACGTAAGGACTAAAGGAGGGCACCATGTTAACCACCAATGCCACGCTGACCAGCAAGGGGCAAACGACCATCCCCAAGGAAATCAGGGATGAACTTGGAATGAGACCCGGAGACAGGATGACTTTCACCCTGATGCCAGATGCAACCGTCGTGTTGCGTGTAAAAAACAAAAGCATCTCGGAGCTGGCTGGCACGCTGCACAAGAAGGGGCGTAAAACAATTCCAGTTGAGCAGTTATCGCGCTAATGCTCGGGATTGATACCAATGTCCTCGTGCGTTTTCTGGTGCGCGACGACGAAGCCCAATTTGAAAAAGCCCGGAAACTTATTAAGCGCGAACTTGCGGCTGGGCGTCGTGTTTTCGTAAACCAGTTGGTTCTTATGGAAACAGAGTGGGTATTACGCAGTCGTTATGCGGTGCCCAAAGACCAGATTATCGAAATTATTTCTGGCTTGCTGGATGCCATCGATGTCCAGTTTGAAGATGAGCCGACCATTGAGGAGGCTATCTTTATCTGGAAGGAATCCGCTGCCGGTTTCGCCGATTGCCTGATCGGCGCCCAGAACCGGCGGCTTGGCTGTCGAGCGACGGCAACCTTCGATCTAAAGGCCTCCAAGCTGTCGAGCTTTATCGCAGCCTAGTTATTCCATCTAATTGCTTACCTACAAGCATTATTTGGACAGGCGTCGCCGGAACAACACCAGCGACACGTAAAAACCGAACAGCGTGTACGCCAACAACACCCCGATATGCAGCGCGGCTTCGGGCGGAACAGCGCCGTTCATCAGCGGGCGCGCCAAGTCAATGGCATGGGTCAACGGCAACACGCTCGCAATCATCTGCGCACTTTCCGGCAACTGGGTGACCGGAAAAAAAACGCCGCATAGTAGCATCATCGGTGTGATGACCAGCGTGAAGTAATACATGAAGAAATCGTAGGCCGGTGCGAGTGCGGTCATAATCAGGCCGATGGAGGCAAAGGCCAGGCCGATCAACAATGCGAGCGGGATCATCCACAGCGACATGAGGGAGTGCGACAGCCCCAGCAGCCAGATGACGGCCAGCACCGCCATGCCGGACATCAGGCTCTTTGTAGCCGCCCACAATATCTCGGACAGCACCACGTCATCCAGCGAGATGGGCGTATTCAGGATCGCTTCCCAGGTGCGCTGCTCGTGCATGCGCGCAAAGCCGGAATACAGCGCCTCGAAACTGGCGCTGTTCATGGTGCTGTAACACACCGTGCCCGCCGCCAGAAACGCCATGTACGACATACCGCCCATCTCCGGCAGCAGGCTGCCCAAGCCGTAACCCAAACCCAGCATATAGATCACCGGATCGGCCAGATGTCCCATGATGGATGCTGCCGCGATCTTCTTCCATACCAGCCAGTGCCGCTGCCAGATGGGAAAGAAGCGAAGACTGAATCTCGGGAGTGCGAATTCTTGCATGTTCATTCCCTCATCTCCCTGCCCGTCAATTTCAAGAACACGTCTTCCAGATTCGCCGGACGATGCACATAACGCAATGCGCTCTGCGCTTGTAGATGCGCCACCAAGGGCTGCGCGTCCAACACGTAACAGAATGCCGACTCGCCGCTCAGCTCGAAGCGCTGCGCATATTTTGCCGCATGTTCACTTGCCCATTGCGCAGAAGTCTCGCCGAACACTTCCACCACTTGCGGCTCGATGTTCTGCTCGATCAATTCACGCGGCGAACCCTGACTGATGATTCTGCCGTTATCCATCACCGCAAGGCGGTGACACAGACGCTCCGCCTCGTCCATGAAGTGCGTGGTGAGCAACAGCGTCTTGCCCTGCTGGGTGAGTTCGCGAAGCCGCTGCCAGATGAGATGGCGCGCCTGCGGGTCAAGACCCGTGGTCGGTTCGTCCAGGAAGATGACATCGGGATCGTTGACCAGCGCGCGCGCCAGCGTCAAACGGCGCTTCATGCCGCCGGACAGCGTCGGCACTTTGGCATCGCGCTTGCTGGTCAGGTTGGCAAATTCGAGCAGCGACGGGATGCGCGCCTCGATCTCGCCATCCGTCAGTCCGAAATACCGCCCGTACACCAGCAGGTTCTCCGCGACGGTGAAGTCCGGGTCGAGGTTGTCCATCTGCGGCACCACACCGACACGGATCCGCGCCTCGCGCGCGGCTTGCGGCACGGGCAGACCGAGCAGGGTGACCACGCCCGCATCCGGCGCAATCAGCCCGAGCAACATCCGCAAGGTCGTGGTCTTGCCCGCACCGTTGGGGCCCAGCAGACCAAAACATTCGCCTTTATGGATAGACAGATCGAGGCCGTCCACCACGCGCTGTCCGGCATAGGATTTTTGCAGCCCGGTGACTTGAATAATGGACTGCATTAAAACCTCTCACCACAGAGGCACAGAGACACAGAGGAAAACCTAACCCAAACATTACCAAATGTTCTCTCTGTCTTTCGCTTTTGAATTTCTCTGTGTCTCGGTACCCGCAAGGAGTAGGCCGTGGTTGTAAGGGACTCACGCCCCAACAACACACGCTCTGTCTCTGTGGTGAGATTTCGATTTTTTGTATTCATAACTCAACTCCAGTGAAATGTTTTTTGACGATATCGCGCAACTGCGTGAGTCGTCCGTGGAAATAATGTTCCGCCTGCGGCAGCACCACGATGGGCAGATGCTGCGGACGCGCCCATTCCAGCGCATCGGCCAGCGGCACGACGTCGTCGTGTTCGCCGTGTATCACCAGCGTATCCGCCGCAACCGCAGGCATGGCGAAACGTCCCACTGCGGGGGCGGCCAGGATGAGATGGCGCGGATGCAGTTGTTGCGCGGCACGTGCCGCGACGTAACCGCCGAAGGAAAAGCCGGACAGGATGAGCGGCAGCTCGCCGAACTGTTCGCGCGCGAATTCCGTCACGGCACATACGTCTTCCGTTTCACCGTCGCCGCCAGTAAATTCGCCCGCACTTGCGCCCACGCCGCGAAAATTGAAACGCAACGACACACAACCCAGCTCGGTGAAGGTTTTGGCCAGCGTCACCGCGACTTTGTTCTCCATCGTGCCGCCCATGGTCGGCAGGGGATGACAGACCACCGCGATGGCGCGCGGAGCAAGGCCGGGCATGTGGACGAGCCCTTCCAGATGTCCGGCCTTGCCGGTGGTAGAAAACACCTGCAACAACGCCATCAGATCTTTAACCGCTCCACGACCCGCCCGTGTTTCAGATGTTCCTCGACGATCTCGTCGAGGTCACTTTCATCGACATAGGTGTACCAGACCGCCTCGGGATAGACCACCAGCACCGGCCCCTCGTCACAACGGTCCAGACAACCGGCGGAATTGATGCGTATCTTGTTGCCGCGCGCCGAGATACCCTGCTGCTTCACTTTGTCCTTCACGTAGTCGCGCGCTTTTTGCGCGCCGTAGCGGTTGCAGCAGTCGCTGCCATCCTCGCGCTGGTTGGTACAGAAAAAGACATGTTTATCGAAATAGCTCATGATGACCCCGTGCCGGTTTTGGGATGCATATTCTACTACTCCCGCCGCATCACACCACGCCACAGATACCCCAGCATGAGCAGGGGAAAGGCCAGCATCACCGTTTGCGACAGGCCGTTGTAATTGAGCAGATGCCCGAAACGCCATTGGTAGAGGCGCATCGCGGCAGAGGGGGAGCCGCTATCCAGGATGCCGTGTGCCAGCAGCAGATAGGCACAGGCCACCAGCACCGCCAGCCGGATCAAATACGGTCGCGCCAGCCAGCCGATGACGGACATCAGCAACACGCCGATGGTCACTCCCAGCATCGCTTCCCCGTTCAGCCACAACAACAGCGCCCAGGATTTGAGCAACACCGCAGCGGCGATGAATTTGGTCAGCGCGATCACGAACAGCACCAGCAGCAGCGCCGCCACCGCATGGCGACGCGAGCGCAACAGTGTCAGCAACAAGGTGCCCAACATCAGCAGATTGAGCGCCACCGCGATACTCTCCAGCCAACTGAATGGCTCCACCGGTGGCGGCACAAATGGCTGACGCACCATTTCACTGATGAACACGTTACCCAGCATCGGCAAAGACGGATTGATCTGCGCGAACATCCACAACAACACCAGCGCCAGGCCGAAATCGACGCCCTGTCCGCGCTGGAACAACTGAAAACGCCAGTGCATCAGATAAAAGAACCAGGCACGCGGAACGATACTCACCGCCAGCACCGCGCCACTCAACATGCCGAAACCGTTCATCAACAGATCGAGGTTGGAGCTGATGCGATGAGGCAGATACATCTGCAAATATTCCATCAGCGCAGAAAACAGCAGCCCTACCAGCGTGGCCAGCAGAATGCTCGCCGTCGCACTCAGCCGCGCTCGCAACATCAGCCCGAACAGCAGCCCGAAAGGCAGATAAGCGAGAAAGTTGGTGACCGCATCGAACCAGGAATAGGTCTGGCCGAGCGGAGAAGCCAGCACCGCCATGAACTCCAGCCCCTGCTCCTGCCAGCCCGCAAAAGGCGACAGGCTCGCATAGATGATGAATAGCGCGTAACCCGCCGTCAGATAACTGCGCAGCAGGGCACGCGAACGGTAGATGGGCATATTTCGCACTATAGATTCCCGTTTGTTGATGGCGGCGGGATACACGGCGGCAAGCTCGCGGGAGCCGTGATACGTAATTGTTTATTCACGTTGTAAACCCCGAACACCACGGTGATCGCACTCTCGCTCACCCCAAACTCTTCCGCTAGGAACCTCACCATGTGCGCCGTGGCCCTACCGCGTATCGGCTGCTCGGCGACATGCACTTCCAATTGTTTGCCGATGACCTTGCCGATTTTGGTCTTCTTGGCGCGCGGACGCCCGAGGATATTCAGCACCAAGACATTGTCTTCCCAATAACAAAACGACGACATCACCGGTCACTCATATTAAAAACGTTCATACCCGAGCACATAACGCCACTGCCCGACCGGTAATTTCCCCATCGACACGCGCCCGATACGCAGCCGCTTCATCGCCCGCACCTGCAACCCGACGCTGTTGCACATGTGTGCGATCTGACCGGGCTGCACGCTCTTGAGCGCAAAACGCAAACGGTTCTCATTCTGCCAGCTCACTTTGGCCGGAGGCAGCGCTTTGCCGTTATAACTCAAACCGTGATTAAGCAGCTTGAGCCCGTCGGCGATAAGTTCACCCGCGACCTCCACCACATATTCCTGCTCGATGGTCGCAGCATCATCGCCGAGTTTGCGCGACACACGATAGTCTTGCGTGAACACCGACAGGCCGCTCGCATTCGCCTCCAACGGCAGACATTGCGTGAGTCGCACAAAATGCTGCTTGAGGATGCGTATGCCGGAATGGTCGTCCGCTGTCTGCGTGTCCGCGCATATCAGTTGCGGCGTAAAGGGACTATCCGGCGGCTGATGCAGCAGGATGGTCACCGGTTCCAACGGCGTGAGCTTGGCATCGGGATGCAGCGCAACCTTCTGCTCCGCCACCATGAACTGCGGCTCTTCCACCACCCGCCCATCCACCGTCACCCAGCCCCCGGCGATATACAACTCGGCTTCGCGACGCGAGCAAGGAAGCATTTCAGCCAGACGTTTGGCGAGGCGGACGGGATTGGTCATGGGATGGATCGTGACAGCACGGAGCGTCATTGTAAACGCTCGCGTGCCAGACTCTGTAAAATGAACGAATGAACCCAGCATCAAATCCAGTTTGAAATTCTTGCGCAGAACACCGTGGGCAAGAGAGAGGGTGGAGTAGCTGTGTTTGCAGCAGCTTAAAGCTGCCAAGTAAATTACTTAGTATTGGATACGCAGCGTTGCCAGCAAAGAGTTCTTCACCAAGCGGGGGGCGGCTTTGTGCCATTACCTGCCACTGGAGGTTGAGATTGACCTCCTCGTAACCGGCCATTCGCGACTGAATAATCAGGTCGCCAGATAGCTGCCGGCGGCGACCTCATACAATGTGGACTTTGCAGCCAGCCAACCTTCAATAAAGCAGCCAATCATCCATACCAACCAGATTAGTTCCCCACTGCAGCAATTGGAAAATCACTCACCCCGCCCGGCGAAATACTTACTGGCGTTTGCTGTCCTTTGGTTAAGGTTTTCACGCGGTCATCCACGTAATAGTCCAGCCCCTTCGCCGTGATAAAACCGCTCTTGCGGAAATCTGCACTGCCGTTCAACCCCTCCACCACCGACTTGGTAAATGCACCATTACCCCAAGCGGAATTTTCTTGAGATAGTTGCCCCGCCGATGAAGCGGTGAACACCACCGCTCCATTTTCTGCCGAGGCCAAGTCATTCACAAAACCGCTGGTGCGCACATTACCCATCGCACCACCGGAATAGCAGGTATCAATAAAGAACACGGTATGTCCGGGCAAGCTGGCGAAGGTTTGTTTGATGTCGTTTTGCGACACGCCCGTGCGGATGAGTTGCTCCGGGTTCGCGTTATGTGGCAGGAAATAATAATTCCCCAGCTTGTCATTCATGCCGTGACCAGCCACAAACATAATGCCCACATCACTAGAAGTCACCTGCTGTTTAAGCCAATCCAGCCCTTCCAGAACATCATCTTTGGTCGCCTTGTCATCAGTGAGCAGCTTCACCACCACATCGCTATACAATTTGCCCTTCTGCCCATTCAACGAATTGACAAAATCATTCGCATCTTTGGATGCCAATCCTAAGTTGTATTCGGGATTTTTGTATTTCGACACACCAACTGCCAGCACATACAGCTTGGGCTTGGCTTGATTGGCAGTGACTTTACCGGCCCACTTCAGCCGTAAGATGGCCGGTTTAGAAGTGCTGTATTTATTTTCTGCGAAGAGTTGAATTTCGGCATCTTGTTCCGGCAGCGTCACTTCAATTTCTTGGGTATCTTCATCGCTCTTAACCAACCTCAAAGCGCGGGTATCCGACTGCAGTAGTCCATTCACCCGCACGCGCATCGCCGTCACCGGCGCGTCAACAGCAGTGCGCACGGTGTAGCGCACCTTGATAGCGCCGGATTGAACGAAGTTCTCCGATGCGGGTGAAACAATCTCCACCACGGGGGGCAACACTTGCGCGATGGAGGATACAGATTGTGTGCGACGCCCCGATTCAGTATTAGCGATGCGCACGGCCTCCGCTTCGTCTTGTGTTTCTAAGACTTTGGACAGCACATCAGGACGATAGAAGCGCTCGCGAAAACGCGACGCTGGGAAAAAATCGGCGGCTTGGTCTTTGCCGCGATTTACATGCCAGCCGATCAACTCTTCCGCACCGGGCGAGGCATCGTAGTAACCAGAAGGAGTCCACATTACCCAGCGTTTTTTATCGGCATGAGGAAAGAATGCCAGCTGTTCTATACCATCGGAAGCTCGATACCATCTAAGGACACCATCACTTTCCATTGTTACAATCCATCGACAGTCTCTAGATATGTTCATTTGATATACAGAGGCGATTGATTTGCTCGTCCAGCGTTTATTCCCGCTGCTATCAAAGACATGCAGCTTCCCATTTGAACTTAAAATGAACCACGAGCCACGAGGTTGTACGGCCAGATTCATTGCAAAACCTTTCCAAGAATTGATAGTTACTCCATTTACTCTAGGAAGGGAGTTGTATTTCCAGTTTGAAATTTCTAATCCCGGAGCAGAGACTTGAGCTTGAAATAAGTTCGGTGCTCCACCTTGCAACCATGAACGTTTCAATACATCGAACACCATTGAGGGGATTGATGCTGACCGATTGCCAAATTGAACCTGCGTGCCATCAACGGACAAAAGTAATTCATCTGGCTGGGCGGGATTGAAATTCGTAGCTGCGGGAGGATTAAATATTTGGAGGTTGCCCACTTTATCTAGCACTCCCCAAGATAAATCGCCACTGAAGGCCAATCGACCATCTGCAAGTGACAAAAATCTGACATAGCCATTCTTAGCCACTGACTCTTGCCGTGACTGCGTTCCGCCCCCCGACCACCGATGTAAATTTTTCCCACCTATGCCATATAAATACTCTCCATCGCTAGACCATTCAACCTCACCTAATGAAGGCGAGTCGAGGCTCGTAGTGTCAACGACTCCTTTAAACGACAAGTCATACCCATCTAACAGATATATCGTCTTGAATATTGAAGCAGCAATGCGCCTACCATCAGGCGAAAAACGCACGCCACCAAGATATGCGCCCTCCGGCGCTTTACGATTGGCTAGTAATGATAAGTTAACGCCATCAAATCGATATAAACGCCACTCATCTCCAACAGTCAACAATCGCCCATCGGCACTAAAATCAATGCGCTCGATGTGAGTGCGATAGTCAAAATCTTGGGCCAGTATTTGGCCATTGGCAACGGAAAGTATCTGCAAGCCATTTTTAATTAGTCCAACAGCCAAGCTAGCCCCGTCAGGAGAAAAGGCAATCGAAATAATTTCATCATTGATTACTTTGAGGCGTCTTATAAGCGTACCGCTGGCCCGATCAAATAGAAAGATCGAACCGGTGAGAACATCATCAAAACCTACTCTGGCAACAACTGCAACCATTCGACCATCCGTTGACATAGTGACAGCCTGCTGAACGCCTTTGTTATCAGACAAGCCTTCTAATATAGGAATTCGTAGTGTTTGAATTAGGCGGCCATCAGGCAAACTCCATATACGAGCCGTGTTATCCGCTGCAGTTACAAGCCAATGGCCAGCCTTGTCGGTGCTCATATGCCGTATTAGATCTATATGTTCGCCGGGGTCAATGCGCAAGATGGGTTCGCTGGAGGGTTCGGCAGCCTGAGTGATAGGGGTAGTGCAAAGCAACAGCGTGAGATACGACAACAATTGAAGTATTAATTTTGAAATTCGCATTATTTTTCCCTTTTGCTCTGTTGTGGCTATTTTTCAGTTGGCCGAATGCCCAAGCTGTGGCGCGCCAATTATATTCGAGGCGGAATGCCCGCAATTGAGAAGATTTCTATGCGTCTGCAATGTCCACCGAGCTGCCGGATGCTCGTCAATATTCCACGCCGTAATGCTGTCATTGGGGTTTTTACAATGGGATTGCAGTAAAGCAGACACTCGCCACAGGCCGGATTGGGTCGTTGGCAGCACTTCACATTGCTTTAGATCAACATCCTTCGATGCTACCCTTTACGCTTAAATCAACCCCTCCAGCATCTTGCGCACCGGCGTTGGTATCGCCGCCTGTAACGCTTCGTCCACATCCAGCCACACACTGCCCGCCTGCTGCACACGCTGTGGTTTTTGCTTCATGCGCAATAGCACCGGTGTGATGTGTAGTTTGAAATGAGTGAAAGTGTGGGTGAATGTTGGCAGTTCGGTGCGTACGTTTACCTTCATGCCGTTGCGCTGCACATAATCGCTCTCCTGCCCGTCTGCCACTTGCGGCGGACACCATAACCCGCCCCAGATGCCGCTGCCGGGACGCTTTTCCAGCAGGATGTCGTGGCCGTGCATGAGCAGCAGGAAGGTCGCCTGTTTTTCCGGTACGGTTTTGCGCGGGCGCGGCGCGGGTAGCTCGGCGATACGCTCGGTTTGCAATGCCACGCAGTCGGCTTGCACCGGACAGTTCGCACACTTGGGGCGGCTGCGCGTGCAGACGGTAGCGCCCATGTCCATGAGCGCTTGGGTGTAAGTGGCGATGTCGGCACTTCGATCAACACTTTCTCCCTCACCCCAGCCCTCTCCCAGAGGGAGATAACCAGCGACTTGCCCACTTGCGGGCTTAGTCGAATGGCTAGTAGTTTCATCAGGGAGTAAAGCTTCGGCGTGTTGCCAGAGTTTTTCTTCCACCTGTTTGTTGCCCGCCCAGCCCGCGATGCCGCAGTAGCGCGCCAAGATGCGCTTGACGTTGCCGTCCAATATCGCGCGGCGTTCGTGATAAGCCAGTGCGCAGACGGCGGCAGCGGTGGAGCGGCCTATGCCGGGCAGTTCGAGTATCTGTTCGAAGTCGCGCGGGAATTCGCCGCCGTGTTTTGCCAAGATGAGTTGCGCGGCTTTGTGCAGGTTGCGCCCTCGGGCGTAATAGCCCAAGCCGCTCCAGTGTGCGAGCACTTGTTCTTCAGTGGCTGCGGCAAGTGCGGCGATGTTGGGGAACGAGGCGACAAAACGCTCGAAATAGGGAATGACGGTGACGACCTGCGTCTGTTGCAACATGATCTCGGACAGCCATACGCGGTAGGCATCCGCGCCCTGCCACGGCAGGCCGTGGCGGCCATGTGATTTTTGCCAGGCGATTAGTCGAGCAGCGAAATCTTGGGACATGGGATGCCGGATGGTCGCGGGTCTGCCGCGATCCGTAATGCGAGTTAATGGGGGATGAAGTATAACTTCCAGAAGGCCGGACTCGGCCTGAATAAGGCTTTGCCGCGAACAAGGCTTAAGGTCGCCCGGACAGGCCGCTTACACCTGCATGTTCATGATGTCGTTATAGGCCGCCACGACTTTGTTACGCACTTGCAGGGTGGTTTGGAACTGGATGCTGGATTTTTGCATGGCGATCATGGTGTCGCTCAGGCTCACCCGGTCGTCGCCCATCACAAAGGCCTTTTGCATCTCCTCGGCGTGATTCTGTGCCTGTGATACGCCGTCCAGCGAGGACTTCAGCACGTTGGCAAAGTCCACCCCACCGGTACTACCCGCCGCCGGAGCTTGGGCCGCCCCGCCTTGGGCAGCCGCCATCGCGGCGCGCATCTGCGCAAGCAAGCTATCCACATTCGAAACGTTCATTCCGCACCTCCTTGATCCAGTGTTCGCACAATATCACCCGTCCGCCATCATTAACCCGAGAAAAGCTATAGAATTCCCTCGCTTTTCGGCACACTGAACTTGTCGCAGACGCCGATAATGTGCAGCGTGAGGTAAGGCTCTTGCTCCCCTTGGAAAGATAACATGACCGATACAGCCAACAATCCGACTCCATCCATCGCCACGCTGCTGCTGGGCCTCAACGGCCAGCAGAAGATGGGTTTCATGGTCGCCATCGCCGCCACCATCGCCGTGCTGGCGGGCTTCTGGATGTGGGGACAGACCCCCGACTACCGTGTGCTGTATGCCAATCTGTCCGACCGCGACGGCGGAGCCATCATCGAATCGCTGCAACAACAGAACATCCCCTACAAATTCGCCGAGGGCGGCGGTGCCTTGCTGGTTCCCGGCAATCTGGTACATGAAGTTCGCCTGCGTCTGGCCTCCCAAGGGCTGCCCAAGGGCGGCACGGTCGGTTTCGAGCTGATGGAATCGCAGAAGTTCGGCACCAGCCAGTTCCTTGAGCAAGTGAACTATCAACGCTCGCTGGAAGGTGAGCTCGCTCGCTCGATGCAGACCATAGGCGCGGTGCAGAACGCCCGCGTGCATCTGGCGATACCCAAACCCTCCGTTTTCGTCAAAGACCAGCAGAAACCGAGTGCCTCGGTGATTCTGGCACTGCATCCCGGTCGTAATCTGGAACCGGGTCAGGTGAACGGCATCGTGCATCTGGTTTCCAGCAGCATCCCCAATATGCCCCCGCAAAGCGTGACCGTGCTCGACCAGAGCGGCAACCTGCTGAGCGCCGCGCGCGAAGGCAACGAATTGTTGATGGATGCGACCCAGCTCAAATATGTGCGCGAGATCGAGCAGGATTACATCAAGCGTATCGAGGCGATCCTCACCCCGATCACCGGCCAGCAGAACGTAAAGGCGCAAGTCACCGCCAATATCGACTTTGCCCAAGTAGAGGAGACCGCCGAAATCTACAAACCGAACCAGCGGCCCAATACTGCGGCGATACGCAGCACACAGACATTAGAGGCGCTGAACGGTGTCGCCCAGGCTGGCGGCGTGCCGGGTGCGTTATCCAACCAGCCCGCTCCGGCGGCCACGGCTCCCATCACCACCGGCGCCCAAGCGGCCAACGCCACTGCCGGGAATGCGGCCAATACCCGCAAAGAAGCGACTTCCAACTTTGAGCTGGACCGTACCATCCAGCACACCAAGTTGCCGGTGGGCAATATCCGCCGTCTCTCGGTCGCCGTAGTGGTCAACAACCGCAATGTGACCGACCCCAAAACCGGCAAAGTCTCTTCCAAGCCTTATACCGAGGCCGAGAACGCCCAGATCACCGCGCTGGTGAAAGATGCCATGGGCTTCGATCCGAAACGCGGAGACAGCCTGAATCTGCTTAACAGGGCGTTCAATAGCGAGCCGGAAGTCGCCTTGCCGGAAGTCCCGCTGTGGAAACAGCCCGACATCATCGCGCTCGCCAAAGATATCTTGAAATATGTATTGATCGCGGGCGGTGTTGGTTTCCTGTTGTTCGGCGTCATCCGCCCCGCTTTCCGAAATTTGGCGGCACAGGCAGCGGCGCAGGCCGAAGCCGCAGCAGCGGCAGCCGAAGCTGCGCGCCAGCACCATGGCCACGGCGCAGCGCAGTTGCATGAACCGAAGAACTCTTATGAGGACAATCTGCAACTCGCCAAACAACTGACCAAGGACGATCCCAAGATCGTCGCTTCAGTAGTAAAAGAATGGGTGAATAAAGAATGAGTGACGCCGGAGTAACCAAAAGCGCGATCCTGCTCCTGACCTTGGGTGCCAATGAGGCTGCCGAGGTCATGAAGTTCCTTGAGCCCAAGGAAGTGCAGAAAATCAGTGCGGCGATGGTCTCGCTCAAGAACCTGAGCCGCGAAGAGATCGCGGCGGTATTCGAAGACTTCAACGATGTCGCGTCCGAAAAGACCACCTTCGGCATGGATTCGGACGCCTATATCAAGGACATGTTGACCAAGGCATTGGGCGACGACAAGGCGGCTGGCCTGATCGACCGTATCTTGCACAACAGCGATACCAGCGGCATCGAAAGCCTGAAGTGGATGGACCCCTCTTCGGTCGCCGATCTGGTTGCCAACGAACACCCGCAGATCATTGCCACCATCATGGCGCATCTGGAGCCGGAACAGGCCGCTACTGTTCTTTCTCTGTTGACCGAACGTACACGCAATGACGTGATGCTGCGTATTGCCACACTGGATAGTGTGCAACCCATCGCCTTGCACGAGCTGAATGATGTGTTGACCAAGCTGCTTTCCGGCAACACGGTCAGCAAGAAATCAATCAAAGGCGGTGTCCGCACCGCCGCCGAAATCCTCAACTTCATCGGCGGCACACAAGATGCCGTGCTGGATTCGGTGCGCGGCCACGACGCCGAGCTGGCCCAGAAGATCATGGACGAAATGTTCGTGTTCGAAGACGTGATGGATATCGAGGATCGCGGCATCCAGTTGATCCTGCGCGAAGTCCAGTCCGAATCGCTGATCGTGGCACTCAAAGGTGCCACCGAAGAGTTGCGCGAGAAGATACTCAAGAACATGTCGCAACGTGCTGCCGAAATGTTGCGCGAAGATCTCGAAGCCAAGGGTCCGGTCAAGGTCAGCGAAGTCGAAGCCGAGCAGAAAGAGATCCTCAAGATCGTCCGTCGTTTGTCTGACGAAGGCCAAATCTCGCTAGGTGGCGGAGGAGAAGAGGCTTATGTCTGATGTCCTGACCCCCAAAGACCAGCTCACCGCCTATGAGCGGTGGGAATTGCCGTCGTTCGACACCAACGGCGGCATCCGTGTCTCCGGCAACCCCAACGGCATGAAGCTGCCCACCGCCTCGGAACTGGAAAGCATCCAGCAACAGGCTCATGCCGAAGGTTTCCAGGCTGGCTACGCGGAAGGCCTGCAAAAGGCGAATGCCGAGACGCAGCGTTTTGCCTCCCTGCTGGCCGCACTGGAGCAGGGCGTCGATGAGCAAGTCTCGCAGAGCCTGCTCGATCTCTCGCTGGAGCTGGCGCAACAGATGCTGCACCAGACACTGAAGGTGCAACCGGAAGTGTTGCTGGATATCATCCGCGAGGCTATCGCCAGCTTGCCGCATTTTAATCCCGGCGCACATATCGTCCTGCATCCCGCCGATGCCGAAATCGTGCGTGCCCGTATGGGCGAGCAACTGGCTCATTCCGGCTGGAAGATTTTTGAAGACAACCAGATCACTCCCGGCGGCGCACGCATCGAGACGGCACACAGTCAGATCGATGCCACACTGGAAACCCGCTGGAAACGCATTACCGCGAACCTGGGCCAAGATTCTGCTTGGTTGATGAAATGAACAGCCACCAACAACGCTGGCACGACGTATTACAGGCCAACCGCGATGCGGCCAGACAAAGTCCGCCATTGCTCACTAGTGGACGCCTGACCAAGGCGACCGGACTGGTCATGGAAGCGGTCGGTTTGCGCATGGCCGTCGGCAGCACCTGCATCATCCAGCTACCCAATAGCCAGATCGAGGCCGAGGTGGTCGGCTTCTCCGGCGAAAAATTGTTCCTGATGCCGGAGAATGATGTACAGGGTCTCGTCCCCGGTGCCCGCGTGATCCCCTTTGAGGCACCGCGCAACGCTCCGACACCCGGACAGCCTGTTCAAACACCCCGCCACAGCGAAGATCTGGCACGTCACCTGCCGGTCGGCGAGATGCTGCTGGGCCGCGTACTGGACGGTGCCGGACGCCCGCTCGACCAGTTCGGCCCGTTGCCGGACGGCCCCAGCGCCACGTTGCAGAGCCGCCCGATCAACCCGCTCGACCGCGCCCCCATTAAAGAAGCGCTGGATGTCGGCGTGCGCGCCATCAACGCCCTGCTCACGGTTGGGCGCGGACAACGTATGGGTCTGTTCGCCGGTTCCGGCGTGGGTAAAAGTGTATTGCTCGGCATGATGGCGCGTTACACCACTGCCGATGTGATCGTGGTCGGACTGATCGGCGAACGTGGCCGCGAAGTGAAAGAGTTCATCACCGACATCCTCGGCGAAGAAGGTCTGAAACGTGCCGTGGTAGTTGCTGCTCCTGCCGATACCAGCCCGCTGCTGCGTATGCAGGGTGCGGCTTACGCTACCACCATCGCCGAATATTTCCGCGATCAGGGCAAGAATGTGCTGCTGATTATGGATTCGCTCACCCGTTATGCGATGGCACAACGCGAGATCGCGCTGGCCATCGGCGAGCCGCCCGCAACCAAAGGTTATCCTCCCTCGGTCTTCGCCAAGTTGCCGCAACTGGTGGAACGTGCCGGTAACGGCACCGAGGGCGGCGGCTCTATCACGGCCTTTTACACCGTGTTGACCGAAGGTGACGACCAGCAGGATCCGATCGCGGACAGTGCGCGCGCGATTCTGGACGGCCATATCGTGCTGTCGCGCCGTCTGGTCGAGCAGGGGCATTACCCGGCCATCGACATCGAGGCTTCGATCAGCCGCGCCATGAACAATCTGGTCGATCAGCAACATTTTTCCAAGGTACAGCGCTTCAAGCAGTTGTACGCACACTACCAGCGCAACCATGATCTGATCAGCGTGGGCGCTTATGTGCACGGCAGCGACCCATTGCTGGACGAGGCGATCCTGATGCATCCGCACCAGTCCCACTTCCTCAAGCAAGGTATGTACGAGGCCGACCATTACGACACCAGTCTGGCGGCATTCTCTGGCTTGTTTGAACAAGGGAATTGACCATGTCCAAAACCTTCTCATTACAACCTCTGGTGCAGTTGGCAAAACAAAAGAACGAAGCTGCGATCAAGACCCTCGGCAAGTTGAACCAGCAACATCAGTCAGCCGAGACCAAGTTGACTATGCTGCAACAGTTCCGCCGCGACTATCAGGAGAAATTCCAGGAGGCGGCCAGGAACGGCATGGCTCCGGCAGACCTGCGCAACTTCCAGGACTTTATCTATCGCTTGGACAAGGCGATCGAACAACAGAAGAGCGCCGTCGATTTCTCGGTTTCTTCGCTTGATGCGGGACGGGTGGAACTTAAAGACGCACAACGCAAGATGCAATCGTTCGAGACACTGGCACAGCGCCATATCGAGACCGAGAAAAAGCGGGAAGCCAAGATCGAACAGAAGATACAGGATGAACATGCGGGACGTTTTGCCGCATACCAGGCGATAGAAAAAAACCACGACGAACAGGAACAAACCCTTTTAGGAGCGAACCATGACTAACTTACCCATCACTGCCAGTGCCCCCCAGTCTGCTGCAAAACCGGCGCAAGCAGCTCCCGCCGAAGAAGCCTCTACACAAGGCAAACCTTTCGGTGATGTGTTGGCACGCCAGGTCTCCGAGGCCGCCCCGGCGGAAGAGCCCGCTCCGGCATTAAAAAAGGCTTCCGCCAAAGCCGCCACCAAAACAGCGGACGAGATGCTCAAGGCCGAGGATACCAACGCGACCGCTTTGACAGGTGAAGCGCCCGCCAATCTGCCGGCGGATATGCTCGCCGCACTGCTTCCGCAAGGGGCTGCTAGCATTCAGAGTGTCGCAGCCACAGCCGAATCACCGGAGCAATCCGTCCCGGGCGAAGCAACTGAGGAGTTGGGCGGACTTTTCGGATCAACCGGTTCCCCGGTCAAAACGGGATCGTCCGGCCAGCTCCCGGCAGGTAATGCAACCGAACAACGAGGGGCCGCAACACCAGCCGCTCCCGCAGCAATCGGTGCAAAGGCGGATACGGGAGCCGCCCCACTCTTGCCTGAAGCCGCCAAAGGTGCTGCGAATGCCGGTCGTTCGGCACTTGCCGATACAAAGAAGGATGCGGTCTTTGCCAGCATGATGGCGACCATGAACGCAACGCAGACGAATAAAAATTCCGCCGCAGATGAAAAAGCCATCGCCCTGGCAGCGGCACCGCAACCGAATGCCGCCGCCTTGGCCAGCATGCAACCCAATAACGCCGCGCTGGCTCCCGCCATTGTGGTGCCGACTCTGGTGACCATCAATACTCCGGTCACTCATGAGAAGTGGGGCGACGAATTCAATCAGAAAATCACTTGGCTCACCACGCAAAAAGAACAAAGCGCCGAGCTGCATTTAAATCCGCCGCAACTCGGGCCGATGGACGTGGTACTCAAGGTCAGCGGGGATCAGGCGACCGCCATGTTCTCTTCACCGCATGCCGCCGTGCGTGAAGCGATTGAGCAGGCCTTGCCAAAACTCCGGGAAATGATGGCCGACAACGGCATCATGCTCGGCAATGCGAGTGTCAACGATCAAGCTCCGCGTAATCGGCAAAACGACAGCGAGAGTAGAGCCGCCAATTCCCGCCAGAGCATCAATGGCATTGGCGATTCGGTCGCCGCAGGCAACACGGGAGCGCGAATTTCGCCTATCAGCCGGCATAACGGTATAGTTGACACCTTTGCCTGAACACGCGGAATTGGGGATGGTTTCTTCGTCTGTTCCACGGATGGTGTCCAGGCGATAAGTTCGATAATCACCCACATCTAGGAAGGGAAAGTAGCATGGCCAAACCAGCAAAACCAGCCGCCGCAAAGAAAGAAGAAGTCGTTGCGGACGCGCCAAAGAGCAAGAAAAAATTCATCATCATCGGGGTGGTGGGTTTGCTTATTGCCGGTGGTGCGGGATGGTATTTCATGAAAGGCAAAGATGCGTCTCATGTCGAGGAGCCCGTGGTAGAAGCTCCTGCCGTGCCTACCTTCATCGCGCTGGATGCCTTCACCGTCAACCTGCAACGCGAAGACGAAGGGGATCAATATCTACAGGTCAGCCTCACGCTCAAAGTGATGGAAGCCGAACTTGCTGAAGCCATCAAGGCCGTGTTGCCCGAGATCCGCAGTAAATTGAATCTGCTGTTATCGAGCAAGCACGCCTCGGAGTTGGCGACGGCGGATGGCAAGAAAGCCCTGGCGGCAGAGATCATGGTCGAAACCAATCATGTTCTAGGTATCCACAACACGAGCGCAGCCCACACGGCTTCAGCGCCTGTGGTTGCACCGGTGATCGCTTCCGAAGCGGTAGTGGCATCCGCCCCCGCCGAAGGGGAGGCTCCTGCCGAGGGAGAAGCTGTCGCAGAAGGCGAAGCGGCTGCATCTGCCGTAGCCTCCGCACCGGCACCCGCCGCACCTGCCGCGCCACACAAGAAGGGCGTGGTGGACGTGTTGTTCACTTCATTCATTATCCAGTGATGATGCCATGAGCCAAGAATTCCTCTCCCAAGACGAAGTCGACTCGCTGCTGCGGGGGGTCACGGGTGAAACCGAGGACACCGCTCAGGATTCTGGCCCTGCGGATGGCGTACGTCCGTACAACATGGCGACGCAAGAGCGCATCGTGCGCGGGCGTATGCCGACGATGGAGATCATCAACGAGCGTTTTGCACGCCTGTTGCGTATCGGGCTGTATAACTTCATCCACCGCAGTGCGGAAGTGTCTGTCGGTCCGGTGCGGGTGCTGAAATTCTCCGAATTCATCCGCAATCTGCCGGTACCGGCCAATCTGAACCTGGTTCAGATCAAACCGCTGCGCGGCAATTCGCTGTTCATCTTCGACCCCAATCTGGTGTTTCTGGTGGTGGATAGCTTGTTCGGCGGAGATGGCCGTTTCCATACCCGCGTGGAAGGCCGCGAGTTCACTCAAACCGAGCACCGCATCATCCAGCAGATGCTGGGGGTGGTATTCGAGACCTATGGCAAGGCCTGGGAAGCCGTCCACAAGCTTGAGTTCGAATTTGTGCGTTCCGAGGTGAACCCGCAGTTCGCCAATATTGCCACACCCAACGAGGTGGTCGTGATCACCACCTTCGAGGTCGAATTCAACGGCGTGGGCGGATCCATCCATATCTGCAAACCCTATTCGATGATCGAACCCCTGCGCGAGTTGCTCTACAGCACGATGCAGGGCGATCATGTCGTCGCCGACAAGCGCTGGCTGCATATGCTGTCGAAGCAGATCCAGGCCGCCGAAATCGAGCTCACCGCAGTGCTGGGGCAGAGCAAGACCACTGTAGATCAGGTATTGAAGATGAAAGTGGGCGATTTCATGCCGATGGATGTACCCGAAAATGTGGTTGCCCATGTCAGCGGAGTACCGGTGATGGAATGCAAATACGGTGTCTTCAACAATCAATACGCACTCAAAGTAGTCAAAATGGTAGCTGCCGATAACAGCGAACAATCAAACGGAGGAAGAAATGGCTGACGAAACCACAGAAATTAGCGCCGACGACTGGGGCGCTGCGATGGCTGAGCAAGCTACCGCCCCAACCACAACCGACGACTGGGGTGCCGCGATGTCAGAACAAGCCGCTGCGCCCAAAGTTCAGCCGCACGTGTTCGAGCAATTCGGCGGAGCTGGCGGCGCGACCGCGCACAATGATCTGGATATGATTCTGGACATTCCTGTGCAACTCACGGTAGAGTTGGGGCGTACCAAGATGCCGATCAAGAATCTGTTACAACTGGCACAAGGCTCGGTGGTCGAACTCGCCGGGATGGCGGGTGAGCCGCTGGATGTGCTGATTAACGGCTTTTTGATCGCCCAGGGCGAGGTGGTCGTGGTGAATGATAAACTGGGCATACGCCTGACCGATATCATCACGCCATCCGAACGCTTGCGCCGAATCAACCGCTAACTTTATGTTCACACGACTATCCGTTTTCTTTTCTGCATTATGTTGTACATCTCTGACTTACGCGGCTGACCCGGTCCGTCCGGCGTTCACGCCGCCACCCGCCTCCGCTGTCTCCTCCGGCAGCGTGATGCAGGTGATTCTGAGCCTGTTGCTGGTGCTGGCGGCCATCGTGCTGGTCGCCTGGTTGTTGAAACGTATCAACCTGCCCCAAAACACTGCCGGTAGCGCACTTAAAGTTGTCAGTGGTGTAGCCGTAGGGCAGCGCGAACGTATCGTGCTGGTCGAGGTGAACGACACCTGGCTAGTGGTCGGCGTCGCCCCCGGGCAAGTGACCGCTTTGCACACGATGCCCAAAAACGTCTTGCCCGTCACTGATGCCGCCACTCCAGACGCAGACAACAAGTTCAAGAATTGGCTGAAGGTGGTGATGGAGAAGCGCAATGCGGCTTAGATTGTTGCTGGCGGCGGTGCTGCTGGCGCTGGTGCCTTTTGCTCACGCTGCCGACGCCGGATTACCCGCTTTCACCAGCACTCCGACGGGCGGTGGCGGACAGACTTATTCGCTGAGCCTGCAAACGCTCATCCTGCTCACCTCGCTGTCCTTTTTGCCTGCGGTGCTGTTGCTGATGACAGCATTCACCCGCATCATCATCGTGTTATCCCTGTTGCGCTCGGCGATCGGTACTCCTTCTTCGCCGCCCAATCAGGTTCTCATCGGTCTGGCGCTGTTCCTTACCTTTTTCGTCATGTCGCCGGTGCTCGACAAGATCTACGCCGATGCCTATTTGCCCTACAGCGAGAACAAGATTTCGCTGCAACAGGCTTTTGACCGTGGCAGCACCCCGCTCAAAGCTTTCATGCTGAGACAGACGCGGGAGACCGATCTCGCTTTGTTTGTGCGTATCTCCAATAGCGAGCCGCTGCAAAGCGCCGAGGAGGTGCCGATGAAGATACTGGTTCCGGCTTATGTCACCAGCGAACTGAAGACCGCGTTCCAGATCGGCTTCGTAGTCTTCATCCCGTTCCTGATCATCGACATGGTGGTCGCCAGCGTACTGATGTCGATGGGTATGATGATGGTGTCGCCATCGGTCATTTCGCTGCCGTTCAAGATTATGTTATTCGTGCTGGCCGATGGCTGGAACCTGCTCATCGGCTCGCTGGTGCAGAGCTTTTATACCTGACGGCTGAACCATGACCCCAGAAACCGTAATGACCATAGGTAGGCAGGCACTGGAACTGACTCTGCTGGTTGCGGCACCACTGCTGCTGACAGCGCTCGTCATCGGCCTGATCGTCAGTATCTTCCAGGCGGCGACCCAGATCAACGAAATGACCCTGTCGTTTATTCCCAAATTGCTGGGTATGTTTGTCGTGCTGATCATTGCCGGCCCGTGGATGATCGGCCTGTTGCTGGATTACATGCAGCGCCTGTTCAGCAGCATCCCATGGATGGTCGGTTGATCTCCAGACAGGCAATCATGCCCACGCTCTCTCCCCCCGAGCAGCCATGATCAGCGTCACCAGCGCACAACTCACGGCTTGGATGGCCGCCTTCGTGTTCCCGCTGGCACGCATCATGGCGCTGATCGCCAGCGCCCCGGTACTCGGCAACAAGCAGATTCCGATGCGCATCAAGATCTCTCTGGGGATGTTACTCACCTTTATCATCGCGCCAAACATCGACGTGCCCAGCGGCATTGATCCCGCTACGGCACAAGGACTGCTGATCCTGATACAACAGATATTGGCCGGATTGGCGATGGGTTTTGCGATGCGGCTGATTTTCACCGCAGTGGAGATGGCCGGTGATCTTGCCGGTATGCAGATGGGTCTGGGCTTTGCCAGTTTTTATGACCCGGTGAATGCCTCATATACCCCGGTCATCGCGCAATTCCTCGGCATCATCGCCACGCTCGCTTTTCTGGCGATGAACGGACACCTGTATATGCTGGCGGCGCTGGCTGACAGCTTTCAGGCCTTTCCAATCAGCTCGTCACTGCCTTCGGCAGCGGCATTCCGCACACTGGTTGAATGGGGAAGTACGATTTTCTCGCACGCACTGCAACTTTCCATGCCGCTGATCGGCGCGTTGATGATCACCAACCTTGCGCTGGGTATCCTGACGCGCAGTGCGCCGCAACTCAACATTTTCGCGGTCGGCTTCCCGATCACTCTAGCGGTCGGCCTCTCCACACTGGCGCTGTCCTTGCCCTATCTTGCCCCGATGCTGGAGCATGTTGTGAACGAAGGGCTGGATATGATGCAACGTATCGCGCTACAGATGGCGAAACACTAATCGGCTCAAGCCTCGACCAATGATCGCAGCTTGGCATCCTCGACCTGAATGTGCTTCACCAGCCAGTCACGCAGATACGACAATACATCGAACTGGGCAACCAACGGATTGGCGTGTAACTCTTCGTAGAACTCCCTGATCTTCGCCTCGAACGCATGGTGTTGCTGTTCCTGCTGCGCGACACCCGCAAACGCATAATGCGCCATCATCTGCTCCTCGGCCCGGAAATGGACTTTGGCATAAGCATCCAGCGCTTTGATGACGCGCGCGACTTCGCGTGCCCCCTGTTTGCTGGTGACGACCTCGAACAAGTCATTGATCAGATCGAACAGATAACGATGATGTTCGTCAATGATGTCTATACCGACACTGAGGTTTTCATTCCACGGTATCCAAGCGTTCTCGCGCGGCTTGAGCGGGGGAAGCGTGAGCACTTGCTTGGGGTCTATGATGTCGTCGCGGTATAACTCGCGCACACGCAATATCTCCGGCATTGCACTCTTGAAGGCTTCCACGATAGCCGGGTCGAAATATTTTCCAGATTCCGAAATGATCCAAGCACTCGCCTCTTCCATCGACCACGCTTTTTTATAAGGGCGCGTCGAGGTCAGTGCATCGAACACATCGGCGACAGAGCAGATCCGCGCCAGTATCGGGATCTGCTCTCCAGCCAGACCCTGCGGGTAACCCGTCCCATCCCAGCGCTCGTGGTGCGAACCGGCGATATCACGTGCCGCCGCGATCAACGCATCGTTGCCTGTCAGGATAGTGGCACCGATATTGGTATGCGTCTTCATCACATCGTACTCTTCGCTGGTCAATTTGCCGGGCTTGAGCAATACCGCATCGGCGATGCCGATCTTGCCGACATCGTGCATAGGAGCCGCGATATAGAGCAGATCGCGCAGTTCCGATGACAGCCCCAATGCTTTTGCTATCGCCTGGGCATAGTTGGTCATGCGCATGATGTGCCAACCCGTCTCGTTGTCACGATATTCCGATGCCACTCCCAGGCTGCGTATCGCATCCGCGCGCGCCTCTTCCAACTCAAGCTCGCGGATACGTAACGTCTCGCTGGTCAGCGCACGATTCACCATGCCGGAAAGTGCGCGCGCCAGATCGTTCATGAAGTCGAAGTGGATCGGGGTTGGCCGATAGGCGCTGGGAACGAACAACACGGTGTAACCGATTCCTTTGCCATCTATCATCAAAGGCAACAGGAACAGCTGCTGCGAGGAAGCGGCTTGCCCATCCCCGTCATGAGCCGGAACCATTTCCACCCGGCAGGCCGCCGAGATTCCGGTCGAAGTCAACACTTCGTAATCCCAGTGCAATTTCGATTTCCAAGCCGGCTCCATACCAAATTGGGCAACCTGGAAATAGTGCCCGCGTGGATTTAATAGCACCACCGCACCACGGGGTTCCAGCGGAAGATCGTGATAGTCGCGCAAGATCGAGAATAGCCGATCCAGCAATACATCGAGATCCGATGTCAGGCTGCTGGTGATGGTTAATTCGAACACCAGTTTGCTAATTGCTCTTAATTCTTCTTCTTTGTTCATGTACGGACTCCGTCTCCCCCCAGCTTAACGACTCTTTTTATGTTTGCGAGGCATGCCCGCTTTGATCGTAATGCTCTTTAGAACCCATGATAGACAAGCGGATTATGCCTCAGTTTTCCAATTTTGATTCATACGATACCCACATATTGCCTAGACGGGGCGCAAAGCTTCTTTCGACCAAAATTTGGCATCCCGGCAGGACTAGCACTCCCGGTGCGCGAGTGCTAGAATTCCCTAAAGGAGGTATCAACCATGAGCTACAACATGTCGTTACCTATGCCGTCAGCTGTCGGCAGCATTGATAGTTACATCACTTCCGTCAAGAGCATCCCTGTGCTGACGCATGAGGAGGAGTTGACGCTGGCTTCACGTTTTCGTCGTGACAACGACTTGGATGCGGCACGCTCTCTGGTGCTCTCGCACCTGCGCGTCGTAGTCAGTGTCGCGCGTGGTTATGCGGGTTACGGCCTGCCTCAGGCCGATCTGATTCAGGAAGGCAATATCGGCCTGATGAAAGCCGTCAAACGTTACGACCCTGACCGTGGGGTGCGTCTAGTTTCGTTCGCCTTACACTGGATACGTGCAGAGATCCACGAGTACATCCTGCGCAACTGGCGTCTGGTCAAGATCGCGACCACTAAGGCGCAGCGCAAATTGTTCTTTAATCTGCGCAGCATGAAACAGGGGCTGGATACGCTCAGGCCGCAGGAGGTTGCCCGTATCGCGCAGGAACTGAATGTAAGCGAACATGATGTGGTCGAAATGGAGACGCGCTTCGGCAATCATGAGATGTCGCTGGAACCGGACAGCGCGGACGACGAACGCAGTTTTGCACCTATCGCTTATCTGGCTGCGGACAGTGAGAATGAACCCGATCAGGTGCTGGAACGTGTCGAGTTCGAGAAACTGGAGAGTGCTGGCTTGAAACTGGCCTTGGACAGTCTTGACGAACGCAGTCGCCGCATCATTGAGGCGCGCTGGCTGAATGCGGATAAGGCTTCGACTCTGCACGACCTCGCCGCCGAGTTCGATGTCTCGGCTGAACGCATCCGTCAGATCGAGCAGAAAGCCATGGCTAAGATGCATGCCACGATGACGGCGATGGCCTAAGTAGTGTTCGCACAAGTAAAGAAGCCGCAGAGGTTCTGCGGCTTCTTTATTTTACAACCCTGAGTTTCGGCTTACCCTGCGGAGCCGGACTACTCGGCGGGTCTTCACCGTCCACTCCGCCTCCCGATGGAAAGCCACTCAAGATCGGCATCGAGTCTTGCCCCTGAAATACCAAACCCTGCCCGTTCTCTTTGGCGAATATTCCCATGACCGCACTGACGGGAACGCCAATTTGATGTGAGACCCCGCCGAAGCGCCCGCTGCAACTGATGTCTTCGTTGCCGATGTGCAGGTTTCTGACCGCATCGACGCTGATGTTCAAGACGATTTTGCCGTCTTTCACATAGGCCATCGGTACATGCGTGTATTCATCCACCTGCACCGCCAGATACGGCGTCAGACCGCTGTCTGCACACCAGTCATAGATCGCACGGATCAGGTAAGGCTTGGTGGACAGTTCGCTCACTTACGCATCGCTTTTTCTGACGGCGTCATCGCCTCGCTATAAGCCGGGCGGGAGAACAGGCGCTCGGCATATTTCATCAGGGGCGCAGCGTCTTTGTCCAATTGGATGCCGTAGTGATCCAAACGCCAGAGCAACGGGGCGATAGCCACATCCAGCATGGAAAATTCGTCACCCAACATATACTTCTGTTTGGCAAAGACCGGAGCGATCTGTGTCAGGTTTTCACGCACCGCGATGCGGGCTTTTTCCACCGTTTTTGCCACACCGCTCTCCAGACCCTCGATATGACAAAACAACTCCTGCTCGAAACGGTGCAGGAATAAACGGGCTCGAGCGCGCATCACCGGGTCGGCAGGCATCAATTGCGGGTGCGGGAAACGCTCATCGATATATTCGTTGATAATATTGGCCTCGTACAGGATCAGGTCGCGCTCGACCAATACTGGCACTTTGTTGTAAGGGTTCATCACCGCCAGATCTTCCGGCTTGTTGAACACGTCCACATCAATCACTTGGAAATCCATCCCCTTTTCGAACAACACGAAACGGCAACGATGGCTGTAGGGATCTGTCGTCCCAGAATAAAGTGTCATCATAATCAAAGCACCTGCAATCACATCACTACAACAAAAAACCAAAAGGCGGAGCGATCAGCTCCGCCATCTGGCACTTAAAGCAACTACCTGCAACTTACCACAAACCGACCCTGCGATTCAATCGGCTCAGTGGACATCCTTCCAGATTTCCTTCTTCAAGGCGTAAGTCAATACCAGCAGGATGGCGAGGAAGGCCAGCACGATCCAGCCAAGCTGATGGCGCACCAGCTTGGCCGGCTCACCCATGAACACCAGATAATTGGTCAGATCGGCGACCGCACTGTCATATTCCGCAGGTGTCAAAGAACCTGGCGTCTTCAATACCAGCTTCTTGGTCTCATGGCCCTCGTGCTTCTCAACTTCCAGTACCTGCTCCCCTTGCAGATCGGCCAACGCAAACGGCATACCCACATTGGGGAAGGTCGTATTGTTCCAGCCACTCGGACGGGAAGTGTCCACATGGAAGCTGCGCATGTAGGTGTACAGCCAGTCGGCGCTGCGCGAACGTGCGATCACGCTCAGGTCCGGCGGTGCCACACCATAGGCCAGCTTGGCCGAGTTGGCATCCATCGCTGCCTGCATGGTCGAACCGAGTTTCACGTCCTCGGGCAACTCCAGCTCCTTCTTGATTTGCTCTTCACTCATGCCGATATCGCGCAGGCGGTTGTAACGCATGTACGACGCACTGTGACAGGCAAGACATCTTGAAGTAAACAGTTTCGCCCCGCGCTGCAACGATGCCTGATCGTTCAGATTGACCGGTGCCTTATCCAAGTGGACCTCGGAGCTGGCGACCGCAATAGCCGGTACTGCCATCAGCAGCACCAGCATCCATAGTTTCTTGATTGCATTCATGTCACGAACCTTTCTCAATTATTTGAACGTCACACGATCAGGCTCGGGTTTGCATTTGTCGATCTTGGTGTACCAAGGCATCAAGAGGAAGAATGCAAAATACACCACCGCCAAGATCCGCGAGATCAGTGTGTAGGTTTCTGTTGCGGGCATCAGACCCAGCCAGCCCAAACCAACGAAGCTGACCACGAACGCCGCCAAGAACGTTTTGTAGATCGGGCCGCGATAACGGATCGACTTGACCTTGCCGCGATCCAGCCAGGGCAAAGCAAAGAAGATCATGGTTGCCACTCCCATCGCCACCACACCCGGGAACTGCGAACCGAACAAAGGCGGCACCGCACGCAGGATGGCGTAATACGGCGTGAAGTACCATACCGGAGCGATATGTTCCGGCGTCTTCATCGGATTGGCCGGGACAAAGTTGTTGTACTCCAAGAAGTATCCGCCCATATCCGGCGCAAAGAAGATGATCGCGACAAAGACCATCAGGAAAGCGATAACCGCCACGATGTCCTTGATGACCATGTAGGGAAAGAAAGGAACGCCATCCAGCGGAACGCCGTTCGCATTCTTGTTCTTCTTGATCTCGATACCATCGGGATTGTTGGAACCGACCTGACGCAAAGCGACCAGATGCGCGCCGATGATCACTACCAGCAACAGAGGGATTGCGATCACGTGCAATGCGAAGAAGCGGTTCAACGTGGTATCGGAAACCACGAAGTCGCCGCGAATCAGGATCGCCAGATCATGTCCGACGAACGGAACCGACGCAAACAGGTTCACGATCACTTGCGCCCCCCAGAACGACATCTGTCCCCATGGCAACAGGTAGCCCATGAACGCCTCGCCCATCAAGGCCAGGTAAATGATCATGCCGATGATCCACAGCAACTCGCGCGGCTTGCGGTACGAACCGTACATCAGTCCTCGGAACATATGCAGATAGATCACGATGAAGAACATCGATGCACCGGTGGAGTGGATATAACGCAATAACCAGCCCCATTGCACATCGCGCATGATGTATTCCACTGAAGCAAAGGCGAACAGCGCGTCCGGCTTGTAGTTCATGGTCAGGAAGATGCCGCTGAGGATCTGGATGACCAGCACCAGCAAGGCCAATCCGCCGAAGAAATACCAGAAGTTGAAGTTCTTGGGCGCGTAGTATTCGGTCATCTGGGATTTCCAGGTTTCGATCACCGGAAACCGCTCATCAACCCAACCGATCAATTTTTGAATTAGATTCATCATGCTTTGGCTCCCTTGCTATCGTCCCCAATCAACAAGCGTGTCTCGCTCAGATATTTGTGCGGCGGGATGATGAGGTTGGTAGGTGCGGGAACGCCCTTGAACACGCGTGCCGCCAGATCGAAACGGGAGCCGTGGCATGGGCAGAACCAGCCACCCGCCCAGTTTGAACCCAGATCAGCCGGAGCGACTTCGGGACGGAAGGTCGGCGAGCAGCCTAAATGGGTGCAGATTCCCAATACCACGAGGACTTCAGGTTTGATCGAGCGGGTGGGGTTGTTACAGTAATCAGGCTGCTGGGGAACCGATGATGATGGGTCGGCCAAGTCGCCATCGTGATTAGCCAGCAAGTCCAGCATCTCTTTAGTGCGGCGTACGATCCACACCGGCTTGCCCTGCCATTCGATACTAATCATGGTGCCCGGCTCGATTGCGCCGATATCCACCTCGACCGGTGCGCCCGCTGCTTTGGCTCGCTCACTCGGCATCAAACTCAAAACGAACGGTGCGCCGGCACCTGCCGCAGCCACACCACCCGCCGCTGTCGTGGCGGCGATCAATAGTCGCCGCTTGCTGTGATCCACATTATCAGTCATTTCCCTCATCCCTTCTGTTAAAGCATCTAATCGTTAAAAGACTGCCGCCCTGTGCTTGCATCAAGGTATTCCATCCGGTAGTGGAGATGATCGTCCGTATTGAATTTTTGTTATGGACGAAAAGGCTGCTGCCAGCCGGCCCCCCCTGTGCCAACGATGAATACTACACAGCTAACTTAGCTGCGGCAAACCTTGGCACGGTCAATTGTTTTTGGCACCCTGCTTGACCCATTTGCGCAAAGTCAAAATGTACTGACGATCCAATGTACCGCCCGCATTGAGTCCGGCTGGCATTTTCAAACCCTTGTTGGTGCCAGTAAGCAGCTTGGTGAAAGTGCTGACTTCGCTATTGCCGGGAATGACGACCTTGCCGAATTTGGTTCCCTTCATGAGATTGTCATACGAAGTCAGATCGAGGCCACTCTTGAGATAACCTTTACCCCCCGGCATATGACAATTCACGCAATAATCGTGCAGGATAGGCTGCACATCATTCTTGAAGCTCACCTCCTCTTTGCTCAACACCTTGAGCGATCCCTGCTCCGGTGCGGACGAATCATTTACCGCCGCCAGTACATTGAACGAAAGCGCAGCCAACATCGCCCCGCCCAACAACTTTCTAATTTTCATGCCTTCTCCCCTTTTATTTCTGATCGCTCACCCTTTGACGCAGAGAAACCACCAGTCCCGCCTGTGCAGCGGAACGGCGCTGCCCCACGACACGCCCCCAACAAGCGAGGCATCAAAGACCCTGTTAACAAAAAGGCCAATCCTGAGAATTGACCTTCGAGGGAGAATACTACGCAACGACTGAGCGGAATGCAACGACTGCTTCAGACCGGTGTGTCCTGATCGAAAAAGCGTTGCTCGATACCAAAATGGGCGGCAAGATGACTCCCCAGCGCCTGTATACCTCCCCGCTCGGTCGCATGATGGCCGGCAGCGATAAAAGCCACCCCGGCCTCTTGTGCCATGTGTACGTTTTGTTCGGAGATCTCGCCGGAGATGAAGGCGTCCACACCCAGCGCGATGGCTTGCTCGAAATAACCTTGCCCGCCGCCACTGCACCAAGCGATACGATGGATAGTTCGGCTCAAATCACCAATGACCAGCGGCGTATGCCTCAGCTCCGTCGTCAGTTGTGCCGCCAACTGCGCTAATGTCTGCACCTGCAACAACGTACCAAAGCTGGCGATTTCCTGTTCCCCGAATCGACCCTGCTCCTGCCAGCCCAGTTGTTTTCCCAAGCGGGCGTTGTTTCCCAACTCGGGATGGGCATCCAGCGGCAGGTGATAGGCCAACAGACTCATCTCGTGATGCAACAAATGCGCGATGCGACGTTTCTTGATGCCAGTGATGCTGGCATCCTCGTTGCGCCAGAAATAACCGTGGTGCACGATAAGCGCATCCGCCTGCCAGGCTGTCGCAGCCTCGAGAACGGCTTGCGAGGCGGAGACCGCCGTCGCGATACGCAGCACCTCGGAGCGCCCCTCTACCTGCACACCGTTCGGGCAATAGTCGCGAAAACGGGCGACGGCCAGCAAGCTTCCGATATAATCGCGCAACTCATTTAACTGCATTCGATTCGCCCCAGTCCATTTACCGAGTCCATCATATCATGCGCAAATTCTGGCTCTTGTTCGCCCAAGCCACCACGATCGGTCTGGCGGCTCTGTTCATCATCCAAACCCTGAAACCCTCTTTGTTGCCAAGTGCGGCACATAACGGCGTGGTCACGCTGTATGAAAATGCCACCGCTGACCATAGCGGCCAGATCCCCACTACAGGATTCAGTGCTGCCGCACAAAAAGTCATGCCCGCAGTGGTAAATATCTACACCAGCAATGAAGTGAAAGCGCCAACACATCCGTTCATGAACGATCCGCGCTTCCGTTTCTTCTTTGGTGACCAGTTCGAGGAGGGGGAGCCGCAACAAAGCTCCAGCCTCGGTTCCGGGGTCATCGTCAGCCACGACGGCTACATCCTCACCAATCACCATGTTATCGAGGGGGCAGATCAGATCGAGGTCGCCCTAGCCGATGGTCGCAATGCCAAGGGCCACATCATCGGCTCAGATCCTGAGACCGATCTGGCCGTCATCAAGATCGACCTTGCCAACAATCTGCCCGCCATCACCTTCGGCCATGCCGAACAATCACGCGTCGGCGATATCGTGCTGGCTATCGGCAACCCCTTCGGTGTCGGACAGACCGTCACAATGGGCATCGTCAGCGCGCTCAAACGCAACCATCTCGGATTGAACACTTTTGAAAACTTCATCCAGACCGACGCGGCGATCAATCCCGGCAACTCCGGCGGTGCGCTGGTCGATGTGAACGGCAACTTGATCGGTATCAACAGTGCCATCTACTCGCCCAATGGCGGCTCTCTCGGTATTGGTTTTGCCATCCCGGTCAGCACCGCCAAAAAGATCATGGAGCAGATCATCCTGACCGGTTCGGTCACGCGCGGCTGGATCGGTGTCGCCGTACAGGAACTCACCCCGGAATTGGCCGAATCGTTCAAGTTACACGACACGCAAGGTGTGCTGATTTCAGAGGTTGTGCGTAACAGTCCGGCAGACAAGGCCGGTATCAAAGCTGGCGACATCCTCACCCATGTCGCAGAAAAAGCCCTGACCGATTCCAGCACCATGCTGGAGACCATCTCCGCGCTGACACCCGGCAAAGTGGTCGTACTCAAACTGCGGCGCAACCAGACAGAACTCGTCGTACAAGTGAAGGTCGGCAAACGCCCTAGACCGAAACCGCAAGAATAGACACCTGTCGTTTTGATCTGCCCAACACAGCAAATCAGGACGACAGACCAAACTCCGGCGCGATCAGCTTCAGCCATGCGGCCAGCCGCGTATCGGTGAGTAACTTTTGATTCTCCTGATCTAAGGCAAGGCCGACGAATTCATCCTCCACCAATGCCTTGGAGGAGATGAAATCATAATCATCCGCCGCCCATCGACCGACCACTTTGGCCCCGCGCGCAACGACGAACTGATATAGCTCGCCCATCGCATCCACGAATTCATCGGGATATTTGTTTTGATCACCTAGGCCGAACAACGCGACGGTCTTGCCGCTAAAATCGACATTTTGGAGTTGCGGCAGAAATTCTTCCCAACCGCCCCCCATACAGTCGGTGGAAAGGCCGGGCAATTGGCCTCCGCCCAGAGTCGACGTACCAAAGATCAGATACGAATATCCGGCCACCAACTCCGCCGTCGCCTTGTTGACGTTAAGGGCATCTGCCATGGTGTCATCGTCATAACGCTTTTTGATGGCCTTGGCGATGCGCCGGGTGTTGCCGGTGCTGCTGGCAAAGAAAAGACCAATGCGTGACATTTTCGCTCCCGCTTGATGCTGCCGATTGTCACAAATGCGACAACCGGCAGCGACAAATCACACCGGCCCGCGTCCGGCCCGCTTCAACTCGACGGTACGTGTCAGTGCATCGGTGAACGAAACTTTATCGCCCTTGGGTTTGTAGTCGGACAGGGCTTTGTATACGGTCACGATCTTTTGTGTGGGTGACTGGCCTTTGAAATCACCCTTATCCAGCGCCGCAATGTCGATCAACTCATTCCAGATCAGACCTTCCTGCATGCCGATGGCCGCGATACTGAGGCCGTCCAGTTCGATCACCAGCGGCTTGTTGATGTTCACCACGAACATGATGAGGCGAACATCCGCCGCAAAATCGGCCTTGTAATAGTCCAGCACTTTAGGTAGCAGCGCGAGCTCATCCAGACTACCGACATAGAGTTTGATCTTGTCATTTTCGGCCAGCACGACGGTGTTCTTGATGGTGAACACAGGAGGTTTGAGATGGCCGTGAGCATCACCGACCTCTCCCAGTTCCAGAACCAGATCACCGCGATAGGAGGCGAAGTTGCCTTCGGCTTCCTTGAAGTTCATATTGAACAGCAGACCTTTTTTCTCATAAGCGTCGAATAACATAGGGCACCTTGTCGTAAATGAATGATGGAGCCCTACCCTCAGCAATATCTGTACCAGCCATTTCGGCCCGCATCACGCGCAACCAGTCCCAGTGCAGAAACCGGCCCGAACTCGTCTCGGGAACTGTCCATAGTCGCCCCTTCGGTTTACAATAGCGGCATGTCTCAACTTGATCTCAGCCACCACTTTCTGATCGCCATGCCGGCGATGACCGACCCCTTCTTTGCCAAGTCGCTCACTTACGTGTGCGAGCACAACGAGCAGGGCGCGATGGGCATCGTGGTGAACCGTCCCATCAGTCTCACCCTGAGCGAGTTGTTCGCGCAGATCAACATGCCGCTCAAACCGACCGAGCTCGAAGATGTGCTGGTTCATTTCGGCGGCCCGGTGCAGACCGACCGAGGCTTCGTGCTGCATGATGCGGTCGGCTCTTCGTGGCAATCCACCCTGCACATCAACGACAAGATCGGCCTCACCACTTCCAAAGACATCCTGCAGGCCGTGGGCGAAGGGCAAGGCCCGCAGCACATGCTGGTAACGCTGGGATATGCCGGTTGGTCGGAAGGTCAGCTCGAGCAGGAGCTGTCGCAGAACGCTTGGCTCAGCGTACCCGCGACCGAGCACATCCTGTTCGACTTGCCCGCCGACGAAAAACTGCCCGCCGCGATGGCACTGCTCGGCGTCGATTTCGCTTCACTTTCGGAAGAGGCAGGACATGCCTAGCGGGCAAGCCCGCTTCCCTCACCTCAATCCTCTCCCGCAAGCGGGCGAGGAGGCAAACGAGAAGGGCAATTTTTGATTCTGGCATGACTAAGCCCATCCCCTCCGGCACGTTACTCGCATTCGATTTCGGCACTAAACGCATCGGCATCGCGGTAGGCAATACCGTCTCCGGCACCGCACAACCGCTCACCACCATCAACGATGATAAGAACGATACGCGCTTCGCCGCTATCGCCGCCTTGCTCAAGGAATGGCAGCCTGCCGCGCTAGTGGTCGGCCTGCCGTGCAACGATGACGGTACGCCGCACGAAATGACTGCGCTGTGCCGCCGCTTTGCCAACCGCCTCAAAGGCCGTTTTGATTTGCCCACGTTACTGGTGGATGAGCGGTATACTTCCGCCGCCGCGAGCTCAGTGCTGGACGAGGAGGGGATACACGGCAGGAAGCAGAAATCCCTCATCGACCAGTATGCCGCACAGCAGATACTGCAAGCGTATTTCGATGAACCTGCCGCCGCGAAAGTCGCTTGAAAACAAAGTTCACCACAGAGACACAGAGAGCACAGAGGAGAGTCTGCGGATGTCTGCCAGCCACAATAAGCATCAAGCTAACAACCCCAAATATTTTTGCCTTTCTCTGTGTCTCTGTATCTCCGTGGTGAAAGGTTTGAAATGAACAATCCCCAACTGAACAAAAACGGCGAGCTGCAACACCTGCTCTCCACCGAAGGCCTCCCCGCGCGTATCCTGCGCGACATCCTCGACAAAGCGGGCGAATTCGTGAACGTGGCCGAAGGGCGCGAGATCAGGAAAGTACCGCTACTGCACGGCAAGTCGGTGTTCAACATCTTCTTCGAGAACAGCACACGAACCCGCACCACCTTCGAGATCGCTGCCAAGAAACTGTCGGCGGACGTAGTCAACCTCAACATCGGCTCCTCCAGCACCAGCAAGGGCGAGACCCTGCTGGATACCGTGGACAACCTGTGCGCGATGCATGCCGATATGTTCGTGGTGCGCCATTCCACCAGCGGTGCCGCGCACCTCATCGCACAGCATGTCGCACCGGACATCCATGTGATCAACGCCGGCGATGGACGCCACGCGCACCCGACCCAGGCGCTGTTGGATATGTTCACCATCCGCCACTACAAGAAAGAATTCCACAACCTGCGCATCGCCATCGTCGGCGACATCCTGCACTCGCGCGTGGCACGTTCGCAGATCCACGCGCTGACCACGCTGGGCGTACCGGAAGTGCGCGTGGTCGCCCCCAAGACGCTGTTGCCTACCCATGTGGAGAAGCTCGGTGTGCAGGTCTATCACGACATGGAGCAGGGATTGAAGGATGTCGATGTGGTGATGATGCTGCGCCTGCAGAACGAGCGCATGCAGGGTGCGTTGCTACCGTCGGCGCAGGAATATTTCAAATACTACGGCCTCACGCAGGAGCGTCTGGCACAGGCACGTAGCGATGCCATCGTGATGCATCCGGGACCAATGAATCGTGGTGTTGAGATCGACTCCAGCGTGGCCGACGGCGCGCAGTCGGTCATCCTGCCGCAGGTCACTTTCGGTATCGCGGTACGCATGGCGGTGATGAGTACGCTGGCGGGAGGCAAGCAATGAACATCCATATCAAGAACGGTCGCCTGATCGACCCACACAACAAGATCGACGCGAAACAGGACGTGTTCATCGTCGACAAGCGCATCGCTGCCATCGGCAAAGCGCCGCAAGGTTTTGTGGCCGAACAAGTGATCGATGCCAACGGCATGATCGTGATGCCGGGTCTGGTCGATGTCGCCGCGCGCCTGCGCGAGCCGGGTTACGAATACCGTGCCACGCTGGAATCGGAAATGGATGCGGCGATGGCGGGCGGGGTAACCTCGCTGTCTTGTCCGCCCGATACCGATCCACCCTTAGATGAGCCTGGGCTGGTGGAGATGCTCAAACATCGTGCGCGCTTGCTCAATAAGGCGCGCGTATTTCCGGTTGGCGCGCTGACCTACGGCTTAAAGGGTGCAGAACTCACCGAGATGATCGAGCTGACCGAAGCAGGTTGCAAAGCCTTCGGCCAGGCCGATGCACCGCTCACCGACACGCGCGTGTTGATGCGTGCCATGCAGTACGCCGCGACCTTCGGCTATCGCGTGTGGCTGCGCCCGCAGGACAGTTTCCTCGCCAAGAACGGCGTGGCACATGACGGCGAAGTGGCGACACGCTTGGGCTTACCGCCCATCCCTTCCGTGGCAGAAACTACCGCGCTGGCAACCATCTTGCAGCTCGCGCGCGAGACCGGTGTGAAGCTGCATATCTGCCGCATCTCCAGTGCGATGGGTGTGGAGATGATCCGCACCGCGAAACGCGAGGGCTTGCTGGTAACATGCGATGTGTCGATGAATCACGTGCATCTGACCGAGATCGACATCGGCTTCTTCGATGCCAATTGCCACCTTGCGCCGCCGTTGCGCAGCCAGCGCGACAAAGCCGCGTTGCGCGCCGGTCTGCTCGACGGCACCAT
>CAZNAD010000001.1:23833-384714 GCA_964571195.1 uncultured Gallionellaceae bacterium | reverse complement strand
AGCCACATGGGCAAGCAACCAAACTGGAGCGGGTGAAGGGAATCGAACCCTCGTCGTAAGCTTGGAAGGCTTCTGCTCTACCATTGAGCTACACCCGCATGGCTTTCCCAACAAACGACCGGGATACAGCTTCGATCGTCACTACCCAGTCAACTACCTAAAAACTGCACTATTACAAATTTGGTGGAGGGGGAAGGATTCGAACCTTCGTACTCAGAGAGGGCAGATTTACAGTCTGCTGCCTTTAACCACTCGGCCACCCCTCCAAAAATGAACCCGTGATTATCCAGATATTCAATCTCCTTGTCAAAGGGGATTGCGATCCACAGGCAAGAAATTGAACGACTCGCGAAATTTATGACGAATGAGGAGGCGCATGCACGAGCTCCAAACCCGACCCGATTGCAAACATTCGCAGGCTATTTTCGATATAACGCCGACTGCGCATGAGCCTGCAGACCTTCGCCGAAAGCCAGCGTCGAAGCGATCACACCCAATGCTCGAGCCCCCTGCGCGGAAACTTGGATCAGGCTGCTGCGTTTTTGGAAGTCATACACCCCGAGCGGTGAGGAAAAACGTGCCGTGCCGGAAGTAGGCAGCACGTGGTTCGGTCCGGCGCAATAATCCCCCAAGGATTCAGAGGTGTAGCGCCCCATAAAGATCGCTCCAGCATGTTTCAACTGGGGCAACCAAACCTCCGGTTCGCCGACGGACAGTTCCAGATGCTCCGGTGCGATGCGATTGCTGATGCGGCAAGCCTCCGCCATATCGGCCACATGGATCAACGCACCGCGATTCTCCAACGCCGTTTTGATGATGTCCTTGCGCGGCATCTGCTCCAGCAGCTTGTCGGCGCTTGCCGCCACCGCCTCGATGAAGGCTGCATCCGGCGACAACAGGATGGCCTGTGCCAGTTCGTCGTGTTCGGCCTGCGAGAACAGATCCATCGCCACCCAGTCTGGATCGGTCTTGCCGTCGCAGATCACCAGTATTTCTGATGGCCCGGCGATCATGTCAATACCGCACACGCCGAACACACGACGCTTGGCGGAAGCAACATAGGCATTACCCGGACCGACGATCTTGTCCACCTTGGGGACTGTCGCGGTACCGTAGGCCAAAGCTGCCACCGCCTGCGCCCCGCCGATGGTGAACACGCGATCCACGCCGGACAAATGCGCCGCCGCCAGCACCAGTTGGTTCTTTACACCGTCCGGCGTGGGCACCACCATGATGAGTTCCGCCACACCGGCCACCTTGGCGGGCAAGGCGTTCATCAATACGGAAGAAGGGTAAGCCGCTTTGCCGCCGGGCACATACAGGCCAACACGATCGAGCGGAGTGATCTGCTGCCCGAGCACCGTACCGTCTGCCTCGGTATAACGCCAGGAGTCCTGCACCTGCTTGCGATGATAGGCAGTCACCCGCGCCGCCGCCTGTTCAAGCGCTGCACGCTGATCGGCAGGCAACCCCTCGAAGGCAGCGCGCAACTCATGCTTGGGCAACTCCAGCGCGGTCATATCTGTCGCCGCGAGTCGGTCGAAACGGTTGGTATATTCCAATACTGCGGCATCTCCGCGCTTACGCACATCGGCAAGGATACTGGCGACGGTCGCTTCCAGTTTCTCGTCGGCGGCCTCCTCGAAAGCTAGCAGGCTGGTTAGCTTGGCATCGAAGTCGGCCTGCCGGGTGGAGAGTCGTGTGATATCCATCTGCTGCCTCTTATTTGATCGCACCGGCAAACGCATCCAGCATCGGCTGGATGTCGTTGCGCTTGAGTTTGAGTGAAGCCTGATTGACCACCAGGCGCGAGGATATGTCGGCGATATGTTCGACCGCCCTGAGGTCGTTCGCTTTCAACGTACCGCCGCTGCTCACCAGATCAACGATGGCATCCGACAGCCCGACCAAAGGTGCCAGCTCCATCGAGCCATATAGCTTGATAAGGTCGACATGCACCCCCTTGGCCGCGAAATGCTCGCGTGCGGTCTGCACATATTTAGTCGCCACGCGCAGACGCGCGCCCTGCTTCACTGCCGACTCGTAATCAAAACCGTTGCGTACCGCGACCATCATGCGGCACTTGGCGATATTCAGATCAAGCGGCTGGTACAAACCGGTGCCGCCGTGCTCATTGAGCACATCCTTGCCCGCCACCCCGATATCGGCCGCGCCGTATTGCACGTAGGTCGGCACATCCGACGCGCGCACGATAATGAGCCGCACGTCCGCACGGTTGGTCGGCAGAATCAGCTTGCGCGAAGACTCAGGGTCCTCCAGCGCGGTGATGCCAGCGGCCTGCAACAGCGGCAGGGTTTCTTCGAAGATACGGCCTTTGGATAAGGCGATGGTGATCATGTTCTATTCCTATTTGATGCGGCGGATATTCGCGCCGAGCTGCGACAACTTGGCTTCGATATGCTCATAACCGCGATCCAGATGATAGATACGGTCGATCACGGTCTCGCCTTGCGCCACCAATCCCGCGATGACCAGACAGGCCGAGGCACGCAGATCCGTCGCCATCACCGTCGCGCCCTCGAGATGATCAACGCCGCGCACCACCGAGGTATTACCCTCCACGTCGATCTGCGCGCCCAAGCGACGCAGCTCCTGCACGTGCATGAAGCGGTTTTCAAAGATGGTTTCCACCACCATCGCGCTGCCAGAGGCTACACAGTTCAGCGCCATGAATTGCGCCTGCATGTCGGTGGGAAAAGCGGGATGCGGCGCGGTGCGTACGTTGACCGCTTTCGGGCGACCTGTCATTTCCAGATGGATGCTATCGCCGTCCACTTTGATTTGCGCGCCCGCTTCGGTGAGTTTTTCCAGCACGGTCTCCAGTATGTCGGCGCGCGTTTCGCGCAGCGTGATACTGCCGCCGGTCGCCGCCGCAGCCACCAAAAAGGTCCCGCTCTCGATACGGTCGGGCATGATGCGATGCGTCGCACCGTGCAGCTTGTCCACCCCGGTGATGGTGATGTTGTCGGTGCCATCGCCGGATATCTGCGCCCCCATTGCACGCAGGCAGTTGGCCAGGTCAATGACCTCAGGTTCGCGCGCAGCATTCTCCAGCACGGTCACACCGTCGGCCAATACCGCCGCCATCATCAGATTCTCGGTGCCGGTGACACTGACGATATCGAAGAATATGCGCGCCCCCTTCAGGCGTTTGGCCTTGGCATGGATATATCCATGCTCGATGGATATCTCGGCCCCCATCGCCTGCAAACCCTTGATATGCAGATCGACCGGCCGCGAACCGATGGCACAACCGCCGGGCAAAGAGACTTTGGCATCACCGAAGCGCGCCACCAACGGCCCCAGCACGAGGATCGCGGCGCGCATGGTCTTGACCATGTCATACGGAGCCTCCCACTTGTCGATCTTGTCGCCCTTGAAAGTGATCTCGCCGGTTGCCGCATCTGCACTCACGCCCATCTGCTGAAGCAGTTTGCGCATGGTGCCGACATCGTGCAGGTCCGGCAAGTTGGTCAGCCGCAGGGTATCTGCCGTAAGCAGGCTGGCGCACATGATGGGCAGCGCGGCGTTCTTGGCACCGGAGATACGCACTTCGCCGCGCAATGCGGCACCGCCTTGTATTGCCAATTTTTGCATAACTAGTCTATCGATCAGTGGGTAGTCGTTAATCGTCAGCCCTGTGGCGGGACTGACGATTAACGACTAACGGCTAATCTTCCGGGAGATGCACATGCCGAACATCAGGCATCCACGCGCAACGACAACGATTCCGCCACGCCGTAGAGATTAGCCAGACTCAGCAGATTCTCCGGCACATTGACGAACGTGAGCTTGATATCGCGCGCCTGTGCGGCACGCAACCAGGACAGCATCAGACTCACCGCAGTGGAGTCCACCGCCTCCACACGCGCCAGATCGACCACGATGTCCTTACATCCGTCTTTCACTGCCAAGCCGGATCCGAACAGCGCAACTGTCGTCTCTATGGTCAAACGACCGGACACATCCATGACGTTCTCGCGCGTTTCTGTCACTTGAGTTCAGCCTTGCGTACGAGGGTCGTATTACCGCTGACATCGGCGGCGCGGTTCTTTTCCATCAGGAACTTCACCAGCGCATCAACACCGCCCTGCTGCAACGGATCACGGAACTGGTTGCTGTAGATATCGAGCGCCAGCCTCGGTCCGGCGATGGCGAAATCGACCACTTTCCAACCCGCGCTGGTTTTCTTCAGATCGTAATCGACCGCCAGCGGCGCGGCCCCAGAGACGAGGATCTGAGTCTTCACCGTCACCTGATCGTCACCCTCGGCATATTTGCTGGGTTCGAATTTCACCGTAAGATCGGCATTGCTAGTAAACGCCTTGGCGATGAACACCCGCACCAACAAATCGCGAAATTCCTCGACCAGCGCCTTCTTCTGCTCGGCAGTCGCCGAGCGCCAAGGCTGCCCGACGGCGCGCTTGGTCATCAGCGTGAAATCGAACAGCGGCAGCACTTTTTCATCCACCAGCGCCTGAATCTTGTGTTTGTCTTTCTTTTCCTGCTTCAGTGCAGCCACGACTTCCTGCACCGTATTCTTCACCAACAGGTCAGGCGTCTGTTCCTCAGCACGCGCGAGTACGCCCACCCCCAACAAAGACAGTCCCACTATGAATGCGATCAATCGTTTCATAAACACCTCTGATTATTTTGCGCTTTCCGCCTTGCCGGCGATGAACTGACCAATGAGATCTTCCAGCACCATGGCCGAACGCGACTGCCTGATCTCATCACCATGCTTCAACATCTCCTCATCCACGCCCGGCTTCAAGCCGACGTATTGCTCTCCCAACAACCCTGAAGTCTGGATACTGATCAACGTATCTTTGGGGAACTGGTAACGCTTATCGATACTCATGATGACTTCGGCCTCGTAACGGGACGCATCCAGCCGGATCTCCGTCACCCGCCCGATCAACACCCCCGCACTGCGCACTGAAGCCGTCGGTTTGAGCCCGCCGATATTGGCGAAATTCGCCTTGAGCTGATACGACTCAGACACATTGTAGGTGCTCAGATTGCCCACTTTAAAGGCCAATATCGCCAGCGCAACGAATCCCGCCACGACAAAAGCGCCCACCCACAGATCCAATGTAGTTCGTTCCATATCTTCAAAGCCCCCGAAACATAAACGCGGTCAGAATAACATCCAGCAACAGGATCGCCAGCGACGATTGCACCACCGTGCGCGTCGTTGCCCCCGAAACACCCTCCGCAGTGGGCGGCGCATCGAAACCCTCGAACAGCGAGATCACCGTAACAGCCACGCCAAACACAAAACTCTTCAGCACCCCGTTCAGGATGTCATGCTGAAAATCCACCGAACCCTGCATCTGCGACCAGAACGAGCCTTCGTCGACACCGATGAACACCACCCCCACCAGATAACCACCGAACACCCCCATCGCCGAGAACATGACTGCCAGTATCGGCATGGAGATCACCCCCGCCCAGAAACGCGGAGCAACCACGCGCGCGATCGGACTCACCGCCATCATCTCCATCGCCGCGATCTGCTCGGTCGCCTTCATCAATCCGATCTCGGCGGTCATTGCCGAACCGGCGCGACTGGCGAATAGCAGCGCCGACAGGACCGGCCCCAGCTCGCGCACCAGACTCAGCGCGACCAGCGTCCCCAGCGCGGATTCCGAACCGTAACTCTTGAGCGTCTCATACCCCTGCAGACCGAGCACAACTCCCACGAATAACCCCGCCACCAGAATGATGATGAGCGACATCACGCCGGTGAAGAACAACTCCCGGATGATGAGCTGGAAACGCCGGAAGCTGGGACCGGAGTGCAGCAGGATCAATGCGAAGAACCGCGTCGAATAACCGATACGCCATACCGTATCGACCGCACGGTGCCCCACTCTCTTAACACTGCTTACGATAGGCATCAGGCACGCACTCCCAGATCCTGCTGATAACTTGCGCTCGGATAATGGAACGGCACCGGGCCGTCCATCTCGCCGTGCACGAACTGATGCACGAAAGGCTTATCCGATGCCTGTATCTCCGCCGGCGTCCCTTCCGCGACGATGACGCCGTCGGCGATGAAATAGATATAGTCGACGATCTTCAGCGACTCCTGCACGTCGTGTGTCACCACCACCGAGGTCGCGCCCAGCGCATTGTTCAAACGGCGAATGGAATTGCCCACCACGGTGAGCGAGATCGGGTCCAGCCCGGCGAACGGCTCGTCGTACAGGATCAGCATCGGGTCCAGCGCGACCGTGCGCGCCAACGCCACGCGCCGCGCCATCCCGCCGGAGAGCTCCGCCGGCATCAGCGCATGGGTACCGCGCAATCCCACCGCATGCAGCTTCATCATCACCAGATCGCGGATCATCTCCTCCGGCAGATCGGTATGTTCGCGCATCTGAAAGGCAACGTTGTCATAGACCGACATATCGGTGAACAGCGCGCCGAACTGGAACAGCACCCCCATCTTGCGACGCATGGCATACAGTTCTTTCTGATCGAGCTCGTGCATCACCTGCCCGTCGATCTTCACTTCCCCTCTGGTCGGCTTGAGCGCACCGCCGATCAAGCGGAACAGCGTGGTCTTGCCACAGCCGCTCCCGCCCATGACGGCAATGACTTTGCCGCGATGAAAGGTCATATTGATCCCTTTCAGCACAGGACGTGTGTCGTAAGTAAAATTGACGTCGCGGATCTCGACCAGCGGTTGCGAAGACACAGAGAACCTTCTTGCTCGTTTTTAGAGTGCGCATTCTAAACCACGCGCCCCCCATCCACAACACAAGTCCTCAGGCAACGAAGGCTTGCACCTACAGCCCGGCTTGGGTTGCCTTGGCCGAAATGTTACCATCGCGACCATTTGGCATACGGCGAGACCGTATCGCCAAAATCAGGCAAAGCAACACGGCAACCACGGAGAGCGACATGGCAGGTCATAGCAAATGGGCAAACATCCAGCATCGTAAAGGCAAACAGGATGCCAAGCGCGGCAAGGTGTTCACACGCCTGATCAAAGAAATCACCGTCGCAGCGAGACTGGCGGGGGGCGACCCGACCTGCAACCCGCGTCTGCGTCTGGCGATGGAAAAAGCCTATGAACAGAACATGCCCAAGGACAACGTCGAGCGCGCCATCAAGCGCGGCTCCGGCGAACTGGAGGGAGTGGATTATCAGGAACTGCGCTACGAAGGTTACGGCATCAACGGTGCCGCCGTGATGGTGGACTGCATGACCGACAACAAGACGCGCACCGTGGCCGATGTGCGCCACGCCTTCACCAAATACGGCGGCAACCTCGGCACCGACGGCTCGGTCGCCTTCATGTTCAAACATTGCGGACAGATGATCTTCGCGCCCGGCACGAACGAAGATGCCCTGATGGAAGTGGCGCTGAACGCGGGCGCGGAAGACATCATCAACAACGACGACGGCAGCATCGAGGTCATCACCGGCCCCTACGATTTCGTTGAAGTGAAACAACGCCTCGAAGCCGCAGGCTTCAAGCCGGAGATGGGCGAGGTCACCATGAAACCCGAAAGCGAAGTGGTGTTCACCGGGGACGATGCAGTGAAGATGCAGAAATTACTGGATGCGCTGGAAGACTGCGACGATGTGCAGGAAGTCTATACCACGGCGGTGATCGAGGAATGAGGCAAGTGAAGGGTAAAGAGAGAAGGGAGAAGGGTAAAACCTTGGTGCTTCGATGACCCCCCCTTCCCCCTTCCCTCCTCCCCCTTCCCGCACCAGAATTTTAGGCATCGACCCCGGCCTGCGCATCACCGGGTTCGGTGTGCTCGATAAAGAAGGGCAGCATCTGCATTACGTTGCCAGCGGTTGTATCAAGACACCGGACGGGGAGTTGCCGGAGCGATTGAAAGTCATCCTGAACTCATTGGGCGAAGTGATCGCACAACACCAACCGCAACAGGTCGCCGTGGAAAAAGTGTTCGTCAACGTGAACCCACAATCGACGCTGCTGCTCGGTCAGGCTCGTGGCGCGGCGATCTGCGCGGCAGTGCTGGCGAGTCTCCCCGTGGGCGAATACACCGCATTGCAGGTGAAGCAGGCCGTGGTCGGCAACGGCCATGCCGATAAAGAGCAGGTACAGGCCATGGTACAGCGTTTATTGAATCTATCCGGCACACCCAGCCCGGATGCGGCAGACGCGCTGGCCTGCGCCATCTGCCACGCGCACGGCGGCATGGGGCTGGGCGCATTAGCGACCAAAGGTTTTCGGGTAAAGGGAGGACGACTGGTATGACGACACAACCGCTGGAGCCGACACTCGCCGCTTTCCAAAATCCGTTCGCACGCTATTTCGCCGCAACGCGCCCGGCATTCGTCACGGCCAGTTTGATGTCCTGTTTGATCGGCCTCGCGCTGGCATGGCATGACAGCCTCGCTTTCGACATCCCGCTTGCACTTGTCACTCTGTTGTTCGCACTCATGGCTCATGCGGGCATCAACGTACTCAACGATTATTACGATGCACTCAACGGCACCGATGCATGCAACACCGAGCGCATCTTCCCCTTCACCGGCGGCAGCCGTTTCATCCAGAACGGCGTGTTAACGCTGGCGCAGACGCGTAACTTCGGTTTTGCGTTGCTGACGGGGGTAGCCATCGCCGGGCTGTGGCTGATGTCGCGCTCCGCACCACAGTTGCTGTATATCGGCCTCGCCGGATTGTTCATCGGCTGGGGATACTCCGCGCCGCCCTTCCGTTTAAACAGCCGAGGCTTGGGAGAACTATCCGTGGCAGCCGGTATTCTGACCATCACCGTGGGCGCAGATTTCGTGCAGCGCAAAGGCTTCGATACCGCGCCTTTCATCGCCGGACTGTCTTATGCGCTGCTGGCAAGCAACCTGCTCTACATCAACCAGTTCCCTGACCGCACCGCCGACACCGCAGCAGGCAAGTTGCACTGGGTCGCGCGCCTGCCGGTGCAGCAAGCGCGTTGGGGTTATGTATTGATCGTGGCTCTGGCGTATGGATGGCTGTTACTGTGCGTGTTGCTCGGCTGGCTGCCGCTGCTTGCGCTGGTCGCATTCTTGGCCTTGCCGTTGAGCATCAACGCCGCGCGCCAATTGCTGCGCCATGCGGCACAACCGCAACAACTGGGCGACGCCATCAAACTCACTATCGGCGCATTGATGGCACACGGCGCACTGCTATCGCTGGCACTATTTCTAAGTAAGGGAAACACATGATCGGAAGACTGAGCGGCACATTATTGGAAAAGAACCCGCCGCAGATTTTGCTGGACGTGCAAGGCGTGGGCTATGAACTGGATGTGCCGATGAGCACCTTCTACAACCTGCCCGCATTGCATGAGAAAGTCGTGCTGCACACACACTTCGTCGTACGCGAAGATGCGCAACTGCTCTACGGCTTCGCCACCAACGAAGAGCGCCTGGCGTTCCGCCAGTTGCTCAAGATCAGCGGTGTGGGCCCCAAGCTCGCGCTGTCGGTGTTGTCCGGTCTGAGCTTGAGTGACCTCGCGTCTGCCGTGGCGAACAAAGAGGTCGGACGCCTCACCAAAATACCCGGCGTGGGCAAGAAGACCGCCGAACGGCTGCTGCTCGAATTGCAAGGCAAGTTCAGCGTCATCGGTACGGGTTCGGCACATGGCGCTGCAACATCCTCTGCCGACAGCGACATCGCCAATGCCCTACTGGCACTGGGTTACAACGAGAAAGAAGCCGACTGGGCTGCCAAGCAGTTACCCAAAGAGGTCGGCGTCTCCGACGGCATCCGCCAGGCACTTAAGTTATTATCCAAAGCATAGGGCATCTGCAAAACGGTAACATCGCATTGCGAACAAGGAGACGATCATGGGATTGGCTGAAATCGTGCAGGAACAAATCAAAGCTCTGCCTGAAGGTCAGGTAAAAGAAGTGCTGGATTTCATCGGCTACCTCAAGTCGCGCCAAGAACAAACTCAGTGGAACGACCTGATGCTGGCGCAAGAAAAATCGCTCGCCGCAGTGTGGGACAACCCGGATGACGAGGTTTGGAACCATGTTTAAAGCTGGCGCGTTAGTGTTACTGCCTTTCCCCTATTCCGACACATCAACGACCAAACGTCGCCCCGTATTGGCGCTGACCTCGCCAGACGCATATGGCGACTTCATCGGCATGGCTGTCAGTTCACGTTCTCACCATATCAATGCCATACCTCTGCAAAATGATTCGCTCGCACAAGGCCAACTTCCCAAACCTAGCTGGATCAGAACTGATCGAGTAGTAACACTAAACGCCAGCCTGATAAGCAAAGTGTTTGCACAAACCAACTCCGAAATTCACCGTCAGGCAGTTAGTGGCCTGTGCGAAATGCTGCATAAACAAATTTCTCATCCATGATCCAGAACGACGACCTTTCCTCTACACCCCGCGTCATCTCTGCCGCCCCCGCCTCTGCCCAAGAGGAGGCGCTGGAGCGTGCGCTTCGTCCCAAGCTGTTAGACGAATATGTCGGACAGGAGAAGATACGCGGGCAGTTGGAAATCTTTATAGAGGCGGCGCGCAAACGCAAAGAGCCGCTCGATCACGTGCTGCTGTTCGGCCCACCGGGCTTGGGCAAGACCACTTTGGCGCACATCATCGCGCGCGAGATGGGCGTGAACCTGCGCCAGACTTCGGGGCCGGTGCTGGAGCGCGCGGGCGACCTCGCGGCGCTGCTCACTAATCTCGAACCCAACGATGTGTTGTTCATCGACGAAATCCATCGCCTGTCGCCCGTGGTGGAGGAGATCCTCTACCCCGCGCTGGAGGATTACCAGATCGACATCATGATCGGCGAAGGCCCGGCGGCGCGTTCGGTGAAGCTGGACCTGCCGCCATTCACCTTGGTGGGCGCGACTACACGTGCGGGCATGCTGACCAATCCGTTGCGCGACCGTTTCGGCATCGTGGCGCGGCTGGAGTTTTACACACCGGAAGAATTGCAGCGCATCGTCACGCGCTCTGCCGCTTTGTTGGAACTGCCCATCTCGCCCGACGGCGCGCTGGAGATCGCCAAGCGTTCGCGCGGCACGCCGCGTATCGCCAACCGCTTGCTGCGCCGTGTGCGCGACTACGCCGATGTGCGCGCCGACGGCAAAGCCACGCGCGAAGTGGCCGATGCGGCGCTGGTGATGCTGGACGTGGATGCCTTGGGGCTGGACTTGATGGACAGAAAACTGCTGCTCGCCGTGATCGAGAAATTCATGGGCGGGCCTGTCGGCGTGGACAACCTCGCCGCAGCCATCGGCGAAGAACGCGACACCATCGAGGATGTGCTCGAACCCTACCTCATCCAGCAAGGCTACCTGCACCGCACCCCGCGCGGCCGCATCGCCACCGCTAACGCCTACCAGCATTTCGGCTTGGCGCAGCCGCGCAACGTACACAACAAGGAGTTGTGGGATGAATAAACATGCCAAGGTATTCTCCTGGCCGGTGCGGGTATATTTTCAGGACACCGATGCGGGCGGGGTGGTGTACCACGCCAACTATGTGAACTTCATGGAACGTGCGCGCACCGAATGGCTGCGCTCTTTTGGTTACAGCAATGCGGGCATGATGAAAGAGCTGGGCATGATGTTCGTGGTGCGCTCGATCAAACTGGACTATCTTAAACCGGCGCTGCTGGACGACATGTTGACCATCACTGCACGGATCAAAGAGATGGGACGCAGCCGCGTCACGCTGCTGCAAACGGTGTTGCGCGGTGAGGAGTTGCTGACCGAGGGCGAGGTTCATCTGGTCTGTGTTACGGCGGATAAATTCAAACCGGTCAGCGTGCCGGATGTGTTGCGCAAACAATGGAGTTGATGCGATGGATTTGATACAAGACTTGTCGTTTATCCACCTGATCCGAAACGCCAGCATCCTGGTGCAACTGGTGATGGGCTTGTTGTTGCTGGTCTCGCTGATGTCCTGGCTGTACATCTTCCTCAAGATGTTCACCGTACGGCGCGCCGTAAAACAGAGTGCGGCCTTCGAGGACGAGTTCTGGGCGCATGCCGATCTCAACCAGCTCTACCAGAAAGCCAAAACGGCGGGCGAGAATGCGGGCAGCATGGAGCGTATCTTCAGCGCAGGGCTGAGCGAATACGCCAAGTTAAAGAAGAAAAGCAACGTCGACAACAACGCGGTGATGGACGGCGCACGCCGCGCCATGCGCGCCACCTACCAGCGCGAGATGGACCATCTGGAGTCGCATCTGTCGTTCCTTGCCACGGTCGGTTCGGTCAGTCCCTATGTCGGCCTGTTCGGTACGGTGTGGGGCATCATGAACGCATTCCGCAGTCTGTCCAACGTGGGACAGGCAACGCTGGCGCACGTTGCACCGGGCATCGCCGAAGCACTGGTCGCCACCGCGATGGGCCTGTTCGCCGCCATCCCGGCTGTGGTGGCCTACAACCGTTATGCCCATGACGTGAGCCGTCTGGCTTCACGCTTCGAGAGCTTCATGGAGGAGTTCTCCAACGTGCTACAGAGGCAGCAATGAGTTCGCCCCGCCGCGTCCGCCATCAACCGATGAGCCAGATCAACGTCGTGCCGTATATCGACGTGATGCTGGTCTTGCTGGTGATCTTCATGATCACGGCACCGATGATGAACCCCGGCCAGATCGATCTGCCCAGCGTGGGCAAAGCCTCAGCACCCGCCGTGTCACCGGTCGAGGTGATCATTCGCAAAGACACTACTCTGGCGTTGCGCGACCACAGCCAGGGCGGGCGCGAATATCCCATCTCGCGCGAAGAGCTGGTCACCCTGCTCAAACAAAAACAAGAGGAACATCCCGACCAGGCGGTGGTCATCTCTGCCGACAAGAGTGTGCGGTATGAAGAAGTGATCACGGTCATGGATCTCTTGCAGCAGCAGCAGATCAAGAAGATCGGCCTGTTCACCAAGACACGTTAGACATGACGGCACTGGCCTACCACGAACCCTACCGATACTCCGCCGGTGTCTTGGCCGTGGTGGTGCACGCCCTGTTTTTCTCCCTGCTCTACTTCGGCTTCGACTGGCATGTGAAACTCCCGCCCGATATGGTGGTCGAGATGTGGGAGCAGTTGCCCGAGCCCGTACCCGAGATAGCGCCCGAGGTATTGCCGCCCCCGCCGCCTCCACCACCGACACAGGAAGCACCGGCCAAAGTCGTGCAGCCGGTCGAGGCTCCCAAAGCCGATATCGAACTCAAAAAAGACAAAAAGAAAACCGCCAAGGATAAGAAAGACGCGGCAACTTTGAAAAAAGAGGAAAAGAACAAGACACCCGCCAAAGCGGATAAGCTGCCCCCGTCCGAACAACCGGCGAACGAACCGCGCGTCTCGCAGGAAGATGCCCGCATCCAGGAACTCAAAGCCAAGATGAGAGCCGAAATGGATGCCGCGACCCAAGGCGAAGTGATGCGCTATAAAGACATGATCCAGTCCAAGATCCGGCGCAATATCGCCAATACCGCCGATGTACCGGAAAATGCCGAAGCCATTTTTTTCGTCACCGTTCTTCCCGGCGGGCTGGTGATGGATAATGTGAAGCTGCTCAAGAGCAGTGGCAACGCCGCTTATGACAGCGCCGCCGAACGCGCCATCTTCAAGGCTCAGCCGTTGCCCCTGCCGCAAGATCCGGCGGTGGCGCGCCTGTTCCGCGAATTGCGTCTATCGGTGAAACCGTGAGCACCCGCTATTTGAGAAAGAATCCGATGCTGCGTCTATACAGTCTGCTCGTTTTATGGTGTCTTGCATTCCCCGCCCATGCGGTGCTGGATATCGAGGTCACCGGTGCCGGCGAACACCAGATCCCCATCGCCATCGTCCCGTTCGAAGGTGAAGCGGCATACGACCAGCGCGTCAGCGAAGTGATCACCAACGACCTGCTGCGTACCGGATTATTCAAGCTGGTCGATCCGGCGGGCAAAGCCCCGCACGACAGCAAAGAGGTGAACTTCTCCGAATGGGGCAAGGTCGAGGCGCTCAGTATCGGCAAGGTCAGCAAACTGAGTAATGGCCGCATCGAGGTGCGCTTCCGCCTGTTAGACACGGTCAAGCAAAGCGAGCTGATCGCCCAGGCCATCTCCTCCAAAGACGAACAGCTCCGCGCCATCGCCCACCATATCGCCGACCTGATCTATGAACGCCTAACCGGCAGTTCCGGCGTGTTCAGCACGCGTATCGCGTACATCAATCGCCAGGGGCGTTTCAACCGGCTGGTGGTCGCCGACAGCGACGGCTACGGAGAGCAGACCGTACTCGCGCTCAACCAGCCCATCATGTCGCCCGCTTGGTCACCCGATGGCAACACGCTGGCTTATGTGAGCTTCGAGCAAGGGCGGGCGATGGTATATGCACAATCGCTGCTGACACAAAGACGCATCCTGCTGGCCGCACTGCCCGGCAGCAACAGTGCCCCGGCATGGTCACCGGACGGACAACAGTTGGCACTCGTGCTGACCCACGAGGGAACTTCACAAATCTATCTGGTGCGCCCGGACGGCAGCGGTCTGCGCCGCATCAGCTACAGTGACACCATCGACACCGAACCGACTTTCACCCCCGATGGCCGTTATCTCCTGTTCACTTCTGACCGTGGCGGTAGCGCCCAAATCTACCGTATGCCGGTCAGCGGCGGCAGCGCCGAACGCCTCACTTTCGAGGGCAGTAACAACTTTTCGCCGCGCCTCAGCCCGGACGGCAAGAGCTTCGTGTTTGCGCATTACACGGGGGGGAAGTTCTACATCGCGGTACAGGATTTCGAGACCCGGCAGATCCAGATACTGACCCCGGGCGGATGGGAAAAGAAACCCAGTTTCGCCCCCAATGGCAAGCTGGTCCTATTTGCCACCGAGGTACAAGGCCGTGGTATATTGGCTACCGTATCGAGTGATGGTCGGGTGAAGCAAAGGATGACCCCGCAACAGGGTGACATACGCGAACCGACGTGGGGCCCGTTTTATAAACGATAATTGCCATTGGAGTGTCCATGAAAAAGCTGATCTTAAGCGTCGTTCTCGTTAACCTGCTGGCAGGTTGCTCGTACTTCAAACCCAAAAAATCCACCGCCAAGACAGAGGATGCAGCAGTGGCCACCGCCCCTGCCGCCATCCCGGCTGCTGCGGACCCGGTAAACACTGGCGGCGCGGCTCCGGTGGATGTGAATGCACAGACACTGGCTTCTGATGCCGCCGACAACACCGCTGCATCCAAGAGTGCACCAGAGGAAGCTGCGCCTGCACCCGTCGAACAAGCCAAGGACGACGCCCCCGTCATCGAACAACCCAAACGCAGCGTCTATTTCCCGTTCGATGTGGACAGCATTCAGGATGCCGACAAACTGGTCGTTCAAGCCCACGGTGCCTATCTGGGCGAACACCCCGACCAGAAGGTGCGCACCGAAGGCCATGCCGACGAGCGCGGTAGCAGCGAATACAATCTGGCACTCGGCCAGCGCCGTGCGAACAACACCAAAAAGGCACTGGTACTAAGCGGTGCCAAGGCCAAACAGGTCGATTCCATCAGCTTTGGTGAGGAAAAACCCCAAGCCAGCGGACACGACGAGACTTCATGGGCACAGAACCGTCGCGTCGATATCAGCTACTGACACGCATGCCCCGGCTCCACCCCTTTCTTTTTGCCGCATTACTTCTGACCACAGCCCCCGCTTCGGCGGGGCTGTTCAATGACGACGAAGCACGTCAGCAGATACAACAGTTGGAGGCGCGCCTCGCTGCATCGGAGGCGGCTCTCGCCAAACTCGACGCTGCTTACAAACAACAGACTGGTGCCATGCTCGATCTACAGATGTCGCTCGACAGCATGAGCACCGAGTTGCGCAAACTGCGCGGCGAGAACGAAGAGTTGAACCACAATCTGATGGACGCGGAAAAGCGCCAGAAAGATTTTTATATCGACCTGGATGGTCGTCTGCGCCGTTTTGAAGCGGTGGATGTGGCGACTGCCGACAAAGCGGGCGGCAGCAAGAACAAGTCGGACGATCCGGTGACGGAGAACCGGGCATTGGAGGCGGCTTTCGGCTTCTACCGGGCAGAGCGTTACCAGAATGCCGTCGATGCCTTCCAGCAATTCCTCATCACGTATCCGCAGTCCGTGCACATCGCCAACATCCGCTACTGGATGGGCAATGCCTATTTCGTGCTCAAGGACTACAAGAGCAGCCTGGAGAGTTATCAGAATCTGGTGGAGAAATTCGACGGCCATCCCAAGATCGCCGAAGCCCTGCTCAACATCGCCGATTGCCAGGAGCTACTGAACAACAAAGAGGCGGCACGACTCACCCTGAAACAAGTCACGGCGAAGTTCCCCAATAGCGAAGCCTCCGCCAAAGCCAGAAAACACCTGTCCACTCTCAACAAATAGACTGTATTGCCATGTCATCCCCAAGCGCGGGCATCTCGCTACGCATCAGCGAAATATTCTTCTCTTTGCAGGGCGAGACCTCGCGTGTCGGACTTCCCACTACCTTCATCCGGCTGACTGGCTGCCCCCTGCGTTGCGACTATTGCGACACGAGTTATGCTTTCAGCGGCGGCAGCAACCTCTCGTTGGAGGAAATACTGGCAATCGTTCGTGCCCATCCGACGCAGCATGTCTGCGTCACCGGCGGAGAACCTCTGGCGCAAAAGAACTGCCTCATCCTGCTGCGCAGCCTGTGTGATGCGGGATACCAAGTGTCGCTGGAGACCAGCGGCGCACTGGATGTCAGTGCTGCGGATGAGCGTGTGATCAAAGTCATCGATATCAAGACACCCGCATCCGGCGAAATGACAAAGAATCTGTGGTGCAACCTGGCCCATCTCCGCACACATGACGAAATCAAATTCGTGTTGTGTGATGCAGCGGACTACGACTGGGCAAAACAGGTGTTGCAAGAACATCGTCTGACGGAAAAATGTGCCGTACTTTTCTCACCGGCACAAAACCGCTTGGCGGCGCGCGATCTGGCCGAATGGATATTGCGCGACGGGCTGCAAGTCCGCCTGCAAGTGCAGTTGCATAAACTACTTTGGGGTAACCAACAGGGAAAATGAAGAACGCTGTCGTATTGTTATCCGGCGGACTGGATTCCGCGACCGTGCTGGCCATGGCACGCCAGCAGGGCTTTAGCTGCTATACCCTGAGCGTGGACTACGGTCAGCGCCACCATGCCGAACTGGCGGCAGCGGCGCGTGTCGCCGCAGCTCTGGGCGCGCACGAACACCGCATCATCAATATCGACCTCACCGCTTTCGGCGGCTCCGCGCTGACCGATTCGAACATCGCGGTGCCCGAACAGCTGAGCAGCGGCATCCCGCTCACCTATGTACCGGCACGCAATACCATCATGTTGTCGCTCGCGCTGGCTTGGGCCGAAGTGTTGCAGGCACAGGACATCTACTTCGGCGTGAATGCCGTCGATTATTCCGGCTACCCGGATTGCCGCCCCGAATATGTGACCGCTTTCGAACACATGGCGAATCTCGCCACCCGTGCCGCCGTCGAAGGCAAACCCCTCACCCTGCACGCCCCGCTGCTGCACATGAGCAAGGCCGAAATCATCCAGCAAGGTCGAAAATTGGGCGTGGACTATAGCTTGACCGTGTCCTGCTATCAGGCCGACGAGCAAGGGCAGGCTTGCGGAGTTTGCGATTCATGCCGCCTACGCCGCGCGGGATTCGAATCCGCACAGACACCGGACCCAACACGTTACCGCGCAACCTCTCCGCGTTGACAGCAAGAGTCAAATCCGTATAATGCGCGGTTCCTTTTGGGATGCGGGACGTTAGCTCAGTCGGTAGAGCAGCGGACTTTTAATCCGTTGGTCGCCAGTTCGAATCTGGCACGTCCTACCACAAAACCAAAGGGTTACCTCTAGCACCACCTCTGAGTATTTTCATTAGTAGACCATTAGTAGACCAATTTATCTTGGCGATTTATATCTATTTTGTATCTATGCCAATCGGGTTATTACTGGTAGATTCCTCCGCCATGTATTTTCAGTCCCCGCCGCTTTGACGGGGGAAGATAGTTCAATGTCATGAAAGTTAATAATTCCGATTTGATGGGGGGATCCATGTTTGCTCAATGGCTTAGAATTTTAATCGCAACTGTGTTCTTGACTGGCGTGGCGGTGGCGGAAGAGCTACCGCAAGTAAAAATTGCGCCACAGTTGGGACATACTGACGCTGTAAGCTCGCTTGCTTTTTCCCCCGATGGTCGTAGCGTGGTGTCGGGTAGTAGCGATAACACCGTCAAACTGTGGGATGTGGCCAGCGGGCGTGAGCTGCGCACCCTCAGCGGACATAGTGCTCCTGTTGAATCGGTCGCTTTTTCTCAGGCCGGTCGCAGTGTGGTATCGGGGAGTGGTGACAAGACTCTGAAGTTATGGGATGTGGTCAGCGGGCGTGAACTGCGTACCCTGAAAGGGCATACTGATTCTGTAGGTTCAGTCGCCATTTCCCCCGACGGTCGCAGCGTGGTGTCGGGGAGTGGCGACAAAACCGTCAAGCTGTGGGACGTGAAAAGCGGGCGTGAACTGCGCACCCTGAGAGGACATAGTGATTATGTAGGTTCGGTCGCCTTTTCCCCCGATGGTCTCACCGTGGTTTCGGGGAGTGGCGACAAAACCGTCAAGCTGTGGGACGTGAAAAGCGGGCGTGAACTGCGCACCCTGAGAGGACATAGTGATTATGTAGGTTCGGTCGCCTTTTCCCCCGATGGTCTCACCGTGGTTTCGGGGAGTGGCGACAAAACCGTCAAGCTGTGGGACGTGAAAAGCGGGCGTGAACTGCGCACCCTGAGAGGACATAGTGATTATGTAGGTTCGGTCGCCTTTTCCCCCGATGGTCTCACCGTGGTTTCGGGCAGTTGGGATAACACCCTCAAGCTATGGGACGTGGAAAACGGGCGTGAACTGAATACCCTGAGTGGGCATAGAGAACAGGTGCTATCAGTCGCTTTTTCACCTGATGGTCATACCGTGGTTTCGGGCAGTTGGGATAATACCATCAAGCTGTGGGACGTGGAAAGCGGGCGTGAAGTGACTACTCTGAGCGGGCATAGCAAAGCTGTAAAATCGGTCGCCTTTTCCCCCGACGGTCGCAGCGTGGTTTCGGGCAGTCGAGACAAAAACCTCAAGCTGTGGGACGCGGAAAGCGGACGTGAACTGAGTACCCTGAGTGGGCATAGAGAACCGGTGCTATCAGTCGCTTTTTCACCTGATGGTCATACCGTGGTCTCGGGCAGTTGGGACAAAACCCTCAAGTTGTGGGATGTGGCCAGCGGGCGTGAACTGCACACCCTGAGTGGTTATGGTAATTATGTATTTTCAGTCGCCTTTTCCCCGGACGGTCGAACTGCGGCACTTGGTAGTTACGGCAACTTCATCAAGCTGTGGGATGTAGCCAGCGGGCGTGAACTGCTTACCTACCGGGGGCATAAAGACTCTGTAGTTTCAATCGCCTTTTCCCCCGATGGTCGCACTGTGGTATCGGGTAGTGAAGACAACACTCTCAAGCTGTGGGACGTTGCCAGCGAGAGTGAACTGCGCACCTTGAGCGGACATAGAGATGTTGTAACCTCGGTCGCCTTTTCACCTGATGGTCGTACCGTGGCATCGGGCAGTTGGGATAAAACCCTCAAGCTGTGGGATGTGGCCAGCGGGCGTGAACTGCGCACCCTGAGAGGGCATGGCGAAGAGGTATATTCAGTCGCCTTTTCCCCAGACGGACGCACCCTGGTATCAGGCAATTACGACAACACCGTCAAGCTGTGGGATGTGGCCAGCGGGCGTGAACTGCGCACCCTGAGCGGGCATAGTAGTGATGTAAGTTCGGTTGCCTTTTCCCCCGATGGCCGCACCGTGGTTTCGGGCAGTAGCGATGGTACGGTGAGAAGATGGGATGTGGTGACCGGAAAAGAAATTGCACAATTCGTCAGCTTCACCGATGGCGAATGGGTGACGATTACCCCTGAGGGCTATTTCGATGCCTCGGAGCATGGCGACAAGCACCTCAATGTTCGTATCGACAATGGTCTGCATGATGTGTTCGGCATAGATCAATACCGTGAATCTTTTTACCGCCCCGATCTGGTCAAGCTGGCCTTGAGTGGCGGTTCGCTCAAGGAAATGCGCAATATCGCCACGGTGATGCCTGCGCCGCAAGTTGAGATTATTGATACGACGGCCAGCACATCTGATACCGAAACCAAAGTGACCGTGAAACTCACCGACATGGGCGGTGGCATCGGCGATGTACGTTTGTATCTGAACGGCAGTGCGGTGTTGCTGGACAATTCGAGGGCACTCAAGCGCGTGAGCATGAACGATGGTAAATCTGTCACGCGCACTTACACCGTGAAACTCGGCAACGGTAGCAATGCGCTGCGTGCGATTGCATTCAACGCAGACAATTCGATGCAAAGTACGGATGCGCTGTTTGAGATCAATGCCTCTATCAAGGTCGCTCGCAAGCCTGCCTTGCACGCGATTATCGTCGGCATTCAGGAGTTTAAGAATCCGAAACTCAAGCTTGAATTCCCGGTCGCGGATGCCGATCTCTTTGCTTCAACGTTAACAAAATCCGCCTCAGGCCTGTTCGACAAGATGGAGGTCAAAAAACTGACCACGCGCGAAGAAACGTCCAGCGAGAACATACGCAAAGAGCTGACGGCGTTGCGCAGCCTGAACCCTGATGACTTATTCGTGTTTTATGTGGCAAGCCACGGCACGGTGGATGACGGCGAGTATTTCCTCATCACCTCCAATGTGGGGCCGCTCTCCACCGACAAGCTGAAATCGGATGCCTTGCGGCAAAACGAGTTGAAGGAGCTTATCGCCAACATACCCACTACCAAGAAGGTGATTGTGCTGGACACCTGTAATTCCGGCGCGTTGAGCGATGTGATGCTGACACGGGGCATGAGTGAAGATACGGCGATCAAGATTTTGTCGCGCGCAGTAGGCTCGACGATCCTGTCTGCTTCGACTTCTGCGCAAGAAGCACTAGAAGGCTACAAGGGGCATGGCCTGTTTACCTATGTGTTGGCAGAAGGATTGCGTGGCAAGGCCGATAAGGGCAAGAGCGGATTTATCAAAACCACCGATCTGGCGGATTATGTGGAAAGCGAAGTGCCGGAGATTGCGGAAAAAGTATTCAAGCGCGCTCAGTACCCGACCAAGACGATCAACGGGCAGGGGTTTCATATTGGGAAGGTTGCTCAATAACGAAGTACACTGGATTTCATGTTGCACGCGGAAAATCCAGTTCTCTGATTGTCGAAAATAGGCGAGCGAGTGTATCTGTTTGTAATTAAGTGTCCATTAAACAAGTCTAGGGCGGGCTTCGCCCGCCAGCCCCCCGCGCGGTGCGCGGGGCATCTGGCGCGCCAATCCCGCCCTCCATTTTTGTGAATTTCCGAGTTATTTGAGCCAGTCTTATGGAGCTTGAAGAGACTTTTTCGATGATTTTGCCGCAAGGACAATAGACGTGCGAAGTCGCCGATTGTTTGTGCGGTGTGTTTGCGAAGCAGCGAGAAATTAAAAAGGTGGGGGCGTTCCTTGGCTCGGATGTACCGAGAACCAGAAGCCGGATTGATTGGGGAAGATGAAAATGCCGCCCCCACTCCTTCCGAAATCCATAGCCCCTGCGCTACGGTGATACACCTCGCTAAGTGCATCGGTAAGGGTGCGAGCGCGCAGCCAGATACGTTGTGCTTTGGGAAGGTCGTTAGCGCTGACCCAATAGCGTTTTTTGTTGAAGCGTTCTATTGAGTCGAACCCTTTGGAAATATATTTGGATATGTAGCGCGCGATCCGATCCGTGCCGTGGTGTCCTTGCTGGCGGATATATCTGATATCAACATTCCCCATACCGCGACCGCCGCAAACATCCCACCAGATTCGCCGCATGAGTTCTAGCGGCATTTTTTGTTTAGAATAGGTGGCAACATGCAGATGCAAGTGTTCGCTGTTCTTGTGCTGCTCCAGCACGGCAACGAACATGAAGGGAAGATCGGGGAAATATTTTGTATAGACGCGGCAAAAACGCGCCCAATATGTTTGCCACTCTTCGGGAGTGGCGTAGCCAGTTTCTGCCGTTTCACGCTTGGAGAGGGTTAGCAGGCGATTTGCGGCGATGTTCTTGGCATGATGCCTAACCTTTTGGCGTGCGCGTATTCTAGAGCGCTCTAGACTTTCCTGTGAACGCTCTTCCGGCGGTTCGCGTTTTCCGATTCTTCTTGGGATGTTTTGCATATTGGCGTTTTTTTGCAAATCGACCCAGCGGACAGTGCCTTCATAGCCACCGTTTTTAAATGATTGAATCTTGAGTTGCATATGATCCCAATGTTTGAATTGAGGGACATTGACAAGGGGACTCGCCGAAAAGCCCCGCTCATGGAACGGGACTTGTTCAGGAAAATAGCTGGGCGGAGCGATGTCGATATTGTCGAGTATGGAGTAATCCTCATCGACAACATCGCAGCCCAGCATATCAGGCTCGCAATGCGCTGACGTGTACACGACACACCTCAGCTTTGGCTGGTCGAGCTTCTGGCGCGTGACGTTATGAAGTGGTGCAGAACGCCAGGACAATAGCGTACTGCACGGGAGCCTACTCGAACGAATGGGATGGTTGCACCAGCCCAGCGATCCCTTTCAAGGAAGGCAACGCTGACGCCGAGTATTTTGGCTGCTTCTTTTGTGGTGATGAGGCTGTGTTGTTGCATGGTGTAGCTCCTTTTGTTTGATTAAGGGAGCTACAGATTGAACGATTCTCAAGCAGGCTAGATGTACCTAAAAAATATCGTGCTATATCTATTTTTTTGCCACTATTTCTATTTTTTGTAGCCTATTGATTCTTATTTCTTTCCGCCTTGTTTTGCATACTCAGATGCAAATGGTCTCGCCCATTTTTTAAATGTCTCAAATGTAAAACTAGCACCGTATCCATACCGGGTCATCGTGGGATGCGAGTAAACTTCTCTGTAAGAAAGCTCTGGATTTTCTTTCCAGAGTTGTTTGGCAATCTCCAAACAGGTGATTCGTTGTTTGCGACGTTCCGAAATTTTCTCATACCATTTATCTTTGTCGTCATCGGCATCGTCTTCCAGTTCATTGGGGCGCTCGTCCGATTTCAATGTACTGGGAATGGTTACTTGCCAAATGGGTGGAGGCGCAAGAAATTCACTCTGACACCAACGAAGCACATCACCGCGCTTTAGATAGATTGACTCCAAATAGGCTTTGTCGAATTCATCAGCTCTGAGGCATCTTCTGAATTTACGGAAATGATGAAAATCAAATACGAGAGACAGAAAGGAGTCATCCATGAGCAGGACGAATCTTTTTGTTCTTGAGGGCAGCGCTCGATTCATAGCTGCATGTATGAGCCGATGAATTGAGTTCTTTAGCTCATCTGATAATGCATCGGGGTTACTTTGATCTGGATCGGCATCTACCCAATTGTGGGCTAAACGCCAAACAGTTTGATAGTCGTTGCTGTCGAGGTACATAGGTTATGCTGCGACAAACTCAATAAATTTACTGCTACTCATTTTGCTAGATAGCTGCTTCACGCAAAACTTCTGGTCTGCGCTCGGCAATAGAAATCAGTGTTTTTGCCGCACCGCTTGGTTCACGGCGTCCTTGCTCCCAGTCTTGCAGAGTGCGAACGGAAACCCCAAGCAGTTTGGCAAAGGAGGACTGGGGCAAGCCGGATTTCATACGTGCAGAGACAACCGGAGGGATGGCGACCTTGTGAACTTTTCCGGCGCGTCCAGCTTTCATTTGGCGCACGGACTCCAGCAGTTCGCCACCAAGGTCGCGTTGGGCATCGCGTTGTTGTAATTCTTTTTCTGTCATTTTCATTTTATTTCCTCCTTCACAGCCTTCAAGATGTGGGCAGGTATGTTTTCGTGTTCGTTCTTTGCATAGATCAACAGCAACCAGATCGTGCCATCTTCAAGCATGTTGTAGTAGATGACTCTAACGCCGCCGCTCTTGCCTGTTCCTTTGCGCGCCCATCTTACTTTGCGGCAACCACCCGAGCCGCGCACCACGTCGCCTGCGTCATAGTGTTCTGCAATCCACACGGCGAACTCACCGCGCTCTTCTTCAGTCCAGTAGTCGGTGACGTATCGACTGAAAATCTCGGTTTCAGCAATAGTAAGCATGGGTAATTGTACGGCTTTGCCGTATATAGTCAAGTTGATAGACGGGCTTGGTTTGGTGCAAATTCAAATATCTCAGCCGAGGGAATAACCCCCATGCACTTGAGAAGGTGGTCGGTGATTTTTTGCATGGGGGCGCGCAGTCTTTCCACATCGTTGATGATGTAGCCAGCGGTAATGTCGTTGTTCATTTTATGATTCAGCAGACGCTTCAATGCGTAGGACGATATATCCAAACTTTCAGCGATGGTGATAAAGGTGCGGCGCAGATCGTGAATGATGAAATGCACTCCAGATTCTTCCGTCACTCTGTCCATTTGCTTACGCTGCTCAATGATGCGCCCTACTCCGTTCGCACCGGGAAACACATATTCATTCACCGCCTCGGCTTTTCTTCGCTGCAACATGTCGAAGAGAAAATCAGATAGCGGCAAGGTGTGATCCAGATGGTTTTTCGTATCTTTGACGGTTAACGTCTTTGCACGAAGATCGACATTCTCCCATGCAAGACACGCAGCCTCTTCTTTTCGGAGTCCGGTGAATAGAACTAACAGCAAGTAGTCGCGTATCGTTTCCCGATTTTTTCCTGTGGCGTCATTTTTAATGTTCATAACTGCGGCATACCACGCAGCCAGCTCGTGCGTTTTGATGACCGATTGACGGCGTTCAATTCGATACCATGCGCGAGTTTGAGAAAGGCGCTTAACCGGATTGTCCGGTATCAACGGCTCCCCTTTGCTGTTCTCGTATTGCCCAGCAGCGAAGTTAAAAATGGCGCGTATGTAGCGCATTGTTAAATTTGCTTGTGCTTTGCTGCGCTCACCAATCTTTGTATGCCGCTTGGCAACCATATCCTTGGTGATTTCAGAAAGCGGTTTTTTCTTCCAGTCCTCAAGGTAGCAGTTGATGGTGCTTTGATAATCGGCGATGGTTCGGGGTTTAAGCGTCTTTCTGGCACTAAGAAAGTCGGCCAAAGCCTGTTCAAGAGTGACACTGCGCGCTCTGCTTTCTTTTTTCTCGTCCAGCGGATTTATACCTTTCGCCATCATGAGCAATATTTCTCTTGCTCTTAATCTGGCTTGCTCTGGAGTGAAAACGCCATGCTTGCCGATGGAGACCCTCACAACCTTTCCGTTGACTTTGCTTTCGGCAATATAGACCTTGCCTGTTTTACCAACACGAAGGCCGAATCCTTTTAATTCGCTATCGCGGTAAAAAACCTGCCCAGTCGCAACGAGCGGAACGGAATCAACGAAAGATTTTAAGAGTTTTTGCGCCATACCTAGCTCCGACTTTATCGGTCTACTTATAAAATTAGTAGACCATTAGTAGACCGGAAATCTAAAAAGCCTGCCTGTCGCAGGTGGCGCATTAAAACAGAGAATTGATTTTTATACTACATAAATCAACGTATTAGAAAGGCATTAAAACAATTTCAAGAAATTTCTGGAAGCTTAAAAAAGGCGTATTTAACAACTTTTAATCCGTTGGTCGGCAGTTCGAATCTGCCACGTCCTACCAATATTCCCAACGGTTTCAGCGTAACACCTCTGGGTTCCCTGCCTAAAACGCGACTACTGCGCCACGTTCCAGCCACGATCAGCCCCAATACGACTTGCCGCAGCAAGCCAGTATTTATTTCGTCATCAATTCACAATCTGATGTCTTGGGGACTCCGGGAGTATTGTTCTATAATCGGTTCAGTCGGTAAAAACATCCTACTGAAATGCACGCTATCTTATTTCTCATCGCTTGTTACACCCTGCACTGGACGGTCAGGACACTACAGGGTGAAGTTGAGCTGGGTGCTGCGCAATCTCTTTCCCTGTTCGGCATCGGCATCATTGCGACGCCGATTCTGGCCTGGACCGGCATACACCTGTTGACCACCTGAGCGACCCCGGACTATAGACTAAGCAGCCGAGCGCGATTTGGAGCCGGAGCGGATCGCGTCTATCAGTCGATTACGCCATTCGAGCATCTCCCCCTGCGCCAACCCTGCGGGGGCTTCGACTTGGGGCTTCGCATAGTCTCCATAGATCATGCCGATCAACTTTCCTTCGTGCATCAGCGGCAGCATCACGAAAGATTTTGCGCCAACCACCTCTTTGTACCACTCTGGAATCAGATTCGCATACTTGGGCTGCGTCACATCAGAAATGAACGTATCGGCATTGCGGGAGATGATCACTTGGAAGATATCGCGTTTCGTTCCGCTGCTATGGAATTTGCTGGTCAACTGAGCCGTATTCCTCCCTACCCCCGCGATGGCCAACAATCCAGATGAACTGGTAGGCAGACAGATCAGCGTGCAATCGAAGTTATAGTGACTGTGTATCAGTCGCATGGTGTGTTTTATCACTTCGATGGGAGAGGCTCCACCTTCCGCATGTTTCTCCCTGACCAAAGCATCGTGTGCTGACAGCGTGTCCAAGGCCCGCTCGGAAGCCTTCCGCAATAGGCTCTTCGCATCGGACACATCGCAGGGGAAGGTCATACCTGCCAGGATATTATCCGTATCCTGCAAACACTTCTCCACGGTTTCGATCACTTCCTTTTCCTTGAGATGGAGGGATCTGCTGAAGAAGTCGATGCTGTTTGCAATCTCGATCTTCTCCCTGTTCTCCGGCAGGCGGAACAAAACATCGGTGATGCGGCGGGAGAAGAAAGAACACAGCTGATACCAACCCGCTGCATTGGCGACTGCCTGGGGTGAGGATTTGAGCGTATCGGGAGCGAGGCTGTTCTGAAGTACATCCGGGAGAGCCCAGTGGCGCGCAATCGCCACACCGATATCCTCGAAACTCATACCCAAGATTTGCAGGACCGCCTCACTTTCGGGCAGATTACGATCAGTCTGGAGTTTACGACTGCGTTCGATGTCCTCGTACAAATAGAATATGGACATCATGCGACCAAGGTTTTGCATCAACCCGCAGACTTGAGCCTCCTGTGAACTGTAGCTGGAACCATAGAGCCGGGTGATCTCGGCAGCCAAACTGCCGGAAAAGAACGCAGCCACGATTTCCGCGTGTAATTGCTTCGATTGCTGGTTGTGGGACGGAGAGCCAAGCAGTGCCAGAGACAAGGCAACCGACTTTACGGTATTCAGCCCGAGGATCGCGATCACCTGGTCGATCTTGGAGACATTGCGACCGCCGCGCGAATTACTTCCAGAGTTGGCGATCTGCAACAGTTTTGAGGTCAGCGCCGGATCACGCAAGATGGCCGCAACGATTTCCCTGTTACCGCCATCCTCATCGACAAGACGGCAGATGTTCTGGACCGCACCCCCCAGCCCCGCGAACCCCGGACTTGCATCCATCTTTTTTAGTAGCGTGGCGACGACAAGGGGCTGCGCTGTTTGCTCAGCTTGTTCCATTTTTTATACACTTGATGTTGGTTATGGATGAGAGGCGTTCTTATACAGTGACACCCGATCCGCTTGGTATGGCACATTATACGCGCATCAGTACCGGGATGATTTCCCGCGCATCGATGAAGTGGGTTACCGTAATTCGTCAGATGCAGCCGAAAAATGGCACACCTAGTTGAAAGGGATAGACAGGCCTAGCCCCCAGGTGACATGCCCCTGGTTATAGTCCAGCAGACTTTCTCCGTAGCCGCTGAAATATTGCAGGTGGACATTGAGGCCTTTTTCTTCCGCATCACCCAGCATCAGCCAAGCGCTCAATGGGGCGGCGATATCGATCTGTGCCGATTTGCTTCTGGCGATGGCCGATATCTGCCAACTGCCTTCCTGACAATAACGCAGCTCGACTTCGCGATAACCGAGAAAATGATGGATGTCAGGGTTCTCATCGCTGAGCGGGTCTTCTTCGATCCGCTGCCACCAGCGTGCCTGCAACACCAGTTGCTGTCCACCGCCGCCGATGATCTCCAGCACGGGCTCCATATAGACCCTGTTCCAGCTGCGCGACCTAGGCCTGGCTTCGCCATTAGACTGGTGCACCACCCCGAAATTGACGATAGCGGGTTCAAAAGGTTGCAATGAATAGATGAATTCAGGACTGTAGTCCGTGCCTCTGAACGGCTGAGAATTGGTCTTGTCGTAGAACTGCCAGAAAGACAGCTGGGTATAAGCGAACCAGAACGAGCCATACGCCTGATTGTCGGCCAAGGCATATTTCAAACTGATCTGGAACTTCATGTCACGATTATCCAGAGCGTAGGGAGTCAACACCTGATTGAGCGGGTTGGGACTGGTGGGCTGATTGTTGGGCTGTGACGATAACGCGTACAGCAACAGGTAGTTTTGTTTGTAAGTCTTCAGATCGAAGCTCGGCTCCCACTCCTGGGACAGCCCTTGCCCCCCCGATCCTCTTCTCTTGGATTTAGTCGCGGCCCATGCCGACGGCTGCACGATCACCAAGCACAAAACGGCGATGATTACGCCGGATAGATGGTGCATCAAAGATGGCTTCATTCTCATCGTGCTGAATACCTGAATACGTCTCACCGATGCTATCAAAGGAAAGACATCTCACCAACCGCACCGTTGGATTCCGATTGGAGATTCGCATACCGGGCGGCAACCGGATGTCACACCCAGCCATGCCGTACAGGAGTGCACGATATTTCGATGTCGCATCATTTCCATCCAGATACGCACCGTGATCGCGCTCACTTCCATACGGCAGATAGATGCCCGCATGCACAGTAATACGATGATTCGGCGATGACCGTCCGAGGCACCTTATCTCAACAGTGTCAGTACCGTGTTCGGCGATTGGTTCGCTTGTGCCAACATCGCTGTACCAGCCTGTTGCAGAATCTGAGCGCGGGTCAAGGCAGCGGTTTCTGCCGCATAGTCCGCATCCATGATCCGGCTACGCGAAGCCGTTTGGTTCTCCGCTGCAATTTGCAGGTTGGAGATAACCGATTCGAAACGCGACTGCACCGAACCGAATGTTGCTCGCAACGAAGCTACCGAAGCGATATCGGCATCCAGCTTGGCAATTTCAGCCTGAGCCGTCAACGAAGAATCGCCCAGAGTCGTCGAGCTGGGAACCAGCGCCGCATCGGTTGTAATCGTGATGTCATCGACACCCGCAGTACTGTTCGCACCCACTTGGAAGGTCTGGTTGACCGCTTCCGAAAGCAGAGGAATGTTATTGAACGAGGTCGCCTGGATAACGCGGATGTTTTCAGCGTTGAGCTGGGTGTATTCGGCATCAATCGCTGCGATATCGGCATTCGAAGTGGCGTTGGCCGCCTGCACTGCCAATTCACGCATACGTGCCAGATTGTTCTGGATCGCGCCCAAGGCTCCTTCAGCTGTCTGAGCGAGCGAGATACCGTCACTGGCATTACGCACGGCCTGATTCAAACCACGGATCTGGCTTTCCATACGCGAGGCAATCGCCATACCGGCGGCATCGTCCTTGGCACTGTTCACACGCAAGCCCGAGGACAGGCGTTGCAAAGAAGTGTTCAGCGCGCTTTGCGAACCGTTGAGGTTGCGCTGTGCATTCAAAGATGCAAGGTTGGTATTGATAAACGAAGGCATTTTATTTCTCCTTTAACTTTAGATTTGCTTTTCCGACACTACCGCCATTGCTTCCATATCGTCTTTGGTTACAAGGCAGAACGTCTGCCGTTGGTCCAGTTATCAGAGCATTCAAAAAATGCCCTTCTCAGTTACCTCTGCCACGCTTCCGGTCTGCGTTGCGGCTACTCCTATCACTCCACGCCGCATACGAAAGTTAGCAATGGTTGCAATTTATCGCATCTTTTGAAAATCGATATTGTGATTAGCGGGTATTTTCCCGCCTAATTCACTGCATTAACCCGCCCGACAGCTCGACGGAGCCTTACCACACTGTATTTACCGCCCCGCCCGACAGCCGAATTCTTTACAATACACGCGCCAACAAGAGATTGATGTGATGACAGAAATCAGCAAAGAGCCGCATTACACCGAAAACGTGCAAGAGTATCTCCAGCAGGTGCAACGTCTGCTGGAAAAACACGCGCTGGTGAGTGCGGTGGCTCACCAGCAGGAAATTCCCCGTGCGGAGCGCCACGAACTCGTCGACTTGCTGCTGCAAAAACGTCATTTGGTCGAACTGCAAGAAAAACTCAACGAGCTACACCCCGCCGATATCGCGTTCATCCTGGAAGCCCTGCCCATCGAGCAGCGTTTGCTGGTGTGGGATCTGGTCAAGGCCGAGCGCGACGGTGACATTCTGATCGAAGTATCGGATGCGGTGCGCGAGTCGCTCATCGCCGCGATGAGTCGCGAAGAATTGCGCGAGGCCGCCGAGCAGCTCGATACCGACGAGATCGCCGATCTCGCCCCAGACTTGCCCCATTCCGTGATGCGCGATGTGTTCAAGTCCCTCTCCATCGAGGAACGCGAACAGTTGCGCGCGGCGATGTCGTATCCGCAGGATGCTGTCGGTGCCCTGATGGACTTTGACATGGTGACCATCCGCGAAGATGTGACGCTGGAAGTGGTGTCGCGTTACCTGCGCCGCTTCGACAGCCTGCCCGATCATACCGACCAGTTATTCGTGGTGGACCGCGACGACCAGTTCAAAGGCGTGCTTCCCCTCAACCGGCTACTGGTCAACGAACCGGAGGTGGCAGTCGCAACGCTGATGGCCACCGACACCATCACCCTGCATCCCGATGACAAAGCCGAACAGGCCGCTCAGGCGTTCGAACGTTATGATCTGGTCTCTGCGCCGGTGGTGGATGAAGACGGCAAACTAGTCGGGCGAGTACCCGTCAACGCGGTGGTGGACTTCATCCGCGCCGAATCGGAAAGCGATGTGTTGAATCTGGCCGGTTTGCGCGAAGAGGAAGACATCTTCGCCTCCGTGTGGAAATCGGCGAAAAACCGCTGGTTATGGCTGGCACTGAATCTGTGTACCGCGTTCTTCGCTTCGCGGGTGATCGGCGGTTTCGAGGAGACGATAGCGCAATTCGTCGCACTCGCCGCATTGATGCCTATCGTGGCAGGCATCGCCGGAAACTCCGGCAATCAGACCATCACCATCATCATCCGTTCTCTGGCACTCGGCCAGATCAATCCGGGTAACGCACGTCGACTATTATTCAAAGAACTGGCGATCAGTCTGCTGAACGGACTGGTCTGGGGCGGCATCGCCGGGGGGTTCGCCTACCTGCTATACAAGAGTGTGCCGTTGGGCCTGGTGATGACCGGAGCGATGTTGCTCAATTTGCTGCTTGGGGCTCTAGTCGGCATGCTCATCCCGCTCACCATGCAGCGTTTCGGTCGCGACCCGGCTATCGGCTCCAGCGTATTGCTGACTGCGATCACCGACAGCGGCGGCTTCTTCATCTTCCTCGGCTTGGCGACCATCTTCCTGATTCCCTGACGCTCTCTGGCATCCACAAACGCACGGAACCCATCAAGCAATGCTTGATGGGTTCCGTCCTTGCTGTTTCATCACCAGCCCGCCTAGCCGAACGGGATAGGCACTGGAAGAATGATCAAGCCGATATATTGATGGTGTTACCGATGGCACCATTGCCCGCAGGTGCGGGAGGCGGTGGAACACTTGCAGCCACCGGAGCGGCTTGCGGCTTGGCCGGTGCAGCAGCTTGTGCCGGAGCCGGAGCAGCTTTGGCTGCGGCAGGTGCGGCCTTGGCCGGAGCCTGCGCCATGATGGACTCCATCCCTTTGATGAAATCCTGCTTCGAAACACTACCAGTCCCTTGCGGATCCAGCTTGCTGAAAGCCGCTTCGGCACCCAGCGCCTTCACTGCTGGAGGTGGATTCAGCTTGTTGAACGCCTCCGCAAACTGCGCCTTGGTGATACTACCCTTCCCGGCTGTATCGATCTGCTGGAACAGACTGGACAACTTCTGCTGCGGCGAGGCAGGCTTACTAGCAGCCGCTTTCACCTGCGGCATCGCCGCTTCGCGCATATTAGAAACCCCGCTGATTGTAGACATAGTGTTCTCCAAATTGGTAAGAGAGAATTAAAGCGATATCGCCAGACTTCACTATAACCGGAAGGAAAAGAAACGATCTGCCGAATAGCGGGAAAAATCCCCCTCAATTCGAAGTTAAGGACAGGCTAGTTAAGCTCAACAGATAAAAGCGACGACGAAAAACCTCAATAAGAGGCCAGAGAAATAGAACGAAGAACCTCCTGCCGCATAAGAACAGAAAGCGGGAGACTGCCGAAACAGCTCAGCAAAAACACCTGCCACATCGCGCGGCAAGTAGTTTATAGAAAGGGCGAAACGCAGAAACCTGGCGGCCCGCCCCAATCTATAAGATCAGGCGCCGAGAATGCCCTTGCCAGCTGGCTTTGCGGCCGGCTTAGCTGCTGCTTTTTTCGCTACCACTTTTTTAGCGGCTGGCTTTTTGGCAACGGCTTTTTTCGCTGCTGGCTTAGCTGCTACTTTTTTAGCGGCTGGCTTTTTGGCTACAGCTTTTTTGGCTGCTGGCTTCTTAGCTACTGCTTTTTTAGCGGCTGGCTTTTTGGCAACGACTTTTTTCGCTGCTGGCTTAGCTGCTACTTTTTTAGCGGCTGGCTTTTTGGCAACGACTTTTTTCGCTGCTGGCTTAGCTGCTACTTTTTTAGCGGCTGGCTTTTTGGCAACGGCTTTTTTCGCTGCTGGCTTAGCTGCTGCTTTTTTCGCTACGACTTTTTTTGCGGCTGGTTTCTTGGCAGCGACCTTCTTTGCTGCTGGTTTCTTGGCAGTAGTGCTTTTTGCTTTGGTAGTTGTTGCAGCCATTTTCATTCCTTATAAAAAATAATTTGACTAAACCCATCACTACATCTCGTGCGAACACTGCACTCCCAAGCACTTTCTTGATCCCTGAAAACCCCTAACGCGCTTGGTGGCCGCATTCTATGCGTGAATAAAAATAATACGCAACATATTTATGCAAATTTCACAAAAAAATCATTCGATGATTTTTTCTCCGGCAAACAATTGCGGCACACTCTCACGTTCGCGAATGAGATGAACGTCCGCACCGTCCACCATAATTTCGGCTGCGCGCGGACGTGTGTTGTAGTTGGAACTCATGCTCATTCCGTACGCACCCGCGGACATCACCGCCAGCAGTGCGCCTTGTTCCACGGCCAGTTTACGGGCATGCCCCAGAAAATCCCCGGTCTCGCAAACCGGTCCGACCACTTCGTAATTTTGCGCCGGGGCATTGCTGCGGATCACCGTCTGAATGGCGTGATAGGCATCGTAAAGAGCCGGACGCATCAGATCGTTCATCGCCGCATCGACGATAGCAAAATTCTTCTCTTCGCCCGGCTTGAGATATTCCACTCGGGTCAACAACACGCCCGCATTTCCCACCAGCACACGTCCAGGCTCGACGATCAGCTTCTCTGTTCGTCCCTGCAACGCAGCCAGCAGAGCCTGCGCGTAGTCGGTTATAGATGGCGGAGTTTCGTCGTCGTAACGGATACCAAGCCCACCGCCAAGATCGAGATGCTCCAGCTTGATCCCCTCGGCAGACAATTGATCAACCAGTGTCAGCACCTTCTCCGCCGCAGCAATAAAAGGGCTGGTCTCGGTAAGTTGCGAGCCGATGTGACAATCAATACCGGTCACACGCAGGTGCGACAACTCCGCAGCTTTGCGATACAACGCCCGCGCTTCGGTGTAGGCCACGCCGAATTTGTTCTGCTTCAGGCCTGTCGAAATATACGGATGGGTCTTGGCATCGACATCGGGGTTTACGCGCAAACTGACCGGCGCAATCTTGCCCATGCTCCCGGCGACCTTGTCCAACCGTTCCAGCTCCGCCGCCGATTCCACGTTGAAACATAATATTCCCGCCTCGAGTGCGAGGCGCATCTCCGCCTCGGTCTTGCCCACACCGGAGAACACCACCCTGTCTGCCGCGCCCCCCGCCGCCAGCACCCGCTGCAGTTCGCCGCCGGAAACAATATCGAACCCCGCCCCCAAACGGGCGAATAGATTCAAAATCGCCAGATTGGAGTTGGACTTCACCGCGAAACAGATGAGATGCTCGCGCCCCTGCAAAGCATCGGCGAATTGACGGTAAGCATCGGTCAAGGCCGCGCGCGAATACACATAACACGGCGTGGAGAAGCGCCCGGCGATGTCGGCAAGCGCGACGTTCTCGGCATACAACTGATCCTGCTGGTAATGAAAATAGGGATTCATATCAATTCTTCTGTTCGGTTTGAGGGGGAACGGGGGCGGGCTTGGGCATGAACAGCGGGCCTTTGCGTCCGCAACCTTGCAGCACAAGCATCATCAGCAACATAATGCTCGTCAGGACAACTCTTGAATTGCGCATCGTCGCGACCTTGTAAAATAAACATATTGGACAGCACAGGATTATAAATGGAAAGGCTCTCATCGATGACCGAAAGCGAATTCACCCGGCTGGCCGATGCCGTCTTCACCCGCATCGAGAACACACTCGATGCCAGCGAAGACGATATCGAATACAGTTTCAACGGCTCCGTGCTGGAGATGGAATTCGACGACGCCTCGAAGATCATCATCAACCGCCACACGCCCAACCGCGAGATATGGGTCGCCGCACGCAGTGGGGGGTTCCACTACGGCCTCAATGATGGCCAGTGGCTAAGCCAGCGCGACGGCAGCGAACTGTTCGGCAAGCTGAATGAACTGCTCCATCTCTCCGGCAGCACACACACACGTTTCTAGCCGGGCATCTACTTCCAGCGGCGCGGCACGACATAGCCCAGCCATTGCGTCCCCCAACGGTGCAGCGACAAGCCAAACAGGATAAAAGCCGCGCCCAGCCACACTTGCGGCAACACCTCCTCGCCGTTCAGTCCGTGCCCCAGCAACAACGCCATCACCGGTGTGATCAGTGTGATCAGCGCAATCCGTCCCGCCTCCATATGTTTGATGAGGTAATAATACAAAGCGAACCCCAACACCGAGCCGAAAGTGGCCAGATACACCGTTGCCGCCACCGCACGTTCCGGGATCGAAACCGGCATCACACCGTCCACCAGCCACCAGGCGGCGAAGAACAGCGGCAACGCCACCACCAGGATACCCAGCGTCATCGCCAGCGGCGGACTGTCGTCACCGATGCGCTTGAGCCACACCAGCCCGAGTGATTGCGCAACCACCGCCATGAACAAGGCGAGCAGGCCGGCGGCCGAACTTTCCCCCACTCCCAGACCGCCACGGAACACCAGCAACAGCCCCAGCACGCCCAACGCCATGCCGGCAATCTTGTTCGGCGTGAGCGCCTCCTCTTTCAGCCACAACATCGCCCCCAGACTGGTCACTAGCGGCGACAGACCAAACAACACCGCGATCATGCCGGAACTGACGAATTGTGACGACCAGTAGGTAAGCGCCATCGCCCCGAACATGCTCAGCCCGCCCGCGAGATAGGCCAGCAAGGCGCGGCGATGCAGCGGCACCGACACACGCAATACCGCCAGCAAAATCGCACACAGCAGCACACCGATGGCCATACGCGAAAACACCGCGAAGCTGAACCCGACACCCAGCGCGCTCCATTTTATGGCGAGCGGCGTGGTGGACCAGATCAGAATGACCGAAACGAATGCGGCAGGAAGCGACATGATGCTCTCCTCGGCTGGTGGACATACCGGCGCTTCCATCAGCCTTGAAATGGAACCGCCAAAAACAAAAAGGCCACAGATTTTTCTGTGGCCCCGTGCAAGCAAAACAACCGAATCGTGCTAATTCACCAGACCACCTTGCGCGCGATGCCACACCATCCGCAGCTTTGCGGACGGGGTGACTCGGACGTGACGAATGGATTGATGTGTGTTCATGGGAGGGATTATGTGACCGGGCACGAGATCATGTCAATGCGATGTTGCGCGCATATCACGACGCCACATCGACCTCGGGCACCGCGTAGCTCCATTCCAGACTGCCCGTGCTATTGCAGAAGATGCGGTCATTCTGCTTGCCCTGCTCGCGCAACTTCACCTTGATATCGCTGATCTTCACTTTACGAAACTCGGCAGCACCGTTCTGCGCCGCAACACCGCGCACCAGCGTGTCGCCAACGACGGAAGTGATCGTGCAACTTACCCCGACGCCGTTCTTGCCGCGCAGCTCCAGCAACTGCGCATACTCCTGTTGCAACCCCGCCATCTTGTCGATTTGCACCTGCTTGTCGGCATTCAGCTTCCTCAATGCATCGTCGACCTTGGCGAACCTGATCGTCATTTTGCGCCAATTCTCCTCATGAGCATCGGTCAGCTTGGCTGCCCCCTTCTGGATACTCGCCGCAAGCACCAGATAACGAGCTACCTCCGGGTCTGCCTTGATCTGCTCGATGCCCTGATCTCTCATCGCAATGGCCTTTTCGCATCCGGTGATCGCTTCGCGCACCAGTTTCATCTGCGCATCCACCCCGGAAAGATCCGGCTGCAACATGGAAATGACCGTTTGCTTGCCGCGACACGAGTCTGATAGCTCGATGTGCACCTCCTTGCTCGCGATGGCACAGCCCTCGACATTATCGATCCGCACCTCGTTCGCGATGATCTCGCAATTGATGGCGCGCTCGATCTGCACCGACTCGCCAAAGATCACACAACTCTCGGCGTATTTGAGCGAGACCTTGCCCTCCCATGCCTCGATATACGAATTGAAACAGCGCCCGTTTGCGGTGATGTCACCGCCGTTGCTCTTCGCGCTGCCGTTCGACAGATTGCTCTCGAACAGGATCAATCCGCCCTGCGAGATAATGTCGCCGTACACCGCCGAGCGGAACGTCATGCTCTTGCCCTCGACGACACGTCCCTCCTGCACCTCGCCGTGTTCGATGAACTCGTTTCCTGACAACACCAGATCACCGGTTGTCTTGATACTGATGCCGCCTTTGTTCTCGATCTTCTCGGTGACCGAGATGCTGTTGGTCGCTGTGTCGATAGACAGAAATCCGTCCTGTTTCGACAGGATGAATTCGCCGTCCTGCTGTTTGTCCACGAAGGTACCGAGTCCAGCGAGAGCGAACAGGTCGATGTCTTTCGGGATTTCCGGCTCCTGTATCTGCCCGTTCACTTTGTAACCGGGTTTGCCCAACACACGCGGCTTCTTCTTCAGCAGACGCGCGCCCATCTCGATCTGCGGGAAACGATTCTGGAATCTGCGCAGATCGGCCTTACCGTTGAACAATATCTTGGGTGAATTATCGCGGTGCAACACACTGCAAGCCTCTTCGATCTCCGCATCAATACCCTCGGTCGGATCGAGCTGGGTGGCGATTTCCATACGCACCGTCTCGCGGCGCGCGATCACTCCCGCCACCGCCTCGACCGCCACACCGAAACGCACCCCTTTCAGCCACATATCGGCGATGAATTCGTCGATATCCAACTGGGTGGGCTGTGACTCTACGCTGCGGGTGGTGCTGATCACCGCTGCCACACCGTCTGGATCGGGCTCTCCGTACACTGGCGTCTCAGTCACCACATCGATAGAGACAGGCTCGAAGAAATACTCCGCATGCCGGAACTGCGTATCGATCTTTACTGCCCGATATAAGGGTTTGCGCTTCGGATCGAAGACCACCACATCGGCAGCCAGGCGCAGCTTCGCATCGATACCATGTGCATCCAGCACCGCATCGTAGTCGAACAACAAGTTCTGGAATAATGCGTAATCCAACTCACGGAAACGCGACCCGCCGCCGAACATCTGGTCAATGAACTGCACAAATCCACCGCCCACAGGAAAAAGCGCCAGATCCACATAAACCCCATCCGCCATCCTTTGCAGATAGGCGGGCAACAAAACCTCCCCCTCTTTGAGGTCAGCCAGATTCCCGATGTTCGACGTTTGCTCCATATTCTTGAAATATCCCAATATTCATCACACCGCTCAGCGCGCGATAATTTAGCCTGAAATAATCAGAAAAAACTGACGGTTACGCAGAATCAACCCTTTGAGCGGGAGGGGGATTCTATACTAATTTTGAAGAATGCCAAAACATCAATAAAGACTACTGCAACGCGCTCTGGATCAGTTTCTGCAATTCCCCCTGCTCCGCCATCGCCAACATGATGTCGGAACCACCGATCAGTTCACCTTTGATATAGAGCTGCGGGAACGTAGGAAAATCGGCGTAAAACTTGAGGTAATCCCATGCCTCTTTGTCTTCCAGCACATTCACCGCGACGTATTTCGTCACCCCGCAACTCTTCAGCACCTGCGCCGCACGCCCGGAGAATCCGCACTGCGGAAATTGCGTCGTCCCTTTCATGTACAGCACGATGGGATTCTCGGTCACGGTTTTTTTGATGTTCGCCAGCGCGATCTCTTTCTCATCCATTATTCATTCTCCCGGTTTATTTGCCTTGCTTCGCCCACTGTTCGGGCGTGAACGTCTTCATCGACAAAGCATGGATCACCTCCATCTTGTCGCCCAATCGCTGAAAGACCATGCGTTGCTGCTGTAGCATCCCCATTCCCTCGAAAGCCTTGCTCACGATCACCGCATCGAAATGGCGACCATCCCCCTCGACTTCGAGATGATCGCAATCCAAGCCCTGCCGTATGTAATCTTTGACGTTTTCTGGTGTCACCATCACTCCACTCCCAGGATCAACAAAACGATATCGCCCGGCTTCGCCGTTGCGACACATAGAACGAGGGGCGCAGCCTATATCAGACCGGAGGATTAGCCAACAGAAACGGCAGTATCAGTAGGGGAATTCAGACTGCGGGCAAGGCCTGCCCGCAGGGTAACGAAGAAAAAACAATTACCGTGTTGCGCCCGTCAGGCACCCAAGACATGGGAGCGCGTCAATATGTCCAGCAACGCGGCGGCCACATAGAAAACCAGAATAGCGCCAAGAAAGGTAAATTCGACACTCTTGGAAGTCTGCTCAAACGACTGTAACTTCTCCTCGCCTGCGGGGGCGCGAAACTCATTTCGAGACACGATTTCCTGCCGCACGTTCTGTGTCAAACGGGAGGGCTTCACACCTTCATGCAACAGTGCTTGTTCCGACTTCAGATAGGCACTGTGTCCCAGCGTCGCCTTCTGCTGCTCGGTAAAGAAATCATCGGTGAAAAATCTCATCGTCGTCTCCTGTGGATGATGGTTGTATCGGCTATGCGCCCGCAGAAACCAGCTTACGCGGCACACATCACAGCGGAATGAAGTTTTTGTGAACGCGCGATGAAATACCCGAAACAGAAATGTCACACACTGCGCAAGTCGGCCAAGTGGCGCATAATCGTGCCCGCACACACGCCCTTCAGCCACAGGAGAAGATCATGTCCAATACCCCGCTGCCCGCCGCCGCATTCGACCAACTGTTCCTCGAAGCCCATACCCACAACGCTTGGCAAGACCGCCCCGTCCCCGATGAACTGTTGCATCGTCTTTATGACACCCTGCGCATGCCGCCCACCTCAATGAATTGCAGTCCGGCACGCATCGTATTCGTCAAAAGCAAACACGCCAAAGAACGACTCGATCAGGCCATGATGGAAGGCAACCGGGCCAAGACCATGGCCGCCCCCGTCACCGCCATCATCGGTTACGACACCCGATTCTTCGAACGCCTGCCGCAACTGTTCCCGCCCATCCCTTCTGCGCGCGACATGTTTGCGGGCAACGCCACACTTGCCGACATCACCGCCTTTCGCAACGGCACCTTGCAAGGTGCCTACCTCATCCTCGCCGCGCGCGCGCTCGGACTGGATTGCGGCCCCATGTCCGGCTTCGACAACGCCAAAGTCGACGAGCTGTTCTTCGCAGACACCGACATCAAATCCAACTTCCTGTGCAACATCGGTTACGGCGATGCCAAAGGCGTCTACCCGCGCAGCCCGCGCCTGACCTTCGACCAGGCCTGCAAGATCGCCTGACCTCCGCAGCACACCCCGCCGCCGGAAACGGCGGGGCATACCCTCTGTTATCATCGCACCATGCTCAACATCCAGAACCTGACCTACCTGCAAGGCGGCATCCCGCTACTCCAGAACGTGAACCTGCAAGCCTACGCCGACCAGCGCATCGGTCTGGTCGGCCATAACGGCTGCGGCAAATCCACCCTGTTCCGCCTCATCCGGGGCGAGATCAAACCCGACGGCGGCGAAGTCGCTTTGCAATCCGGCAAGACCATCGCCTTCGTCGAACAGGAGATCGCCAACTCGGACCAGTCCGCGCTCGAATTCGTGCTCGACGGCGACACGGAACTGCGCCTACTGGAACAGGCACTGGCACAGGAAAAACACGACAGCGCCTGGTTCGACGCGCAACACCGCTACGAAACCATCGACGGCTACGGTGCCCAAGCGCGCGCCGCGCAACTGCTCAACGGGCTGGGTTTCGCCAACGACACACTGGAGCGCCCCGTCGCCAGTTTCTCCGGCGGCTGGCGCATGCGCCTCAATCTGGCGCGCGCATTGATGCACCGTGCCGACCTGTTGCTGCTGGACGAACCCACCAACCACCTCGACCTCGAAGCCATCCTGTGGCTCGAACAATATCTGGCGCGTTACCCCGGCAGCATCCTGCTGGTCTCGCACGACCGCGAGTTCCTCAATGCCTGCGTCAACCGCATCGCCCACGTGCACGACAAGACCATCGATTGTTACACCGGCGACTACGACGATTTCGAACGCGCCCGTGCAGAAAAGATCACCCAGCAGAACCAGGCCTTCGAAAAACAACAGGACAAGATCGCGCATCTGGAGGACTTCGTGCGCCGCTTTCGCGCCAAAGCCACCAAAGCCAAACAGGCACAGAGCCGCATCAAGGCACTGGAACGCATCACCCGTATCGCCCCGGCCCATGTGAGCGACGGCCATTTCAAGCTGGAGATCGAAGCGCCGGAACGCAGCCCGGACCTGCTGCTGCGCGCGGAGAAGATGGGCTTCGCCTATGGCGAAAAAAAACTATTCAACGACATCGAACTCATCTTGCGTGCCGGGGCGCGTATCGCCCTGCTCGGCCCCAACGGCGCGGGCAAATCCACACTTATCAAACTGCTGGTGGGCGAGTTGCAAGCGACCTCGGGCAAACTCGAACTCACTCCCGACATCCGCATCGGATATTTCGCCCAGCACCAACTCGAACATCTGGACAGCGCAGCCACACCGCTGCAACACATGGAGCGTATCGCGCCGAAAGAAACCAGCCTCACCCTGCGCAGTTTCCTGGGCCGTTTCGGTCTGGCGGGCGACAGCGAAGACCGTCCGGTGGCGAGTTTCTCCGGTGGCGAGAAGAGCCGTCTGGCACTTGCGCTGCTGGCTTGGCAGAAACCGCATCTGCTACTGCTCGACGAGCCCACCAACCACCTCGACCTCGACATGCGCGACGCACTCACCCTCGCGCTGGAGGAATACACCGGCGCGGTGATCCTGGTGTCACACGACCGCAGCCTGATCCGTGCCGTAGCCGACGAGTTGTGGCTGGTGGCCGACGGTGCCGCCAAACTGTTCGATGGTGATCTGGAAGACTACAAGAACTGGATAGAGACCCGCCGTCCGCGCGAGACCGCTGCACAAACAGCGCAGGAAAAACCCAAAGCACAGGCCGCGCCCAAGCAGAATCGCAAAGCGCTGCAATCGAAACAGAACAAGCTTGAAACCGAGTTGAACAAAGCGCAGACCGAGCTCGCCACCATCAACCAGCAACTCGCTGATCCAGACACCTATACCAATCCCGACCGAGCGAAAGTCGAGAAGTTGAATGCCGACCACGCGCGGCTACAGGCGAAAGTAGCCGAACTGGAAGAAGCCTGGTTGGAACTGGAGATGGAGAAAGAAGCAGCGGGCTGAGCACACTCACTGCATGTGTTGCACTTGCGCGTCGAAGTCGCAGCCTGATCCGGCAGAGATACGCGCGGCGAACAACCGTCCCAAACACCTGACCAAATACCGGGGCAGAAAACGCACATGCAGTTCCGGGCCTAACACCATGCCGCACACATAACGCCGCGACTCGTCCTGCCACACCAGGGCACGACACGCACCGCGCCATTGCCACAGGAACACCATCGCCACCGGGCACGGCTCTGCCGCACAACAGACACCACAGCCGTTGCACTGCGCGCCCGTTGCCGGTTTGGCCGGAGCCTGCGGATGGACGGTGATTGTCTGTAGATACATCTTGTCCATCACGCGGGGTCTGTTCCTGCCAGAAAATCGACCAGCGCCTGTCTGTCGAACGGCCAGCCCAGCTCGGCATCGGTATCGACCCGGCGCACCACCGGGATACGTGTCTCGTATCGTTCCAGCGCGGCATCATCCTCCGCGATGTCGATATATTCCACCGTCACCGGCAGGGCTTGCAGCAACGCTTCCGCCTCGTCACACAGATGGCAGAACGGCGTGCCGTAGAACAACAGCTTCATCGCCGCACTTTCGACAATGCCAGCAACACCGCTTGGAGCAAGGTCCAGCACCGTCCGACCGAGGCGACCTCCACCCGCTCACCCGGCGCATGGGCACCGCGTATGTCTGGCCCGAACGAGATCATCTCCAGATGCGGATGACTCGCCGCGAGCAAACCACATTCCAGACCGGCATGGATCACCTGTATCGAGGCCGGCTGGCCGAACTGTGCCACATACACCTGCTGGCACAAGTCGAGCAGGCCCGATGCCGGGTTCGGCGTCCAGCCGGGATATGCGCCTTCCTTGACGGCTCGTAAACCATAGCCCGCCGCGAACGCACACAACTTGTCGGCCAGCGCGTCGGCACGGGCATCATGCAGAGAACGCACCTTGAAGGTCGCTTTCAGTTCGCCGCGCCGCAGGGAGAACACACCAAGGTTGCTGGAGGTATCCGTCACACCGGGAAAATCGTCACTCATCTGCGCCACACCGTTGACGACGTTATCAAGCCAAGCCAGCACACGCTCGCGTTCGACCTGCCGGACGGCTTTGCCCAGCGGCATCTCATCCAATTCATAACGCAACATCACCTGTGCATCGGCTCCGGAGAAACGCTGTCGCCAGCTTGCCAATCTATGCTCCACCCATGTATTGATCCCCGCCACGGCCGCCGCAGGCAGGGCACACACGGCAAACGCCTCGCGCGGGATGGCATTACGCGCCGAACCGCCCTGCATCTCGACCAGACGCACATCGGTATGCGCTGCCAGATCACGCAACGCTTCCGCCAGCAGCTTGACGGCATTGCCACGCCCGGCATGGATATCCATGCCGGAGTGCCCGCCGCGCAAGCCGGACACATCGAAACGCAACGTCACATAATCGTACGGCAGCTCATCCTGCCCGCAATCACCGCGCACCTCTACATCCACCCCGCCCGCACAGCCCAGATAGAAATGTCCCCACTCCTCGGTATCCAGATTGATGAGCACGCCGCCCTGCAACGTGTCGGGGGCCAGACCGCGCGCACCGTCCATGCCGGATTCCTCGTTGACGGTGAGCAACACCTCCAACGCGGGATGGATCAGGTCCGGCGCTTCCAGCGCGGCCAGCGCCAGCGCCACACCGATACCGTTGTCCGCCCCCAGCGTGGTGTCCTCGGCGATGAGCCAGCCCTCGCGCAAGACAGTGCGAATCGCGTCACGCTCGAAATCGTGCACCGTCCCGGCATTGGCTTGGCACACCATGTCCAGATGGCCTTGCAGGATCACTGCCGGAGCCGCCTCGCAGCCGGGGCTGGCGGGTTTGCTCAGGATCAGATTGCCGACCGCATCGACGACGGCAACAATGCCGCGCACCTGTGCCCAGCGCAGGAGATGTTCACGCAGCGCCGCCTCATGATACGAGGGACGCGGTATCGCGCATAACGTGGAGAAATGCGCCCAGACTATCTGCGGTTGCAACGTTTTCAAATCACTGTTCATTACCATCTCACTCAAATCAATCACCCCTGCCGTAAGCGGCAATCTGCAAACACAAAACCGTCGCGCTCCACCACCTCGCCCATCTCGATATCGAGCGGCGTACTGAACATCGGCCCGGCAAAAACGAAAGTGTGGAACTCGCCGTTCTCACCGCACGGGTCGATGCCGGGCGGCATGCTCGCCAACAACTCGCTCGTCAATTCACGTCCGGCGAACTCGGCGGGCAACACCTTAGGATCGACGCAGGTCAGGCAGGTGCGTACACCGCCTGCCAGCATCTCTTCCAGCAAGGCCCGCGTCGGCCTGCCCCACAACGGGAACAGCGGCGTGATACCACTGCCCTGCATACGCTCCTCGCGGTAACGCCGCACATCCTCCAGATACAGGTCGCCGAACGCCATGAACTGCACACCCTCGCTGCGCGCGCGCACCATGAAGTCCTCCATCACGGCGGCATATTGTTCGTCGGAACAGGGATAGGGTATCTCGATCAGATACAGCGGCAGACCGACCGCCTGCGCCTGTTTGCGCAACAACTCGACACGCACCGCATGCATGGCGACCCGCTCGAATGCCGAGTTGATGGTGGTGAACAAACCCACCACCTCGTATTCGTCGGACTGACGCAACTCATGCAGCGCCCAGGCACTGTCTTTACCACTGCTCCAACTGAGCCAAGTCTTGTTACGCATGAGCATTCATAGAGTGGATGTTAAAAGATGTTGATTGACCGTGCTGGGCGGCACTTTACCGCGCCAGCCCCAAGCCGGCCAATTCCGTTTCACTGAAACCCGCCGCACGGCGCGCCTCCAGATTGAACGGCCCGCGCCGCAGCACCGCATTATATTCGGTCAGCAGAGCGACATAGGTGGCAGCCGGTTCCAACCCGCGTTGCACACACAGATAGTTGAACCAGCGGTTGCCGATGGCGACATGTCCGATCTCATCGCGCAGCACGATATCCAGAATGGGGCCGACCGCGCGATCCCCCGCCTGCACCAGCTTCGCCTTGGTGCCCGGCGTCACATCCAGCCCGCGCGCCTCCATCGTCCTTGGCAGCAAGGCCATACGCGCCAACAGATCATGCTGCGTGCGCAGCGCCATATCCCACAGCCCGTTGTGTGCAGAGAAATCGCCATAAGCATAACCCTGCGTCTGCAAATGCCCTGCCAGCAGCGTGAAATGCAGCGCCTCCTCATCGGCCACCTGCAACCAATCGGCGTAATACTCGCGCGGCATCCCGGCAAAGCGCCACAACGCATCCAGCGCCAGATTGATCGCATTGAACTCGATATGCACCAATGCGTGGACCATCGCCGCACGACCTTCCGGCGTATTCATCGCGCGGCGTTTGACAGCAAGGGGAGAGACCAACTCGGGCTTGGCCGGATGACCCGGGCTGACAGGGACGACACTCAATACCGCCTCGTCATCCAGCCCAATCTCACCCGCCGCCCACGCCTGTGCCAAGCGGCGCACACCTGCCGCCTTCTGCATGGCATCACACTCGGCCAGCCAGTGCAGTGCGGCTTGTCGTAATTCGGAGGATTGAGGTGATTCAGGCGACATCGTTTAGGTAGATTGAAAACACTTTCGATGCTGAACTGGTCTCATTGCACTGAAACCGAAACCAGCCACGATTGTCATTGCACTCTTTAAGAGGCCTACTTGCGCGCCAGCCATGGTTTCAACAGCATGTCTTCCTTGACCAAGTGATCTATCAACCAATGACGGAACAACTTGGCAAGCTCGGCACATTCCCCATCAGAAAACTCCCCCCCTCCCCGCTCCTGGAGCTTTTTCTGAATATCGTCCAGCTCCTGAATCAGCAATTGATGCTGCTGTTTGTGCTGCATATATCGGGGATAGTTCGTCAGCAACATGATCGATTCTTCCCGCTTAAAGTGCGCGTTGGTATATTCCACCAGCTGCTCCAGCGTGGCCGGCAGCAAGTCACGATGCTCCGGCGTACGCATCGTCAACTCAACGGTATTGATCATGCAGATAAGATACTTGTGGTCTGTATCGATCGTTTCGTCACCGATCTCCAGCGGTTTGCGCCATATCAGAGTCATCTAAATCTCCTCTCTACAATCACAACAACAGGACAAGCTGCCCCATTGGCTCACGGCAAAACAATTTGAATCCAGACTCAATACCACCAGAAGGTCGAAGGAAATCTTGCAGCATTGGAATTAATCGCCCGCAGGCCACTCGCTGAAAGGAAACGGAATCTCTTCAGTGGCGAAAGTCAGAAAATTAACTATCTCCCGCAGATAGTTTCCCAAGCTGCGGCCAAATGTAGCCAGCCGCGCATTAGGCTCGCCATTCAACAACACGATCACGAACTGGATGACTGCCACGACAAACAGCACCGTGCCGCTCACGTGCAACACACACGCCATCAACAGCATAAATAAGGCGCGCATCCAGATATTGCGCTTGTCGCCTGATGCATCGGATATCTCATTCATCGTTAACGCCTCCGATCAAATTGACCAGCGCATGAATCGCCCCAGGCTATTCATGCTCAGCTCATGCAGCCTTCACTTGGTCGCGCCCCGCATCTTTGGCTGCATACAACGCCGCATCAGCATCAGCCAGCAAACGCTTTTCTTCGAAGCCTACGGCAACGCCGATACTGAGGGTAATATTTAACGTCACCCCCTCAAGTTGAATCGGTGTCTGCCGCACGGCAGCGCAGATATTCTCGGCAATCTGCATGCCTTGTTCTGGACTGCAATCTTTGATTATTGCCAGAAATTCCTCACCGCCCCAGCGGCACACGATATCCGACTGACGCAGTGTAGCGCGAATGATCGTGGCGACACGCTGAATGACTTTGTCACCCGCAAGATGGCCGTAAATATCGTTGCACTTCTTGAAATGATCTATATCCATCAGCAACGCAGCTAACGGCTTCTTGCTGCGCTCCGCCTCTAGCCGCATCTGCCCGACCAACATCTCGAAGGCCTGCCGGTTGGCCAAACCTGTGAGCTTATCCGTAGTTGCCATCGCCTCGAGACGCCGCTGGTAACGATTCAGGGTCACACTGGTCAGCAGCAGGACAATCACTGTCACGGAAAAGGCCAGTGTCAGATTGAAGTACAAGGTATTGCGTATATCGACCAGCATCGCATCTTCATTTTTCTCGGCAAACAAATACCAGTTCAGCTCCGGGATATAACGAACATTCAACAAGTGGTGACTCCCTTCCGCCTTGTACTGAAACGAACCTCCCTCTTTCTGCAAAATACGTCCCGTCAACGCCCCGATGCCCGGCAGCGAACTGATGTCCACCCCCATCAGGCGGGTGTCGTTTCCCGCCATCACCACCTTGCCCTGCGGACTGACGAAATAAATGGTGCGCCCATAACGTTGCTGGTACTTGTTGAGCAGGATATTCACAGCATCCACCGTCAGTCCGACCCCCGCTGCACCGATGAATTTCCCGCTGTAATCCAGCACGCGGTAGTTAATAAAGATAGTCAGCGCATCCCGGTTCGCCAGATCAGGATCGAGATTGATCTCATATGGCGTATTCATATCACGCACCCGGTAGTACCACTTGTCGCGCGGCTCGCCTGGAGCCACCTTCTTCAGCACACCATCCGCATGGTAATAAATCGAAGTGCGGTCGGACACGAAGAAACTGGTGAACGTGCGATAACGCACCATGACCTCGCGCAGATACTTGGTCATACTTCCCACATCCTTCTCGCCCGAAACCACCCAATCGCGCACAAAAGTATCGCTGGCCATCATGGAAGCGATGAACACAGGACGAATCAAATCCTTCTGCAATTCAGAATAGATATTGTCTGAAGTCAGTGGCAACTCGTTCGAAACGATGGATTCGCGGATAGCCGCCTTCGAAACGTAGTAATTAGCTAGCGCAATAACCGCAAAGCCCAAACTCAACAACAACGACAAAATAACGATAAGTTTGCGCTTATCGTCGGCAAGTGGCCGCGCTTGGTTTGACAGGAAAAACATGCTCACCTCTTATTTTTTTCATTGCAGGCTCAGTTTACCCCGAAAATTGTAATTTCCACTCTATCCGTACTGCAATACACATTGCTGCGCGATGCACTCGATACGGACGGAGTTGCCACCTCCAACCATCTGTTTAAATGCTAGCACTCTGTCCACTAAGCCTCGTAAATTCCACTACAATTAACCCACGCTAAACAGCACTTTTCAGTTGTATGCAGTGGCGCAGAGGCAAAAAGCTCCGGGGAGTAGAAATCAGTAACATTCCCTGTCTACAATCGCTCGAACTATCAAATGGGGGCTATATGGCATTACAGTGGCGTGATCAATTGAGTGTCGGGAACAATGTCATTGATAATGACCATCGCTACCTGATCGATATCATCAATCGGGTTGAGCAGTGCCTTTTGAAAAAGAACCGCGCCGAACTGACGCTGGAACTTGCCAACCTGACCAAATATTCTCAGGTTCATTTTGAGCGGGAAGAAAAAATCGCATTGGCGGTAGGCTATACGCAACTACCCAATCTTAATGAATCACATATGTCGCTGCTGGCTCGGCTAAAGCAGATGCAGGAAGAGTTTGATGCAATGGGGCAGGCATGGTCGTCGGAGGCGGCGGAACACTTCACCAATTTTTTGCGCTCATGGCTAATCGACCATGTGATCAAAGAAGATTTACTGATGAAGCCTGCGCTGAAGAATTTCGCCCCGACTTTCGACCCGAGGTAGTCGATCCTTCTCGTCCCCCTTCACTACTTCAACGTCCGAGCCAAACGGAAACCAAAGTGCCGATCATGGGCGGCCTGAACCGAACCGCGCCTGTCGATACTTTTGCCTGCGCCGAGATTGACATCATAAGCGCCACCCAACAGAACGCGCTTCCCCATGTTGCCAACAATAGCCACACCGACAGCCGACTCGCCGCTTGAACTCCATTCGTCGTCCACCCATTCGGCGACATTGCCGCTCATGTCGTATACGCCGTAGCTATTAGGCTGTTTTTGCCCAACCGGATGAGTCGTACCGCCGCTGTTGGCCTCATGCCAAGCCAGTGCAGCCAGATCATTTCCGCCGCAGACAGAGCCTGTGCCACCGCCGGCACAGGCATACAGCCATTCGTCCTCGGTGGGCAGGCGATATTCTTTCTCCGAACGCTGGTTGAGTTTGATGATGAATCTCTTTGCCTCGCTCCAACTGATTTGCTCGACCGGGCAATCGTCCCCGCAGGTCTTAAAGTGGCTGGGATTGTCACCCATGATGGCGCGCCATTCTTTCTGGGTGACTTCATATTTTCCGATTTCATAGTCTTTGCCGGGGATAGCTACCATGACCGGCTCGACCAGCGCGGCTCGCTGCATCACCGCTGTTTGCGGAGGAACAGAAGATGGCGTGGCCTGTAGCCTTTTGATGCGCGACTTGGCGAACGGCACATATTTTCCCTGCGGAAAACTGTCGAGGTAGACTTGATAGTCGTCGGCTGTGTTGGCCCGTTCCGCAACCCCCCACAGCGTATCGTCGAGATCGGTATTCGCCGGCTTCGCTGCGACCGGGCCAGCTTCGGCGGCACTGGCAGGCAGCATCTGCGCGAACAGACCGACTGCAAAAATGATGGCTAGTGATGATCGTATGAATTTCATTATTTCTTCCGCTGCACGATGAAATAGACATGCATCTCCGGATACTGATCGTATTCCAGATGCCGACAGACACATCCGGCCTCGGAAATCAGCTTAAGCGTATCCGGGATACCCAGCACACTGTAATACATCTGCGGCCCCATCGCTGCATCAACTTTCTCTGCCGCCTCATCCAGTCCGCCTGAAGTGAAGATCAGCACGCCACCGGGAGTGAGGTTCGCCAATATCCTTTTAAGCACCGGCTCCTGTTCCTGCAGGGGCAGATGCCAGATGCTATCCCACGCGGAAATCAGGTCGTATTTTTTCGAGAATTCCCAGGAACAGATGTCGGCATGATGGAAGGTGATGTGCGGGTGACGCTGCTTTGCCAATTCGATCATCCGGCTTGAAACATCGACGCCCTCGACATCAAATCCGCTTGCCAGCATCAAGTCGATGAGACGCCCGCTGCTTCCGCACCCGATATCGAGTGCATGACGCTTTTCGTTCAGAAAGTTTATCGCTCGCTTGTGCTGGGCGATTCCGTTCTCGCGGGGGAAGTCATCGAAAGTCCAGCGCTCGGCGATCCGGTCATAACTATTGGCGATTTCGAGAGGAAGCATCTTGGGCTTTGACCGTAAATTAACAGGCGCACATATCTGCGGCAGTGTAATCAGAGAAACACTGTCGAGGCAATGCCTCGTTGCTTATGTGCGAAGAAGACTGGTAGTGATTCACTGAGTCTGCTTCGCCTGATTTCCGCCACAGTCTCCGCGACAGCCCTCATGCGAATGCCACAACATGCAGCCTTGCAACAGCATTAACAACACCACCCCGATCAGCAGCTTTTTCATGGACAGACTCCTTTATCCCTGTATGACAAATGCCATACATACATCTCACTCCGGTTGCTTCATGCCTTGTTGCTGCGCACAGCGCTGAGTTCCTTGATCGCACCCCGCAGCACCGATAACGACGAGCGCAGAAACAATGCAGCAAGCGCCAATCCGATCACGATATCCGGCCAACCGGAATGGGTGAGCCACACACCGACTGCAGCAAATAATACCGAGATATTGGCGATGATGTCGTTGCGCGAACATAACCACACCGAACTCATGTTGATGTCATCGGCACGGTGACGCCAGAGCAGGAAGAAACATACTCCGTTCGCGGCGAGCGCCAGCAGACCGACCGCGCCTATGGTCTCGAACACCGGAAGCTGCGGGTAAACGATGTGGTAGATGGCCTGACCGAGCACGAAGAATCCGAAGGCCGCCATGATGAGGCCTTTGAACAGTGCCGCTCTGGCTTTCATCTCCGCACCGCGTGCGACGACATAGAGACTGAAGCCGTATACCAGCGCATCACCCAGCATGTCGAGTGAGTCCGCCACCAGCGAGAGAGAGTTGCCAAGCAGTCCCGCCGTGAGTTCGACCACGAACATCACGGCATTGATCACCAGCACGGTTTTGAGTGTGGCGCTTTGACGCCCCCGGAGCGCGTCGATCTCGCATGCTTTATCGTTGCAACAGTCCGCCATGACACATCTCCATCTAAAGTTATTTAGTCTCTCTCGTCTTGATCAGTGCGTAGATCACCGGGATCACCAGCAGCGTCAACACCGCCGAGGACACCATGCCACCCACCATTGGTGCGGCGATACGACGCATCACTTCCGACCCGGCACCGCTGCTCCAGAGGATGGGCAGCAGCCCCGCCATGATCGCCACCACGGTCATCATTTTCGGGCGCACACGTTCTACCGCACCGTGCATGATGGCGGCGTGCAGGTCGCTCGCAGAAGGAGTACGCCCCGTTCCGGCACATTGCACCTGAATATCCTGCCAGGCTTTTTCCAGATAGATCAGCATCACCACACCGGTCTCCGCCGCCACCCCTGCCAGCGCGATGAAACCGACCGCCACCGCTACCGAGAGGTTGTAGTCTAACAGCCACAACAACCACACACCGCCCACCAATGCGAATGGCACCGACAGCATCACCACCAGCGATTCGGTGACGCGCCTGAAATTGAGGTAGAGCAACAGGAAGATCAGCAGCAGCGTGACGGGGATGACGATCTTCATTTTTGCGGCAGCACGTTCCATGTATTCGAACTGGCCGCTCCAGCTCGCATAATAACCGGGCGGAAATTTCACCTGCTCGGCCACGGCCTTACGCGCCTCGGCCACGTAAGAACCTATATCGCGTTCGCGGATGTCGACATAGATGTAGGCGGACAACAGCGCGTTCTCGGTGCGGATGGCAGGTGCACCTTTGCTGATGCTGATTTTGGCGACCTGCCCCAGCGGGATCATCGCGCCCGCCATGGTGGGCACCAGCACTTCGCGCGCGATCTGCTCGGGCGAGGCACGCAGCTCACGCGGGTAACGCACACTCACGTTGAATCGCTCCAAGCCTTCCACCGTGGTGGTGACCGTCTCACCGCCCAGCGCGACAGCGATCACGTCCTGCACTTCACCGACGGACAGGCCGTAACGCGCCAGCGCCGCACGATCCGGTTCGATGTTCAGATAGAAACCGCCGGTGATGCGCTCGGCAAAGGCACTGCTGGTGCCGGGCACGCTCTTGACCACGGTTTCGATCTGTTTGGCGAGACGCTCCATCTCGTCCAGGTCTTTGCCGAACACTTTGATGCCGACGGGGGTGCGAATGCCGGTGGAGAGCATGTCGATGCGGGCTTTGATGGGCATGGTCCACGAGTTCGCCACACCGGGGAAACGCAGGGCTCGGTCCATCTCGGCGAGCAGTTTGTCGATGTCCATACCGGAGCGCCATTCACTTTCCGGTTTGAGATTGATGACCGTCTCGAACATCTCCAGCGGTGCCGGGTCGGTGGCGGTCTGCGCACGACCCGCCTTGCCGTAGACCGAAGCGACCTCGGGGAAACTCTTGATGATCTTGTTCTGTGTCTGCAATAACTCGGCAGCCTTGGTCACCGACATGCCCGGCAAAGAAGCGGGCATGTAGAACAGTGTGCCTTCATTCAGCGTGGGCATAAATTCGCTGCCCAGTTTCATCGCGGGATAGGCCGACAACACACATGCCAGTGCAGCCACGACGAGAGTGGCCCGTTTATGCCGCAACACGGCGCTGATCATCGGGCGGTAAAGCGCGATCAGCCAGCGGTTCAGCGAATTCTCGGCTTCCGGCCTGATACGACCACGGATGAACAACAACATCAACACCGGCACCAGCGTGACGGAAAGCAACGCCGCTCCCGCCATGGCGAAGGTCTTGGTGAACGCCAGCGGCGAGAACAGCCGCCCCTCCTGCGCCTCCAGTGTAAACACCGGCAGGAAAGAAACGGTGATGATGAGCAGTGAGAAGAACAACGCCGGCCCTACCTCTTTGCAGGCTGCGATCATCGCCTCTGCGCGCGACTCACCGGGCTTGATCCGCTCCAGGTGTTTGTGCGCGTTCTCGATCATCACGATGGCGGCATCCACCATCGCGCCGATGGCGATGGCGATGCCGCCCAGACTCATGATGTTGGAATTCAGTCCCAGCACACGCATGGCGATGAACGCGATCAGTACACCGATGGGCAACATCACGATGGCGACGAGGGCGCTGCGCGCGTGCATCAGGAACACCATACACACCAGCGCGACGATGAGTCCTTCTTCCAGCAGGGTATGTTTCAGCGTTTCGATGGCACGCTGGATCAGCTCGGAGCGGTCATATACCGCTTTGATCGTCACCCCGTCCGGCAATCCGGCAGAGATTTCGGCGAGCTTGTGTTTGATGTTGTCGATGACTTCGAGCGCGTTCTGGCCGAAGCGGGCCATGACGATGCCGGAGACCACCTCCCCCTCACCGTCCAGTTCGGTCAGGCCACGGCGCTCATCCGGCCCCGCTTCCACCCGCGCGATGTCGCGCAACAGCACGGGGGTGCCTTTGTCGGCTTTGACCACCAGCGTCTCGATATCTACCTTGCCGCGCAGATAACCTTTGCCGCGCACCATGTATTCGGTCTCGGCCATCTCCACCACACGTCCGCCGACATCGCGGTTGCTATCGCGGATCACCTGCGTGACGGTGCTGAGCGGGATGCCATAGGCGCGCAATTTGACCGGATCGACCGTCACCTGATATTGCCGTACGAAACCACCGACCGAGGCGACCTCGGCCACACCGTGTGCCTTGGTGAGCTGATAGCGCAGATACCAGTCCTGCATAGTGCGCAACTCGGACAGATCGTGCTTCCCGCTCAACACCGCGTATTGGTACACCCAGCCGACGCCGGTCGCATCCGGCCCGAGCTGCGGCGAGACACCCTGCGGCATACGCCCGGCGATGCTGTTGAGATACTCCAGTACACGCGAACGCGCCCAGTAGATATCGGTGTCGTCTTCAAAGATCACGTACACGAAAGACGCGCCGAAGAACGAAAAGCCGCGCACCACTTTCGATTTCGGCACGGCGAGCATGGCCGTGGTGAGCGGGTAGGTCACCTGGTCTTCCACCACCTGCGGGGCCTGGCCGGGATATTCGGTGTACACAATCACCTGCACGTCGGACAGATCGGGCAATGCATCCAGCGGTGTCTTCACCAGCGCGTAGATGCCCGCCAGCGTAATAAACAGAGTGGCGAGCAATACCAAAAAGCGGTTGCGCGCCGACCAGGCTATGATGGTATTGAGCATGTCAGTGTCCCTCGTGTGAGCGTGCCACCGGTGTCACAGCTTGCAGCTTGGTGATCACCCACTCGCCCGGCTTGCGCGCCACAATCTCGAAGGTGATGCCATCACCGGTTTTGATGCCTTCGGTCAATGCCGGATTGGCCAATACAAAATCCATGGTCATCCCCGGCCAGCCCAGCGATTTGACCGGCTGGTGGGTAATGCTCACCGAACCGTCGGCCCGGATCGCTTCCAGCACCCCCTGCACCTGATGCCCGACGGCGGTTTTCTGTTTAGGTACGACAGGTGTGGCCGGAGTGTTGCGCTCGCTGAGCGGTGCGGCAGGCTCTGCCGGTGCGAGAGCGGGTGCGTCATGCACACCGTGTGCAGAAAAACCCGCCAATGCCGATTTGAGATTGCTCTCCGCATCAATCAGGAAATTGGCCGAGGTGACCACCTGCTCACCTTCAGCCACACCGGACAATACTTCGACCATCTCATCTCCCTGCCCGCCCAGACGCACCTCGCGCGGTTCGAAACGCCCGGGGGCGAGTTGCACCAGCACCACCTGACGGGTACCGCTGTCAATCACGGCGGAACGCGGGATACTCAGTACCGTTGTCGTATCGGCGATGACGATGTTGGCATACATGCCGGGACGCAGACGTGCGTCTTTGTTCGGCAGTTCCACGCGCACGCGCACGGTGCGGGTCTGTTCGTCGAGCACCGGCGCAATGAAACTGACCTTGCCGTAGAAACGCTCTCCCGCGTAAGCATCGACTTCGACTTCCACGTCCTGCCCGAGACGCAACACCCCCTGGTCCTGTTCCGCCACTTGCGCCTGCAACCACAGGCTGGACAGATCGGCCAGTTTGAATAACACCTCGCCGGGCGCAAAACGCGCACCTGCCACGGCGGCTTTTTCGATCACCACACCGGAGATGGGAGAGCGCAGCACCAGATGCGCCATACCGTGTTGCAGGTGTTCCATATCCTGCGGAGCGATCTGCCAATTGTCGAGACGGCTACGCGCACTTTTCTCCACTTCGGCCAGACCGGATTCGTGCGCCAGTTGCACTTCGCGGGCGGCACTTTCCAGTTCCGGGCTATACACCGTGAGTAATGCCTGCCCCCGTGTCACACGTTGTCCGGTGGTGTTCACATGTAGTTGTTGCACCCAGCCCTCGAAACGGGGGGAGACCCATTGCTGTTTGCGCTCGTCCACCTCAAGCAGGCCGGTGGCACGGATACTGCGCGTCAAGGCACGACGTTGTGCTGCGACACTGCGCACTCCCAGCATCTGCACCTTGTCCGGCGACAGATCCACCGTCGTATCGCCGGCATGTTCTTCATCCGCATATACCGGCACATAGTCCATACCCATACTGTCTTTTTTGGGTACCGGCGAAGTATCCGGCAAGCCCATCGGGTTACGGTAATACAACACCCGGCGTTCGCCCGGTGCGGCTTTGTCCGCGCCCTGCGGTGCGGCCTGCTGTTTGCCGAGATAGAAACTGCTCGCACCAACCAGTGCGACGGCCAATACGGACGCGATGAGTCTGATGTTCGTTTTCATAGTGTTTCTCCTAACAGGCGCTCGATCTCGGCGAGATGGCTCTGTTGTTGGGTAAGGATGTCGAGTTCGTCGAGTTTGCTGCGCTGCACTTCGCGCCGCGCCTGCCATAAGGTGGCATAATCTAGACGCCCATTCTGATAGGCCGACAGTGCGCTCTTGAATGTCATCTCGACCAGCGGCAGGATTTGTTCGCGGAGCAGTTGCAGACGTTCCGTGCTCGCCGCCAAAGCAGCCTGATGTTCGCCGAGTTCGGCATACAGCGTTTGTAGCAGCGCCTGTTCGCGTGCCTGACTGGCGCGCACTTTTTCGTTCGCCTCGTGACGGTGGGCGCTGTGTGAGCCTTGCTGCAAGGGCAAGGTGAATTCCAGCATCGCATCCCAGCTGCGGATGCCGTTGCCGCGCTGCACCGGCGACACCGCAACGACGAAATCAGGGAGTTGGTTCTTGTCCGCCATCGTTGCTTCGCCCTGTGCGGAGGCACTGAGCGCGGTCTGTGCCACCAACTGTGGATTCGACGTGTGCAGACGCTGCTGTAACTGCCTGGTCTCCAGCACATTCGCTGGCGGCATCAGCGGCAGCTGTTGCGGCGGCGCGAGTGACGCATCGCCCGGACGGTTCAACAATGCATTCAGGCGCGCCTGGGCGGTGCGATATTCGGCTTGCAGGGCGTAGCCCTCGGCACGCAAGGAGGCTTCGTCGAGTTGCGCCTTCACCCATTCCTGCTGACCACCCTGACCGCGCTCGTAACGCGAGCGGGCGAGTTTGCTGGCACTGAGCGCAAAGTCCGTCAATTCGGAGTTCAACCGCATGGCATGGAAGCTGCGGTAATAGTTGGCAAACGTGAGTGTCAGCTGCGCGCGCAACTGGGCACGGCTGGCTTGTTGCTGCGCCTTGGCCCATGCGGCATTGGCCAAGGCGGTCTGTTTCTGCGCATCGCGTTTGCCCCAACCCGGGACGGCCTGCAACACGGAATATTTGACCGCCGAGACCCGGCTGGGATCCAGCGTTACACCGCCGGGTTGATCGACGTCCTGCCACTCGATACGCACACTCGGGTCGGGCAAGGCACCCGATGCAGCAGCCTGTTGCTCAGCGGCACTGGTTTCCAGTGCAGCCGCTTCCAGTTCGACACTGTGCGATTCGAGATGACGCCACAAGCCCGGCATATCCGCGCCCGGCAGTTCGTCTGCCATGAGCGGCCCCAAGCCGAGATTAAAGATGATGCTGAACAGGATGATACGACTTCCCATGATATTTCTCCGATTGCGCCGCGCAAACACGGCAGAACGATGCGAGAAATCGGCATGCGACGGAACACCGTCACACGCCGGGGAAGCTTAGATTTGGAAGGAACAGAAACGGATGTTAGGGGGAGGCCCGCTGTCTATCGCAACACGGGATGCGGCCAGTTGAGCCGGTCTGGCGGCGGTTTGCTCGGGCAACGCCACCACCAGCACGGCAATTCCCGGCAGCGCAAACAGATGCGTGACCTGATCAACACTGATGCGGTCACCCTGCGTGCAATGGTCGAGGCAGGCATTGGCATTCGACACGACCTCATCGTGGCACGGCAACTCGCCGTGCTCTGCTGTCTGTGTGGCGAAAGCCTGTGTAGCGTTGCCGCGCGTGACATCACACGCATAGACGGAAACCACGCCCTGCGCGAACAGAACCAGCCCCAGCATCAGGCGGGCAATCCAGCGGTTGGTCTGTGTCGAAAGTCTCATGGTCGTGTTTGGGCTGCGCTCGGCATATTTGCACGTACAACTGTATCCCATAAGAACGAGTTTGGGAATAACCCGCAAGGCATCAATTGGGCGAATGCGACTCAGATATGTCCTTCATGGCTACCATCGCGTTCACTGAGGGGAATGCGCAGAATATAACCGGTATGGCGTATCGCCCGCAGCGTTTCTGCGGGAATCCCCGCGCGCGCGAACTTTTGCCTCAAACGGCTAGCGATCGCCTCCAAGCGCCGCAGATCATAGTCCGCATAGCGCTCTCCCAATGCCTCCACCAACTGTTGTCGGGTCGCCTGCTGTCCAACCGCCCGAGCCAAACGCGATAAAAACAAGGTCTCCGAACGGGTTAAATCCAGTATGCGCCCATCGGACAACAGCAAACGCTGGTCACGTCCGATCAGCACCATGCCCTCTCTTGCCGGAACTTCAGCAGGTGCTATACGCCGGGCGATTGCACGAACGACCAGCGCGAGTTCCCGCATATCCACCGGTTTGGACAGATAGACGTCCGCACCTTCTTCCAAGCCATGGATGCGTTCTGACACCCCCGACCTGGCGGTCAGAATAACGATGCCGCACAACGGATGATTGCGACGCAGACGGCGGGCGATGGAGAGACCATCTTCCCCTGGCAAGCCAATATCGAGTATCGCGACATCGATCCGCTCCGTTTTCAGCATGTGCTCAAATTCTGTACCGTTGACACAGGGATAAAGATGAAATCCCTGTTGCCGCAGGTTAAAACTCATCTCATCCAGCAGGTCGGTATCGTCTTCTACCATGGCTATGTTGAACATATCTCCCTTTCTTCGCACGGCAACCAGAGCCGGAACACCCCCCCCCATCCATCACGATCCAGTATCTCTACCTGACCGCCATGCAACTCGGCAATACGTTGGGCAAGATAAAGCCCCAAGCCTGTCCCTGCGACATGACCGTAATCTGCACCGCGCACATATTTTTCGAACACGGAACCGCGCTCCTTTTCGGCGACACCTCTTCCGTGATCGGATACCGTCCATGCGACACCCGACCGACCTTGCCGCTCCATCGCTTCGACACGAAATTCCACCTCTTGATCGGAGGGTGAGTACTTAAGCGCGTTATCCAGTAGATTGATCAATGCCACCCGGATCAACGCGGCATCCCCCCGACACGGAACGGAATGTGGGCTGTGTAATAGCACCCGGTCCAGACTCCCGTCGATACAAGATTGCAACACACGTTTGGCGATCTCCGCACCGTCCAGCGGTACCGCATGAACAATAAGACGAGTGTCATCAATACGGTCATTGACAAGAAATTGTTCAACCAGGCCATTGATGCGCGCCACCGAGCGGCGGATACGCTGGTAACGTAGCTGACTTTCTTCGCTTTCCGGCTGATGAAGGTATTCCAGCGACTGGACCGCACTGTCGATGACGGCTAGCGGCGTACGCAGTTCGTGGGTCAACATGGCGATGAACTGCCGATGTTCGTGCCTAGCCCGTGTGACCTGTTCGATACGGACCAACGCGGCGCGATGGGAGCTCTCGGTCTCGCGAATACGCGAAGCGACAGCGACATGCATCGCCATCACACTGATGAACACAGTGACCTGCCTGCTGTCCAGCGCCCACAATTGCCCATGGAAGAATCCGAGCCTGGACAGGATAACTGCCACGATCCCCGCTAGTGTGACTCCAATGGAGGCCAACAGGAGCATGCCGTCACGTCCGCCCTCCCGCCAGATCGTATAAGCCGGCCAAAGGCTCACGCAGATTACTACAATCATCATCGACATCAGGAATCGTGCTGCTTCGGTGAAGTATCCGAGAAACAACAGTGGCAACAGCAACAAAGGCAGCACCAGTTGCAAGCGATACATCAGGAATAACCCGCGTTGCTGCCGCCCGACTCGCAGCATACGCATCAAAAAAGGTGCCGAGGCAGACAGGGACAAAAACAAAAACAAACCCAACCAGATATTGGCAGCCTCGGGAAGCTGCTGGAACAGGAATTGTCCGGCGAACCCATTAACACCCAAGTAGAGCAGGGTCAGCGCCAACACATGCAGCGAAAAATATATGTAAAGCGCATCCCTTAACCAGAACCAGTGCAGCAGATTGATAATCGATACCGCAATCATCAGGCCGTAGAATGCCCCCAACACGGCATACTCCAAAGCAACCATCTGCTGAAAGTCATCCGCCTTCCACAAGCGCAAAAAAGCCGCCGAGATACTGCTCGTTTGTACCCGCAGATAGAAAACGTGTGGGCGTGTATCGCGGATATCCAGTTTGGCGACGAAGGCGCGATATCGGATCTCTCGCTCAGCAAACGGTTGCATATCTCCGCCCCTCCGCTCGCGAAACCCTTGTATCTCACCCGCACTAGACAGTAGCGGCTCGAACAGCCGGATATCATCAATAACGGGTGGCTGTATCTCCAGCAGCCACTGGCCTGCGGCAGGCACCTGTATGGTGAAACGCAACCAGTGCACATCCCGTGTAAAACCGGCATTCAACCCCTCGGCGAGGGGCAGAAAGCGCCCGGCTGAATCAGCAGAAATGATGGAGGAGAGCGTCTCGGTGCCGCCTGCATCCACCAATACAGCGACATCATTCACTGGCAGCCCACTGGAATTCGCGGCTAGTGGAAGGCCGAATAGCAGGATCAGCCACCATGCCATGCATCCCCGCTTCATAAAACTGCTGCCGGAGACCAACGATGCTGTTGCCATGACCATCCCTTTGTCACTGGATAACGGGCATTATGATGCCATATCTGCCCGCTCCCATCAGGATAGCTAGGGATTGTTTTTCAGATATGCCAGTGCTTCGACATGGGCCGGAATCCGTGCCAGAACTTTGATATATGCCGCTTTCGCGTTTCTGATATTACCCCGCCATGCTTCGGCACGCGCCAGATATACCAGCACGCTCGCATCCGACGGATAACGCAATGCCAGCTCCGTAGCATGATGCGACAACTCATCCCATTTTCGCTCAGCTTCTTCACAGGCCAGCATACGCATATGGGCCGTATAGTCCCACTCTGACACCGCAATAACCTTGTGTGCCTCTATCGCCGCCTCGCGCCAGCGTTGCTGTGCCATCAACGGCAGCGTAAGACCGAGGCGTGCTTCCAGCGATTGTGGATTGACGAACAGTATCTGATTGTAGTCACGTAGCGCATCGTTATATCGCCCCTGCAGATAGTTCAACCAAGCATGGCGCATCAGAGCGAATTCATGTGTGGGCGATTCGCGCAGGACGGAGTCCATGAATGCGTTCGCCTGTGCATATTTTCCCGCGCTCTCCAGCATGTACGACTCTTGCCATACGCTCACATTATTCTGTGCCGAAGCGGAACCACTTGTCAGCAGGGCAAACGCAACCACACAACCCATCTGTAATATTTTCGTTCTCATTGTCACTCTCCTGTTTTCTAGATTGATGATTACCATTACCACTGACTGCTGACTCCGGCATAACCATATGTTCCCGAATAAACAACTCCGTTTCCTGCGTCATAACGATCTTGTCCACCTTGCAGCAACAGAGTCAGCCCTTCTTCAAGCTGCCATTGCATCCCCAGAGATGCGCCGCCCAACTGGATATCCGCCAGATTGTAGATATTGCCGGAATCGACCGCATAGATGCGCGGTCCAAATAAGGCACCAACCTGGATCTGCTCAGGCAGCCACTCGCTCGGTGCGAAATAGTGTGTCCATTTCACATCCAGCGCGTCAGTACCAGAATTGTTTTGTGCACGCGCTGCATTGGAAACACGAATGGCGTAGCCGCGCAATTGAAACCAGTCGGCACCTTCATTCAGACCGATTCCTACTGTTGGCGTCCACTGGCTCACCGCAAGTTTGCCATTACCAGCATTACTCTCGCCATAAACACTGGAGGCATAACCCATATCGAGATAGAAACTTTTCGCGTAATTTAGAAAGGATATTTGCTGTGCGAGCACCCTCACTCCGTTGGTCTCATTTGTCGTATCGTTGTTATCTGCGCCGAGCACCTCAGCACGCAAAGTGACGCGCCCCGGCAGAAAGTCCGGGGTGAGATTCCAGTAGCCGGAGAGCGAACCGGAGCTTTGATAAACTATCGAGGAGTTCTGTCTCATTCTGAGCTCTGTACGTGCGGCACTGAGTGCCAGGCCACCGCTCTCAAGGTATTGCAACCAAGCAGACATCCCCGCACTCGTCATGTTCGCACGCGTTGATGTGCTGTCGTAAGTGACATGGGTAACTTGAGGCGCGATTCCTATGGTCCACGTATCCGGTTCGACTACGCCGGATTGTCCGCCGGCATATGCGAACGAGGCCGACATCAGCAAGAATAAGAATGTCACTTGCACAAGGTCGATTCGACCGATTACTAAAGGCCTGTTATGTTGCATGGATAATCTCCTATCGAAGTTGTGATCCGTCACTCTCGGCCTCCCAATGCTGCCCGCCAAATTGCAGCGTCAGGCGCGTCACCCCTTCACCGGGTGCAATCCAGGCGATGGTCTCGGCATGCCATGAAAATCCGAGGAACAGATTGAAACGATGATTACCTTGCTGGCGCCAGGCACCAGCGGCTTCGTCCCAGACCCGCTGATAATGACTAATGCATCCCGCCCCTAATGGATGAGTGGCAGAAACTATCAAGCGCCGTATCACACCTAACGGCAACAAATACAACGAGGGGGAATCCTGCCAGCAATCCGCAGCAGCACTGAACGGGGTGAGCCCGAGTGCAAGTATCCACATATCCAGCAATCTATCTGTACCGCCACGGCGATCGTAGTATCCAGACACCATCTGTGTCTCCTCGCACGCAACCGATGCCCCACTATCGGATATCAGCCGCGACTGACCAAGCAGAGTCAGTTCATTACGCAACGTATACGTATTTAATCCGTCCGCCCCGATTCGTCTCAGACGATAACGTAGTGCTAGTCCAGGATACAGATGCAGCGCAGCAGCAATCCCCTCGTCACGCGACGCGGCACTGATGATCTCGCTCTGCTCGGGCCGATAATGCAGATGGAATTCGCGCTTCTGGTCAGTAGCGTGAAGCAGCACATTAACGAGATGGAAAGGACATGTTGGACTGCCCAGTTTATTGTCTTGCTGAACATGCAAATGCAGATGTGGCTGCGGTGCCCTGCCAGAACTTCCGCATGCCGCCACGGGCTGATTCACTTCGACCCATTCGCCTAAGCGCACCCGCAGACTGTGTTGTCGCAAGTGCGAAAGCAGCACATGCTCCCCTGCTACTCCGCGCAACAGGATGTAGTTACCCCAGTTATTGAGCGTGTCTACTTCGCCGGGTAGCATATCCGGCAGGTCATCGCGCAAGACTACCACTTGACCAGCGACAGGAGCCACAACTGGAGCTCCAAAACAAAAGTACTGTTTCTGGCTCAGTCCATCGCCTCTGTGGTTCGATTGCGCTCCTGCCCACTTCTCGACGATGTCAAGGTCCAGCGCATGCTGCCAAGGTGAACGATGGGTATAAGGGCCGGAAAAACCCTGTGAGACACGCCATTCGCCATAAACCGGCAAGCAGACTGGCTGACTGCCCGTGATACAACCGCGTACCTGCGCCAAGCGCGCGCGCTCATAAGCGAGCTCGGGAGATTGCGGCAACTCAAGCGTGAGCTGTGGTTCACTGCTATCGGTACGGGATGCAAGCGCCCCCAGCCACAGATAAACCGATAACAGGAATGGCAGTGTCAGTAGCGGCAAATGGAATGGAGCTAGAAGTACACTCAGAGCCACCCCCAACCATCCGGCTACGACTCCACCTGCGACGGCCATGAAAAAACTTGCCCGACTGGGGATCGTGAAAATACCTCCCAACGCCATTGCTGCCAGCATAAAGTTATAACCGGAAACAATGCTGGTTTCTGCTTGTCCAAATACCAGTAATGCCACCTGTCCTGCGGCATATCCACTCAACGCCAGAATTGCCAGATAGCGCGAGGCGGCCAGCAGCCCGAGAAACAGCATTGCGCCCGCCCAGGGGTAAGGTGTCAACAACAGCCAGCCCAGAGCAGAAAAAAAGCTATCCACCCAAGTACCAAACACCACACCCGCATCACCGCTAAGCGGAGCGGGCAACATCGCAGCCGCGTTTTCTATTTGCAAGAGCAGTGTGACTAGCCAGCATGCCAATACAAAGGGCAGGCTCAGCAAGGGCAATCGGCCAGCCTGCCATAATCTTCCCACAAGCCAATGCGAGATCAGAGTAACCACCAAGGCCAGTACCGTGACCCAGCACAAAACGACCCAATCCAAAGCGTGGAAAGCCCCGATGAAGAGTCCGCTCAATAAAGCATTGACCAGATGCGGCGCTCCCGGAGCGGAAAGAGCCAGCAAACGAGCCCACAGTGCCGAGGCCAGCAAACAGACAACGCCGGTCAGCGCTGCGCGCGGTGACCACAGCGTGACCAGCGCGAACCATGCCCCTACACGCGGCGAATCACAGAACAAGACTGCCGCATAAGCACGCAGATATGGTGTGCAGGCGGCTTTCAAGCGGCGTATCACATTCACTCCGGCAATCCCTGTTGAAAGGGTTTGCGCAACATCTCGGGTATCACCTCTAGCCCACTCACATCATCGAGCTCTTCGGCGATACGGATGATTTCGACCTTACCGCTCTGTGTGACCATGACCACTGCCGGTCGATACTGGATAAATTGCATCCATTGCGTATTGTTATATGCACCGGCTGGCCGGATCGCCAGGCTTTCACCCACATTGAGCGGCGGCAGCATAACCGAGGCGCGAACGACATCGATGTTCATGCATAACGGACCGTACAACACCGTCTCCTCAGCGATACCTTCGAGCGGGCGCAATGGCTTAACTTCGTGGTTGTACCAGAATGCGGTAAACAGCACATTTATTCCCGCATCGATGATCGCGGCGCGGCGGCCATCAGGTAACCGCTTACCACCAACCACCGTAGTCACCAGCGTTCCCGCATCATCGGCGACTGCACGCCCAGTCTCCAGCACCAGTGTCGGCAAAGGTTTCCCGGCGGCACTTCTCCCTCGCGTCGCCTCCATCAACACGTCGCAAATCGTCTCGGCATATTGTTCGAAACTAGGCACGATCTGATCGGGAGGAAGGTAGATACCCTGCAAGGCATTATGCGACGCAAACCCGCCACCTATATCGAGATACTCGATGAGGCACCCGGTTGTTTGTTCCGCCAGCTCCATGAAATCCGTCATGATGCGAGCCTGCGCGCCATAGGCTCGCACATCGAGCACAAAGGTTCCAATATGACTATGCAGTCCATTCAGCCTCAACCAGCGACTGGTACCGATACGCTGCACCACATCCTTGGCTGCGCCGGATTCAATGCTGAAACCAAAGCGCGTCCATGAATCGGTATACCCCGTATCGAAATTCAAACGAATACCGACTGGCACCTGTTTACCCAATCTGCTGGCGATCTGTTCCAGGGCATATAACTCGTCGAGATGATCGATATGTATGGTCGCCCCTTCCTGGACGGCCAGCTCCAACACGTCATTCGGTTTCCATGGTCCGTTGAAGATGATGCGTGAACCAGGTACACCGTTGGCCCTGGCCTTGCGATATTCGAAGGCAGAGACCACTTCCGCCCACGATCCCTCCTGATGCAGGACATTGCATACTGCCGCCAGATAATTGGTTTTGTATGACCAGCCATGACGTACATGCGGCCATCGTGTAGCGAATGCACGGCGCAGACGGCGCACGTTTTCGCGCAAGCTTTTTTCAGAGATAACGAACAGTGGTGAACCGTATTTTTTCAGCAGCGGCTCAATCTCCTCGCCATCCACATCGGGCAGATGGAGCCGAGGATGCAGCGCACCGAATTTGTTCATCCCCCCCGCCCGATGCGGTGTCATGAAAGGTTTTGTCCAGACTTGCTTGGTCTTCATGCTGCCAACTCTGTATCGTTGTTATTGTTCAGATCGAGCGTGCCGAGCATCATCAGATCCTCGAATGTCGCCAGAGGCACTATCGTCTCCTGCGCATAACGGATGAACATGGTGCCCGCCTGGGCGGGGCGGAGCTCCGATGTCGCCAGCCCGAGTGTCAGTTCCAACAACAACGCAGGCAGATTCCGTCCTGCTCCGTGCGTGAGATATATCCACGCAGGGAAACGCGGGTTGATCTCGATCAGGTGGTACTCCCCGTTGTTATCGCGCATCACTTCGATCTCCAGCGGGCCGCGCCATTTGAGTTCGTCGGCCAGACGGCCGGCGGCGGCGGAAAGCGAAACATCCAGGGTGGTGACACCGGCCCACGCCTTCCCTTTGGAAGTCACGGCCCGCTTCTTCATCATCACCTCGCCCAGTAATCTGCCCGTACCGTCTCCGATTGCTGTCAGGTTATATTCATCGCCTGCGATGAAATGCTGCGCCAGCACCGGCAGCCCCCACTCTGCAGCGATCTTATGGAAAGCCGCCACCGCCTCTTCCGCGTTGTGCACCACCTTGGCGTCGTAGAACACGCCCTTGACCACCAGCGGATATTTCCAGCCCTCGCGATGGCAGGTATGAAAAAATCCCGGACTGGTCAGCGAACGCATTTCCGGGCAGTTCACCCCCGCCAGCGCAGCAAGCTCGGATAATTGGTCTTTGGTGCGGCGCGCGAGCTGCTCCGCATCGGGCAGAAAAGTGCGGATACCCATCGCGCTGAGGCGCGGCATGAGCGATATCAACAGGGGCAATTCCGCATCCAGACACGGAATCAGCATGTCGATGTGTTCGCTCCGATGTATGCCTGCCAGACGTTCCAGGAAGGCCTCCGAGCCATTCATCGGATAGGAGACCAGATGTGATACATCACAATATTCCGCTAGGTACAGGCCGGGGTCGAGTGCGTCGTAGCCAAGGCCGATGATGCGCACATGCTTGCCGTATCTCTCCTTCAAGCAGCGAGCCACCGCCAGCCCTGGCCCAGGGCTTTCCGGCAAGGCATTCATGCCGGTCACTGCTACTGTGATAGTTCGTTCCACACTCACTTGAACGCACTTCTCAGAGAGGATGCAAACTCGATCACATCACGCTCAACAACATGTGCTTCGGCCTCAAAATCCTCCAGCAAAGAGACGATCACCTGATTCCAATCATCCCATTTCTGCAATTGCCTGAGGATGGACAATCCGGTGGTATTGACCGTGAAACTATTTCCGGTGACCGGATCAAAAACAAAGCCGCTCTCACTCAAAGCCAAGCGACACAAGGTCTCCCGTTTTGGAAAATCGACTGCCTGTCCATTCATAACTTTCAATTTCCATCGCTGACTGCTTGATTCTAATGGCCGAATTTAACCTCGCAGGCATTACCTCATCCCGTGTCGGTCGATTACATTCTTGCAATGCGCGAATAACCGGAGACCAACAAGGAGTCAGATGTCCGATATTCATCATGAGAATTTTCCAATGTCCGGCTTGGCATGAACTGACATTCGCTGACATAGCCAGCAACGTCACGATCATCTTGGGAAAAGCAGGGGGATAGTGGTGCTAAAACTGTCGTTACGACAGCATCAGGATTTTAGTCTGCTCGATTTTCTATCTGCGGCAGACCCCACTTCGCATCGTAAGTGATGTGGCACAGATAGAGTCCGTCCGGTGCAAACGTCGGGGCGGCCACACTGCGCTGGCGCGCTTGCAGCACTGTCTGTATCCAGTGCGGAGGATGTTTGCCTTTGCCGACGTACACCAGACAACCGACGATGTTGCGCACCATGTGATGCAGAAAGGCATCGGCAGTGAGATTGAAAATGATCGTGTCGCCCTGCTGGCGGATATCGAGCCGGGCAAGATTTTTGACCGGCGATTTTGCCTGACACTCGGCGGCACGGAAGGAAGTGAAGTCGTGTTGTCCGAGCAGATGACAGGCTGCGGCTTGCATCGCCTGCACATCCAGCGGGGCATGGAACCAGCCGACCTTGCCGTGGTGCACGGCACTACGCGAGGGACGGTTAATCAATACATACTGGTAACTGCGTGCTTGCGCCGAAAAACGCGCATGGAACGCTTCCGGCACGGCATGCGCCCACAACACGGCGATGTTGCGCGGCAACAGGGCATTCACGCCGCGCACCCATGCGCTCAGCGGCCTATCGGTGTCGGTGTCGAAATGGATGACTTGCTCCAGCGCATGTACGCCGGTATCGGTGCGCCCTGCGGCGATGACAGATACTGGCTCACAGGCGATCCGGCTCAGCGCCTGCTGTAGCGTATCTTGCACGGTATGTCCGTCGGCCTGACTCTGCCAGCCGTTGAAGCCGCCGCCGTCGTATTCCACCCCCAAAGCGATCCTCATAGTCCGGCCCCGATCAACAACACAGTGCTCACCAGCAACAGTCCGAAATCAATCCAGCCGAGTGGATGCAGCGGCAAGGGAATATGTGCCGTATCGTGCGACTCGCCGGCCAGTGCTTGCCGGATGGCACTGCGCCAATCGCTGGCCGTGTCACGCATGGCATTCTCCGCATAATGCAGCGTCAGTGCCAGACGCACGGCGAGACGTTCCCGCGACAAGCCGAGATAACGCACGGGGTAGGCCAAAACATAGAGGCCGCTGATCAGTTGATCGCGCTTCAACAGCGTGAGCAATATCGACAGCGCAGCCAACACGCAGGCAATCCGCCCCAACTGGATCAGTCCTTCGAACAGGCCTTCGCGCGTGGGAGCATAGTCGGATGCCCACAGCGCCTCACCCGGCGTGGCGAAGGCATAGATCAGCAACAGGGAGAAGAATATCCAGCGTGTGCGGCGCATCAGCGTGAACAGGCGTTGGATATGTATTTTGACGGCGAGCAACAACAACAGGCAGACGGCCACCAGCAGCCATGCCGGCGGCAGGATCTGCACGATGATCGCAAGACAGACCCATACCAGTATCTGCGTCGCGGGATGTGGTCGCGGTATCTTCATCTATGGTGTCCAGCTGGGGTATTCCCGGGACCGGTCCGAGGAACGATCAGCCCGCACAAATAAAAATCGGCAGCCAGAGGTATCGGCTGCCGATCTCTGGTCAACAGACCTTTACGCCAATTGTTGCAACAGTTCCTGCGCAGTGGCTTGCTGTTTCTCGTCACCGTCACGCAAGACTTCTTCCAGTATCTCGCGCGCACCGGCCTGGTCCCCCATCTCCTGATAGGCTTTCGCCAGATCGAGTTTGGTTGCCACTTCCTGCCAGCGCTCATCCTTGACTTCGGTCGCCGCCGGTGCCGGAGTAACCACCTCAGGTGCAGTCAACTCATCGAGATTCAGACTGATATCGGCCAGCCCCATATCCTTCACCGGTGCGGCAGGTTTTGCTGCTGCCTCCGGCTTGGTTTCAGTGGGGATATCAATCGTGAACTCCAGCCCCTGATCTTTCGTAGATGCTGGTGCCGCAGGTGCTTCTGCCGCAGATGTCGCGGCAACCTTAGCCGGAGCCTCGAACACCAGATCATCCAGATCTAGGGTGGGGGCGGCAACTTCGGCAACAGGTTGCGGAGCTGTAGATGCTGCCGGTATTTTGATCGCGCCGATATCGAAATCCATCGCCGCAATGTCTAGTTTAGGCTCTTCTGCTGCATCAGATTTTGCTTCTGGCTGCGTCCCGGTTACGTCGAAATCCATCGCCGGAATATCCAGCTTCGGCTCTTCGTCCACGGCTGCTTTCACCCCGGAGTGGGTGCTGGTCACGTCGAAATCCATCGGCGTTTCCTGTGCCGCAAGCAGATCAGCGGCAGACAGAATGACAGTTTTCTCACCGACGGCGGCTTCCGGTTCGAGTGCGCTATGGATATCGAAAGTCGCGATAGTCTGCTCGGCTGGAGACGGAGTATTGTCCCCCAAGCCCAAATCGAAATCGACCACAGGCAGCGAAGCATCACTGTCGGCTTCAGCAACGACGGTTTCAGCCTCACCGTTACCGCCATAAAAAGCATTGTTCGGCTCAAGTACACGCCCCATGGCTGCGGCCTGCTCCCAAGATGCCACGTCACCCGACTCTTTGATCTCCATCGCATAGACGTAGAACGACTTGGTATCTTTGCGCTCCGCATAGATAGAGAGCAGTTTCAATTTCACGGGATTATTGCCGGGATCTTTCGCCAGCGCGTCCTTCAGAACTTCTTCGGCTTGCACATCGCGCCCGAAACTGAGGAATACATCCGCTTCGCGGATCGGATCGACTTCTTCGGCCACTTCATCCAGCGCGGGAGACATCGAAGAAGTGAAGTCGCCCGTATCGGGAGAAGCGACCACGGGTGCCGCAATCCGTCCGGTAGCATTTCCGGCTTCTTCAGCAAAAGACTTCGGCGCGGCCTGCTTGCCAGCCTTGAAGCGTGTGTAGCCCAAACCGACCAGCCCCAACAGCACGGCGGCACCGGCACCCAGATAGATCGGATTGCCCAGTATCTCGTCGAGTAAAGAAGGCGGTGGAGCGATCTCTTGCGGCTGTGGCAAGGCGGGCTTCGCAACTGCGACAGCGCTCGCAGCGACAACTGCTGATGCAGGTGCGACAGAGGATACCGCTGCTGCGGAAGAGGCTGCCGCAGCAGCGGCCTGATTCTTCAACTCGACCAGACGCTGCATATCCTTGATGTTCTTTTCCAGCAATGCCGCGCGCTGCTCAGCTTCCTGCAATGCTTTGCCTTTGGCGACGGACTCTTCCTCTTTGGCATTCTTGTCTTTTGACTTTCCACCGGCAGAAGTCTGATCACCGGGGGCTTCGCCTTTCGACAGCTTCAACACCTCTTTGGCGGTCTCTTTGGCGGCAGGTGCCTTGTCCACCACCGAAGTGCTGATCTTGCCGGACACTTCCTGTTTCGCGCGTTGCTCGCCGACCTGCCCGGTCGCTGCCGCGAGTTGCTGACGATAGGCGTTCCAATCGGCTACTTGTGCGCGCACTTCCTTCTCGGCTTCGACCTGCTGGATACCTCCGACTTCTTCCGACTGTGGCAAACGCAGGATCTTGCCGACTCTCAGGCGGTTCATGTTCTTGCCATCGAATGCCTCGGCGTTGGCGCGATAGAGCGCGACCAGCATCCGCTCCAGACTGACATCGACCTCTTTGGTTTTGTTGGCGATCTTGCTCAGGGTGTCGCCGCGTTTGACCGTGACGCCCGTTTCCGAAACTTGCGCGAGGGCAACGGCTTGTTTGACCGGTGCAGGCGCTGGCGCAGCTTGTTCTACCGATTTCGACTCGACGGCTGGCGCGGGTTCGACCGCTTTGGTTTCTTCCGCAATCGATGCCGGTGCGGCGGGTGTCGGCTCTACAGCCTGGGCTGCTTCTGCGGGTGCAGGAGCGGAAGCCGCTACAATCACTTCAGCCTGAGGTTGCTGCGCTTCTATTGGAGCCGAGGCAGCCGGCGCCAGCTCGGGAACCGGTGCCGCAGGCACTGGTGCAACCACGGGTGCCACAACCACTGGTTCGATCGGCTGCACTGTGGCAGCGGCAGGTTGTTCCGCCACAAAACCCGGAGGATCCAGCAGGAAGGTATATTCGCGCAGCAGACGTCCAGATGCCCAGTTCAATTCAATCAGCAAACTGACAAAAGGCTCATTGACCGGCTGGGAAGAAGTCGCTTTGATGTAGAACTCGCCATTAGTGCGGGTCTCGACCGAAAATTTAAGTTTCGGCAGCGCGTAAGGGTAGTCGATGCCTGCGCCTTTAAACGCATCAGCCGATGCCAGTCGCGCGCTAAGGCTTGCTTTATCGGCCTGTTCCACCGCCACCAGCTCGATCTCGGCGGCAAGGGGTTGTCCTAATGCAGAGGTGACATTGATTCCGCCGAAGCCCACCGCAGCGGCCATACCAGACCATGCCAAACAGGCAAAAAAACCGAACGTTTTCAGAAATGATTTCCGCACGCTGCCACCCTTTTAATTTTCAGACGTTATTCAGATTAACATCATGGAGTTAGTGATGCAAGCTCACCTTCCCTTTAAATTCATGCGTTAACTGACAATATATAAATCGGTTTATCACGCGATCTCAACTACTTGTCCAACAAGATACGTAACATACGACGCAATGGCTCTGCCGCTCCCCACAACAATTGGTCGCCGCACACAAAAGCACTCACATACTCCGGCCCCAGCTCCATCTTGCGTACACGTCCGACTGCGATATCCAACTTGCCGGTCACAGCAACGGGCGTGAGCTCGCGCACACTGATGCTGCGCTCATTCGGCACGAATTTGACCCAGGGATTACCACCCTTGATGAGCGCTTCGATCTCGCTCAATGGCACATCCTTCTTGAGTTTGAGAGTCAGCGCCAGACTGTGGCAACGCATTGCGCCGATGCGCACGCACAAGCCATCCACGGGAATAACGGCAGTCGTGCCCAGTATCTTGTTGACCTCGGCCTTGCCCTTCCACTCTTCTTTGGACTGGCCGTTGTCGAGTTGCTTGTCGATCCACGGGATCAGGCTACCCGCGAGCGGCGCGCCGAAGTTTTCGGTCGGCATATCCGCAGAACGCAGCTTCTCCGCCAGTCGGCGGTCAATTTCCAGAATGGCCGACTTCGGATCGGCCAACAGATCGGCCACGCAGGCGTGCGCCACGCCCATCTGGTTCAGCAGTTCGCGCATGTTCTGCGCGCCCGCGCCGGATGCCGCCTGATAGGTCATGGAAGAGACCCACTCCACCAGCCCCGCATGGAACAGGCCGCCCAAGCCCATCAGCAGGATGCTGTTGGTGCAATTGCCGCCGATGAAATTCTTGCCGCCGTTGACCAGCGATTCCTTGATGAGGTCGAGATTGACCGGATCGAGGATGATGACTGCATCCTTCTCCATGCGCAGTGTGGAAGCCGCGTCGATCCAGTAGCCCTGCCAACCGGCAGCGCGCAGTTTGGGGAATATCTCGGTGGTGTAGTCGCCGCCTTGGCAGGAGATGATGGCATCCATCGCCTTCAGTTCGTTGATATCCATCGCGTCCTTCAACGGCACGCCCTTACCTTCGGCAGGAGCGACACCCCCGGCATTCGAGGTGGTAAAGAACACCGCATCGATGAGGTCGAAATCCTTTTCCTCGCGCATGCGCTGCATGAGCACCGAACCCACCATCCCGCGCCAACCGATCAGACCGACTTTCATTTCTCTATCCTCAATTGAATCGGGAAGGGGGCGCACCTGCGGTGCTTAAGAGAGAAGGGGGAAGGGTGAAAAACCGCTCCGCAGTTACCCTTCTCCCTTCCCTCTTCCCCCTTCCCATGTAATTTTTACAGCGCCGCGACCACCGCAGCACCCATCGCCGCGCAACCGACCTTCTGCATACCTTCCTGCCAGATATCGCCAGTGCGGATGCCCTGTTGCAACACCTTGCGCACCGCGTTCTCGATGCGTGTCGCGTTCGTCTCGTCGGCGAAGGTGTAGCGCAGCATCATCGCCACCGACAGGATGGTCGCCAGCGGATTGGCGATATCCTTGCCCGCGATATCCGGTGCGGAACCGTGACAAGGCTCGTACAAACCCTTGTTGTTGGCATCCAGCGACGCCGACGGCAGCATACCGATGGAGCCGGTCAGCATCGAGGCTTCGTCCGACAGGATGTCGCCAAAGATGTTGCCGGTGAGGATCACATCGAACTGCTTGGGCGCGCGCACCAGTTGCATCGCGGCGTTGTCCACGTACATGTGGCTCAACTCGACCTGCGGATATTCCTTCGCCACGTCGGTCACGATCTCGCGCCAGAACATGCTGGTGTCGAGCACGTTGGCTTTGTCCACCGAGCACATCTTTTTATTGCGCTTCATCGCGATCTGGAAGCCGACATGCGCCACGCGACGCACTTCCGATTCGCTGTAGTGCATGGTGTCGAAGCCCTGACGTTCGCCGTTATCCAGTGTGCGGATGCCGCGCGGCTGACCGAAATAGATGTCGCCGGTGAGTTCGCGCAGAATCATGATGTCCAGGCCGGACACCAGCTCGGGCTTCAGACTGGAGGAGTTCACCAGTTCAGGGTACACCAGCGCCGGACGCAGGTTGGCGAACAAGCCCAGCCCCTTGCGAATGCGCAGCAAGCCCTGTTCGGGACGCATCGGACGCGGCAGTGTGTCGTATTGATAACCGCCCACGGCCCCCAATAGCACCGCGTCGGATTGCTGCGACAATTTCAGCGTGGCTTCCGGCAGCGGGTCTTTCGCCGCATCGTAACCGGCACCGCCGATATGCGCGTATTCCAGCTCTATCTTCAGACCGTCGCTACGCAATGCCTCCAACACTTTGGCCGCCTGCGCAACGATCTCCGTCCCGATGCCGTCACCCGGCAAAACTGCGATCTTCATCTTTCGACTCTTTCAATCAAATTAAAAATCATGCGAACAACCACGGCTGCGCCGCGCGGTGCTTCGTCTCGAACGCCTTGATGTCATCCACATGCTGCAGGGTCAGACCGATATCGTCCAAGCCGTTGAGCAGGCAATGTTTGCGATGGGCGTCCACCTCAAAGGGATAAACCGTGCCGTCCGGCGCGACGATACGTTGCTGCGCCAAATCGACCGTCAGCTTGTAGCCGACCTCGGCTGCCACCGCCTTGAACAGTGCATCCACCTTGTCGGCAGCCAGCTTGATCGGCAACAGGCCGTTCTTGAAGCAGTTATTGAAAAAGATATCGGCAAAGCTCGGCGCGATGATGACGCGGAAGCCGTAGTCTTCCAGCGCCCACGGCGCATGTTCGCGCGACGAACCGCAGCCGAAATTCTCGCGCGCCAACAGGATCTGCGCGCCCTGATAACGCGGCTGGTTCAGCACGAAATCGGGATTGATCTGGCGTTTGCTGTTATCCATACCCGGCTCGCCGTGGTCGAGATAACGCCACTCGTCGAACGCGTTGGGGCCGAAGCCGCTGCGCTTGATCGACTTCAGGAACTGCTTCGGAATGATCGCGTCGGTATCCACGTTGGCTCTGTCCAACGGCGCAACCACACCAGAGAATTCAGTAAATTTTTTCATCACACCGGCTCCCGCACATCCACAAAATGCCCCGCGATCGCGGCGGCAGCGGCCATTGCCGGACTCACCAGATGCGTGCGCCCACCCTGCCCCTGCCGCCCCTCGAAGTTGCGATTGGAAGTAGCCGCACAACGCTCGCCGGGTGCCAGACGATCATCATTCATCGCCAGACACATCGAGCAACCCGGATCGCGCCATTCGAAACCGGCTTCGATCAAAATCTTGTCCAGCCCCTCCTGCTCCGCCTGCGCTTTGACCAGACCGGAGCCGGGCACCACCATCGCCAATTTCACGTTCGCGGCGACCTTCTTACCCTTGGCGACCGCAGCAGCGGCACGCATGTCTTCGATACGTCCATTGGTGCAGGAGCCGATGAACACTTTGTCGATCACGATCTCGGTGATGGGCATGTTCGCCTGCAGCCCCATATAGACCAGTGCGCGTTCCCAATCGCCGCGTTTCACGGCATTCGGTGCATGAGCCGGATCGGGCACGCGCCCGTCGACAGACACCACCATCTCGGGCGAAGTGCCCCAGGTCACCTGCGGCTTGATCTGCACGGCATCCAGCACCACCGTTGCATCGAACTTCGCTCCGGCATCACTGTGCAACGTACGCCAGTAAGCGACCGCCTGCTCCCATTGCTCGCCTTGCGGCGCGAAAGGACGACCCTTGAAATAGGCGAACGTGGTCTCGTCCGCCGCCACCATACCGGCACGGGCACCCGCCTCGATGGCCATATTGCACAGCGTCATGCGGCCTTCCATGCTCAACGCGCGAATCGTGCTACCCGCGAATTCGATGGCATAGCCGGTACCGCCCGCCGTGCCGATTTGTCCGATCACGGCCAGCGCGATATCTTTGGCGGTCACGCTCTTGCCGAGCAAACCATCCACCTGCACCAGCATGGTTTTGGATTTTTTCGCCACCAGACACTGCGTGGCCATCACATGCTCGACCTCGGAAGTGCCGATACCGTGCGCCAATGCGGCGAATGCACCGTGTGTGCTGGTATGCGAATCGCCGCACACCACGGTCATGCCAGGCAAGGTCGCGCCCTGCTCCGGCCCCATCACATGCACCACGCCCTGACGGATGTCGCCCATCTTGAATTCGGTGATGCCGAATTCTGCGCAATTCGCATCCAGCGTCTCCACCTGCAGGCGCGCGATAGGATCGGCGATACCGCCACTGCGTTTGGTCGTCGGCACGTTATGGTCCGGCACCGCCAGCATAGAGCCTGTCCGCCACGGCTTGCGCTGCGCCAGCTTGAGGCCTTCGAAGGCTTGCGGACTAGTCACCTCATGCACCAGATGACGGTCGATATAGATCAATGCGGTGCCATCCGGTTCGGTGCGAACCAGATGACTGTTCCAGAGTTTGTCGTAAAGGGTTTGAGCGTTCATTATTTTTCTACCTTCGCAGGGTCTGCGATTATGCCACAGCCAGCGGGCTTTTCGCCAAGGCTCAGCCCGCCGCCGTCTCGCCGCCCAACTTCACCAGCGCATATTCCAGACTGTCGGACAGCGCGCGCCAGCTGGCGTCGATGATATTGGTACTCGCCCCGACCGTGGTCCAGACATGACCGCCGCCCTGGAAAGTGATCAATACGCGGATCTGCGCCGAGGTGCCGTTCCCGCTATCCAGGATACGTACCTTGTAATCGATCAGCCGCACCGTCTTCAGCACGGGATACGCGGCAGATAGCGCACTGCGCAAGGCTGTGGAAAGTGCATTGACCGGACCGTTACCCTCGGCCGCAACGAACTTCACCTCGCCGCCCACCTTGACCTTGACCGTCGCCTCGGACAGCAGGCCGCGACTCTGGCGACGTTCGGTGATGACGAAATAGTCCACCAGCTCGAACGGATGCACATAGCTGGGGCGCAGGCGGTGCAACATCAGCTCGACGCTGGCCTCTGCCGCCTCAAAGGTGAAACCATCGTGCTCCAGATGTTTGATGTGGTTGAGCACCCGCTGCGCATCTTCGTTATTGAGATTCAGCCCCAGCGCCTGTGCATGGAACTGGATGTTGCCGCGCCCGGAAAGCTCGGACACCACGGAACGCATCTCGTTGCCCACCAGTGTCGGGTCGATATGCTGGTAGGTATCGCTGGCCTTCATGATCGCCGCGACATGGATGCCGCCCTTGTGCGCGAAGGCGCTGTGGCCGATGTAGGGCGCGTGATTGTAGTGCTTGAGATTGACCACTTCGGCGACGTAATGCGCGAGTGAAGTCAGTTCGCGCAACTGTGCCGGCGTCACCACCGGCTTGTCCATCTTCAACTGCAGATTGGGGATGATAGTGGTGAGGTTGGCATTGCCCACCCGTTCGCCGTAACCGTTGATGGTGCCCTGCACCTGTGTGCAGCCCCCGCGCACCGCCGCCAGCGAATTGGATACGCCGCAGCCGCTGTCGTTGTGGCAATGCACACCCAGCGGAGTCTTGATCTGTGCCGCCACTTCGCGCACGATCTCTTCCACCTCCCACGGCAACTTGCCGCCGTTGGTCTCGCACAACACCAGCCAGTCCGCCCCCGCCTCCGCCGCTGCACGCAACGTCGCCAGTGCATAGTCGCGGTTGGCGATGAACGCATCGAAGAAATGTTCCGCGTCGAATACCACCTCGCGCCCCTGCGCTTTCATATAGGCGATACTGTCGCGGATCATCGCCAGGTTCTCTTCCAGCGTGGCGGCCAGCACCAGCTTCACGTGATATTCGGAACTCTTGCCCACCATCGTCACCACGGGCGTACCCGCATCCAGCAAGGCCTGAAGGTTGCTGTCCTGTTCGCAGGACAGATGTTTCTGCCGGGTGCGGCCAAATGCGGCCAGCTTGGCGTTGCCGAGACTCAACTTGGCGGCACGTACAAAGAACTCGGCATCTTTGGGATTGGAGCCGGGCCAGCCGCCCTCGATGTAGTGGAAACCGAAATCGGCCAGACGTTTGGCGATGACGAGCTTGTCGTCCACCGACAGGGAGATATCTTCGCGCTGGGTACCGTCGCGCAGGGTGGTGTCGTAAAGGAAAACTTGGCTCATAGTCTCGACTAGGATTGAAGTGACGGGCAGTCTAACATTTCGCGGATCAGTTCGGACGGCGCAGCCGCCATGACAACAGCAGCAAGCCCAATAACGCCATCGCGGCACTGAAAGAATACAGGGCGGACGCGCCCCAATGCTGCCAGATCGGCCCGCTCGCCAAACCGCCCAGCATGCCGCCCGCACCGTAGGTCACGCTGCCGAACAGAGCCTGCCCCTTGGACTGGTGCCGCCCCTGAAATGACTCATGCACCAAGCCCACGGAGGCGGCGTGATATGCGCCAAAAGTGGCGGCATGCAACACCTGGGCAACAAGAATGAGCAGCAACACATCCACCGCCCAGCCGATAAGCAGGAAGCGCAATACCGCCGCCGCCAGGCTGAACAGCAGGATATGCACAAAACCGAAACGGCGCACCAGTTGGGGCATCAGGAAAAACACCCCGATCTCGCAGATCACCCCCAGCGCCCACAACGCCCCCACCGCGCTTTTGGCATAACCGTGTTCAACCAGATAGATGGAATAGAAGGTGTAGTAAGGCCCGTGCGCCACGGACATGAGAAAACACGCCCCGAACAAGGCCAACACGCGCGGCTGCAGCACGATCTGCCGGATCGGCTGACTGTCGGTGTGGTGCGCCAATACCTCGGTCTTGGGAATCTGGCGCGAGAAGATCAGGATGCCGATCTCGCACACCAGCCCCGCCCATAACAGCCAGGCGATGGCGATATAGTCGAAGGCGTAACCCAAACCCACCACCGACACGATGAAACCGATGGAACCCCAGGAACGGATGCGCCCGTAATGCGCCGTGTTCTTGCCGAGATAACTCAGCGTGGTCGCTTCCACCAGCGGCATCGACGCACTCCAGAAGAAGTTCATCAGCACCAGCACGGCCATCATCCCCCAGAAACTGGTGGCGAAGAACGTTCCCAGATAGAACAAGGCACTCAGCGTCGCCGCCACCTGCACCACCAACTGGCGCTTGCCGGAACGGTCTGCCAGCCAACCCCACACTCCCGGCGCGACCATACGCATCACCGGCTGCATCGACATCAAAATACCGATCTCGATGGCGCTGAAATGCAGGGATTGCAGGTACAAACTCCAATAGGGCGCGAACATCCCCACGAAGGCGTAGTAGAAGAAATAGAAACCGGCGATGCGCCAGTGGTAGTTCTTGGTGGCAGACATAAAGAAAGGTTCTGGAACAATGCGTATTATCTCACGCGAAAAAATAATGCGCGCCAGCCCTTGAAATGTCGCTTTTTACCCCAATTTGGCGAAAGTCGATAACAGGAGAGCAGTATGAGCGAGCAAGAAAACACCCCGAAAAACGAGCAACAACCGGGCAATGCAGCCGAACACGCCGCCCCGGAAGTGATGCCCAGCATGGAAGAGATGCTCAAACAGGCCGAACTGAAGGCTCAGGAACACCACGACGCCTGGCTGCGCGCCAAGGCCGAGGGCGAGAACATCCGCCGTCGTGCGCAGGAGGACATCAGCAAGGCGCAGAAATTTGCCGTTGAGCGTTTTTCCAACGAGATGCTGGCGGTGATGGATAGCCTGCAAGCCGGTCTGGCGGTGGAGACCGCCAGCGTGGAAAGCTTCAAGAGCGGTATGGAACTGACCCTGAAGCAACTTTCCAGCGTATTCGAGAAATTCCACATCAAGGAGATCAATCCTGCCGGGGAGAAGTTCGACGCGCATAAACATCAGGCCATCGGCATGGTCGAGAGCGAGCAAGAAGCCAATACCGTAGTGACGGTGATGCAGCGCGGCTACACCTTGAACGACCGGGTGTTGCGTCCGGCGCTGGTGATGGTGGCGAAAGCAAAAGAATAAAAGCACCCTCACCCTCATTCCCTCTCCCAAAGGGAGAGGGAGGTTAAGTCCTTCTCCCTCTGGGAGAAGGGTTGGGATGAGGGAGCACTTGAAATATGTAACGCCGCCCTAATGTAGGGCGGCAAGGCAATAACAGCATTCAAACTTTTACGAATTCAACTGAAAGGAAAGCATCATGGGAAAGATCATCGGTATTGACTTGGGCACGACCAACTCTTGCGTGTCCGTTATGGAAAACGGCAAGCCTAAGGTGATCGAGAACGCCGAAGGTGCGCGTACAACCCCCTCCATCATCGCTTACATGGAAGACGGCGAGATTCTGGTCGGTGCTGCCGCCAAACGTCAGGCCGTAACCAACCCCAAGAACACTTTGTATGGTGTGAAGCGCCTGATTGGCCGCCGCTTTGAAGAGCCAATGGTGCAAAAAGACATCGCCATGGTTCCCTACTCCATCGTCAAGGCCAAGAACGGCGACGCATGGGTGAAGGTGCGCGATAAGGACATCTCCGCGCCGGAAATCTCCGCGCAAGTGCTGATCAAGATGAAAAAGACCGCCGAAGACTATCTGGGTGAAGAAGTCACCGAGGCCGTCATCACGGTTCCCGCTTACTTCAACGACAGCCAACGTCAGGCAACTAAAGACGCTGGTCGTATCGCCGGTCTGGATGTGAAGCGCATCATCAATGAACCGACTGCGGCCGCGTTGGCGTTCGGTCTGGACAAGCAAGAAGGCGACCGAAAGATCGCGGTGTACGACTTGGGCGGTGGTACGTTCGACATCTCCATCATCGACATTTCCGAAATCGACGGCGAACACCAGTTCGAAGTGCTCTCTACCAACGGCGACACTTTCCTCGGCGGTGAAGACTTCGACATGCGCGTGATCGAGCATCTAGTGGAAGAATTCAAGAAAGAGACCGGCATCGACCTGAAGAAGGACATGTTGGCGCTGCAACGCCTGAAAGACGCGGCGGAAAAGGCCAAGATCGAACTGTCTTCGGCACAACAAACCGAAGTGAACCTGCCTTACATCACTGCCGACGCGACCGGCCCAAAACACCTGGCCGTGAAGATCACCCGCGCCAAGCTGGAAAGCATCGTGGAAGACCTGATCGCTCGCACTATCGAGCCGTGCAAGATCGCCATGAAGGATGCGGGCGTTTCCACTTCCGACATCGCCGACGTGATTCTGGTTGGTGGTCAGACCCGTATGCCTAAAGTGCAGGAGAAGGTTAAAGAGTTCTTCGGCAAAGAGCCGCGCAAGGACGTGAACCCGGACGAAGCCGTGGCAGTGGGCGCTTCGATTCAGGGCGGCGTGTTGCAAGGTGAAGTGAAGGACGTGCTGCTGCTGGACGTGACCCCGTTGTCTCTGGGTATCGAAACCATGGGCGGCGTAATGACCAAGCTCATCAAGAAGAACACCACGATCCCGACCAAGGCATCGCAAGTATTCTCCACCGCCGATGACAACCAGAACGCGGTGACCATCCATGTGTTGCAAGGCGAGCGCGAAGTAGCTTCGGGCAACAAGAGCCTCGGCCAGTTCAATCTGTCCGACATCCCGCCCGCACCACGCGGCATGCCGCAGATCGAAGTGACTTTCGACATCGACGCGAACGGCATCTTGCACGTGAGCGCGAAGGACAAAGCCACCGGCAAAGAGAATAAGATCAAGATCCAAGCCAGCTCCGGTTTGAGCGAAGAAGAGATCAACCGCATGGTGCAAGATGCGGAAGCCCACGCCGACGAAGACAAGAAGGCGATGGAACTGGTGACCGCGCGTAACCAACTGGACGCGCTGATCCACTCCACCCAGAAGTCGCTGAAAGAATACGGCGAGCAACTGTCTGCCGAAGAAAAGACTGCCATCGAGACGGCATTGAAAGAAGCGGAAGAAGTGGTGAAGGGCGACGACAAAGACGCCATCACCGCCAAAACCGAAGCTCTGGCGACCGCAGCACAGAAGCTGGGCGAGAAGATGTACGCCGCCGAGCAAGCCAAAGCGCAAGCAGCGGGTGCCGAAGGTGGCGCACAAGCCGAGAGCAAGCCGCATGACGACAATGTGGTGGATGCGGAATTCACCGAAGTAAAAGACAAGAAGTAAGCAGGATTTTTCTTGATGTTGTAACAGGTGGGGCGCATGCGCCCCATCGTCACATGGACAAAACATGAGCAAGCGCGACTATTACGAAATCCTGGGCATCAACAAAGACGCATCGGACGAAGAGATCAAAAAGGCTTATCGCAAACTGGCGATGAAGCACCATCCTGACCGCAATCCAGACAATCCGAAAGCGGAGGAGCACTTCAAAGAGGCCAAGGAAGCCTACGAGACTCTGAGCGACGGCCAAAAACGTGCTGCCTACGATCAGTACGGCCACGCAGCTTTTGAAGCCGGCGGCATGGGCGGCGGCAATCCGTTCGGTGCGGGTGCCGGTGCGGGCGGCTTCGATTTCGGCGATATCTTCGGTGATATCTTCGGTGGTGCCCGAGGAGGCGGTCGCACTCAGGCACATCGCGGTTCCGACCTGCGCTACAACCTCGAGATCACCCTGGAAGAGGCAGCACGCGGCGCGCAAAAACAGATCCGCATCCCCACCATGGTGGAGTGTGAGACCTGCAAGGGTTCCGGGGCGAAACCCGGCACCAGCGCGACCACCTGCCAGACCTGTGCGGGCCACGGACAGGTGCGCATGCAACAAGGCTTCTTCTCCATCCAGCAGACCTGTCCGCGTTGCCACGGTAGCGGCAAACAGATCAGTTCGCCCTGCGGTTCGTGTCATGGCGCCGGCCGCACCAAACAGCACAAGACTCTGGAGATCAAGATACCCGCCGGTATCGACACCGGCATGCGTTTGCGCCACAGCGGCCACGGCGAAGCCGGCAGCAACGGCGCTCCCAGCGGCGATCTTTATGTCGAGATCCATATCCGCCCGCACAATGTCTTCCAGCGCGAGGGCGACGACCTGCACTGCGAGATGCCGATCAGCTTCGCCACGGCTGCGCTCGGCGGCGAGATCGATATCCCCACGCTGGACGGCAAGGCAAGTATCAAGATCCCCGCAGAGACACAGAGTGGCAAGATCTTCCGTCTGCGCGGCAAAGGTATCAAAGGCATGCGCACAGGCACTCACGGCGATCTGAACTGTCATGTGGTGGTCGAGACGCCGTCCAATCTGACCGACCGGCAAAAGGAGCTGTTGCGCGAGTTCGAGAGCATCAGCCAACAGGACACAGCCCGCCACAGTCCGCGTGCGCAGTCTTTCCTGGACAAAGTGAAGGCATTCTTCAGCTGATCCCGAGCAGCCCGGATGGCGGAAAACTTGTTCCGCCATCTGGCGCAGCCCGGCCAAAAACGCAGCGCGCGGGTAAAGGTGACTTCAAAGCCCGAAAACCCGTAAAATGCGCACCTTCGCAAATCATGCCGGTTTTCTTAGCACATGCTCACTTCTGCTTCCATCACAACACCTGCCAGCGGATACGGGCCGACTTTCCAGCAAGTCATCCTGACACTGCAAAATTTCTGGGATAAACAGGGCTGCGCCCTGTTGCAGCCGTACGATATCGAGGTCGGCGCGGGCACTTTCCACACCGCGACATTCCTGCGCGCCATCGGCCCGGAGCATTGGCGTGCCGCTTATGTGCAACCCTCGCGTCGCCCCAAAGACGGTCGCTACGGCGAGAATCCCAACCGCTTGCAGCACTACTATCAATTCCAAGTCGCCTTAAAACCTTCGCCAGAGAATATTCAGGAGCTTTACTTGGACAGCCTGCGCGCGCTCGGCATCAACACACAGGAGCATGACATTCGCTTCGTCGAGGACGATTGGGAGTCTCCCACTCTGGGGGCATGGGGACTGGGCTGGGAAGTGTGGCTGGACGGCATGGAGGTCACCCAGTTCACCTACTTCCAGGAAGTCGGCTCACTCACCTGCAAACCGGTGCTGGGCGAGATCACTTACGGGCTGGAACGCCTCGCCATGTACCTGCAAGGTGTTGAGAACGTCTACGATCTGGTGTGGGCGAAGAATGGCAACACCGTGATCACCTATGGCGATGTGTACCACCAGAACGAGGTCGAGCAATCCAAATACAACTTCGAGCATTCCAATATCGAGATGTTGTTCCGCCATTTCAACGAATATGAAAGCGAGGCCAAACGCCTGATCGAAACCGGTCTGGTATTGCCCGGTTTCGAGATGGTGATGAAATGCTCGCACAGCTTCAACCTGCTGGATGCGCGCGGGGCCATTTCGGTCACCGAACGTGCTGGCTACATTGGCCGCGTGCGTGCCTTGGCGCGTGCCGTGGCGCAGGCCTATTTCGATTCGCGCGAACGACTGGGCTTCCCGATGCTGAAGAACGGGGAGGCTAAATAATGAATCAAACCCTGTTGATCGAGCTGCTCACCGAAGAGCTGCCACCCAAAGCACTGGAACGACTCTCGTCCACCTTCGCCGCAGAAGTGTTCGCTGCATTGCAAGAGCAGGTATTCGCGAATGGTGACAGCCGGTGCACAACCTACGCCACTCCGCGCCGGCTGGCTTTTGCCATTTCCGGTGTGACCGCCTTGCAGGCAGATCGTGTGATCGAACGCAAAGGTCCGGCGGTAAGCGCAGGATTGGACGCGGAAGGTAAGCCTTCCAAAGCGCTGGAAGGCTTCATGCGTTCCGCCAACACGACCTTCGAACAACTGCAACGCATCAGCGACGGCAAAGCGGAATATTTCGCGGCCCGCATCGCGCAAAAAGGCAAATCTCTGGACGAGTGCCTCGCCGAAATTATCACTCATGCACTGAAAAAACTTCCCATTCCCAAGCTGATGCGCTGGGGCGATAGCGATCACCAGTTCGTACGCCCGGTGCATGCGCTGACCGCCCTGCACGGCAACCGCATCGTACCGATCGAAGTACTCGGCCTGCATAGCGGCAACGTCACCCGAGGGCACCGCTTCCTATCGACGGAAGCGATCACCATCTCCCATGCCGACGACTACGAGACCTTGCTGGAGAACGAAGGCCATGTGGTGCCGAGTTACGCGAAACGTCGCGAAATGATCGCGCTCAAGCTCGATCATCATGCCGAATCGCTCAAGGCAACTTGGGTGGGGCACTCGAACATTGATCTGAAAAAATTAATCAGTCTCTCCAACGAAGACCGCAGCGTACTCAGCACGCTGCTGGACGAAGTGACCGCGCTGGTGGAGTGGCCGGAAGTCTATATCGGCGAGTTCGAACAGGAATATCTGGAAGTGCCGCAGGAATGCCTGATCCTCACCATGCAGCAGAACCAGAAATATTTCCCGCTACTTGACCAGAGCGGCAAACTGCTCAATAAGTTCCTCATCGTCTCCAACATGCAGGTGAGCGACCCGCATCACATCATCGAGGGCAACCAGCGCGTAGTGCGCCCGCGCCTGGCCGATGCACGCTTCTTCTACGATCAGGATCGCAAACAGACGCTGGAGTCGCGCGTCGAAAAACTGGGCCAGGTGGTGTATCACAACAAGTTGGGCTCTCAACTGCAACGTGTGGCGCGTATCGTCACGCTGGCGGGTGGCATCGCGCATCTGCTCGGTGCGGATAAGGCCGCCGCAGAACTGGCGGCACGCCTGTGCAAAGCCGACCTGCTCACCGACATGGTTGGCGAGTTCCCCGAGTTGCAGGGCGTGATGGGGCGCTACTATGCGCAACATGACGGCGAACAGGCCGACGTGGCCGCAGCCATCGAAGCACACTACCACCCGCGTTTCGCCGGAGACAGTCTGCCGCAGGGCAAGCTGGCCTGTGCGGTGGCATTGGCTGACAAACTTGAAACGCTGCTCGGCATCTACGGCATCGGTCAGATCCCGACCGGTGACAAAGACCCGTTCGGTCTGCGCCGTCAGGCACTCGGTGTGCTGCGCATCCTGATCGAGGCCCCGCTCGACATTCCGCTCCCTTTGCTGCTCAAGATCTCGGCAGAGAATTTCCCTGCCGGCATGTTGGCTGCCTCGGTCGCCAAGGACATCGAGGGTTTCATGCTGGATCGCCTGCGCGGTTATCTGAAAGACCGCGATTTCGAGCCGTCGCATATCGAAGCGGTACTCCAGACCGTGGGCGGGAGACTGCATGAGGTTCTGCCACGCCTGCAAGGAGTAAAAGCATTTGCCGCACTGGCCGTCGCCAAAGACCTCGCCGCAGCGAACAAGCGCGTACAGAATATCATTCGCAAGAATCAGGAAGAACTGGGTAACGCCATAGCCAATGCCAAGGTCGATACCAAGCTGATGACCGATGACGCAGAGCGCAGTTTGTATCAGGCCATACAAGACATCACTCCGTTCGCACAGGGCTATTTTGACCGAGGCGATTACGGCCAGAACCTGAAAGCGCTGGTAACGCTGAAACCGTTCATCGACGATTTCTTCGATCAGGTGATGGTCATGGCCGAAGACAAGGCCGTGCGCATGAACCGCGCCGCGCTGTTGCAGCAATTGGGCGGATTGATGAATCAGGTAGCAGACATTTCCAAGTTGGCGGCTTAAGGTCAAAACCATGAACCACAGAGACACAGAGACACAGAGAAAAACGACAACGAAATCTTCGTATTTGATTCGTCACACAGATCAAGTCAAACCCTGCCCGCAGTTCGGTTTCGTCTGTCTCTGTGTCTCCGTGTCTCTGTGGTGAAAGCTTTTATGAAACTCATCATCCTAGACCGCGACGGCGTCATCAATTTCGATTCCGACCAATTCATCAAGAGCCCGGAAGAATGGAAACCCATTCCCGGCAGTCTGGAGGCGATCGCCCGCCTGTGCCAGGCGGACTATCGCGTGGTGGTCGCCACCAATCAATCCGGTATCGGTCGCGGCCTGTTCGACATGCCCACTCTCAATGCCATCCACGACAAGATGCACAAGGCATGCGCCCTGCTAGGCGGGCGCATCGATGCGGTGTTTTTCTGCCCGCATACCGGCGAAGCGGACTGCACTTGCCGCAAACCCAAGAGCGGCATGATGGAAGAGATCGCCCAGCGCTACAACACCGAATTACACGGCGTACCGGCGGTGGGCGATTCTCTGCGTGACCTAGAGGCCAGCACAAGGCTCGGCGCACAACCTTATCTGGTGCTCACCGGCAAAGGCAAGAAGACCCAGGCAAAAGGTGGCCTGCCGGAAGGCACATTGACTTTCCCCGACCTGGCAGCGGTAGTCAGCCATCTGCTCGCCTGATATGGTATTCCTTCGCTCGCTCGCTTTTCTGACACTGCAATTGCTCTGGACGCCGGTCTATGCGACGTTCTCGCTGTTCACTTTTCCGTTCGGCGCATTAACCCGTTACCGCATCATCTCCGGCCTGGCCTACAGCATGATGTGGCTGCTGCGGGTGGTCTGCGATATACGCATGGAGGTGAGAGGCAAAGAGAACATCCCGAGCGAGCCTTGCATCGTGTTGTGCAAACACCAGTCCGCGTGGGAGACCTTTGCCTTGCAGACGATTTTCCCGCCGCAGGTTTGGGTGCTGAAACGCGAACTGTTGTTCCTGCCATTCTTCGGCTGGGGCTTGGCGCTGACCAGTCCGATCGCGATCAACCGCAGCAAGGGCAAAGAAGCGATCAAACAGCTGCTGGAACAGGGCAAACAACGTCTCGCCGCAGGATTCTGCGTGGTGATCTTCCCCGAAGGCACGCGCATGCCTTACGGCACACGCGGCAAATACAAGATCGGCGGCGCACTGCTGGCCGAATCGAGCGGCGCGCTGGTGGTTCCTGTAGCCCATAACGCCGGTCGTCACTGGGGGCGGAATGCCTTCCTCAAATATCCCGGCACCATCACCATGAGCATCGGCAAACCGATCAGCCCGCACGGACTCAAAGCGGACGAGATCAACCGCCAGGTCGAAGCATGGATAGAGACCGAGATGGAGCGGATGAAATAATGCTGGGCAGGCTACGCCGCACCGCCCCCCCTCCTCCGCCCGAACAGCGCAGCATCGAGCTGGCCGGCAAGCCCGTCACCTACACACTCAAGCGCAGCGGCAAACGTCGCAGCATCGGACTGCGTATCGATGATCGCGGTTTGACCGTCAGCATGCCGTTACGTGCCTCGGAAAAGTGGCTGCACACTGTGCTCCACGACAAAGCCTCCTGGGTCATCGAGAAACTTGGCAGTTGGCAAGACAGGAAAGACGCTATCCCGCGCTGGCAAGATGGTGAGCACATCAGCTTCCGTGGCGAGACATTCACGTTGCGCATCATCCCCGCCCTGTTCGCCTCGACGCCGCAATTGCGCGGTGACCAGTTATATCTCCATGTCACCGACACCAGCGACGAGTCCGTGATCGAGAAGGCCGTCACCCGATGGTATCGGCTTGAGGCCGAACGTGTATTCATGGAATGTGTGGCACATTATGCGCCGCTCATGCAGGTCGTCCCAAGACAGGTGAAGCTCTCTTCCGCACGCACCCAATGGGGAAGTTGCACCTCGCGCGGTGTCGTGCGGCTGAATTGGCAATTGGTGAAGATGCCTTTGCATCTGATCGATTACGTGGTGGTGCATGAACTTGCCCACCTCGTCGAAATGAACCACTCGGCCTCATTCTGGCGGGTGGTGGAGAAGGTCTGCCCGGATCATGCCCGATGCCGGGCCGAACTGCGCCGTCACGGCATCGCTGAATGAGCCCCCAGAAGCAAAAAAGACTTACGCCGTGATGGTGTAAGTCTTTGTCGTTCTGGTCGGGGCGAGAGGATTCGAACCTCCGACCACATGCACCCCATGCATGTACGCTACCAGGCTGCGCTACGCCCCGAAGGCGCGGATTATAGCAGAGCGGATATCCATTGAACAGATTTTGCAGCTCGCGCGAGCACGGTATCACGCCCGCAACAGGGTAAGAACGTCTTGTATCTCGCGCCGCAGCCCGATGCTATCCAAAGAGGCTTTCACCTCGACCGGAAGCGGCTCGGCCTGCTTGGTGACTTGCTGATCCAGACGGCTGCGTGCACCGCTGATGGTAAAACCGTCCTCGTACAACAACTGGCGGATACGGCGGATAAGCAACACCTCGTGGTGCTGGTAGTAGCGACGATTGCCGCCGCGTTTGACCGGTTTGAGTTGGGTGAACTCCTGCTCCCAATAACGCAGGACATGCGCCTTCACCCCGCACAATTCGCTGACTTCACCGATGGTGAAATAGCGTTTGGCTGGGATGGGAGGCAGTGCGGAATTAGGAACGTGTTGTTCCATGATAGGTCTTCTCTACCATGCTCTTCAGCTTTTGGCTGGGATGGAACGTGACCACACGGCGTGCCGTGATAGGGATCTCTTCGCCGGTCTTGGGATTGCGCCCCGGTCGCTGCGGTTTGTCGCGCAACTGGAAATTACCGAAGCCGGAAAGCTTGACACTCTCGCCCGCCTCCAGCTGTATACGAATTTCTTCGAAGAACGCTTCCACCATGTCTTTGGCTTCGCGCTTGTTCAAACCCACTTTTTCAAACAACAGATCGGCCAGTTCGGCCTTGGTTAACGTCGTCATTCACTTCCCCCTCAAGCACGCATCTGCGCTCCATGCTGTTGCAATATCGCCACCAGCTGCGCGATGCTTTGTTCAATCTCGGTTTCTGTCAGAGTTTTTTGAGTATCTTGCAATAACACTCGGAAAGCAAGGCTTTTTTTACCTTCCTCGACACCTTTTCCACGGTACACGTCGAACAATCCCACGTCCACCACGTATGCCACTTTAGCGCTACGCAATGGCTCCAATAAGTCTTGTACGGCGATGTTTTCATCTACCACCACCGCCAGATCTCTGCGCACTGGCGGCAGTTTCGATACTTCACTAAACACCGGAACATTGCGTCCCAGCAGCGCCCCCAGCTCGACCTCGAACCAGACCGCAGCCTGTGGCAGATCGTAGCGCTGTTGCCACTGGGGATGTAACTCACCTATCCAGCCGACCACCCTGCCATCCAGCAGGATATGTGCCGAACGCCCCGGATGCGAAGCCGGGTGGGAGACCGCCTCGAAGGTCAGTCCGTACGGCGCGAACAAGACTTCGACATCGCCCTTCACATCGTAAAAATCGACCTCACGTGCAATCTCACCCCATTGTTCGGAACAAACCGTCCCGTATGCCAGCCCGGCCAGACGCTCATGCTGCACATAACCCTGCTCCCCACGCGCAAAACAGCCACCAATCTCGAACAGGCGCACACGTGACTGTTTCCGTGCCAGATTGACGCGTAATGCCCCCAGCAGCCCCCCCAGCAAACTGCTGCGCATCACACTCATCTGGCTGGCGATAGGATTCTTCAGCACGACAGGTGTCGCGTTCCCGCACAGATCCCGCTCCCAATCAGCCTCAACAAAAGCATAGTTGATGGTTTCCTGATAATCGCGCTGCACCATAACCTGACGCAGCTTGCTCAAGGGGCGTTGCCCTTCCTGTAATGGCAATATGCTCATCCGGGCCTGTATCGGCGCGGGCTGTATCTTTTCGTAGCCATGAACACGCGCGACCTCTTCGATCAGATCCTCTTCGATGACGATATCGAAACGGTAACTGGGGGGTGTTACCAGGAATTCATCACCCTGCTGCTGGAATACCATGCCGAGCCGTTTCAATATCTGCGCGATCTCATCCGCAGCCAGACTGATACCAAGCACGCGCAATACCCGCGCGGTGCGCAATTTCACCGGCGGACGCGCAGGCAGATCTCCCGAGACCTCGGTCACCGACTCGATCTGTCCGCCGCAGATATCAAGAATCAATTCCGTCGCCCGCTCCAGCGCCACTTGCGTGGCGGCAAAATCCACACCGCGCTCGAAACGATAGGATGAATCGGAAGCAAAACCGATACGGCGCGATTTGCCCACGATCACGCTGGGAGCAAAAAATGCACTTTCCAGAAAGATGTCGGTAGTCGTATCGTCCACTGCGCTATCCGCACCACCCATCACGCCAGCCAATGCCACAGGGTGTTTGCCGTCGGCGATTACCAGCATGTCTTCCTGCAAATCCACGGTCTGCTCGTTCAGTAGCTTCAGTTTCTCTCCGGCACGTGCAAAACGCACCTCGATATCACCGCTCAGTTTGTTCAGGTCGAATGCGTGCAAAGGCTGTCCCAGTTCCAGCAACACGTAATTGGTGACATCCACCAGTGCGCTGATGCTGCGCAGACCACAACGCTCCAGACGTTGCACCATCCAGGCCGGCGTGCTCGCTTTGGCATCAACCCCCTTGATGACGCTGCCGATGTAGCGCGGGCAGGCCGCCGCTGCCGTAACCGCGACTTTGCACCCCAGACCCGCACCCGATTTGAAACCGGCCGGCAATACGTGTTGTAGCGGCTCCCCGGTCAGTGCAGATACTTCACGCGCGATGCCGTACAGCGAAAGGCAATCACAACGATTGGGGGTGAGTTTGAGCGTGAATAATTTATCGTCCAGATCAAGATGGTCGCGGATACTCTGCCCGACCCGCGCATCCGCATCCAACACCATCAGGCCGTCGCTCTCCTCCGCCAGACCGAGTTCCTTGGCCGAACACATCATGCCGAAGGAAGCGATGCCGCGCACCTTGGCTTGTTTGATCTCGATGCCGGGCAATTTAGCACCGACCAGCGCACACGGCGCTTTCATGCCCACAGTCACGTTCTGCGCACCGCACACGATGGCGAGCGGCTCTGCCTGCCCGACATCGACACTGAGCAGATTCAGGCGGTCTGCATCGGGATGTTTTTCTTTGCTCAGCACCTGCGCCACGACCACTTTGTCGAAGGCAGGGGCAACCCCTACCATCTCCTCCACTTCGAGGCCAGCCATGGTCAACAGATGCGACAACTCCTCGCTGGACAGCGATGGATTCACGAAAGTACGCAACCAGGATTCGGAGAATTTCATATCAGTTGAATTGTTTCAGGAATTGCACGTCGCTCTCAAAGAACAGACGCAAATCGTTCACCCCGTAGCGCAGCATGGCCAAACGCTCCACACCCATACCGAAGGCGAAGCCGATGTATTTTTCGCTGTCGATACCGACATGTTTGAGCACATTCGGGTGCACCATGCCGCAACCGCCGATCTCTAGCCAGCCGCCCTTCCAGCTCATATCCATCTCAGCTGACGGCTCGGTGAACGGGAAGAACGACGGACGAAAACGCACCTGCATGTCCGCAGTCTCGAAATAGTTCTGTAGAAAATCGGCGATCACCCCTTTAAGGTCGGCGAAGCTCACGCGTTCACCCACCCACAAGCCTTCGACCTGGTGGAACATTGGCGAATGTGTAGCGTCGGAGTCCACGCGATAGACGCGCCCCGGCGCGATGATGCGGATATCCGGCATCGCCGCCAGATGTTTGTACTTCTCCACATGCGCCTGCATGTAGCGGATCTGTATCGGCGAAGTATGTGTACGCAGCACATGCTGCTCGTCGATGTAGAAGGTGTCGTGCATAGCGCGTGCCGGATGGTCTTCCGGGATGTTCAGCGCGGTGAAATTGTAGAAATCGTTTTCGATCTCCGGGCCTTCTGCCACAGCATAACCGATGGAATGGAACAGGGTCTCGATACGCTCCAGCGTGCGCGTGACCGGATGCAGCCCGCCCGCACCCGTGCCGCGCCCCGGCAAGGTCACATCGAGCGATTCCCCTGCCAGCTTGGCATTCAGCGCCTGCTGCTGGATCACCTCGCGCCGAGCATTCAGCGCCGCCTCGATCTGCTGCTTCACTTGATTGATGCGCGCGCCCGCTGCCGGACGCTCTTCGGAGGAAAGCTTACCCAGGCCTTTCAGCAAACCGGTCAGGCTGCCTTCCTTGCCCAGATAACGTGCTTTGGCGTTCTCCAGCTCCGCCGCATCATCTGTCGCGGCAAAGCTACGCAGCGCGTCATCGAGTATCTGTTGTAGTTCTTGCATCGTCACATCCCACAAACAAAAAAGGAGGCTCACGCCTCCTTTTTTACACTGCTTACGATTTACGCGCCGAGGCTGGCTTTGGCTTGTGCGACGATCTGCGCAAAGGCAGCTTTGTCGAACACGGCCAGATCGGCCAATACCTTGCGGTCGATCTCAATTGCAGCCTTCTTCAATCCGTTCATGAACACGCTATAGGCCAGACCTTGCTCACGCGCGGCCGCATTGATACGCGCGATCCACAGCGTACGGAACTGACGCTTCCTTTGGCGACGGTCACGGTAGGCATATTGCCCGGCTTTCATCACCGCTTCTTTGGCGATGCGGTAAACGTTCTTGCGGCGACCGCGGTAACCCTTGGCTTTCGCCAGAACACTCTTGTGGCGCGCGCGCGCCGTTACACCACGTTTGACTCTTGGCATTCTCTATACTCCTTAAGCGTAGGGCATCATGGCGCGCACGGACGCCGTGTTGGTTTCATGGACACCAGTCGAGCCACGCAGTTGACGCTTGTTCTTGGTGGTTTTTTTGGTAAGGATGTGGCGCTTGAACGCTTGACCGCGCTTGATGCTGCCACCGGCGCGGACGACGAAGCGTTTCTTCGCACCGCTCTTGGTTTTCATCTTTGGCATAACGACTCCATTTTATTTGATGACGCCGGGAGGTCTCTGGCAGAGACACTTGAAAACCCGGAACCACTTGTATGGGACTGATCACTGCTACACCGCGCCAGCCAGTCCCTTATCTGACACGGTAAAAATTATTTCTTCTTCGGACTCAGCACCATCACCATCTGACGGCCTTCCATCTTGGGAAACTGCTCGACCACACCGTGCTCCAACAGATCCTGCTTCACCCGCTCCAACAGTTGCATACCGATCTGCTGATGGGCGATCTCTCGCCCGCGAAAACGCAAAGTGATCTTGGTCTTGTCGCCATCGGCCAGAAACTTGATCAGGTTACGCAACTTGATGTTGTAGTCCCCCTCATCCGTGCCCGGGCGGAACTTGATCTCTTTGATCTGCACCTGTTTCTGCTTGAGTTTCGCTTCATGCTGTTTCTTGGCTTCGGCATATTTGAACTTGCCGATATCCATGATGCGGCAAACCGGAGGTTCCGCCAAAGGCGCGATCTCCACCAGATCCAGTTCTGCCTCATCAGCCAAACGCAGTGCTTCCGCAACCGCCACGATTCCAAGCTGCTCGCCTTCCGCGCCGATGAGCCTCACTTGGGGTGCCGTGATCTGCTCATTCATGCGCTGTGATTTATCTTGTGCTATTGCAATTTCTCCATTTACAAAATTAAGCCGTGCGCCCGTTACAGCTCGGCTCTAAAGCGCTCAATCAGCGCCTCCACCGACATCTGCCCAAGGTCTTCACCTTGACGGTTTCGCACGGCAACGAGGCCTGCAGCCATCTCCTTGTCGCCGATGATCAGCTGATAAGGCAGCTTCTGCAAGCTATGTTCTCGTATTTTATAGGTAATCTTCTCATTGCGCAAATCCGATTGCACACGGAAGCCAAGCGCACGCAAGTTATCCACCACTTTGCCAGCATATTCTTCCTGCGCTTGCGAGATGTTCATCACCACCATTTGCACGGGCGCCAGCCACAAAGGCAAGGCTCCGGCGTGGTTCTCCACCAGAATACCGATGAAACGCTCCAGCGACCCCAGGATAGCGCGATGCAGCATCACTGGCACTTTGCGCGTATTGTCCTCATCGACGAATTCAGCTCCCAGACGCCCCGGCATGGAAAAATCGACCTGGATGGTGCCACATTGCCAAGAACGGCCAATCGCATCCTTGATGTGGAACTCGATCTTGGGACCGTAGAATGCGCCCTCCCCCGGCAACTCATCCCAACTCAGGCCAGAGGTACGCAAAGCAGCGCGCAAAGCGCTCTCTGACTTATCCCAGATTTCATCTGATCCAACACGGCTTTCTGGCCGCAGCGCCAGCTTTACCTTGACGTCGTTAAAACCGAAATCCTTGTAGACTTTGAGCACCAAAGCATTGAATGCCGTCACCTCGGACTCGATCTGCCCCTCAGTACAGAAAATGTGACCATCATCCTGTACAAAACCGCGCACCCGCATCAGTCCGTGCAAACCGCCGGAAGGCTCGTTGCGGTGACAGGAACCGAATTCGCCGTAACGCAGCGGCAGTTCGCGATAGGAGCGCAGATCAGCATTGAATACCTGCACATGGCCGGGGCAGTTCATCGGCTTGATGGCGTAGTCGTGTTTCTCCGACTCGGTGGTGAACATGTTGGCCTTGTAGTGCTCCCAGTGGCCGGATTTTTCCCACAACACGCGGTCGATGATCTGCGGGCAGCGGATCTCCTGATAACCGTTGTCGCGATACACACCGCGCATGTACTGCTCGATCACCTGCCACATCGCCCAGCCCTTGGGGTGCCAGAACACCATACCCGGAGCCTCGTCCTGCATGTGGAACAGGTCGAGCTGTTTGCCCAGTTTGCGGTGGTCGCGCTTCTCCGCCTCTTCCAGCTGGAGCAGATAAGCGTCGAGATCTTCCTTCTTCGCCCAAGCCGTGCCGTAGATGCGTTGCAACATCTCGTTCTTGGAGTCGCCGCGCCAGTAGGCTCCGGCCACTTTCATCAGCTTGAACACCTTGAGTTTTCCAGTCGACGGCACATGCGGGCCGCGACACAGATCGGTGAACTCTCCCTCGCTATACAGCGACACATCCTGATCGGCGGGAATCGCCGCAATGAGTTCAGCCTTGTATTTTTCACCCAGTGATTTGAAGTAAGCCACCGCTTCGTCGCGCGTCACCACCTTGCGCGCCACCGGCAAGTCTTTCTTAGCCAGTTCTGCCATACGTTTCTCGATGGCGATCAAATCTTCCGGGGTAAAGGGGCGCGAGTAGGCGAAGTCGTAATAAAAGCCGTTCTCGATCACCGGACCGATGGTCACCTGGGCTTCCGGGAACAGCTCCTTCACTGCATAGGCCAGCAAATGTGCGGTGGAGTGCCGGATCAGATCGAGTCCGTCTGCATCCTTGTCAGTGATGATCGCCAGTTGGGCATCGACGGAGATCAGGTGCGAGGTATCCACCAGCTGGCCGTCAACCTTGCCCGCCAACGCGGCACGCGCCAGACCAGCGCCTATGCTTTGCGCGATCTCCGCCACCGTAACCGGCTGGGGGAAACTGCGTTGTGATCCATCCGGCAAAGTGATGATCGGCATAATGACTCTATCAAAAGAAAATGCGGCAGAGCCGCACTAAAATCAAACTTCGAAAAATTTGGTGGGAGCAACTGGGATCGAACCAGTGACCTTTTCCTTGTCGAGGAAATATTCTACCGCTGAAATATGCTCCCAAAGCAGGCGCGCATTATAGGGATTTGCCCTGCACGTAACAAGCCCTTCGTTCTTTAATATTGCGGCCCCGCACCGGGATAATGATCGTGCGCCAGATTCTCAAAACGGGTGTATTCGCCACGGAAGGCCATCGCCACCGAACCGATCGGGCCGTTACGCTGCTTGCCGATGATGATCTCCGCCTTGCCCTTGTCGGGTGAGTCCGGGTTGTAAACCTCATCCCGGTAGATGAACAGGATCAAGTCGGCATCCTGCTCGATCGCGCCGGACTCGCGCAGATCGGACATGACCGGGCGCTTGTTCGGGCGCTGCTCCAAGCTGCGATTCAACTGCGACAGCGCGATCACCGGCACATGCAATTCTTTGGCCAACGCCTTCAGTGAACGCGAAATTTCCGAAATTTCGGTGGCGCGATTCTCACCGCCCCCCTTACCCGTCATTGGCGAGGACATCAATTGCAGATAGTCGATCACGATCAGTCCCAGACCGTCATTCTGCCTATGCAAGCGGCGCGCACGCGAACGCAGCTCCAGAGAATTGAGCGCCGCAGTCTCGTCGATGAAGATCGGCGCATCGTTCAAACGTCCGAGGGCGTGCGTCATGCGCGACCAGTCGTCATCTGCCAATTTGCCCGTGCGCAAAGTGTGTTGATTGAGCCGACCGACCGAACCAATCATACGCATCGCCAGTTGCGTACCGCCCATTTCCATACTGAAGATGGCCACCGGCTTGTTCGAGTCCAGCGCCACATTCTCCGCGATGTTGATGGAGAACGCAGTCTTGCCCATACTGGGACGCCCGGCAACGATGATCAGGTCACCGGGTTGCAGGCCGGAAGTCATCCGATCCAGATCGGTGAATCCGGTCGCGATACCGGTCACATCACTGGCGTTGTCGCGTCCGTACAAAGTCTCAATGCGCTCGACCACCTGGGTCAGCAAAGGCGGGATCGCTACGAATCCTTTATTGCCGCGCTCGCCTTCCTCATTGATCTCCAGCACTCGGCTTTCCGCCTCGTCCAGCAACTGCCCGGCCGAACGTCCGCCGGGATTGTAGGCGCTGGTGGCAATATCACTGCCGACTTCCACCAGCTTGCGCATGATGGAACGCTCGCGCACGATCTCGGCATAACGACGGATATTGGCAGCAGTCGGCACATTGGCGGCCAGCGAACCAAGATAAGACAATCCTCCCGCCTTCTCCAGCTCCGCATTGCTCTCCAGCGACTCTGCCACAGTGATCACATCCACCGGCTTGGCGTGCTCGGTCAGACGCGCGATGTGGCGATAAATCAAACGGTGCTCGTTGCGGTAAAAATCCCGCTCGGCGACCAAATCTGCAATCTTGTCCCAGGCGCTGGTATCCAGCAGGATACCGCCCAGCACGGACTGCTCCGCCTCCACGGAATGTGGCGGCAGCTTGATGGCATCCATCTGCGGATCGGCTATTGGAGCGGCAAAATTCTGCATGGCACGGAAATTTTTTCGGGAGGGGAATTCTACACCGAATGGAAAAACAAAAAGGGCTGTCGCCAGCCCTTTTTGTCACTACACCAATCGATTCGAAGCTTACTCGCCCAGCACGGATACCGTGATGTTGCTCACCACATCGGCGTGCAAAGCGATGCTGATCGGATGATCGCCGATCTGCTTGATATGGCCGTCCGGCATACGCACTTGCGCCTTCTCGACCTTGAAGCCCTGGGTTTCCAGTGCAGCAGCAATGTCGGCATTGGTAACGGAACCGAACAACTTGCCGTCCACGCCTGCCTTTTGCACGATCTGCACAGTCAGTCCGCTCAGCTTTTCGCCACGCGCTTGTGCATCGGCCAGCTTGGCTGCTTCTGCCGCTTCCAGCTCGGCACGACGTGCCGCAAAATCCGCTACGTTGTTCTCTGTTGCACGCTTGGCTTTGCCTTGCGGGATCAGGAAATTACGCGCGAAACCGTTTTTCACTTTAACCACATCGCCCAACTGGCCGAGGTTAACTACTTTTTCCATCAGAATAACTTGCATGGCGACTCCTTAGTGCAAATCTGTGTAAGGTAACAGCGCCAAGAAACGCGCACGCTTCACCGCGACGCTCAATTGACGTTGGTAACGGGACTTGGTACCGGTGATACGTGCCGGGATCAGCTTGCCGTTCTCGGAGATAAATTCCTTGAGGATGTTGATGTCCTTGTAATCCACTTCGGCGATCTTCTCGGCAGTGAAGCGGCAGAATTTGCGGCGCTTGAACAATTGACGTGAAGAATTGTTCTTCTTGTCATCTTTTTTCTTAAATACACGAGCCATGTTGTGCCCCTTATTTCAATTTAACGTTATCAATGTGCAGCACCAGTTGCGCGATACGCAAACTGCGTTGAGCCAAGAAGCCTTCCACCCGCACGCTCTGCCCTATCTTCAAACGGCCCACCTGCTCTGCCGCTGCGCCTAGAGCCACTGCGGGGATATCGCACTGTAACTGTCGCGAGACACCCGCTTCTTGTTGCGTGGATACGTGGCGTATCTTCAATCCGATCCGTGGAACTCCCGCAGGGGTGTAACGCAGATCGTCCAACTCAAGCAATTCACCGTCGATGATGCAACGGTTGCTACTCAAACCAATCAAGCCGCCGCAGGAGCCGGTGCCGCCTCAGCGGCATCACTGGTCAACGAACGGGATTTCTCTTCTTTCATCATTGCGGAAGGCGCAGTAACAGCAGCCTTGACCTTGATGATCAGATGGCGCAACACGGCATCATTGAACTTGAATGCGTGTTCCAGCTCGTCCAGAGTTTCCTGATCGGCTTCGATATTCATCAGCACGTAATGTGCCTTGTGGATCTTCTGGATAGGGTAGGCCATTTGACGGCGTCCCCAGTCTTCCAGACGGTGGATGTGACCGTTCTTTCCGGTCACCAGCGTGCGATAGCGCTCGATCATTGCGGGAACCTGTTCGCTCTGATCGGGATGCACGATAAATACGATCTCGTAATGTCGCATTACATCTCCTTGTGGTTAAAGCCCCCCGTCATGCGTGAACGGTGGAGCAAGGTTTTTAGGGAGCGCGGATTATAGCGATATCCTGCCCCCCGTCAAGCCGAATCGGCGCGCCGCATCTCGGGAAACACGCCAACACTGCAACAGAGGCCTCGCCAATGATAGGGATTTAAAGATCCCCGCAAAGACAGGCAGCTATGAAATAATCCCCTCACTGTGAAAACCATTAATACAACACCGAGCCTGGACGGCCTCATTCCGGGCGAAAGTGCGACCATAGTCGCCATACAGACCGACGAAGCTCTGCGCCAACGCCTGTCGGCACTGGGCTTCCGTGCCGGTAAACGCATCGAACTGATCCGCAAAGCGAGTTTTTCCGGCCCGCTGCAAGTGCGCATCGGCACGACGGACATCCTGCTGCGCAGGAGCGAAGCGTCAAAGATATCGGTACACAAGACATGAAACGGATTGCCTTGTTAGGCATGCCCAACACGGGCAAATCAACACTATTCAATCGTATGACGGGCGGTGCCGCACGGGTCGGCAACTGGCCGGGCATCACAGTGGAACTGCTCAGCGGCAAGATACTTATCGGTGGCGACATGGTCGAGATCATCGACTTGCCCGGCATCTACGACATCCACGGCTTCTCCGAAGACGAACAGGTGGTGCGCCATTTTCTGCACGACAACGTGCCCGATCTCGCCATCGTGGTGCTCAATGCCACGCAGATCGAACGCCAGCTCAGCCTGTTGCTGCAACTCAGACAATACAACCTGAACATGGTGGTGCTGCTCAATATGGCGGACGAGGCCAAGAAGTTCGGCATCACCATCGACACAACGAAGATGTCGTCCTCGCTCGGCATACCGATCTTTCTGCTCAGCGCGAAATACGGCAACGGTTATCAAGAGGCGTTGCAGGCCGTGACCAAGGCCTTGCGCTACAACACGCCGGGCATGGCAGAGGAGCTACGTTCGCAACTTGAACAGGATGCACATATCGAGAGCGAGATGGCGCGCGTACTACAACACTCGGTGCAAGTTCCCGCGCGCCTGCCGGACAATCTCACCGAGCAGCTCGATCATCTGATGTTACACCCGTGGCTGGGCCTGCCCATTTTTTTTGGCATCATGTATCTGCTGTTTCAGGGGATATTCTTTTTCGGGCAGCCGCTGCAAATCGGAGTGGGCGATCTGTTCGGCTGGCTGCGCGAAATCGCTATTGCGCCGTTGGTGAGCGGCTTGCCGGAATTCTGGCAGGGCATGTTGCTGGATGGCATCTACAACGGTGTCGCGACGGTCGCGGCCTTCGTCCCCATCATCATCCTGTTCTTCCTGTTCATGGCGATCGTGGAAGACACCGGTTATCTGTCACGCGCTGCATTCTTGATGGACGCACTGATGGCCAGATTGGGATTGGATGGGCGCAGCTTCGTCATGCTGCTGATGGGATTTGGCTGCAACGTACCGGCACTGATGGGTACGCGGGTGATGCGTTCGCGTTCGTTGCGTCTGCTCAGTATGCTGGTGATCCCTTTCTCGCTGTGCTCTGCACGCTTGCAGGTTTTCGTGTTCATCACCGCTGCACTGTTCGCGCCCAAGTCTGCCGCTCTGGTGGTGTTCAGCCTGTACCTGTTCAGCTTCGCTGCCGCCATTCTGACCGCACTGCTATTCAAGCGTCACTTCGCCAACAACGAACCCTTCGTGCTGGAACTACCGCCCTACCGCTTCCCCACTGGACGCCAGATGTTATTGCGCGGCTGGCACGAGGTGTATCACTTCGTCCATCGCGCCAGTAAGTTCATCGTCCTTGGTGTGGTGCTCGTGTGGCTGCTCACCCACCTCCCCACTTCTGCGGCACCAGCAAGTCCCGACACGTGGGCAGGACACATCGGTGCTTGGTTGCATCCCGTCTTCGAACCCCTCGGCATCACTGCCGAACTGACCATCGCATTAATCTTCGGCTTTGTCGCCAAAGAGATCGTCGTCGGCTCGCTCGCAGTAATCTACGGCCTGAGCGGGCAAGCGTTGAGCGGGACATTGGCATTGCAGCTTGATTGGGTACAGGCGTACAGCTTCATGCTGTTCACCCTGATCTACACCCCGTGCCTGTCCACCATCGCCACTTTGCGCAGCGAGGCCAAGAGCAACGGCTTCATGTGGCTCTCGCTGGGCTGGTCACTGGCCTTAGCGTGGGGCGTGAGTTTTGTGTTCTACCAAAGTGCACGGGCGCTGGGGTACTAGAGCGTAACACTGACTCGCGCCTCTCCCGCTTCCATCTGCCCGATCACACACGCCGCCGAAAAACCATCCGCACGGAACGCGGCCAAGACCTCATCCACCACGTTTGGCGCACAGGCCACCAGCAGACCGCCGCTGGTCTGCGGATCGCATAACAATTTTCGCTGCCATTCAGGAAATCCCTCCGGCAATTTCACCTCGGCACCATAGCTCGCCCAATTGCGCTCCGCCGCGCCCGTGGCATATCCTTGCTGCGCCAGTTGCAATGCGGTCGGCAGGATGGGCAGACCGGCATAACGGATAATCGCCCCCAGCTTTGCGCCACGGCACATCTCCAGCAGGTGTCCGAGCAGCGCAAAGCCGGTGACATCGGTCATGGCATGCACGTCTTTCATCGTGCCGAATTTCGCACCCGTGCGATTGAGTTGCGTGGTGGTAGCAACCATCTCGCGATAGCCCGCTGCGCTGAGTTCGTTCTTTTTCAGCGCGGCGCTGAGTATGCCTACGCCCAGCGGCTTGCCCAAGATCAGCACGTCGCCTACCTGCGCGCGGTCGTTGCGCTTGATGTGATCGGGATGCGCGACACCGACGCCGACCAAGCCGTAGATCGGTTCCGGTGCGTCGATAGAGTGCCCGCCCGCCAAGGGGATGCCTGCAGCTTCACATACCGCAGTGCCGCCCGCGAGGATGTCGCGTATCGTCTCCAGCGGCAGCTTGTCGATGGGCATACCCACCACGGCCAAGGCCAGTATGGGTGTGGCACCCATGGCGTAGACATCAGAAAGTGCATTGGTGGCGGCGATGCGCCCGAAGTCGTGCGCATCATCGACGATGGGCATGAAGAAATCGGTGGTCACAACCACGGCCTGCTGGTCGCTCAAGCGATACACTGCAGCATCATCGCTGCTTTCGGTCCCCACCATGAGGTTCGGGTAAGATGGCGGTTGCGGCATGGCTGCCAGTATCTGCGTGAGCACAGAAGGGGCGATCTTACAGCCGCAGCCGCCGCCGTGAGAGTATTGAGTGAGTTTGATCGGCGATGCCATTTTTGAAGAATCCATATGCGTAAAATCCAGTTAGCGAACGTATCACAACTCTCCGATTACGACGACATCATCGATGTGCGTTCGCCCGCAGAATTCGCCGAAGACCACATCCCCGGTGCGATCAGTGCACCCGTGCTGAACAACGATGAGCGCGAGCGCATCGGTACGCTATACAAACAGGTCTCGCCGTTCGAGGCACAAAGACTGGGCGCAGCCCTCATCGCGCGCAACATCGCCGCCCACTTGGAAACCAAGTTTCACGACCGTCCACGCGAGTGGAAGCCGCTCATCTATTGCTGGCGCGGCGGGCAACGCAGTGGAGCAATGGCACATATCTTCGCGCAAGTCGGCTGGCGTGTGGGGCAGTTGCAAGGCGGCTACAAGACCTATCGCCGTCATGTCATCGACGAATTGGAGAAGCTATCCGCACAATTCCAGTTTCGCGTGGTATGCGGCGCTACTGGTTCCGGCAAGAGCCGCTTGCTGCACGCCTTGCACAGTCAAGGCGCCCAAGTGCTCGATCTGGAAAAGCTGGCGCAACATCGCGGCTCGCTGCTCGGCACTCTACCCGACCAAACACAACCTGCGCAGAAGATGTTCGAGACACGCCTATGGGATGCAATGCGTCGCTTCGACGTGCAGCAACCAGTCTTCATCGAAGCAGAGAGCCGCAAGATCGGCTTCCTCTCCATCCCCTCGACCCTGCTCGAAAAGATGCGTCTATCCGAGTGTATCGTCATCGAGGCGAGTATGTCTGCCCGCGTAAAATTACTCATGGAAGATTATGCACACTACCTGAAGGACGCTGATCTGCTCAGGCGCGCACTATCTCCCCTGAAGGAATTACAGGGACAAAAGACTCTCGATAAATGGGATATGCTGGCACTACAGAACGAATGGCCCGCGCTGGTTGAGGAGCTGTTAAGCCACCACTATGACCCGGCTTATCAGCACTCGACTGGAAACAACTTTCCCCGACTCAATAACGCACAGACATTACATCTGTGCACACTCGATGAAACGGAGCTACTGCGTGCGGCCCAACAGTTATTAAGTGACCCGAACAGATGTTAGTGCGATGCAGGCTACTCTTTCCAAGCCTGATCGAGTATCGTCTGCGCCTTGTTGTATTTCAACTTTGCTTCTTGCAGACGTTTTTTTGACAGCTCAGCCTTCTTGCGATCATCGGCAAGTTGCTTCGTCTGCAACTCAAAGGCGCGCTTGCGTTGCTCCAGCAGTTTTTCCGCTGCGGCCACATCATCCAGATCAGATTTGTTTTGCGCCTCGGCCCTCTCAACCTCCTGCCGCGCGTATTCGACCCCGGCCTGCTGTGCAGAGACATCCTTCGCTTGAGCGGCAGAAGCAAGACTGCACAAACACATCACCAACACAAGCCGAAACATATTCATCATTACTCTTAAATAGTCGCCGAATTAATCACTGATTCCGATCAGAACATCACCAACACACCCAGATGGGTGCCGCTATCTAAAGTCTGGCTACCGCCATTCTTGATACCGAAACCGATCTCTCGATAACCAAAATACACGTTCGCCTGAGGAGAAACTTCAACTTCCACCCGCGCCCCGAACTGATTAAAGCGCTCCGCATCGGCAAAGGACATAATCTTTGGCGACGCATAATACTCTGCTACCACAGCGATGCGCGTTGGTGTCGGCAACGCAAAAACCGCTTCTCCGCCCACGGCCAGTGCAGAGCCGGTATTCGTTGTGTTTGGGAAGTTGGCAGGATGGATAACACCAAACACCCCTTTTACTCCGACGCCAATGCTCAATCCAGGCGAATCTTCTTCCCCGCCCTTAACAATCAGACCGGCATCGAAGAACATGTTGTTCTTATCGTTATAGGCCAAACCACCATAAATCTCGGAATTGCCCTCGATGAAATCACTTGCAGAGGAATTGAATTTGAACGCCGCCGCATTGTTGTTCAGATTCACATCAAGGGAATCAGCCAAGACTGCCGGACTGGCAATCAACAAAGATACGGCAAGAACACGATTCAGAAACATATCCAACTCCTTAGGCAAAATTATCGATTCGACCCGCTGCGGCAATAAAAATACCAGAAACGGAACTCTAACCGCGCAGATGGTACACAACACAGCAAAATCAAGCAATGCAAAAGCAAAGCCCCTTGGCCTGCGGCCAAGGGGCTTAAACTCACAACCAATCCCGCTTGAACTTACTTTTTACCGCCATTCACAGCAGCTTTCAGTGTTGCGCCAGCTTTGAATGCTGGAACCTTAGAAGCTTTGATCTTCAACTCTGCGCCGGTCTTAGGATTGCGACCAGTACGAGCAGCGCGCTTACGCACTTCAAAAGAACCGAAACCTACCAGAGAGATGGAATCACCCTTCTTCAGAGTGGCAGTGATGATTTCGATCAGTGCGGCAATATTGCGCTCAGCGTCAGCCTTGGTGGAATCAGTTTTGGCGGACAGTGCGTCAACAAGTTCTTTTCTGTTCATGAGTTCATATACTCCGTATGTTAAGGGTTAATAAAGCGGGATTGCATTGTCATGGAAAATTTCCCTGCTGGCAATACGTGAAAATATCTATATCTTCCTAGAATACCTTCGATACTCTGAACTTCCCGCGAAGCGCATCCTAGCTAACTATTCGCCAGCAAACAAGAGGCTTTTGCGACTATATTCATCTTGCCCGCCCCCTCGATTCCTTGTCATTCCGGTCTTTTTACCAGTTCGCTGGCCTATATCGGCATAGTCCGGCATAGGCCAAATGGCATATTGTTCAATCTAATATCAAGATGTTACGTTGCCGACACGTCAGGAGAGGGATATGAAAATACACCACCTACTGTTGCTGCTATGGCTTCCCACAATCCCCGCATGCGGGGGAAACAGACACATCGACTCGCATCTGTCCGACAAGCACCTGCAACTCAAAGACTCACATTCCCTGTATAGCGACATTCCTCAAGCAGATAGGCATGTTATTCCGCTTCCGCCGCCGAAGCCCAGCATCAAAGTCGAAACTTACAGCCTCATTGTGACTAACGTACCCGCGCCGGAAATATTATTTACGCTGGCTCGTGATGCAAAGATCAACCTCGACATCAATCCCGGCATCCAAGGCAACGTCACGCTGAATGCGATCAATCAAACATTGCCACAAATACTGAACCGCATCTCCAAGCAAGTGGATATGCGCTATGAATTGGACAACGGCAATCTTATCGTGATGCCGGACTCCCCCTATCTGAAGACCTACAAAATTGATTACGTGAATATGAACCGGGATTCGGAGGGCGGCATCTCCAATGCAACCCAAATCAGTTCAGGCATCACAGGGGCAGCGAGCACAACAGGCAATTTGGGGAACACTTCCAACCTGTCGATTAAAAGCTCTGCCAAGCATCACTTCTGGGAGCGTTTGGAAACAAACATCAAAGATATCTTGCGCGAGACCGACAAGCTTTTGCCGGAAGGCTCCAGCGAGACAGTTGTTCAGCAGAATTCCGCCACCCGCACGACGGGAATCGGTGCTCCACCCTTAATAAACGGTAAAAAATCCGCTCCTGTCAAAGGCGGTATCGAGAACAGCCCGAATGCGGCCGCGCTAACGGGAGAAGGCACAACAGTCACCCGATTGAATACCTTTCGTGAAGCTGCTTCGGTCATCATCAACCCGGAGAGCGGCATCATCACAGTACGGGCCAGCGGTAAACAGCACGAGAAAATTCAGGATTTCATCTCCCAAGTCATGATCAACTCCCGTCGCCAAGTACTGATCGAAGCCACCATCGTGGAAGTGCGCCTCAGCCAGCAGTACCAGCAAGGTATCAACTGGTCAAATCTGAGCCTGCCTGGCAGCAGCGGCTTTCAGCTTGGACAAGCCGGCAATGGCACGCTCTCCGCAACCAGTACGGGAAATCTGTTCACCCTGAATTATGCAAACTCGAACAGCGACCTCGGGGTGATCAGCGCCTCAATCAAAATGATGGAATCGTTCGGCAAAGTAAAGGTCTTATCCAGTCCGAAGCTCAGTGTCTTGAACAACCAAACCGCAATGCTGCGCGTAGTGGACAATTATGTCTATTTCACGATCAATGCGACCACCGTCTCCTCCACTGGCGGTGCACCCGCAGTCACCACCTACAGCACCACTTCAAACAGCGTCCCCGTGGGGTTCACCATGAGCGTGACGCCACAGATCAATGATAACGACAGTGTGTTGCTCAATATGCGCCCGTCTATCACCCGTCTGTTCGGCTTCGTCAACGATCCCAATCCAGATTTGGCCAAGGCAGGCGTCGTCAGCCAGATACCCCAGACTCAGACGCGCGAGATGGAATCCGTGTTGAAGCTTGAGAACAATCAGATCGCGGTGATGGGGGGGCTGATGCAGGACGAGATCAACCATCAGACAGATGAAATACCGCTACTCGGGCGCATCCCTTACTTGGGAAATCTCTTCAGATACCGCAATGAAAAAAGCGTGAAATCAGAACTGATCATTTTTCTGCGCCCGATGGTCATCAAAGAAGCCAGTATCGAGACTGACTTCAAAAAACTACACGGCAATTTGCCCAACACCGGTTTTTTCAATGACTCAGTTGCCAGAAATTAAGAATTCGGTCGAATCATGAGCCTGCTGATTGCCGCCTTAAAAAGATCCGATGCAAACAAAAACGCATCCATCTCCTCTACAAATGCCCGGCTCGATTCCTTGCCTTCTCCGACACGAGATAAGGTCGCCTATGTCTTTTCGGCAGTGCCCAATAAAAATCGCTGGGTGATCATCACTTCGATTTCATTGATCCTCAGCGGGATATGGCTCGCCGGCAGTTACAACACCCAGCACGAAGCAACAAACGCACCGCTTGCAGCCCATCCTCTCCCGGCTCCTCCAACGGCACCAGAATCTATCGCCATCACACTTCCAGCACTTCAACGGCCATCAGCAACAGTGCCGACGCCCCGTTCCATCCCGCGCCCTGATCACCTCCCCTTGCTGGATAAACGTCCCTCTCCTGTGACCGCAGCTTCGAAAAGCACAAAAAAGCAGCACCCTCCACAAATATCCCAGACTCACTTGTCAGACCTCCAAAATCCCAAGGAAACAGACGCGGTAGACCGCCTGCTGACAGCTGCCTATACCGCCTACCAGAATGGTGATTACGATAACGCGAGCAGGGACTATCACGCAGCAATTACACTCGCCCCACAGAACCGCGATGCACTGCTGGGGTTGGCCGTTATCAGTCAACAACAGGGGAAAGATGCTGCTTCCGTAAACTACTATCGGCAAGTGCTGATACTTGATCCGCGCGACCCGCTTGCTCATGCAGGATTGGCTTCATTTGGGGGGAGCGACAGAGTATCCCGAGAAAACCGCCTAAAACAACTGATCCAGCTCCAACCGGATGAAGCTGCGCTGCATCTTGCATTAGGACATCTCTATGCCGAACAATCTCGCTGGCCAGACGCGCAACAGGCATATTTCAACGCACTCACCATAGAACCTGGCAACGCTTTGTTCGCTTTCAATCTGGCAGTCAGCCTCGACCACCTCGGGCAATACAGGATCGCCGCACAATATTATCAGCAGGCACTAGAGAGCACACCTTCCGCGAATCTCGGGTTCGACCGACCACAAGCCGAGCGAAGACTGCTTCAACTCAACGCGACAGTTGACTAAGCATGCCATTAACTCATCACTCTTCCCACCAAACCATCGGACAGTTACTCCTGACCAAGGGCGTTATTAGCGAAGACCAATTGCACATCGCACTACAAGAGCAAACCAAATCATCACAGCCGCTGGGGCGCTTACTGGTGCGCCTCGGCTTTCTCTCGGAAGCCACTCTTCGCGATGTGTTATCTGAAGACCTAGGGCAAAAAAGTGTCGACCTTTCCGGCATCCTCATCGACTCTGCCGCACTCGCACTCATCCCCAAAGAGATCGCGCGCCGTTACCTGCTGCTTCCACTCTCAGTCGACTTGAGCAACATGGATTTAAAACTTGCGATTGCCGACCCGGATAACATCATCGCGCTTGATCAGGTTCGGGCGCTACTCAAGGATAAATATCGCCTTACCACCCAACTCGCTGGAGAATCCGAAATCCTGCGCGCTATCGACCAATATTACGGATTTGAACTGTCCATAGACGGCATCCTGCACGAGATCGAACCGGGAGAAACGGAACGCCAGAATCTCCAGCTGGGCGTGAACGAATTCAGTCAACCCGTAGTGCGCCTGATCGACGCCCTGCTCACGGAAGCAGTACAACAGGGCGCTTCAGACATCCACTTTGAACCAGAAAGCGGCTTTCTGCGCATCCGTTACCGGGTGGATGGGGTATTACGTCAAGTACGCAGCCTGCACAAGAGCTTCTGGCCCGCCATGGTGGTACGGATAAAGATCATGAGTGGCATGAACATCGCGGAAAGCCGCGCACCACAAGACGGGCGAATCTCTTTGCAGCTGTCTGGGCGCCCCATCGATTTTCGCGTGGCATCACATCCCACCACCCACGGCGAAAATTTTGTCCTGCGGATTTTGGACAGACAAAAAGGCATCGTCCCCATAGAACAGCTTGGCCTCGATGACAGCACACTGCTCACACTCACTCGCATTATCACCAAGCCGGAAGGAATCGTTCTGGTGACCGGCCCGACCGGCAGCGGGAAAACGACGACGCTGTATTCGATCATGAGCCATATCAACACCGAAGCGGTAAACATCATGACGCTGGAAGATCCCGTCGAATATCCTATCCCGATGATCCGACAGCATTCGGTAAACGAAGCTGCCAAGGTTGATTTTTCAAGCGGCATCCGCTCCATCATGCGCCAAGATCCAGACATCATCCTGGTTGGTGAAATCCGCGACCATGCCACTGCCGAAATGGCGTTCAGGGCAGCCATGACCGGCCATCAGGTCTATTCAACTCTGCATACCAACTCGGCCATTGGTGCGATTCCGCGCCTGTTGGATATCGGCATCCTCCCGGACATCATGGCAGGCAACATCATCGGCATCGTCGCTCAGCGACTGGTTCGCATTCTGTGTCCGCATTGCAAAACCACCCATCAACCGAATGAGGCCGAACGCGAACTGCTCGGCTTATACGACGACAATGCCACGCTGTATCGCGCAAAGGGATGCGAGTTATGCCGTTTACATGGCTACAAGGGACGACGGGCGATCATGGAAATCCTCAGGATCGACGACGACATTGATGACCTGATCTCGCACCGGGCCAGCATCCGCGAACTCAAGCACACTGCGCTGGAAAAAGGATTCCGCCCCTTGGCTCAAGACGGCATACAGCGCATCCTCGCAGGACAAACTTCCATCACAGAAGTGGCCCGCGTAGTGGATCTCACCGAGCGCAAATAGACGGAGCAAAAAATGACGCTGTACTCCTACCTGGCAATCGATACACAGGGCAAACGCATAAAAGGGATGCAGGATGCCGCCAGCCCAATTGATCTTGAGCTGCAACTAAAACACAGCGGACTCGATCTGATCCGCGCCAAACCAAGCACATCGGCTGACAGCAGCTTAAAAATCCGGCGCAGCGACCTGATCACCTTTTTCTTCAATCTCGATCAACTTATCCGTGCCGGCGTCCCGCTAATGGAAAGCCTGTCCGACATTCATGACAGCATGGATGAACCGAAATTTCGCAAGATCATTGCAGACCTGAAAAGCAGCATAGAGAGCGGAAAACACCTCTCTCAGGCAATGGCTCAACACCCCCATGTCTTTGACAAAATCACCGTCAGCCTGATTCGTGCAGGAGAAGAAAGCGGGAGATTGCCCGATATCTTCACGCACATCACCGAATCTTTGAAATGGCAGGACGAAATCGTCACACAAACCAAGAGCATGATGCTCTACCCCGCACTTGTCGCCAGCATCACGTTAGCGGTCATTCTCTTCCTGATGGTCTATCTCGTACCGCAACTGGCTGTTTTCATCCAGAACATGGGGCAGGAAATTCCCTTCCAGACGCGAGCATTGATAATTGCCTCTACTGTCGTCACACATTATTGGCCCATCATCCTAGCTGTACCTATCGTCTTGTTGGGTGCGTACAAAGCGGCTCTCGCATTCGATCCTGCACTGAAGTATCACGTCGACAACCTGAAGCTGCATATTTGGCTCACAGGCCCGCTTTTGCACAAGACTATCCTTGCGCGCTTCTCTCATACTTTCGCCCTGATGTACGGTGCTGGAATCAGTGTTCTTGATTGCATCGCGCATTCACGTGACATCACCGGCAATCTGGTTATCGCCCGGCATCTGCACGAAGTAATGCAAAGCATCGAGTCCGGTAATAGCCTCACACAGAGTTTCCAGCATGTCGGCATTTTCCCTCCGCTGGTGTTGCGCATGATCAAAGTGGGGGAAACCACAGGACGACTCGACCAAGCGTTACTCAATGTCAGCTATTTCTACAACCGTGACGTGAAAGAAACGGTCAAAAGAGTGCAAGTGCTCATAGAGCCGGCAACTACCGTCTTTCTGGGCGTTTTATTGGGATGGGTGATGTTGGCTGCACTATCGCCGATATACGACATCATCGGAAAAACAACCATGTGAGTCGGCCTTGAATTCATCGAAAAGAACTCTGCTCTATCTCAGCAATACCCACTTCGAAGCCTATTCCTGGAACGGAAAAACGCTGTCAGATGCAGTGGAATTCCCCCTCGATCAGGATGGGCAAACCCGCTTCTCGGCCTATCTGCAACAGCATACAGCGCCGGCTCATCTGCTGACCGACATCATTGAAGAAGATTTTCGCCACGAAGCCATTCCCCACCTGAACGCACGCCATCGACGTAATCTAATCGAACGCAGGTTCGAGCAATATTTTCGCAGCACCCCGTTTCGTCAAGCCAGGCTTCAAGGACGCAATACAAATGGGCGACGAGACGACGAAATACTGTTCTCCGCCCTGACCAATCCGCAGCATATCCAGCCGTGGCAGGAGTGCCTGTCGCGCAATCGCATCCCTCTTATCGGCATTTATTCTCTGCCGGATATCAGCGATAGCCTGATCGGCAGGCTCAAATCGAAACATATACTGCTACTCTCTTGGGAAAAACACGCCGGCCTGAGACAGAGCTATTTCCACAATAGAAAATTGCACCTCTCCCGGCTCACTCCGCTCAACGACACGGTCTCGCTCTCCGAATCCGTCGCTATCGAAATCCCGCGCATGCTGAATTACCTGAAGAGTCTGAATCTTTCGCAGAATGAGGCGATTGAAACTTATGTCATTTGTCGCACACAAGACTTCACCGGACTCCATGACGTGCTAGGCAAGCACCCTGATCTGCAATGCACCCACCTGGACATCCAGATGTTAAGTGACACAGAAAAAGTTAGCCGGAACCGTGACGACTCCGACGCCACACCTCTGTTTTTGCATCTGCTCGCCAGACATCCTCCTGCCAGCCAATATGCCAATCGATCCCACGCCCATCACTACCTAGTATGGCAAATACGCAAGGTTCTCTGGTTACTCGCCGTCATCTCCTTATCGGCAGGTTTGTTGTGGGGTACATCATCCGCTTGGCAAGGATATCAGTATGTTTCCAGAACAACTCCGCTACTCGAGCAAACAACGCATCTGACCCGTGAAATAGGAAGCCTAAAACAGGACTTCCCAGACACAGGAGCATCCGCCACCGAGATGAAAAGCACCGTCACGCTGATGCATGCCCTGGACGACACCTTCCCGTCCCCGGAAATAATATTGTCTCCACTGGCGGATGTGCTCGATCAGTTCACGCAAGTTCGCACACTCAAACTTTCATGGCAAACAGAAAAGACTTCAGACCATCCGACCCGAAAAATAGACCTTGATGGTGAGCTGATGGATTTCGGCAACGATCATCGCAGCGCCATCACCTACCTGGAAAATTTCCAACAACAACTCCGCCTACGAGGCTATACCGTTACATCGCGCAAAATGCCTGTAGATATCAGCCCGCAAGGCAGCATCAGCGGAGGAAAACTGGACGAGCCAGACCAACTCACGCGATTCTCACTGCAACTAATTTGGGAGCCATCGTGATGAATTTTTCAATTGCGGACCTGCGTTATCTGAGATGGAGCCTGTGCGGACTAGCTTTCGGGCTGCTCGTCGGCGGTAGCGCAATCTGGCTGGGCAATCTCTACCTTGAGCATGCGCGTAAAAAATTTAATGGCGCACAGGTTCATCTGAACGAAGCCAGTCAGGCACTCGGTGGCGCACAAAGCGACAGAAAAAACATGGCGCTCTATGCGACCGAATATAGCGCGATACTGGAGCGCAAGATCATTGCGGACGAACAACGCCTCTCCTGGATGGAAGAAATCAAGCGGCTGGAGCAGCGGTATCATCTTTACGATCTCAAATACACCATTGCCCCTCAACGCGCCTTTCCCCATGCAACAGACAGCGCAGATATCGACATCCGCCTGAGCGAACTCGGCCTACAGATGAATCTGCTGCACGAAGTGCGGTTGATCGATTTCCTCCGCGACTTGCATTCTGAAAGTGCCGGTAAACTCATCATTGAGCGGTGCTCGCTGGAGCGGGATGTCTCAAATGAAAATCTGCCCCCGGAAAATATCCGTTTTCTGCTCAAAGCCGACTGTACAGGTGGCTGGATCACACTGAAACACCGGAGTTCACCGTGAACACCCCAACAACTATCGCACTGTTTCTGCTTATCGAGATGATTGCACCTGCCCACGCAAGCGAATTAGGTCGTCTTTTCTTCAGCCCATCCGAACGCAGCCAGCTAGAGCAACAAGAAAGCAGAACGCTCGCATCGGAAAACAACGACACCGCCATCACCGTGAATGGCATCATCAAACGTCGCGATGGCAGCCGTATCGTATGGATCAACGGCAAAATGCAAGAAGCCGATCCTGGCAAGGATCCTGATAGCGTTACCGTGCCCATTCCCGGCAAATCAGGTGCGATTGAGGTGATGGTCGGACAACGCATCGTGCTCGACAAGGGGACATCGACATCAACCCGGAATGAGCCTGCACCATGAATACTCCAGTCAGCTACGAACATCGTGCAAAGACGCAATGTGGTGCAACATTGATCGTGATGCTGCTGATCTTGGTCAGCGGAACTCTCGTATTACTCATCAGTTCGCTCGGCAGCGCCCGTTTGCAGAATGTGCGCGCACAAACAACCGCAGAGGCTTTAACACAAGCAAAAGCGGCGTTGATCGCCTATGCGACCGCTGTGACACTCACCCCGGCAGGCAGCAAGCGCCCCGGCAATCTGCCCTGCCCGGACATCAATAATGACGGCATCGCGGAAACCGCATGTGGCAATGCTTCCGGCAGCACCGGACAGAATCTGCGACTGGGGCGACTCCCCTGGAAGACGCTGGGCATAGATGACTTGCGCGATAGCAGCGGAGAGCGTCTCTGGTATGCCATATCGTCGAATTTCAAGAACAACACTGCCATCTCTGTATTGAATAGCGAGACTCTGGGCAGCATCACCATCCGCGATACGTTTGGCAACATCATCCATAACGGCTGCATATCTTACAGCCTGCCCAAATGCCCCCAGCCCAATAACAATGATGCGGCCTTCGGCACCGGCGCTGTAGCAGTCATCATCGCCCCCGGCGCAGCGATCATTCGCCAAACAACAGGTAGCCCGCAAGAGCGCAGTGCTTCCGGCATCAACACCAGCAGCAACTATCTTGATGTCGCCACCCTTAACGGAATCACCCATGACAACCAGAGCTTCACCGACCTTTCGAGCACGAGCGGATTCATCCAGGGAGATATCAGACACAGCAATGGAGACTGGATACTCAACGACAAACTGCTGGCCATCAGCCAGGATCAGCTCATGTCCGCCGTACAAAAACGTGTGGCCGCAGAACTGAAACAATGTCTCAACGAATATGCCTCAGCAGACGGCAGTTTCGGGCGTTATCCCTGGGCGGCAAAACTTGATCCCGCCTCCCCGGTCAGCTACGACGACACTTCAGGGGTGACGTTCGGACGCATCCCGGACAATCCATTCGACACCACCCTCAGCGATAGCAACTATCAAATGAACGATACCTGGATGGGTAACTGTAACATCAATTCCAATTCCGGCTGGTGGCTGAACTGGAAGGAGTTAGTCTTCTATGGTCTGGCCGATGCCTACAAACCCATCCCCACGCCCAACGTCGCAGCAATATGCGGAACCTGCCTGACTCTCTCGCCATCCGACACCGGCAGCGATAAGCGGTTCGTCGTGATCGTGGCGGGAAAGAAGGTCGCGGGGCAATCTCGCAACAACAGTAGCGACAAGGGGTCGCCGGCCAACTATCTGGAGGGTGGCAACCAGAATGCAGACCAAAGCGGTAGCCACACTTTCACACACGCGGTTTTCTCCCAAACTTTTAACGATACAGTCGTTGCCCCCTGAATGAAGCACCCGCCAGACACCGGTTTTTCGCTGCTAGAAATGGCCATCGTGCTGGCCATTGTTGGCCTGTTACTGGCAGGGCTGTTGCCCACCCTAGCCGGGCAGGTCGAGCAACAACGGCGTAGCGAAACGCGCAAACAGATAGACGAGATCAAAGAAGCATTAACCGGCTATGCCATCGTCAATGGCCGCCTACCCTGTCCGGCCAATGGAACCCTTGCCAGCGGGTCGAGCAATGCCGGTGTGGCCGATTGCTCGCTCAGTGTCGGCGTAACACCGTGGGTGACATTGGGCATAGGAGAAACCGATGCCTGGGGGCGACGCTACACCTATGCGGTATCGAACGCATTTTCCACTGCGAATTTCACGCTCTCTTCAAGCGGCACCTTTACTGTAAAAAGTGCCGCAAGCGGTGGCAGCAATATCGCGACCAATCTCCCGTGCGTGCTCATCTCGCACGGCAGCAATGGTTACGGTGCCTATACACCACAAGGCATACAGCTATCGGCAGGCAATGATGCGGATGAGACCGAAAATGCGAACACCAATACCAGCTTCGTTACTCACGATCTGACGCCGACATTTGATGATCTTGTGACCTGGGTTTCATCCAGCATTCTGTTCAGTCGCATGGTGAATGCAGGAAAACTTCCCTGACTCGCCATCAGTCAATCAACTGAACGAATCGCGCGCTCCGGCAGCTCCAATATCGCCGCACGGTTGCTGGGCGAAAACACTTTCTCCGCAGCCAGCCGCCAGGGCAGCCACAGACAACGCAGATGCTCGCGCGGTGCAAGTGTGACGGGAAGTTGCCGGGGGAGTTGCAAGCCGAATACATGTTCGGTGTTGCACGTCGTACCCGGCGGATAACGGTGCGCCCATTTTGGGTAGATGTCGTAAACGTTCTGCTCCTGCCAGTCGGTCAGCGCATAACACGCGGCATCCAGCCCGGTCTCTTCGAACACTTCGCGCATGGCGGTTTCGCGTAGCGTTTCATCACCATCGCGGCTTCCGGTGACAGACTGCCATGCATCGGGATAATCGGCACGTTCCAGCAACAGCACATCAAGCGCGGCGGTATAGATCACCACCAGCGCCGATACGGGTTGTTTATATGCCATCGGAGAAGAACACCCAGAACGGTTTACCCTGTGATTTCCAGTAGCTCACCGTGTCGTTGAAGATGCCGTTCAGGATATCGTAATCACTGTCACCCAGCCCGATCTTGGCCTCGCCGCCGCACAACAGCAGCACATAACCGTCGGCAGGTTGCCAGGAGAGATCGCCTAGCACATCTGCCAGCGCATCCCAGTTGTGGCCGAACCAGTCCGGCGCACCGAGCACCTGCGCCATGCGCGCGAGGAATGCGCCTTTTCCGTGCAGCGCAGCGAGATCAACTTCGAATAGAACCAGCCCCGACAGAGCCACGTTCGCTTCCAATACAGCCAGCGGGCAACTCAAACGATACACGCCAGCCTCATTCACATCCAACAAACGCTCGCACAGAATTTCACTCATGGCTCACTCCCTGATGCGTTTGAATGTCCGGTAATGGTCGCTCGTGTAATAACACTCGGGAACGACACCGCACACGATACGCCGCGCGCCGCGATGTTGCATGCCGGGCGTCTTTACAGTGTATTCGCGGTAGTAGCCGCGCGGCTGTTCGGGCAAGCGATGTTCGCGATTACCGAACACGATACCATCGCGCGGATAAGGAAAAGGGCCGCCCTGTTTGATGAGCCTCAGCGTTTCGCGAGCCTCAACCGGCAAGTCGGAGCGCGCGATGTACTCAGCTTGTGCGATGGGCTGCCAGAGCAGCAGCCCGATCAAGACCAACCACAGCGCTCTCACGCCGCGCATCATGCTCAGCCTTTGGTTGCCTCAGTCGGCGCAGGCTGACGCAAACGGATATGCAGTTCGCGCAGTTGCTTTTCGTCCACCGCCGACGGCGCTTGCGTCAACAAACATTGCGCGCGCTGGGTCTTGGGGAAGGCGATCACGTCGCGGATGGACTCGGCACCGGTCATCATGGTGACGATGCGATCCAGACCGAAGGCCAAGCCGCCGTGCGGAGGCGCGCCGTATTGCAGCGCGTCGAGCAGGAAGCCGAATTTGAGCTGCGCTTCTTCCGCGCCGATGTTGAGCGCGCGGAACACCTTGCTCTGCACTTCTTCCTTGTGGATACGTACCGAGCCGCCGCCGATCTCCCAGCCGTTCAAAGCGAGGTCATAGGCCTTGGCCAAGCACTTGCCCGGATCGGTTTCGAGGAATTCCAGATGCTCGTCCTTGGGCGAGGTGAACGGATGGTGGCAGGCGTTCCAGCGCTTCGCTTCGTCGTCGTACTCGAACATGGGGAAGTCCACCACCCACAGCGGCTCCCATGCCTTGCCGTTGGTGTAGCCCTTCTCGTGGCCGATTTTGCTGCGTAATGCGCCCAGCGCGTCGTTGACGATCTTGGCTTTGTCCGCGCCGAAGAAAATGATGTCGCCGTTCTGCGCACCGGTACGTTCGATGATGGTCTTCAACGCGGCTTCGTGCAGATTTTTCACGATAGGCGATTGCAGGCCTTCTTCGTTCAGCTTGGTGATGTCGTTGACCTTGATGTAAGCCAAGCCCTTCGCACCGTAGATGCCGACGAATTTGGTGTAATCGTCGATCTCGCCGCGCGAGAACGCACCGCCGTTCGGCACACGCAAGGCCGCCACGCGACCGTTGTCGGAATTCGCCACACCGCTGAACACCTTGAACGCCACATCTTTCACAACATCGGTGACTTCGGTGATCTCCAGTGTCACGCGCAGATCGGGTTTGTCGGAACCGAAACGAGCCATCGCCTCGCCATAACTCATGCGCGGGAACGGATTGGGCAAGGTGACTTCCAGCACTTCCTTAAACACGGTGCGGATCATCTCTTCCATCAACACCATGATCTGCTCTTCGGTGAGGAACGAAGTCTCGATATCCACCTGGGTGAATTCGGGCTGGCGGTCGGCACGCAAGTCTTCGTCGCGGAAACATTTGGTGATCTGGTAATAACGGTCAAAGCCAGCCACCATCAACATCTGCTTGAACAGCTGCGGCGACTGCGGCAACGCAAAAAATTCGCCCGCATGCACGCGCGACGGCACCAAGTAATCGCGTGCACCTTCCGGTGTGGACTTGGTCAGCATCGGGGTCTCGATGTCGATGAAGCCTTTGTCGTCAAGGAAGCGGCGGAACGCCCGTGCGGTCTTATAACGCAACTGCATGTTCTTCTGCATCTGCGGACGACGCAGATCAATCACGCGATGGGTCAGGCGCACGTTCTCGGACAGGTTCTCGTCGTCCAGTTGGAACGGCGGCGTGACCGCAGCATTCAGCACTTCGATCTCGTGGCACAGAATTTCGATCTCGCCGCTGCCGATGTTGGCATTGGTGGTACCTGCCGGACGGCGGCGCACCTTGCCGGTGATGCGTAACACGAACTCGTTGCGCACCGATTCGGCCAGCTTGAACATCTCCGCGCGGTCTGGATCACACACCACCTGCGCCAGACCTTCGCGGTCGCGCAGGTCGATGAAGATCACCCCGCCGTGGTCGCGGCGGCGATGCGCCCAGCCGCACAGGCTGACGGTCTGATCGAGATGGGAAGCGTTGAGTTGTCCGCAATAATGAGTACGCATAATGAAATCTGTCGGGTTAAAGGTGAATCGAAAGTGGAATACTTATTTGGCAGCAGCCAGCTTGTTGGCCGCGTCGTCGGGAGAGGCGACCACGCCCATCGACACGATGGACTTGAACGCCACATCCACGCTGATATCAAGCTCGATAGTATCGGCCTTGCGCACGTAGAAATAGAAACCGTTCACCGGGCTGGGCGTGGTGGGAACGAACACGGCGACGTATTCTTCGTCCAGCACCCGCGTCACCTCGCCCGGCACCGTGGTCTGGAATGCCAGCGACCATGCCTGCGGATGCGGATAACGCACCAGCAACACCTTGCCGAAGCCATTGCCACTGTCCGACAGCAGCGTATCGCTGACCTGCTTGACGCTGTTGTAGATACTGTTGACCACCGGGATACGCTGCAAGACGCCATGCCAGAAATCGAGCAGGCGCTGCCCCAGCACGTTGCGCGCGAGCAAACCGGTGGCAAGCACGATGGCTACCGTGAGCAGGACACCCATGCCCGGCACACGCCAGGATTCCGGCAACAACAACAAAGACTGATCCATCACATTGATGGTCAGCTTCAATACCCAGAGGGTGATGCCGAGCGGCACCCACACCAACAGACCGGTAAAAATATATTTCTTCATGCGTTACCACTCATGGCAGGACACGCCGCGCAGCTCGACGGCTCGCATTTCGGAGCGGGCGGATTCTTGAAGTCGGTGGCGTAATAGCCGTTGCCTTTGAGCTGGAAGCCGGCAGCGGTGAGCTGCTTGCCGAATGTCTCCTGCTTGCACTCCGGGCAGGTGGTCAGCACGGGATCGCTGATTTTTTGCATGACGTCTTGGTGCGTGCCGCAGACACTGCAACGATATTCGTAAATAGGCATAACTGGCTCCTATCGGGGTTTTCAAAGGCGGGCATTATACCCCAGACGCCCCTCTCGCAACCTGCTCGCGCCACTCTCCAGGCGGTAGATCGCCCAGCGTCCAGTCTCCGATGGCATAACGGATCAGGCGCAATGTCGGGTAACCCACCGCCGCCGTCATGCGCCGCACCTGGCGGTTCTTTCCCTCGCGTATGGTCAGTTCCAACCAACTGGTGGGGATGGCCTTGCGTTCGCGGATGGGCGGATCGCGCGGCCACAGCCCCGCAGGTGCATCGATCAAGCGCGCTCCGGCCGGCAGTGTCAGACCATCCTTGAGCGACACCCCTTGTTGCAGCCTCGTCAGCGCTACCGCATCGGGCAAGCCCTCCACCTGCACCCAATAGGTCTTGGTCAGTTTATGCTTGGGGTCCGTGATACGGTGTTGCAACATTCCGTCATCTGTCAGTAACAACAAGCCCTCACTATCCGTATCCAGACGGCCAGCCGGATAAAAATCGGGAAGCGCGATATAATCCGCCAGTGTCGGATGCAAGCCGTCTCGACTGAATTGACAGATCACCCCATAGGGCTTGTTGAACAGCAGGATACGGCTCATTTCATTCTCTAAAAGTTAAATCCATCCAAATTTCCGGGAACCCATATGTCGACCCCAAAGATCATCTACACCCTGACCGATGAAGCGCCGAGACTGGCGACTTACTCCCTGCTTCCCATCATACAGGCCTACACCAAGGCAGCCGACGTCACCGTCGAAACCAGCGACATCTCACTGGCCGGTCGCATCCTCGCCACCTTCCCGGAGCACCTCAGCGCCGCCCAGAAGGTCGTGGACGGTCTCGCCGAACTCGGCGCGCTGACACTCAAGCCGGAAGCGAACATCATCAAGTTGCCGAATATTAGCGCATCGATCCCGCAACTGAAGGCCGCGATCAAGGAATTGCAGTCGCAGGGCTACAAGGTGCCCGATTTTCCCGAAGACCCGAAGACGGATGCCGAAAAAGAGATCAAGGCACGCTACAGCAAGGTGCTCGGCAGCGCGGTGAATCCGGTATTGCGCGAAGGGAACTCTGACCGCCGTGCCGCCGCTTCGGTCAAACAATATGCACGTAAACATCCGCACCGTATGGGCAAATGGGAAAAGACCTCGAAGACCCGCGTAGCCCACATGAGCAGCGGTGATTTTTACGGCAGCGAAAAATCGGTGACTGTGCCGGAGGCGACTACCACCCGCATCGAATTCGTCGGCAAAGATGGCAAGACCACCGTACTGAAGGACAAGCTCAACCTCAAGGCGGGCGAGATCATTGATGCCGCCGTGATGAGCCGCAAGGCGCTGCGCGCCTTTTATGCCGAACAGATCAACGCCGCGAAGAAAGAAGACGTGTTGCTGTCGCTACACCTCAAAGCAACCATGATGAAAGTATCCGACCCCATCATGTTCGGCCACGCCGTTTCCGTGTTCTTCAAGAACGTGTTCGACAAACACGGCGCACAGCTCAAAGAGATGGGCGTCAACATCAACAACGGTTTCGGTGACATGGAAGCCAAAGTTTTTGCCCTGCCGGAAAGCAAGCGCACCGCACTGGTCGCCGATATCGCCGACTGCTTCCGCAACGGCCCCGCGCTAGCGATGGTCAATTCGGATAAAGGCATCACCAACCTGCACGTCCCCTCAGACGTGATCATCGACGCCTCGATGCCGCCGATGATCCGCGACGGCGGCAAGATGTGGGGAGCCGACGGCAAAGCCTACGACACGCTGGCGATGATCCCCGACCGCTGTTATGCGAGCATCTATGTCGCCACGGTTGAAGACTGCAAACAGAACGGCGCGCTCGATCCCGCCACCATGGGCTCCGTGCCCAACGTCGGTCTGATGGCGCAGAAGGCCGAGGAATACGGCTCACACGACAAGACCTTCGAGATGAGCGGCGACGGCGTGGTGCGCATCGTCGATGCGAACGGCAAGGTACTGCTGGAACAGAACGTCGAACAGGGAGACATCTTCCGCGCCTGCCAGACCAAGGATGCCCCGATTCAGGACTGGGTGAAGCTCGCCGTCACCCGCGCCCGCTTGAGCAACACCCCCGCCATCTTCTGGCTGGACAAGAACCGCGCGCACGATGCGCAGATCATCGCCAAGGTGGAGAAGTACCTCAAGGACCACGACACCAAGGGCCTGGACATCAAGATCATGGAACCGGCGGATGCCTGCCGTGCCACGCTGGCACGTGCGCGCAAGGGACTGGACACCATCTCCGTCACCGGCAACGTGTTGCGCGACTACCTCACCGATCTGTTCCCCATCCTGGAACTCAACACCAGCGCGAAAATGCTCTCCATCGTTCCGCTGATGAACGGCGGCGGCATGTTCGAGACCGGTGCAGGCGGCTCCGCCCCCAAACATGTGCAGCAGTTCCAGCAGGAGAACTGCCTGCGCTGGGACTCGCTGGGCGAATTCCTCGCACTGGGCGTATCGCTGGAACATCTGGCCCAGACATTCAACAACGCCAAGGCACAAGTGCTGGCCGACACCCTGGATCAGGCCATCGCCAAGATCCTCGACAACGACAAATCGCCCGCCCGCAAAGTGGGGGAGATCGACAACCGTGGCAGCCATTTCTATCTTGCACTTTACTGGGCACAGGCATTGGCCGCACAAAGCAAAGACAAAGAGATTCAGGCTCGCTTCACGCCGCTAGCAAAAGCACTGGCCGCTAACGAAGCCAAGATCAATGCCGATCTGATCGCGGCACAAGGCAAGCCGGTGGATATGGGCGGTTATTACCACCCGGATTTCAACAAAACCTCGCACGCGATGCGCCCTAGCACCACGTTCAATGCGGCATTAGCCGCCATCTGATCTGTCAGCTTCAGTCCCATAAAAAAAGCCCGCCGGATTTCGGCGGGCTTTATATTTTCAGGTGCCGCACTTGGGGGGGTAATGATGCGTGGGCAATCTGACATGGTGGTTTGAAATTAATGCGAAGCTGCCCCCTTTAATTGGTGCTTGATAGTTTGTTACACCGCCAGCGAAGTCCGCATATGCTGCAAGTGCAAGTTCAGATTTTTTGTAGTAATCAGTAATAGTGCTCATTTTTTATCTCCCTGTTGGATGTGAAATATATGCTCAATCAGATTTAATTCTTTAGGTTGTGGGCATAAAAAATTCGACGGATGCCAAGGTCCTGAGACATCACCACCACGCCGAGCATAAGAAACAGTCTCGCCTAACAATTTATTATCAAAGGAACGATAAAGCTCGTAGTGATGCCGCAATAGATCAATTCCACCATCATCTGATCTTCCGTTTTGGCGAAGGTATTGAATAGTGTTTTTATAATAGAAATCATCTTGAGAAGTCAGCTTTTCCCGAAGTGGAATGCGCATATCTCCAGATTTATATCCGGCCAACTTTTCCGCTGGCAGCGCTACCGTCTCATAAACCTTAATCCCCCCATCAACCGCGCATAACCGTTTCACTTCGGCATCTAGTTGTGCTTTTACAATCGGCCCACTTGAACATCCCACGACGATGGGTAGCAACAGAACTAAAGCTAAAGGGGTCAGCATCACATTAACTTTCCGCATCTCACACCTCCCAGCCGAAACGTAATCTGCCCTCGCTATCGGGTCAATATGCCAAACGGCCTAGATAGTTTCGTACCGCCAAAACAAAAAGCCCGCCACTTTCGTGGCGGGCTTTTTGCACAACTCAACCGAGGATTAACCCGCTTGGATGTTGGATGCTTGTTTGCCCTTAGGGCCTTGCACAACTTCGAAAGTCACTTTCTGACCTTCTTTGAGCGATTTGAAACCGCTCATGTTGATTGCGGAGAAGTGCGCGAACAGATCTTCGCTGCCATCATCTGGAGTGATGAAACCGAAACCTTTTGCGTCGTTGAACCACTTAACTGTACCGTTTGCCATGTCTTGCTTCCTTACTAAAAAACCGGGTGGATTCCCGTTAAACTGTTTGAATTCCAAAGACCGCACATGGCGAAACCAGTACTGCAGATACTTATGATTCAAACACCCACGAGCTTTTTACTTTGTTAATTCCACGCCGTCAAGCACTTAATGCAAGTTTTTTTAATACGCTTGAAAAAACCACGCTAATCGTCAAATATGGTGTCAAACAAAGTGCAACAATGGCATCAATGGCGACCAAACACGAAAACGCATCCGTACTTGAACTGGAACGCAGCAAAACCAAGCCGCCCAAGCTCTATAAGGTGTTGCTGCTGAACGATGATTTTACGACGATGGAGTTCGTCATCGAGGTGTTGCGGACGTTTTTTGCGAAGAGTCAGGAACAAGCGACGCAGATCATGCTCAAAATACACAACGAGGGTTCTGCCGTGTGTGGTGTATATACCAAAGACATCGCCGAAACGAAGGTGGTACAGGTTTCAGAATTTTCAACGCAGCATGGGCATCCCCTGAGATGCCACATGGAGGAAAACTAAATGATCGCCCAAGAACTCGAAGTCAGTCTCCATCTCGCCTTTGTCGAAGCTCGCCAGAAACGCTACGAATTCATCACGGTCGAACATCTGCTGCTGGCCATGCTGGACAATCCCTCTGCCGCGCATGTGTTGCGCGCCTGTGGTGCCGATATCGACGAGTTGCGCGCGGTGCTGACCCAGCATGTCGAGACCCATACTCCCCGTCTGCCCGGCAGCGGCGAGGTGGATACCCAGCCGACCGTGGGTTTCCAGCGCGTGATCCAGCGCGCCATCCTGCATGTGCAATCCACCAACAAGAAGGAAGTCACCGGGGCGAACATTCTCGTCGCGCTGTTCGGCGAGAAGGAATCGCACGCGGTCTATTTCCTCAACCAGCGCGCGATCACCCGTCTCGATGTGGTGAACTACATCGCGCACGGCATCAACAAGCCACTGGAACAACCCGCACAAAAAACCGCCACCGAGACGGAGAACGAACAAGAAAGCGCCAGTGACAGTTCGCTAAAGAACTACACCGTGGACCTGAATGCCCAGGCGCTCGCGGGAAAGATCGACCCCCTGATCGGTCGCGACCTTGAGCTGGAGCGCGTCATTCAGACATTGTGCCGCCGCCGCAAGAACAATCCGCTACTGGTGGGCGAAGCCGGGGTCGGCAAGACCGCCATTGCCGAAGGTTTGGCGCGCCGCATCGTCGAAGGTGATGTGCCGGAGATACTGAAGGATGCCCACGTCTATTCACTCGACATGGGTTCGCTGCTGGCTGGCACCAAATATCGCGGCGATTTTGAACAGCGCCTCAAAGCGGTGTTGAAAGAGCTGAAAGAAGCCCCGAATGCCGTGCTGTTCATCGACGAGATCCACACCCTCATCGGCGCGGGCTCCGCTTCCGGCGGCACCATGGACGCCTCCAATTTGCTCAAGCCCGCGCTCTCCAGCGGTGCATTGAAGTGCATCGGTGCCACTACCTATCAGGAATATCGCGGTATCTTCGAGAAAGATTCGGCATTGTCACGCCGCTTCCAGAAGGTGGATGTCTCCGAGCCTTCGGTCGAGCAGACCATTGAGATTCTGAAAGGCTTGAAGACGCGCTTCGAAGAGCACCACAGCATCAAGTTCAGCGCCGCCGCCATCACCAGCGCCGCCGAATTGTCTTCGCGCTTCATCAACGACCGCCATTTGCCGGACAAAGCCATCGACGTGTTGGACGAGGCCGGTGCCGCACAACGCATCCTGCCGAAATCGAAACAGAAAAAAGTCGTCGGCAAACACGAGATCGAAGAGATCATCGCCAAGATCGCCCGCATCCCGGCGCGTACCGTATCGCATGACGACAAGAACACTTTGAAGAATCTTGATCGCGATTTGAAGGCCACCGTATTCGGCCAGGACAAAGCCATCGACGTGCTGGCGCGCGCCATCAAGATGTCGCGTAGCGGCCTGGGCAACCCGCAGAAGCCCATCGGCAGCTTCCTGTTCTCCGGCCCCACCGGCGTCGGCAAAACCGAAGTGGCACGCCAGCTCGCTTATGTGATGGGCATGCCGCTGCACCGCTTCGACATGTCCGAATACATGGAGCGCCATGCCGTGTCGCGCCTGATCGGCGCACCTCCCGGCTATGTCGGCTTCGACCAGGGCGGCCTGCTCACCGAGATGATCAGCAAGCAACCGCATTGCGTGCTGCTGCTGGACGAAATCGAGAAAGCGCACCCGGATATTTTCAACATCCTGCTGCAAGTGATGGATCACGGCACGCTCACCGACAACAACGGACGCAAGGCCGACTTCCGCAACGTGGTCATCATCATGACCACCAATGCGGGCGCGGAAGCATTGAACAAGGTACAGATTGGCTTCACCAAGACCGCCGCCTCCGGCGACGAGATGATAGACATCAAGAAACTGTTCACCCCGGAGTTCCGCAACCGTCTGGATGCCATCGTCTCGTTCGCGCCGCTGGATAAAGCCGTCATCCTGCGCGTGGTGGACAAGTTCCTCATGCAACTGGAAGAACAACTGCACGAGAAGAAGGTGGACGCCATCTTCACCGACGCACTCAAGGACTATCTCGCCGAACACGGCTTCGATCCACTGATGGGCGCTCGTCCGATGGCACGACTGATCCAGGATACCATCCGCTCCGCACTGGCCGACGAACTGCTGTTCGGCAAACTGGCGAATGGCGGCAAAGTCACCGTGGATGTCATCGACGGCAAAGTCGCCCTGGCTTTTGAAGAAGAGGCGGTCCCTGCCTGATCCAGAGTACAGGGGGCGCTTTGCCCCCTCCCCTAGCGGCCCCTTGCACTTCGGCTCGCTCGTCGCCGCAGTCGGCAGTTACCTCGACGCAAAACATCATCACGGCACCTGGCTGGTGCGCATGGAAGACCTCGACACACCGCGTGGTGTGGCCGGTGCCGCAGAAGACATCCTGCGAACTCTGGATATCTTCGGTCTACACAGCGATGAACCTGTCATCTATCAGAGTCGGCGCACAACGGCCTACGAAGAGGCTCTCCAACAATTAAAAGACAGCGGAGCGGTGTATCCGTGTTGTTGCACGCGCAAGGAGATCGCGGATTCGGCCTTGAACGGCATCGAAGGCCATGTCTATCCCGGCACTTGTCGCGATGGCATTCCGGCGGGGCGTTCAGGGCGAGCATGGCGGGTGCGAACAAACAACGAAGTGATCGAATTCGACGATGCGCTGCAAGGACGCATCTCGCAGCACCTGGAGAGCCAGATCGGCGATTTCGTGGTGAAACGCGCGGATGGCTTGTTCGCCTATCAACTCGCTGTCGTTGTGGATGACGCTCTTCAGGACATCACCCATATCGTACGCGGTGCCGATCTGTTGGCTTCCACACCGCGCCAAATATTGCTGCAACATCAGCTCGGATTGCCCACGCCGCATTACATGCACTTGCCTGTGGCGGTAAACCGGGCGGGAGAAAAGTTAAGCAAACAGACCTTGGCTGCGCCGGTGGATGTATCGCAACCGGTCGCCACCTTGTTGCGCGTTCTGGATTTCCTGCAACAACGCCCTGCCGTAGCCCCAGCCGGGGATGTAGACACGGTATTGGAGCAGGCGATCCGGCAATGGGATGCAACAAAACTGCGCGGGATCGCCAAGCTCCCCGTCGCTTGAATTTCTAGGCCTGCCGATTGCTGCGGCGATGCTTGATGAATTCCCGGATAGCCGGAATGAATGACACAACGATGATGAGCAGGATCATCAGCGTGAGGTTGTTCTTGATGATGGGAATGTTGCCGAAGAAAAAACCGGCCAACGTCAGACTGCCGATCCAAGCCACACTTCCCAGTGCGCTGAACGTGACGAACGCGCGATAGTCCATCGTGCCAATCCCCGCCACGAACGGGGCGAAGGTGCGCAGAATGGGCAGGAAGCGCGCGAAGATGATGGTCTTGCCGCCGTGTTTATCGAAGAACAGATGGGTCTTTTCCAGATGTTCATGTTTGATGAAGCGCGGGCTGGCCCGGTTGAGCAAACGCAGACCGAGCAGACGACCGACCCAATAGTTGGTGTTATCACCGCTGAAAGCCGCAAAGATCAGCAGCGGCATCAGAATCTGCAACTCCAGAGAGCCCATGCCGCATAACGCTCCCGTGACGAACAGCAGAGAATCGCCGGGCAAAAAGGGCGCGACGACCAGCCCCGTTTCCGAGAAGATGATGACGAACAGGATGGCATAAATCCACACGCCATATTCCTGCGTCAACGCCAGCAGATGGGTGTCCAGATGCAGGACGATGTCCAGAAAACCAGTCAACAACTCCATCAAGGCAGCACCTCTTCCGCTTCAGTTTTTTCGGGCTTAATGAAGTCTTCGCGCGACACGCCGAAGATCATCAGCAGCGGACTGGCGACCAATACCGAGGAATAGATACTGAACAGGATGCCGATGGTCAGCGCCAGCGCGAAATAATGCAGCGTCTCGCCTCCCAGGAACAACATCGAAGTGACCATCATCTGCGTACTGGCGTGGGTGATGATGGTACGCGACATGGTGCGGGTGATAGCGTTATCGATGATCTCGGCGACTTCGGTCTTGCGCATCTTGCGGAAGTTTTCGCGTATCCGGTCGAACACCACCACCGATTCGTTCACCGAGTAGCCCAGCACTGCGAGCACCGCCGCCAGCACCGACAGCGAGAATTCCCACTGGAAAAAGGCGAAGAAACCCAAGATGATGACCACATCGTGCAAGTTGGCGATGATGGCTGCCAGCCCGAATTTCCACTCGAAGCGCATCCACAGGTAACCGACGATACCCAGACTGACCAGCAACAGCGCCATCGCGCCGTTCTCGACCAGATCCTTGCCGACCTGCGGGCCGACGAATTCGACACGGCGCAACTCGACACTGGCATCCTGCGCACGCAATGTCTGCAACACTTGTTCGGAAAGGTTGGCACCCACTTTGTTCTGCTTCAGCGGCACCTGGATAAGTACGTCCTTGCTGGAACCGAAGTTCTGCACTAGCGAATCATGCAGGCCGATACGGCCCAACTCGTCGCGTACCTTGTTCAGGTCGACCGATTGTGCGTAATGCACTTCCATCACAGTACCGCCGGTGAAATCGACACCAAAGTTCAATCCCTTGGTGGCCAGAAAGAACACCGCCAGCAGGAAAGTCACCAGCGAAATGCTGGTGGTCATTTTCCCGTAACTCATGAAGGGGATATCTTTTTTTATCTTGAAGAATTCCATGTCGTATCTCCTTAGCCGATCGCGACGTTGTTCAGTCGCGCTTTCCGGCCATAGATCAGATTGACCAGTGCGCGCGACACCAGCACCGCGCTGAACAGCGAAGTCAGAATGCCCAGGCAGAGCACTACCGCGAAACCCTTGATCGGCCCGGAACCAAACATGAACAGCGCGATGCCGGCGATAAAGGTGGTGATGTTGGAATCGAGAATGGTGGCGAAAGCGTTCTCGTAACCGGCATGGATCGCTGCCTGCGGCGGCACACCGTTGCGCAGCTCCTCGCGGATACGCTCGTTGATCAGCACGTTGGAGTCAATCGCCATACCCAGTGTCAATGCGATACCGGCCATGCCCGGCAACGTCAACGTTGCCTGCAACATGGACAGCAGCGCCACCAGCAACAGCAGGTTGACGCCCAGCGCCAGCACCGAGATGCCGCCGAACATGAGGTAATAAACGATCATGAAGATCGCGATGGCGAAGAAACCAATCTTGGTCGAATCGAAGCCCCGCTCGATGTTGTCCGCTCCCAGACTGGGGCCGACGGTGCGTTCTTCAACGATATCCATCGGTGCTGCCAAGGCACCGGCACGCAACAACAGCGAGATGTCTTTGGCTTCTTCCGTACTCATCTTGCCGCTGATCTGCACACGCCCGCCGCCGATCTCTTCACGGATGACCGGTGCGGTCACAACCTCACCCTTACCCTTCTCGAACAGGATGATGGCCATACGCTTGCCGACGTTTTCGCGTGTCGCTTCCTTAAATTTGCGCGCGCCGACCGCATCCAGATTGATATGCACGGCCGGTTCGTTATCGCGACTGTCGAAACCGGGCTGCGCGTCGCTGATGCGCTCCCCGGTCAACAACACATTCTTCTTCACCAGGATGAAAGTGCCGTCACGATCCTTGAACATATCGGTGCCGAACGGCGCGACCGAGCCGGGTGCGCCGACCTGATGGGTATCATCCACCAGACGCACTTCCAGCGTCGCGGTGCGACCCAAGATATCTTTGGCGCGCGCGGTGTCCTGCACGCCCGGCAGTTGCACTACGATGCGGTCTATACCCTGTTGCTGGATCACCGGTTCGGCCACACCGAGCTCGTTCACCCGGTTACGCAACGTGATCAGGTTTTGCTGCACGGCCGTTTCCTGAATGCGCGTCTCTTCGGTAGGCTTCAAACTGGCATTCAGCAAGAACTCGCCACCCACATCGCGCTCCTCGAACGCCAGACCGCCGAAACGCTGCTTCAGCTCGGCCTCGCCTTTGGCCCGCGCCCCCGCATCACGGAACTTGACCGTGACCAGCGCGCCCTCGCGATTCACACCAGAATAGGCGATGTTCTGTTCGCGCAAAGCACTGCGGATATCACTGGTAGCCGCTTCCAGTGCTTTGTCCAAAGCACTCTTCATATCCACCTGCAACAGGAAGTGCACCCCGCCGCGCAGATCCAGTCCGAGATACATGGGCAACGCATTCATGTCGCTCAACCACTGCGGCGAACGCGAGAGCAGATTTAGCGCCACCACGTAATCTTCGCCGAGCTGGGCATGCAACACGTCCTTGGCTTTCAACTGGCTGTCGGTATCGGCGAAACGGGCTTTGACACTGGTGGCATCCAGCGACAAGGCCTCCGGCTGCAGCTGCGCCGACTTCAAGGCATCGTCCACCCGCTTCAGCAACGCATCATCCGCCTTGAGGTTCGCACGCAGCGGCAACACCTGCACCGCCGGCGATTCGCCGTACAGATTGGGCAAGGCGTACACCAAGCCAAGCACGACCACCGCAGCGATCAACAGGTATTTCCACAGCGGATAACGATTCATTGCGATGCCCCGGTAGATTCGATGTGTCGTTTAAGGATCAGATAGCTTTGATGGTGCCTTTGGGCAATGTGGTCTGGATCGCGACCTTTTGCACGATCATGTTCACACCGTCGGCGATCTCGATCGTGACATAGTTCTCATCGACCTTGACCACACGTCCCAGCACGCCGCCCTGAGTAACCACTTCATCACCCTTTTGCAGCCCTTCGGTCATTGCCTTGTGTTCTTTGGCACGTTTCTGCTGCGGGCGCAGCACGAGGAAATAAAACACCGCCAGCAGGGCGATCAAAGGCAGAAAATCGAGGAAACCGCCGCCTTGCGGAGCTGCCGCACCTTCGGCATACGCGTTACTGATGAACAGATTGCTGATCGAAACCATGGGTATTCTCCTGACTAAAAATTCAAAGGCGCGCATTCTAACACGGAAGGAATGTACGTTCATTTGTGGCGCAAGCCGCGCGCCTGATGGAACGCCGCCACGAATTCGGCGAACTGGCCGGATTCGATGGCACTGCGCATATCTCGCATCAGCTCCTGATAATAATGCAGATTGTGGATGGAATTGAGCCGCGCGCCGAGGATCTCGTTGATGCGGTGCAGGTGGTGCAAATAGGCGCGCGTGAAGTTCTTGCAGGTATAACAGGCGCACTGCTCGTCGAGCGGACGTGTATCCAGCCGGTATTGCGCATTTTTGATACGCACGTCACCGAAACGGGTGAACAGATGGCCGTTGCGCGCATTGCGCGTGGGCATCACACAATCGAACATATCTATCCCATGCCCGACCGCATCTACCAGGTCTTCCGGCGTACCGACTCCCATCAGATAACGCGGCTTGTCCTGCGGCAGTTGCGGTGCGGTGTGTTTAAGGATGCGCAGCATATCTTCCTTGGGCTCGCCCACCGACAGGCCGCCAATGGCGAAACCGTCGAAATCAATGTTCTTCAGCTCACGCAACGATTCATCGCGCAAATGCTCGTGCATACCGCCCTGCACGATGCCGAACAATGCATTGGGGTTGCCCTCGTGCGCCTTCTTGCTGCGCTCCGCCCAGCCCAGCGACAGGCGCATCGACACCCCCGCCACCTGCTCGTCTGCGGGATACGGTGTGCATTCGTCAAAGATCATCACGATGTCGGAATTGAGCACCTTCTGGATGCGCATCGATTCTTCCGGCGACAGGAAACATTTGTCGCCATTCACCGGCGAACGGAACTCCACCCCGCCGCCGGTGATCTTGCGTAATTCGCCCAGACTGAACACCTGGAAACCGCCGGAGTCGGTAAGGATGGGGCCATCCCACCCCATGAAGCGATGCAGGCCGCCGTGTGCCTCGATCACTTCTAATCCCGGGCGCAGCCATAAGTGGAAAGTGTTGCCAAGCACGATCTGCGCGCCCATCTCCTTCAACTCGACCGGCGACATCGCCTTGACGGTGCCATAAGTGCCTACCGGCATGAACGCGGGCGTCTCCAGCTTGCCATGAGCCAGATCAAGTGTGCCGCGACGGGCGGCACCCGATGTATTGTGTAATGTGAATTTCATATAGAACCTTGCACCACAGAGACACCGAGACACCAAGGAAACCCACTGAAAATCCCGCTCAATGCATGTTTGCCGAATAAGGTCGAGGTGAGATTTTGACCTTCTCTGCGTCTCGGTGTCTCGGTAGTGAATTGTTTTTTCAAGCTCATGATTCTCTCTCAATCAGCATCGCATCCCCGTAACTGAAGAAACGATATTCCTGCTCCACTGCATGACGATAAGCGGCCAACATTCTTTCCATGCCGCCGAAGGCACACACCAGCATCAGCAAGGTGGAACGCGGTAGATGGAAGTTGGTAAGTAACATCTCCACCACTCTGAAACGATAACCCGGCGTGATGAAGATATCGGTCTCGCCCCCGCCCGCGAGCAGCTCACCGCTACGGGCGGCACTTTCCAGCGCACGCAGACTGGTCGTGCCCACTGCGATCACACGTCCGCCGTTCGCCTTGGCCTGTCTGATCGCCTCCACCGTAGCGGGCGGGACGACATAACGTTCGCTGTGCATGACATGCTCCTCGATCTGCTCTGCACGTACCGGCTTGAAGGTTCCCGCCCCGACATGCAGCGTGACATAAGCAACATCGACGCCCCGGTTGCGCAACGCGCCCAACATCACATCGTCAAAGTGCAGTCCGGCGGTAGGTGCCGCCACTGCGCCGGGTTCGCGGGCAAATACAGTCTGGTAACGCGCCTCATCCTCTTCTCCCGCCGCATGAGTGATATAGGGAGGCAAGGGCAGGTGACCATGACGCTCCAACAATTCGCCCACCGGTTCCGCCGCTTCAAAACACAGATGAAAAAATTCGCCCGCACGCCCCACCACCCGCACGGACAAACCTCCCGCCAGCAAGAAGCGGCTGCCCACTTTGGGTGATTTGCTGGCGCGAACCTGGGCCAACACCTCGTGTTCGTTGAGCAAGCGTTCGATCAACACCTCGACCTTGCCGCCGCTTGCTTTTTCGCCGTACAGGCGTGCTTTGAGTACGCGCGTATCGTTCAACACCAAGATATCGTGTTTCCGTACCAGACTGGCCAGATCGGCAAAACGGCTATCTTTCAGACCTGTCGAACCAACCTCCAACAAGCGGCTCGCACCGCGTTGCGTCGGCGGATGCTGGGCGATCAATTGCCCGGGCAATTCGAATTCAAAATCATCGGTACGCATTGAAAGGCGGAAAACTCGGTGCAAAAGCGCGCATTGTAGTTGATGAAGCCCGCTGTTTCATGGATAATTCGCGCCTTCACCAAGCCGGGGTGATGGAATCGGTAGACGTGCCGGACTCAAAATCCGGTGCCTGAAAGGGCGTGGGGGTTCAAGTCCCCCCCCCGGCACCAAATATAACGAGCTGTGTTCATGTCAACGTGATGAATACTTAAGCGTTATAGCCACCTGACACTGGTAGTGTCATAAACGTTTATCAACCTACTGAAAATGGAGTCCCTTATGAAACTGTTGTCCACTCTGATCGCTGCCGTATTTGCTGCCGCTTCTTTCTCCGCTATCGCCGCTGACGCTGCTCCTGCCGCCGCTCCTGCCAAGGTTGAGGCTGCCGCCGCTCCTGCAGCTGCTGCTGAAGCAAAGCCAGCCAAGAAAGCAAAAAAAGCCAAGAAAGCAAAAAAAGCAAAAGCTGAAGCCAAGGCTGACGCAGCTCCAGCAGCGAAGTAATTTCGCTGTGATTGAATAAAGGCAGGGGCATCCCTGCCTTTTTCATTTTTTGTCCAGATTTCAGTCAACCGAACAACATATCGTGCGTTTATGCCTCCTGACATGCTCTTGCGTGTCATAAACGTTTATCAACCTACCAACTATGGAGTCTTACATGAAACTGTTTTCCACTCTGATCGCTGCTGTATTCGCTGCCGCTTCTTTCTCTGCTGCTGCCGCTGAGGCTGCTAAAGCTGCTCCCGCAAAGGTTGAAGCCGCTGCTCCCGCAAAGGTTGAAGCCGCTGCTCCTGCCAAGAAAGAAGAAAAGAAGGCTGCTGCAAAAAAAGAAGAGAAAAGCGAAGCTAAACACGACGCTAAGCACTAATCTGCATTGCGGCAAGGCAACACAAAGAGGCAGGGGGAACCCTGCCTCTTTTATTTCGATTAAAATAACAGCATGATCTGGAAACCACACGCCACCGTCGCCGCCGTCCTTGAACAGGACGGCAAGTTCCTGTTGGTGGAGGAACATACTGCGCAAGGTCTATTATTCAATCAGCCGGCCGGACACTGGGAACCCGACGAGACCCTGCCCGCAGGCGCTGTACGCGAGGCACTGGAGGAATCCGCGTACGAGTTTGCGCCGGAATTCCTGATCGGGGTCTATCGCTGGCATTCAAATAGCTCCAATGCCACCTATCTGCGCTTCGCCTTTGGCGGACGTATCCTGAAACATCATCCGCAACGCGCATTGGACAAAGGCATCGTGCGTGCCGTCTGGATGACGCCCGACGAAATCCGCGTCACGCAGGAGCGCCACCGCAGTCCACTGATCCTGCGCTGCGTGGAAGACTATCTGGCGGGCAAGCGCTACCCGCTCGACCTGATCACCCACTATGAGTAAGCAACACATCGTCGTCGGCATGTCCGGCGGCGTAGATTCCTCCGTCACTGCACTTCTGCTCAAGGAGCAGGGGTACGAGGTCACCGGCCTGTTCATGAAGAACTGGGAGGACGATGACGACAGCGAATACTGCTCCTCGCGGCAAGACCTGATCGACGCGGTGTCGGTGGCCGACACCATCGGCATCCCCATCGAGGCGGTGAACTTCGCCAGGGAATACAAGGACCGCGTGTTCAGCTATTTCCTGCGCGAATACGAAGCCGGGCGCACGCCAAACCCGGACATCCTGTGCAACTCGGAGATCAAGTTCAGGGCCTTCCTCGACCATGCCATCCGGCTCGGTGCTGAGAAGATCGCCACCGGCCACTATGCCAAGGTGCGCGAACAAGATGGTCTGTTCCAGTTATTGAAGGCCGATGACGACAGCAAAGACCAGAGTTATTTCCTGCACCGGCTGAACCAGCAGCAATTGTCGAAATCGATGTTCCCGCTCGGCGATATTCCGAAGAGCAAGGTGCGCGAGATCGCGCGCCAGCACAACCTGTCCAACGCCGCAAAGAAGGACAGCACTGGCATCTGCTTCATCGGTGAGCGTCCGTTCCGCGAATTCCTCAACCGCTACCTGCCCACCAAACCGGGCGAGATGGTGACCCCGGAAGGCAAGGTCATGGGACAGCACATGGGCCTGTCTTTCTACACCTACGGACAGCGCCAAGGACTGGGCATCGGCGGCGGCAAGGACGGCAGCGGCGAACCCTGGTTCGTCGCGGGCAAGGATATGGCGCACAACCGCCTGATCGTGGTGCAGGGACACGACCACCCCGCACTGCTTGATCCGCAACTGGACGCGCTGGACATGCACTGGATCAGCGGCCATGCGCCCGACACTGCGCGCGACTATGCGGCCAAGACACGCTATCGCCAGCAGGATGCCGCCTGCCGCCTTGTCTCCGCTCAAAACAACACGGTTCACTTCACCTTTGCTGAGGCGCAGTGGGCGGTCACGCCGGGACAGTCCGTGGTGGTGTATGACGGCCCAGTCTGTCTGGGGGGCGGCATCATCGGCCATACAGAAAATAACTGAACATCCACTCACTCGCGGTAAAATGCCACCTCAATATTGAAAGTAACTACCATGTCACCCTCCTCTCTCACCGCACTTTCGCCCCTGGACGGGCGCTATCAGGGCAAAGTCGAAGCTTTGCGCAATCATTTCAGCGAATACGGCCTGATTCGTTACCGCGTGCTGATCGAGATCGAATGGCTCAAAGCATTAAGTGCCGAAGCCGGCATCAGGGAACTGCCGGCATTTTCGACCACCACCATCGCACAATTGGACCAGCTCGCCGCACAATTCAGCACCACGGATGCGGAACGGATCAAAACTATCGAGCGGCGCACTAACCACGATGTGAAAGCCATCGAATACTGGCTGCGTGAGCAGCTTTCCGGCAATACGGAAACAGCTGGTGTGCTGGAGTTCATCCATTTCGCCTGCACGTCGGAAGACATCAACAATCTGAGTCATGCACTGATGCTCAAACACGGTCGTGCTGAGGTGATGTTACCGGCACTGGATGCACTGATCACCCGCCTGCGCGAGCTGGCTCACCAGTTGGCCGATCTGCCCATGTTATGCCGCACTCACGGCCAGACCGCGACCCCCAGCACACTGGGCAAGGAAATGGCTAACGTCGTATATCGTTTGCAACGCGCACGCGCGGCGATTGCGGAGGTCGAGATCCTAGGCAAGATCAATGGCGCGGTGGGCAACTACAACGCCCATCTGTCGGCCTATCCAGACATCGACTGGGAGAGCTTTGCACAACGCTTCGTCACGGCGAGAGGCATCACCTTTAACCCGTACACCATCCAGATCGAGCCACATGACTATATGGCGGAACTGTATGATGCGTTCGCGCGCGCCAACACCATCCTGATCGATCTGAACCGCGACATCTGGGGTTATATCTCGCTGGGTTATTTCAAACAGAAGGTGGTTGCGGGCGAAGTCGGCTCCTCGACCATGCCGCACAAAGTGAACCCGATCGACTTCGAAAACTCGGAAGGCAACCTCGGTCTGGCTAATGCCCTGCTCAAACACCTGTCCGAAAAACTGCCGGTCTCGCGCTGGCAGCGCGATCTGACCGATTCGACCGTGCTGCGCAACATGGGGGTGGCCTTCGGCTATACGCTGCTGGCCTACGAGTCCTGCCTGAAGGGGCTGGGCAAACTGGAAGCCAACCCGCTGCGCGTCGCAGACGACCTGAACAGCAGCTGGGAAGTATTGGCGGAACCCATCCAGACTGTGATGCGTCGCTACAACATCGACAACGCCTACGACAAGCTCAAAGAACTCACGCGCGGCAAGGACGGTATCAACAAAGCATCACTGCGCATTTTCATTGATGCACTGGACATCCCCGCCGCCGAAAAACAGCGCTTGCAGGCGCTCAGTCCAGACACCTATCTGGGCAAAGCTGCGGCACTGGCGAAACGGATCTAAGCGACATCCATCCGCTCAAATGAAGCAGCCCCTGAGACAAGGGGCTGTTTCATTTGAGCGCTTGGCAGCGCGGATAGCGAAACTATTCGGCGAGTGCGGCCAGAGCCTGATCCGCATCTTTACGCAGACTGCTCTCGGGGTGCTTCTTCACGAATTCAGCAAATGCGGCATGCGCCTGTTTCGATTCGCCCGCAGCAGCCAGGTCCATGGCTTTCTTGAAGGCACTCAACTCTTCCGCATCAATGGCTTCGCGTTTGCTCTCGCCTTTCCAATAGACATCATTGGCATCGGAGGGCGCCCCGCGCACACCACCCACCGCATTGGTCGCGCCGATCTTCTTCTGCGGCGTGAAACTCTCGATCTTCCTGCGCAATTTTTCCCACAGGCTGAGTGAACTTCCGTTATCCGCCGCATACAGCGACGAAGCGCCGAACAGCCCTACCGACAATGATACCAACAACAGCACAACGATTTTCTTCATGACCATCTCCTTTAGTGAGCGACACTACATCCTTACAACGTGTTCGACAGTTCCAATCCCAGTGTCTTGTATTTCTTCTTGACCTCCGGGTCCAGGCTCTGCGCTTTCATGAACGCCTCTTTGGCCTCCTTGATCTCGTTCATCTTCTTATGCGCCTTGGCCAAGTTGATCCAGATATAAGGATCGTCCGGGTTGGCCGTTGCGGCGGCACGGTAAGCTTTTTGCGCCTCGACATATTGGTCTTCGATCATGTGCAGGTTGCCCCTGTTGTTCAACGCTGCGGCATTATTGGGCTGCATCGCTACGACCTTGTCGAAATACTTCGCCGCCTCCACCCTGTCACCCAGCTTGGCCAACACGATACCGATCTGCAGATGTGCCTCTACATCGGAGGGATCCTTTTCGATCTTCAAACGATCATGGCGGGTCTTGGTCTGCGAAACGATCTTGAGCATCGCCGTAAAGTCGCCCGGGAATTTCTTCTCTATCGTCTCTCTGCTCACCTCGCCCGGTTTCCATTTGGACTCGGCCAGACTCGCCGGCTTATAGGTCTGCCACGCATGCTGTATATCCAGAATGGTAAGCCCTTTGTCTTTCCATTTGTAATAGTTCTCCGCCCCCAGTTCCCAGGCCTTGACGAATGAACTGCCAACCACTGTCGTCTCTACCGGTATCCACAATTTATCCTCGTAAACGACATACATATCGTCCATGTTATAGCCGTCCTCTTCCACATCCATACCAGTGGAGAACATCATGAACATGTGCCCGGGAACTTCGACCACCCGGGTGCTGATCCCCATACCCTCGAGCGAAGAGGTATAAAACGCAACCAGATCGTCGCAGTCTCCCGACTTGCGCTCCAGCGTTTCACGTGGGAACTGGATGTAATCCACCACATTGGTCTTGCCGGAAAGCTCCTGATAGGGATTATTGGGATCAACGGTGTAGGTCAGACCATAGACCCCAAGCGCATTAAACACCGCCGCCGCCAACTGGGTATCGTCCTTAACCTCCTTGTATTGCGTCTGAATTGAACGCACAAACGACATCAATGGTGGATCCTTGGGCGTGATAAAGGTGGCGTAACGTTCACGCTCATTCCATAACAATTTGTGCTTCTCGTAGACATTGACCGTCGGGTTCTTGCTGTAAGACTCGCGTTTGCCATTGTCGAAATAACTCGCCTCCAGCATCGCCTGCACTGCCGAATCCTCGGTGACATTAAGGATGTTGTTATTAAACACCGCTTTCAGTTTGATCTCGGCACTCTGCCCCGGCAGCAGTTTCTCCACCCGGCTTTCCGTGGGAAAATCCATGAAATCGTTCACCTTGAAAGAGAATGTCACCCCTTCCATCACCTTGTTGGTATTGTTGGTGAGTTTGATCATGCCTATCCCCTCGTCCTGATACAGCTTGTAGCTGTTCGAGAAGATCGGCTTCAGCTTCAACACCTCGATCTCCAGCGGTGCTTGGCTGAATGCCGCCGTCGTGGCAGTCACGACGAACTTCTCCGCCTCCGAGCCGTCCGTACTGCGTGCCGCGATGTAAAAGGTGTATCTCGTATTGGGCTGCAACTCTCCCTTGGTGAATTCGGGCGTGATCGCCTCCCCGACCTTGGTGTAGGTCTCCCCTTCTTTTTGATAGATGATGTAGGAACTGAGGAATTCCGATTCGATCGGCTTCCAGCTCAGCTTGGCCTGCCAGGAAGAGACCTCGACCTGAACCGCATCCAGCATCGGCGGAACATAACGTTTAGAAACCGCACTGACCGCGACGCTGGTCGCTCCCTCGTAACCGGAAACAGTTTCCGCCGCGACACGGTAGAAATACTTCCCGTCCACCTCCAGCCCGCGATCCACAAAGCGATTGGTAGCAACCGTCCCTACCCGCACAAAACCACCCTGCTCGTTCTTGGAGCGATAGACCTGGTACTGCTTGATGTATGGCAACACGGAAGCCGCCCAGCTCACGGTGATATTGTGTATCCCGCCTTCAGCCACCAATGCCTGCGGAGCTGCGGGTTTGTACTGCGTCACAAAGTGCTGCACCCGCTTGCCAGATTCCTCGGCGATAAAAAACTCGGCTGCGCCCTTCTGAGCGATTGCAACAGGCCCGTCCAGCTCACCTACACCTTTGCCTTTGGCCGCGAAGGATCGCACATATCCACCTTGATGGTTATAGACCTTCACCGAACCACCATCCAACACCATCAACTCATCAAAGGTCGCCATCAGCGCGACCGGCTCCGACAGCTTGCCGGGATGTCCGTCTTTCTCATTACCAATTTTGCCAATCAGACTTCCCTGTCCCGAAAAGATCGAAACGACTGCGCCCCCTTTGCCCAGCACATACAGCCCCTCTTGTGGATCAACCGCAATGGCCACCGGATTGTCGAGCTTGCGCACGGCCCCCAAAAAGCTGCCGTTAGCATCGAATATCTGCACCGAATCGTTGCCCTTGTCGGCCACATATATCTTGCCCGACGGCGCGATCACCATATCGCTCGGGTCGTCGAACTGCCCATCTGCAGAGCCCTTACTGCCGAAACTGAACTCTTCTTTGCCGCTCGCATCGAGTTTGAGCACGCGCTGTTTCCTGTCCAGCACCCAAGCCGCTCCACCGCCATCAAAGGCGACCGCCTGCAACTCGACATCCTTGATCTTAATCTGCCCTTCTATCTTGCCATTCCGCGACAAAACGAGTGCATTGTGTTCCGCATCCACCCCATAGACCGTATCTTTTCCATTCCAGGCCAGCTTGTTCACCACCATCGGCATCTCACCTGCGCTTTGCACAAAGGTGCGGGACGCTGCTCTGGGAATAGGCGCGATGGACAACCCAGGATCGGCCACAAAATGATTGATCATGCCTTTGCCTGTATCGGCAACAATCACCTGACGATCTTTGGCGAGTGCGATCCCGGAAATCGCCTTGAACAGCCCGGCACCATCCCCATACCCGCCGAAGCGGTACAGAGGGCGGTCATTAAAATCATATTTCTGGATCGTCAGATCGTTCTTTCTTGCAACGTATATCCCGTCTTGGGCAACAGTAAAACCGACCAATGCCCCATCATCGGGAAGTGCCCGGACATACTCCCCGTCCGGGCTGTAAACCTTGACCAGGAAATCATCCGCATCCAGCACGTAGATTCGACCGGCCAGATCAACCTTGATATCGACTGGCTGGCGCAACTTATACGTTTCACCACCGTTTTTTCCAGCAGAAGCGCGAATATTCAAACCGGATAAAAACACCCCGTTGTTGCCGAACAGCAATATTTTCTTCAGATCACCATCAAGCACGTAAACAACACCTTCGTGCACTGCGACCCCGCGCGGACGAGCCAACTGATGTTCGGCACCGCCGCCGAACAAACCGCCCTTCTTCGCACCGAAACGTCCTGCATATTTTCCGTCGGCAGAAAACATGGCAACCTGACTGAGCTCACTGTCCGCCACATATACGGTACCTTCAGCAAAAGCGACCGATTCTGGCTTCCTCAATATTTGCTCCGCGCCCTCTTTGGCGGGCAAGGTATGCAGTAACTTGCCCTCCAGATCGGTCACCGCGACGGTGCCATCCCTAAGCGCGAAAAACAGCCGCTCCGTGCCGCTCCCCAATAGCCGCAGCCCACCTTTGAGCAAGGGAACCTCTCTGGTGAAGTCGGCTTTGGCGACATTACCGGCAGCACTGGATTCGGCCGCATAACTGCCCCCCGCAAGCAAGGGAGTCAGCAGACAAAAAAATATGGTCGAGATACGCATCATTAACACCATCAGTTAAACCCCGTCAGGAAGATACTGGCTGGACAGCCGAGAGACCGCCCCGACAGGAGGTTATAAAAATCATTTTTCACGCCGATTAAACACGCCGTCCCAGTTCTCGGGTGGCGGGTTCTTCATAAAGAACTCACAGCGCTCCACGTATATTTTACAGGGTTTATCGTTCGGCACACGCTGCAGGATACGCTCGAAACAGCCACGCGCTTCGGCCCATTTACGCTCCCGGTATAAGACCAGTGCCGCATTGAACTCGTCGATAGCCGCATCGTCCATCCCGGCAGTGAACCCCGACAATTCGTATATCCGTACCGGATTCTGCTTGCCGACCACCCGTATCCGATCCAGCTCGCGATATCGACTGGTGGTTGCAGTTTTTTCATAGGTGTTCTCCCCGACCAAGAAGGTGACTTCGTAATATTTTGCGGTCCCTTCCAGACGGGCAGCCTGATTGACGGTATCACCAATCACCGTGTACTCCATCTTTTTACCCTCGCAACCGACATTGCCGGCCACGACATCACCGGACTGCAATCCACCGCGAATATAAAAAGGCTCCACCCCCTCCTTCTCCCACTTGGCTCTGAGTTCTCTCATCTTCTGCTTCATGGCACGGATACAGGCAATCGCCAGTTCGGCATGGTCGGGTTGCTCCAGCGGAGCTCCCCAATACGCCATGATGCCGTCGCCGATGAACTTGTCCACGGTACCGTCGAAACTTTCGATCACCTGCACCATTTCGCCCAGATATTCGTTCAAGCGCGCCACCACCTCTTGCGGAGTATGCCCCTCACTATAGGAAGTGAACCCCTTGATGTCGGTGAACAACACCGTCACCTCTTTGCTGTCACCGCCCAGTTTGGCCGCTTCCGGGTCCTTCTCCAGACGGGCCACCAATTTGTCCGACAGATAACTGGAGAACATCGCACGCATCTTTCTGGCACTGCGCTCCAGCACCAGAAAGCGGAAACTTTCACCGACCAGCAAGGCCGCGAAGGCTGCAACCGGCGGATAGATCATGCTGACCCAATGCCCTTGCAGGAAGAAGCTATAACTCAGCCAGACATAAGCCGACGCCAGCAGCACGGTGGCCGGCAAGGCCGTATACAAGCGCAGGCGCGTGGTCAGGAAATAAGCCACCGAACCAAGCAACACGATGAACGTAATATCGAGTAACGCCTCCAGTCCGGTCTGGCGCACGAAGCGCTCACTGATGATGTTGTCTGCGATGGTGGCATGCACCTCGACCCCTGGCGTATTACCATCAAACGGGGTGACTCGCATGTCATACACCCCCATCGCCGTGGCACCCACAAACAGTATCTTGTCTTTTAGCAACGCCGGAGCGATACGTCCCTGCGCGACATCCGCGAACGAAAAATGCGGATAGACCTTGGGCGGCCCGGTGAAATTGATCCACATCGAATAATCACCGCTCACCGGGATGTGGCGCTGGCTACCCAATACGATGTCGAACGCATCCGGCTCGAACGTCTTCTCGCCAAGTGCCGCCATCGCCCCCATCAGCCCCAGAGACGGCGTGAACTGACCATCCTGCTCGATCAGCAATCTGCTGCGCCGGTTCACCCCGTCACCATCAGGCAGGAAATTGATATGACCGACCCCGCTGGCGGCACGCTCGATCTCCGCGATGGAGCGGATGCGTCCAGTGATCCTGAATGAGGAATCGAAATTGAATGACGTGGCCAGCACGACATTGCCAGCCTTTTTCGCTGCCTCGGCAAATGCACGATCAGCCCCGGCACTCTCATGTTCAGGAAAGAAGGCATCGAACAACACCGCCTTCGCCCCGGCAGCGGAAGTCTGCTTGAGCAGCCGTGCATATTCGGTACGTGTCCAGGGAAAACGCCCGAGTTCGGCAATGCTCTTGTCGTCTATCGCGATGATGGCGATATCGGGATGCGGCGTGACCGGGCCGCGCATGGCCTTAAAACGCAGGTCATAAGTTCTGGACTCGAACGCTTCCAGGAAAGGATTCTGGGTGTAATACAGCATCACCACAGAAGAGACCGATGCCAGCGCAAGCAACCAGGAGACCAAGCGCATCCCCCGCCGCGACGACACCTTTTTCATGATGGCAGCAACCATAACACCCCTCTCCTCTCCGTGCGGAAAATCTTCCGCCAAACCCAGATTATTTTATGTGCATTCTACCTCCCGAAGGGAAGGCGGGGTAAGGATTGTTATGCGGCTTGCACCGGGATCTGGTCGCGTTGCGCGATGATGCCGTTATGTTCATCGACGTACACAAGAACGGGGCGATACCCCTGCAATTCGGCTTCGGCGTACGACGAATAGGCCGCGATGATCAGAATATCGCCGGGAGCCGCTTTATGTGCCGCCGCGCCGTTCACCGAGATAGTGCGCGAACCGCGTTGTGCACGGATGGCATAGGTGGAAAAACGCTCGCCATTGGTGACGTTATAGATATCGATCTGCTGATATTCCCTGATACCGGAGGCATCCAGCAAATCGTCATCGATGGCGCACGAACCCTCGTAGTGCAATTCCGATTGCGTCACGCGCACGCGGTGCAGTTTCGCTTGTAGCATGGTTCGTTGCATATCTACCTCCGGTAATTCCAGCCCCTTTTACAGCGGGCTTTCGAATGTGGGCGCGCATTATAAGTCGCTTGCGCTGAAAGACAAACCACTACGGCAGGTCGATCTCCAGATTATCGATCAGCCGCGTCGTTCCCAGATACGCTGCGGCCAAAATCACCAGCTCACGATCCGTCGTCCCTGCTACGGCCAATGTCGAACAGTTGCGTATTGACACGTAATCCGCGCGCCACCCGCATCGACCGAGAGTGGCAACCGCAGCGGCCTCCGCTGCGGCATAGTCACGCAAGCCGCCCAAAACGTCCTGACGCAGGTTAGACAATGTTTTCCACAGGAAAGTTGCCTCCGCACGTTCGGCAGGGCTCAGATATTGATTGCGCGAACTCAGCGCCAGACCATCCGCCGCGCGCACTGTCTCGCCGCCGATGATACAGATCGGCAGATTCATCTGCGCCACCATCTGGCGGATGATGTGCAACTGCTGGTAGTCCTTCTTACCGAACAGCGCCACCTGCGGCTGCACGATGTTCAACAGCTTCAACACCACGGTCGCCATGCCGCGAAAATGCCCCGGACGCGCCGCACCGCATAATTCATTGGCGATCGGCGGCGGCTCCACGAACACCGTCTGCTGTTGTGGATACATCTCGTTCACCGCCGGAGCGAACACCACATCCGCCAAGCCGTCGAGTTTGGCGCAATCAGCTTCCAGCGTGCGCGGATACCTGTCGAAATCTTCCGACGGGCCGAACTGCAAGGGATTGACGAAGATGCTCACCACCACGCAATCAGCATGGCTCCGTGCCTGCCGCACCAAGTCGACATGCCCCTCGTGCAGATTGCCCATGGTCGGCACAAACGCCACCGTTCCAGCTTGCGCCAGATGTTCGCGTAACGCGGTGATCGTATTTATCTGGCGCATCAGAAACTATGTTCCTTGGCGGGAAACGCGCCGGATTTCACCTCGCGCGCATAATTCGCTATCGCAGCCGCGATGGAATCTGCGCCCTGCATGTAGTTCTTTACGAAGCGCGCCTTCTTGCCCGGATAGATGTCGAGCATATCGTGCAACACCAGCACCTGGCCGGAACAGCCGGCACCGGCACCGATGCCGATAGTGGGCACTTCCAGTTGCGCGGTGACCCGCGCTGCCAAAGCTGCGGGCACCGCCTCCAGCAACACCATTCCGGCTCCCGCCTGTGCCACCGCCTGTGCATCGTGCAATAGGCGTTGCGCGTCCTGCTCGCTCTTGCCCTGTACACGATAGCCACCCATCTGATGCACCGATTGCGGCGTCAGCCCGATATGCGCGCACACCGGGATACCGCGTTCGGTGAGAAATGTGATGGTCTCGGCCATCGCCGCGCCGCCTTCCAGTTTGACCATGTGCGCGCCTGCGGCCATCAACTGTGCGGCATGGGCGAATGTCTCGCGCGGGCTGACCTGCGAGGTACCGAACGGCATATCGGCGATGATGAACGCCTGCGCCGCACCACTGGCCACGCAGGACGTGTGGTAGGCCATCGCCTCCAGCGTCACCGCCAGCGTGGATTCGCGCCCCTGCAACACCATGCCCAGCGAATCGCCCACCAGCAACACATCCACACCGTTGTTCTCCAGTAGCGTGGCAAAACTCGCGTCGTAACACGTCAGCACGGCGATCTTTTCGCCCCGCTCGCACATGGCTTGCAATGTGGTGAGTGTTTTTCTCATCAAAGTCCCCATTCAATACACCCTCTCCTCAATCCTCTGGATGGAACAACTAGCCATTCGACTAGGCTGCAAGAAACCGCAGCCAAGTCGCTGGTTATCCCGCAAGCGGGCGAGGAGGCGAACGAGAAAGGCAATTTATTAAACTCGCCCCATGCTGAAGAATTCACGCGGCCCGCGCATATTCTGGATACGTTGCAGCAACAACTCGAAATCCTCATCCTGATCGACGAAATTCAGGTTGTCGCTATTCACGACCAGCAACGGTGCCGCGCTGTAATGGTGGAAGAACTCACCATAACTCTGCCCTAATCGCGCCAGATAATCGTCACTGATGGCGCGCTCGTAGCTATGCCCGCGCCGCTGCACACGCTCGACCAAAGCCGGAGTCGAAGCCTGCAGATAGATCACTAGATCCGGTGTCGGTGCCTGCAACGCGAGTCCCTGATAGATGTTCTGATATAACTTGTACTCATCCTCGCTCAAGGTGAGCCGCGCAAACAGCGCATCCTTCTCGAATAGATAATCCGCGACCGTACGGCTGCTGAACAGATCCATCTGCGCCAGATCGCGCACCTCGTTGATACGCTGAAACAGAAAGAACAACTGTGTGGGTAAGGCATAACGCGCAGAATCCTGATAAAAACGCGCCAGAAACGGATTGTCCTGCGGCTTTTCCAACAATGTCTGCGCCCCGCAACGCTCGGCCAGCCGTTGTGTCAGGCTGGTCTTGCCCACGCCAATTGGCCCCTCCACTACGATATAGCGATATTTACTCAAAGGCATGTTCAAGCCGCTCCAATTTCTGGTCTGCGCTCTGCAACGCCAACCCTGCCGCCGCCCCCATCCCCGGAATCAGGACATCCGGCGCGATCTCCAGCAGCGGTTGCAGCACGAATGCGCGCAAATGCATCTGCGGATGCGGAATGGTCAACCCGTGTTCGTGATGGCATAGATCGTCATACAGCAACACATCCAAATCCAAGGTGCGCGGGGCATTAATGAAATCGCGTGTGCGTCCGCATCTATGCTCCAGCGCCAGCAACTCGCCGAGCAGATCGCGCGGCGACAGCGCTGTTTGTAACTCCGCCACCGCATTGATGAAGTCAGGCTGATCCAGATAGCCCACCGGCGCACTGCGATACAAGGAAGAGCATCTCACCAAGCGCGTCTGCGGCAAAGCATCCAGCTCGCGCAGCGCCTGCGATACTTGCACCTGCGGGTCAGCCAGATTGCTGCCCAGACCAATGAAAGCTTTGTGTTCCATCACTCCGCCGCCGCTCAATCTATGGGCAGCTCGACCTGAACTGCCATCGCGTTAGGCTTTCTGGTACGGCGACGCTTTTTCTTCGGGCCAGTATCGGGCAGCAGCATCTCGGCGCGGCGCTCTTCCGAAGCGTCCTGAAACTCCGTCCACCACGCGCCCAGCTCTTTATCCACTTCACCGCTCTCGCAGCGCAGCAACAGAAAATCATAAGCCGCACGGAAACGCGGCACACCCAGCAAGCGCAAAGGGCGCTGCCCGCCGCGCTGCTCGAAGCGCGGCTGCATCACCCACATCTCTTTCATCACCGTATCGTAACGGCGCGGGATAGCGAGCTGCGCACGCTGCCGATCCAACACCTCATCCATCGCCTCGTGCAGCGCGCCTATCGGCTTCTCGCCCGCATCCTGTTTCGCCTTCCACGCCGCCAACACCTCGTGCCACAACAGGCAGGCGAACAGGAAAGCCGGATTAGTGGGCTTGTCTGCCTGTATGCGCGCATCGGTATTCTTCAGCGCCAGCGTGACGAATTTCTCGCCCATCGGTTGCTCCAGGATCACATCCAGCATCGGCAACATACCGTGATGCAACTCCATCGCGCGCAGCTTTTTGACACATTCCCAGGCGTGACCTGACAGCAGCAGCTTCAGCATCTCGTCGAACATGCGTGCTTCCGGCACGTTCGCCAGCAAGCCCTTCATCTTGCTGATTGGAGCCGCAGTCGCCGCATCCAGCTTCATCCCCAGCTTGGCGGAGAGACGCACCGCGCGCAGCATACGCACTGGGTCTTCGCGGTAGCGCACTTCGGGGTCACCGATCATGCGCAAGGTATTCGCGCGGATGTCCTCGTAACCGTGGTGATAGTCGAAAATCTCTTGCGTGGTGGGGTCGTAGAACAGTCCGTTGGCGGTGAAATCGCGCCGCGCTGCATCCTGCTCCTGATCGCCGAACTCGTTGTCGCGCAACAGGCGTCCATGCTCGTCGGTCTGCGCCTCCTCCGCATCAATCGCACGGCGGAAGGTGGAGACTTCCACCGTCTCCTCGCCGAACATCACGTGCACCAGACGGAAACGCCGCCCGATGATGCGCGCGCGGCGGAACACCCGGCGCACCTCTTCCGGCGTGGCATCCGTCGCCACATCGAAATCCTTGGGATGTTTGTCCAACAGCAGATCGCGCACCGCGCCGCCAACCACAAAAGCCTTGAAACCCGCCGCCTGCAAGCCGTCCGTCACGCGCTTCGCCCCGTAGCTGATGCCGTCGCGGCTCACCTTATGCGCCGCGAACGGGATCACGCTGGCCGCACCCTGCGACTTCGCCTTGGCGGACTTGCCGAACACCCGCTTGAACAGTTTTTTTATCATCTCGTCCGAATAATGGCTGCGGCAAGAACGCCGCAAATTTCAGGAGGGCGGATTATACACCCCAAGCCTGAAGCCCCCCCGCTCCCGCCGCGCACCAATCCACAATGCGATGATTTATTGAAGCATTCATGCACATCAGGGCAGATTTTCCCGTGCTACGTTAAAATGGACAGATGAACATCTCTCCACTTATGTTGCGTGCCCATCCTTATGGCCGCGTCCTGCTTCTGTTACTCCTGTTCCTGCTACCCGCGACCCTGATTCGCCTCGGGCTCTATCTGGCCTATCAGCAGGATTTCGCCAGTCTGAACGCGGGGCAAGTCCTCACCGCGTTCCTAGTCGGATTGCACTTCGATTTTTCGATGGCAGTGCTGGTGATCGGCATCCCCTTGTTGCTACTGTTATTACCGTTCCGCTGGAGCCACCATGTCCTGTGGCAGCGACTCTGGGGATGGCTCATCTACCTTGCGCTGCTCACCTTCATCCTGATGATGATCATCGATATGGTTTATTTCGGCTACGTCCACCGCCATGTCGGCTCCGAGATCAACACCCTGTCGGCGGACATGGATTCGATGGTGAACATCGCCCTGAACCAGTATCGCGGCTCCCTGCTGCTATTCATCACGGCGGCTCTGACAGGTGCATGGTTCTGGCGTAGCGTGCTTGCGCCTATCCCGGCTCCGCCCCGCCGTCCGTGGCTGCGTCTGGCGATCCTGCCGGTCGCGTTCATCGCGATGCTGGTGCTCGGGCGCGGCGGCTTCCACGGCAAGCCGATCAGTGTGGGAGAGGCCTTCTTCTCCGACTCGCTGGCTCAGGGCTACTTGGCACTGAACGGGGCATTTGCGATGTCCCGCGCGCTGATCGAGAGCCCCCCCCCGCCCAGAACCTTCATGCCGCAAAGCCAGGCGACCGAATTGACCCGGCACCATGTCGCCAGCCCGCGCTCGGTTTTCCCGGACAACGACTATCCGCTGTTCCAGCCGGCACACGCCCCAACTGCGGGAGCAAAACCCAACGTCGTGGTGTTAATGCTGGAGAGTTGGGGAGCGTTGCACATTGATGCCCTGCGGCAACAGATGGCACTTCCCGCACTCGGTGCGACTCCCAACTTCGATGCGCTGGCCAAACAGGGGCGCTTGTACACCAAGTTCTACGCCAACGGACAACGCTCCATTCAGGGCGCGGAAGCGATCCTCGCCAGTCTGCCGACCTTCCCCGGCATGCCGTTTCTGGGCGAAGGACTGGAGCAGAACCGGCAAAGTTTCATGGGGGAGATCGCGCGGGCACAGGGTTACCAGACCTTCTTCCTGCAAAGCAGTGATCGCGGCTCGCTGCGTTTTGATGCCATCGCAGCCCGCGCCGGCTTCTCCACTTATCGCGGCGCGCAAGACCTGCTCAACCTGCATGAAGTCCAGAAGACCGCTTCGACCTGGGGCACCTGGGACCATAACACCTTGCAAGAAGCTCACCGCCTGTTTGCCGCCGCACAGCGCCCCTTCCTCGGCTTCGTGTTCACCTCGACCACCCACGTGCCGTGGATCATTCCCGACCAGCGCTGGCACAAATATCCCGGCAAATCCGACCAGGACGCCTTCCTGAACTCGTTGCTCTACGCCGACTGGGCACTGGGACAATTCATCGAAGCCGCCAAACGGGCCGGCTATTTCGACAACACGATCTTCGTTATCACGGCAGACCACGCCAGCGAATTCGTCGAACAGGTGGAACATGTCCCCAACCTGTTCCACATCCCCCTGTTGATTGTCGGACCAGGCATCAATCGCGGCATCGACACCCGCTTCGGCAGCCAATATGACATCCTGCCCACCCTCATCGATTTGGGCGGATGGACCTCTTCCTACGCTGGGTTGGGACGCTCTCTGCTGGATGACTCGCGCCGCGACGCGCGCGCCGCACTCTCGGTGCGCGGCGATGTGCTCGACTGGATCAGCGCACGCGGCTGGGTATCGCACGACCTCGTCCGCCGCGTCGGCAATTCGGACAAACTGCGCCCCGCCGAGATCGAGGCGATGGAGCAGAACCTGCTCGCGACCTATCAGACCACGGCCCGGTTGCAGATGGGCAACCGCATCCTGCCGCCGCAATGAATCGCTCGCTGCAACAGCCCCTCTTGCGGCGGGGTCGAGCACCGGGTGACGATGCGGTAGAATGCGCGCCTTGGCAACAGAGACTGACGGCATGAACGCACGGCTACGCGAAATCCCCTACAACTACACCTCGTTCTCCGACCGCGAGATCGTGCTACGCATTCTGGGCGAGGAAGCCTGGGACATCATCAACACCCTGCGCGAAGAGCGTCGCACCGGGCGTTCTGCCCAGATGTTGTACGAGGTCTTGGGCGACATCTGGGTATTGATGCGCAACCCCTACCTGGAAGACGACCTGCTGGCCAACCGTAAACGACGCGAGGCGCTGATCGGCGCACTGCATCACCGTCTGAACGCCATCGAAGTGCGCCGTCAGGACAATCAAAAAGTCAAACGCCTGCTCGAACTGGCTGTCGCGGCGGTCAATCAGTTCGCTGCCGAATTCGAACATACGCTGCAACTGCGCCGCCGCGCGCTGCGCACCCTGAGCCGCCACACCCGCAAAGACAACATCCAGTTCGACGGCTTGGCGCGGGTATCCCATGTGACCGATGCCACCGACTGGCGCGTGGAATATCCTTTCGTGGTCTTGCACCCGGACAGCGAAGCCGAGGTCGCACCGCTGGTGCGCGCCTGCATCGAACTCGGCCTCACACTCATCCCGCGCGGTGGCGGCACCGGCTACACCGGCGGTGCCATTCCGCTCACCAAACATGCGGCAGTCATCAACACCGAAAAGCTGGACACCCTCGCACCGGTAGAACACCTCACCCTGCCCGGACTGAACGCACCCTATGCCACCATCCATTGCGGCGCGGGCGTGGTGACCCGGCGCGTGATGGAAGCGGCGGAAGCGCACCGGCTGGTATTCGCGGTCGATCCGACTTCCGCAGATGCCTCCTGTATCGGCGGTAATGTGGCAATGAACGCGGGCGGCAAAAAAGCTGTCATGTGGGGCACCGCACTGGACAATCTGACCTCGTGGAAAATGGTCACGCCGGACGGCCTGTGGATGCTGGTCGAACGCTTAGATCACAACCTCGGCAAAATTCACGATGTCGAAATGGCGCGCTTCCGCATCAGTCGTTTTGAGGCCAACGGCAAAACACCACACGGCGAACCTGAAATACTCAGCATCCCCGGCGGCAAATTCCGCAAGACCGGACTGGGCAAAGACGTCACCGACAAATTCCTTTCCGGCCTGCCCGGCATCCAGAAAGAAGGCTGCGACGGCATCATCACCTCGGCGCGATTCATCTTGCACCGCGAGCACAGCTTCACCCGCACGGTCTGTCTGGAATTTTTCGGCCAGGTGCGCGAAGCGGTACCCGCCATCGTCGAGATCACCACACTATTCGATAAGCGCGGCAACCACTCTTCTCCATTCCCTCTGCGCCCTTCTCCGGTGTTCCTGGCCGGGCTGGAGCACCTCGACGAACGTTATCTGAAGGCTGTCGGTTATGCCACCAAGTCCAAACGCGGCACGCGCCCGAAGATGGTGCTGATTGCCGATGTGGTGGGTGATGATGAGCACGCTGTGGGTGAAGCCGCTTCCGAGATCGTGCGCCTGGCCAATCTGCGCCACGGCGAGGGTTTCATCGCCGTCTCGGCGGAAGCGCGCAAGAAATTCTGGCTCGATCGCGCGCGTACTGCCGCCATCGCCAAACACACCAACGCCTTTAAGATCAACGAGGACGTGGTCATCCCGCTGCCGCGCATGGGAGATTATTGCGACGGCATCGAGCGCATCAACATCGAGCTATCGCTCTCCAACAAGATCCAACTACTCGATGCGCTGGACGAACTTTTCTCCGGCGAGCTGCCGCTGCGTTATCAGGACGATGCCCAGCTGGGCGATGCCGAACTGCTGGGCAACCGCCCGCAACATGCGCGCGAACTGCTGGCGGAAGTCCGTACGCGCTGGCAGTGGCTGCTGCAACATCTCGATACACCGTTGCGCGATTGCCCCTTCTCTCCCGTATCAGGCGGCGGAGACGGCACCGTGTTCGACGCGGTACAGAACCACACGCTGCGTGCCTCGTGGAAACACGAACTGCGCGAGCCGTTGCGCCATCTGTTCAGCGGCAACACCTACCTGCCGATCCTGGAACAGTGCAGCGCCATCCATCAGCGCATCTTGAAGAGCCGCGTGTTCGTAGCGCTGCACATGCACGCGGGCGACGGCAACGTACACACCAACATCCCGGTGAACTCCGACGACTACGCCATGCTGCAACAGGCCTACGGCGCGGTCGACCGCATCATGCAGCTGGCCAAAGACCTGGGCGGCGTGATCTCGGGCGAGCACGGCATCGGCATCACCAAGTTCGACTTCCTCGAAGAGAGCGAGATCGCCCCCTTCACCGCGTACAAGCAGAAGGTCGACCCTGTGGGCCGCTTTAACAAGGGCAAGCTGCTCAAAGGCAGCAACCTCGACCGTGCCTACACCCCCAGCTTCAACCTGATGGAACTGGAAAGCCTGATCCTCGAAAAGAGCGAGCTGGGCAACATCTCCGACTCGATCAAGGACTGCCTGCGCTGCGGCAAATGCAAACCGGTGTGCAGCACCCATGTACCGCGCGCCAACCTGCTCTACTCGCCGCGCAACAAGGTGCTCGCCACCTCGCTGCTGATCGAGGCTTTTCTGTACGAAGAACAGACCCGGCGCGGGGTGTCGATCCAGCATTTCGCCGAATTCGGCGATGTGGCTGACCACTGCACCGTATGCCACCGCTGCGTGAAGCCCTGCCCGGTGGATATCGATTTCGGTGATGTATCGGTGGCGATGCGTAACTTCCTGCGCAAGCAAGGCCAGAAGAAATTCAGCCCGGTCACCGCCCTGTCCATGTTCTATCTCAGCGCGACCGACCCCACCGCCACCAAGCTGTTGCGCAAAGTCATGTTCGAATGGAGTTACAAAGCGCAACGTCTGGGTTACCGCATCGCCAAACATCTGGGACTGTTCCGCCAGCAGGTCGCGCACCCGCCCGCCACTGTGGGCAAACCGCCGCTCCAGGCCAAGATCATCCACTTCATCAACAAACCGATGCCCGGCGGATTGGCGAAAAAGACTGCACGTGCGCTGCTCGATATCGAGGACAACACCATCGTCCCGGTGATCCGCGACCCGCGCAAAGTAAACGAGGATTCGGAAGCGGTGTTCTACTTCCCCGGCTGTGGCTCGGAACGTATGTATTCGCCCGTTGCACTGGCAACGCAAGCAATGCTGTACGAGATCGGCGCGATCACCGTGCTGCCGCCGGGCTACCTGTGCTGCGGTTATCCACAGACCGCATCCGGTTTCGACGACAAGGGCAGCCAGATCACCACCGATAATCGCGTGCTGTTCCATCGCGTGGCCAACACGCTCAACTATCTCGACATCAAGACGGTGATCGTGTCTTGCGGCACCTGTATGGACCAACTGCTTAAATACCAGTTCGAGAAGATCTTCCCCGGTTGCCGCCTGCTCGACATCCACGAATATCTGTTAGAGAAAGGTGTGAAACTGAGCGTATCAACGGGCAGTAATGCTGCGTCGGTACAGTACATGTACCACGACCCCTGCCACTCGCCGATGAAGACCTACGCACCGCTCAAAGTCGCCAACGAGCTGATGGCGACACAGGTGACCCTGAACGACCGCTGCTGCGGCGAGGCAGGAACTTTCGGCCTGAACGTTCCGCATATCGCCACTCAGGTACGTTTCCGCAAGGAAGAGGAATTGCGCAAAGGCGCGGCGGCCTTGCGCGGCGACGGCGATGGCCAGAGCGAAGTGAAGATACTCACCTCCTGCCCCGCCTGTTTCCAAGGCCTCAGCCGTTATACCGATGACACCGGCCTGACCACCGATTACATCGTGGTGGAAATGGCGAAACACCTGCTCGGCGCAAACTGGATGGCGGACTATGTGGAACAGGCGAATAATGGCGGCATCGAACGTGTATTGCTTTAGGATTGAGGAACCGAGCCACAGGGATTAGTATCCGAACCCAATACATGACCACCCCAGACCCTAAACCTTAGCCCCCATGCTCGATCTGCCACTGGAACCGACCGACGATCTCGCCAACCCGGCCTTCAAAGACAGGGCCTCGTGTGCCGCCTGGTTGCAACAACTGCAACTCACCAATCTGCATCAGGCTCATGCCGTGCTGCGCAACCAGCTCGACGAGTTTGGCCGTTATCCGATGCGCGGCCTGGAACGCCTGCACACGCTGGAACTGTTGCGCGAGACCGTGGTACTGGTGCAGCGCGATTACGCCAAAAAACTCATCTCCAAAAAACTCCCGCTCGGCGAAGATGAACTGACCGTGTTCGTATCCATCACCGCCCTGTGGCAAGGCCTGGTGACCGGTTACCGCCGCTGCCTGCAAGCCTACCTGGCTGGCGACAAACAGCTGGCCGAACAAGGTGCTTTATTGACCCAGCGCTGCCTGCGCTACAGCGGACTACAGATATTCGAACACTTGCGCAACGGTTATGAATTCGACGGCAAACTCTGGCACCAGTTGCACACCCTGTTCGCCTTCGCCGAAACACAAGGCTTCCAGCAAACCGAGGTGGAAGACCTGCAACATGCCGTCGGCAACAACAGCACTTGTCAGACCGTGTATGTGAAAAATCTGCTGGCCTGCCATGCCCATCCCTTCGAGCTGACGCGCGGCCAGTTGCAACTGCTGGACCGCTGGCTGAGCCAATGGCATGAAGTCCTGCTCATCGACCGCCGGGCCACCGTCGGTAAAGACGATGCCCCGCCGCTGGCGGTGGATCTGTCCGGCACCAGCGGATTGATCCCCCTGCACCTTGCCACGCCATCTGACAGCATGCGTTATCTGCCCATGGTGCCGTTAAGCAAACTGTTGCGCGTGAAAAGCATCCTGTTGCAACAGGGGCAGACACCGCAACAACTGGAACTGGGCAGCGAATACAACGGCAGCGACTGCATCGAGTTTCTCAACCGCCTGCACCGTTATTGCTGCGAGGCGAATACCGAACGGCAAATCGAGCGCCGCACCATCGCCCAATCTGCGGCGCTGTGTTTCAGCATCGAGGGCATCTATGCCCACATCGCGCGCAAACCCTTCAAACAACCGCGCAAAGAAACCGGTGCAGACAGTCTGGCACGCAAACAGATCGCCGCATTCGGTCGCGTATTGTCCGAGACTGATCGTCACGATATCGTCCAGCTCGGTTTCGCGCTGGAAAATTGGCAGATCGAAAACGAGAGTCTCATGGGAGGGCGCGTGATCCGCGCAAGTGAACAGGGCGAACGGATAGGAACCCAACAACTGGTCGCGGTACGACCGGACGACGCCAAGACCTTCATGCTCGGCAAAGTGAGCTGGATCGTCATCACGCGCAGTGGGCAGCTGCGCATGGGCATCCAATATCTCCCCGGTATCGCGCAGCCTATCGCCATCAAAGCTAAAGGCATCAACACCGCCTTGTCAGACAAGGCCGAGGCGGCTCTGTTGTTGTCCGCAGTCCCATCGCTGAAGATCCCGGCCAGCCTGATCCTGCCGCGCGACTTCTTCCGCGCGGAAAGGCTAGCCGACATCGTCCATCTGGACGGAACGACTCAGACCGTAAAACTGTGCTTCAGTGTAGACAAGGGTGCGGACTTCGAACGCGCCAGTTTCTCGCTGGCGTGATTCCGGCTACAGACGTCGTTTGGCAGGAAATGTAATGCTAAAGGTGCTACCCCGGCCTTCTTCGCTCACCACCCCCAGTTGCGCCTGATGGCGATTGGCGATGTGTTTGACAATCGCCAGTCCCAGCCCGGTGCCGCCGGTCTCGCGCGAGCGGCTGCGATCCACCCGGTAGAAACGCTCTGTCAGCCGGGGAATATGTTCCGGCGCGATGCCGATACCGCTATCTTTCACGCTGTATGTCGGCGCGCCGTTCTCGTGCACCGACCAACTCACGGTGATCTCGCCGCCTTGCGGCGTGTAGCGGATCGCATTGGACAGCAGATTACTAAACGCACTGCGTAACTCAGCGGCACTTCCCGTTAGCCGGGCAGTACAGTTCAGCTCCAATTTCAGCACATGCTGCCCGGCGCTCAAGGCCTGCCCGTCCTGATACAGCGACTGCAACAGCACGGGGACATCCACCTCTTCTTCAACCAGCGTGTTGAGCGTGTTCTCCAGGCGCGAGAGCGTCAGCAGGTCATCCACCAGCCCTTCCATACGCTTGGTCTGCTCACCCATCAATTGCAGTGCCCGGCGCGACATCTCGTTATCCAGCTTGGGCATATCCTGCAACGTCTCGACAAAACCGTTGACCACGGTCAGCGGGGTGCGCAATTCGTGCGACACGTTCGCCACGAAATCGCGACGCATGGTCTCGATACGTTCGAGGTGGGTGATATCGCGGCTGATCAACAGCTTCTTGTTGACTCCGTACGGAACCACCTTGATGGACAGCACTATCTCGTCCTGGCGCATGCCGCGCAGTATCAGCGGTTCGGCATAGTTGGCCAGCGCGAGGTATTGCACGAATTCTGGCTGGCGGGCGAGATAGGTGATCTGCTGCATGATGTCGCGGCTGCCGTCCAGACCGAAATGCCGTTCCGCCAGCGGATTGCACCACTCGATGTGGTCGGTCTCGTCGAGGATCACCACACCCTCCGGCAATGCCGCAGTCGCCTGCTCAATCTGTTGCAACGCGGCGGCATGTTTCTCGCGCGTCTCGCGCTGTTTGCGCATCAGCTTGTTCAGGTTACCGGAAAAATCCTCCCATGCGCCGCGCCCTTCCGGCACCCCCCCGGATTCGGGCGACATCGACCAGCGTTCCATCCGCGCCAACTGGCGCAAATGGCCGATCAGCTTGAGCGCGATCATGCTGGAGAAGAAGAGTGCTGCGGGTAAAGCACCAACCGCCCCCCAGATCAGCAGGGACAAAGTCAGGATGGTGACGGGAAAGGCCAAGGCACGCTGCCAGAAATCGACCACAACGAATCCATGAGTTTTGCGATGCGCCATTATACGGTACGCACATTGCATCCCGATGACTTTCCCGACGCAATCCGTCCCGCCCCTCCTCCCGCATATTCAAAAATCAGCTAAGCAATCGAGAACTAATTGGTTCACAGCCCCGAACGTGATTCCTAAGATGCGTCCCATCGTGATTCAACGCACACGATCAATTTCAACCTTGGAGGAATAAATGAAACGATCTACCCTGACCTCGCTGGCATTGCTGGCCGCTCTCTTTGCAGGCACCTCGGCAGCAGCCGAGATCAGCCTATTGAACGTGTCCTACGACCCAACCCGCGAACTGTACCAAGAGTACAACGCGGCCTTTGCCAAATACTGGCAAGCCAAGACTGGCGATACCGTCACCGTTAAAGCATCACACAGCGGCTCCGGCAAACAGGCGCGCTCCATCATCGACGGACTGGAAGCGGATGTCGCCACCCTAGCACTCGCAGCCGACATCGATGCCTTGTACAAGAACGGGGAACTGGTTCCCGCTAACTGGCAATCGCGCCTGAAGCTGAACAGCGCGCCTTACACTTCGACCATCGTGTTGCTGGTGCGCAAGGGCAACCCCAAGAACATCAAGGACTGGAGCGATCTGGTTAAACCCGGCGTGGCCGTGATTACCCCGAACCCGAAGACCTCCGGCGGCGCACGCTGGAACTACCTCGCCGCTTGGGGCTACGCGCTGGACAAGAACAAGGGCGACCAATCCAAGGCTCAGGAATTCGTGAGCAAGCTGTACGGTAACGTGCCCGTGCTGGATTCCGGCGCGCGCGGATCGACAGTGACCTTCTCCGAACGCGGCATCGGCGACGTGCTCATCACTTGGGAAAACGAAGCCTATCTGGTGAAGAAGGAATTCGGCGAAGATAAATTCGATGTAGTGTTCCCGTCGCAAAGTATTCTGGCCGAGCCTCCCGTGACCGTGGTGGACAAAAACGTGGACAAGCACGGCACCCGCGCAGTTGCCCAGGCTTACCTCGAATACTTGTACTCACCTGAAGGCCAGGAAATCGCCGCGAAGAATTTCTATCGCCCGACAGATGCCAAGGTAGCCAAGAAATACGAAAAGCAATTTCCCAAGCTGAAACTCATCACCATCGACAAAGTCTTCGGCGGCTGGACGAATACGCAGAAGCTGCACTTCGCGGACGGCGGTGTGTTCGACCGGATTTACACCAGGAAGTGAAGCGCACGATTATTTGTAAACAATAGCCGCTTAAATTGCTGCCCAAGCAAGCGTAGAATACGCGGCACGCCCACCGACCCGTGCGTCGGTGGTTTTTTCGTTTGGCATACACGCGTATCGGCGCATCAACGGGTAGTGCATGAAAAGTCGTTCGATCACATCCAGCTTCTGCAAATGCCTCGCCGCGATTACCTGCGGATGCGCGTCATTTTTGTCCCATGCCGAACTGCTGCCTGACGCGAACTCCGCCGCCCAGCCCAACAAGACCCGGCCAGCCAAAATCAGCGCGGTTTCCGGCGCAATGCTCACGACTGCACCACTGACGCTGGCCGAGCTCACCGAGCTGGCGCTGAACAACAATCCCTCGACCCGCGAAATCTGGGCGGCGGCGCGCGCCCAGGCCGCTGCCGCAGACGCTGCGGGGGCAGCATATTGGCCGACACTGGATGCCAACGTCTCGCTCAGCCGGGGCATTTCTTCCATCAACACCAGTAGCGGGGTGGTCTCCGGCAACACACAGACCCGTCTATCACCCAGCGTCAGCTTGAGTTATCTGCTGTTCGATTTCGGCGCACGTTCTGCCACGGAACAGGCCGCCGGCTACAACTTGCTTGCCGCCAACCTGAACAAGGACCGTGTGTTGCAGGATGTCGTACTCAAGGTCGAACAGGCTTATTACCAACTGCTCGCAGCACGGCAGACCGTGGTAGCCGCCGAGGAGACACTAAAGACCGTACAGATGAGCCTGGCTCTGGCCAATAGCCGCCGCCAGGCAGGTTTGGCAACCATAGGCGATGTGTATCAGGCGGAAACCATGCTGGCACAGGGACAGCTGCAACTGCGCAAAGCACAGGGCGAGGCAGGTAAGTTGAAAGGCGTGCTTTGCAACAGCGTGGGGCTGCCCGTCACCGCGAAACTGGAATTCGCACCGCTGGCGGGAAGACCGCCTGTGCGTGAAATACGCCAGCCCATCGACACCTATCTGGAACGTGCCAGATCGGCACGTCCCGATCTCGCCGCTGCCGAAGCACAGGCGCGCGCGGCATATGCCGATATCGACGCAGCTGCGGCACAGGGACGCCCCGCGCTGACGCTGGTGGCGAATGCGGCGAACACCTACAACAATTTCCCGGACTATCGTTTCGACAATGCCAGCAACAGCGGGAGCATAGGCATCAACCTGAGCGTGCCGCTGTTCGACGGTTTCCGTACCCGCGACACGGTCAGGCAGACACGTGCGCGTGCCGAACAACTGGATGCGACGCGCGACCGTATCGCGTCGCAGATCGAACTCGATGTCTGGCAAGCCTATTTCGATCTGGATACGGCGGAGGCCGCCATCGACAGTGCCGATGCCTTGTTGCGCAGCGCGGTACGCTCGCGCCAGGTGGCAGAATCGCGTTATCAATCCGGGGTCGGTAACCTGCCCGACCTGCTCTCGGTGCAAGCGAGCGAAGCCAGCGCGCGCATGGAAGTCATCAGCGCCGAGATGGCCTGGTATGCCAACCTGTCACGCTTGAACAACGCCATCGGGATATTCGCTTCCGGGACTGGAATCAAATGAAAAAATCGATCATCGCCACTGCCGTTTTGCTTGGCTTGAGCGCCACAGGAGCCGCGATCTGGCACTACACCAAACCTCAAGCCGGAATGATGGACAACAATATGGCACGGAGTGCTGATCGCGCTCTACCGGTCAACATTGTCACGGTCGCCGCTGCAGCCGTACCCGTCACGCTCGATGCGATGGGTTCGGTGGAGGCGGAACAAAGTGTGGCGATCCGTGCCGAAGTGAGCGCTGTGTTGCAGTCCATCCACTTTCGTGAAGGGGATATGGTGAAAGCCGGACAGTTGCTGTTCCAGCTTGATGCCGGCGCACAACAGGCCGAGATGGAAAAAGCCCGCGCCAATCTCGCGCGTAATCAGGCAACCTGGCACGAGGCACGCAAACAGGCCCGCCGTCTGGAATCGCTGGCCGCCAAGGAATATGTCACCCAGCAGGAATACGCACAGGCCATGACACAAGAGCAGGCGGCCAGAGCCACCGTACATGCCGATCAGGCGACATTGAAGGCGGCACAATTGCAACTCGCCCATACCCGTATCACCGCCCCGCTCTCCGGCAGAGCGGGGATATTGAACGTCAAGCCGGGCAACCTGGTCAGCGCCGCGACCACCACGCCGCTGGTCGTCATCAATGCCACCCAGCCGGTGATGGTCGCGTTCAGCGTACCGCAGCAGCATTTGCCGGATATCCGTGAACAACAACACAAAGCCCCGTTGACCGTGGAAGTGCGCCGCGAAGGAAAGGATGCCGCACTGACCACGGGCACGCTGGCCTTCATCGACAATGCGGTGGACACACAGACCGGCACCGTGCGTATGAAAGCGCGCATTCCGAATCTGGATGAAGCCATCTGGCCGGGTGAACTGGTCGCGCTACGACTGGTGCTGGGCGTACAGCAGGATGCGCTGGTCATTCCCGAAACCGCCGTACAACCCGGACAGAATGGTGCCTTCGTTTATGTCGTGACCGACGGCAAGGCGCGTATGCAGCCGATCAGTGTGGCGCGACAGGCGGGTAGTCAAGTCATCGTCGCCAGCGGACTCGAACGCGGCCAGCGAGTCATCATCAATCCGCCCAAGAGCCTGCGCCCGGACACTCCGGTTCAAGCCATCGCAGCGGCAGCGGGTGGCAAAGACGACCCGCGCAAACAAACCAGCGCCACATCGGGCGGAGGCGCTCAGCCGTGAACTTCTGGCGTATCTTCATCGACCGTCCGGTGATGACCACGGTGCTGGTCAGCGCAGTGACCCTGTTCGGCGCATTCGCTTTTATGAAACTGCCGGTGAACGAATTGCCCAACGTCGATTTCCCCACCATCCAGGTGACGGCGAATCTGGCTGGCGGCAACCCGGAGAATATGGCGGAGACGGTGGCGACACCGCTGGAGCGCCAGTTCTCCACCATCGCCGGACTGGATTCGATGACTTCGGTCAGCAGTGCCGGTTCTACCCGCATCACGCTGCAATTCAATCTCGAGCGCGACATCGATGCCGCCGCACAGGATGTGCAGACCGCCATCTCGCAGGCGGTACGGGCACTGCCCGCACAGATGGACAACGCGCCGCAGATGCGCAAGATGAATCCGGCTGATAGCCCCATCCTGTATCTCGCGCTCACCTCCAAGAGCGTGCCGATGACCACGCTCAACGCCTTCGCCGACAACCACATTTCGCAGCGCATCTCAACCCTGCCCGGCGTGGCGCAAATGCTGGTGTTCGGTTCGCAGAAATATGCGGTGCGCCTGTATCTCGACCCGAACGCGCTGGCGCAACGCAATCTGGGGATAGAAGACGTCTCGGCGGCATTACAAAAGGCCAACAGCAACCTGCCTTCCGGCACGCTAGACGGGCGTAACCAGAAATTCACCGTCAAGACCTCGGGACAACTGGAGAACGCCGCCGATTTCAATTCGGTGGTGATCGCTTATGCCAACGACACACCGATACGTCTCTCCGACATCGGCTACGCAGTGGACAGTGTCGAGAACGATCGCGCGATCACCTGGTTCAACGGCGAACGCTCCATCGTGCTGGCGGTGCAGCGGCAACCCGGCGCAAACACCGTCGAAGTCGCCAACAACATCCGTGCACTGTTGCCGGAGATGCGCTGGCAATTGCCGGGAGATGCGAAGCTGGAAGTCTTGTTCGACCGCTCCGAATTCATCGGCGAATCCATCCACGAAGTCGAGTTCACGCTGATGCTGGCAATTTTGCTGGTGGTGCTGGTGGTGCTCGGCTTCCTGCGCAACTACACCTCCACACTGATCGTCGCCATCGTGGTGCCGATCTCGCTGATCGGCACCTTTGCCGCCATGCACCTGCTCGGCTACAGCCTCAACAACATCTCGCTGATGGCGCTGACGCTGGCGGTGGGTTTTGTGGTGGACGACGCCATCGTGGTGCTGGAGAACATCACGCGCCATATGGAGATGGGCAAAGACCGCCTGACGGCGGCCATCGAAGGCACGCGCGAGATCGGCTTCACGGTGGTGTCGATGACGCTGTCGCTGGTGGCGGTGTTCATCCCGATCATCTTCATGGGCGGCATCCTCGGCCGCCTGTTCACCGAATTCGCGGTCACCATCGGTCTGGCGGTATTGATCTCCGGCGTCGTGTCGCTGAGCCTCACACCGATGTTATGCAGCCGCTTCCTGCAACCGGGCCACCGCCACGGACACCTGTTCGACGTGTTCGAGAATCTGTTCAAGCGCGTCGAGGCAGGCTACCGCACCAGCCTGGCGTGGAGCATGCACCACCGCGCGGTCATGTTATGGCTCGCCGCGATCATCCTGATCGCCACGGTGTGGCTGTTCATTGTGGTTCCCAAAGGTTTCATCCCGCGCCAGGATACCGGCCAGATCACCGGCTCCACCCGCGCCGACGAAGGCATCGTGTATGAGACGCTGGTCGCCAAACAGCGCCAGATCACCGACATCATCATGAAGAACCCCAACGTCGCGGCGGTGCAGTCCAGCGCCGGACAAGCTGGCGGCGGCGTGAGCGGCAGCAATGTAGGACGCATCATCATCCGCCTGAAACCGAAGAGCCAACGCCGTCTCAGCGCGGATGAAGTGATCCAGGAATTGCGCCAACAGACGCGCAGCGTGGAAGGTATGCGCCTCTATCTGCAAAACCCGCCCGCCATCAACATCGGCGGACAACTGAGCAATGCCGAGTTTCAGCTGGTGTTGCAGGGCACGGATAACAGCGTGTTATATCAGGCGGCCAACGAGCTAGAGCGACTGCTGCGACGCGAGGACATCTTGCAGGACGTGAACAGCAACCTCGAATTGCGCAACCCGGAGATCCGAGTCGATATCCAGCGCGACCGTGCGGCGGCGCTGGGCATCACACCGCAGCAGATCCAGTCCACCCTGTACGATGCCTACGGTGCCAGACGTGTGACCAGCATCTATGGGGATTCCGATCAATACGCGGTGCTGATGCAACTGGACAGCCAGTTCCAAGCCGACATCAATGCCTTGAATGCCCTGCACATCAAGAGCGCGAACCAGCAGATGGTGCCGCTCGCATCGGTGGCGACGTTCAGCAGCGGCGTCGGCCCGATGTCCATCTCCCATTTCGGCCAGTTACCGGCAGTCACCCTGTCGTTCAACCTTTCCGCCGGTGTATCGCTGGGCGAGGCGACAACACGCGTACAGGAGATCGCGCAGAAGACGCTGCCTGTCGGGGTGACCACCTCGCTGTCGGGCTCGACCAAGACCTTTCAGGATTCCATGACCGACCTGCCCGTCCTGCTGCTGGTCACCATTCTGGTCATCTACATGATCCTTGCCGTCCTGTACGAACATTTCGCCCATCCGGTGACCATCCTCACCGCCCTGCCGCTGGCCGGGTTCGGCGCGCTCATCATGCTCATCATCTTCCACCAGGATCTCAACATCTTCAGCTTCGTCGGCATCATCCTGCTGGTGGGGCTGGTGAAGAAGAACGGCATCATGATGGTGGACTTCGCCGTGGCCGCGCAACGCGACAAACACCTCTCCGCCATCGACGCGATGACCGAAGCCTGTCTGGTGCGTTTCCGTCCCATCATGATGACCACGCTGGCGGCGATCCTAGCCACCCTGCCTATCGCGCTCGGCTACGGCGCGGGCGCGGAAGCGCGCCGCCCGCTGGGCATCGCCGTGGTCGGCGGCCTGCTGTTCTCGCAGTTCCTCACCCTGTATCTGACCCCGGCCTTTTATGTGAGCATGGAGCGCTGGTCGGCGCGCTGGAAAAAGCCAAGCTAGGGACGGTTTTGCGTAGCTGAAATTCGGCCTAAGCGGCCCTTTCAGTACGTGTGGAATTTCGCCTGCAATTCGATCAATACCGGACGCTCAGCACATACGCTCTAAAATTTCAGCCAGAAGTTGCTTTCTACGCAAAAAAGGCTCAATGGATTTCTTTTGTATCTCCAGCCACTTATCCAAAGTCAAACAAATTCCAGAAGGATAAGATGCTCGATGCTTCACGAATGACGATCTATCACGAATTTGATTATCAGTTGCTTCAGCCAGCCCACGAAGATCATCAACGTCCAAATCTGGGTCAGGCTTAAATGATTCTTCAATCATTCGCATGGCACTTTCATCATCTAATTTGATAGCTTGCATTAACACCGACTCAAATCTGCCGTCCGAAAGAAGTTTAAATGCCTTATCGTCAATTTCATGAACTCGCCCTATTAGTTCAATCTTCCTCATAGCCAGCGGCACATCAATTTCAAATCTCTTCAGCCCTTGCGAGAGATATTCAATTACTTCAAAGAAACTAGTTGGTAACTTACCAATATGGTTGGGGAAGTCACTTGCTAGCTGAGCACATAAAGGCGAAATTTCACTAAAATATTCATTTAGTAACGCTCCCTGTTGGTCTCTTATTGGATTAGAAACACGCATCCCATCAAGCGCACTCATTCTAGGCCAGTTAGGTGGCGTAATAATCTGTCTGAAAACCACCTTAGTGACATCGGAGAAGCAGGATGCTTCCTCTAAAGCCTGCGGCGTCACTTTCATCGGATCTAGTTTTGAGAAATTAGGGCATTGAGCCGATGAGTAAACCGCCGCGACAAGAGCAGAACAAAATATTCCTTTCCCATCTATGACATTCTTAGTTGCTCCTGGAATAACTGATTCTATTGCCCTCTTCACAGAATAAGGCGTCCCCAGAAACATTAATGCAGATTCACTTGCCTTCTGAGCAATATCGGGAGTTTTATGGCGAAGAAGCCGGATATTTTCGACATTATGAGCAAAGCAGTTTTGAATACTTAAGTTTGAAACATTTTCACCTGCCGCCTCAATAAAAGTTGGTGCACTTGTACAGATGAGTGCGTGACTAAATTCGCCACCTGTGGCCATGCGAATTGTTCTAGACGTAGCACGATCAACTACATTAGTTGAATGAACATCTCTCGTTAACAGCACATCACCCGGTTGGAGTTTTGATAAATCAGCCCTAAATATTTCCTGTGGTGCAGTTTCATTGCCCCCACCTAAAGTATCGTTTTTCATCTTAGATAACTCCTGTAATTAACTCGCCCCAGAAACTGTAGACACAATAAAGCACAATTGTCTGAAATATGCGCCAATGCTGTCGTTCCGTGGCACAAGGCAATATATCGGCTAAGGCCGATCTGCTGTCCTGGCAGGTCCTCGGCCTTAACTGCCAGTATTTTATAATTATGAAATACGGCCAAAAGCGGGCTCATAATCCTTTGATCGTTGGTTCAAGTCCAACAGGGCCAACCAATAAAACAACGGCTTACATTTCTGTAAGCCGTTTGTTTTTGAGTTAGTAGTACATTAGTAGACCATTTTCCGTATGCTACTAGGTACCTCAATTTCTTCCTTTTAGCGTACTCGTGGACGCAAAGCTGAGCGAATGTCGGAAATGTTCGCTCCCGCACTCTGTAGCTGTTGGCGCATCTGGTTAAATATGGGAGATGTTCTTTCTGGATCCGTAATGGTTAATATCACTGAGAAAGGTATTCCATCGTCCGGAATTGCATACTCACTACGAGCCAAGGGATCGATTACGAGTCGCCACTGAGAAGATTTACCAATCGTTTTGAAGTTGCCCTTCAATCTTTTCACGGGCCACCACTTAGCGCCGTGCCTAATCAACTCTTTTTCGTACGTCTTGGAACCATCTCCCTTTAATCTACCTTTGAAGTGAATTTCACCTGTTTTGCTATCTACCTCTTCTTGACGAAGATATGCATCAAGATTGATTCGCACGAATTCGCCACCAAACTTCCTATCAGTAGGAGGTCTAGACACTAAGGTTAATTTGACATCGCCAGTACAACCGCCGCTTCCGTTTACAAGATTGGCTGGCCACGAGAATTGGAACTGAAGCTCGTGCCCATTTATTAATACGCCGTTAAAAACAAGGGTTATTTCATAGTCCTCAACGAGTAGCGTGTCGACTGCATGGCGAGGAACTCCAGCGCCAATGTAGTTATGAGAAACTGACCGCAAAACTGGATCATCAAGGCCTGTCGGTATTTCTGCATGATGTAGTACTAATGCTGAAAGAGCTTCGCATGAAATGTTGCCTTCAATTGCGTGATCCAGTGCGGCGACTGTCTTGGCGACAAGAGGGGAAGAGAAGCTTGTTCCACAATTTTGTGTAATTTCCCCGCTGGGTAATATCGAATACAAGCCGCTTTCATTATGTAGTTTCCCTCCAATATGAGCCAAGTCTGGCTTTGCACCAAGGGAGGGGCCGGGGCCGCGGCGACTATATCGGGCTGGTAAAAGTCTTCCTGCTGTTGTTTTGGGATCTAATGCACCAACTACAAGAGCGCGGATGCTATCGGCTGGCTGAAAGATACGATCTTGCCCAGCAAACGGGTAGCCAGCAAGCATGGCGGCAGCCTTGTTAGCATCTAAGGGCCATTCGTCGCGAGCAAGACCGGCATCGAGGTTGCCTGCTGGCAAAACAAACAGTACATCATGCTTGTCAGCAATTTCGTCTAATAGATTGGCGAACAAACTGTATCCATCGTCGGTGACTGGTGAGGTGACAGCCAGACTCATGTTAAAGACTCTCACGCCTTTTTCTTTTGCAGCGGGAATTTCTGCATCTAGCTGGTGAAGAAAATCTAGAAAGCCATGGGGATAATAATTTTCATAGGTTCCATCAGCCGTGGGATGCAAACCCAAATCAAAATAGAGGCACTTGGATTCGGCAAATAGAGGATCATGATTTAACGTATCAGCTGCACAGAGCAATCCTGCGATAAATGTGCCATGAGATACGTCTTGCGTAGACTCACTAACGAAGTCTATTGAGCCAGCGCTCCACGCAGAAAGTGCTGGAATCTTGCTTACTCCAGTATCAATGATGCCAACGATTGGATACGATTTCCCCTCTACGGGAGGAGTAATAGACTGTTGCACTTCAGCTTTGCCACTAACCTGCGCAGCTTGTAGGATAGGGGGGAGGTGCACTGCCTTTACTACCGGCTCGTTGTCGAGAAATTCCAATAATGCAGCATGAGTGGTGATAGTTGAGCGGCTTTCGGTGGAGGCTCCGGTGACTTTGATAATGTAAATGGATGCATTAATCCACTCGTCGGATGCCTTTGATATTTCTATAGGCAAATTCAATTGGTTTAGTTTGGATTCAAACTTTGATAGAGCTCGTGCACCTCTTTCCTTCAAGCTGTCTGATCTTCTTTCTTCAATTGATTTCCAAGACACAAATGTTTCAACATAGTAGGCGCCACCGGTGCGTGGGTCGGCCAGCCATTGCATAGCCTGTTCAGTCGAAAATTTCCGGCGGTCAGATGCTGAGTAGTTGCGTACTGAAGCAATTGCTCCAACTTCACTTCTTGCGCGACTAGGCCTATCTACAAGCTTATCGCCCTTCTCAACTTGTTTAACAACGGATTCTGCAGCAGAGACCACAGCTGCAATGCGAGGAATATCATTGGGAGTTAATTCGACAACCATTGAGCCAAGCTCTGCTCCGCCAACGTAAGCCTGTTTGTTTGGCTGAAAGACCTTATTAATTGGTCTGTGGCTTTTTGCCCAAGCATCAGCTTGTAAAGTGACTCGGGCATAAAACACATCGTCTGGTTGGGCTCCGGGATGGGCTTGTTGAAGCTCATTTAGTTGCGCAGCTAGTGCATCACGATGCCGTACGAAGTCTTCATTTCGCCCAGCATAGAAATCTTTAATGCTCCCGCCAGGATTGATTTCGGAGCGTCGAACATAATTTTGCGCGTTTAAAACAATCTGGACGGGGTTATTGGCCATTATTTCGCTCCGGTGGTTGCCTTATTTTTCAGCCAGCGACTAATCGTTGGCTGAGTGCAGCCAAACAAATTCGCTATTTGATCCTGACTAAATGGAATGTATTGATCCTGAAACAAAGCACGTGCAAGCTTGTCCTGATCCTCGGCAATTAGCTCCCTATTTTTAGAGCCACTCTCATGTGCACTCATCTGCACGTAACTTCTAACCGCGGAGAAAAAATCAAAATTGGACTTTTGAATTGCTTGCTGCCTCTTTATGAAGTCCGCCAGCTTTTCAACATCAGAGCCGCTGCCTCCTTCAGTGAGCCAAGCTAAGAATCGGATGTTTGGCTCATTGAGATTCGCTGAATCAAATTGGCGATGCAATATTTCAGTGCGTGCAACGGCGTTAGGCTTGGGTACTTCAATGCGAACATCAAAACGCCTCCATACTGCAGGATCAAGAAGGGATTCGTGATTTGTGATTGCAATCGTAAATCCAAGCTCAGAGCGGCTATCGATACACTGAAGCAGGGTGTTAACAACGCGCTTGATTTCACCTAGTTCATGCGGATCATCTCTTAGCTTCGCAACTGCATCAAATTCGTCGAGCAACAGAACGCACTTATATCTATTGGCAAATGAAAATAAGCTCGAAATGTTTCGAGCTGTGGTTCCAAGGAAAGAGGAAATAAGACCATCAAGGCGAGCAACAATCAGTGGTAACTCCAATTGCGCAGCAATATGATGGGCAAGCATCGTTTTGCCGGTACCCGGGGCGCCAAACAGCATGGTCGCTAATGCGGGGCGTACGCTTGCTGCCCGTAATTCATCAACGTGACGCCATTCGTTTAGCAGTGTGTCTATGCCGGTTGCAAGAACGGGGTCAAAAATTGGCTGTTTTGCCGAACCATTGGCGCGAGGATGAACAATCTCTGCCAACGGTGCGCCCGTTTCCTTGTCCACTGGTGCTGGAACACTTGGTGTAAGCATCTCGCCATATAGTGATGCGCGAGATAGCACTACGCGGCTTGGCGCAATATCTGTTATCGCCTCTGTTGGATCTAATAGTTTTTTTAATGCTTCTACCTGATCCCGTGCTTGGTCTTTCTCTAGTGCGCGGATAAGGCGCTGCACATGCCCTCGCACTGCGGGATTTGTGGCTTGCAGGGCTGAACGGCAAAGGCCTAAGATGACTGGAAAGTGCTCCATTGTGTTTTTTCTTGGTTATTAAATATGCGATTAACTGCATGTTATATGCGAAATTATTGCCAGTCAATGCGATTCAATAGATAAATATGCACTATTAATATCTTGCTGTATGTATTGAAGTTTGCTGTCTGCTACTCATTGGTGGGGGTGTTATTTCGCAAACTGATTGAAAAGCTGAACTGGCGACAGAGCCTTCATTTATGTAATTTAAGTGTCCATAGGGTGGGCTTCGCCCGCCCTCTGTAGTCGTAATTTCCCTTTTCTTTGACCTAGCGACGGTCCGAGGTTTATGTAGCCGATTTTCTAGTGGCGTCAAAATGGCCCCCATGCTCAGAATAACGGACTCCCCGGAAGAAACTACCCTGGACTGCTATGGCCGATTTCCAGCCCCTTGCAGTCCCAACAAAACCTCAATTCCCCAATCCCCATGCCATAACCTTGTCAACCAAGCTGCCGCTCGTTATGCTGCCGCGCGTTTTATCCTCGAAGACGACTGAGCTTCAGGGGATTTTTCTGTGACAGAGAGGTAAGAAGTCGATGATGTCGTTCGCGCAAAATACAGATCGTTGCTGGTTCTGGGTGTTTCTGGCCTGGCTGGTGGCGATGGTCTCCACGCTGGGTGCGCTATTCCTTGGCGAGGTGATGGGCTATACCCCCTGTGTGCTGTGCTGGTATCAGCGCATCGCCATGTTTCCGCTCACCCTGATACTCGCCGCAGGCTTGTTCCCTTTCGACCGGCGTGTCGTGCGCTACGCGCTGCCCTTGGCCGTGGTCGGCTGTCTGCTGGCAGCGTTTCATCTGGCGCTGGTGGCCGGGTGGATACCAGAGGCCATCAAGCCCTGCCAGCAGGGTGTGCCGTGTTCCAATACACCGGTGGTGTGGTTCGGTTTCGTGACCATCCCGCTGTTGTCTCTGCTCTCGTTTTTAATCATCTCCGGGCTATTGCTCGCGACTCGACTCAAAGGTGCCAAATGAAACAAAAGACTCTGTTCATCGCTTCGGCGATATTGCTGCTCCTGATCTTCGTCGCCGCACTGTTCGCGTACAACAGCCATCAGGAGAAAGTCGCCAAACAACTGGCCAAGAACAACCGCGCGGCCTTGAGCCGGATGCATTCACCGACGCTGGGCAGGGCCGATGCCCCGGTGGTCATCGTCGAATTTTTCGATCCCGCCTGCGAAACCTGCCGAGCCTTCTATCCGCGGGTGAAGCAGTTGATGGCGAGCGGTCCAGACAATATCCGTCTGGTGCTGCGTTATGCGCCGTTCCATGACGGCTCCGACAAAGTCGTCGCGATTTTGGAGGCCGCTCGTAAACAAGGTAAGTTCTGGCCCGCACTCGAAGCTCTGCTGGCGAGTCAGGCAGACTGGGCATCACATCACACCCCGCAGGTGGCATTGGTATGGAAACACCTCGAAGGGCTGGGTTTGAACATGGAGCGTCTCGCCTATGACATGACTGCACCGGAGATCGCCCAGGTGATCGCACAAGATCTCGAAGACGCCAAAACTCTGAACGTGACCCAGACACCGGAATTCTTCGTCAACGGCCAGCCCTTGCCGAGTTTCGGCTTTGAACAACTGACCCGCTTGGTGGATCAAGCACTTGCAGAAACACAGGAACGCTAAGCTGCTTCGATGGCTCTTGTCGGGGATATTCTGCGGCAATTCATGCGCATAAATCCAGCCACCGTCCGGCCCCTGCATAAATCTCCGGTTTGGTTTATCCTACGGATCTCAAGGTATATCGCATAGGCGACATGAACAACATAGATCCGCTCACCGGACTTCTGGATCGATTCGGCTGCTTGCAGACCGCACAGAATCTGTCCAACGACTCGACGGACAGCGACAATCCGTTTGCTGTCATCTGGGTGGATCTGGATCGTTTCAAACAAATCAACGAGTCGTTCGGACATCACGGTGCCGATCAGGTGCTGAAAGATTTTGCCACCCGTTTCCGCAACCGGATGAGCGGGCGCGCCGAGATCTATCGCATGGGTGGGGATGAGTTCGTTTTCCTCGTACCGCACTGCAACCGCGCACAGGCACAGCAAATCGCCAACGAACTGGCCAGCACCGTCGAAGAACCGCTATCCATCGGCAACCTCACCTTGCACCCCACCGCCAGTATCGGCATCGCGATCCATGAATACGGCGAAGATTCGCTGGCGCTGCTGGAACGCGCGGACCGCGCCATGCATGCCGCCAAAGGTAAAGGTGGTAACGGTCTGGTCTGCTCCGGCGATGAACCCATTCCCGGTCGTCTCGGCATCACGCTGGCGCGCGAAGAACTCGTGCTCGAAAACATGCTGCATACCGCGCTTGAGACCGGCGGCTTGTGTCTGCATTATCAGCCCATCATCCGAGGGGACGGACAGATCGAGGCTGTCGAGGCGCTGATGCGTTGCACGGTGGACGGGGAAAACATCCCGCCCGGCAAATTCATCCCCGTGGCAGAGAAGACCGGCCTGGTGATCCGCCTCGGCGAATGGAGCCTGTTGCAGGGTGCGACGCATGCGCGGCTGTTGCAGGATGCGGGACACCACACCAAAGTCGCGGTCAATGTCTCGCGCGCACAGATGATCTCGCCCAAATTCACCCAGGCATTACATGCGGCATTGATCTGTTCCAACGTGAGCCCGGAATTGCTGGAGTTGGAATTGACGGAATCGCTGTTCATGGATATCTCGGATACGGTGCAGAAAAACCTGAAGAACGCCATCGCCGCCGGAGTCAGCCTGGCCATCGACGATTTCGGCACCGGTTATTCCTGCCTAGCCAATCTGAAGGACATCCCCGCGCAAAAACTCAAACTGGACCGGGCCTTCGTCAGCGTCTTGCCGGAGGATCGTCGCGCACTGGCCGTGGTGAAAGCGATGACGCAACTCGGCCATGAACTGGGTATGACGGTCGTCGCGGAAGGCTGCGAACGCAAAGAAGAGATCGATGCCTTGCTGGAGGCTGGGGTCGATGCGATACAAGGCTTTTATTATGCAAGACCGATGCCGGGAGATGATCTGCTCCCCTGGCTGCGAACAAGAGGCACGAAATGAACACCCTGCACACCACTGCGACGGAAGTCGACAAACTGCTGTCGCGTTCAGTCATCGATCTCGGCATCCCGCCCTGCCCCGCCATATTGAACCGCTTCACGGCGGAAGCACAGAAAGAAGAGCCAGACTATCACCGGCTGTCGAACATCATCAGTGCGGATGTCGGCTTGTCTGCCGGTCTGATCAAGACCGCCAATTCCCCGTTCTTCGGCACCCGTCAGCGGGTACGTTCGCCGAGCGAGGCACTGGCGCGATTGGGACTCAACACCGCCAGCCGGGCGGTGGCCGGTATCATTTTGCGTCAGGCTTTTCCGCATGTGCCCAACCTGGAGCGTTTCTGGGACGCCTCCGCGCGCACCGCGCGCATTTCGGGTTGGCTGGCGCAGCGTTTCGATATCCGTGTGCGCGCGGAAGATGCCTATACCTACGCGCTGTTCCGCGATTGCGGCATCCCCGTGTTGCTCGGGCGTTTCCCGAACTATCCGGCAGTGCTGGCTTGCGCCAATAGCGAGGTTGTCCGTAGCTTCGTTGAAGTGGAGGATGAAGCGTTGCCCACCAACCATGCCATGGTGGGCAGTCTGCTGGCACAAAGCTGGTGGTTGCCGGAAGATATCTGCTTGGCCATCCGCAATCACCACGAACTGACCACGCTGGAATCGGACAGCGCCATCCTGCCCATGTCCAGCCTCAAACTCATCGCCACCGCACAACTGGCGGAACATATCGTGCAGCAGCAACTCGGCTTGAGCCGCACCGAAGAGTGGACGAAGCTGGGGCCTGCCTGTCTGCACATTCTGGATATGGGCGAAGCTTTCCTCGAAACGCTGTATGTCGAGGCGGCAGAAATCGCCGCCGCCGACGAATAATCTCGCGCAGCCCTCACCAGCATAACCTGGCTAGCCCCACTCCCTCCATCAGCATCCATACCATGCCCCTCAGCGTACTCGAACCGCCGTTCACCCCGCCGCAACGACTCAGCGATGCCTTGCGTGAACAGGGTTACGGCGTGTTGACCCCAGATGCACTGACATCCCTGATCGACACGCCATTGTCGTCACTGGCGGCGCTACGGGCGGACTGGAACGAGTTGCCGCCGGATACTTTCCTCAAAGACGGTGGTCGTTACCGCCGCCGCAGGCATTCCTGCTTCGTGGTTGAGCCACCCCAAGTGCGACAGGTACCGCATCGCGCGCATTACCAGCCGCTGGAATACAACGCGCTGCACGGCGGGATGCTGCGCATGTTCGAACCTGTCTCACCACACACGGTAGCCATGCCGGTGTGGTCTAAATTGCTGCTGGCATTGGCACGTGTCTGCTCCTCCGTCAAAGGAGAGCAGCCCTGGTATGTGGAAGCCCACCAATTCCGCATCGACACCCGCGACGGCATCGGGCGTCCGACACCGGAAGGAGCGCACCGCGACGGTGTCGATTTCGTCGCGATCCTGCTGGTCGACCGGGTAGATGTGCGCGGCGGCGAGAGCCGCATCTTTGAAGCCGAAGGCAGGCTGGGTCAGCGATTCACCCTGAGTGAACCGTGGACGCTGGTCCTGCTCGACGACCAGCGCGTGATCCACGAGTCCACCCCCATCCAACCCGCTGCGGAGGGTGGCCATCGCGACACGCTCGTGCTGACGTTCCGTGCTGGCGGCTTCCTTTCGCAGTAAATCTGAGCCTAAGGATGCGCTGGTTATCCCCTCTCCCTCGGGGATAACCAGCGACTTGCCCGCTTGCGGGCTTAGTCGATTGGCTAGGAGTTTTACCAGAGGGTTAGGGTGAGGGAATAACACTTTGATTCGCAGCCCTCACCCCAACCCTCCCCCAGAGGGGGAGGGGGAGGGGGAGGGAGCAAAACCGAATAAATCAGTGCTAAAGCTTCACCTCTGAGAAGAGCGCTTCAGTTTTAAGCCGACGCCGCCTGAAACAGTGCCAGCGTTTTGACTCTGGCCAACGCGTGATCGACCACAGGCACGGGATAGTCCGTGCCGACCACCACTCCACAGCGCTGCTGTTCCGCCTCCGGCATACGCCAGGGGGCATGTATCCATTTATCGCGACAACGCGCCAGTTCCGGCACATAACGGCGGATGAATTCGCCCTTCGCATCGAAGCGCTCCGACTGGGTGACGGGATTGAAGATGCGGAACCACGGCTGCGCATCACAACCGGTCGAGGCCGCCCATTGCCAACCGCCGTTATTGGCGGCGAGATCGAAATCCAGCAGATGTTGTGCGAAATAGCGCTCGCCCCAGCGCCAGTCGATGTGCAGGTCTTTCACCAGGAACGAGGCGGTCACCATACGCAGACGATTGTGCATATATCCGGTCTGGTTCAGTTGGCGCATCGCGGCATCGATCAGCGGAAAGCCGGTGCGAGCCTCACACCATGCGGAAAACTTCGTTTCGTCATTGGGAAACGGGATCGCGTCGAACTGCGCTTTGAACGTGTGCCCCTGTGCCAGTTGCGGATGGTGATACAGCAACATCTGGTAGAACTCGCGCCAGATCAGCTCGCTCAACCAAGCCTGTGCTCCAGCCCCGCCGGTGTGCCATGCATGCGCCACGAGACGGCGGATCGAGATGGTACCAAAACGCAGATGGGGGGACAGACCAGATACCCCGTTCACTGCCGGAAAGTCGCGCATCGCATGATATTGCGCCATACGCGGCATAAACTCGCCGAACAAGACCTCGGCACCGGATTCTCCCGTCGGCAAGACCTCACCGGTCGACTCCTGCGCCACAAAACCCAGCGACTGCAAAGACGGCAGGGGTGCGGCCGCGCAGCGCATCAATGCAGAAAGATGTTCTTCCACCGGATAAGCCTGCACATGGATCTCATCCAGTTTTTTCAGCCAAGCGTTCTTGTACGGGGTGAATACACTGAAAGGACGCCCGGCACCAGTGAGTATCTCGTTCCTCTCGAAGATCACTTGATCTTTAGCGTGATGGAAGGCGATGCCCTGCTTCGCCAGTAATGCCGCCACCGCACCATCACGCCGATCCCCTTCCGACTCATAGTCGTGATTGCAAAATACCGCTTGTACCCCCAGCTCTTGTGCCAGTTGCGGAATGAGTTGTTGTGCCCGCCCGTGCAACACCCGCAGGGTGCTCCCCTGCTGTTCCAGACGTTGTTTCAGTTCGCGCACGCTATGCCAGATGAATTCGACGCGACGGTCTTGCCGTTGCGTGAGTTGATCCAGAATATCGGTATCGAACACGAACACACACGACACGGCGGCACTGTCCTTCAGCGCGTGATACAGCGCCGCATGGTCGTATAACCGCAGATCGCGGCGGAACCAGCACAGGGAATGGGAATACGCGGGCATCAGAATTTTTCAGGTAGGAGACCGGTGTCGGATGCAAAAGCCTAACACGACTTTTATCCCGCCTCTCAAGTGTCTCCCCTTGGCCCGCCCGGCTTATTCGAATTTCAGCTAAAGAAAGCAGAAATACTCATTTTTCCTGCACTTGTGGTGGCTATAGACTGCGCACCTGATGAATTCAAAGGAGTGCCCGATGGCGCAGTTCCGTGCCCACAGTGTGTTACCCGGCTTCAATCTGGCCTTAGGTTTTACGCTGCTCTATCTTTCGCTGATCGTGCTGATCCCACTGTCCGCCTTGTTCTTCAAGACGGCGACACTGGGATGGGGTGGCTTCTGGGATGTGGTCTCCAGCGATCGTGTGGTGGCGTCGTTGCGGGTGACTTTTCTGACTTCGTTGGCCGGTGCGGTCATCAACACCTTCTTCGGTCTGGTGGTGGCCTGGGTATTGGTACGTTACAGCTTCCCCGGCAAACGCATCGTGGATGCACTGGTCGATCTGCCGTTCGCCTTACCCACCGCGGTGGCGGGTATCACGCTGGCCACGCTGTATGCGCCGAACGGCTGGCTCGGACAATACTTCGCCGCGCATGACATCAAAGTGGCTTATACCCCGCTGGGCATCGTGGTCGCGCTCACTTTTATCGGCCTGCCCTTCGTGGTGCGCACCGTGCAGCCGGTGCTGGCCGATGTTGAGGCGGAAGTGGAAGAGGCTGCGGCCAGTCTGGGCGCGGGACGCTGGGATGTGTTCCAGCGCGTGATCTTTCCCGCCATCTATCCGGCATTACTCACCGGCTTCGCACTGGCCTTCGCGCGCGCCATCGGTGAATACGGCTCGGTGATCTTCATCGCGGGCAACATGCCTTACATCTCGGAGATTTCGCCGCTGCTCATCGTTGCCAAGCTAGAGCAATACGACTACGCGGGGGCGACGGCCATCGCTGTGGCGATGCTGCTCATTTCATTTGCCCTGCTGCTGGGCATCAACGCCTTGCAATGGTGGACTTCCAGAAGGGGGGCTCGCTAAATGTCCGCTCAAACCAACCGTAAGATTTCCACGCAGGAATCGCTAGCAGTAACGCTGTTGCTGGTCGGCATCGCGCTGGCTTATCTGCTGCTATTCCTCGGCCTGCCGCTGCTCGCGGTGTTCGTCGAGGCGTTCAAAAAAGGCTGGGCATTGTATTGGGCGGCATTACAGGAACCAGATGCGTGGTCGGCGATCAAGCTGACCTTCATCGCCGCCGCCATCGCCGTACCCGCCAATCTGGTGTTCGGTGTGGCCGCGGCATGGGCCATCGCCAAATTCGAGTTCAAGGGCAAGAGCCTGCTCATCACCTTGATCGATCTGCCCTTTGCCGTCAGCCCTGTGGTATCGGGTCTGGTCTATGTGTTGTTGTTCGGCGCGCAGGGCTGGTTCGGGCCGTGGTTGCAGGCACACGACATCAAGCTGATCTTTGCCGTGCCGGGCATTGTGCTGGCAACTATCTTCGTCACCTTCCCCTTCATCGCGCGCGAACTGATCCCGCTGATGCAGGCGCAGGGCAAGGAAGAGGAGGAAGCGGCGGTGTCGCTGGGTGCCTCCGGCTGGCAGACGTTCCTGCGTGTGACCCTGCCCAACATCAAGTGGGGCCTGCTGTACGGCGTGATCCTGTGCAATGCCCGTGCGATGGGGGAGTTCGGTGCGGTGTCGGTGGTATCCGGCCATGTTCGCGGCCTGACCAACACCATGCCGTTGCATGTGGAGATTTTGTACAACGAATATAACGCGGTCGCGGCCTTTGCCGTCGCTTCGCTGCTGGCCCTGTTGGCGGTGGTCACGCTGGTGGTGAAATCACTGGTGGAATGGCAAGCAAAACGTAGCGGCGAACCTTTCCATGGAGCACACTAAATGAGTATCACCATCGAGAAACTGAACAAGCAATTCGGCACTTATAAAGCGCTGGACAACATCAATCTGGAAGTGAACAGCGGAGAATTGCTGGCCCTGCTGGGTCCCTCCGGCTGCGGCAAGACTTCGCTGCTGCGCATCATCGGCGGCATGGAGCTGGCGGATTCTGGCAGGCTGCTGTTCCACGGCGAGGACGTACAGCAGCGCGATGCACGCGAGCGCAACGTCGGCTTCGTGTTCCAGCACTACGCGCTGTTCCGCCACATGACGGTGTTCGAGAACGTCGCGTTCGGTTTGCGTGTTAAACCGAAGAAGGAGCGCCCCAACGAAGCGGAGATCCAACGCCGCGTGCATGAGTTGCTGAGCTTGGTGCAACTGGACTTCCTGGCAGACCGTTACCCGGCACAACTCTCCGGCGGACAACGCCAGCGCATCGCTCTGGCGCGGGCACTCGCGGTCGAACCTAGGATTCTGTTGCTGGACGAACCGTTCGGCGCGCTCGACGCACAGGTGCGCAAGGAGCTACGCCGCTGGCTGCGCCGCCTGCACGACGAGCTGCACATCACCAGCATCTTTGTCACGCACGATCAGGAAGAGGCGCTGGAAGTGGCCGACCGTGTGGTGGTGATGAACAAGGGCCGGATCGAACAGGTCGGCACACCGGACGAAGTATATGCGGCGCCGGCCACGCCGTTCGTATACCAGTTCATCGGCAACGTGAACTTATTCCACAGTCGCGAACACGCGCCGTGGACCGAACAGCACGGCGACGCGGTGGCCTATGTACGACCGCACGACATCGACATCAGCCGCACAGCGCAGGACAACACCGCTTTGCCGGTTGAGGTTAAACTGGTGCGCGCCATCGGCTCGGTGGTGCGCGTGGAAGTGGCGGCGGACGGTAGCAGCGAGTTCATCGAGATTGAGTTGAGCCGCGAGCGTTTCGATGCCGCACCCTTGATTCTCGGCGACAGGGTGTTCATCCGCCCGCGCCAGTTCCGCGTGTTCGAAACAGGAGACCAGAATGAATTTTCAGCAGCTTAGAATCATCCGCGAGGCGGTACGCTGCAACTTCAATCTCACCGAGGTGGGTAATGCGCTGTTCACCTCGCAGTCCGGTGTATCCAAACACATCAAGGACCTCGAAGACGAATTGGGCGTGGAGCTGTTCGTGCGCAAGGGCAAGCGCCTGCTCGGCCTGACCGATCCGGGACGCGAGCTGCTGGAGATCGTCGAGCGTATCCTGCTCGATGCGAACAACATCAAAAATCTGGTGGAGCAATACAGCCAGCGTGACGAGGGGCAGCTCACCGTGATCGCCACCCACACTCAGGCGCGTTATTCGCTGCCGCAGGTCATCACCGAGTTCAAGAAGAGTTTTCCCAAGGTCCATCTCAAGCTGCATCAGGCAGGTCCAGCCGAGATCGTGGCCATGTTGCTGAGCGGCGAGGCGGATATCGGCGTGGCGACAGAAGCACTCGCGGATGTCACCAAGCTCGATTCCTTCCCTTATTATTCATGGCACCACGCGGTGATCGTCCCGGTCGGGCACCCGCTGGAGCAGGTACCAACACTCACGCTGGCGGCGCTGGCCGAATATCCCATCGTCACCTATCACGAGGGATTGACCGGGCGCGCCAAGATCGACCGCTCGTTCGCCGAAGCCGGGCTCACGCCGGACATCGCCATGTCGGCTCTCGATGCGGATGTGATCAAGACCTATGTAGAGCTGGGACTGGGTATCGGCATCATCGCCTCGATGGCATTCAACGCGAGCAAAGACTCCGACTTGCGTTTGCTGAAATGCGATCACCTGTTCGCCGCCAACACGACTTATATCGCCTTGCGGCGCGGCCATTATCTGCGCAGTTTCGCCTACCGCTTCATCGAGCTGTGCTCCCCCAAGCTGGATGAAGCGACGATACGGGCCGGAGTGATATCGCAGGGTTAATTCACCACCGGGAAAGGCGAAGCATCAACCCGTTCTCGCTGTTTCTCTGCGGTAAAAATGCAGAAGACTTAACACAATCCGTTCTAAGCTTATAACAATTGAGTAGTACATAAATCGCACGGGCTTGGTTAGACTTGCACCATCGGAAACCCATCAGGAGCGCAATATGAGCCAGCAGTTCGCAGACAATTCCCAGTCCATCGGTAACACCCCGCTGATCCGGCTGAACCGTATCGGCGATGGTGCAAAAGCCACCATCCTCGCCAAGATCGAGGGTCGTAATCCGGCCTATTCGGTGAAAGACCGTATCGGCGTGGCACTGATCGATGATGCCGAGAAGCGTGGTCTGCTCGGGCCGGGCAAAGAGTTGGTCGAGCCGACCAGTGGCAACACCGGTATCGCGCTGGCCTTTGTCGCGGCGGCGCGCGGCATCCCGCTCACCCTGACCATGCCCGAAACGATGAGTATCGAGCGGCGCAAGTTGCTGGTAGCCTATGGCGCCAAGCTGGTGCTCACCGAAGGTGCGAAAGGCATGAGCGGTGCAGTGGCCAAAGCCAAAGAGATTGCGGCATCCGACCCGAAATATGTGCTGCTGCAACAGTTCGAGAATCCGGCCAATCCGGCCATCCACGAGGCGACCACTGGCCCTGAGATCTGGAAAGATACCGACGGCAAGATCGACATCTTGGTCTCCGGTGTGGGTACCGGCGGCACCATCACCGGCGTATCACGTTACATCAAGCAAACCGAAGGCAAAACGATCAGGTCGGTGGCGGTAGAACCGGCCGCCAGCCCCATCCTGACGCAAAAGCGTGCGGGGCAGGAACTCAAGCCCGCACCGCACAAGATTCAGGGCATCGGTGCCGGTTTCGTGCCGGGCGCGCTGGATCTGTCGCTGGTGGATGACATTGAGCAGGTGACGAACGAGGATGCGGTGTTATATGCCCGCCGCCTGGCGCGCGAAGAAGGCATCATCTCCGGCATCTCCAGCGGTGCAGCCGTCGCCGTCGCTGTGCGTCTCGCGCAGAAAGTCGAGAACGCGGGCAAGACTATCGTCGTGATACTGCCGGATTCCGGCGAACGATATCTGAGTTCTATCCTGTTCGAAGGGATGTTCGATGCGGCGGGGCTGGCCGTATAAAACGGTCGCCCATTTATTGAGACCGGCAGCTCAGGCGCGGGAGAAACGGTAACCGCTGCCGCGCACAGTCTGCACTAGGCTATCCATCCCGGAAGGCTCCAGCGCCTGTCTCAAGCGGCGGATATGCACGTCCACCGTGCGTTCTTCCACGAACACGTGGTCGCCCCATACCTGATCGAGCAGTTGTGCGCGGCTATACACGCGCTCCACATGGGTCATGAAAAAATGCAGCAGTCTGAATTCGGTCGGGCCCAGGTCGATATTAGTGCCATTGGCGCTCACTCGGTGAGTCACCGGCGATAGCTCCAGTCCCTCCACTCGCACCACTTCATCACTCATCTGCGGTGCCCGGCGGCGCAACACAGCACGGATACGCGCCATGAGTTCGCGCGGCGAGAACGGTTTGGTGATGTAGTCGTCCGCCCCCGATTCAAGACCGAGCACCTTGTCGCGCTCGTCGGTACGCGCGGTCAGCATGATGATGGGGATGTTGCGTGTGCGCTGGTCGGCGCGCAGTCGCTTGGCCAGCTCGATGCCCGACATGCCCGGCAACATCCAGTCCAGCAGGATCAAATCGGGCAGGGCACGATTGATCTGTGCCAGTGCACTGTTCGCATCGACTGCCGGAATGGCCCGGTATCCGCATTGCGTCACATTGAACAGAAGCAGTTCCTGAATCGCAGGCTCGTCTTCCACCAGTAGGATATTCGCTGTCATCTAATACTCCATGGAGTGTTGCACACAAGTTGCGATGGTATGGAAGAATTGTGACAGCAACATGACAGAGTTCCGGTTTATTCGCGGTGATGTTCATGCCCCCGGGCGGCGACATGCTCCGTCTGACTGGCGGCATGGTGATGCAGATACGCATGCTGCGGCTCTTGCGGCAGCGGTTTGTCGATCATGTTTGGCAGCAGCGAACCGGTCACCATACCGAACATGCTCATCAGCAAACCGACCAACTGCGGCGGCCATATTCCGCCGATGTCGAACACCTCCAGCAATATCCAGCTCGACAACCCCAGCACGATGGCCAGCATGGCACCCTGGTTATTGGCTCGTTTCCAATACAACCCAAAAGCCAGCGGTGTGAAGGCCGCGACCAGTGTGATCTTGTAGGCGTTCTCCACCATCTTGAAGATGCTCACTTCGGCATTCAGCGCCACACCCAACACCAGCATTCCGAAACATACCAGCACGATACGCATGGCCCGCAACAACTGCCGGTCAGTCATGTTTTGCAGCAGGAAATGTTTGAGGATGTTCTCGGTGAAGGTGACCGAGGGTGCCAGCAGAGTGGCGGACGAGCAGCTCATGATGGCCGCCAGCAGTGCACCGAAGAAGATGACTTGGGCGAACACGGGGGTGTGTTGCAGGATCAGGGTGGGCAGGATGAGTTGCGAATCCTCGGCCAACAGGCTGCCGAACACCTGCGGGTCGATCAGTGTCGCGGAATACGCCAGGAACATCGGCACAAAGGCGAATACGAAATACAGCGAACCGCCCAACACCGAACCGCGTACCGCAGTCTTCTCGTTCTTGGCCGAAGTGATGCGTTGAAATACGTCCTGTTGTGGGATAGAACCCAGCATCATGGTGAGCCAGGCCCCGATGAACGGGACCCACTGCGTGTAATCTCCGCGCGGCCAGAAATCGAGTTTGCCCGCCGCCTCGGCATGAGCCACGACCGCCGCCACGCCGCCGGTCTGTTCGCTCACGAGATAGGCGATAAACAGCATACCGGCCATGATCACCGTCATCTGCACGATATCCAGCAGCGCCACCGACCACATGCCGCCGAACATGGTGTAAGTCAGCACGATGGAAGCTCCGATCACCATGCCGACCTCGCGACTGATGTCACCGCCGGTGACCACATTGAACACCAGCCCCAGCGCCATGATCTGCGCCGATACCCAACCGAGATAGGAGATGACGATGCAGATGCTGGTGATCAGTTCGACCGGGCGGCTATACCGCGCCCGGTAATAATCGCCGATGGTCAGCAGGTTCATGCGATACAGTTTGTTGGCGAAGAACAAACCCGCCAGAATCAGACACAGGCTGGCACCAAAAGGATCGGCGACCACACCATGCAGCCCCTCTTCCACAAAAGTGGCCGATATCCCCAGCACCGTCTCTGCCCCGAACCAGGTAGCGAACACCGTCGCCGTCACCATCGGCAGCGGCAGGTGTCGTCCCGCCACGGCGAAATCCTTCGCGTTATGCACCCGCGTGGAGGCATACAGCCCTATCCCCACGGAGAACATCAGGTAAATCACGATGAACCAGATCAACATGGCAAGTCCCTGTCCGTCTATGCAAATGCCGCAAATTGTAAATCAACTTGCCGTGAATCAACTGCCCCTTGCTCGCAATCAGGCCGACTCATTTCGAGAAGAGCACTTCCAGACGCATGATGAACTGCGCGTCGAGCTGATAATCGTTCGTCTTCGGGTAATGCAGTTGGGGACTGAGTTCCAGAAACACCCAGTCGCGATGGATGCGCTGACGGCACAGCACCAGCGCGACATATTCGGATACCTCGGACTGTGGTCGACTCACGCCTACCGCACTGAGCTGATACAGGAAAGAGGTGCTGTCATTAAACGTGTGATAGAGCGACAGATCCTGGCGCAGATCGAAGTTCAGCGTATTCTTCAACCAGGTTGCCGCACTCGTGGCACGCAACAATACTGACTCGCTCAAACGGCGGTCGGCATCGAATTGGGTGGTTTCGCCCAATCCGGTCGTGTCAAACCAGAACACCGATTCGGCGATTTTGAGCTGGATCATACCGGCCTGTGTCGTATAACTGACCCGGGAGCGCAGGAACGGGCGGATCAGTTCATTGTTCTCCAGCTTCAGGCCGGTATCGGCACTGATACGCCAGGGACTGTTTTCATCCGTTTCCAGACGCAGCGCAGCACCATAACTGTCCGGGGTGGCCAACTCTCTAAACAAGGATGCCCGCGTCTGCTGATTCTTTTCTCCGGGCAGATTGGGATTTTTGTCCGGGTTGCTTTCCAGCATCAGATGCATGCGTTTCTGCCATTGGTAAAAACGATCCTGCACACCGGGCAGATGGATTTTGGCGCGAAAAGAGGGCGCGCTATTGTTGACACCATTGCGGTCATAGAGACGCATGATGTCGTACTGGATCACGCTGTTGTTACTCTCCTGGAAGTTGCTGTTGTTACCGAAAAAAGTATCGATACGACTGACCAGATCGACGAAAGTTTTCGACACATAGTCTCTGGGAGCGTTGATGAACGGGTCGACGAAACCGGATGACAGTGGCGCTTCGGCAGAAGGAGCAGATGCGCCCTCCACTGCCGATGCGGCCACAGGCAGCGACTCGGCGGGGATCGGGGAGGCATCTATGACTGGCTGCGGCTCCGCATGCGTACTCACCGGCAACAAAAATATCATCGCCAGCAGCCAGCAATTCGGGTATCCGAAGATGCGATAAGTTTTTCTGGGACAAAGGGAAGCCATCTCGGACGGATATTGCAGAATGTGCGGCAATGTTGCAACCCTCCGCTCCAATGACAAAAGGCTCCCGCAGGAGCCTTTTGCACGAAGCACTTGCCGCTTACAGCTCTTTGGCGTGCGAGGCCAGATATTTCGCCACACCTTCTGGAGAGGCGTTCATCCCGGCTTTACCCTTGTTCCAGCCAGCAGGGCAGACTTCGCCATGCTCTTCGGTGAATTGCAAGGCGTCGATCATACGGATCATCTCGTCGATGTTGCGGCCCAGCGGCAGATCATTCACGACCTGATGACGCACCACACCGGCACGGTCGATGAGGAAAGAGCCACGGAACGCGACACCACCATCGGACTCGACATCGTAGGCCTTGCAGATTTCATGCTTCACATCCGCCACCAGCGTGTATCCGACATTGCCGATACCGCCTTTGTCGACCGGTGTGTTCTTCCAGGCCAAGTGGCTGAACTGGGAGTCGATGGACACGCCCAATACTTCGACGTTGCGCTTCTTGAACTCGTCCAGACGATGATTGAACGCGATCAGCTCGGACGGACACACGAAAGTGAAGTCCAGCGGATAGAAGAACACCACGGCATATTTGCCTTTGGTGACTTTGGAAAAAGTGATGTCTGTGATCTCGTTGTTACCCAATACTGCGGTCGCGGTGAAATCGGGCGCTGCCTTGCCTACCAGAACTGCCATGATGATCTCCTTGAAGGGTTGATGTTTAGTTGACTGAAATGCTGGGAATTGAATTTAGCGAGATGAGGCACGGCTGTCAACTCAATTCGGCGAATTTTCTTTTCCAGCATCTTGCCATTCGAACTGAATATGGTGCAGTTGCGCATAAACACCGTTCTTATCCAACAATTCACGGTGTGTCCCGGTCTCGACGATGCGTCCTTTTTGCAATACCACGATGCGGTCTGCCTTTTCGATGGTGGAAAGACGGTGTGCGATAACCAGCGTGGTGCGCCCCCGCATCAGCGTCTCCAATGCCGCCTGCACATGACGCTCGGACTCGCTGTCCAAAGCCGAGGTCGCCTCATCCAGAATCAATACCGGTGCGTTCTTGAGGATGGCGCGCGCGATGGCGATACGCTGGCGCTGCCCGCCGGAGAGGCGCACGCCTTTTTCCCCCACCAGCGTATCCAATCCTTCCGGCAGTTCGCGAATGAACTCCATCGCATGGGCGGCTTGGGCGGCAGCAATGATTTCGGCTTCCGGCACCTCGCGCATCTGACCATAAGAGATGTTGGCCGCGATGGTGTCGTTGAACAACACTACCTCTTGGCTGACCAGCGCAATGTTGGCGCGCAGACTCGCCAGTGTGAGCTCGGACAGGTCATGCCCGTCCAAAGTGATACGCCCGCTAGTCGGCAGATAAAAACGCGGCACCAGATTCGCCATGGTGCTTTTGCCGCTGCCAGATGCCCCGACCAGCGCCACCGATTGGCCTGCCGGAATATTGAGACAAATATCGTGCAAGGCGAGACGCTCATCGGACTGGTAGGAAAGGCTCACATGTTCGAAGGCAAGGTTACCGCTGCTGCGCGCAATCGTGACGCTACCGCTGTCCGTCTCACTCGGCGTATCGATCAGTTTGAACACACTCTCGGAAGCGGCCAAGCCGCGCTGCACGAACTCACTCACCCCAGCGATACGTTTGGCCGGAGCCGTCAACATCAACATAGCCGCGATGAAGGAAAGGAATCCGCCCACGGTGGATTCGTCGGTACGGGTCTGCTGGATGGCCAGATACATGATCACCGCCAGCGCCATCGCTGCCACCATCTGCACGATAGGCACATTGGCCGCACCGGCAACCACCTGTTTCATCGCATAACGCCGCACCCAGTTTGCCTGCTCACCGAAGCGTCTGCTCTCATAAGATTGCCCACCGAACAGTTTCACCACCTTGTGGGCAGTGACACTCTCTTCGATGACCTGAGTGATGTCACCCATGGCAACCTGCGTCTGGCGGCTGGCATCCCGCTCACGGTTACCGATCACTTTGATGACCAGTGCGATGACGGGGATCATCACAAAAGTGAGCATGGTCAGTTTCCAGTTGAGATAGAACAGCCATCCCATCAGGCCGATCACGATGATGCTGTCACGCAGGACCACCGTCACCACGTTAGTCGCCGCCGCAGTGACCTGTGTCACGTCGTAAGTCAGTTTGGAGATGAGCTGCCCAGTGGAATGGTCATCGTAAAAGCGCGTAGGCAGCGACAATAATTTGCGGAACATCTCCTCGCGCAAATCCATCACCAGCTTGTTACCCACCCAACCGATGGCAAAGGTCCCCACGAACGAAGCTACACCACGCACAAGGAAGATCAGCAGCAGAAAAACCGGAGCCCAGCGAATCACCGTATCGTCGCGATGGACAAAAGTACCGTCCAACATCGGCTTGAGCAAAGCGGGCAGCAATGCCTCGGTGGCCGCTGCCACCGCCATGCCGACGATGGACAACGAGAAAATGCGCCAATATGGCTTAACGTAACCGAGTAGTCTGGCGTATAGCTGGGAACTGGTCATCGCGGGCGTTCCATCCGCAAGCCCACCCGGATGACATCAGGAGTAGATTTGAACCGGCATTCAGGCAACATGGGAACCGCTACGTGCCTTGCCTTTCAAGAGGACGAAGGCCATATGTGCGGCGATCACACACCCGACATACAACAATGTCACCGCGACATAGGAGCCGAGGTATTGCTGCACACGCGAGGCGTATTCGAATGCACTCATATCGGCATAACGCCCGGAGAACAGGAAGAAGCTGACATTGGAGATCACGAATGCCGCGATACTCGCGACTCCCGCCGCCACGAACACACCGGGCAGATTTCTGCCGGTCAATGTATGGCGCGGTGCGAACCAGCGTCCGGTAAACCACAACGCAGCATACGCGAATGCCAGGAAACCATAGGCATTGGTGACACACCAGTCGCTGATACCCTGCCCCGCAATAGCGTAATAATCGACCAGCGCCGCTTCCAGCAGCAAGGCGGCCAGTACCCAAATCGCGCCGGAGAATCGCGCCAGATACAGCCCGCCCAGAAAGAATAGCGCCCATGAAGCGTCCGGCAGCGCGAATGCAGAGCCGAAATGATTGAATCGGGTCAGCGCCATCGCCAGCATCAGCCCGGCGATCACCAGCCATGAACGAGTTTGTATTGTTTGCATAATGCCCCCTCAGATGTGCATTGCGGCCACTTGGCAAGTGGCCGGAACTTTAACAGAAAAGCAGGGGGCACAAAAGGCGAAATACCGTCTTCCACGCCCCCGCCCAATCACTGGTAGCTTAGCCCGATAAACAGAGTGCGCCCCAATGTGTTGTAACCGTGTGCCAGCATATAGTCCTGATCGAACAGATTATCCACACGCAATGACACCGCCAGATGTTTGTCCACGGCGTAACCGGCACTCACATTCAGCACGTCGTATGCGACCAGCGTCGTACGGGCAGAGGTATTGATGTCGTAATCCACCCGCTCGCCGCTATGCTGCCACTCACCGCGCACTTTCCACTGGCCGATCTGCCGTGAGAGCCCGACATTGGAGAAGAGTTTCGCCCGGCGTAACAACACCAGTCCGGTCCGTTCATCGCGCGGATTCTGCTGTGTCAACGCCGCTTTGAATGCGGTCTCGTCAGATTGCACCGCGTAATTCACTTCCACACCATCGATACGCGCCGCATTCAGGTTCTGCAATTTCCAAGCACTGTCGGCAGCAATCAAGTCGGTGATCTGGTTGTCGAAATACACCACATTCAAGCGATGCATATCCGCAGCATACTGCACCCCCAACTCCCGGTTATTTGAGCGCTCAGGATTGAGCAGCGCATTACTACCCCAGCTGGCCGGCCCGTACAGATCGGTGAACGTCGGTGCCTTGTAGGCCGTACTGATTCCGGCATTCACCCGCCAGGCATCACTCAGCACATAACCATACCCGAACGCCCCAGTCGATGCGCTGCCAAAATCGGAATAACGATCCTGCCGCAAGTTCAACTGCACCTGCTGCGCGGCATAAGTTCCGGTGTAACCGGCCAGCAGAGAGTCCACCTGCCTATCCACTTTGGAATAGACCGTTGTGCTGGCTACACGCTGATCGAGGCGCTCCACCCCAAGCAGCAAATTACCACCGGAAGGTAGCGTCACCGTATTCTGCCAGGCCAACTGGTTGTTGTTGGTCCGCAAACTCGAAGCGGCCACCCCATTGAGATAACTCTTGTATTCATCCTCACCGCTCGCCCATTGCACCCTGCTCGACCATGCTGCGACAAAGCGGTTATCCGACACCAGTGAGAATTTGCGCAGCACGGACGTGCTGGTGTTGACATCCGATGTACGAGCGGACGAGCTGTCATATTGCACATCGCCCAGACTTTGCAACCATGAGGCGGAAACGCTGTGATCGACCGCCAATGTCTGGCGCACATTGGCCGACATGCTGGTGTTGTCATAACCATCCGCATCGGGATTGACTGCGGTGACGATGCTGGGCTTGATCGCCGACACGCCGTCACTCTTGAATTTCGAGAGCTGCACATTAAACGCCGTATCACCCGTTTCGCCACCGAATCCGGCAGACGCCCTGCGCGTGTTATTAGAACCCGCCCCGCCACTGACATTGAACGATGTCGTTCCCTTGCCCCGTTTGGTGAATATCTGCACCACACCGCCGATGGCTTCCGAACCGTACATACTGCTCACGTTGCCGCGCACCACCTCGATACGCTCGACCTGATCCAGCATGATCTGGTCGAGTGCCGTTGCGCCGGTCGTGGCCGAATTGACACGCACCCCGTCCACCAGCACCAGCGTATGGCTGGAATTGCTCCCGCGCATGAACAGGCTGCTTTGCTTGCCGATACCACCGCTTTGATAAATCTCCACTCCGGCGAGCGTCTTCAACAAAGTCGGCACATCCGTCGCTTGCGCGGCCTGAATGTCTTGTTGATCGATTACCGTGGTATGCACCAGCGTCTGCCTGAGTGGTTGCTCCACGCGCGTTGCGGTAACCACCACTTCGTCGAGGATCTCCGTGTTTGCAGCATATGCCAAAGGAGTGACCGCACACAGCAGTGCGGCGATAAATTGTTTCTGCTTCATTTGATTTTCCTGAAAAAGCCCCAAGCGACCCCGTTGGGGCGTTATAAAACAGGAGATGCGGCAGAAGCGAAAAGAAAGCAGGACAGAACGTCCTGCCGTCCGTGCGCCTCCCGCAGCACTTCCCAACTGACTCCCAGGCCGGTATCCGGGCTCACAAGTCTTGATCTGCCGCCTTCCCATGATTGCTCACAGTGGCTTATTGGCAGATCCTCACTTGCTTACCGTTGCGGGGGCAGCACAGGCATTCCACCTGTTTCCCGTTTAACCGCGTGACGCGAGCCACGCAGCACCTTGAAGCGGTCGGCATTGTAACAGAGTCACCCCTCACCAAAACACTTGCACAACCCCTTGTTAACATTTGACTCGACAGGATTTTCTAAACTATAGTGCGCCCCATGCAAGGTGAACTGAACATATTGGAGAGCAAACTCGCGCAACTGGTGCAACTGACCAAGCGCATGCGTGCAGAGAACCATCAACTGCGTCAGGATCTGGCCGAAGCGCTCAGTCGCGCGCGCCAGAACGAAGACAAGGTCAATAGTGCCGCCTCCCGCCTGGAAAACATCCTTAGCAAACTTCCCGACGAAAAATCATGAGCGCTAAAAAAGTGAATGCGCTGGACGTAAAAATACTTGACCGCGAATTCCGCGTCGCCTGCCCCGACGATGAAAAAGCGGAACTGCTGGAAGCGGTCGCATATCTTGATAAAAAGATGCGCGAGATTCGCGATGCCGGGAAGGTCGCCTCGGTGGAACGCATCGCCATCATGGCGGCTCTCAACATCGCCCACGAATTTCTTTCCACCCGTTTAGGCGGAGGGGTTGATATGGGCGACTACAAGCGTAGAATGCAAGCCATGCAGGCATCTGTCGACGAAGCATTGGCAGATCAGGACAAGTTGTTCTGAACAGTTTTACGAGTTGTCCCTGCGGTGTTCGTGAGATTCATAATTCTTTGAACCAATGAGCTAATGCTTAGGTTGCGCCCCATTCAAGTCACTGTTGTGAGCATCCCCTGCGGATGCACCTGATGTGACCGGGAACCGACCCTCTTGAACCCAGGTTCAAGACATTGAGTCAACGGCACAGGCGGGGACTTTATTCCAGTGCGATCCTCCCGGATCGCACTTTTTATTTGCGAACACGAAATATGAGATATTGGTTAATGAAGTCGGAACCTTCCGATGTCAGCATCGACGATCTGGCCGACATGCCGAACCAGAGCGTGGCGTGGTACGGCGTACGCAACTATCAGGCGCGCAACTTCATGCGCGACCAGATGCAGGTCGGCGACGGTGTGTTGTTCTATCACTCCAACTGCAAAGAACCCGGCATCGCCGGTATCGCACAAGTCAGCAGCACCGCCTACCCCGACGCCACGCAATTCGACAAGAAGAGCAAATACTTCGACGCGAAGGCCACGCAGGAGACACCGCGCTGGTTCAATGTGGACGTGAAGCTAGTGAAGAAGATCGCACTCATCTCCATCGAAGAACTAAAGCGCCATCCCGAACTGGAGAACCTGCGCACCCTGCAAAGGGGCAACCGTTTGTCCATCACTCCGCTTGATCCGGCAGAGTGGCGTTTCATCACCGGCAAATTGGCAAAAAACTGATGGAATGGATCGCCGCCTATCTGGTGCTGGGCGCAGTCGCCGGATTCCTCGGCGGCATGTTCGGCATCGGCGGCGGCACGGTGTTGGTTCCCGTATTGCTGATATTGTTCGAGGCGCAACACTTCCCTGCTGAACATGCCATGCACTTGGCGCTGGGCAGCGCCATGGCCGTCATCCTGTTCACCTCCATCGCCAGCATGCGCAAACACCACCAGCACGGCGCGGTGAACTGGCAAGTCGTGCGCCGCATCACTCCCGGCATCCTGCTTGGCACCGCCATCGGCACACTGGTCGCCGCCAGCATTTCCCCGTTTTACCTGACCATCTTCTTCGCGCTGTTCATGTGTTTCGCCGCAACGCAGATATTGCTCGACATACAGCCACACGCCTCGCGCCAACTGCCCGGTAGCGCAGGCATGACACTGATGGGAACCCTCACCGGCTGGATCAGCACACTGGTCTCCGTCGGTGGCGGCACCCTCACCGTCCCGTTCCTGCTCTGGTGCAATGTACCGATACGCCACGCCATCGGCACCGCCTCCGCCATCGGCTTCCCCATCGCCGTCGGCGGCACCATCGGCTATATCACCACCGGTCTGCATGCGTCGAACCTACCCTCGCCCAACTTAGGCTACGTCTATCTGCCAGCCATGCTGGGTTGTGCCATCGTGAGTGTTATTACTGCACCGATAGGTGCAAAGACGGCGCATCGTACCAATGTGGTCTTGCTGCGAAAATTGTTTGCGGTGTTGTTGATCGGGTTGGCGGGGAAGTTGTTGTGGAAGGTGTTGTAGAGAGTTGATGTTGCTCTCTTGGAAACGACAACACCATCGGGGGTAGTCCGACGGGGTTGATTTTAAGACCAGTGAAAATACAACAAGTGCTCCCTCACCCTAGCCTTGAAGAAACCACTAGCCATTCGACTAAGCTGCCAAACTATCGCCCTGCCACCGACATACGTTCGATCAATATCGAACCGCATTGGCGCGAGCCCTGTACCAGCACGTCGTTGCCGACGGCGGCGATGGACATGAACATCTCTTTGAGATTTCCCGCGATGGTGATCTCTTCCACCGGATACTGGATCTGGCCGTGCTCCACCCAGAAACCCGCCGCGCCACGCGAATAATCACCAGTCACCGGATTGACTCCGTGCCCGAGCAACTCAGTCACCAGCAGGCCGCGATCCATCTGCTTCAGCAGGCCGTCGAAATCCAGCTTCCCCGACTGCACGATGAGATTGTGGTTGCCACCGGCATTGCCGGTGGTCTGCATGCCCAGCTTGCGCGCCGAATAACTGCCGAGGAAATAACCGTTCAACATCCCGGCGTCAACGATGGTGCGGCGTTGCGCCTTCACTCCCTCGTCGTCGAAGGCGCTGCTCGCCAGTCCGCGACGGATATCCGGCACATCGTCAATGCGGATGTTGGGGGAAAAGACCTGGGTGCCGATGCGGTCGAGCAGGAAAGACGATTTGCGATACAGGCTGCCACCGCTCACCGCGCCGACGAAATGTCCGATCAGGCTGGCCGCGATGGGTGCCTCGAACAACACCGGACATTGTACGGTGGCGAGACTGCGCCCTTTCAGACGGCGCACGGTACGTTCCGCCGCGATACGCCCCACCTCTTCCACCTTCAGTATCTCCGCCGCATTACGTGCCACGCTATACCAATAATCGCGCTGCATCGCATCGTCTTTACCGGCGATGACCGCACAACTCACGCTGTGCCGGGAGGTCGGAAAGCCACCGACGAAGCCGAGACTGTTGGCATAGACGAATTGGGCCTCGTGCACATTGATGGTCGCGCCCTCCGAATTCTTGATCCGTTTATCGGTCGCAAAGGCCGCCTGCTCGCATTCGCGCGCCAATTCTATCGCCCCGTCCACATCCAGCGTCCACGGATGGTACAGGTCGAGATCGGGAAACTCGGTCGCCAGCATCTCCGGCTCCGGTAGCCCGGCACATTCATCGCTGGCGGTGAAACGCGCGATGTTCAGCGCCGCATCCACCGTGTCGCGCACCGCCTGCGCGGAGAAGTCTGAAGTGCTCGCGTTGCCACGGCGCTGGCCGATGTAGACCGACACGCTCAAGCCCTTGTCGCGGTTGTATTCGATAGTCTCGACCTCCCCCTGGCGCACGCTCACGCCTTGCCCGAAACCATCCGAAACTTCGGCAGCCGCAGCCGAGGCACCTTGTTTACGGGCATAACGGATCAGGTCTTGCGCGATCTCTCTCAGTGTTTCCTGAGAGTGGGAGAAACGTGATTCTGGGGAGATGGGAGCGGCCATAAACGGATTTTTCGGGGAACGGTTACTCGGAAGGCGCTATCATATCAACAATCCGTTTATATTTTCCGCCCCGCCATGAATAAGCACCAAGACGACGACCTCGAAGAACTCCCACCAAGCAAGACCAAGATCAAGAAACAGATGCTCGAATTGCAGGATCTCGGCGAACAACTGGCTGCGCTGAACAAGGATCAGCTCAACGAGCTGGATCTGCCGGAGAACCTGCGCGACGCGATCAACGAGGTGAAACGCATCACCAAGTTCGGCGCCATCAGCCGCCAGATGCAATACATCGGCAGGCTGATGCGCGACGTCGATCCCGCGCCCATCGTGGCCAAACTGGAAATATGGAACGGCACCTCCAAACAACATATCGCCTGGCTGCACCAGGTCGAACGCTGGCGCGACCGCCTGCTGGAAGAACCGAACGCACTCACCGAACTGCTTGCCGCCCACCCACAAGCCGATGCCCAACACCTGCGCACGCTGATCCGCAACGCGCTGAAAGAGAAAGAACTGGCGAAGCCTCCTAAGAGCTACCGCGAGATATTTCAGGTGCTCAGAGACATCATCCCCGAAACTCAAGCTTAAGCACGCTCAGACCGGAGGCTCGTTTGCTCTTCCCGCACCAGCGGGCTACGCCCCACCGCGTCAGAGCAACCCTCCTAAGAGCTACCGCGAAATCTTTCAGGTACTCAGAGACATCATTCCCGAAACTCAGGTGTAAGGCCGTTACGCTCAGTCCGGTTTTTCTGCTTCCAGCAAACGCTGAATGACAGCCCCGGCCAGCATGAAGCCGAACAACGGCGGCATGTAGCTGATGGTGCCGTTCACTGCGCGGGGGCGGCCCCGGCTGGTCGGTTCGGGCGGGAGAGGGGCGCTGGGATATTCGTCCGAATACACGGTGAGCACGCCCTCATAGACCGCTTCGTCGCGCAGGCGTTTGCGCATCTCCCGCGCCAGTGGACACATCTCGGTCTTGCTGATGTCGGCCACTTTGATACGGGTCGGATCGCGGCGGTTGCCCGCCCCCATGCTCGAAGCCACGTTTAGACCGCGCTTATAACTTTCCACCACCAGCGCCACCTTGCACGACAGCGAATCAATGCAGTCCATCACGTAATCGACATCGGCGGGCACCAATTGGTTGACGTTTTCGATACCGAGGAAATCGGTCAACACGGTGACCTGACAGTCAGGATTGATATCGGCGATACGGGCGCGCATCAGTTCGGCCTTGGACTGCCCCACCGTGGAAAACAGCGCGGGCAATTGGCGGTTGATGTTGCTGGCCACCACCTTGTCGTGGTCCAGCAGTGTGATACGCCCGATGCCGGCACGTGCCATCGCCTCGGCACAATACGAACCGACTCCGCCCAATCCGGCGATGAAGATGTGTTTGCTATTGAGTAAGCGCAACCCCTCGTCGCCGAGGAGGATGTGGGTACGGGTGAATTGGGAGGGGATAGTGTTTGGCATGGAAATTTGTGGGTAGGTCGGGTTAGTGCAGAGTACGACTCAAGGTTGTTGATTTTCTCTGTGTCTCAGTGGTGAAATCATTAAGTCTTGGCAGCACACTCAGCGCATTCGCGGTTGTCACGGCAGCGACCTCGTCCAGCGACATCCCGCGCAGATCGGCCAAAGTCTGCGCGATGTGCGGCAGATATTGCGGCTCGTTAACTAATTTCTTGCGGAGCAAGGCCTCGTCCCTCTCGCCCGCTTGTGGGAGAGAGTTAGGAGAGAGGGAACGGGCTTGCCCGTTGGGCAAACCGCGCTCCAGAAATTCCGGTGCGATATCCGGCGCGTCGGTCTCCAACACGATGCTTTCCAGCGGCAACGTCGCGGCCAATTCGCGCAACTTGGTAGCGCGTGTATAAGTCATCGCGCCACCGAAGCCGAGTTTAAAACCGAGCTTGATGAATTCCTCTGCCTGCTGGCGGCTGCCGTTAAAGGCATGCGCGATACCTGTCCTGAGCGAAGTCGAAGCCTGTCCTGAGCCTGACGAAGCGGGGCCGCCGCGTCCATAAGATTCGCGCAGCAACTTGAGAATCACATCCACGGCACGGCGTACATGCAGCAGCACCGGCAGCTCGAACTCCTGCGCCAGTTTCAACTGCTCGGTGAAAAAATATTCCTGGCGCGCACGATCATAGTGCTTAACGAAGAAATCCATGCCGATCTCACCCAGCGCGACCGGCCTGTGTTGGGTCAGATATTCACGCAACACCGTCAGATCGTCCGGCATGGCGTCAGCCACATACATCGGATGGATACCATAAGCGGGGGCACAAACCGGATCGCGCCCGCACAACTCGCGCACCGCCTCAAAATCGGCGCGATGCACCGACGGCACCACGATGCACCCGACACCCGCAGCCTGCGCGTTGCGGATGACCTCGGCCTGTGCGCCGTCGAATTCGGTTGCGTCGAGATGGCAGTGGGTGTCGATGAACATCAATAATTTCCGCATTGTGTCGCAGCGGCTTCAGCCGCAAAAGCATTCGCCGCGCCAGACGGTGATTCCAGATTCCTGAAAAGGGACGCTATGTTAAACTCCGCGCACTCTTTTAGCGAGACAACATCATGTCTGGAAACACTTTCGGCACCCTCTTCACGGTCACTTCTTTCGGCGAATCACACGGCGCGGCCATCGGCTGCATCGTTGACGGCTGCCCGCCGGGAATGGCCCTGAGCGCAGCTGACATCCAGCCCGAGCTGGATCGCCGCAAGCCCGGCACCTCGCGTCACGTCACCCAGCGCCGCGAATCCGACACCGTGGAGATCCTCTCCGGCGTATTCGAAGGCAAGACCACCGGCACCCCCATCGCCCTGCTCATCCGCAACGAAGACCAGCGCAGCAAAGACTACGGCGACATCGCCGACACCTTCCGCCCCGGCCACGCCGACTACACCTACTGGCAGAAATACGGCATCCGCGACTATCGCGGCGGCGGCAGAGCCTCGGCACGCGAAACGGCAGGACGTGTCGCCGCAGGTGCCATCGCTAAGAAATGGCTGATCGAGACCTACGGCGTGGAAGTGCGCGGCTACCTCGCGCAACTCGGCGAGATCGAGATCCCGTTCAAGAGCTGGGGCGACGTGACGGCAGAAGGCAACAGCTTCTTCGTGGCCGACGCCACCTACATCGGCCAACTGGAAGACTACATGGACAAGTTGCGCCAATCCGGCGACTCCATCGGCGCAAAACTCGCCGTGGTGGCGCACAACGTACCGGTAGGTTGGGGCGAACCGGTGTTCGACCGCCTCGATGCCGACATCGCCCACGCCCTGATGGGCATCAACGCCGTAAAAGGTGTGGAGATCGGCGCGGGCTTTGATTGCGTCACCCAGCGCGGCAGCCAACACGGCGACGAACTCAGCCCCAACGGCTTCCTCAGCAACCACGCGGGCGGCATCCTCGGCGGCATCTCCACCGGCCAAGACATCGTTGCCCACTACGCCATCAAACCGACTTCGAGTATCCGCATCGAACGAAACTCCATCAACAAAGCGGGCGAAGCGGTGAAGGTTTCCACCGAGGGACGGCATGATCCTTGTGTGGGGATACGCGCTACGCCGATCGCGGAAGCGATGGTGGCGTTGGTGTTGATTGATCATGCGTTGCGGCATCGGGCGCAGTGTGGGGATGTGGTGTGTGGGACACCAAAGATTCGCTAGCTGACGTGATTGTATATGAGAGAAGAAAATCCTGTTTCTGAGACGGCAAAGGCCGTTCAAGAACTTGCCAAGACAACCGGAAAAGCTATTGATGCTGGGGAGAAATTTGGCGGGTTCATTTCTCGATATGTTGCGGGTTCTATCGAACAAGGAATGGGTATATTTGAAGATAAGCTCAAATATATGCGATGGGAACGCCAAGTCAGACTGATGCAACGTGCTGAGCAGTTATTAAAAGAAATTGGTTTATCTCAACCTACTAGACCCATTCCGCTGAAGCTTGCAATTCCACTTCTCGAAGCGGCCTCTCTGGAAGATGACGATACCTTGCAAGATATTTGGGCTCGCTTGCTTGTAAATGCCGCCAATGCTCTGAGTCATGTCAATTTGCAGCGAGCCTACATTGAAATTCTTGAGCAGATTACTCCGCAGGAAGCCTCCATTCTGTTGCAAATATATTCACTTCCATTCGAAGATATTCAACATGACGGAGTGGAGGTAGGACGTTTGCCATTTGAAGTGGCCGTAGGAAAGCGCTATGAAGAACTCACCGACCCTTCGGATGAAATTAAACTGGCGCTAGCTAATCTCGCGCGGCTTGGTAGTGTCTCAGTTTGAAATCCACATGTCTGGAAAGTACACTTCATGACGTGTACCATTCGCGCCATGCCTAAACGCTCAAGCAAACTAGATATGAACCAACTCGCCAAGCGCATCGTAGATGAAGCGACTGGCGAAGCCCCTATTACTCCACCGCCAGCACAAAAGAATCAAGCCGCCGTAGAACTCGGGCGGCTTGGGGGAAAGATAGGCGGGAAGGCTCGTGCAGAAAGTCTTACACCGGAGCAGCGATCAGAGATTGCAAAGAAAGCGGCGAAAGTTAGGTGGGGAAATTAATTTCCTGCTGTCCTCCAAATCGTTCTGCAACTTTTGCCTCGTAAGTTGCTACATCTGGTGACGACTCGGCCATTTCTAATATTCTGCCTAGATGCATACGTAAAGCTCTAGTGCCAACTTCATTTAGAAACTGAAATAGCTTCTTTCCTTCTCCGTCTGTTGCTCTGGCTTCACGTAGCAGGCCAAGAAGTTTCCCATTGCTTTTGGCTAGTGGATAGTACACATGATCGACCGTAAGATGCTTATGCTTCCATGATCTTCCGCGCAATGGCGTTGTAATTGAGTATAGTCTAGCCCACTCAAGGTAAAGTTCAGGAGGAAATTCCTTTTCGTATTTTTTTGCCTCTTCTTGAACAAATGCCTTGAATGCCGCGATAACCTCTTCTTTCGAGGCATCGTATCCAGTTATTTTGTAAACAAGGGTCTGTATTCCAAGTTTTGCTGTTGCGCCAAGAATAATGTTCGCCTGTTTTACAACACCATCATGCGCATCATGAAGCGAACCGTTATTTTTTGCCTCAATAATGGCTTTGCATATATCAATCAATAGAGCCACATCAAACCCGTTAGCCTGACGCGGAGGCGGCATATTCACGCCCATGGTAAGCCCCTTGAATATCAATGGCTTTGACAGCTTTTCAAGCAAATCCGCACCCATGGATGTATTTGCGATTGCCCTTGTTTTAACAAGATTGGTAAGCGCCGCTCCGCTGGTGCTTTTCAATCCAAGGGCAATAGCCATGCCTCTCTGACTCATGACTGCCGTTTTGTTTTCGTCATTTAGAACGTAGCACTCAGCATCAAATCCAAAGTCATCCTTGAAGTTTCCTTTGCGAATTGCCTCTAGTGGTTTGTGCAGTGAGTGACGCGCATTCGCTGCATTTCTGGCGATCTGCGATCTTTGCTCTGGTGTTAGCTTTGCGGCTCTCGCTACACCCCCTTTAGCTTTTCCTTTGATCTCATTGTTCATTGCATGCACTCCATAAAATTAACGTGCTTGCATTATCATTTGCCGAATAACAAAATGCAAGCACAAATTTATTCTAAATATGCTTGCATAAAATGGTTTGCTCAAGCACAATTTCAACATGAACGATGCTTGAGGGGGTTGTCATGAACGTACTGCCAATTGAAAAACGCGCACAAATCCTAAACTTACTAGTTGAAGGCAACTCAATGCGCGCCACCTCTCGCATCGCTGATTGCTCCATCAATACCGTTACCAAGCTGCTTGTTGATGTTGGCGCTGCTTGCAGCGAATACCAAGATAAAGCCATGCGTAACCTCACATGCAAGCGCATCCAGTGCGATGAAATCTGGTCTTTCTGCTACTGCAAGGAAAAGAATGTTGCACCAGAGCAAGAAGGCGTTCTAGGCTTTGGCGATGTTTGGACATGGACTGCAATTGATGCAGATACGAAGCTCGTTCCATCGTTCATGATTGGCAAGCGTGATGCAGAATATGCTCACGCATTCATTGAAGATTTGGCATCACGCCTGACTAATCGAGTGCAATTGACTACAGACGGTCACAAGCCCTATCTCGAAGCCGTGGAAGGGGTATTTGGGCGTGATATAGACTATTCCATGCTTGTGAAGCACTACGGCAATCCAGCGGGAGAATCACAAGGCCAGAAGCGCTATAGCCCATCTAGCTTTGTGAGTGCAGAAAAGCGTCATGTTTCAGGCAATCCAGAAGAAAAACACGTTTCAACAAGTTTTGTAGAGCGCCAGAATTTGACTATGCGTATGTCTATGCGCCGCTTTACTCGCCTGACAAATGGATTCAGCAAAAAGGTAGAGAATCTTGAATACATGGTCGCGCTGCATTTCATGCACTACAACTTTGGGCGCATCCATAAGACTTTGCGCGTAACGCCAGCGATGGAAGCCGGAATTAGCGATCATGTATGGAGCTTGGAAGAGATTGCCGCGCTTGTGCCTGATGCAGTTCCTACAAAGCGCGGCAGTTACAAAAAGAAATCCATATAGTATAAAATATACCTGCGACCGCAGATTGGATTCTGGCCGGCCTTCGCAAGGTTGGTGTTGCGGGTTCGAATCCCGCCGGTATTCAAAAGCCCAGTAAGTTTTACTGGGCTTTTTCTATTTTGGTAAGAGTTTTTCAAACTGAGACACTACCCGCGGCTTGGATGTATTGTTATTCAAAAATCATGGGGCGGTGGAGAACTCTATAGAAAGGTGAATCCAACCCTTCTTGGAAAAAGTTTTGTTGATGCTTGCACTTTGCAGCAAGCGTAGGGCGCAATAACCAACGGGCATTGCGCCGTATGGATTCAAAACCGTCGGGGGTAGCCCGACAGCTAGTCACTTTTCTTGTCTTGCCAAGAAAAGTAACCAAAAGAAATCGCCCCCGGTTTGCCGCCCACTTCGTGGGTTCCCTCGATAATTCGCAAGCAAGCGGGGCTGCGGAACTCGCGCTACGCGCTCAAACAGTCCTCGCCTAAACCTCCGCTCGCTTGCGAATTATCGAGGCGGCGCACAGGGGAAAGAAAGTCAAAGCCGATTTTGTGTGCGATTCGCGCACGCTTTCTTTTTATTGTTGGCGAGGCGGGCAATGCCCGCCTCGCTGGTTTTGGGGTTTGGCTTTTTTGCTTTTCTGTCCCCTGTGCGCCGCCGAGTAGCGCAGGCTGGTCAGGGGATTTCGGCGAGGACTGTTTGAGCACGTGGCCGCGTAGCGGATCGTGCGAGTTCCGCAGCCGCCTGACCAGATGAGCAACGCAGGGAACTGCGAAGCAGCGGCAAACCGGGGCGGCATTTCTTTGATTACTTTCTTTGGCCGCACAAAGAAAGTAATCGGCGGGCGGGGCCGCACCCCGCGAAGTTGAATTTGAATTCCGAGATTACAGGACGAACGGTTTCAGGTTCCCTACAAAACCTACTTCCCCACCCGCTGATACAACCAATAATGCTCTCCCTTATCTCCGGGGCGGCCACCTTCCCACAGCTTGCTCCAATGCCGCGCATACTCGCTATACGGCACCATACCCGTACCCTGCACCAATATCAGATCGCATTCTGCTCTCGGCTTGGCGCGCACGGTGATGCCGCCGAAATATTGCAACATCGCGCGCGGTGCATCTTCCACTCCCACACCGGAGACACACTGATAATTCGGGGGCATTGCCTGCTTCAGACTTTCGACCATAGCACGGTAACTCTTGCCGCTATCCAGCCAGGGCATCCACAGCGTCACCGCCAGTATCCACAATAACGTGACCCCGGCTGCCCAGTTGATGACCGAGCGCCGGATGGAGCGCCCGACACGCCACACCAGCACCATCCACAACACGGTGACGAACACGGCGATGTAGAACGGGTTCTGCTGGAAGATGGGTTGAAACTCGGGGCGGTAATCGCGCAGCAGTTGCGCGATATGCGCGGGACTGTCCACCAGCAGTCCGGTCCAGCCCCACCACATCAGGATGGCGACCAGTGCGAAGGTCATGATGCCGAACCAGTCCAGTGCGTTGGCCGCGCCGCGCCGCAGGGTGAACAATGCTGCCGTGGCCAGCAATGACAGCGGCAACAACATGGGCAAGGCCCCCAATTCATTGATCCTGGCCGCCAGACTCAACGTGAGCAACATCACGACAAAGCTCACCAGCAATATCTGGAACTCCATCGCGTGGACGATCTTTTTGCGCGCCTCCCAAGTCGCCCATACGGCCAGCGGTGCGGCAGGCCAGGCGAACCAGTGCAACATGCCCAGGTAATAGAAGGTGTCGGAATAATCCCCGCTCCGCAGATATTCCACCCAGCGTCCGATGTTGAGATCCCATGCCCATAGGGCGAACAGTTCCGGCGCGCGCAGATACAGCAACAACGGCCAGACGGTGAGCCAGGGCAAAGCACTGAGCAGTGCGACACCCAAGGTGATGAAGAAGGGGCGGGTGCGCCAGGCGGGGAAACACAACAAACCGGCACTGATGAACAGGAAGAACACCGGTGCGATGAAACCTTTGGCCATGAAGCCGATGCCCATACCCGTGCCGAGGATGAAGCCTGCCAATATCTGCCGCCGCATGCTCAGGGCATAAGCGTAGATCATCATGGCACAGCCGGTGAGCAGGGCCATGTCGGTCACCAGCAAGTGGGCGCGGATCAGCAGCCCGAGGCAGCCGATGAGGATGAGGGCCGCTGCCCAACCCGCACTTTTGCCGAACAGTTCACGCCCGGTCGAGCCGACGAACAGCAGGGTGAGCCACATATAGAAGCCGCTGGCCAAGCGTGCGCCATCGTGCAGCGGCAGAAAAGAGGCGGTGAGTTTGGCGAACAGCGCAGCCGTCCAGTAATACAGTGGCGGTTTCTCGATGAAGACATCACCCGCCAGCATCGGCACCAGCCAGTCGCCGCTGGTGAGGATGTGATAGACCAGACCGAAGCTGTAGGCTTCATCCGGTTTCCACGGGTCGTGCCCGATCAATCCGACCAGCAACCAGACCGCGCACAACATCCCCATGAACAAGGCCTTGGTCGGGGTGATGAGTTGTTCTTTCTGGTAAGGGTAGGTGAACATGCCGGTGCAGTATCTTTGATGCCGCCTATTATGAAGGAAAGCGGGGCAAGCCGAAAACAAAAAAGGCAGCCGCTGCGGGCTGCCTTTCTGTCGTTCGCAACGCGGGGACCTTAAGCCGAAGCTTGCGCGCCCTTGTTGTACTTTTGACGGAACTTCTCGACGCGGCCTGCCGTATCCACGATCTTCTGTGTACCGGTGTAGAACGGGTGGCACTCGGAGCAAACTTCGATGTGCAAAGGCTTGCCCATAGTCGAGCGGGTGGTGAATTTGTTACCGCAGCTGCAAGTGACTGCAACTTCTGCGTATGCTGGATGGATGTCGGCTTTCATTTTGTCTCTTTCATCAATAATCGGTGCGGCAAGGGAGTACGCACGCATGAGGGCGCGGATTATCCATGAAAGTCCCCGCTTGCGCAACCGTCGCCGCCAAGCCCCTGAAATCCCTACAACTTGATCTGGGCAAACAGCCGTTCCGGGATGGATCGGATGATCGCCATGATCAAACACCAGAACGCCGGGGTATAAAGCACGCCCTGTCGTTTGCACAAAGCACGGTCGATGTCGTGCGCCACACGCGCCGGAGTCGCCCACAGCGCCCCCTTCTTGAAACTTGCCGTCATCGGGGTATCGACGAAACCCGGTTTCACGGTCAGCACGAGCACACCCGATTTGGCCAGACGCTGGCGCAATCCCGAGGTGAACGCCGTGACCAGCGCTTTGGCGCTGCCATAGACATAGTTGCTCTGCCGTCCCCTGTCTCCGGCCACCGACGAGATCACCACGATGCTCCCGCGCTTGAGTGCCTCGAAGCGGTTGGCAATAGGTGTCAACAGCGCGACGGACGACAGTGCATTGGTATTGATCTCGTCCAGCGTCAACGCCACCGACTGCTGGCAGGCCGGCTGGTCGGACAGGGTGCCGTGTGCCAACAACACCGTATCCAGCCCGCCCAACGCCTGCTCCGCCGCATCCAGCATGGGTACATGTGCGGTGTAGTCATTGGCATCCATGACGTAAGTGAGCACTTTGGAACTGCCCCGAACCCGCAGGTCTGCGGCGATGGCATCGAGGCGCGCGGCATTGCGCCCGACCAGAAACAATTGTTCGCCCCGCTGTGCCCACAGGCGTGCAGTCGCTTCGGCGATGGCCGAGGTGGCCCCGATGATCAGTATCTTTTTCATTTTTTCTCCAAGACCCGCCGCCAGAACGACGACGAGAATCCCGGGTCGACAAACCCGGCAAAACGTTGCCATTGCGGATAGCCCGCACGGAACAACTCCCCCGGCATACAGGCGTCTTTGGCCGGATAGAGACGGCCTTGTGCCGCGCGTACGATATCATCCAGACGGGTGAACAGCTGCTGCAGACGCTCTCCCTGATTGGGGAAATCCAGTGCCAGACTCACACCCGGCAGCGGGAAAGACAACATCCCCGGCGAAGTGATTGTGCCGCACATCTTGAGCACCGCTAGGAACGAGCCCATACCGCTGTGCGCCACGGCATCCAGCATCTCGCTGATGGCGGCCTGCCCGTGCGCCTTGGGCAACACACACTGGTACTGATAAAAACCGCGCGGGCCGTACATCCGGTTCCATTCCAGCATCCCGTCCAGCGGATAGAAGAACGGCTGGTAATGCTGTAGCTGGCGCGACGAGTGGCGCAGTTGTTTGTGGTAATACACGCTATTGAAGGCTTGCAGCGTCCAGGCGTTGACCACCGAGACCGGCGGCACGAACGGGAAGGTATGCGCTTTTGCGACATAACCGGCATCTGCCGTCCCCTCAGGTGCGTGGTTGCCGCGCGTGAACAAGCCGCGTCCCAGACGGGACCCCGTGCCGACACAATCCACCCATGCCACGGTGTATTCGTAATCCTGATCGGACAACTCGCACAACTCGAAGAATTCGGCGACCGATCCGTAACGTATCGTTTCGGTCGTCATCCACGGATTGTGGATGCGGCGCAACTGGATCTCGGCCCAGGTGATGAGTCCGGTCAAACCGAGACCGCCCACCGTCGCGGCGAACATCTCGGGATTGAGTTCTCTGCTGCACAGCAGGCGCTGCCCGTCGGAACGCAACAGCTCGAAACGGCGCACATGCATGCCGAACGTCCCCGCCACATGGTGGTTCTTGCCGTGTACATCGTTGGCGATGGCACCGCCCAGTGTGATGAAACGGGTACCCGGCGTGACCGGCAGGAACCAGCCTTGTGGTACCACGAGGCGCAGGATCTCGTCGAACGACATTCCGGCTTCACAAGCCAGCACACCGCTGGCGGGATCAAAACTGATGTAACGGTCCAGCGTAGCGGTTTTGATCGCGACCCCGCCGGGATTGAGACAGCTGTCGCCGTAACTGCGGCCCTTGCCATAGGGCAGGAAAGTTCGCGCCTCTGCCGGAAGCGGATCGAAACGGCTGGACGGATGATAGACCGCCTGCTCGCTGCGCATGACACGCCCCCAGGAAGAGAGACGCTGGACCGGCAGCGTCATACTGCGGCCAGTACCGTCAATACGGCGAGCACGGCGACCACCTGGCTGACGCGGTCGCGCAGCGCAAAGACCACCGGGTCGTCATGCATCTGCCCGCGATGGGCGATCAGCCAGACGCGACTCACCCAATACAGCAGCAACACACACAGGAACCAGATGGCATGGGGATTACCGTATAACGATGCAACGATGGGTGAATTGATGTAGAGCGCCAGCACCAGCACACACAGATAACCGGATGCCGTACCCAGACTGTGCAGGATGGGCAAATCCTCGACATGGTAACCGCGCCCAGCGGCCTTCAGCTTCCCCTGGCGCTGCATGGCATCCAGTTCGGCATAACGTTTGACCAGTGCCAGACTGAGGAACAGGAACACGGCAAGCAGCAGCAACCAGAACGACAACGGCACGTTCACCGCCACCGCACCGGCGATGATACGCACCGTATACAGGCCGGCCAGCGTGATGGTATCGACCAGCACCAGACTTTTCAGTCCGAAGGAATACGCCACGGTCAGCGCGTAATAAGCGGCCAGCACCAGCCAGAACATCTGCGGCAAACCACTCGCTAGCCACACTGTAGCCAGCAACAATAGCGGCACCAGCACAAAACCCGCGACCAGCGACAGCTCGCCCGAGGCGAACGGGCGCTCGCGTTTGCGCGGATGGTAACGGTCCGCTTCCAGATCGAGCATGTCGTTGAGCAGATAGACCGAAGAAGCACACAGCCCGAACGCGAAGAACGCCAGCACCGCCTCTTGCAGCAAAGCCGTTTCGCTCCATCGGTGTGCGGCGAACAGGGGCACGAACACCAGCACGTTCTTTGCCCATTGGTGCAGACGCAAGGCTTTCAACAGCGGGCGCAGCAACCCGGTGCGCTTGGGAAATTCTGCCTCGATCCGGGTGACCGACGCTGCCGCCCGCACCAGACTGTCGCTGCCGTTCACCACCACCGCCCCCTGGCTGACGCGCCAGATAGCCAGATCGACGGCATGGTTGGCGCAATAATCGAAATGCTTCGCGCCGAATTTTTCGACGAGTGCCTGCGCTTTGTTGCGCCCGGACAGATTGTGTTCATCCGAACTGGCCAGCACACCGGCGAACAGCCCCAGATGCGCCGCCACCCGCTCGGCCAGACGCTGGTTCGATGCGGTACACAACCACACCTCGCGCCCGGACTCGTGTTGCGCCTGCAACCAGCGCAGAAACTCGCGGTTATACGGCAAAGCGGCTGCATCCAGCTCGACACGGCGGGCGATCTCGGCCTTGAGCGCCGCTTTGCCTTGCAGCAGCCAGAGCGGCAGCAACAACAGATACAGCGGATTGCGCTTCAGCAGCAGCATGAAGCTCTCCAGCAACAGGTCACTGTGGATGAGGGTGCCGTCCAGATCGACGCACAACGGCCTCGATGCGGGAACGGAATGATCTGCGTGCTGCGTCATGTACTCTCTTTCAATATCGGGTTGCGGCGCAGCACGAAGACGGCGAGCCAGCCTAACATCACCGCCAGCCACAAAGTCAGCAAGCGGCAGACCAGCGTCATCAGGATCGCGTCCGGCAGGGCATAACCGTGTGTCGCCAACAGCGCAATCATAACAACTTCCGTGCCGCCCAAGCCACCGGGCAGGAAGGAGATGGCACCGACGATGATCGCCACCGCATAAATGCCGGTGGCAGTCGCCCAATCGATGGGCACTTGCGGCGCGAGCGCGCCCAGCACCATCAACCCGACGCCTTCCGCCCCCCAAGCCAGCAGTCCGAGGCTAAAACCGGCCAGCAACATGCCGGGCGTGAGCAAGGCCCTGGCCGATTGCAACATGCGGAATAGGCCCTGCGCGGCCTTTTTCGGCGCGCCCGAGAGCAATGCGCTATCTTCGACACGGTCTGCGATACGCGACCACGGTGCCGATCCCAACACCAATAACAGCGCCAGGAGCGCAATTGCCGCCAGCCAGATCAACGTATCGTAAATCGTCACCGACGCGGCCGCGAGGAAAGCCAATGCCAGCATCGCCAGCAGGTCCATCAGGCGCTCGATGAAGAACGCCGCCGCAGTACGCGACAGCGGGATACCCATCTTCTGGTAATAATGCCCGCGCGCCAACTCGCCCACCTTGCCCGGCGAAAGTGTGAAGGCGAAACCGGCGACATAGGTGAGGCCGGCCAACCCCGTCGGTAATACATGGCCGAGATGTGCCAGGTAGATGCGCCAGCGCAACACTCGCAACAAATAATTACCCAGCGACAACACACCGGCCAACAGCACCGCATCCCACGCGAGCCAGATCGGATCGAGGCGGATCTGCGCGATGTCACGCCGGAAAGTGACCACACACCAGATGAGGAAGATGAGGATAAAGAGGTAAACCAGCAGGGATTTGAATCTCATGCCGTTGTCCGTTCGTGCATGCACATGCTCAGAAAGCCGCCTGGTAGCGGGTTTCCAGCGGACACGCCAGCGACTTCAGCCAGGCAGGACGCCGATAATATCTGGAAAGATTGGGCAGCAACACTTCTGTACGGTACAACTCATAGTTGAACCCCTGCCCCTGCCAGCGATAGAAGGTCACCCCGCCGACCTGGAACGGATGCTCGCTCGATGCGGCGAAATATCGCGCGAAGCTGTGCTGAACCATCGGCTCGTAACTGAACACCTGGAAATCGCGCCCCCGATACTCGGTCCAATCGGTGATGAAGTCATCCTGACGAGCCTGAAAACTGCCGCCACCCCAAACTGACCAATGCCGCTGCCTCTTATCATGAAATTCCAGCACCGTAGCAATGGAATAGTTGACCGCGCCGACCACGGTCGCACCCTGATCGAATTCTTTTAATATTTCGGCGGTCTTGGAATGTGTGACCACGTCGCGATAAAAGCGGTTGGATTCCCAAAAAGCCGATGGCAGCAAGATGAGCGCGACGATACACACGAGATGTACAGCGGATGACCAGATGCTCAGCTTGAGCACGCTACCCAGCACTTTATCCGAAGCGAACACCCCCAGCCACAGGAAGAAACACAACACGAGCGGCACGATGTAGTGCAGCCCGACCAGCCTGCCGATGGCGATGAGCAGGAACGCCGCGAACGGAAGTAGCCAGAACATCAGCAAAGTCCGGCTCGCCATTTTCACCTGTGGTGTTGCTGAATCTGATGCACGAAATACGGAAAGCGTCGAACGATGCAACAAGGGGATGGCGATCCACAGGAACATCAGCCAGAAGCTGATCATGGTGTCCGGCCAATGGTCATTCACCTGCTGGCGATTGATAAAATTGAACAGGATAGTGGGGTAACAATGCTCCGCGTTCCACCACAGATGTATCCCGCCGGAGACCAAAGCGCCCGCAGTCACTGCGGCGAACAATTGCCACACCTGCCGTTTATTGACCAGCACCGTGACCACAAAATAGGACAGACACAAGAACACGAAAAAATATTTCGACTGCACCGCTACCATCATGGCCACCACGGCACCGAACATCAACATCCGACCGGGCGTGTGGATATAACGCACCACGAAATACACGAAGAAGATGCTCGACAAGTAGAGCGGCGTGTCCGTCGTGATCAGGAAGGACAGCCACAACAGGGGTTGCAACGCGAAGATCAGCGTGGTGGTGTAAGCGCGCCGCTCATCCAGCCCGAGGCGCAACATCAGGTCATAGGCCAGTATCATGGTGATGGGAACCAATGCGATAGACGACAAACGCACGGCCAGTGCGTTGTTGCCAAACAGGTTCCAGAACGGTGCGATCAACCATGAGACGGCGGGGGGATGGTCGTAATACCCTCCGGCAAGGTGTTTCGCCCACACCACAAAATACGCCTCGTCCCCCGTGATCGGAAGCAGCAGCGCCAGCACCACGCGAAACAGAATCACGGCACCCAGCAGCAACAGGAACCTGCGGTGCTCGTTGTGCCAGAGTGATTGATGCGGTGTCTGCGGCGCTAGCGTCATAATGATGGAAGTAGTGGTCAGGAATGTGCGGCAAGCACGGTATCTGTCTGGATCGGTGCGCATTATAGAACTTCTTGCGGAACTTCGAGTGCAAAGTCGGCTCTTAATCTCGCCGCGTGCGGGAAAGGCGGCGGGTATTGTAGAATCCTCTTCACTTCGCATACCAACCACACACAAGGAAATCGGCACGATGGCCATCAAGATCGAAAGAGCAAAACGTTCAAAATTCTCCTGGGCTGTGATGGGACGCATCGGCTTGACCGCCGCTTTCCTGTTCTGGATCTACATCATCTGGAACAGCACCAACGAGCTGGACAACAAACTGAACGTGGTCACCGACCGTTATTCCGTGATCCATACACTACAGGTCGAATTCAAGAACGAAGTGCAGGAATGGAAAAATCTGTTATTGCGCAGCAACAGCCAATCCAGCCTGTCCAAGAACTGGCAGGCCTTCGAGACCCAGCACCAGAAGGTCGCTGCGGCAGCACAGGACATCCTGCGCCAGAACGATACACGGGAGATCAACCAGCGCATGAAAGACTTTGCGACAGCCCATGCGGCCAACTTCGATTTGTACAAGAACAGCATGGAAACACTGGCCAGAAGCGGTTTCAATCCGGCTCAGGCGGACACGCAAGTCAAAGGCATCGACCGCCCTCTACTCGAAAATCTGGAAGCGGTCGAAGTGGCGATGGCAGACGAGAAACGCAGACTCAATGAAAGCATGACCGCCCAAGTGCGCAGCCAGATCGAACAAAGCCTGGTCGTACTCGGCTTCATTGCGCTGCTGGCAGTGTGGATGCCGCGCTGAAGGGCGTTCAGCGCAGCGAGATGATCTGCCAGCCGTGACGCTGCGCATGTTCGCGCAACGTGGCGTCCGGGTCCACAGCGACCGGTTGTTTCACTTTGGAAAGTAACGGCAGGTCGTTCAAAGAATCGCTGTAAAAGGTCGTATCGCTGAAACTCGACCAGTCCCAGCCGCGCTCCGCCATCCAGTTCTCCAGACGCGTCACCTTGCCCTCCCGAAAACTCGGGATGCCCGCGACATTGCCGGTGAATTCACCGTTGACCTGCTCGGGATCCGTCCCGATCAGATGCGGCACGCCGAACTCGCGCGCGATGGGCGCGGTGACAAAACTGTTGGTCGCGGTGATGATGAGGCAGATGTCTTCTGCGGCCAGATGTTTCGCCACCAACGCCCGCGCGGCGGCACCCATCATCGGGCGCACCTTGATACGCATGAACTCCTCGTGCCAGGCATCCAGCACCTTGCGCGCGTGGCGCGACAACGGCTTCAACTGGAAATCGAGGAACTCGTGGATGTCCAGCACCCCGGCTTTGTACTGCTCATAGAACTTCAGGTTCTTCGCCTCGAACAGTTCGCGGTCGAGCACGCCCTGCTCGATCAGGAATTGCGACCACTCGAAATCGCTGTCCCCGCTCAGCAGGGTATTGTCTAAATCGAACAAAGCCAATCTCAATCGTTCTCTCCCGGTATCTTCATCACTTCCTTCAACAACGGCACGGTTGCCGCGCGTTTTTTGTGGCGCAGGCAATAAGCATCCAATTCATCCAGCATGCCCAGCAGGTAAGGCAGGTCGCGCCGTCCGTGGCGCAGCAGATACTGCGTCACTTCCAGCGGCAGCTCGAAGCCGCGTGCAGCCGCATGGGCATGCAAGGCTTGCGACTTCTCCGCGTCGTTCAATCCCTGCACCTGATAGACCATGCCCCAGCCCAGACGGGTGCGCAGATCGTCGCGCAGTTGCGCATGAGCCGGGGCAGATTGCCCGCTCACCAGCAACAGACCGCCCGCCTCGCGCATCCGGTTGTATAACTCGAATAAAGCGACCTGCGCCGCTTCGTCCAGCTTCTCCACGTCATCGACCGCCACCACCTGTGCCGCTGGCGGCACCCCGCCCTGCGCATAGACCGCACTGAGTCCCGAGGACTGCGCGCGCGCCACAACGGCCTGCAACAGATGGCTTTTGCCGCTGACCGCCTCGCCCCACAGATAAAAACCGCGCTCGCCGCCCTTACTGGCAAGCGCGTGGCGCAGGGCCGCGTGCAATTCCAGATTGCGGCCGACCACGAAGTTCTCCAGTGAGGGAATCCATTGCGGGGCGATGCCTAACAGCAGTTGAGTCATGTCTATTCCGATAACAAGGGCGGTGTAACCCGTCCTTAACAGTGCGCGGGGAAGCGAGTCCGGGGCATTTCAGGTAAAATCCGCCTTCCGAAAACGGACAGCACTTTATCCCGAAGAAAGCGAGAACTCAACTTGAGCACCCCAGCCAACAGCCTTTCCTACCGCGATGCCGGTGTCGATATCGACGCGGGCGATCAACTGGTCGAGAACATCAAACCTTTTGCCAAGCGTACCATGCGCCCCGAAGTGCTGTCCGGCATCGGCGGTTTCGGCGGACTGGTGGAGATCTCGAAAAAATACAAAGAGCCGGTACTGGTCTCCGGCACCGACGGCGTGGGTACCAAACTCAAGCTGGCGTTCGAACTCAACCGCCACGACACCGTCGGTATCGACCTCGTCGCTATGAGTGTGAACGATATTCTGGTGCAGGGTGCCGAGCCGCTGTTCTTCCTCGACTATTTCGCCTGCGGCAAGCTCGATGTGCCCGCTGCCACCGAAGTCATCAAGGGCATCGCCAAAGGCTGTGAAGATTCCGGTTGCGCACTGATCGGTGGCGAGACCGCCGAGATGCCCGGCATGTACCCGGTCGGCGAATACGACCTCGCGGGCTTCGCCGTCGGCGTGGTGGAAAAATCCAAAATCATCACCGGTGAACACATCAAGACGGGCGATGTAGTGCTGGGCTTGGCCTCCAACGGCGCGCACTCCAACGGCTACTCGCTGGTGCGCAAGATTATCGAACGTTCGCATCCAGACCTGAACGCCAAGTTCGACGGCGACCGCTCGCTGGCCGACTGCATCATGGCGCCCACCCGTTTGTATGTGAAGCCGCTGCTGTCGCTGATGCAACAGATCACCGTTAAAGGCATGGCGCACATCACCGGCGGCGGCATCACCGAAAACGTGCCGCGCGTGTTGCCCGCCAACGTGGTGGCCGACATCGACAGCACAACATGGAAAATGCCCAAGCTGTTCAACTGGCTACAGGAAGGCGGCAACGTCGAAGCACAGGAAATGTTCCGCACCTTCAACTGCGGTATCGGCATGGTGGTCATCATTTCGGCAGCGGATGCGGATGCGGCAATCAAACATCTGCAAGCAGCGGGCGAGACCGTCTCGCGTATCGGCGTGATCCGCGCGCGTAACGGTGACGAGCATCAGACTCAAGTTCGCTAAGCTGTGAAAAGAATCGTCATCCTCATCTCCGGTCGCGGCAGCAACATGCAATCGTTGCTGGAAGCCGAGCTGCCCTGTGAGATCGTTGCGGTCATCAGCAACAAGGCCGATGCCGGTGGTCTGGCGGTCGCCAAAGAACACGGCATCGCTACCGCAGTGGTGTCCCATCGCGATTATGCCGACCGTGCCGCGTTTGATGCCGCACTCGCGCAAGTGATCGACGGTTACCGCGCCGATCTCGTCGTGTTGGCCGGGTTCATGCGTATTCTCACCGACGATTTTGTGGAGTCTTACCGTGGCCGGCTCATCAACATCCATCCTTCCCTGTTGCCTGCCTACGCGGGCACCCACACCCATGAACGGGCATTGCAGGATGGCGTGAAGATCCACGGCTGCACGGTGCATTTCGTCACCCCGACGCTGGATGCCGGGCCCATCATCATCCAGGCCGCCGTGCCCGTGCTGCGCGATGACACACCCGCGAGCCTGTCGGCACGGGTACTGCACGAAGAGCACCGCATCTATCCGCAGGCCGTGCGCTGGATATGCCGCGAGCAGGTGTGGCTGGATGCGCAGGGCCGCGTCGCCAGTGACCGTCTGGAACAACCTGGCAGCGCCCTCGTCTCGCCCGGATTGAGTTGAGCGACATGCGGTTCCCCGCAGCCGTGCGCGTATCCCTCGCCACCCCGACCCGTCGCTTCACCTTCGCCGTCGCAGTATCGGTATTGCTGCACGGACTGGTGTTGTGGCTGCCCGAAATCGAACTACCCCGTTTCGAACCCGAAATGCAGCCGCTGGTCGCCAAACTCGAACCTCTGCCCAAGACCAGCGCGAAACTGGCTCGCCCCAAACCGAAACCCAAGGCACCACCCAAACCACAGGTGCTGCCCGAACCCGAAATCGCAGCGGAGGTACCGCTGGCACAAAGCGCCCCGCTCGCCGCCAGCGCTCCAGCCGCTGCGGAAGAAATCGTTGCGGCCAGCACTCCCGTCGCGGCGCAGGAACTCGCCGCAGCCAGCGCTCCCGCCGAAGCCCCCCCCCAACCCGTGATGAGTGAAGCCACACCGCCGGAGCCGCAACGCCCGCCGCTACCGAAACGTGCCCGGCTCAAGTTCAATATTTACAAGGGACAGGACGGTTTCAAACTCGGCGAGTCGATACACGAGCTGGAGGTCGAAGATGGCCGTTACACACTCAAAGCCAGCGTGCAGACCACCGGACTGGCCAGTCTGCTGAAGAGCTACCGCATGGTACAGACCAGCGTCGGATCAGCGACACAGCAGACCCTCAGACCGGAATCGTTCACCGAGGAAGTCACCGACAGTGACGGTGTGCGCTCCCACAGTGCGACGTTCGACTGGGCCAATCACGCGCTCCGTTTTTCGCAAGGCGGTGAAGTCACGTTACCGGCTCAGGCTCAGGATATCCTGAGCATCCTCTACCAGTTCCCGCCGATGCGCCAGCGGGAAGAGATCGTCACCATCAACATCGGCACGGGGAAACGTTTCGAGAAATACAACTTCGAGGTCGTGTTTGAGGAACAGCTCGAAACGCCGATGGGCACACTACAGACCGTGCATTTCCGCAAACAACACCCGCCCGGCAAAGAAGGGCTGGAGATCTGGTTCGCGCAGGAGTATCGCCTGTTCCCGGTCAAGATGCGTTATATCGAACCGGACGGCAACATCGCCGCCGAGGCGGTCATCACGGATATTCGCGTGGCGGACGAATAAACCCGCCCATCTGTTAAACTGCGCGCCCGATTTGTCGCGCCCGGCTCCGTCGCGCAGACACCTCGTTAAAGTTCATTAAAGGTTTCCCCATGCTCATCACCGAATACCGTCTCGACCTCGTCATCCAGGCATTGCGCACCATCCTGCCGCTGGAACATCCCGCCGACACCTCTCTGCGTTATTTCTTTCAGGCAGAACGTGTCGGCTCGAACGAACGCGCGCTGATCGCCGAAACGGTGTTCGGCGTGTTGCGCCACCGCCTGCTGCTGGAACATGCTTGTACCACCCCGGCTGCGGCCGCCAACAAAGCCACGCCGCGCCGCATGGCACTGGCCTACTGGGTGCGTTTCGGCGGCTACAACGTACGCGAACTCACCCCGCTGTTCAAGGTCAACGAAGCGGAATGGCTGGGACAAGTAAAAGGCATCAAAATCGAAGAGCTGCCCTTGTCCATCCAGACCGAACTGCCCGAATGGATCATCGAAAAATTGCGCGCACATCGCAGCGAACAGGACATCCTGGCGCTGGGCTTGTCCATGCAAGCCGCCGCACCGCTCGACCTGCGCGTGAACAGCCTCAAGGCCAACCGCGACGAGTTGCTGCACGGACTGAGTGCCGAAGGTGTGCAAGCCGTGGCCACGCCATACTCGCCGCTCGGCATCCGCGTCTCCGGCAAACCCGCACTCAACAAAAGCCCGCTATTCCTCGGCGGACGTTTCGAGGTGCAGGACGAAGGCAGTCAGTTATTAGGCTTCTTGCTGGCCCCCAAACGCAACGATATGGTGGTGGACTTCTGTGCCGGTGCGGGCGGCAAGACGCTGATGCTCGGCGCGATGATGAATTCGCAGGGCCGTTTGTATGCCTGGGACATCTCCGAAAAACGCCTCGCCAACCTGAAGCCGCGTCTCGCGCGCTCCGGTTTGAGCAACGTGCAACCGCAACTCATCGCGCACGAGAACGACAGCAAGATCAAACGCCTCGCAGGCAAGATCGACCGCGTGCTGGTGGATGCGCCGTGCAGCGGACTGGGCACCCTGCGCCGCAATCCCGACCTCAAGTTCCGCCAGTCGGAAAAGAGTCTGGCCGAATTGACCCAGAAGCAGGCCGCCATCCTCACTGCGGCGAGCAAGCTGGTGAAGATAGGCGGACGATTGGTCTATGCGACTTGCAGCGTACTGAACGAAGAGAATCAGGCAATCGTAGCAAGCTTCCTCACCCAGCATCCGGGATTCACCCTGCTGCCCGCCGGTGAGGCGCTGGCACAACAGAAGATCGCGCTAGAGATGGGCGACTACCTGCAACTGCTGCCGCAACAACACGGCACCGACGGCTTCTTTGCCGCCGTGCTGGAACGCAAGTCCTAAGCGCGCACCGGCTCAGCGCGCACGCCGCGCACCAAAGGTGTTCTCCACCAGCGCCGGTGCATTGGTCTGTGCAACGTGGCACTGGTTGCAGTTGAAACGCGCCCCGATCAGCCGGTCGGTCACCTTGCTAGGCGCCGCGCGCAGATCGGTGTAGTGGCTGGGCGGAATGGGCGTGGGTGCTCCCGCCGCGCGCTTCTTGCCCCACTCTCCCCTTTGCTCATGGCAGGCGACACACAGATTGCTCTGCGCGGTGATGGGCAGAAAATCCACGATGTCGTGTGATATCTGCGGCGGCGCATTGAGGAAGGCGCGCGGCAACGGCTTGTTCTCTCCCGGCGCGCCGCCCTTATAACGATAGACCTGCAAGGTGGGAATATCGAACACACTCCCCTTGCTCAGACCCGTGCTATCGGGGGCAATGGTCTGGGCCGATACCGCCCCGCTCCACATCAACACGACGGCTGCACAAAGATGGTGGATACGCATTTTGTCTCTCCTGCTCGAATTGATGGACTAGGCCTTGTATATCTTGACCGCACACTTCTTGAAGTCGGTCTGTTTTGAGATCGGACACGTGGCATCCAGAGTGACCTTGTTGATGAACACGCCCTCGTCGAACCAGGGCACGAACACCAGTCCTTTCGGCGGGCGGTTGCGCCCGCTCGTCTCCACCACCGCCTTGATCTTGCCGCGCCGTGACTCGATCCAGGCCGTATCTTCGCGCTTGAGACCGCGCGATTTCGCATCGGCCGGATGCATATAGATCAGCGCGGTAGGTACAGCCCAATGCAGCTCGCGCACGCGTCGCGTCATCGTGCCGGAATGCCAATGCTCCAGCACACGGCCCGTGCTCAACCACAGGTCGTACTCGTGATCCGGCTCTTCCACCGGGGCCGCGTAGGGACGGAAGAATATCTTGGCCTTACCCGGTATCGCGGTCTTGTTCTGGTCGGTGATGCCGTTCAGATCGCCGCTGGGCAGTGACTTGAAGGCCGTGCCGTAGAACTCGAAACCGTTGCCCTTCTTCACATACGGGTCATACTCCTCGTTGAAGCGCCAGTGCGTTTCCTTACCGTTCACTACCGGCCATTTCAAACCGCGCACATCGTCGCGGAAATACACGTCGAACTCAGCCAGATCATGGGCATGGCCGCGACCGAACTTGGCATATTCCTCGAACAGCGCCTTCTCGGGGAACCATTCCCCACCCAGCAGCTTAGCCGTGTGGTTGTCATGCCCCTTGGCGACGGCATCCGGCCATTTGAACTTGCGGTTGGCCTGAGTGGCGAACAACACATCGTACAGACTGGTCTCGGGAGCATGGCCGGAAGCTGCCAGCACATCCGGCAGCTTGCCTTCGGGGAAGCCATCTTCTTTCAGGCCGGGGACCTTTTGCTCGCCCCACACTTCTTTCAGCTTGAAGTGCTTGGAGAACTCCATGATCTGCCAGACATCGCTGCGCGCCTGTCCCGGCGGCGGCACTTGTTCGCGCCACATCTGCGTGCGCCGCTCGGCGTTGCCGTATGCGCCCCATTTTTCGAAGACCATCGCGGAAGGCAGGATCAGATCGGCGACCTTGGTGGAGATGCCGGGATAGACATCCGACACCACGATGAAGTTGTCCAGTTCGCGCGCGGCTTTGATCCAGTGGTTGGCGTTGGCGGTATCCTGGAACGGATTGCACACCTGCACCCACGCCCATTTCACTTGCCCGCCCTCCAAGTCGCGCAACAGCTTGGTAAAGTGACTGCCCACCTTGGGATTGAGTGTCTTGGCTGGAAGACGCCACAGATGTTCGGAAAACACCCGATGCTCCAGATTGTTCACCACCATATCGGCCGGCAAACGATGGGCGAACACTCCCACCTCGCGCGCCGTACCGCAGGCCGAAGGCTGACCGGTGAGCGAGAACGCACCGTTACCCGGCATCGCCTGTTTACCAAGCAGAAGATGGATGGTGTAAGCCTGCTCGTTGACCCAGGTGCCGCGCTGATGCTGGTTGAAACCCATGGTCCAGAAGCTCACCACCTTGCGGGTCTTTTCGATATACAGATCGGCCAGTTGCTGGAGTTTGAGTTTGAAGTCCTCCAGTGACTCGTCCGCATCTCCCTTGGCTAGCGCAGCCACGAAATCGAGCGTGTAAGGCTCAATCCCTTTTTTGAAATCCTCGAACTGGATCAACCAATGTTTATCGGGAGTGGTACGGTTCTTCTGCGCCACGGTGGCTCCCGCAATGCCGCCCTGCGCGACGGCTTCCGCCTCGCTTAATTGCACGGACAGTTCTTTGCCGTTGATGATTTTTTCGGCGGGATAATCGAATTTGTCCGAACCACGCATGCCATAACCGATATCGGTCGGCCCGGCGGCGAACACGCAGTGACTGTTCACGAAATCCCAATTGATCGCATTGCGCGTCACGATCTCACGCGCCAGATAATTCATGATGGCCAGATCGGTCTGCGGTTTGAAGATGATCTCCAGATCGGCGATGCCGGAAGACATGTTGCTGGCGGTGGTCAGATTGACCACTTTGGTTTCGGGATGACTCAACTTGCGGTCGGTGACGCGCGTCCACAACACCGGGTGCATCTCCGCCATGTTGGCACCCCACAGCACCATCGTGTCGGTCAGCTCGATGTCATCGTAGTTGCCGGAAGGTTCGTCGATGCCGAAAGTCTGCATGAAAGCCGCCACCGCCGAAGCCATACAATGGCGCGCGTTCGGATCGATGTTGTTACTGCGAAAACCGGCCTTGAACAGCTTCACGGCGGCATATCCTTCCTGCACGGTCTGCTGCCCCGAACCGAAAAAACCGACACCGGTGGGACCCAGCGCCTGATAGTGGCGCTTGAACTGCTTCGCCATCTCCTCAAAGGCGCGCTCCCAAGTGACCGTAACAAAATCACCCTTCTTGTCGAACTTGCCGTTCTTCATGCGCAGCAGAGGTTGCGTAAGTCGGTCTTTGCCGTACAGGATCTTGCCGTTGAAATACCCCTTGATGCAGTTAAGCCCGCGATTCACCGGAGCATCCACATCTGCTTTGGTAGCGACGATGCGCCCCTTCTCAGTGGCAATCTGGATGCCGCAGCCCACACCGCAGAAACGGCAGACGCCGCGATCCCAGCGCCAGCCTGCTTCGGCTTTTTTGGTGGCGGCCTCGGCCAACTCGCCCATGGGCAACCCCACGGTCGCCGCAGCGGAAGAAACGATCACACTTTGCTTGAGGAATTCGCGGCGGGTCACAGTCATTTGAGATCTCCGATCATGGGTACGGCACAGACACTCTTGAGAAACGGCGCATTACAACTTGGCCGACGACGTTGCGACAAGCATATTCCGATTGCAATATACATTCAACAGCAAAGAATGTTAAATTCGCCACTCACCGAACTAGGCAGCAGGAGAACACATGCAACTCATGCACTCGACCGACATCGCGTTACGCACGCTGATCTATCTCGGACAAAAACAAGACAGTGCCACCATCCAGGAAGTGGCAGATGCCTTCGGCATCGCCAAGACCCATCTGATGAAGGTGGTCATGACGCTGGTTGCGGCCAATCTGTTGAGCAGCGAACGCGGCCGCAACGGCGGCATCCGGCTGGCGCTGGATGCCAAGCATATCTCCATCGGCGAAGTGATCCGGCTCATGGAAACCAATCTCGCGCTGGTGGTTTGTATGAAAGAAGATGCCGGTAACGACACCTGCCCCCTGCTACCGCGCTGCCGCTTAAAGAAAGTGCTGAGCAAAGCGCAAGATGCCTTCTTCGCCTCGCTCAACCAGAGCACGTTGGCGGATATATTGAACTGAATGGCTCAAGGGTGACGACTCTTCGGCCATGGCGGACGCTCCATGTCAGCCTGTATTGTGTCTGCTGTACAACACAATACGGACATCAACTTTAAGTTGAACTGTCGTTATTGAATTAGATGCTAGGCAATTCAGGGCTCATATATCCATACCCCAGTGGGGTTTGGAAACGAGTGTGGGCCCAAAAAAGGTTTGCTGGGGTCAATAAAGCTTTCGTGCCTGGTTTGCACTGATGACCACTGTGCTTTACAAAGCTCCTCAATTACTTTTGTAGTGTCCTTTACCTTTGGCATATCACTCTCAAGCAACAGTTCCTGAAGGCTTATTCCGGATTGAAGTAGTAAGTATCCTTCATCAAGCAGAAGTGACTCTTGAAAGGGCCCCAAATTGGCGTTATAGACTTTTAGTTCTTTTGTTTGCTGCAAACTAAGCTTTAGTTCTTCAATGCTCACAAGTCTTATGGCTGTTTGTGTTTTATGCAGAAGTATGGGGGTGCTGTCTTCATACAGATTCAATCCGAACAGTAATCCCCAATATACTTGCCCGTAAAAATCTTGAAGCCCTCGCTCAAGGATTATTGCCTTCTGCTTTATTCCCCATTCACGCATCACATCAAAGGGGATTACCTTGTAAGGTGTGTCACGTTTTACAGTAAGAACCTCATCATGTCGCATGAATCCGATGAATGAGGAAATTGGACATACTCGAATTCCTTTCGATATTGCGACCCCGAGACCACCATAGATCGTTCCTCCAGTGGGAGGGATCAATACCAGCTTTCCCCATGAGCGATTCTCATCGGCCACCTCTATGAACTCTAGTCCTAGCTGCCTAATTATGTCCAAGTGCCAGTGGTGGCTGCCTTTGTTTTCAATTCTCACAAGATAATCAAGATAACCATGCAGATTTTGTTTTTCTAAGTACCGGGGCTCAATGGCGTCCCTCTTCCCGTCTGCCTCGGTTACTTCAATCGTTACGTCCGCTGATGGAATGAGAACTCTGACAAGAGTATCCAGTCTATTATTCGCCAAGCTCTTTTTTCCGATAAAGCCGGTTTCTGAATATGGGTCGAAATTCAGTCGGATTCGCACGGAGGTGCCTCGGTCAATTACGGCTCTCTTCTCAATTTCGGTTGGGTCTCGCAATATGGGAGTACTGGCTAGTCCATCATAAAATTCAAGTGTTCTCTTTTCGGTATGTGCATCACCATGCCGCCAAGAGGTGATCGTGACAAAATTGCCAAGCATGAAAACTGAAAAGAAGCCAATACCGAACTTTCCGATGGCCTCGAATTGATTGCAGGCTAATCCTTGGTGATCTAGCTTGAAGCGATTTGTCTTCCAATAGGAAGTGCCAAAATCAAGCAGCTCATTTGTCATGATCGAGCTGCTCATGCCTATTCCATTGTCTGTAACGGTCAGGTAGAACTCGCCGTTTTCTTGAGAAATATGAACCTTGATCAATCCAACATCGGATTGATTCTGGTCGGTCTTGACTCGATACGCATTGATGGCATCAATTGCATTTTGTATGAGCTCTCTTAGCGCAAGACATTCTTCGCCATAAAGCTTGACGCCTCCCAGTTCAGTTGCAATGTGTACGGGGTTGCTTACTCTTACTCGAGTATCAAATGCGTACCAGCCATCGGCTTTCAGTGTTTCTTTGCTGAGACTCAAGGGATCGTTGACATCCATCACGCCTTTGACGGCCAATGAAGCCAATCCATTAGCCTCGAAATACTCGTTTGCTGTTTTTATTTCCCTGTCCAGACTCGTGAGTGCTTCATGGCAGTACCACCATGCCTTTTGTTCATCCGGGCTGAATGGCGAGTTAGAGGTATATATCAGAAACCGATCATTCGAGCGCGTTGGAAATCCTAGCTTTTTCTGGAAAGTCCAATGCTCGCGCGACGGCGATTGGAGAGACCTGATAGCCTCATTAGACTTTGGTGTCCGGATATTATCGAGGTGGGCGGCATCAACAACACGAAGCAGATATGCAAGGCGACGGCAGCGGATGGTCCAATCCTTCGGGAAACTTGGACTTACGTATTTTTCGCTTATCTCGGTTTCAATAAGGCTGGCACTATAGGAGTGACTCTCCGCTACTTTTCCAATTATGTTCCCGAACTCTTCTCTAAGTTTTTCGTCCTGGATAAGATAGTCGTTGTCGGATAGTTTGTGGATTGCAATCCGCCTTGCGAACTCGCCATGCATGTGACGAATGGTATAGAACAGTGCTTCCTTTCTTGAGTTGTCATCGTTGCCGTAGCTCGCGACATAATCCTGATAAAGTGGATTGGCCTCAATAGTTGATGGACGATCTAAAACGGACAAACAGGTACCTGCGTCATGAGCTAAGAAGGTCACGTGAAGAACGTACGCTTCTAGCGGATTGAGTTTAGACGACGGTTCCTCACCCAAAATGATGTCCAAGTAGTTCCAGAGCATAAGCGAATGCTCAATAGAGTGATCCGTAAGCTGTGGGAAATCAGTGGCTATTTGTGAAAGAAATGAACTGGCCCGCTGGTTAACCTGAGAAATACTTTTAGTTAAGAGGGAAAGCTTCTCCTCATGCCCCCAAATGGTTACATCAAAATATCTCTCGTGTGCTCCAGATTTCATACTACCCCTCCAATTCCTTGCATGACATGCACTAAGTCTGACCGAAAGGTTCTTGGTAGCACGAACATGGGCATCCCAATTAACCTGAAGATTTGAGGCAGGTTAGCCTTAAACTCCTCATGAAGACAAGGTCAATGATACGACTAACGCAAGGGAATATACCTTTGGTAGTTAAATTGCCAACAACGGACACTTTATAAATCAACTTGAACGGCAGATATGGCCGAATAGTCGACGTAAATCGGAACACATTTAACAACGACTAGCGTTCGACACCCTGTGCAGTCCGCTAATTTGTTCTCCAACTCCCATTTCAACCAATAGCCTATCCCCGCATGCACGCTAAGGTTGTTATTAATACACCAGCCCAATATCATTCTCCATCGCAGAATGTATATCCCCCAACCAACGGAGCGTAACAAATGAGCGATACCACAACGAACTGGGAAGCCCGCAATATGACCGAACTCATCGGCCATCTGTTGCAACACCACCACCCCTATACCAGAACGGCACTGGACGAGCTGTCGCCGCTGATGAAAAAGGTGCTGGGCGTACACGGCGCAGAACATCCCGAACTGGTCGAGCTGGCCGCGCTGTTGCGCCAGTTGCATGAGGACATGGATCAGCATCTGCCCAAGGAAGAGATGATCCTGTTCCCCTATATACTCAGACTCGAAGTCGATGCGCCGCTCAGTCCGCCGCCTTTCGGCACGGTTGCGAATCCGATCCGAATGATGGCGCAGGAGCATCATGCCGACGGCATGATCCTGCACAAGATGCAGGGAGTGACGGACAACTTCACGCTGCCGGCGGATGCGTGTACCAGTTTCACCGCGCTTTATACCGGCCTGGATGCGCTGGTAAAAGACCTGCGTATGCACATCTATCTGGAGAACAACATTCTCTTCGCCAAGGCCATTGAACAAGAACAGAACCGTCTGGGTTCCGCCTGAGACGGCGACTCCGCTCCGGGAAAGGGTTCATCAAATGAATATGCCGCTGTTGCGCTCGTTTATGCCGCACCACTCCCCGGTCGGATTGGCGGAGAAACTCCGCAGCGGGCTCGCCGGTGGCAGCGCCATCCTGCTGCTCGCTCTGGCGCTCCACTATCTGCCGTTGGGCGACTATCCGCTGGTCATGCTCGGTTCGATGGCGGCCTCCGCCGTGCTGCTGTTCGCAGTGCCACACAGCCCGCTGGCCCAACCGTGGAATCTGGTTGGCGGGCATCTGATCTCCGCACTCGCAGGCTGGGCTTGCATCCTGTTCATTCATGACCCGTTCATCGCCGCCGGTGTCGCGGTGGGTGCAGCGATCTTTCTGATGCATTATTTCAATTGCCTGCATCCGCCCGGTGCGGCCACTGCGCTGACGCTGGTGTTGAGCAGCGCACAGTTCCAGCATTCCGGCTGGCAGTGGACCTTGCTCGTGGTAACGGTAAACACCCTCATCTCGCTGCTGCTGGCTCTGCTGATCAACAACATGCTGCCGGGCAGGTCTTACCCCTTGCCACAAAACGCCCAGACCCCACCCAAACCCGGCCCATTCATCACACTGGAACAACGCGATCTGGAATCGGCGCTGGCACAGATGAAAGATGTGATCGACGTAAGCGAGGAAGACCTGTCCAAAATTTACGAGCTGGCGCTGCGACACGCACAGGATCGCATCGAAGCCGAAAACACAGCGCAAGGAAAAGCGCGTTGACTTACCTTGCCATCAAGCTGCTGCATGTGAGCTGTGTATTGCTCAGCTACAGTTTGTTCTTTTTGCGCGGGGTATGGGTGTTGCGCGCTTCGCCTGTCATGCAACAGCGCTGGGTGAAGATCGTGCCGCATCTCATTGACACCGTCCTGCTCGGCAGCGCGATCACGCTGGCGGTCATGCTCGGCCTCTCCCCTTTTGCCGCCCCTTGGTTGGCGGCAAAAATCTTCGCCCTGCTGCTGTATATCGTGCTGGGTTCTCTGGCGCTCAAACGCGCCAGGACACAGCGGGGAAAACTGGCCGCATGGTTGGCCGCACAGGCCGTGTTCTGCTACATCGTGCTGACCGCGCTGACACACGATGCCATGCCGTGGCGGGCACTCGGATGAGTACCCTGATCGGCGCCGCGCCCGCCCCGAGCTTCGATGATCCGCTGGAGATGCTGCTGGCCTGCCATGAACGCATCCGGGCGCAATGCGCAACACTGGGTAAACTCGTGGTGCATCTGCCGGTCCACGGTTACGACATACAGGCCAGACAAGCGGCACAGGCCATCCTGCGCTATTTCGACAGCGCCGGACGGCACCACCATGACGACGAGGAGCAAGACCTGTTTCCGCGTCTGCGCGCATCGAACGACGCGGAGGCACAGGCACTGGTCGCCCGCCTGCTGGACGAACATCAGGGGATGGATGCCGCATGGCAACGGTTGCGCCCATATCTGGCCGCGTTATCGGAAACAAGTGCTGCCACGCTCGATGCGGCCGCTGCGCAACATTTCATCGACGTGTATGATCGTCACATCACACTGGAGAACACGCAGTTGATCCCGCTGGCCAAACGTCTGTTATCGGCGGAGCAGTTGAGCACGATGGGCAACAACATGGCGGCGCGGCGCATACATCGGGAGAAATGAAAGGCTATTGCGCTCGCTTATGCCGCACTCGCGGTGAATCTGAAAAGGTGAAGCCAGCCGATAAGCCGGGTTCTGTCGTGGACAGTCATTCCTCTAGGCGTTTCGTTACCTGACGCTCAAGCAACCCACCCGCAGACGACGCGAGCAACGTCATAGTCTGCTTATTTGGTCTTGCTCCAGATGGAGTTTACCGTGCCGTCCGTGTTACCACGTCCGCGGTGGGCTCTTACCCCGCCGTTTCACCCTCACCGTTTCCTTGCGGAACTTAGGCAGTTTATTTTCTGTGGCACTGTTCATCACCTCACGGTGTCCGGTCGTTAACCGGCATCCTGCTCTGCGGAGCCCGGACTTTCCTCCCCGTGCACGAGGCACGCGGCGACTGTCTAGCCAGCTTCGGCGCGGAGTTTACCCCAGATTCAGGCGATGAAAAGTGAAAGGTGCGCGGAGACGCCACGTTTCAGGTGGCAGAAATAGTTAGCTTTCTTCCACCTGCAAGCTGATGCCCCATTCGCGCCACTGCTTGGCTTCTTCCTGTAGCGCGGTATCGGTGAGCGGATTGCGGCTTAGCCAGCCGGATTCGAGCGAGAGATGGAATTTGGTGCCACTGAAATGCCCTTTCATCACCGGCAAACGCACATCGCCCCGATTACGATAGAAGATGATCGCCAGACGCAGAGCCATCACTAGAGAGATGTCTTCAGTGGTAAAGGTGGTGAACAGCTGGCCGCGCATCTTGTCCAGATTGCCGCGCTGGGCGAGTGCCAGAAGACTCAACCTGTCCTGCTCTTTTTTGGAGAAGCCGGGCATATCGGCGTTTTTCAGAATATAAGCCGTGTGTTTGTGGAAGCCGCTGTGGGCGACACTGATGCCGATCTCATGCAGGTTCGCCGCCCATCCCAGCAAACGCAACGCAACTTCGTTCGTCTGGCCTTCGAGAAACTGCTGCGCTAACGCCCCCGACAATTGCACGACCCGCGCAGCCTGGCGAGTATCCACGTGATAACGACGCATGAATTGTTGCACCGTCACATCGCGCATGTCATGGTTATGGAAACGGCCAAACAGGTCGTATAACACGCCCTCACGCAACGCACCCAGCGCGGGCGACATCTGCTCTATACCCAGCTCGTTCAAAGCAGCATACATGATGGCAAATCCGCCGGGGAGCACCGGGATGCGGTCAGGCTTCAGCCCCTGCAACTCAAGGCGGCGCACGTCTCCCACGCGGATCAACTCTGCGCGCAAGCGCTCCAAACCCTCACGGGTGATTCCGCCATCGCTGTAACCGTTCTGTTCGAGGATATCGCACAACACGCGCGCACTGCCGGAAGAGCCCAGCGCGACACTCCAGCCCGTCTCGCGGTAGTCGCTCACGATGGTCTGCAATTCGTTGCGCGCCGCCAATTCGGCCTGCTTAAGGCTGTTCTTGCTGACCTTGCCATCGGGGAAGTAGCGCAGGCTGTAACTCACACAGCCCATGTACAGGCTTTCCAGCCGTAGCGGCTCCAGCCCGTTACCGATAATGAACTCGGTCGAGCCGCCGCCGATATCCATCACCAGTCGTTTTCCCTTGGACTGCGGCAAACCGTGCGCCACACCGAGATAGATCAGGCGCGCTTCCTCGCGCCCCGCAATCACTTCAATGGGAAAACCTAGTGCCGCCTCGGCCTGCGGCAAGAATTCCGCCGCATTCTTGGCCACGCGCAGGGAGTTCGTCCCCACTGCGCGCACTGCGTCGCGCGGCAAACCGCGCAAGCGCTCGCCAAAACGCTGCAAACAGATCAATGCACGCTGCTGGGATTCTTTATCGAGGAGTTTGTTTTCGGTGAGTCCGGCTGCGAGCCTTACCGGCTCACGCAGGCCGTCCAACAGATATATCTGATCGTTCTCTACGCGGGCGACCTGTAGACGAAAACTATTGGAACCGAGGTCGACCGCTGCGAGTAGGGGTTGCTGCTGCACGACGCTCCTTATTCGTTGACTTCGCGCTCGAACTCTTCCACGCTCACATGACGCACATCGCGGCCCTTGACCATATAGACGACATACTCACACATATTTTTGGCATGGTCGCCGATGCGCTCGATCGCCTTGGCCACAAACAGGATCTCCAGCGAGGTGGAGATAGTGCGCGGATCTTCCATCATGAAAGTGATCAGGTAACGCATGATGGAACGGAATTCCTCATCCACCTGCTCATCCTGACGCACCACCTGAGCCGCCGAGCTGAGGTCGAGACGGGCAAAAGCGTCCAGCGATTTGCGCAACATATCGAGCGCGATATCGGAAGCGTGTTTGATCTGATGGTAACGCGGATGGCGCAAACGCTCTTTCTGCGACAGCAGCTTGGCCATACGTGCGATTTTTTCAGCTTCGTCGCCAATGCGCTCGAGATCGGTGATGGTCTTGATCACGGTCATGATCATGCGCAGGTCGCCGGCAGCTGGCTGGCGACGCACCAGAATATGATTACAACTTTCGTCGATCTCGACTTCCATCGCATTGACGCGATGGTCGTCCTCAATGACCCGGTTCATCAGCTCCACATCCCCGGAAATGAGCGACTCGATCGCCAGACGGATCTGGCTTTCCACCAGCCCGCCCATCTGCAATACGCGCGCGCGCACGGCTTCAAGCTCGGCATCAAACTGTTTGGAGGTATGTTCGCTATTGACCATGTCTGTTCCTTAGAGAGTATGTGGCGATCTGACCATGCTACCGGTGCGTCATGAATTTTTTATGACAGCGCCAATCACAGGGTGATCGTCTGCACCCCGTCCGGCGTGCCCAGCAGCAACACATCGGCACCCCGGCGCGCGAACAGGCCGTTGGTGACGACGCCCGGCAGATGGTTCAGCGCCGTTTCCAGTTCGACCGGGTTCAGTATCTGCAAGCCATGCACATCGAGGATGAGATTGCCGTTGTCGGTGGTAAAACCCTCGCGCAGCTTGGGATGACCACCCAGCTTGACCACTTCGCGCGCGATGTAGCTGCGTGCCATAGGAATCACTTCGATAGGCAACGGAAACTTGCCCAGCACATCCACCAGTTTGCTCGCATCGCACACGCACACAAACTTCCTGCTGGCTGCGGCCACGATCTTCTCGCGCGTCAGCGCCCCGCCACCGCCTTTCAGCATATGCATGTGCTTGGTGATCTCATCGGCTCCATCCACATACACCGGCAACTCTCCCGCCTCGTTCAGCGAGACCACCTCGATGCCATGTCCCTGCAAACGTTTCGCAGAAGCCTCCGAACTGGCGACGGCACCGCGCAGCTTGTGCTTGATCTTGGCCAACTCATCAATAAAGAAATTCGCCGTCGAGCCCGTGCCCACCCCCACGATGCAATCAGCCGGTACATGCGCAATCGCAGCCTGAGCCACCGCGCGCTTCAAATCATCCTGTGTCATCGCCATTTTTATATTTCCGATTCAGTAATATTGTTTCCTGCTCCGATTATTGCAGGAATTTGTGAATTAAGGAACCTTGCCTGATAATTTCCAATTCAAAGCTGGAGTTGTTATGCTTGGAGCGAGGGATGCGTTTATTGACAAACCGAACAGGGGGACGAGTGCAAACAAGCAAACGATGGCTCTCGTTACTCGTGATGATCCTGATCACGGGTTGCGGCGAGCAGGAGTCAGCTCCACGACAACCCGAATTCAGCACCCAGCCCACAAACAACAGCAGGGTGTACGTGGTCGGCATCCATCCCCTGCACAATCCCAAACGGCTGTTCGAAGTTTACGCTCCCATCATCAATCACATCGAGACCCATATTCCGGGAACGACCTTCAGGCTTGAAGCCTCACGCAACTATGACGAGTTCGACAAGAAGCTGTATAGCGGGCATTTCGATTTCGCCATGCCTAACCCCTACCAGACCGTACGCTCGCTCAAACACGGCTACCGCGTGTTCGGCAAGATGGGAGACGACCACGATTTTCGCGGCATCATCCTGGTGCGCAAGGACAGCGGCATCAAGAATGTGACTGACCTTAAGGGCAAAAAGGTCGCCTATCCGGCTGCTACCGCATTGGCGGCCACCATGATGCCCCAATATTATCTGCACACCCACGGCCTCGACGTGAACCGGGATATCGAGAACCTGTATGTCGGCTCGCAGGAATCCTCCATCATGAACGTGCTGCGCGGCCATGTCTCTGCCGCAGCCACTTGGCCAGTGCCGTGGAAAACCTTCAGTAAAGAAAATCCCGAACTGGCGGATCAGCTTGAGGTGAAATGGAGTACAGGAACACTTCCCAATAACGCCTGGGTCGCCCGCAAAGACATCGCCCCCGAACTGGTTGCCAGCTTCGCAACCCAGCTATTCAATTTGAACACCCATGCGCAAGGCCGCGAGATGCTGGCGCGTCTGCCGATCTCCAGATTCGAAGCTGCTTCCGACGCAACCTACCAGCCTGTGATCGAATATCTCAACGTATTTTCCGCCTCGGTGCGACACATCGAATATTGACCCCATGAGACTCTGCTCGACAATCTGCGGATTCTGGCGTCAATCCATCCGACGGCAACTGATCGCCGGCTTCGGCCTCGCATCGCTACTGCTGTTGCTAGGATTCGGATATTTTCTGCTCGGACAACAGCGCGATTTCATGTACCGTTTCGGGGAAGAGCGCGCTCTTTCCTTGGCTCATGCTCTGGCCACCGGCAGCACTTCGTGGGCGATTGCCAACGATCTGGTCGGACTACAGGAAGTCGTGCAGGGATTCGCCAAAACGCCCGATTTGCGGCGCGCCTATTTCGTAACACCACGCGGCGAAATACTCGCTTCGACCAACCCGGAAGAGATCGGTTTTTTCGTGACCGATCCGCTGAACCGCGACATGCTGGCATCGACTGCCATAGATACGATCATCCTGCCTAACCAGACGGATCATATCAACGTCGCCCATCCGGTTATTTCGAGCGGACACCGCTTGGGCTGGCTGCGAGTCGAAATGACGAGAGATTCGGCCAAAACCAATCTATCTGCGCTACGCAAAGCCTGGCTTCAGTTCATGTTGCTCGCCATCCTGACTATTCTGCTTATCGCCCTGCTGCTGGCGCACAGATTGACATCCGGCCTGAATCACCTGATGCAGATTGCCGCCAAAGTCGAGGGCGGCCAAGCCAATTTACGCACGGACACGGCGCGCGAAGACGAAATCGGCGTGCTGGCTCGCCATCTTGATCGCATGCTGAATTCACTCAGCCAACAAGAGCAGCAGATCCGCAATCTGGCTTTTTACGATACGCTGACCGCACTTCCCAACCGTCGTTTATTGCTCGACCGCTTGGGTCAAGCCATGTCGGCCAGCAAACGTAGCGGGCGCTACGCCGCGCTGATGTTCATCGACTTGGACAATTTTAAACCGCTGAACGACCTTTATGGCCACGATGCCGGTGATCTGCTGCTGATCGAAGCGGCCAGACGCATCAGCAGCTGCATGCGCGAAACGGATACCGTGGCACGCTTCGGCGGCGACGAATTCATCGTCATGTTGAGTGAATTGACACTGGAAAAAGAATCCTCGCTTTCCCAAGCGGGCATAGTGGCGGAAAAGATACGCACCACGCTGGCCGAACCCTATCAGCTAGTCATTCCCCCGAAGGGCGAAGAAAGTGCTCGCCAGATCGCACACCATTGCACGGCGAGTATCGGAGTCGCATTGTTCATCAATCACAACATCGAGCCGGAGGAACTTATCAAACGAGCGGACTCTTCGATGTATCACGCGAAAGAAACCGGTCGCAACCGCATCTGCTTCTTCGATTTTTGAACCAAGCATCACTCCCTGCATCAAAACCCTTGGGGATTCCCCCCCATTCCTGCTAATCTTGGACGAAAGACATTCAATCCTACCGAGAACCATGCAAAATTATTTGAAGCGCATCCTTACCGCCCGCGTCTACGACGTGGCCATCGAAAGCCCGCTGGAGCACGCGCCCAATCTGTCCGCTCGCATCGGAAACAACGTGTTGTTCAAACGCGAAGACATGCAGCCGGTGTTCTCGTTCAAGCTACGCGGTGCTTACAACAAAATGGCGCAGCTCACCCCGGAGCAGATCAAGCGCGGCGTGATTGCCGCCTCGGCGGGCAACCATGCGCAGGGTGTGGCGCTCAGCGCGCACCGCCTGGGGTGCAAAGCCACCATCGTGATGCCTACCACCACACCGCAGGTGAAGATCGACGCGGTACGTCATTTCGGCAAACGCTCGATAGAGATCGTGCTGCACGGCAGCAGCTACAGCGATGCCTACACCCATGCGCTGGAGCTGGAAAAGGAACACAACCTTACTTTCGTCCACCCCTTCGACGACCCCGATGTCATCGCCGGGCAAGGCACCATCGCGATGGAAATCCTACGCCAGCATCAAGCTCCCATCCACGCCATCTTTTGCGCCATCGGCGGCGGCGGCTTGATCGCGGGCGTAGCGGCTTACGTCAAACAAGTACGCCCCGACATCAAAGTCATCGGCGTACAAACCACCGACTCAGATGCCATGTACCGCTCGCTTCAGGCGAAAAAGCGCGTCACGCTCAACGATGTCGGCCTGTTCTCCGACGGCACGGCGGTCAAGCTGGTCGGCGAAGAAACCTTCCGCGTATGCAAACAATATGTCGATGAAGTGATCCTGGTGGACACCGATGCCGTGTGTGCTGCCATCAAAGACGTGTTCCAGGACACCCGCTCCATCCTCGAACCAGCAGGCGCACTCGCCGTGGCAGGAGCCAAGCTCTACGCCAAACGCGAGAAACTGAAAGACCAGACCCTGATCCCCGTCGCCTGCGGCGCGAACATGAATTTCGACCGTCTGCGCTTCGTCGCCGAGCGTGCCGAGATCGGCGAAAAACGCGAAGCCATCCTGGCCGTCACCATCCCCGAAACACCGGGCAGCTTCCGCAAATTCTGCGCACTGCTGGGCAGCCGCAACATCACCGAATTCAACTACCGCTACGCCGACCCGAGCGAAGCGCAAGTGTTCGTCGGCGTGCAGGTAAAAGACCCGTCCGAAACTGAAAGACTGGTCGCTACACTGGAGAAACATCACCTGCGCACACTCGACCTCACCGATAACGAAATGGCCAAATTGCACCTGCGCCATCTGGTCGGTGGCCGCGCACCGGAAGCCCGCGACGAAATCATTTACCGCTTCGAGTTCCCCGAACGCCCCGGCGCGCTGATGAATTTCCTCAACAGCATGAACCACAACTGGAACATCAGCCTGTTCCACTACCGCAACCACGGCGCGGACTATGGCCGGGTGCTGGTCGGCATGCAAGTCCCGCCCAAGGATAAAAAAGAGCTGAAACAATTCCTCGACACGCTCGGCTACCCCTACTGGGACGAGAGCAGCAACCCGGCGTATAAGTTATTCTTGGGCTAAAATCCGCCAACCGTAAAAAGGAGCGAACATGAGTACAGCCGAGGTAATAGAACAGGCGCTGAAGTTAAAATCAGCCGACCGTTATTTGCTGCTGGAAATGTTGCATTCCAGTCTGGACAAGCCCGATCCTGAAATTAACCAGATATGGCACGAGGAAATTCTGCGCCGGATAAAAGCCTTAGATGAAGGAAAGCTTGAAACGGTCTCAATGGAAGAGACCTTCAGGAATCTATAGTGCAGCTGACTTTCTTAACCATTGCCCGCGACGAGATAGCCGAAGTCAAACGTTACTACAACCGGCAGCAACATGGATTGGGCGATGCATTTAAACGGGAAGCCGAAGCCGCAGCCAAACTCATTCTGGAGCGCCCGCTGGCATGGCAAGTTGAGATCGGGCCAGCAAGAAGATTCCTACTCAACCAGTTCCCCTACAAAATGGTCTATGTGGTTCGAGCCGATCAAATAGTTGTACTTGCCATCATGCACCAACATCGCCAGCCGGACTATTGGGTGGAGCGCGTCCACGACTAATCATGTTCTATAGCGCCACAAAGGTTTGATTGGATGCCTACCGACTCCTTCCGTGACTTCGTCCTAGAACAACTCGCCGCACTTCCCGGCCTGCGCTGCAAACGCATGTTTGGCGGTTATGGCCTGTATTCCGGGGAGGTGTTTTTCGCCATCCTGTTCGATGGTCGCCTCTACTTCAAGACCAATCCCGCCACATTGGCCGAATATCTGAAATATGGAGCGGCTGTTTTTGCGCCTTCCGAAAAACAGGTTTTGAAGAATTACCGCGAAGTTCCGGTCGATATTCTGGAAGATAGCGAACGTTTGCGTATTTGGGCAGAAAAGGCGGTGCATTGATGGACTGCCAAGCTAGGAAGCTGGCACTCCGGCAAAGTATAATCGCCGCCCGCTCGAACATGGCGGACGCGGAGCGGAGCCGTCTGAGCAGGGAGATCGCGCAGCGCCTCGCCGGATTGGAAGCCTATCGCACGGCTGCAACAATTCTGGCTTATATGAATTTCGGCGCAGAGTTCACGGCAACGCTGTTCGTGCAGCAGGCGCTGCACGATGGCAAACAGGTGTTATTGCCCAAAGTGAACCGGGAGACGAAACAACTGGATGTGTACCGCGTCACGAATCTGGCGCGGGATGTCGCTCCGGGGATCTGGGATATTCCAGAACCGCTTGCCGAGCGATGCCCCAAGGTGACCGAGCTATCCGCCATCGAATTCATTCTCCTGCCGGGAGTGGCTTTCGGACGCGACGGTGCGCGATTGGGCTACGGCGGCGGGTTTTACGACAAACTGCTGGCGCGGCTTCCGCATCAGCCAGTGCTGGTGGCCGCCGCCTTCGCCATGCAAGTGGTTGAGCACATCCCGCAGGAGGCGACCGACCGCAAGGTGGGATGGCTGGTCACCGAACAAGAGACGATCCGCTGCGGGGATTGAATGTACCGGGATACCCGGAATGATTTTTAGCGATAGAGAGTAGAGAGAACAATGGCGAACTTACCCGATTACGATCCGCAAGAAACACAGGAGTGGCTGGAGTCGCTCCAGTCCGTACTGGAAAAAGAAGGCGCGGCTCGCGCCCATTTCCTGCTGGATCAGCTGATCAACCATGCACGGCTGGCCGGCGACGATATGCCGATCAGCGCGACCACGCCTTACGTCAACACCATCCCGGTGGACAAGGAAGAGCGTTCGCCCGGCAACCACGAATTGGAGCACCGCATCCGTGCGCTGACGCGCTGGAACGCGATGGCGATCATCCTGAACGCCAACAAGGAATCTTCCGAACTGGGCGGCCATATCGCCAGCTTCGCTTCTGCGGCCACTCTGTATGACGTCGGTTTCAACCATTTCTTCCGTGGACACACCAAGGATCAGGGTGGCGATCTGGTGTATTTCCAAGGCCATTGCTCGCCCGGCATCTATGCGCGTGCGTTCCTGGAAGGTCGCTTGTCGGAAGATCAGTTGCGCAAGTTCCGTCAAGAAGTGGATGGCGACGGCCTGTCTTCTTATCCGCACCCCTGGCTGATGCCGAACTTCTGGCAGTTCCCCACGGTATCCATGGGTTTGGGGCCGCTGATGGCGATCTATCAGGCGCGCTTCATGCGCTACCTGCAACACCGCGGTCTGGCACAGACCGAAGGCCGCAAGGTATGGGCCTTCCTCGGCGACGGTGAGACCGACGAGCCGGAATCACTGGGAGCGATCTCCATGGCCGGGCGCGAGAAACTGGACAACCTGATCTTCGTCATCAACTGCAACCTGCAGCGTCTGGACGGCCCGGTGCGCGGCAACGGCAAGATCATCCAGGAACTGGAAGGTGTATTCCGTGGCGCAGGCTGGAACGTAATCAAGGTGGTATGGGGCCGCTGGTGGGATCGTTTGTTGGCCAAGGACAAGAGCGGCCTGCTGACGAAACGCATGATGGAAGTGGTCGACGGTGAATACCAGACCTACAAATCCAAGGACGGTGCCTATGTGCGCGAGCATTTCTTCGGCAAGTATCCCGAATTGCTGGAGCTGGTCGCCGACATGTCCGACGACGAGATCTGGCGCCTGAACCGTGGCGGCCATGATCCGTTCAAAGTGTTCGCTGCCTACTCGTCCGCCACCAAACACAAGGGCCAGCCCACTGTCATTCTGGCTAAGACCGTGAAGGGTTACGGCATGGGTTCCTCGGGCGAGGCGCAGAATCCGACCCACCAGCAGAAGAAGATGGATGGCGGTTCGCTACGCAACTTCCGCGACCGATTCAACATCCCGGTCAGCGATGCCGACCTGCCCAAACTGCCGTTTGTGCGTCCCGCGCCGGACAGCCAGGAAGCCAAATACCTGCTTGAACGCGGCGCGGCGATGGGCAATATCCCGGCCCGCGAACCGCTGGCGCATCCGCTCAACATTCCGACACTGGAAACTTTCGACGCGCTGCTTAAATCCAGCGAAGACCGCGAATTCTCCACCACCATGGCTTTCGTGCGCCTGCTCGGCGTGTTGGTGAAGGACAAAGCCATCGGCAAACAGATCGTGCCTATCGTGCCGGATGAATCGCGCACCTTCGGCATGGAAGGCATGTTCCGCCAGCTCGGCATCTTCTCGCAGGTGGGCCAGCTCTACACCCCGCAGGATGCCGATCAACTGATGTTCTACAAGGAATCCGAGTCCGGCCAAATCCTGCAGGAAGGCATCAACGAAGCGGGCGGCATGGCCGACTGGATCGCCGCTGCAACGGCTTATGCCAACCACGGCGTGGCGATGATCCCGTTCTACATCTATTACTCCATGTTCGGCTTCCAGCGCATTGGCGATCTGGCCTGGGCAGCGGGCGACCTGCGCGCACGCGGCTTCCTGGTCGGCGGCACTGCCGGTCGTACCACACTGAACGGCGAAGGCTTGCAACATCAGGACGGTCACAGCCACCTGATGGCCGCAACCATCCCCAACTGCGTCTCCTACGACCCGACCTTCGCTTACGAGCTGGCCGTGATCGTGCAGGACGGTATGCGCCGCATGTACCAGGAACAGGAAGACGTGTTCTATTACCTCACGGTGATGAACGAGAACTACACCCATCCGGCCATGCCCAAGGGTGCGGAAGCAGGCATCATCAAAGGGATGTACCAGTTCAGCACCAGCAAGGCCAAGACGAAGGCCAAGGTACAACTGCTCGGCAGCGGCACCATCCTGCGCGAAGTGATCGCCGCCGCCGAACTGCTGGAGAAGGATTTCGGCATCGGTGCCGATGTGTGGAGCGTGACCAGCTTCAACGAGCTGCGCCGTGACGGCATCGACTGCGAACGCTGGAACATGCTGCACCCGGAAGCCAAAGCGCGTGCCAGCTACGTCGAGCAATGTCTGGACGGCAAGACACCGGTGATCGCCGCAACCGACTACATGCGTTCCTACGCCGACCAGATCCGCCCGTATGTGAAGGCAAGCTACAAAACGCTGGGGACGGACGGTTTCGGCCGCTCCGATTTCCGCGTCAAACTGCGCCAATTCTTCGAGGTGGATCGTTATTACGTCGCCGTCGCCGCACTCAAAGCGCTGGCCGATGAAGGCACCATCGCGGCGAGCGAAGTAAGCAAAGCGATCAAGCTCTATAAGATCAATCCTGACAAACCGAACCCAACAACGGTTTAAGGCAAGGGGAACAACGTGGCGGAAATCAAAAATGTATTGGTGCCGGACATCGGCAATTACAAAGACGTGCCGATCATCGAAGTCGCCGTCAAAGCGGGCGACAAGGTCAAGGCAGAGCAAACACTGGTGACTCTGGAAACCGACAAGGCAACCATGGATGTGCCTGCGCCGTTCGATGGCGTAGTCAAAGAAGTGAAGGTCAAGGTGGGCGATAAGGTATCGGATGGCACATTGATCGTGACCATAGAAACCGGGGCAACTCAAGCTGCTGCTCCGTCGGCAGCTCCGGCACCGGCAGCCGCACAACCGGCTCCCGTAGCGAAGGCAGCACCCAGCGCAGCACCAGTCGCAGTCGCCCCGACAGCACCAACCTCATCCGGCAGCGCCCATGCCAGCCCGTCCATCCGCCGCTTCGCGCGCGAACTTGGCGTGAACCTGGCGCAGGTCAAAGGCAGCGGCGAAAAAGGCCGCGTCACCAAGGACGACGTGCAGAATTTCGTCAAACAATCGCTGGCGAGCGGTACCGCCGCCAGCGGCAACGCGTTGCCCGGTCTGCTGCCCTGGCCGGAGGTCGATTTCGCCAAGTTCGGTACAGTCGAAACCAAAGCGCTGTCGCGTATCAAGAAAATTTCCGGCGCGAACTTGCACCGCAACTGGGTAATGATCCCGCACGTGACGCAGTTCGAGGAAGCCGACATCAGCGAGATGGAAGCGTTCCGCAAAGAGCTGGGGGCGGAGTATGCCAAACAGAATATCAAGATCACCCCGCTGGCGTTCATGCTCAAGGCCTGCGCGATTACTCTGAAACACTTCCCCGATTTCTGCGCTTCGTTGGATGCCAGCGGTGAGAATCTGGTACTGAAGAAATACATCCACATCGGTGTGGCGGTCGACACGCCCAATGGCCTGATGGTGCCGGTGATCCGCGACGTGGATCAAAAAGGCATCGTGCAACTGGCGAAAGAACTGGGCGAAGTCAGCGCCAAAGCGCGTGACCTCAAGATCACCGCTGCCGACATGCAGGGCGGCTGCTTCACCATCTCCAGCCTGGGCGGCATCGGCGGCACGGCATTCACCCCGATCATCAATGCACCGGAAGTCGCCATCCTCGGCGTGTCGCGCTCCAGCATGAAACCGGTGTGGAAAGACGGCGAATTCGTGCCGCGCCTGATGCTGCCGCTGTCGCTCTCCTACGACCATCGCGTGATCGACGGCGCGGCCGGCGCCCGCTTCACCACCTACCTCGCGCATGTGCTGGCCGACATGCGTCGTCTGGCGCTGTAAGAAAAACCTTTCACCACAGAGACACAGAGGCACAGAGTTGACGACAAGAAAACATCCGAACCATTTAGATTTACCGCGTGACTTAGTTAGCATAGAGCGCGCGTTAGAATCGGGTCTTTCTCTGTGTCTCTGTGTCTCTGTGGTGCACCTTGGTTTTATCGAATCATGAGCATTGCACCTATCGGCATCCTCGGCGGCACGTTCGATCCCATTCATAACGGCCATCTGCGCCTTGCCATCGAGGCGCAGGAGCAATGTGGACTGGGTGAGATCCACTTCATCCCGAGCGGAACACCGCCACACCGGAAGCCGCCCTGCGCAAGCGCGACCGACCGCTTGCACATGGTGCAACTGGCCGTGCATAACAATCCCGCATTCCTTGCCGACCAGCGCGAGGCCTACCGCACCGATGCGTGTTACACCGTGGACACGCTGACCGCATTGCGCACCGAGCTCGGCGCACAACAGCCGCTGTGCCTGTTACTGGGTAGCGATGCCTTTGCCCTGCTGCACACTTGGCATCAATGGCAGCGCCTGTTCGAATTGGCACACATCGTTGTCATGCAACGTCCGGGGCAACCTCTCGGCAACACCATGGCGCAAGCCGACCCGGCCTTGCTGCACGAATACACGACGCGTCTGGCACCATCACCCAGGGCGCTACACGAGAGTCCCGCCGGACACATCGTGGTGCTGAACATCCCCGCGCTGGAGATATCTTCCACCGACATCCGCCGCCGTTGCGTGGAGGGCAAGAACATCCACGCTCTCGTGCCCGACGCCGTCGCCCATTTCATCCATCATCATCCGTACACCTCATGCTAACAGTAGAACAAAAGACCCAAATCATCGTTACCGCGCTGGAAGACATCAAAGCCAACGACATCACCGTAATCAACACCAGCAAACGCAGCCCGCTGTTCGAACGCATGATCGTCGCCAGCGGGTCATCCAACCGCCAGACCAAGGCACTCGCCGACAACGTGGTGAAAAAACTGCAAGAGGCCGGTGAAAAAGTGCTCAGCACCGAAGGCGAGAAAAGCGGCGAGTGGGTACTGATCGACCTGGGCGATGTGCTGGTGCATGTGATGCAACCCGCCGTGCGTGCCTATTACAACCTCGAAGAACTCTGGGATGCCTCGCCGCGCATTCCGGTCTCGACCAAAAATTAAAACCATTCACCACAGAGACACCGAGACACAGAGAAAACCATGCGTTGCATAGATAAAATCAGCGACACGCAAGGCAACGACATACTTAGGTTCTGCTGTCTTTCTCTGTGTCTCTGTGTCTCAGTGGTGGAGTTTTTGTCTTGAAGCTTTTGATTCTTGCTGTCGGACACAAGATGCCGGAATGGATCACCAGCGGCTTCAACGAATACACCAAGCGCATGCCGCGCGAGGCGACCATCGCGCTGATCGAAGTTAAACCCGAGCCGCGTACCACCGGCAAAACCGTGCCGCAGATCATGGAAGCCGAAGCGCAGCGCATCAATGCCGCCCTGCCCAAAGATGTGACCCGTATTGTGCTGGACGAGCGCGGCACTCATCTGAGCACCAAGCAAATGGCGCAAAAAATGGGCGACTGGCTGGGCGGCGGACGCGATGTCGCGTTCATCATCGGCGGTGCGGACGGCCTGCACGAATCGGTACGTGGCAGTGCACAGCAATTATTGGCACTATCGGCACTGACGCTGCCCCACGGTATGGTGCGTGTCTTACTCGCAGAGCAGTTGTATCGGGCATACAGCTTGTTGCACAATCACCCCTATCATCGCGAATGAAGAGAAGGGGGAAGAGGGAAGGGAACGCAGCTTCGCTGCTCAAGGGTAACGACGCACACCGGCTTTTACCCTTCCCCCTTCCCCCTTCGCCCTTTACCCTTCTCATATAAGGTTTAACCATGGCCATTGGAAAACAGCGCATCTACCTTTGTTCACAAAGCCCGCGTCGCCGCGAACTGCTCAAACAGATCGGGGTGAACTACGAGATGCTGTTGTTGCGCAGCGACCCGCGCCGCAATGTCAGTGTGGACGAGACCCCGCACGAGGACGAGGACCCGGTGGAATATGTGCAGCGCATCTGCCAAGCAAAAGCCCAGGCCGGCTGGGATGCGCTGCTCTATCGCAATCTCCCCCCTTTCCCGGTACTCGCCGCCGACACGACCGTAACCATAGACGGCAAGATCATCGGCAAGCCGCGCGATAACAACCATGCAGCAGAGATCCTGCGCGAACTTTCCGGTCGCCAGCATCAGGTACTCACGGCGCTTGCCGTGACCTATGAAGAGCGTACCGAGATGCGCCTGTCCACCACTACCATCACCTTTGCCGAACTCGACGAGCAACGCATCCGCCGTTATCTGCTCAGCAACGAGGCGCATGACAAGGCGGGGGCATACGGCATTCAGGGATATGCCGGTGCGTTCGTCGAACACATTGACGGCAGTTATACCGGCGTGATGGGACTGCCGCTGTTCGAGACGGTCGAATTGCTTAAAATCTTCGGATACCCCGCACCATGAGCGACGAGATTCTCATCAACGTCACCCCTCAGGAGACCCGTGTCGCCGTCATGCAGCAGGGCGTCGCTCAGGAGCTGTACATCGAGCGCGGCAGGCATCGCGGCATGGTGAGCAATGTCTATGTGGGACGCGTGAAACGTGTCTTGCCGGGGATGCAATCGGCCTTTGTCGATATCGGCTGGGAACGCTCGGCGTTCCTGCATGTCGCCGACATCTGGGAGAACTGCGACAACGGCGAACCGGTGAAACCAATCGAGAAGGTTCTATCCGAGGGACAAACCCTGCTGGTACAAGTCATCAAAGACCCGATCGGCACCAAGGGCGCCCGCCTCTCCACCCAGATCAGCATCGCCGGACGGCTGCTGGTCTATCTGCCGCAGGAGTCGCATATCGGCGTGTCGCAGCGCATCGAGAGCGAAGAAGAGCGAGAGTTACTGCGCGCCAAACTACAGCAAGCGCTGCCGCCGGAACATGCCGGCGGCTATATCATCCGCACCCTTGCGGAGACCGCCTCCGACCAGGATTTCAGCAACGACATCGCCTATCTGGACAAGCTCTGGCACAACCTGCAGGAACGCGCGCGACACGAGAGCGCACCGGCATTGCTCTATCAGGAGCTGGATATAAGCCTGCGGGTGTTGCGCGATTTCGTCAGCGAAGAGACCTCGCGCGTGCTGATCGATTCGCGCGAGACACACGAGCGCATGATGGCCTTCGCTCAGGATTACATCGCCCCAGCCATTCCCAAACTCAGCCACTACATCGGGGAAAGACCGCTGTTCGATCTGTACGGAGTGGAAGACGAGATCGAGCGTGCGCTATCGCGCCGCGTCGATCTGAAATCGGGTGGCTACCTCATCATCGACCAGACCGAGGCTTTGACCACGGTGGACGTGAACACCGGCGGCTTTGTCGGCGGGCGCACTTTCGACGACACCATCTTCAAAACCAATCTCGAAGCGGCGCAAGTCATCGCCCGCCAACTGCGTCTGCGCAATCTGGGCGGCATCATCATCTGCGACTTCATCGACATGGACAATGCCGAACACCGCGACGCCGTGCTGGACGAATTCAAGAAGACGCTGGCGCGCGACCATACCCGCATCACCGTGAACGGATTCTCTGCACTTGGGCTGGTTGAAATGACACGCAAACGTACCCGTGAAAGCCTCGCCCATATATTGTGCGAGCCTTGCCCCACCTGCCAGGGGCGCGGAGAGATTAAGACCGCCCAGACCATCTGTTTTGAGATCCTGCGCGAGATCGTGCGCGAAGCCCGCCAATTCAACGCCCGCGAGTTCCGCATCCTCGCCTCGCAACCGGTCATCGACCTGTTCCTCGACGAAGAATCGCAAAGCCTGGCTCAAGCCTCCGACTTCATCGGCAAGACCGTTTCCTTGCAGGTGGAGACGAGTTATTCACAAGAACAATACGATGTCATCCTGATGTGATTTAAGGGAACGATAAAAAATCTTCATTCGTCACCTCAGCCAAGACCAGAACTAGGCGCTGCAAGCATGGTTGCAGTGATAATCCTTATCAAATTTTTGCACGATAAACATCAGTACGATATGTAAAAGACTGATTTTGTCAGTGGAGAAAATGTAGGCTAGAATCCAGCCCGCAGGTTGTTTGCTTCCGACCATCAGACTCCAATGCAGAGCCGAGGCGGGCGAACAATTCACCAGACAGGACTGGCGCAAAAAGTCACCGAAGTAGCTGAAAATATTTTTTCACTCATCAAAGGGGAGAATTATGTTTAGCCCAATCCGCACAGCGCAATCAATCAATCAATCAATAGACAATCCGCTTCAAATAGTTCCTGTCAGTGGCAATTTATTTAAGCGCCCCACTTTCCTTCCCTTACTCATTCTCGTCAGTTGGCAACTCACCGCGCAAGCTGGTAGTTGTGATGCTCCCCCAGATTCAAACAATAAAGGGGGGGTCTATATTGAAGAGAGAGCAGCAGTATGCTTACAAGACCCAGGCTGGCTTGACGTGGGCGTTGGCGTTGCAGTGGTCGAACATGCAGGCTCTCAAAAGCAAAACGGCATTGGCAATATGGTCACCCTTCGCGCCTACCCATTCGGCAGATGGTACGCCCCCCTAAAAACATCCTCGCCAGAAAAAATTACCTTGATTGCAGCCAAAGCTGCACTGGCCAATACAAAACAAACCGAAGCAAGCGGCGCGCCACTAGATAATACCAAGCAACAAGATGCAAGTAATACCGCGCATGATTTGGCCCTGGAGATGCAGAATGCACTCAATGAATTTGGAAACTCATATGCGCTTTATGAAAATGATGGTTGGGCAAACTTTTATAAACGATTTTCAGTTTTCTACGGTCGTTCGGTGGGTGGATTTGACGTAACTGTTGTGCAAGGTGACATCAGTGCGTTTGGCATTTCTTTCGATGTCGCGCCACAGTTTGCACTGTCCTTGGGGCAAGCCTATTTCAACCAAATTCCCCTACCGGGGCAAGCTTCCGCCAACACCTCCGGTTTGATGTTCAGCATGCAGATCAACTTGAATGCCTTCAAAATGATGCGGTCCCTGACCGACTAATGTGCGCAAGCATTCGGAACACTTTTCACGAATCCGAGGTGAGTTCACCTCAGCTTTCTTAGTATTTAAAGGGAAAACCATGTCTCATATTTCTTCACTCCACTTTCCTCTTATATTCTGTCTATTCACGCTACCTTTCTGGGCATCTATATCTTTTGCCACCGAGCCCATCTTGCGCATCAACACCGAGATGCACACAGCGTCGATCACTGACATCGCGGCGGATGCCGCCGGGCGTTATCTGGTGACGACGTCGCGTGATAAAACTGCCAAGGTGTGGGAACTCTCCAGCGGTCGCTTGCTCAATACTCTGCGTCCACCACAGGATGTAGATAACGAAGGCTTGTTGTACGCGACGGCAATGTCGCCAGACGGCAACACGGTGGCAATGGGAGGATGGACGATGCTAGGGTCTCCTGAAGGAGGGGATGCGATTTACATTTTTGAGCGCACCAGCGGTCGCTTGCTGCGCCGCCTGAGCGGCTTGCCGAATGTCGTTTCCGACCTAGCTTGGTCACCTGACGGGCATTATCTGGCGGCGGGAGTAGGGGGGAAAAATGGCATCCGTCTCTATCGCGCCGACACCTGGCAGCAGGTCGGCAGCGATACTGATTATGGTGATTCCGTAGCAAGCTTGGACTTTAGTCGCGACGGCAAGCTGGTATCGACTTCTAAAGATGGAAACTTGCGTTTGTACCGCGCGGATAGGAGTGGTCTGCGTCTGCTAGCCCAGCAAGCCGCGCTTGGAGGAAAACAACCCTATGCCGTACGTTTTTCGCCGAATGACAAACAGATCGCAGTCGGTTTCAGTGACGTTACGAAGGTGGATGTACTGGATGGGCGCACGCTGGATTTTTTGTTTGCTCCAGAAGCTTCGTATCTTGAGAATGGCGGTCTGCCAAGCGTAAACTGGTCAAATGATGGGCAGACACTCCTTGTGGGTGGCTCGGGGCGCGCAGGAGGCGTCATTCGTCGCTGGACAGATGGTGGGCATGGTGCAGAACAACAAATTGACGTCGCCAATCACTCTATCGAAGACGTGATTTCCTTGCCTAACGGCAATGCCGTTTTTTGCTCTGGTGAAGGCGCATGGGGCGTAGTTGATGCCAGCGGTCAACGGAGCCGATTTGTGAAAGCAGAGATTGCAGATTTTCGCAGTAAAGTTCTTCAGGTTTCACGAGATGGCAAGACCGTTGGTTATAGTGATCGGTGGTTAAAAACTCCAACAATGGCCGCCATTTTTAATTTGCAAACCGGGCTGAGTTTAGATACAAACTCTTCTATTCCATTAGCTACGGGCATTCAAGCCATGCCTGATCTAACTATCACCGATTGGAAAGGCTCAGCACCCAAGCTCAATGGCACACCGCTCAACCTCATGGAAAATGAAGGCTCCAGAAGCTTCGCAATCGCCCCCGACGGTGAAAGCTTTGTCTTGGGGACGGAATGGTACGTGCGCCTGTTTGACCGCAATGGTACGCAACGCTGGAAAGTGGTGGTGCCCAGTACAGCATGGGCGGTAAACATTTCCGGCGATGGTCGCTATGTGGTGGCAGCCATAGCCGATGGCACGATACGCTGGTACGGCATGGGCGACGGCAAAGAGAAACTGGCTTTCTTCCCCCACACCGATCGCAAGCGTTGGGTAGCCTGGACACCTTCCGGTTACTACACCGCCTCGCCCGGCGGCGAAGAGCTGATCGGCTGGCACCTGAATAATGGCAAAGATGCCGCAGCAGATTTCTTCCCCGCTTCGCGCTTCCGCAACCAGTTCCATCGCCCCGATGTGCTGGCAAAAGTGCTGGAGGTAGGGAACGAGACGGAAGCGCTGCGTCTGGCGAACGAACAATCTGGCCGCAAGACCGCCGCGCCAGTGGCGGTGCAGAACGTGCTGCCACCGGTGTTGAGCATCGTTTCGCCCGGCGACAGCTCGGTTTCTACCAACAGCATCACCGTGCGTTACCAGACCCGCAGCCCGGACGATGCGCCGGTGACGGCGGTGCGGGCGCGCGTGAACGGCCAAGCAGTAAGCGCAGAGCGGGCGTTGAAGCGAATGCAAAGCGGCGATACGCAAGAGATCACCGTGAGCATTCCTTCGCAGGACAGTGAAATCCAGCTCTTTGCGGAGAACAAGAACGGCGTTTCCACTCCGGCCACGCTGCGCCTAACGTGGGCGGGCAAACAATCCGCACCCAACGAAGCGGTTGGCTTCGCGGTCAAGCCCAAGCTGTATGTGCTGGCGGTGGGCGTGTCGAAATACGATAACCCGGATTACGCCTTGGGCTTTGCCGCCAAGGACGCGAAGGATTTTGCCAGCGCTTTGCAAAAACAGAAAAACAAGCTCTACCGCGAGGTGGAGGTGAAGCTGCTTACCGACAAACAGGCGAACCGCGACAACGTAGTGGACGGGCTGGACTGGCTGAAAGAGCAAGTAACACAACGCGACATTGGCATGTTGTTCCTCGCCGGGCACGGTATCAACGATGCGGAAGGCAAATATTATTATTTGCCAGTGAATGCCGATGTGGACAGGTTGAAGCGTACAGGCGTGGTCTTCTCCGACATCAAGGACACATTGGCGAACCTAGCGGGCAAAGCGCTGTTCTTCATCGACACCTGCCATTCCGGCAATGTGCTGGGCGGGCGGCGGGCGGTGAACGCGAACAGTACCGACGCGGTGGTGAACGAACTGGCCTCGGCGGAAAACGGTGTGGTGGTGTTCTCATCTTCTACTGGTAAGCAGTTTTCGCTGGAGAATGACAAGTGGGGCAACGGTGCGTTCACCAAGGCGCTGATCGAAGGCCTGGGCGGAAAAGCGGATTACCAGAAGAACGGGCGCATCACGCACAAGCAACTGGATTTTTATTTGTCGGAACGGGTGAAGGAATTGACCGGCGGCAAGCAAACCCCAGTGTCTCAAGCACCCGGCGGGGTGCCGGACTTCCCAGTGGCGGTGGTTAAGTGACAAGGGGTCATGCTGGCTTGAGTCGGCATGACGTGGGTTTGTATTTCCATAAGTTCATTCCGAATGAATCAGTTTAGTGTCTGAAAGGAAAACGGAAATCTCCCCAACCGAAGAGATAATTACGATGTCATCCTGATGTAGGACTTGCACGTTATCTTCCCCGGTCTGTTAGACTACATCCCGCACCGACGAGTGCATTCAATAACATAAACCGATCAGGGAGATCACATGTTCAAAAAGTTTTCTGCAGCCCTGCTGGCTGCTTCCTTCGTTGCTACTCCAGTATTTGCCAATGACCACGGCGAGCACGGCGATGCCGCCGTGGCCCAAGCCTTCATCAAAGAGATCCAAGCCGACCAAGCTGGTTACGCCGGCATGAAAGGTGCCGCCTTCTTCCAAGAGCTGGCCAAGGGTCAAAAACCCCGTGCAACCGTAGTGACCTGTTCCGACTCGCGTGTTCATACCAATATGCTGGACAAGACACCGGAAGGTGATCTGTTCATGGTGCGCAACATCGGCAACCAGACTGCAACCGCGCTGGGTTCGGTGCAGTACGGCGTGAACCACCTCAACTCTTCCCTGCTGCTGATCATCGGCCACTCTTCCTGCGGCGCAATCAAAGCCGCTAGCGGTGACTATGCCGCTCTGGAACCAGCCATCAAGAAAGAGCTGGACACCATTTCCATCGGCAAGGGTGTAGCCAACATCGACGGCGTCAAAGCCAACGTCAATAACCAAGTCGCTGCTGCCAAAAAGGAGTTTGCAGACAAAGTGAAGGCCGGTCATCTGATCATCGTGGGCGCAGTTTATGACTTTGCCAACGACATGAAACAAGGTGCCGGTAAATTGAACGTGATCAACGTCAACGGTGAGACCGATGCGGCCAAGATCACTGCCGCCCTTTCCGCCAAAGCAGCAGCCAACGAACACGCTCATCACTAAACACGATTTGTCGCGCTGTTCAAAGGCGGCCTCTGGGCCGCCTTTTTCATGCCCGATGAACTGCTATTGACGCCCCCCGTGCGTGTACTGCTAGACTGGCGACTGTCGCCAGCGGTCACCCCTCAACGGAGATATGCCATGCAACGTTTTTTCCTGTCAGTCTGTATCGCCGCATTTATCATCTCAGGCCCGGCCAGCGCCCGCGAACAAACCGTCTCCGGCGATAATGTCATCGGCTTCATCAATGCCCTGAAATCGGACAATCTGGCATATTACGGCAGTCGCAAAGCGGACTTCTTTTTTACCCTGTCAAAAGGGCAGAAGCCGATAGCCACCGTAGTGGCCTGCTCCGATTCGCGGGTACACACCAATATGTTCAGCGCCAATCCTGAAGGTCGTCTATTCATGGTGCGCAACATGGGCAACCAGATCGCCGCGACCGAAGGGTCGGTCGAATACGGCATCTACCACCTGCATACACCGGTACTGCTCATCATCGGACACACCCGTTGCGGGGCGATCTCCGCAGCAAGTAGCGACTATTCCAAAGAATCTCCCGCCATCCGGCGTGAACTCGATAGTATCTCCATCGGCAAGGGACTCAACAACCTCGAGGGGGTGCACGCAAACGTGCACAATCAGGTGGTTGCCGCCATGCTCAAGTTCGACGATGAGCTGAAAGCGGGGAGACTCAACGTGATCGGCGCGGTACTCGATTTCGCCGACGATCTGCATCTCGGTGCCGGGAAACTCACTATCATCAACGTGAACGGAGAAACGGATGCGGGCAAACTGGAAGATCCAGAACCGCTGCTCACCAGGCCGACCAGCACTTCAGCCAGCAAAGCGAAAAAGAACGCGCGTTAAGCGGCACTCTCCAGCAGGGTTTCGGGAGCGATTCCGCTGCCGGTTACAGCGATACGTTTATGTCGTGACTGCCCGCCCTGCTTGAGTTCGACATTACGCAACGGCACACCAAAACGATCCGCGATATAACGCAACAGCGCCTCGTTGGCGCGACCCTCGATAGGCGGCGCGGCGAGGCGGATCTTCAGCGCTTCGCCATGCAACCCGGCCACACCCGTCTGTTTGGCACCGGGCTGTACGTGCAACACCAGTGTGATGACGTCGCCGCTGCGTTGATACCACCCCACGCTCACAACAGTTGCGCGACGATCCGCTCCAGAGCCCCGATCGGGACGATCAGCAGGAGCTGGCAAAAGATCAGCAGAGCCAACACGGAAAAGTCGATATTGCCGACCATAGGCACGATGCGCCGTACCGGCTGCAAGAAACGCTGCGTGAACGCGGCAGCCACCGGAGCGACCGGCGAATGCGGATTCACCCATGACAACACTGCCTGCACCAGCAGCATCAGCATCAGCAGATAGACGCTGAGCACCAGCAGCTTGACCAGCGCCCACGCCACCAGTCCGGCCAGCGGGAACACCGCATAGGGATATCCCTGCGCCCACAGGAACACCACCAAATAAACGCCTTCCACGACGAACGCGAGCAATAACGAAGCCGTGTCCAGCCCGCCTATCGCCGGAACATAACGACGCACACGCAATACCGCGAAATCACTCAGCGCCATGACGAATTCGCCGATGCTGTTGCGCATCGGCACACGCATCCACACCGCATGGAAACGCAGCAGCAGCAGTGCCGCAAAAGGCTGCACCAACACATCCAGCAGAAACAATACCGCTTGGTTCAACATTTAATTCGCACTCCCCAGTTCGTCGCCCATCTCTTTGGAGCGGACTGCGGCAGCATGGATAGCCGCCACGATATGCCGCTTCACCTCATCCTTTTCCATACTCAGCAAGGCGCGTTCGGTGGTGCCATTCTTGGATGTGACCCTGGCTCGCAACACGCTTGCCTCTTCCGCACTCGCGTCGGCCAATTTCGCCGCCCCCAAAAAAGTGTCGATCACCAGCCGCTTGGCATCGGCATCGCCAAAGCCGAACTCGCGCGCCGCCTGCTGCATCGCTTCGACAAAATAAAACACATAAGCGGGGCCGCTGCCGGAGATTGCAGTGACGGCATCCAGCATACTTTCCTCTTGCAGCCATACCGTACTGCCGACCGCGTTGAGAATACCCGCCGCAGCCTCACGTTGCGCGGCACCGACCTCCGGCAAAGCATACAACCCCGTCACACCGCTCTGAATCAAGGCCGGAGTATTGGGCATGCAGCGCACGACATTCTTGGTATTCAGCCAGCGCGAGATATCCGCCGCCCGGATGCCCGCCGCGATGGAAACGATCAACTGCCCCGCCAGCACCGGAGAGAGTTGTCCGCACACTTCGCGCAACTGCTGCGGCTTGACCGCCAGCACCACGACATCACTGCCCGCCACCCCGGCGGCCAGTTCGGCCACGGCCTGAACGCCGAACTCGCCATGCAATCTTGCGCGATTCTCGGCATTGATCTCCACCACGCGCAATTCCGCAGCGCTATAACTGCGTTTGAGCAAACCGCCAATAAGTGCGGTCGCCATGTTACCGCCACCGATGAAACAGATATTCATGCTGCTCCTTTAAGGTGAATTCGATGCAGGGCGCGATTATCGCAAATCCGCGCACATCATGGCTGGACTCTTCCAATCAGTCGCCGCTTCCGCTCCGCCGTGAACGCCCACCACGGCAGTGCGGCACCGCCACGCATGAACGAGACGACGGACATAAACACATCCATCACGCAGGGGTCGTGGCGCTGGCCGCTGCGTGTGCATAACATCTCGTACATCTCGAATGCCTCGCGTTCGCGCAGATGCTCCGGTCTCTCGACACCGATCATGCGCAGATCGGCAGCCATCGCCTTACCTATGTTGGGCAAGTCTTCCAGTTGACGCACCTGTTCGCGCCGGACTTTTTGCGGGTTCATGCTTGCGGCTTTGCACGTATGCCGAAGATCGCCGTGCCGATACGGACGATAGTGGCACCTTCCGCGATCGCGGCAACATAGTCATGCGACATGCCCATCGACAGGGTGTCGAGTTGCAAACCGGTTGAGTTGAGCCGTTGCAGCAACGCGCGCATCTGAGCGAAAGGTAAACGTTGCGTGGCGGGGTCATCGGCAGGTGCCGGTATCGCCATCAGGCCGCGCAATTTGAGATTAGGCAGCTGCGCCACTTGCAAAGCCAGCGCTTCGACTTCACCGGGCGCAATGCCGCTTTTGCTGTCCTCTCCGCTCACGTTCACTTGCAGACAGATGTTGAGCGGAGGCAGATGTGCAGGACGCTGAGCGGAAAGCCGTTCGGCGATCTTCAATCTGTCCACCCCGTGCACCCAGGCGAAGTTTTCCGCGATGACACGGGTTTTGTTGCTTTGGACGGGGCCGATAAAATGCCACTCCAGCGGCAAGTCGCGCAGCGCCTCAATCTTGTCCAGGGCCTCCTGCACGTAATTCTCGCCGAAGGCGTGTTGCCCGGCTCGATAGACCTCACGCACCGCCTCCGCAGGAAAGGTCTTGCTCACGGCCAGCAGAGACACTTCACCCTCACCGCGCAGTGCCGCTTTCGCGGCTTGCGCGACGGCCTCGCGGGTTGCTTGCAAGTTTGAGAGGATTGCAGTCATAATCGCCCGGTCTATCGCCTTTCAATGCAGTAATCAACGCTTGGGAATTATATATGGATATCACTGAACTGCTCGCCTTCGGCGTAAAGAACAAAGCCTCCGACTTGCATCTCTCCGCAGGCCTGCCGCCGATGATCCGCGTGCACGGCGATATCCGCCGCATCAATCTGCCCGCGATGGAGCACAAAGAAGTGCACGCCATGATCTATGACATCATGAACGACCAGCAGCGCAAATATTACGAGGAGAACAAAGAGCTGGATTTCTCTTTCGAAGTGCCCGGTCTGGCGCGTTTCCGCGTCAACGCCTTCGTCCACAATCGCGGTGCGGGCGCAGTCATGCGTACCATTCCTTCCAAGATCCTGTCGCTGGAGGATTTGAAAGCGCCGAAGATATTCGAATCCATCTCCGATTATCCGCGTGGCATGGTGCTGGTCACCGGCCCGACCGGCTCGGGAAAATCCACCACGCTGGCGGCAATGGTCAACCACCGCAACGAACACGAGATGGGACACATCCTGACCGTGGAAGACCCCATCGAGTTCGTGCATGAATCCAAAAAATGTCTGGTCAACCAGCGCGAGGTCGGGCCGCACACACTGTCTTTCCAGAATGCGCTGCGCTCGGCGCTGCGTGAAGACCCGGACGTGATCCTGGTCGGCGAAATGCGCGATCTGGAGACCATCCGCCTCGCCATGTCCGCCGCCGAGACCGGCCACTTGGTGTTCGGCACCCTGCACACGAGCTCCGCCGCCAAGACCATCGACCGTATCATCGACGTATTCCCCGCCGACGAAAAAGAGATGGTACGTGCGATGCTGTCCGAATCGCTGCGCGCGGTCATTTCGCAGACCTTGCTCAAGACCAAGGACGGCACCGGTCGTGCTGCGGCACACGAGATCATGATTTGCACCCCGGCGATCCGCAACCTGATCCGTGAAGCAAAGGTTCCTCAGATGTATTCCGCCATCCAGACCGGCGGCAACATCGGCATGCAAACACTAGACCAGTGCTTGCAGGATCTGGTCAAGCGCAACATCGTCTCCGCAGCGGAAGCTCGCTCCAAAGCGGCCAACAAAGACCTGTTCCCGGGATAATCCAAACATCTGCCCGCATCAGGGCACCAAGGAGAGTGTTGTAATGGAAAGAGACCAGGCCACCGAACTGATACATAACCTGCTGCGCGGCATGATCAGCAAGAAGGCGTCCGACCTGTTCATCACCGCCGGCTTCCCCCCCGCATTCAAGGTGGACGGCAAGATGACTCCGGTGTCGCCGCAAGCCCTGACTGCCGTGCATACTCAGGAATTGGCCCGTGCCATCATGAACGACCGCCAGGCAGCGGAGTTCGAGTCCACCCATGAATGCAACTTCGCCATTAGCCCACCCGGCATTGGCCGCTTCCGCGTCAACATCTTCATGCAGCAGCAGCGCGTGGGCATGGTACTGCGCACTATCACCACCAAGATCCCCGACTTCGACGAAATGGGATTGCCGCCGGTATTAAAAGATGTGGTGATGTCCAAGCGCGGACTCGCTATTCTGGTCGGCGGTACCGGCTCCGGCAAATCGACCACGCTGGCCGCGATGATAGGCCACCGCAACAAGAGCAGTTACGGCCACATCATCACCATCGAAGACCCCGTGGAATATGTGCATGAGCACATCAACTGCATCATCACCCACCGCGAAGTCGGTGTGGATACCGATTCCTGGCATGCCGCGCTGAAGAACACACTGCGTCAGGCACCGGACGTCATCCTGATCGGCGAGATCCGCGATCACGAGACCATGGAACACGCCATCGCCTTTGCCGAGACCGGGCATATGTGTCTTGCCACCTTACATGCCAACAGTGCCAACCAGGCGCTCGACCGCATCATCAACTTCTTCCCTGAAGAGCGCCGCGCACAATTGCTGATGGATCTGTCGCTCAACGTGCGAGCGCTCATCTCGCAGCGCCTGATCCCGAAAAAAGACGGCAAGGGCCGTGCGGCCGCCATCGAGATCATGCTCAATTCGCCGCTGATCGCCGACCTCATCTTCAAGGGAGAAGTGAACCAGATCAAATCGGTGATGGCGAAGTCGCGCGAGATCGGCATGCAGACCTTTGACCAAGCGCTGTTCGATCTGTATGAAACAGACAAGATCAGTTACGAAGAAGCACTAAAGAATGCCGATTCGCTCAACGACCTGCGTTTGAATATCAAGCTCAACAGCAAACACTCCAGAGATACCGACATCATGTCGGGGATTGGGGACTTAAAATTGGACTGATCACCTCCCAAACAAGATTGCTAACTATCCTTCACAGCGTTTTTCTCATTCAATAGTTTCGACGGCAGAGTAGCCAGCTCTATCGAATATAACGAACGGCCATTTCGCCGAGTTCATCTGTATTGATTAAGCGCGAGATACTGGCAGTCCTTCGCAGATCACTCTGCCGCACATAAAGCCGATCTTGCGCCCCATGAACAGCGGGAAGAATTCCTCTTCTCGCCAATCAAACCAAGTTAATTTTGACCTGAGCTTACTTAGAGCCGAAACGTGTGCATTGCCTTTCAAGCAGAATTATTTCTGCATAAAGTGTTATGCCATGCCACCATCTCTGTTATTTGCATAGAATATCTAGTGCCCCTACAAGATATATTTTAACTGCATATATTGTTGATGTTTTTCAAGTTGAACAAGTTGACTGATCGCGAAATGATTATGCTTTCGCATGAAAAAGTTCTATATCTTCATTGCGGTATATAGATATTTTTTCTGGTTGACGCATTCATTTCGGCATACCTAGAATCCCCTCCGTCGCCGTGGTTATCAAATTCACTCATATGGCGAATTAACTCGGAGAAGAAAAATGAAATTTTTATCATGCACAAACAATCTACTCATGGGATCAACGGATGAATCGGATTGTCACCGAAAAACATGTGAGCTTCGGTGCAAAAGTCATGACAATAAAATTTCCTGCTTGATGGAGTATGTGCGGCACCACTGGGTAGACCCTTCTGTGAAGAACTATTGCAAAGACCCTCAAGCAAGAAAGTTCATAGATCATTTTCATCTTGAAAGGGCCAGACATCTTTAAATGGATCATTAAATATCGCTACGCCTAGCGTGGATTGGGACGTTTTTCACCAGCTTAATGTTTGCTTAATTCAGTGAAATAAAAGTTCCTTTCAAAAATAGGCAATCCAAGCAAAACCAAGTGACCACATAGGGGGAACCAATGTTTAGTAATCTGAAAATTGGAACTAAGCTCGGCCTAGGTTTCGGCGCTGTAATTCTGCTAGCTTTACTCTTGGGGCTATTTTCATGGTTGAAGCTAGTAGAAGTTGGTGAAAATTGGAGAATTTTTGACTCCACTACGCTTCAAAAACGCGATGCAGTTACGCTTGGACTTTCTGGATTGCAGAATGGGATACATCACTTCAAGAACTTTGTTTTAAGGGGGGGCGATTACGCGGACAAATTTGCGACTGACATGTCTGAAATAGAAAAATCAGCAGCCAATTATCGAAAAATTGGCGGAATTTCAGATTCAGAAAAAGCTCTGCTAGACCAAGTGGAATTAGGGGTCAGGAATTATCGCAAAGCCATGAATGAAGCGATTCAACTCAGTAATGAGGGCAAGTCATCGAATGAAATTGATAAAGCCATCAAGGGGGCAGATAAACAAGTAGATTCTGCCTACAAAGGACTCATTGACCTCAATGACAAAGAAACCGATGAAGCCTCTTTGCTATTCAGCAAACTTATTAAAACCGCATCACTTTGGATAGCCTTGCTATGCGGAGCCATCTTGATAATCGGAGGAACCGCTTCTTGGTTGATAACACGCGCCATCAGTAAGCCGCTCGTTCAGTCCCTAGAGGTAGCCAAGCGTATTTCAAGAGGCGATCTAACATCGGATATTTTCGTGGAAGGCGAAGACGAGTCTGCACAACTTCTCCGGGCATTAAATACCATGCAGGAAAGCCTGCGCACCACCGTTGACGAGATCACCCATATTGTTGAAGCTGCGGGCTTGCAAGGAAACTTCAACGTAAAAATGAATCTTGCTGGCAAAGAGGGTTTCAGTAAAACACTATCGGTATTACTTAACCAGCTGTCAGACATCACAAGCGCCGGCCTGCACGATATCACTCGAGTCGCTCAAGCACTTGCGAGTGGCGATCTTACACAAAGAATCACCAAAGACTACCCCGGCACCTTCGGTCAATCCAAGGATAGCATCAATAATACCGTCGACACTTTGACCAAAATCGTCGATGAGATTAAGAAGATCGTCGAAGACGCCGCCCTGCATGGCAGCTTCGCCACCAAGATTGATATGAATGGAAAAACTGGCTATTCCAAGACTCTGGCCGAACTTCTCAATCAACTATCGGACGTGACGGACGCAGGATTGCGTGATGTTGTCAGAGTAGCCGAAGCTCTGGCTGCGGCCGATCTAACTCAAACCATCACCGAAGACTACCCCGGCTTGTTTGGACAAACCAAAGATGCCGTCAACACCACCGTCGACAACCTGCAAAAACTGGTGATGGGCGTCAAACACTCGGTGGACTCCATTGGCACTGCATCGAAGGAAATCGCCTTGGGTAACAGCGACCTCTCGCGGCGTACCGAAGAACAGGCCGCCAGCCTAGAAGAAACCGCCGCCAGCATGGAGGAGCTCACCTCCACCGTTAAGCAGAATGCCGAGAATGCCAAACAAGCTAACCAATTGGCATACAGCGCAAGCAGCGTGGCGCAAAAGGGAGGACACGCTGTTCACGAAGTAGTCGGCACCATGAGTGCGATCAATGAATCGTCACGCAAGATCGTAGATATTATCTCGGTAATTAACGAAATCGCTTTCCAAACCAACATTTTGGCTTTGAATGCGGCAGTTGAAGCTGCTCGTGCGGGCGAGCAAGGGCGAGGCTTTGCCGTGGTGGCAACGGAAGTGCGCAACTTGGCGCAACGCTCTGCATCTGCAGCAAAAGAGATCAAAACTCTGATAGATGATTCGGTCACCAAGGTAGAAGTGGGAACAAAATTGGTGGATGACGCAGGCAAAACAATGGAAGAGATCGTAAATGCGGTCAAGCGCGTGACAGACATCATGAGCGAGATCAGTGCAGCGTCTAGCGAACAAAGCAAAGGCATCGAACAAGTGAACCAAACCATCACACAGATGGACGAAGTCACTCAACAAAACGCAGCCTTGGTAGAGGAAGCTGCTGCCGCTGCGGCGTCACTGGAAGACGAAGCTCAAAATTTATCTACGTCAGTCAGTGTATTTAAGATGGACAGCCCACAATACAAATTAATCGCAGCAGCCCATCTCAAACCTACCGCAGCCAATGAAGAAAATGTCCTCTTGGCAGCTGTTGCACCAATCTATTAATCCGTCACTGTTCATCGACTTTTTTCATCGCCGCTTCGATTCGCTGGCACAAAGTCTTTAGCACCTTGATGCGTGCGAAATTTTTATCGTTGGCTTCCACCAATGTCCAGGGTGCGAGACTGGTACTGGTACGGTCAACCATGTCACAGATGGCCTGCTCGTAGTCTTCCCATTTTTCCCGGTTACGCCAATCCTCGTCGGTGATCTTGAAACGTTTGAAGCCGGTCTTCTTGCGCTCCTCGAAGCGGCGTAACTGTTCGTCTTTGCTGATCGCCAGCCAGAATTTGACGACCACGATGTGATGGCGCGCGAGCTGAGCTTCGAAATCGTTGATCTCGAGATAGGCCCGCATCCAGTCCGCCTCCGAGCAGAACTTCTCCACCCGCTCCACCAGCACCCGCCCGTACCATGACCGGTCAAAAATGGTGACCCGCCCCCTGCGCGGCATATGCCGCCAGAAGCGCCACAGATAGGGCTGCGCGCGCTCTTCCTCGGTCGGCGCGGCAATGGGCACGACCTGATATTGGCGCGCATCGACCGCGCTGGTGATACGGCGGATACTGCCGCCCTTACCCGCAGCGTCGTTACCCTCGAACACCGCCACCACGGTGATCTCCTTGAATCTCGGATCGCGCGTCAGCAAGGCCAGCTTACCCTGATACTTTTCCAGATCGGCCTCGAAACGCTTCTTTTCCAGCTTCAGGGAAAGATCGAGGGTCTTGAGAATATGCAGCTTGTCGATGGACGGCAATAAAGGGGCTGCACGTACGGCGGCCTCTTTTTTCTTGTCGAGGTCAACCAGGCGTTTGCGTATGGTCTCAAGGATGACCTTGCCGACTGTCAGACTGCGATAACGGGCATCCGCTCCCTCGATGATGATCCAGGGAGCCTCGGCAGTGCTGGTGTGGCGAATAACACTTTCGTGCACCTTGCGGAACTTGTCATAACGCTTGTTGTGCTCCCAATCGCGTTTGGTCACGCGCCAGCGGGTCTTCGGGTTTTTCTCCAGCAATTTGAGGCGCGCCTCCTGCTTCTCTTTGGACAGATGCAGCCAGAATTTGATGATGAGCGCCCCCTCGTCGGTGAGCATCTTCTCCAGCCGCTTTGCCCGCTCCAGGCTCTGGTCGAGATCGGCGGTTTTGGTCACACCCATCACGCGGTTCAGGATGGGCCAGGTGTACCATGAACCCAGGAATACGCCGATCTTGCCTTTGGGCGGGAGTGCGCGCCAAAAGCGCCACATCATCGGACGTTCCATCTCCTCATCGGATGGGTCTCCCATACCGTGGGTCTGGATATAACGCGGGTCCATCCACTCGTTAAGCAGATTCACGGTCTCGCCGCGTCCCGCGCCATCCACGCCCCCCACCAGGATAATGACCGGGAAGCGCGCCTTCTCCGCCAGATCGAACTGCATGTCCAGCAAGGCCTCGCGCAGTTTTGGTACTTCTGCGTCATAAGTGGCTTTGTCTATCTTGTGTCCCAACTCGGCTGATTCAAACATACGCTTCTCCGCTCGATGATTTATAAATGTTCAGGGGTGATGACCAGACGCAGAACAGTCTGATGGTCGCCCTCGCGTTCGCGACGACTGAACCACCAGACCGCACCTTTTTTGACACTCCAATAATCCGACCTGCCGCTCATCACCAAAGCCGCAGCTTCGCCCAACCAAGGCTGGTGACCAACCAACAGCGTCGCGCCATTCCCCTGCGGCCAACCCGCCGCAACAAGCGCCGCCTGCGGCGTGGCTCCGACATCGATGGCGGGTTCCGTGATGAATTTTGTAGTGAGTGCGGCAGCGGTCTGTTGCGCGCGTAACGCGGGACTGACCAGGATACGGGTCGCGACAGGAAGCCGAGGTGCAAGGAATGCAGCCATACGTTCAGCTTGGCGTCTGCCTTTCTCGGTCAGCAAACGAGTGTGATCCGGGCTGCCGTCAGCCGCCTCCGCATGCCGCCACAGAATCAATTCCATGCCCACTCCGTATATTACAATTCAGTTCGAAGAATATACCGTATATACTGATTTCGCCATCCCTATATCAAGGAACGAAACATGACTGATAACACCAATCCGCGCAAGACTGCCGCGAAGCCCGTCACAAAGAAGGCTCCCGTGCCGCGCAAGCCCGCGACAGCTAGAGCCACACCCGAAAAGCGCGTGAAAAAAGAGAAAAAGTCCGATGGCAAGATCAAGGTGATACGCGACAGCTTCACCATGCCGCAAAACGATTACGACCTTATCGCCGAGATCAAACAGAAGATGATCAAAACCGGTTTGCATGTAAAGAAAAGCGAGCTGTTGCGCGCCGGTCTGCATGTGTTGTCCAAATTGAGCGCGACACAGCTGAAACAGACCGTCGCAAATCTGGAAAAGATTAAAACCGGTCGCCCCAAAAAAGCCTGATCCCGACGAACTCAGGCGTCCTCAGCCGAGATCGCAGGCTTGCTGGCAAGACTCTGCAACAACGATAACTGCGCGCAGTTCGGCATTGGACTGCGCGTCGTCTTGAGACGCCAACCACCGTCACTGTCCATCTCCCAGGCTTGGCTGTTGTCTTGCAGGTAGGTCTTCAGCCCCTCTTCGATCACGCGCTTCTTGAGCTTGCCGTCGAGCAACGGAAAGCAGACTTCGATGCGCCGGAAAAAGTTGCGATCCATCCAATCCGCGCTGGACAGATAGACATCGTGGGCGAGATCGTTGCGGAAATAGAAGATGCGCGTGTGCTCCAGGAAGCGACCGATGATGGAGCGCACATTGATGTTCTCCGACAATCCCGGCACTCCGGGACGCAGGGCGCACACACCGCGCACGATCAGATCGATCTTCACTCCCGCACGGGAAGCCTCGTACAAAGCCATGATGATCTCCGGCTCAAGCAAGGCATTCATCTTGGCGATGATGTGGGCATTCTTACCGGCCTTGGCCAGTTTGGTCTCGTTCTGAATCGCACGCAGTACCTGACTATGTAACGAGAACGGGGATTGCCACAGATGGCGCAACTTGCTGGCTTTGCCCAGACCGGTGAGTTGTACGAACACCTGATTCACATCGGAACAGACCTCCTCGTTGCAGGTGAACAGCCCGAAGTCGGTATACAACCTGGCGGTACGCGGATGATAGTTACCGGTAGCCATATGCACATAACGGCGCAATTTTCCCTCTTCGCGGCGTATCACCATCAGCATCTTGGCATGGGTCTTGTGTCCGACCACACCATACACGACGTGCGCCCCGGCCTGCTCCAGACGGCTGGCCCAATTGATGTTTGCCTCTTCGTCGAAACGCGCCAGCAGCTCCACCACCACGGTGACTTCTTTCCCGCCCTGTGCGGCAGCGATCAGCGCTTCCATGATGGCGGAATCGGCTCCGGTGCGGTACACCGTCTGCTTGATGGAAACGACCTGAGGGTCATCCGCCGCCTGCTGGATAAAATCGATCACCGGACGGAACGATTGGTAGGGATGGTGTAGCAGCACGTCGCCTTTGCGGATGAGCTTGAACATGTCGGCACCCTTCTTCTGTAGCGCGGGCGGCATCCCCGGTACAAAAGGCGGGAACTTCAGGTCATCACGCGCCACTTCATCCGGGATGCGCATCAGTCGCACCAGATTGACCGGGCCATGCACGCGGTACAGGTCATCCGCCTTGAGGTCGAATTGCTGCAACAGAAACTCCGCCATCTCCGGGGTGCAATTGTCCGCAATCTCCAGTCGCACCGCATCGCCGAAATGGCGCTGCGGCAATTCGCCCTGCAGGCTGATGCGCAAGTTCTTAACTTCTTCTTCGTCCACGAACAGATCGCTGTTGCGCGTGACGCGGAACTGATAACACCCCAGCACATCCATCCCCGAGAACAACTCCCCGACATGGGCATGCAGAATGGAAGACAAAAACACAAAGCCGTATTCGCACCCTGATATCTCCCGTGGCATCAGGATGGCACGCGGCAACACTCGCGGCGCTTGCACGATGGCCTTGGCGGAATTGCGCCCGAAGGCATCCTTGCCGTTAAGCTCGACGGCGAAGTTCAGACTCTTGTTGAGCACGCGCGGAAAAGGGTGGGAAGGATCCAGGCCGATAGGCGTGAGCACCGGCATCACTTCGCGCAGGAAAAAATCCTTCACCCAGGCGCTTTGTATCTCGTTCCAATGCGTACGACGCAGAAAGCGCACCCCCGCCGTGGCCAGCGTGGGAACCAGGTCTTTGTTGAAAATCTGATATTGCTGCTCGATGATCTGGTGCGCTTGGTCACGCACACGCTTGAGTATCTGCGCGGCATCCAGACCGTCCGGCCCGGAAGAGACCGCGCCGACCTTGATCTGTTCCTTCAATCCGGCGACTCGTATCTCGAAGAACTCGTCAAGATTGCTGCTGACGATACACAGATATTTCAAGCGTTCCAGCGGCGGGATAGCCGGATTTTCGGCCTGTGCCAACACGCGCCGGTTGAACTCCAGCAAGCCGAGCTCGCGATTCAGGAATTGTTGTGGGGGAAATCTGGTCGCCACTTGCGCGGTCTGTTTCAGTGTGCCGGTGGCACGAAACCCGACGGCATCTGGGTGCCCGCGCCGAAGAAGTAGTTCTCCATCTGCTCGGCCAGATATTTGCGCGCCTTTACGTCCGCCAGGTTGAGACGGTTTTCGTTCACCAGCATGGTCTGAAATTTGATCCAGCCCTGCCAGGCTTCCTTCGATACGTTGTCGTATATCCGCTGTCCCAGCGGCCCCGGATAAGTCGGGCGATCCAGCCCCTCCGCTTCGCGTCCGAGTTTTACGCACTGCACCATTCTTGCCATCTTTTTTCTCCATGTGACGATTATGAGACCGGATTATGACACTACTGTGAATCCGGCCAGTAGAAAGACCGCTCGCCTATTTCAGCAAACGGACAAAGACTTTCGAGCGCCGCTGATAGTTGTACAACTCCTGTTTCCGTGTCGGCAGCTGATCGACGCTGACCTCCTTGAAGCCGCGCTCAAGGAACCAGTGCGCGGTACGCGTGGTGAGCACGAACAGCTTGCGCAGCCCCTGTGCCTGCGCCTCCGATGCCATATGCTTGAGCAGCGCATCACCGTAACCGTGATCGCGGTAACTCGGCTGGATTGCCAGACAGGCCAGCTCAGCCGACTTCTCCTCGGTGAACGGATACAGTGCGGCACAGCCGATGATGCGCCGGTCGTGTTCCAGCACTACGAAACGGTCGATCTCGCGTTCCAACAGCTCGCGCGAGCGCCTCACCAGAATGCCTTCAGACTCCAGCGGCTGCAACAATTTGAGGATACCGCCAACATCATTGATCGTGGCATCGCGCAGCGTATTGAGCGTGCTTTCCACCACCATGGTGCCGATGCCGACATCGGAGAACAGCTCCTGCAAGATCGCCCCGTCCTGATGGCGGCTGATCAGATGCGTACGCGCCACCCCCCCCTCGCAAGCACGCACCGCACACGGCAGGAACAGACCGACATCGTCCGGCAGCTTGCGTTTGCCCGACAGCACCTTGTTCGCCCCGGCGATAGTCAACTCATGCAACAGCGAGCCATCCCTGTCGGTCACACCGTCGGTATCCATCATGAAGATCAACTTGTCCGCATCCAGCGCGATGGCGGTCTGGGTGGCGACGTCTTCCAGCGTCAGATTGAACACCTCGCCGGTGGGCGAATAACCCAGCGGCGACAACAAGACGACCTCGCCGAACTCCATCCGGTCGCGTAATGCCGCCACATCCACTTTGCGCACACGACCGGTATGCAGCAGATCGACGCCGTTGATGACACCCATCGGTTGTGCGGTGATGAAGTTGCCGCCCGCCACACGGATATCGGCGTTCGCCATCGGCGAATTGGCCAGCCCCATCGACAACAGCGCTTCGATTTCGAGACGCACGCGCCCGACCGCCTCTTTCACGCATTGCATGGTCGCGGCATCAGTGAGGCGTATGCCGTGATGGTATTGGTCGGCGATATCGTTGCGCGACAGATGCTGTTCGATCTGTGGCCGCGCACCGTGTACCAGCACCAGCCGCACTCCGAGACTGGCGAGCAAATTGAAATCGTGGGTCAGCTCGACGAACTTACCGTCCGCCACCACCTCGCCACCGAAGGCAACCACAAAGGTCTTGCCGCGAAAGGCATTGATGTAGGGAGCGACGGAACGGAACCATGCAACGAACTCGGCGGGACTGTGGGCAAGATGCTGTGACATGACAGACAGGACTCGGTGAAGATCAGGTGGCGCACAGTATCCTGCAAGGCGGGCCTATAACGCAATAGCCGCGCATCCACCACGACCGTCGCAATCACCTGCTTCTTTTTCCGCCGTAGGCGATAATCCGCCATCCGAAACCGATGGAGTCTTGCATGTGCGGCATCTGTGGTGAATTACGTTTCGATCATTCCGCCCCCGACCGGGAGGCGTTGCAGCGCATGACCGCGCGGCTGGCACGGCGCGGGCCCGACCACGAAGGTTACTTCAACGATGGCCCGCTGGCGTTCGGCCACCGCCGTCTGGCCATCATCGACCTCTCCGCGCAGGCCGACCAGCCCATGCTGGACAAGACACTGAATCTGGCTCTGGTGTTCAACGGCACCATCTACAACTACAAGGAACTGCGTGCCGAGCTGGTCGAGATGGGCTACGAGTTCTTCTCGCACGGCGACAGCGAAGTCATCCTCAAGGCCTACCATGCTTGGGGCAAAGGTTGTGTGCAGCGTTTTTACGGCATGTTCGCTTTCGCCATCTACGACCTGCGCGCGAAATCCCTGTTCCTTGCCCGCGACCGCCTCGGTATCAAGCCGCTGTATTACTCGCTGGACGGGGCACGTCTGCGTTTCGCCTCCACCCTGCAAGCCCTGCTGGCCGGCGGCGGCATCGATACCGGCCTTGATGCGGTGGCCTTGCATCATCATTTCACCCTGCACAGCGTGGTACCGGCTCCGCGCACCCTGCTGCGCGGAATCAAAAAACTACCTCCCGCGCACAGCATGAGCTTCAGCGCGGACGGCACAGTCGCCCTGACACGTTATTGGCAACTCGACGCGACGCGCCCCGAACAGGCACTGTCGGAGCAGGATTGGCTGGCGGCGACACGCACCGTGTTGCGCCGCGTGGTCGAGCGTCACCGGCTGGCTTCGGATGTGCCGGTGGGGGTACTCCTTTCCGGCGGGCTGGATTCAAGCTTGCTGGTCGGCTTGTTGGCCGACCATGTGGACGAACTGAACACCTTCTCCATCGGCTTCGAAGCCGTGGCGGGCGAACAGGCGGATGAGTTCGAATACTCCGACCTCGTCGCCAGCCATTTCAACACGCGACATCACAAGTTCGCCGTAGCCAACAGCGAAGTGTTGCGCCACCTGCCTGCCGCCATCGCCGAGATGAGCGAACCCATGCCCAGTTATGACGTGACCGCGTTCTATCTGCTGGGACAGAAAGTCTCGCAGGAAGTAAAAGTGGTACTGGCCGGCCAGGGCGCGGATGAAGTGTTCGGCGGCTACTTCTGGTATCCGCGCATGGATGCGACCAGCGGCACCCCGCTGGAACGTTTCTCGCAGCACTATTTCGACCGCGACCATGCCGAATATCTGGAGATGATGAGCGACACCTATGCCACGCCGGATGTAACCTCGACCTGGACAGAAGAACAATTGCGACAAACCGGTGCGGACGAGTTCCTTGATCAGGTATTGCGCATGGATGTAACGGCACTAATGGTGGACGACCCGGTAAAGCGCGTTGACAACATGACCATGGCCTGGGGTCTGGAAGCCCGCGTACCTTTCATCGACCACGAACTGGTGGAACTGGCCGCCAAGATGCCCCCCGCGCTAAAACTCAAAGAAGGCGGCAAGTTCCCGCTCAAGGCTTTGGCACGCGGCATCGTCCCGGATGCCGTGATAGACCGTCCCAAAGGTTATTTCCCGGTACCCGCATTGAAATATGTGCGCGGCGACTTCCTCGACAAGATGCGCGCCATCCTCAATTCGGAAGCCTGCGTGCAACGCGGTGTATACCGCCGCGCCTATGTCGAAAAACTGTTGGCCGCCCCGGAAGCCCATCTGACACGCATCCAGGGCAGCAAGCTCTGGCACCTCGCGCTGCTGGAATGGTGGTTACAGATCAACGTGGATGGAAAGAGCGGACAATAAAAAACCCGCTGATGCGGGTTTTGAATATGGTGGCTCGGGGCGGAATCGAACCACCGACACAAGGATTTTCAATCCTCTGCTCTACCGACTGAGCTACCGAGCCATCTTGACGAAGGCGCGCATTATAGCGACTCCCATGATTAAAGCAAACCAACTCGGTATCAAAATACCGCAGAATCGATGGATTCGGCCTAAGCCGGATTGCTGTGCAGCCGCAACATGGCGGCCTCCAGCTTGCCTTCGATGACGAGCGCCGCCACATCTTGTGCGCGTTGCAGCGCATCATCGATCAGCATCTGCTCTTCTTTGCGCGGGGCATTGAGTACGAAATTGCTGACTTCGCTGCGCTCGCCGGGATGGCCGATGCCGATGCGCAAACGCCAGAAATCTTTCGTCCCCAAGTGGGCGATGATGTCCTTCAGCCCGTTGTGTCCGCCATGCCCGCCGCCCAGTTTGAGCTTGGCGCTGCCCGGCGGCAGGTCTAGTTCATCATGCACCACCAATATCTGCGCGGGATCTATCTTGTAGAACTGAGCCACCGCGCCGACCGAGCGGCCACTCACGTTCATAAAGGTCTGCGGTTTGAGCAGATGGACTTCATGCCCGTGCAAACCTGCTTTGGCGATCAGTCCGTGGAATTTATTGTCTGTCTTGAAGACGGCACTCCGCTGGCGCGCCAATTCGTCCACCCACCAGAATCCGGCGTTGTGGCGCGTGGTTTCGTATTCTCTGCCGGGATTACCCAGCCCGACGATGAGTTTGATCTCACTCATGATGCAAAAAGCCCGTCATGCTTTTCATTTTGCATGACGGGCTTTCCAAGGTAACGACGCCTAGGCGACGATTACTTCTTTGCGGCAGGCTTCGCTTCAGCCGCTTTGGCATCGGCCGCAGGGGCAGCCGCTGCCGCAGCTTCGGTCGCTGCAGCTTCCACATGACCGCGCGGCACCTGCACCGTCGCTACCGCGTCGGAAGCATGATGGTGACCAGCAACTTCCACGCCCTTGGGCAGCTTGACATCGGACACGTGGATAGAGTGTCCCAGAGCCAGGTTCGCCAGATCCACTTCGATGTGCGCGGGCAGATCAGCAGGCAAGCAGGACACGTCCAGATCGTTCAACACGTGGCTGATGATACCGCCGCTGGTCTTCACACCGGGAGCGACGTCCGCATTGATGAAGTGCAACGGCACCTTCATGTGGATCTTCTTCTTTGCATCGACGCGCTGGAAATCGATGTGCTGAACTTGCTGGCGGAACGGGTGCATATGGAAGTCGCGCAACAGCACGGATTCCTTCTTGCCGTCCAGATCCAGCGACAGGATGGAAGCGTGGAACGCTTCGTTGCGCAGGGCGTAGTACAGTGTGTTGTGATCGAGGTCGATCATGGTCGCTTCGCCGGAACCGTAGACGATGCCGGGAACGCGATTCGCTTTACGCAGACGGCGGCTCGCACCCGTTCCTTGCGCTTTGCGTGTTGTTGCGCTGATTTCGATTGCCATTTTACTTCTCCACTTTGGTGAAGCACTCCGCGACCAGAGGCTTCGGGTTATGCGATGACCAACATGGCCACCGCAGATTCTTATTCCATGAACAGCGAACTGACCGACTCTTCCGCATTGATGCGGCGCATGGTCTCGGCCATCAGTTCCGCCACGCTCAACTGGCGGATGCGTTTGCAGTTGCGCGCTTCCTCGCGCAACGGAATGGTGTCGGTCACCACCAGTTCGTCGATGGCCGATTTTTCGATCCGCTCGATCGCCGGGCCGGACAGCACCGGGTGGGTACAGTAAGCGATGACCCGCGACGCGCCTTTTTCCTTGAGGGCATTCGCCGCCTCGCACAGGGTGTTCGCCGTATCCACCATGTCATCCATGATGATGCAGGTACGACCGGCTACATCGCCGATGATGTTCATCACCTTGGCCACGTTCGGCTTGGGGCGGCGTTTGTCGATGATCGCCAGATCGGATTCCAGACGCTTCGCCAGCGCTCTGGCGCGCACCACCCCGCCCACGTCGGGCGAGACCACGATCAGGTCTTTATGGTTTTGCTTCCACACGTCCGACAGCAGAATGGGTGCGGCATAGATGTTATCCACCGGAATGGAGAAGAAGCCCTGTATCTGGTCGGAGTGCAAATCCATGGTCAGCACCCGGTCCACACCGACCCCTACCAGCATGTCGGCAACAACCTTGGCGGTGATCGCCACACGCGCGGAACGCGGGCGGCGATCCTGGCGGGCATAACCGAAATAAGGCAAGGCGGCGGTGATACGACCAGCCGAGGCGCGTTTCAGCGCATCCACCATCACCATCACCTCCATCAGGCTGTCGTTGGTCGGCGCGCAGGTCGACTGGAGCACAAAGACATCCTTGCCGCGCACATGCTCCAATATCTCGACCATCACCTCGCCGTCGGAGAAACGGCTGACCGTCGCGCGCCCGAGATGGATATCGAGATGTCGCGCCACTTTCTCGGCGAGTTTGGGATTGGCATTACCGGTGAACACCATCAGGCTGTCGTGAGACACGTGAACCCCTTAAATTAAAATGGGCGCAAGCGCCCATGCGATGTGGCTGGGGAGGTAGGGATCGAACCTACGAATGCCGGAATCAAAATCCGGTGCCTTACCACTTGGCGACTCCCCAAAAAACTCTATGCGGCGAAATCCCGCAATGGATGTTGCTGCAAGCCACGCGCGACAAATCCGCGCATATCTTCAGGCAACTGACGCAGCACGGTCCGTGCTTGCGCTTCCGTGGCGAACTCGGCGAAAACACACGCGCCGGAGCCGGTCATCAGTGCCGGAGCAAATCGCCCAAGCCAAGACAGATGCCGTTCGATCTCGGGATACAACTTGCAGGCTACCGGCTGCAAATCATTGCCGAATTGCCCCGTTTGCAGGTCACCCCCGATCGGAAGGGCGCGAATTGTGATGGAAATCGTATTTCGTGTCAATTCCGGGTGAGTGAATATCTGTGCGGTCGGCACATGCACCGGCGGGGACAGCACGACATACCACGCATCGGGCAGCGGATACGCCTGTAACTGCTCGCCCACCCCCTCGGCAAAAGCATTCTCACCGAACACGAACACCGGCACATCCGCCCCCAGACGCAGACCGAGTTGCATCAGTCGTTCGCGCGGCAGGCTCAAATCCCACAAACGGTTCAACGCCAGCAGCGTGGTCGCCGCATCCGAACTTCCGCCGCCCAGGCCACCACCCATGGGAATGCGTTTATCCACCGCAATCTCGACACCCAGCTTGCAGCCCGTCTCCTGTTGCAACAACTTTGCGGCACGCACACACAGATCCTGCTCTTGCGGTACGCCGTCTATCTCATTGCTGCGGCGCACCAGGCCATCGTCGCGCACAGTGAAATGCAGGGTGTCGTTCAGGTCGATGAAACGGAACACGGTCTGCAACAGATGATAACCATCGTCCCTGCGTCCGACCACATGCAGGAACAGATTCAACTTGGCCGGAGCAAGACAGGTGAGTGTGTTTATTGTTTTTCCCATTCGTCCACCAGCAGCAATATCTCCAATCGTTCGCGCCGCAGAACAAGACGCATCGGCAAACTGTCGGCAGCCGATGTGGCATAACGCGAATATTCAATATCCCATCCGTCCTGATGCAATGCCGATATCTGCCCGTCGGCGTTGTGCCCGATCTCCGCGACACTTCCGGCGGACGGCAAGCCAACCACCCAGCGACTCAGGCCCGCCAGCGGCAATTCCCAGCCCAGCACCTGCTGTGTCAGGGTCTCCGCATCCCGTGCCATATAGGTTTTCCCGGATGCCTCCAGCGCCACCCCCTGCGCATCGCGCCGGATGCGCGCGACCGTCTGGCCGAGCGGAGCCAGCAGCAATATCTCATCCTCCCCCGCGTAATGCCTCCAGCGCAGACCGGCACTGCTGCGTTCACCGTCATGGCGCACCGCCACCCGCCCGTTAAGCACGAAGGGCGCATCCGGTGCTGCTGCACGCTGCACGGTCTTGACCGTATCGCTGGCGCAGCCCCATAGCAGCAGCGGCAACAGCAGCAGCGGCCAGCAGATGAAACGATGGTGCATCAGGGGATGAATCTCTTGATCAATTGGCGCAACGATTCATTTTCGGGATGTGCCCGCAACGCGCCGTCCAATATCTTGCGTGCCTCGTCTTTGCTTCCTTGCATCCACAATACCTCACCCAGATGCATGGCGATTTCCGGGTCCTGGCTGACCGAAAAGGCTCGCCGCAGGAACTCGGCACTCTTGTCCAGTTGACCCAGACGATAATATCCCCAGCCCATGCTGTCGGTGATGGCCGCATCGCCCGGCTCAAGCTCATAAGCCTTTTCGACCAGACGCATCCCCTCGTCCACGCGCACGTTGCGCTCCAGCAGGCTGTAGCCCAATGCGTTGTAGGCATGTGCATGATCCGGCGCCACTCGCAAGACCTTGCGTAACATCTGCTCGAACACTTCGGGCTTGCCCAACTTGTCCGCCGCCATCGCCGCCTCGAACAACAGTTGCGGATGGTTTGGCAGCTTCTCCAGCGACTCCGTGAGCAACTGGTAAGCTGCCTCGAACTGTTTGCTGTCACGCAGCATCTGCACCTCGATCAGCACCACCGTTACGCGCTGCTGATTGTTCGCCACCGGCGCGCGTTTCAGCGCCGCTCTAGCCTCTTCCGCCTTGCCCGCCTTATCCAGCAGATAGGTCTCGCGCAAGCGCGACGCATAGACATATTCGCCATCCTGCACCTGACGGTATTGCGCAAGTGCGGCAGCCTCATCCTTCTTGGCCTCGTTCAACTGCGCCAGATAATAATGCACCGTTCCCGCATCCTTCTTGCCCTTGGTCAGCGTCTCCTGCAACTCCCGTTCGGCACGATCCAGCTCGCCCATCTGCAAAGACAGCAACGCCACGGCGAACGCCAGCTCGGTGTTTTCTGGCGCGGCAGCCAGCAATTGCTGAAACTGGATGCGCGATTCCGCATAACGCTTCTGCTCCAGCAACGCGCGCGCATAAAACAGGCGCAGCTCTTTGCTGGCCGGACGCGCCTCCAGCACCTTGCGTAGGCGCTCGAACGCCTTGCCTGGCTCCTTGGGTAACAGCAACTGTGCCTCGAACATCACCGCCGCATCCCACTCTGGACGCAATTGCGCAGCCTGTTGCGCCTCGCTCAACGCCAACTCCTTATTTCCCGCCAGTGCTGCGAGCTGCGCCACCACCCAGTGCGCCTCGGCCACTTTCGGGTAGGCTCGCGCCATCCCGGCAACCCAATCTAGACCGGCAGACTTGTTGGGCAGCCGCACCAGAAAAGGGTGGAACTGCATGAAGATGCGGCCAGCATTCTTGACATCCTCCGCCAGCAAACGCTCCGCATGTGGACGAGCCTCGTCCAGCTTGCCGCCACTCAACAATAACGACACCAGCATCTGCTTGGCCAGCGGCGCAGAAGGCTCCAATTCCTGCCACAGCCGGAACGCTTCCAAAGCCTTGTCCATCTGGCGCGACTCAAAGGTGATCTGCGCCGCGCGCCGTGCCACACGCGGATCGCGCGTCGTCCTGGCCAGATCGCGGTAGGCCTGCCCCGCCAACTCCGGCCTGCCGCGCTGTAACGCGATATCGCCCAGCAGGAACTCGTACAACATGCGCTCATCCAGCGCCACCGCCGGCAGCACTGGCTCAACCTCGGCGACTTTGGCCGGGGGAGGCGGCGTACCCGCAACATTCGCCTTGCCGCCGGGCGCATGCGCACAGGCAGCCAGCAACAAGGGGAGCAGGATCATCGTATAACGCGGAAGACTCATATTTTTTGGCAAGATGGACATTAGCTGTTTTGGTAGCGGTTCGCATATTAGGTTATATTCCCCCCTACTCACAACCGTCCATCCCCAGCATGACCGCATCGACCACACTGTCCGCACGCAACCTCAGCCGCCGTTACGGTCAGCGCGACATCGTCCAGAATCTCTCCATCGAGCTCAAACGCGGCGAAGTGCTCGGTCTGCTCGGCCACAACGGCGCAGGTAAAAGCACCACCCTGCAAATGCTCACCGGCATCCTGACGCCGAACTCGGGACAGATCGAAGTGTGCGGCATCGACCTGCAACGGCATCCCGAACAAGCCAAAGCACATATCGGTTATCTGCCGGAAACGCCGCCGTTATATCGGGACATGTGCGTGGACGACTATCTGACCTTTGCCGCCAAGCTGCATCGCGTTGCTCAGAGCGAACTCGCCGCCACGCTGGCTGAGACCAAGCGCCGCTGCGGCCTGGAACAGAGCGGCAAAAAGATCATCGGCACCCTGTCGAAAGGTTACCAGCAGCGCGTCGGCATCGCGCAAGCCATCATCCACCACCCCCAGGTCATCGTGCTGGATGAGCCCACCGTCGGCCTCGACCCGGCACAGATACGCGACATCCGTACCCTGATCCGCGAACTTGGCGACGCCCACAGCGTGATCCTGTCCACCCACCTGTTGAGCGAGGTGGAAAACCTGTGTGATCGCGTCGAAATCATGCAGAAGGGTCGCCTGATCTATGGCGACAGCAGCGCGCGCATGCAGCAATACGGTCACCAGCCCGGTTTCATCGTCACACTGCTGGCTCCGCCCCCGCTGGCCGAACTGGAAGACATCGCCGGCGTCGAAAAGGTCGAAGTCCTGTCCGACACCCGTTTCCGCATCCTGCATGCCGCAGATACCCAGACCAGTGGCGTCCTGCTCGCACTCGCCGCAGAACGGGGCTGGCAGGCCCAGCAACTGACCCCGCTCAAGGGCAGCATCGAAGATATCTATACACAGATCACCGAGAACGAACCCGCATGATATTCACCATCGCCCGCAAAGAGTTCCGCAGCCTGTTCGCCGCCCCCAGCACTTGGGTGATCCTCGCGGTGCTGCAATTCATCTTCGCCTGGTTCTTCCTGGCCCGTCTCGATGCTTATCTACAGGTGCAGGCTCAACTCGCCCAGGTCGCCAACGCACCGGGCGCGACCATGTCGGTGGCCTCCTCGCTGTTCGGCACACTGGCACTGATGCTGATGATGCTCATCCCGCTGTTCACCATGCGCCTGCTGGCTGAAGAGCGCCGCAACCAGACCCTGGCCTTGCTGCTGGCCGCACCCGTCCGCCCCAGCCAGATCGTGCTCGGCAAATTCCTCAGCCTCGTGGCGTTCATCGCTATGGTGATCGCCGCCTGCACCGCCATGCTGGCGTTGCTCGGGATCGGCACCCAGCTCGATAGCGGACTGCTCGCGGCCAATGCCCTCGGCCTGCTTTTGCTGAGCGCCAGTTACGCCGCACTCGGGCTCTATTTCTCCGCGCTCACCAAACAACCCATCGTCGCCGCGATGAGCACCACGGCTCTGTCGTTCGGCCTGTGGCTGATCGATATCGGCGGTGCCGGCACCGGCAACGCGCTGCGCGCGTTATCACCCACCACACACGCGCAAAGCATGAACGCCGGTTTCATCCTGAGCGGCGATCTGGCCTATTTCATCCTGACCATCACCACACTGCTGCTGCTCACCGTACGCCGCGTGGATAACAACCGCATGTACGCCTAATGAGCACAACGCGATGCAACCCCTGAAATGAAAAAACTCCGTCTATCGCCCTTCCTGCTCAAGAACATCGCATTCACCGTGCTGTTGCTCGTTATTGCGACCGCGCTCTACCAGTTGGCTGCGCGTTATCCCGTGCATTGGGACATGACCCACACCCGGATGAACAGCCTGGAGACTAGCAGCATCGAAGTGCTGAACCGCCTGCCGGGCGAAGTGAAGATCACCGTCTACGCCGCCGAGCAGAACGCGGAACAACAGGGCGACCTGCGCCGCCTCATCCGCGAATTCATCTCCATCTATCAGCGTTACAAACACGACATCACCCTCACTTTTGTCGATCCGGTCAAAGAGCCGGATGCGGTGCGCAAAGCGGCGATACAGAACAACGGCGAGATGGTGGTGGAATACGGGGGACGGGCCGCGCACCTCACCTCATTGAACGAGCAGACCCTGTCCAGTGCCCTGCTCGGCCTGGCCAATACCAAAAACGAACTATTGATGTATCTGCGCGGACATGGTGAACGCAAACTGGACGGCTCCGCCAATCACGACCTCGGTGAGTTCGGCAAACGGCTGCAACAGAACGGCTACCGCATCAGCAGCCTCGATCTCACGCTAGCCGCCAATGTACCGGGCAACGCCAAGCTGCTCCTGCTCACCCATCCGCAGGCAGCGCTACTGCCGGGTGAGACCGAGAAGGTCCTGCGCCACATCGACGAAGGCGGCAATCTGCTCTGGCTGATCGATGCCGAACCGCTGCGCGGACTGGAACCGGTCGCCGAAAAACTCGGTCTGCTGCTCACCCCCGGCACAGTGATCGACCCCGCCGCCCAAGACATGAACGCCCCCGCGAACTGGACCTTGAGCGCCGGTTATCCGCCACACCCGGTCACCGGTAATTTCGATCTCATCACCGTATTTCCTTACGCGCGAGGTCTCGGCAGCGAAGAAAACAGCCCCTGGGAGCGGCAGACACTGGTGGAAGTCGCCCCGCGCGGCTGGATGAGTCGCGTCCCGTTCGACCCGGCGAAAAAGCCCCGCTTTGACAAGAACCGCGACATCCCCGGCCCGTTCAGCCTGGCGCTGGCGCTGCAACGCACGGTGAACGACAAAGAGCAGCGTATCGTCATTGTCGGCAGCGGCTCTTTTCTCGCCAACGCCTACGCGGGCAATGGCGGCAACATGGATCTCGGCATCAACATGGTGAACTGGCTCAGCAATCAGGACGCGCTCATCACCATCCAGCCGCGCGCCAACAAAGACGGCACGCTCACCTTCAGCACCCGTGCGCTCACCGTCATCAGTATCGGCCTAGTGATCGTGCTGCCGTTGCTGCTGCTCATCGGCGCTGCGGTGATATGGTGGCGCAAACGCAGCTAAGCCTACGCTAGGCTCGCCCGGGCGACATATCGCCGCCCGGCTCATCCTCATGCGAATATCCGTGCAATCCTGCCTCTATTCGCGGCATTAAAAACCCCGCCCATCGGGATAATGGCAGCATGCACCCATAGCGCCTTTAAGACTTTTTCCTACAAGATTTCCGCAGCGACTTCCTACATCAGAATTAGCAATTCTCCGATTCTTCCTGCCCGTTTGTTTGTTCACAATGCAGTCATCGCAACACCAAACATTGAACAAGGAGACGAACATGAACACACGCCAACTGCAACAACGCGCCAACCGCACTTTCCCCAACCCGGCCGAGCTCAACAATTTCAAACCGCAACGCCTGACCACCAAGGCACTGAGCGACGATTCCTGCTGGGACGAGTTCGACGCGGACTATGAGGACGCCATCCCCAGCCACGAACTGTCATTTCTGGACGACATCTCCTGCAACTGAGAAGCAACACCCGGCGACACCGCGTCACGGTGAAAAGTGGCGGAAAAATGGTTTTATTCGAAGCATCCGAACGGCCACGAGTGCGTAGACTGAACGAATCGCAACTCACTCGAGGGATCCAAAATGGGGCACAGCCGTTCTTATGTAGTTAATGATTCCGAGGTTGCCGAAAAGATAGAACAACAGTTTCATGCCTATGTCGCACTGTTCATGAAATTGCACTACCCCGCCGACGGCCATACTGTATCAGCCGCCGAACGCCGCGAATTGACGTCGCAGATCAAAGCCTCGGTCAACGAGATCACCCTGCTTGGCATGAAGCGCAAGCGCTGCAAGTTCGATACCCGCCCTGTGAGACACTCTCTCCCGCAAACCGCAGGTGCTATCGTGCACAGTTATCGCCCGGTTTCCGGCTGAACACGATTCAAATTCTCTCGGGCAGTCCGGTTTGATTTAACATTCGCGGCCAGACCGCCATCTTCACGCGAATGGAACCATGCCCGAACTCCCTGAAGTCGAGACCACACTGCGCGGCCTTGCGCCGCATCTGACCGGCCAGTCCGTTGCGGATGTCCTCATCCGCAACCACCGATTACGCTGGCCCATTCCCTCGGACCTGCCACAACTGCTGCGCGGACAGACCGTGCGCGACCTGCAACGCCGCGCCAAATATCTGCTCATTCGCTTCGACCACGGCACCCTCATCCTGCATCTGGGCATGAGTGGCAGTCTGCGCATACTCACCGCGCCGACCGCCGCCGACCGGCATGAACATTTCGATCTGCTACTGGCCGACGGCAAGACCATGCGTCTGCGCGACCCCCGTCGTTTCGGTGCGGTGTTGTGGCAGCGCGGAGAGATACATCAACATCCGCTGCTCGCCAAGCTGGGGCCGGAACCGTTACTGGATGAGTTCGATAGCGAATATCTGTATGGTGCCACCCGCAAGCGCAGTGCCGCGATCAAGCAACTCATCATGGACAACCATGTCGTGGTCGGCGTGGGCAACATCTACGCCAACGAAGCCCTGTTCCGCAGCGGCATCAAACCGCAGCTAGCGGCAGGTAAACTCAGCCGCGACCGTTGCGCCAAGCTGGTCGCCGAGATCCGCGCGACACTGAACGAGGCCATCGGACTCGGCGGCAGCAGCCTGCGCGACTATGTCGACAGCGACGGTAAACAGGGCTATTTCCAGCAGCACTACTGGGTCTATGGCCGGGCAAAAGAGCGCTGTCGCAAATGTGGCGGCGTCATCAAGCAGATCAAACAGGGACAACGCTCCAGCTTCTACTGCCCGACCTGCCAGCGCTGAAGCTAAACGCCGACCTTGCGTAATACGATGGCGCGGAACCAGCCATTTGCCAGCATCGGAGTATCACTTACCAGCTCCAGTTCCGGCGTGACAGACAACACCTCCTCGAACACCACATCCATACGGGTGGCAAAGTGTCGGCTCAAACCGTTGAATAGCCGGCGCAACGGCGCGTGTTGCCCCGGTTGCAGGAACTTGTCGAATAGGAGGATGTAACCTCCCGGCTTGAGTACCCGTGTCGCTTCCGCCAGACAATGCCGGGGTTGCGGCACGACCGCCACGATGAGATGCAACACTACATAGTCGAACTGCGCATCGGCGAACGGCAGCGCCATACTGTCACCCAGCACAAAATTCACCTCCCGACCGACGGCTCGCGGACCAGCACGTGCCAGCATGGCCGCATTAAAATCGAGTGCGGTGTAATGATGCAATCCCGGCAACAAAGGCAGATCCAGCCCCGTCCCCGCGCCGCTCACCAGCACCCGCTTGCTTGCGTCCGTCGGCAAGGCCGCCAGCGAGCGCTGACGCGCCACACGCATGGCTCGCTCGATGACGATATCGTAGAGCGGGGCGATAAGACTGTAGCTGAATCGCAACAAAGGGTTTTGCAAATAAGGTTGGGCTGGATTCTCCATGTCGGGAGTGTAGTAGAAATTTGCTGGAGCTAGGTATAGAGTACCTCTACATCACACCAACCAAGGAGAACGATCATGAGCAAGATCAGCCCCATCAACATCGGCATCTCGGAAAAAGACCGCAAGAAAGTCGCCGATGGCCTGTCGCGCATGCTGGCCGACACCTACACCCTCTACCTCAAGACCCACAACTTCCACTGGAACGTCACCGGCCCCATGTTCCAGACCCTGCATCTGATGTTCATGACCCAGTACAACGAGATGTGGCTGGCCGTAGACCTGGTCGCCGAACGCATCCGCGCACTGGGTTATCCCGCACCCGGCAGCTACAAAGAATTCGCCGATCTCACCAGCATCAAAGACAGCAGCGGCACGGTCAGCGCCAAGGAGATGATCAAACAACTCGTTGCCGGACAAGAGGCCGTGGTGCGCACCGCACGCTCCGTGTTACCCATCGCCGAGAAGGCGGGCGACCAGCCGACTGTCGATCTGCTTTCAGCGCGCATGGAGGTGCATGAAAAAAATGCATGGATGCTACGCAGCCTGTTGGAAGAGTAGGCCTCGCCGCATCAAATCCCCGGCCCATTAAACTGCGTGCTGTAATCGGCTGCGATGTTTGACGCGTCGGCCCCCTCCACACGAAATGTGATCGGCGTCACCCCCCGCGCGATACTGGCTTCCGGAGCTTTAACGAATACGGTGAGCGAGGTCGCGCGTCCGCGCAGTATCAATAGTGCCGACTCCGCGCCGACAACAGTCTGGCCTTTGATGCCGTTTTTGACCGTCACCCTGAACCGGATATCCCTGTCGGTCTTATTCATGATCTTCAGTTCATATTTGTTCTGGATCGTACCGTCGCTCATGCGCACAAACAATGGCTGGCGTTCCGGCCTGACGCTGAGCGTCACGGATGACATGTGTGTCAAGCCATACACAATACCCAGACCGGAACTCAGCAAGACGGAGGAATAAACCCATATCCAAGGATTCCGGTATCTCTTCTTCACTGGCTTGCCCTCGATCTCATCCGGCGAAGCGTAGCGGATCAAGCCGCGCGGCTTGTCGATTTTGTCCATCACGGAATTGCAGGCATCGATACACAGGCCGCAGGTGATGCAGCCCAATTGGTGGCCTTGGCGAATATCTACCCCGGTCGGGCAGACTTGCACACACTGGTAGCAGTCGATGCAATCGCCTTGTTGCGCGACGGCCTCATCACCCTTGCGCAACTTGCCGCGCGGCTCGCCGCGATTGATGTCGTAGCTCGGCATGATGGTTTGCCCATCCGCCATCACCGACTGAAATCGTGCGTAAGGACACATCCACTGGCACATCTGTTCGCGCATCAATCCGGAATACAGGTAGGTCCCGCTAATCACCAGCGCCAGCGTTATCCACCCCACTCTGGGTAATTGGAGATGGATCAACTTGTCCCAATATTCGAATGCATCGACAAACCAGATAGAAAAACTGATTGCGGTGAGCAGCGACACGCCCAGCCAGATGACATGCTTGGATACTTTCTTGATGAGTTTGTCGGCATGCCACGGCGCTTCGTCCAACTTGCGCCGTGCAGCCGGGTTACCTTCGACTTTGCCTTCGATCCAAGTGAACAAATCTACCCATGTCGACTGAAAGCAGAAATATCCGCACCACACGCGCGATGCGATGTTGGTTACCACGAACATCAGCACGGATGCACCTAACCAGAGCAGCATCAGCATCCAGATTTCGTCCGGCCTGACGGTCAAATTGAAGCAATGGAACTGGCTGTGGTCGATGTCGAACATGATGGCTTGCTTGCCGTTCCAGCGCAGGTAGGGCAACAACAGCAGCGGCAGCCATAAGCCAAGCTGCGCAAAGGTTCTGAGCGAACGAAAGAAACCGGGCATGCGTTTGGCATGAATGGTTTTCTCCCCGATATTGACCGGATATGACTCCAGCTCCTGATACAACTCTGTGACTGCGCCAACTTCTTGCTGCATGTTGCCTCCCCCTGAATTTGCACTGGCGACCGAAACGCTGTCGCATGGTAGAGAGTTGGCGACATCAGTTACAGAACCAGAATCTGGAAAAAAGACCATATCAGATTCATAATCACAACCCCTGAGAGCAGACAAATCTGAAACATGAAACGATACGAACAACTGGCCGAAGACATTGCGCGCTCAATCAGAGATGGTCTGCTGGCGCGCGGCGAAAAGCTGCCTTCGGTGCGGCAAGCCAGCGCCGCCCGCAAAGTCAGCCCCTCTACTGTGTTTCAGGCCTACTACCTGCTGGAAGCGCGCGGCCTGATTTCGGCGCGGGAACGTTCCGGCTACTACGTCACAGGCGGCGCACAACATCTGCCCCCGCTCCCTGAACCCGACATCAACAACAACTCCGAGGCGACTGAGGTGGATGTCAGCGAACTGGTGTTCGAAGTACTGGAATCGACACGCGCGCGCACAGTTGTGCCGCTGGGTTCGGCCTTTCCCAGCCCCCTGTTGTTTCCGATGGCGCGCTTGGCGAAGACGATGGCGGCCTGCGTACAGGCGATGGACCCGTGGCGCAGCGTGGAAGACATTAGCCCCGGCGATGCCGAGCTGCGCAGGCAGATCGCGCTGCGCTACATGATCGACGGCTTGCTGGTTTCCCCCGACGAAATCGTCATTACCAACGGCGCGCTGGAAGGGCTGAACCTCTGCCTGCAAGCGGTGACGCGCCCCGGCGATACGGTGCTAATCGGCTCGCCCACGTTTTACGCTGCATTGCAGGCGATCGAACGCAACGGTTTAAAGGCGGTCGATGTGCCATGTCATCCGCGCGAAGGAATTGATCTGGTCGCAATGGAGCGCGCATTGAAGCGGCACAAACCCAGCGCCTGCTGGCTGATGACCAACTTCCAGAATCCGATTGGCAGTCTGATGCCCGATGACAAGAAAAAAGACATGGTGGCTTTGCTCACGCGCTACGACGTACCGCTGATCGAGGATGATGTTTACGGCGAGCTGTATTTCGGCAGTCAACGCCCCAAGCCAGCCAAGGCATTCGATACAGCGGGACTGGTGATGCACTGCTCGTCATTTTCCAAATGCCTTGCACCCGGCTACCGCGTCGGCTGGGCGGCTCCGGGACGCTACGCCAAAACTATCGAGCGCCTCAAACTCACCACCACGCTGGCGACTTCCGTCCCTGCTCAAATCACGCTCGCTAGCTACCTGAAAAAAGGCGGCTACGACAAACACCTGCGCGGCCTGCGCCATACCTTATTACTACAGCAAATCAAATTTGTCGAAGCGATAGAACGCCACTTCCCCCCGGGCACATGCCTCACCAGTCCGAGCGGCGGATACTTTCTGTGGGTGAAGCTGCCGGATGGAATTAACTCACTAGCGCTGCATCGCGAGGCGCTAAAGGCCGGGATCAGTATTGCTCCGGGGCCGATATTCTCGGCACAAAGAGGGTATGCGAATTATGTGCGACTAAATTACGGACATCTCTGGAACGAGGAGATGGAGACTGCAATCGCGACTTTGGGAAAAATCATTCAGCGCATGGCGCAGAGAAACCTCCTTACGGTGCCACAGAAAAGCTGATGCTCACAACAGACTTGTCGCCCCCCCAATTTCTCACGACACGCAAGAACTCTCCCTTGCAACCACCGCTTTCCAGACCAATTTTTGCGCGAAAGAGCCGTGAAGCATCTTTCGCGGCTCGTGCTCTTGACGAAACAGCAGCGACGCGGACAATCCACGGATGAGGGCGTGATGGCGAATGATCAATTTGACTCAATTTGAAACAATCAATCTGACAACCCAAAACAGGGAGTAAACGTGGACAGTGCACTGAATATCGGAGAACCTTGGATGTGGGCGGCTTTTGCCGGATTCGTGCTGGCGATGCTTGCCGTCGATCTGTTTGTTTTTGGCGGCAACAAGGCACACAAGGTCGGCTTCAAGGAAGCGGCGATTTGGTCCCTAGTCTGGTTCCTGTTGGCCATGTTGTTCAACTTCGGATTGTGGTGGTATCTCAAGGGCGCGTATGGTGCCGAGGTGGCAATGGTCAAGGCGGAGGAGTTTCTGACCGGCTACCTGATCGAGAAATCGCTCGCGGTCGATAACATCTTCATCTTTCTGATGATCTTCTCCTTCTTCGCCGTACCGGAGGAGTATCAGCGACGCGTGTTGATCTACGGTGTGATCGGCGCGATCGTGCTGCGTGCCATCATTATCGTGGCGGGTGCCTGGCTGGTGCGGGAGTTCCACTGGATACTCTATCTGTTCGGCGCTTTCCTCGTCTTCACCGGCATCAAGATGCTGATGTTCGCCGAAGCCGATCCAGACCTGAGCAAGAACCCGCTGCTCAACTGGGTCAAACGCCACGTGCGCCTGACACCGGACTATCGCGGAGAAAAGTTCTGGGTGATGGAGAATGGGGTACGGGTATTCACGCCGCTATTTTTGGTGCTCGTGATGATCGAATTGACCGACCTGATATTTGCGGTCGACTCGATCCCGGCGATCTTCGCCATCACCACCGATCCGTTCATCGTTTTCACTTCCAACATCTTCGCCATTCTTGGTCTGCGTGCGATGTATTTCATGCTGGCCGACCTGGCTGACCGCTTCCACCTGCTGAAATATGGCCTGGCCATAGTGCTGGTGTTCGTGGGAACCAAGATGCTGATCGTTGATTTTTACAAGATCCCGGTTGAGCTATCGCTGGGTATTGTTGCTATCACCATCGCCACCTCCATCTTTGTCAGCCTGTGGGTGACACGCAACAAATCCAGCTAGCGCAGAAAATAATCCCCGGCCACCCCCGCAAACACCGCTGCACCGAACCAGTTGTTGTGCAAAAAAGCCGCGAAGCATTTTTCGCGGCTGCGGTCTTTGATGAGTGCATAGTGATATAGCGCGATACCGGCGGCGGCCAGCAGGCCGACAAAATAGACCATTCCCAGCCCGGCCATCAGTCCCGCAGCAGCGAGCAGCCCCAGCGCGACGGCATAACACGACATCACCGCGAGCACATCGTACTTGCCGAAGAACAGCGCCGAGGAGTGGATACCGAGGTGGATGTCGTCGTCGCGGTCCACCATCGCATATTCGGTGTCGTAGGCGATACACCAGAAGATGTTCGCCAACAGCAGCACCCATGCCACGGGCAGCACGTCACCCAACGTAGCGGCGAAAGCCATCGGGATACCGAAGCCGAAGGCGATACCGAGATAGGCTTGCGGAATGGCGAGGAAACGTTTGGTGAAGGGGTAGCTCGCGGCGAGGAACACCGCCGGGAACGACAACATCCAGGTCAGCGGATTCAGCGGCAGGATGAGCAGGAACGAGAGGAACGCCAGCACCACCGCCAGCCACACCGTTTCGCGCTCGCCCACTTTGCCACTGGTGAGCGGGCGTTCTTTGGTGCGCTTCACGTGCTTGTCGATGTGACGGTCAGCATAATCGTTGATGACACAACCCGCCGAACGCATGAGCGTGGTGCCGAGCGCGAAGATGAACACGATGAGCCACGACGGATGCCCAGCGGCGGCGATCCACACGGCCCACAGCGTCGGCCACAGCAACAGCAGGATGCCGATGGGACGGTGCAGACGGGTGAGCTGGATGTAGAGATGCAGACGTTGGGACAAATTCATAGCGCGATTCTACGTGAAAGTCATCGTCCTGCGCCGCCCGTCACTTGCCGAGCGCCAATATCTCCGGCAAAAACACTTCCGTCACCAGCAACGGCGCATCGTGCAGACAGAACAGAGAGCGGCGCGCCCACAGCCGATGCGGAGGTTCACCCAGCACGGCGGCAGCACTTAGATACAGGGGATGGTGACCCTGCAAAGCCTTGTGGTGCAGGGGCTGGCGCTCGACCAGCGGGTGCGAGAACAACAAAGTGCCGAGCGAACGGTTGCCGAGACCACGCACCGCCCCCCACACACCGCGCAGATGGGCATGGGCACAGGCACTGTGCGCGAACACCACCGGCTTGCCATCGGCATACAGGAACACCTCGCGCGAGAAAGCATAACGGTCGGGCGGGATACCCAACAGCGCGGCTTCGTCATACGCCACGCGCGCCAGACCGCTACGCACTGGCTTCACGGCGAACTCGTCACAACGCTGCTGGATACGGCGCGTGAGCGACCCCTCGTCGCGCAGCCAGGGCGTGTAGCCCGCCGCACCGAGTATCAAACTTTGCCAATAGATATCACGCATGCAGAAAATCCGGTTTGTTCGCCATCCAGCGTTGCAGATGTGCGTGCGCCACGGCGGGCGCATCGCGCAACAATTCATCCGCCAAAGTGCGGGCGGTCTCCAATAGTTTCGCATCCTCGTCGATATCGGCGAAGCGCAGCATGGCCACGCCGCTCTGACGCGCGCCGAGTAATTCACCGGGGCCACGCAGACGCAAGTCCTGCTGCGCGATTTCGAAGCCGTCGGTGTTCTCGAAGATGATCTTCAATCGCGCACGCGCCAGCTCCGACAAAGGCTGCTGAAACAATAACACGCACAGACTCTCTGCCGCACCGCGCCCCACCCGTCCGCGCAACTGGTGCAACTGCGCCAGCCCCATACGCTCGGCGTGTTCGATCACCATGAGGCTGGCGTTGGGCACATCCACGCCGACCTCGATGACGGTGGTGGCGACCAGCAGATGGATCTCGCCCGCCTTGAACGCCGCCATCACGCGCGCTTTCTCGGCATTGTCCATCTTGCCGTGCACCAAGCCCACACTGAGTTCGGCGAAAGTCTGCGTGAGCGTCTCGTAAGTCTCGATGGCAGTCTGCAATTGCAGCGCCTCGGATTCATCGATCAGCGGACACACCCAATACGCCTGACGATTCTGCAAGCAAGCCGCACGCACGCGCTCGAACACCTCTTCGCGGCGCGCATCGTTGATGAGTTTGGTGACGATGGGCGTGCGCCCCGGCGGCAATTCGTCGATCACCGACACATCGAGGTCGGCGTAATAACTCATCGCCAAGGTACGCGGAATGGGGGTGGCGCTCATCATCAACTGGTGCGGCTCGTTGCCCTTGCCGCGCAGCGCCAAACGCTGTTGCACGCCGAATTTGTGCTGCTCGTCCACGATGACCAGACCCAGCTTGGCAAACTGCACCTCCTTCTGGAACAGTGCATGGGTGCCGATGGCGATCTGCGTCTCGCCCAACGCGATGCGCTCGGCGGCGGCGGTCTTGTCTTTCTTTTTCAGACTGCCGGAGAGCCACACGGGCGAGACACCCAGCGGCTCCAGCCAATCGCGCAGTTTCAGATAATGCTGCTCAGCGAGTATCTCGGTGGGAGCCATGAACGCCACCTGATAACCGTTCTCGATAGCCTGTAATGCCGCGAGTGCGGCAACGATGGTCTTGCCACTGCCCACATCGCCTTGCAGCAAACGCTGCATCGGATGCGGCTGCGCCATATCGTGACGTATCTCTTGCAACACCTTCTGCTGCGCGCGGGTAAGTGCGAACGGCAGCGCTTGCAACAAGGCGAATGAGTGTCTGTCGTGCGCCACCAGGCGCGGTGCGATGCGCTCATGGCGTTTGCGGTAATGCACACGCATGGAGAGTTGTTGCGCCAGCAGCTCGTCGAATTTGATGCGCCGCCATGCCGGATGCGCGCGTTCCAGCAGCGCCTCCTCGTCGATCTGCGGCGGCGGATTGTGCAGCAGCTGCACGCTGTCGCCGAACGCAGGCAGACGCAATTTTTGCAGCAAGTCAGCAGGCAGTGTGTCGCTCAATTCTTCGCTATCCAGTGCGGCGAGGATATGTTTGCGTAACGTCGGTTGTGGCAGTCCTGCCGTGGTTGGATACACCGGTGTAAGCGCCTGTTTGAGCGCCTTGTTCTCGCCGCCCGCGTGACACTTGGGATGCACCATCTCCATGCCGAAATATCCTTCGCGCGCCTCGCCCAAAGCACGGATGGTCTTGCCGATGGCGAGCTGTTTCTGCTGGCTGGGATAAAAATTCAGGAAGCGTAGGAACAGAATGCCGCTGTCATCCTGCAATTGACACACCAGACTGCGGCGCGGGCGGTACATCACCTCGCTGTGGATGATCTCGCCTTCCACCTGCGCCGTCTCGCCCGGCACCAGATCATCGACGCGCGTGATCTGCGTTTCATCCTCATAGCGCAACGGCAAGTGCAACACCAAATCGAACGGCGTATGGATGCCGAGCTTGGTGAGCTTGCTCTGAGTGGCAGGCGGGATTTTTGTCACAGAACTCAACGAACCTTCTCCCCTACCCCTCTCCCGCTTGCGGGAAAGGGAGGAGCGTAGCGGAGGGAGAGGGCAGTCCGATAAACACGCTTAGTCTTGGAGGTACATCACGCCATCCGCTTCCACCAGTGCATTGCGCGGCAGCGAAGCGACACCGACGGCGGCGCGCGCCGGATACGGCTGGGGGAAATAAGTCGCCATGATCTCGTTCACCTTGGCGAAATGTCCGAGGTCGGTGAGGAAGATGTTGAGCTTCACCACATCGTCCAGACTGCCGCCTGCCGCATCGGCCACGGCACGCATATTCTGAAACACACGATGGATCTGCGCTTCGATGCCTTCGACCATCTGCATGGTGGTGGGATCGAGGCCGATCTGGCCGGAAAGATAGACGGCGTTCTCAACTCGTACCGCTTGCGAATAGGTGCCGATGGCGGCAGGGGCGTCGGGGGTCTGAATGACGGTCTTATTGGGCATGGTAGGCTCCTCGTTTATGAACGGCGTATTTTACAACGTCCGCGCGCATGCCAAAGAGTGTTATCGAAACCGCTGGACAGGGGGCTGGCCTGATCACAAGCACCGCGCGAAGCGGATTCGCATTACCAAATCTGCCCGCCGCTGCAACGCTCTATCCCCGCCAAGTCATGTGCCGAGAACACCGCCGAAAATCCGGCGGCATGTAACAGGTTACGCACCCGTGCCGCCTGATTGTAACCATGCTCCAGCAACAGCCAACCATCCTTTTCCAGATAATCGCCCGCTTGCGTGATGATAGAACGGATATCGCCCAGACCATCGGCACCGGAAACCAGCGCCGACAAAGGCTCAAAGCGCACATCCCCCTGCGCCAAGTGACAATCTCCTGCCGCGATATAAGGCGGATTAGAGACGATGAGATCGAAGCGTTGTCCCTCGAAGGCCGAGAACCAATCACTTTCGACCCACTTCACGTTGCGTATCTCCAGACGCTGCGCATTGGCCTGCGCCACCGCCAGCGCCGCCGGAGAGATATCACACGCCCATACCTCGGCATCTGTCCGTCGGCTAGCAATGACCAGGGCAATGGCACCGCTACCCGTCCCCATATCGAGCACACGACTCTCCTGCTCGGGAATCCGCTCCAGAGCCAACTCCACCAGCAGCTCGGTATCCGGGCGCGGGATCAAAGTCGCGGGAGTGACCAGCAGATTCAGATCGAAAAATTCACGCTCCCCGAGGATATAAGCCATCGGCTCGCCACTCAGGCGGCGCTGCAACAATGCCCGGTAAGTGCTCGCTTCCTCCTCGTTCAACACGCGCTCGGGATGCGCCAGCAGAGAAGCACGTGCGACACCCAGCACCCGCTGCAACAACATCTGCACCTCAATGCGTGCCGAATCGGCGGACAGATGCAGCGCGGCGGCCAAGTGCGCCTGGTCGCGAGACTGCGTGGTTCTGATATCGTCGGGAGCCGTGTTCACGGATGGACGTTCTTGTACACTGCGTTCACACTGCACTGGCTCTGCCGTCTGGCAGACAGACACGTGTGACAATCGTGAGCCCACACGAACTTACCGCGTCCCGCTTCTTTGGCGCGGTACATCGCCTGGTCGGCGGCGATCAACAGCTTGTCAGGATCACAACCGTGGTCGCCCACCACAATACCGATGGAGGTTCCCATCCGGCAGGCCTGCCCGTTGATCAGGAACGGTTGCGCGAAGACCTCCAGGCACTTCCGCGCCACCATCTCCGCCACTTCGCCGGCATTGCCGTTCAGATCGGAAAGCACGATGACGAACTCGTCGCCGCCGACCCGCGCCAGCGTGTCTTCCTGCCGCACCACCTCGTGCAGACGTTCGGTCACCTGGCGCAGCGCGGCATCCCCCGCATCGTGTCCGAACTGGTCGTTGATGGGCTTGAAACCGTCCAGATCAAGGAACAGCACCGCCACATATCCCTTGCCGCGCCGGGCACGCGCCAGCGCCTGCTTCATGCGGTCGGCCAGCAACTGGCGGTTGGGCAGCCCGGTCAACGTGTCGTGATGCGCCATGTAATTCAGCTCGGCGCGGCTCTCCAGCAGCTTGGACAACAGCCGGTTGAACGCGACCGTGAGATGCCCGACCTCATCGTCACGCGCCACAGGCAGCGGCTCCAGCGGTATCTCACCCCGCGTCATCCGGTCCGCGTGTGCTGCGGCACTTCTCAGCGGTTTTAACAGGAAGCGCAGACCGATCACGATGATGATGACGAACAACAGCGAGATCATGCCGGTGTTATTGATGATGAAGCGGCGTAAACGACTCAACGGCGCATAAGCCTCTTCGCTCGGCAGGCGTGCCACGACGAACCATCCCGTGCTCGGCACGGACGCGATGCCCACCAACTCCTCGACCCCGAAAGCATTCACCGTGATACCGGTCCCACGGAATCCCCGCATGGCACGGTCATGCAGCAGATTGACCCCCTCTGCGGGGGTGGGTTTGAAGATCATGTCCGCATCAGAAGCGCCAACGAACAGCTTGTCCTGGGGCGAGATCAGCAGCAAGCTGCCCGTATGGCCGACCTGAGTCATACGCAGACTTTGCAGAAAATCTGCCGCATGCAGCGCCGTGACACCCATCAAGACGGCACGCACCTTGCCGCCACCGTCGCGCAAAGGCACTGCCATCGGCAGCACCGGCACATTGGCCGCGCGACCGAGCAGGGGATGACCGAGCGCGGACTCACCCTGCAATGCCCGCTGGAAATATTCACGATCCGCATATGACGTCCCCACCCGGCCCGGCAAGACGGGATAGTCCGCCACCGCCCGACCGGAGAGGTCGATGATCGTCATGCCGAGCGAGAACTGCGGATTCACCTCGTGCCGGTCGCGCAACCATTCGCGCATACGCACGGGATCGCTCAACAGCGCCAGCGGGAACTTGGCCGAGACGCGCTCCAGCAGACGGCGGCGTTCGCTGATATCACGATCCACGTCACGCGCCGCATAGTTCGCCAGGGAACTCAGTTGCGTGGTGGTCAGCTCGGTCAGATCGTTGCGCAGGTAATCGCTCAGGAAATAGATGCGTCCAAGCGCGCTGATGATCAGGATGGCAAAACCGAACAGGATGATCCGCACGGTGATGCTGTTGAAATTTGCCAGTATCTTCACGGGAGAATAGGGGTAGGAATCACGCGAAACGCACACTAACGCGGCCTCGCCGGGCGGTCAATATGCCAAACGGCCTAATGCCGGTCATCGTTCCTCGGCCAGCGCCGCCAATTGCTCGGCCTGATGTTCGGCCATCAGCGCATTGGTCAGCTCGCTGATATCGCCGTCCATGATGTGATCCATCTTGTACAGCGTGAGATTGATGCGGTGGTCGGTGACACGTCCCTGCGGGAAATTGTAGGTGCGGATGCGCTCGGAACGGTCGCCGCTGCCGACCAGCGACTTACGCTCGGCGGCGATCTTGCTGTGCGCCTCCTGCTCCTGCTTGTCCTTGATGCGGGCGGCCAGCACGCGCAGCGCCTGCGCCTTGTTCTGGTGCTGCGAACGCCCGTCCTGACACTCCACCACGGTACCTGTCGGCAGGTGGGTGATACGCACTGCGGAGTCGGTCTTGTTGATGTGCTGGCCGCCCGCGCCGGATGCGCGGAAGGTGTCGATACGCAGATCGGCGGGGTTCAGTTCCACCTCGCCCACCTCGTCCGCCTCGGGCAGGATAGCCACGGTACAGGCGGAAGTGTGGATGCGACCCTGCGTCTCGGTGGCGGGCACGCGCTGCACGCGGTGCGCGCCGGACTCGAACTTGAGCACCGAATACGCGCCCTGCCCCACGATACGCGCGATGACTTCTTTGTAACCGCCCATCTCGCCCAAGCTCTCGGAGATGACCTCCACCTGCCAGCGGCGACGCTCGGCAAAACGGGTGTACATGCGGAAGATATCGCCCGCAAAGATGGCCGCCTCGTCACCGCCCGTTCCGGCGCGCACTTCGAGGAACACGTTGCGTTCGTCGTTGGGGTCTTTCGGCAGCAGTTGTTTCTGCAATTCGACTTCGAGTTGTTCCAGCTTCTCGCGCCCGGCCTTGATCTCGGCATCTGCGAATTCGCGCATCTCGGGATCGCCCGCCATCTCCTGTGCCGTGGCGATGTCGGACTCGCAAGCCTGATAGGCATGGAACAAAGCCACCACCGGCTCGATCTCGGTGCGCTCACGGTTCAGCTTGCGGAAGCCGTCCATATCGCGCGTCGCGTCCTCGCTGCTCAACAGCGTGTTCACCTCGTCCAGCCGCTCGGCGAGCTGGGCGAGTTTGGCGGCGATACTGGGTTTCATTCGGGGGTATGCAGGTGGTAGATGCGGTGCACGGCATCCAGCAGCGCTTCACGTTCGGCGGCTTGCGCCTGGTTCAGTGTCTGTGTCGGCGCATGCAGGAATTTATTGGTCAGCGCGTTGCCAAAAGATTCCAGCACCTTCTCCGGCGACTCGCCCTTGGCCAGCAGACGCAGCGCTTTTTCCATCTCGCTGCGGCGCTGCCGCTCGGCATGGTCGCGCAATGTGCGTATGGTCGGCACCACTTCGCGCGACTCCATCCAGTGCAGGAACTCGCTCACGCCGGAATCGATGATGACTTCGGCTTCTTTCACCGCCCCCTGGCGCGCATCCAGACCGTCGCGCACCACCTCGGCGAGGTCGTCCACGGTATAAAGGAAAACATCGTCCAGCTCGGCCACTTCTTTTTCCACATCGCGCGGCACCGCCAAGTCGACAATGAACAGGGGACGGTGTTTACGCGCCTTGAGCGCGCGCTCCACCATACCCTTGCCAAGGATAGGCAACTGGCTGGCGGTGCAGGAAACGATGATGTCGTGGTGCGCCAGCTGGTCGGGCAATTCGTTCAGCGTGATGGCATGGCCGTTGATCCGGCGCGCCAACGTCTGCGCGCGATCCAGCGTGCGGTTGGCCACGGTGATGTGTTTGGGATTGCGCGCCGCGAAGTGCACCGCGTTCAATTCGATCATCTCGCCCGCGCCGATAAACAGCACACGCTGCTCCTCGATAGAGGGGAAGATACGCTCGGCCAGTTTCACTGCCGCCGCCGCCATCGACACCAGGTTCGCGCCGATCTCGGTCTGCGTGCGCACATCTTTGGCGACGGAGAAGGTGCGCTGAAATAATTTGTGCAGCAGGAAACCCAGCGTGCCCGCCTGTTCGGCCTGACGCACCGCCTGCTTCATCTGCCCCAGGATCTGCGGCTCGCCCAGCACCATCGAATCCAGCCCGCTCGCCACGCGGAAAGCGTGTTTGACCGCCTGCTCCTGCGGCAACTGGTAGATGTACGGTTTGATGTCGTTGGCGGGAAGCTGGTGGTAAGTCGCCAGCCAGTCTATCGCCTGCGTCGGCGCGTTGGTGCTGCAATACACCTCGGTGCGGTTGCAGGTGGAAAGGATGGTCGCCTCTTTGGCCGCGCCGTTGCCCACCAGATCGCGCAAAGCCGAATCCATCCCGTCCACATTGAACGCGAGCTGCTCGCGCACCTCGAGCGGGGCAGTCTGGTGATTTAGGCCAAAAGCGAATAAATGCATTGCGCTAGCTCGAAAGCAGGTTGATTCGGGGGGCGGATTATAGCGTCAATCGGGCGGGGGGCGAAATGGGCGCGGCGATACAGCGCAAACAGGGATAAACCCGTTAAGGAAGGTCTGATTAAGTCCGAACACCATGGTTCGATACATTTTCCGTTCGTCCCGAGTGTCGCGCTTGCGCGATGTATCGAGGGGGCGAACGGAAAATACTCACCACGAACGGACTTAATCAGACCTTCCTTAACATTCAGTCTGTCGCCTTTCCGGCATGTTCTCCGAGTGCAAGCCGTCCTCCCGCGCTAGAATGCCCGCCCTCACCAGCCGCAGGATCACCCCATGAATGAAGAACGCCTCATCAACCTCGAATCCAAGATCACCTTACTGGAAGACCTGACCGAAGAGCTAAACAAAACGGTGTATCAGCAGCAGCAAAAAATCGAACGGCTCGAAGCGATCTGCGCCTCACTCGCAAGACACATCGAAGCACTGGAAGAAGCGGGCAACGGGGGAATGCCTGCGAACGAGAGGCCGCCACATTATTAAAGCGACCAATTCCGCTCGCCTTGATTGAGCTTAGTTGAAGACAGTCATACATTTTCACCTCCCCTGTTTTGGGCAATGCCCAACAAAAATACAAAGTCCTTCTGGAGGTGAGCGTCATCGCCCTTAATGTCAGCTGCAAGATAACGATTGCCGCAACAACCTGTTGAATCGCCATCCTTAACCCGCGCAATGAATTAAAATCGCCGCCTCGCTCAATTTGAAAAGACCGTTTATGCGCGCGCTCACCCGCCAAGACTACAAAACCCTGCTGCTGGCCGCCCTCGGCGGGGCGCTGGAGTTTTACGATTTCATCATCTTCGTGTTCTTTGCGGTGGTGATCGGACAGTTGTTCTTTCCGCCCGACATGCCGGACTGGCTGCGTCAGGTGCAGACCTTTGGCATCTTTGCGGCGGGTTATTTGGCGCGGCCGCTGGGCGGCATCGTGATGGCGCATTTCGGCGATCTGCTGGGGCGCAAGCGCATGTTCATGCTGAGCATCTTATTGATGGCCTTGCCCACGTTGGCAATCGGTCTGTTACCGACTTACGCGAGCATCGGCATTTGGGCTCCGCTGTTGTTGCTGGCCTTGCGCGTATTGCAGGGCGCGGCCATCGGCGGCGAGGTGCCGGGGGCATGGGTGTTTGTGTCGGAGCATGTGCCGCCGCGCCATGTGGGTTTTGCCTGCGGCACACTGACGGCGGGGCTGACCGGCGGCATCTTGCTGGGTTCGCTGGTGGCGATGACGATCAACACGTTATACAGCCCGGCGGAAGTGCTGGCCGACGGCTGGCGCGTGCCGTTCATCCTCGGCGGGGTGTTTGGGCTGTTCGCGGTGTGGTTGCGCCAGTGGCTGCACGAGACGCCGGTGTTCAAGGAGTTGCAAGCCCGCCAGGAGCTGGCGAACGAGCTGCCGTTGCGCAAGGTAGTGCGCGAGCATCGCCCGGCGGTGATCCTCACGATGCTGATGACTTGGCTGTTATCCGCCGCCATCGTGGTGATGATCCTGATGACGCCGACGCTGGTGCAGAAGTTGTATGCCATCCCGGCTGCGGTCGCGTTGCAGGCCAACAGTATCGCGACGGTGTTCCTGAGCATCGGCTGCATCGCCTTCGGCGCGGCAGCGGACCGTTTCGGCGCGGGGCGGGTGTTGATGCTGGGCTGTGTGATGCTGGGCACAACTTCGGCTTTGTTCTACCAGCAGATGGCCGTGGCACCGCAGAACATCAATGCGTTGTATGCGCTGTGCGGATTCTTCGTCGGGGTGATCGGGGTGATTCCCGGCATGGCGGTGCAGGCTTTTCCCGCCGCTGTGCGTTTCTCCGGCTTGTCGTTCTCTTACAACGTGGCGTATGCGGTGTTCGGCGGTTTAACCCCGGTGCTGGTAAGTCTATTGCTGCCTTTGGACAAGCTGGCTCCGGCGCATTATGTGGGGGCATTAAGTGTGCTGGGCGTTGCCATCGGCTGGTATGTGTGGCGCAACGCCGGACCCCGGCCGTCTTAGCCTAGGCGGGGGTTATCCCGAATATCGGGTTTATGCGACAATGGGCGTTCGATTTAGAGAGCGCGGTCAACGCGCCTTGGGTTTTTCACTACACATTTCAGGATAGGCAGTGTCTCTAGACAATCTCAACCAATTGCTCGCGGCGGATATGGCAGCCGTGGATCAGGTGATCCGTTCCCGTTTGCAGTCCGATGTGGTGCTGGTCAACCAGGTCGGCGAATACATCATCAATAGCGGCGGCAAACGCATGCGCCCGGCACTGGTCATCCTGTCGGCACGGGCATTCGACTACCAGGGCACACGCCATCACGAGCTGGCCGCCGTGGTCGAGTTCATCCATACCGCCACACTGCTGCACGACGATGTGGTGGACGAGTCGGAGTTGCGGCGCGGGCGCGAGACGGCGAATGCGCTGTTCGGCAACGCCGCCAGCGTGCTGGTGGGAGACTTCTTGTATTCGCGCGCCTTCCAGATGATGGTGGACGCGAACGATATGCGCATCATGCAGACGCTGGCGGATGCGACCAATCTCATCGCCGAGGGCGAGGTGTTGCAGTTGCTCAATTGCAACGATGCCGATGTGGACGCCGCCAACTATCTGCGCGTGATCCATCGCAAGACGGCGAAGTTGTTCGAAGCGGCGATGCGTCTGGGTGCCATCCTCGCCGCACAGGACCAGCCTCTGGAACAGGCCGCCGCGCGTTACGGCATGCATCTGGGCACAGCATTCCAGTTGGTGGACGATGTGCTGGATTATTCCGGCAACGCGGAAGAGATCGGCAAGAATCTGGGCGACGATCTGGCCGAGGGCAAGCCAACGCTGCCGCTGATCTATGCCATGCAGCACGGCACACCGGAACAGGCGGCGGTGATCCGCGCTGCCATCGAGCAGGGCGACATCGGTCGTTTCGACGAGGTGCTGCAGATCGTGCAACAGACCGGGGCACTGGACTACACCAGACAGCAGGCGCAGCGCGAGGCAGAGCTGGCCTGCGCGCAGCTCGCTGAGTTCCCCGATACTCAATACAAAGAATCTTTGTTAGAATTGGCCCGGCTCGCTGCCTCGCGGCAAGCCTAGTTTGAAGAATTCGGAGTGTGGCTCAGCCTGGTAGAGCACTGCGTTCGGGACGCAGGGGTCGGAGGTTCGAATCCTCTCACTCCGACCAGATTCCAGGTCGGTATGCGCATTCCCGTTTGCCCTACCTTTCGCAGCCGTACCGAGCGCCGTTTCAGTTAGAATGCACGTCCAAAATTCAAACCCTTTAAGGATCAATAACCATGACTTACCAGATCGCCCCATCGATACTCTCCGCCAACTTTGCCAAACTGGGCGAGGAAGTGGATAACGTGCTCGCCTCCGGCGCGGACATCGTGCACTTCGACGTGATGGACAACCATTACGTGCCCAACCTGACCATCGGCCCGTTGGTGTGTGAGGCACTGCGCAAACACGGCGTGACCGCACCCATCGATGTGCATCTGATGGTCAAGCCGGTTGACCGCATCATCCCTGACTTCGCCAAGGCTGGTGCCACCTACATCACCTTCCACCCGGAAGCTTCCGAACATATCGACCGTACCATCGCGCTGATCAAGGAAGGCGGCTGCAAGGCCGGTTTGGTGTTCAACCCTGCCACCCCGCTGGACATTCTGGAATACACACTGCCCAAGCTGGACATGGTGCTGTTGATGTCGGTAAACCCCGGTTTCGGCGGCCAGAAATTCATCCCTCACGTGCTGGATAAGGCGCGCAAGGTGCGTGCGATGATCGACGCCGGCAAGTACAACTGCCGCCTGGAGATCGACGGCGGTGTCGGCCCGGCCAACATCAAGGAAGTGGCCGAAGCGGGTGTGGATACCTTTGTGGCTGGCTCAGCAGTGTTCGGCAAAAACAATCCGCTCGATAAGCACCACTACGACACCATCATCGGCGAATTGCGCGCCGAGTTGGCGAAAGTGAAAAAGTAAGTCAAAACCATTCACCACAGAGACACAGAGGCACGGAGAAAATCAAAAGCAAAATCCAAATCGCGTTTTATCGGTTTTGATCTTAGGTTGGTTTTCTCTGTGTCTCCGTGTCTCTGTGGTGGGATTTTTGGAAGTTATGAATTTCCCCATCCCTGTCTCCGCCATCGTCATCGATCTCGACGGTACGCTGCTGCACACCGCGCCGGAACTGGCGGAGTCCGCCAACCGTATGTTGCGCGACATGGGTCGCCCCGCCGTATCGCAAACGTTGTTGATGAGTTATATCGGCAACGGCATCCACTGGCTGGTGAAACGCGCACTCACCGGCGATATGTATGCCGAGCCGGATGCGGCACTGTTCGACCGGGCGCTGCCCATCTTCGAGCGGCACTACACCGCGCTGCTGCTGGACAGCAAACCGTTCCCCAATGTCATGGCCGGACTGGATGCGATGAAAGCGGCGGGCTACCGTCTCGGCTGCATCACCAACAAGGTGGAGCGTTATACAACGCCGCTACTGAAGGGGGTTGGTCTGGCGCATTATTTCGACATCGTGCTGGCGGGTGACACGCTGCCCGAAAAGAAACCCCACCCGTTGCCGTTGCTGCATGCAGCCAAATTTTTCGGCGTACCTGTAGAGCGATTATTGCTGGTCGGTGATTCGCTCAGCGACACACAGGCCGCACGCGCTGCGGGTTGCCCGGTTTTTTGCGTGCCTTATGGTTATAATCACGGCGAACCGGTGGAAGGTCTCGATCTGGATGCAGTGGTTCCCGACCTGCCCGCCGCATTAAAACTGATCCGGCGTATCTGACCCATGACACATAACAACCTCTCTGCGACGACGAACTATTGGCGATGGTGATCCCGCGTCACCGGACCGCGCGTCCGCCCGCTGCCATCGAAAATATTTAGAGAGGTCTTTATGCTGTCCCCCATCACCGAACAAGAATTTCACGCGCTCGCAACGCAAGGCTATAACCGCATCCCGCTGGTCGCGGAGACTTTCGCCGATCTCGACACGCCGCTGTCGCTGTATCTCAAACTCGCCAACAAACCCTTTTCCTATCTGCTCGAATCGGTGCAGGGCGGCGAGCGTTTCGGGCGCTACTCGTTCATCGGCTTACCCGCTGATACCCGCATCACGGTGCGCGGCAAGCAAGTCACGCTGACCACGCCCGCAGGCGACACCACCGAAGAAGCCGCCAATCCGCTGGACTACATCGAGCGCTATCAGGCGCAATTCAAAGTCGCGCCGCTATCCGGCTTGCCGCGTTTTACCGGCGGACTCGCGGGCTATTTCGGCTACGACACAGTGCGTTATATCGAGCCGCGTCTGGCCAAGACGGTGAAGAAAGATGTGATCGGCACGCCGGATATTTTGCTGATGCTCACCGAGCAGCTCGCGGTGATCGACAACCTGTCCGGTAAGCTCACCTTCATCGTGTATGCCGACCCGGCGCAAGACGACGCCTACCCGATGGCGCGCGACAGGCTGCGTGAACTGATCGGCATGATGCGTCTGCCGGTGAACATTCCGTTCGCCCCCGCAGCCAAACGCGATGAGCCAAAGTACGAGTTCGGCGAGGCCGCGTTCAAGGCGGCGGTGGAGAAATCCAAGCACTACATTTTCGACGGCGACATCATGCAGGTGGTGTTGTCGCAACGCATGTCGCAACCTTTCCCCGCTTCGCCGCTGTCGTTGTATCGCGCCTTGCGCAGCATCAACCCCTCGCCCTATATGTTCTATTACGACATGGGTGACCACCATGTGGTCGGCTCTTCGCCCGAAATTCTGGCGCGCGTGGAGGGCAGCACCGTCACCGTACGTCCCATCGCCGGAACCCGCCCGCGCGGCAAAACGCCGCAGCAGGATGCCGCGCTGGAACAGGAGTTGCTGGCCGACCCGAAAGAGCTGGCCGAGCACTTGATGCTGATCGACCTCGGGCGCAACGACATCGGCCGCGTGGCGCAAAACGGTACGGTGAAGCTCACCGACAAAATGGTCATCGAGCGCTACTCGCACGTGATGCACATCGTCTCCAACGTCGAAGCGCAACTCAAGCCGCAGCTCACCGCCATGGACGTGCTCAAAGCCACCTTCCCGGCAGGCACGGTCTCTGGTGCCGCGAAAGTGCGCGCGATGGAAATCATCGACGAACTTGAACCATCCAAGCGCGGCATCTACGCGGGCGCGGTGGGCTACCTCGGCTTCAACGGCGACATGGATGTGGCGATTGCACTGCGCACCGCCGTAGTGAAGGACAAAACGCTGTACGTGCAGGCGGGGGCTGGCATCGTGGCCGATTCGGTAGCCGACAGCGAATGGATGGAGACGCAGAACAAAGCCCGCGCCGTGTTGCGCGCGGCGGAGATGGTTCTGGACGGCCTGGATGCCAAAGTGCATCGCTAAGGAGAAACGAACATGCTATTGATGATCGACAACTACGACTCCTTCACTTACAACTTGGTGCAGTATTTCGCCGAGCTCGGCGCGGAGGTGCAGGTCTACCGCAACGACGAAATCACGGTGGAGCAGATTGAAAAGCTGAATCCGCAACACCTCGTTGTCTCTCCCGGCCCTTGCACGCCAAACGAAGCGGGCATCTCGGTTGCCGCGATCAAGCACTTCGCGGGCAAGATTCCGCTGCTGGGCGTATGCCTCGGCCACCAGAGCATCGGCCAGGCCTTCGGCGGCAAGATCATCCACGCCAAGACGCTGATGCACGGAAAGATTTCGCAGATCAATCACAACAGCAACAGCGTATTCACCGGACTACCCAACCGTTTCACCGCCACGCGCTACCATTCGCTGGTGATCGAGCGCGAGACACTGCCCGATTGTCTGGAAGTGACTGCATGGACGGACGACGGCGAGATCATGGGTGTGCGCCACAAGACACTGGCGGTGCACGGCGTGCAGTTCCATCCCGAATCCATCCTCACCGAACACGGGCACGACATGCTGAAAAACTTTCTGGAGGGCAAGCCATGATTACGCCGCAACAAGCACTGGTGCGCCTGATCGAACAGCGCGAGATTTTTTACGACGAGATGTTGTCGCTGATGCGCCAGATCATGGGCGGTGAAGTGACTCCGACGATGATCGCGGCGATTCTGGTCGGCCTGCGCGTGAAAAAAGAAACCATAGGCGAAATCTCCGCCGCCGCTTTTGTGATGCGCGAGTTTTCCAGCAAGGTGCCTGTCACGCAGCGCGAGCATCTGGTGGACACCTGCGGCACCGGCGGTGATGCGGCGCACACCTTCAACATCTCCACTGCCAGCGCTTTTGTCGCGGCGGCAGCCGGTGCGCGCGTGGCGAAACACGGCGGTCGGTCGGTATCTTCCACTTGCGGATCAGCCGATGTGCTGGAGGCGCTGGGCGTGAACCTCAACCTCACACCCGAGCAGGTCGGCCGCAGCATCGACCAGATCGGCATCGGATTCATGTTCGCGCCCAACTTCCACGGCGCGATGAAACATGCCGCGCCGGTGCGCCGCGAACTCGGCGTGCGCACCCTGTTCAACGTGCTGGGGCCACTCACCAATCCCGCAGGCGCGGACAATCAGGTGATGGGAGTGTTCCATCCCGATCTGGTTGGCATTCAGGCGCGCGTATTGCAACGTCTGGGCAGCCGCCATGTGCTGGTGGTGAACGGCAGCGACGGGCTGGATGAAATCACCATCAGCGGCGAGACTCTGGTGGCCGAGCTGAAAGACGGACAAGTGAACGAATACACGATCACCCCGGAACAGTTCGGTCTGCAACGCGCGCCGCTGGATAGCATCAAGGTCAGCAATGCGGCGGAAGCCAAGGCCATGCTGCTCGGTGTGCTGGACAATCAGGCGGGTGTCGCGCGCGACATCGTGCTGCTCAACGCTGGTGCGGCGATCTATACCGCCGGGTTGAGTGACACGCTGGCGCATGGCGTGCAGGCTGCCGCAGCCACCCTCGCCTCCGGCGCAGCTAAAAACAAATTGGTGCAACTGGTACAGCTCAGTAACGCGGACTGAACCTCCCCCCCGTTCCGCGCCTCATCAATTGCGGACAAACACGAACTGTGCGAGGATGCCGTCACTAAAAAAATGACTGCATGAATGCCTGTTCAGGCTGCATCTCACGTAGCAAGTCGTACGCATCACTCAGGGGAAAAGATGTCAAAACTATTCGCCATCATCGCCAAGATGACATTGGGCAAGCTCTTGCTCATCCTGTCACTGGTTTCTTTGCTGTTCGCTTCCATCCTGATCTTTGCTGTGTCCGGTGCGGTGCGCGACCATGCGGTGCACCAACTGGCGCAGGAGGATGCGCGGAATACCTCACAGATGATCTTTCAGAGCCTTTATTCGGCCATGCGCAAAGGCTGGAACAAGGACGAGATCAAAGAGATCATCGCGCGCATCAATCTGGCGCAGCCCAATCTGAAGGTCAGGGTGTTTCGCGGTCCGGTGGTAAACGAGCAGTTCGGCGAGATGAGCAGCGAGCGCGAGACTGTCGCGCAGGATGCCGCACTGGCACAGGCCTTACAGAACGGCAAGGACGCACTGCTATTCCCCACGGCGGACACCATCCGTTATCTCTATCCGGTCGAAGCCAAAGAAGAGTGTCTGGGGTGTCATACGCATTCCCACGTCGGCGCGGTGCACGGTGTGATCGACGTCACCTATCCGATCAGCGACCTGAAGGTGTCGTTCAATTACGTGCTCAACAGCATCGTCGGTTACACCCTGGTGGTTCTGGCGCTGGTGTTCGTGGCACTGTATTTCAAGCTGCGTTATCTAGTGGTCACTCCGCTGGCCACTTTTGTCGATGTGATGCACCGCGTCACGCGCGACATGGATCTTTCCCACCGCGTGACGGGTGGCCACCTGATCGTTGAGCTGCGCCGTCTGGCAGAATATTTCAACCACCTGCTGTACACAGTGAACGACTACAACACCAAGCTGGAAGAATTGAGCATACGCGACCCGCTGACCAGTTTGTACAACCGCCGCAAATTCGAGGAATTCCTCGAATACGAAATCATCCGCGCGGAGCGCCATGACTATGCGTTCTCGGTGATCATGGTCGATCTGGACAATTTCAAATACATCAACGACACCTACGGCCACCCCATCGGCGACCTGACCCTCAAAGAGCTCAGCGCATTGCTGGCCCAAGAGTTGCGCAAGGGAGATGTGCTGGCCCGCCTCGGTGGTGATGAATTCGCGCTATTGCTGCCGCAGACCCCTCCCGAGAACGGCCTACAGGTCGCGCGCAAGCTGCATGACCGATTGTCTTCGCATGATTTCGAGCTGCCAGTGGGCAAGATCCGGGTCACGGCCAGCTTCAGCATGGTGAGTTACCCCGAAGACGGCAAGACGCGCGATGCGCTGCATACCGCCATGGATGTGGTGTTGTACAAAGCCAAGAAGGGCGGCAAGAACCAGGTGATGACTGCCGAGTCGGATCAGGACCGCACCATGATGGAGATCTTCAAGCAGGGTGATTTTCTGCGTCGCGCGCTGGCGGAAAAGCGGGTCGAGGCATTCCTGCAGCCCATTGTGGGCGTGCGGGGGAACCAAGTGTTCGCATTCGAGGCGTTAGCCCGTATCCGCGACGGCGAAACGGTGCTGGCGGCAGGACAGTTCATCGAGGTCGCCGACGAATTGCGCATGTTGCAGGAGCTTGATCTGGCGGTATTCAACAGCGGCCTGGAACAATTGTGCCGTTTGTCGGCGCACCATCCCGAGGCGAAGATGTTCTTCAATCTTTCCACCGCAACGTTCAAAGACGTCGAATGGATGCGCACCATCCCCGACCTGATCAGCCAGCGCGGCATAGATTGCAGCCGTATCGTGCTGGAAGTCACCGAGCGTGAGGCATTGCACAACATCAGCCAGGTCAAAGAGATCATCGACGAACTGCGTCTGCGCAAGATCGGTTTCGCGCTGGATGATTTCGGCGCCGGTTTCTCGTCGTTCCTCTATCTGAAATATCTGACTGTCGATTACGTCAAGATCGAGGGCAGTTTCGTACGCCAGATCGCCATCGACGGGCGCGACCGCATCATGGTCGACCACATCCATCGCATGGCGCACGAGTTCGGGCTCAAGACCGTGGCCGAATTCGTCGAAGATCAATCCACCGCCGAGGTGTTGATCGAGCTGGGGGTGGATTATGCGCAGGGTTATCACTTCGGGCATCCCGAGAGTTGGCAAGACGAACGCTCCTGATGCCGCATTGCGACGGCCTGCGATCACTTCAGAGTTCGTCCAGCATGTCGGCCACGGTCGGGTAACGCAAACGAATGTGCAGCTCGGTTTTCATGCGTGTATTGCTCAGACGCCGCGATTCATTCATGAACGACCAGAGCGACGGCGATACGGCACGCTCGACTTCTACTCGCGGCAGCCTCGGTGGCCGGGGTAAACCACAGGCATCCGCTACGGCATCGAAATAGTCTCCCATCTTCAATTCGCTGTCGTCGCTGGCATGGTAGATGCGGTTCGCGCGACCATACCGTAACGCGGCAAGAAGTATCCGCGCCAGATCGTCGGCATGAATATGGTTGGTGTAACTATCCTCGTTCGCCACAATGGCGGGGGTATGTGCAGCGATCCGGTCCAGTGGCAGACGTTGCGCCGCGTAGATGCCGGGAACACGCAGGATGGTGGCACAGACACGATTGCGGCCAGCCCAGTCACGGACACGCTGTTCCGCATCGGCACGGCGGCAGGCACGCGCGTTCGATGGCCGCACCGGGCTTGTCTCTTGCACCCCGGCACCGCCGCAATCACCGTACACGCCGCTGGTGCTGACATAGACGAGACGCTGCGGCAAACTGCGGCGTGACAGCGCGGCAAGCAAATTCGCGGTACGGGTGTCGCGCATCCCGCTGTTCGGCGGTGGAGCGAGATGCAGCACCGCATCGGCCAATCCGGCGAGACGTATCAGGCTGGGGCGATCATCAAGATCGCCCTGGACAGCGGTGACATCCAGCGTCCTAAGTGTGGCGATGCGGGCACTGCCGCGCACCAGTGCAAACACCCGGTAGCGCTTGGCAAGCATGGGAATGAGACGCAACGCGATGTCCCCACAACCGACAATGAGAATGCTCTTCATGAGCCGATTATGCGTTAAAATCGGCACCTTCGTGAACCCAAGTAATCGTTATGACTTTCAAAGCCACGCTACACCCCAGCAACCACAGTTTCGATATCAAACCCGATGAGACCATCCTGGAAGCCGCACTGGCTCACGGACACACCCTGCCCTACAGTTGCCGTAACGGCGCTTGCGGAGTCTGCAAAGGCAAGGTGTTGAGCGGCTCTGTCGAACACGGCAATGCCCAGGCCTATGCCCTGAGTGATGCGGAAAAAGCCGCCGGACTGGCGCTGTTCTGCTGCGCAAAACCACATTCCGACCTCGTCATCGAAAGCCACGAGGTCACCACCGCCGGGGATATCCAGGTCAAGACTCTGCCATGCCGTGTTCAGAAGATGGAGAAAGTGGCCGACGATGTGATGGTGCTGTATCTGAAGCTACCCACCAACGAACGTCTGCAATTTCTTGCCGGACAATACATCGACATCCTGCAAAAAGACGGCAAGCCGCGCAGCTTCTCGCTGGCCAATGCTCCGCATGACGACGAGTTCCTGCAACTACATGTGCGCAACATCGCCGGTGGCGCGTTCACCCAGCATGTGTTCAACGAGATGAAAGAGCGCGACATCCTGCGTATCAAAGGGCCGCTCGGCAATTTCTTCCTGCGCGAAGATTCGGCGCAACCCATTATCTTCATCGCCAGCGGCACCGGCTTTGCACCGGTCAAGGCCATCATCGAACACGCACTGCACATCGGCTTCAAATGCCCCATGCATCTATACTGGGGTGTCCGCAAACAGTCCGACCTGTACATGCTGGACAAAGTGAAGGAGTGGGAAAACCAAGGTATCCGCTTCACCCCGGTCGTGTCGGATGAGGCCTGGGCGGGACGGAGCGGGTTTGTGCATCAGGCTGTAGTGGACGATTATGCCGACCTCTCCGATCACCGGGTCTATGCCTGCGGGGCACCCGTGGTGGTCGAAGCCGCCCATCGCGAGCTCACCACACTGCGCAAATTGCCCAACGAAAGTTTCTTTTCCGACGCATTCACCTTCGTTCCCAAGACCTGAACAGCGCGCCCACCGCCGAAGGATTTTGTTATATTGACCGCACCGCATCTCAAACAGGAGGCATCATGAAACGACTGACTCTCACCGCGATCTCTTGCACCTTGCTCATCTCCGCTAGCGCAATGGCGGAAGATACCTCGGCGATCTTCGTCCCGGTCTGTGCCGACTGGCGCTCGACCACTTCTATCGATCAGGAAGCGTTGGATCGGCTCAGAAAAAATTCGGTCAACGAGCGCCCGGCCACCGGCCTGTCGCAGACCAAGAATCAGTTCATCGTGCTGCTCGGCAAGAATCCGACTGCGGCTAAAGACACCCTGGCCAACTTCAAGGACAAGTTGCCCAAAACCAGCGCGGGGAAAGTGGACCTGCGTGACGCCCAACTCAAGGGCTTCAACCTGTCGGGCATGAATCTGGATAATGCCGATCTGAGCAGTGCGGATCTCAGCGGCGCCGACCTCTCCGGTGCCAGCCTGCGCAGCGCGACCTTATACAAGGCAGAACTGGAAGGTGCCAACTTGAACAACACTAACCTGTCTTTTGCCAATGCCGAAAAGGCCTCGTTCGGCAATGCCAGCCTGTGCCAATCTACGCTGACTTCGACCGAGCTGGAGAACGCAGTTTTTGTGGGAGCCTATGTCAAAGGCGCAAAATTCGACATGGCCAAACACATCCCCAAGGCCATCTACCTGAATGCGGAAAGTGTGCTGCATTTCGGCTTGCCGGTACCGGAAGACAACTAACCCCGACCGGGGGCGATAATGTAGCTTGCCCCCGCTACCGTCTCAAGCGAGTCGCGGCCAGCAGCTGTTCAAACTCTTCCGGGGGCAACGCCTTGGAAAACAGGAAACCCTGCGCGTAATCGCACCCCGCTCGCATCAGGATGTCGCGCTGCGCCTCGGTCTCTACGCCTTCGGCGATGACTTTTAACCCGAGTTTGTGCGCCATCACGATGATGGCCTCGCACAGCGCCAGATCATCGGTATCGTTCTCCAGATTGCTGACGAAAGACTGGTCTATCTTAAGATAGTCGATGTCGAATTTCTTGAGATAAGCCAGCGAGGAATAACCGGTACCGAAATCGTCGATGGAGACCTGCACCCCAGCATCACGCAGGGCGAACAGCCGATCTTTGACCTCCCCTTCCGCATTCAACAACAAGCCCTCGGTGATCTCGACGGAGATGCTCTGTCCATGCAGCGACAGCGCGGCAAGATGCGCCAACCAGTTGGACTCGCCTTCCAGCATGTTCTGCCGGAACTGCACCGGGGATTTATTGACACTGATCTGAAACAGCGGGGCATGGATGGCGCGCCAGTGTTTGACCTGGCGTGCGGTCTCATGGAACACCCAGTCGCCGATCTGGTTGATGAGGCCGGATTCCTCGGCGAGCGGAATGAACTGTACCGGGCTGACCATCCCCCGTTGCGGATGTTGCCAGCGAATGAGTGCTTCCGCCTTGTGAATCTCACCCGTCGCCATTTCCACGATGGGCTGGTAATACACCCGGAACTGATTGTCTGCCAATGCGCTGCGCAGATCGCTGGTCAGTCGCATGCGCAACTGCGCGGCCTCCTGCAACGCATAGGTGAAATAACTGAAACGGTTGCGTCCGGCGTTTTTGGCGACATACATAGCCTGGTCGGCATTTTTGAGCAATATCTCGATCTCGCTGGAATCGTCTGGATAGAAGGTGATGCCGATACTGGCCGTGACAAAAACATGCTCCTGTTCCAGCACAAACGAGCGTGTCAGTTTGTCGATGATCTTCTGCGCGACACGATCGGCACTGCCGCTGTCTTCCAGCACGGGCAGGATGACGGCGAACTCGTCCCCGCCCAGCCTGGACACTGTGTCCGAGTCGCGCACACATTCGGTGATGCGACGTGCCGCCTCGATCAGCAACACATCGCCCTGATCGTGTCCCAGTGTGTCGTTTACCTCTTTGAAATGGTCCAGATCAATGAACATCAGCGCCAGCGGCAGCCCCGCGCGTGCCGATTTCTTCATTTCCTGCGCCATGCGGTCGTGGAACATACGGCGATTGGGCAAGCCGGTGAGCGTATCGAAGTTCGCCTGCTTCCAGATCAGTTCTTCCGAGAGTTTTTTCTGGGTGATGTCGGAGAACAGCGCGACATGGCGATGCACCGAACCGTCCGCATTGAAGATCGTGTTGATGGACTGCCATTCTGCATATACCTCGCCGTTCTTGCGCCGGTTCCATATCTCGCCCTGCCAGTGCCCGGTAGTCTTGATGGTCTGTAGCATGGACTGGTAAAACGCGGCATCCTGTCGGCCGGAATTCAGCAGGCTGGGGGACTTGCCGAACATATCTTCCAAAGTGTAACCAGTGGTGCGCGTGAAAGCGGGATTGATGGCGATGACACGGTTTTCACCATCGGTGACCATCATCGCTTCGCTGCTGTTTTCGTACACCAGCGCGGCAAGTTGCAATTTCTCTTCGGCCTGTTTGCGCTCGGTGATATCAACCGTGACCCCGATCAGGTAACGTGGTTCGCCGGATTCATCATAGACCGGCTTTTTGAAAGTATGGCCGATACGATCCTGCCCCAGACTGGCACTGCGAAACACCTCCTCGAAATCGACCAAGGTTCCACCCGAGAACACCGCCTTATCCTTGGCAAGGAAACATTCCATCTGCTCGGCGGGGAAAAACTGGCTGGCATCGGTGCCGCGCAATTCCGCAAAATCCATGCCCCACTGCTGCTCGCATGCCTTGTTCATCAACAGGAAGCGGCTCTGGGCATCTTTGACAAACACAGCAACCGGCAGGACATCAATCAGCTCCTGCATCGCTTTGATGTCTTCGAAGAACGAGGCATGCATGTCTGTTTGTCCGGTACGCCGGGATATTTCCGCCATCAATGCACCCCCCGGCTTTGCAAAAATTTGGCCAACGCCTTGTCAGAATAATGAATGTGATTGAGCAGCCAGTCCTTGATCGACTGTAACGCCAGCAGATCCGCCCCTTCCGTCAGGCGCGCTTTGAAATGGATCGCCTCGTCCACCAGATGGGTGTGCTCGCGGTCATGCGATTCCATATCTGGATAGTTATACCGCTCCATCAGGCGATGTTCGGTGGCGAAATGGAACGCGGTGAACGCCAGCAGCTCGTCATACAGCCGCAGGGTAACCTCATCGCCTTCCTTGTTCTTGATCGCGCCGTTGACCCGGTTCACCAGCCGCACCAGTTCGCGGTGCTGTTCATCGATCTCGACCACGCCAACATGATGCGCGTGATCAAACACGATCCAGGCTTCGGCGCTGTTCTCCTGATCCGGTGCATCACCAAAGTAGGTATAAGTGTTCTTACCCTTGCGTTTGCTGTCATACATCGCCGCATCCGCTGCCGCCAACAGGCTATCCATCTCGTCACCGTTGTCAGGATAAATGCTGATGCCGATACTGCTGCCGACCGTGCATGCTTCTCCATCCGGCAGAACCATAGGCTGGACGAACGCCTGTAATATCTGCTCGGCGATGCGCTCGACCTCGGCTGGATTATCCAGTTCGCCGATGATAATGGCGAATTCGTCACCGCCCAGACGGGCGACAGTATCCACCGCACGCAGGCAGGCCAGCAGGCGCTGCGCGACCATCTTCAACACGGCGTCACCCGCCTCGTGGCCGTACATGTCGTTGATAGGCTTGAAACCGTCCAGATCCAGGAACAACAGCGCCACATGGCGACGACTGCGCCGCGCCTGCGACATGGCCTGTGACAGACGATCAAAGAACAGCGCACGATTAGGCAAGCCAGTCAGCTTGTCGTGATACGCCATGAAGCTGATCTGTTGTTCTGCGCGTTTACTTTCGGTGATGTCCTGAATAGCGCTGATGAAATATTCCGGCTTGCCGTCCTCGTTCCGCACCAGTGACACTTGCAAGCTGCCCCACAACACAGAGCCGTCTTTGCGCAGATAACGCTTCTCCAGCTTGAAATCATCGATCTCCCCGGCCAGCATCTTCTGCACTTGGACACTGCTCGTATCCATATCCTCGGCATAGGTGATCTGCTGCCAAGTCAAATGGCGCGACAACACTTCCTCGCGGCTGTACCCGAACATGCTGCACCAGGCATCGTTGACCTCGATGAATTCACCGTTGGTGGCATTGCGCACCATCGGCAATGCGGTATGTTCGAATACTGTGCGGAAGCGCTTCTCCGCCTCCATTTGCAACACGTCGCTACGCACCCGCTCGCGCAACAGCGCGGCATCCGCCGCCACCTGCTCGCGCCGCCACCACTGCCAGAAGAATACGCTGCCAATGGCAAAAACCAGTGCCAGCAACAGCGTCGCCAGCAACTCGATGCGATTCACCAGCGCATACGCCTCTTCCTCGGCCACCTTGGAAATCAGCAACCACGGCGTACCGGAGATAGGAGTAGCGAAAGACAGTACCGACGCTCCGGTGTAGTCGTGTGCATGCTCCAGCAGCCCGCTCTCTCCCAGCACCGCTCGCGCCGCCGACAGATCCCGGGAGGCCAGCGGTAGACTGAAACTCATCGGTGCATCATCACGCTTGCGCAAGCGGTTTAGGAACAATACGCGGTCACCCTCGCCGCGCACCAGCTGCGTCTCCGCCGTTTCGCTGGGAACCGGCTGTGTCTCAATCAGCGGGAACAGATAGTTTTGCGGGTTCTCCGAAAAATACACTGCACCGATGGATTTCTTCTCCACCTTCAGCGCGCTGATGAATCCCAGCCCTACCGGCAATCCGGGATCGTCATGACGATGCAGATCGATCAGGTCGATGTGGCCGAACGTCATAGCGCGACGCGCGTATTCGCTCATATCCTCTTCGTGCTCGATCTCGTTTCCGGCACGTAACACGAAACGCCCCTGCCTGTCGTAGATTCCGATCGAGTGGTAATTATGCGATTCAAGAAAAGCTGCCATGCGCAGGGTGATGCGCACACGCTGCTTGTTGTCGACACGCCCCGAGTTCAGCCATTGTTCGACATCGCGGGCGAAGTAGGAATCGTCGGAAAGCGTCTTGATATCGGAATGGCGGTCATCCAACCAGTCACTGATCTGCTTGGCCTTTAACTTCCCGATCGCGGTGACATGTTCTTTTTGGTTGTTCTTGACGGCATCCCGCAAGCTCTGGAACACCAAGCTGCCGACCAGCAACACCACGATGGCGATAGACAGCAATATCAGTAATGGCTTGAGCGCCGGCCTGAAACGGTTCTGTTCGACACGTGTATTTTCGGAAGGCATGGATAGCGGCTCGGTCACTGTTTGGTTCACGATCTTGGCTCTGGGTCATTATAGACCCGCCATAAGCACAAAACCCGCCTTACTGCGGGTTTTGTGTGTGGAGCGCGGTGATCAGCCTTTGGCCGAGACCAGTTTCTCGTATTTGGCCTGCAATTGCTCTTTGCTTTCGGTATGCGCCGGATCGTGCGGAATACAATCCACCGGGCAGACTTCGACGCATTGCGGCGTGTCGTAATGCCCCACACACTCGGTACATTTCGCCGGGTCGATCACATAGATCGTCTCGCCTTGCGAGATCGCGTCGTTCGGGCATTCCGGCTCGCACACGTCGCAGTTGATACATTCATCGGTGATCATCAGTGCCATGTTACTTCCTCCTTAAGTTGATTTCTTCTGTTTCAGTCTGGCCGCGACAGACGGCGACACAAATTTGTCCACATCGCCGCCGAAGCGCGCGATCTCGCGCACCATGCTGGCGGAGATGAAGGTGTATTTTTCCGCTGGCGTCAAAAACACAGTCTCCACCTCGGGATGCAGGCTGCGGTTCATGCCAGCCATCTGGAACTCATATTCAAAGTCCGATACCGCACGCAAGCCGCGCAATACCACCCGTGCGTCTTTGGCACGCACATAACTCATCAACAGGTCATTAAAACCCTCGACGCGCACGTTGGTGAAATCGGCAAACACCTCCTGCGCCATAAGCACCCGCTCGTCCAGGGAAAACAGCGTGTGACTGCGGCTCTCCGCCACCGCCACGATGACCTCGCCGAACAACCCCGCCGCGCGGCGTACCACGTCTTCATGCCCTCGGGTGATGGGATCGAACGTACCCGGATATACCACTCTTATCATTGTTGTCCGTGCTGCAATAATTGGTAAAACACCGCACCGGCTCGCGCCTGCCTGACCACATGCCAAGCCGCATCCGGCTCGAACGGCGCTCCACTTTCCACGTACACCATACCGTCTCTAGCCAGTTTGTCTGTCAACAACGGCAACAGCTTGGCAAGGTAATCGCTTTGAAACGGGGGATCGAGGAAGATAACATCGAACGGCCTGTTCTGCTGCAAGACGAATTCTAGCCCATCCTCGTTGCGCAATGCTATATTAGAGAAGCCTAATTTTTTGACATTCTCCTGCAAACTTCTATAAACCAATCGGTTACGCTCCACCATCAGCACCTCGGCGGCACCGCGCGAAGCGGCCTCGAAGCCCAGTGCACCACTGCCCGCAAACAGATCCAGACAACGACGCCCGTCCAGTGTCTGCCCCAACCAGTTGAACAGCGTCTCACGCACCCGATCCGGGGTCGGGCGCAGTCCTTCCGCATCGGGGAACTCGACCAGCCGACGGCGATGGCTACCACCGATGATGCGAACCTTGTTTATTTTCCATCTCCTACATTTTTCTCTTGCGCCTCCGGCGCACCCACCATCACCGTCACCATCGCTTCTGGATCAACGCGACGCTTGAAGGCGTCATGAATCTGTTTGCGCGTCACCTTGCCGACATTAGCGGCAAAATCGTCCAGATAGGACAATGGCAAATCGTAGAAACCAATCACGGTGAGGTATTCCAGTATCTTGCGGTTGCTGTCGATGCGCAGCGGGAAACCTCCGATGATATTGTCCTTGGCCGCCTGCAATTCTTTTCCCGTTACGCCTTTATCCACGAAGTCACGTAGAACCGTCCGCGTCAGCCGGAGTGCCGCGTCGGCCTGTTCTTTTTTAGTCTGCAAGCCGATCTGGAACGCGCCGGGCTGCTGCATCGGCATGAAATAGCTGTACACGCTGTACGCCATACCACGCTGTTCGCGGATCTCGTTCATCAGTCGCGACACAAAACCGCCACCGCCAAGGATGTAGTTGCCAACATACAGCGGAAAATAATCGGCATCGTTGCGGGCGATACCGGGCGCACCGATCAGGATGTGACTCTGGCTGGCCGGATGCGCGATACGCTGCTCTGCTCCAGTAATCTTCGCGGCCACCGGAGGGATGCGCGCAACCGCGCCTCCCGGCGGCAAACTTGCGGTAAGCCGCTGGGCAATGGCTTCTGCCTGAACGCGGGTGAGGTCACCCATCAGAGCGACCACAGCATTGCTCGCACCGTAATGCGCGCGATAGAACGCTAGCAGATCGCCGCGCTGTATCTTTTCCACATCGACCACCTCGCTCGACCGACCATAGGGATGATCGCCGAACACCGCCTTGCCGAAAGCTTTGCCGGCGATACTGTCCGGCTTGGTCTCGGCCTCCTTCAAAGCGGCGACCAAACGCGCCTTCTCGCGGGCCAGCACGGCTTCGGGAAACAGGGGTTGCTGCAACACCCGCGCCAGAATATCCAAAGCGGCATCGCGCTCGGCGGCATTGCTCAGTGTGCGCAGACTGACTCCAGAACGATCAGTATCAAAATGTCCGCCAAGTTGTGCACCGATGTCCGCCAGACGGCTCGCAATCAGGTCTTCGTTCAACCCTTCCACGCCCAGATTCAACAGGCCGTTGGTCAATCCGGCCACGCCAGACCGGCCCGCTTCATCGAAGCCGCTGCCGGCGGCGAAACTCACCGCCACATCCAGCATGGGCAGGCCATGATCCTCCACAAAATACACGCGCGCGCCGCTGGCTGTCTGCCAATGCTGGATGAGCGGTGTAGCCGATACCGTGCCCGCCAGACCGCAGAAAAACACAAACAAGAATGAGTTAATGCGCATGGCTCGCACCTCCGCTGCGTTTTGGACTCCCCGACAGCGGCTGGAGATCGAGTACCGCCACGGTGAGCTGATCGTCTTTGAGTATCTCGCGTGCGGCATCCTGTACCTGTTGCGCGGTGACCTCCCGCAGCTTCTGCAACATCACAGGCAAAGCCCGGTGACCGAGACCGATGGTCTCCAATTGGCCGATCTGCATCGCCTGATAGAACACCGAGTCACGTTTATAAACTTCGTGTGCGGTGACCTGCGCTTTGACCCGACGCAACTCCTCCTCACTCACTCCGTCGCGTATCAACCTGACCAATTGTTCGCGTAGCGCGGCTTCCAGTTCGGCAACCGTCCTGCCGTCCGATGGAGTGCCTTCCAGCACGAACATCCCCGGCCCGCGCGCGCTGTTGTCGTATCCCGCGCCGATTTCACTGGCGATCTGCTGTTCGCGCACCAGCGTCTTGTTCAGACGCGCGGATTCGTTGCCATCCAGCACACCTGCCAGCACTTCAAGGGCGTAAGGCAGGCTGTCCTTTTCCGCATCGCGCAGGGTCGGCGCGTGGTACGCCATGATGAGATGCGGCAATTGCGCGGGGGCTTTGACCACGATGCGTTTGATACCGGCCTGCGGCGGTTCTTTGAAAGTCTTGCGCGGCGGCAGGGGACGCGCCGGGATTTGGCCGTAATAACGCCGTGCCAGCCGGAACACTTCCTCCGCTCGCACATCTCCCGCGACCACCAATACCGCATTGTTCGGCACATACCAGGACCGGTACCATTCGAGTGCATCGGCAGGCGTCATCGTCTCCAGATCGTTCATCCAGCCGATGATGGGATGTTGATACGGGTGTTCCTGATAGGCGGTCGCCATGAGTTTTTCGTACATCAGCGCGTGCGGCTCGTCGTCGGTACGTGTGCGGCGTTCTTCCATCACCACTCTGACTTCTTTGTTGAATTCGGTCGCCGCGAGTTGCAGGTTGTGCATCCGGTCGGATTCCAACTGCATCGCGAGCGGCAGTTTGGATCTATGCAGCTGCTGGAAATAGGCGGTGTAGTCGTAGCTGGTGAATGCGTTCTCGCGCCCGCCCGCTGCGGCGATGCGCCTGGAGAACTCTCCCATCGGTACCGATCTAGTGCCTTTGAACATCATGTGTTCCAGCACATGCGCGACCCCGGTCGTGCCGGTGCGTTCATCCATACTACCGGCGCGGTACCATATCTGCTGCACCAGCACCGGCGCGCGGTGGTCTTCTTTGACCACGACCTTAAGCCCGTTGGGCAAGGTCTGTTCGAATACCTGGGCGGATGCATACCAAGCCGCCAACATCAGCAACACACCACCCGCACCGCTCAACAGTCGCATATGCATATTTCTCGCCCAAGACAGGTCAATCAGATAAAATGCCGTCCACGACAGTACACCGTCGCGAAGGGCGCGTATTATGCGCCATTTCCTTGTCTCTAGACCACCTGCAAAGCCATCTGAATGTTCTCTTTCCTGAAAAAATCCGCCGCCGAAAACGTGCCTGAACGCGCCGGTTGGCTGGATCGCCTGAAAAGCGGACTGGCTCGTACAGGAGACCAGTTGACCGAGTTGCTCGGACGTGGCGGGCGCATCGACGAGGAGTTCTACGAAGAGCTGGAGACCATCCTGATCACCTCGGATGTGGGCATGGATGCCACGCGCCTGCTGTTGGCCGATGTGCGCCGCCAGGTGAAAGAGCATCACCTTACCGACACGGCGCAATTGCGGGAAGCGCTGGCACAAGCGCTGCTCAAATTGCTGCAACCGCTGGCCCAGCCGCTGGATACCGGCACACACCGACCCTTCGTCATCATGTTGTGCGGCGTGAACGGTGCCGGTAAGACCACGTCCATCGGCAAGCTCGCCAGACATTTCCAGAGCCAGGGGAAATCGGTGATGCTGGCCGCCGGAGACACTTTCCGTGCCGCCGCGCGGGAACAACTGATGGAATGGGGGGCACGCAACGATGTCGCCGTCATCGCACAGGAGAGTGGTGACGCAGCCGCAGTGATTTTCGATGCGGTACAGGCCGCCAAAGCGCGCGGCATTGATGTGTTGCTGGCAGACACGGCCGGACGGCTGGGAACCCAGGCGCATCTAATGGAAGAGATCAAGAAGGTGAAGCGTGTCATCGCCAAGGCGCAGCCCGATGCACCACACGAGATACTGCTGGTGCTGGATGCCAATACCGGCCAGAACGCGCTGTCCCAGGTCAAGGCGTTCGATGACGCACTGGATGTGAGCGGCCTTATCCTCACCAAACTGGACGGCACCGCTAAAGGCGGCGTCATCGCCGCTATCGCCAAAGCCCATCCTATTCCGGTGCGTTTCATCGGTGTGGGCGAAAAGCTGGAAGACCTCAAGCCATTTCTGGCGGAAGATTTTGTCGCAGCGTTACTCGGTACCGAATGATGATCAAATTCAACCAGGTCTATAAACGATATCCCGGCGGGCATGAAGCCCTGCGCAACCTGAGCTTCGAGATCGCGGAAGGCGAGATGGTGTTCCTCACCGGACATTCCGGTGCCGGGAAAAGCACGCTGCTCAAACTGATCGCCGCGATCGAACGCCCCACCAGCGGCAGTGTGGTCGTGAAAGGACAGAACATCAAATCGCTGAAAAGCGGCGCGTTGCCGTATCTGCGCCGCAACCTCGGCCTCATCTTCCAGGATCACAAACTGCTGTTTGATCGCAATGCGTTCGACAATGTGATGCTACCTTTACAGATCTGCGGCTTCGACCACCGCGAAAGCGCCAAACGGGTACGAGCGGCACTGGACAAGGTCGGCCTGCTCAATCGCGAGAAAGCCAACCCCATCGCCCTTTCCGGCGGCGAGCAGCAGCGTCTGTGCATCGCGCGCGCCATCGTCAACCGCCCCACCATCCTGCTGGCCGACGAGCCCACCGGCAATCTCGACACGGAGTATTCGGGCGAGATCATGAACATCTTCAGGTCATTCCATCAGGTCGGCGTCACGTTGCTCGTCTCCACCCACGATGAAACCATTCTGCGCCAGTTCCCGGGACGGGCACTGGCACTGAAACATGGAGAGTTGCAACCATGAAGAGCGCCACCATCCAGCATGTGCAAGTCATCCGTTTCACACTACAGCGATTGCTGCGTACCCCGGTCGCCAGCCTGCTCAACATTCTCGTCATCGGTATCGCGCTCAGCTTGCCGGTGGGCGGCTATGTGCTACTAAAGAACGTACAGGGTCTGGCGGAACAGACCGCTGGTACCCCGCAGATTAGTGTGTTTCTGGCTGCAGGCACCTCCCAGGAAGAGATCACCCGCATCAGCAAAGAACTTAAAGATCACGCCGCCATCGAGCATATCGAGTTCGTGCCGCGCGACCTGGCGTTGAAACAACTACAGCTCAGTACCGGACTGGCCGATGTAGTGGGCGGCCTGACGCAGAATCCGCTGCCGGATGCATTCGTCATCTATCCGGTGGCGCTGGATGCACCCAAACTGGAACTGCTGCGCGACGATCTCAAATCCTGGCCGCGATTCGAGCATGTGCAACTGGATTCGGCCTGGGCACACAAACTTCAGGCCATCCTGCGCTTCGGACGTCTGGCAGTATTGATTCTCGCCGCCATGCTCAGTTTCGCGCTGGTCGCCATCACCTTCAACACTATCCGCCTGCAGATCCTGACCCAGCGCGACGAGATCGAAGTCGCCAAACTGATCGGTGCCACGAATGGTTTCATCCGGCGACCATTCCTGTATTTCGGATTGGTGCAGGGGTTGCTGGGGGGGGCGACTGCCTGGCTGATCATCGCTTGTAGCCTGCTATTGCTGAATTACAATCTCGCCGAACTCGCGCAGCTATATGCCAGCAGCTTCAGCCTGCACCATCTTACACTGGGCGATAGTCTGGCTTTGCTGGGGTTCTCCGCCTATCTGGGCTGGATGGGAGCCTGGCTGTCCGTCTCGCAACATCTCTGGCAAATTGAGCCGAAATGAATCTGCCCGCCGGATTCCCGGCGGGCAGCAGAATGTCCGTAGCGGACAAAATCACATGTAGTTGAACATCGACAGATCGGCGATCTGCTTGAAGGATTTCTGTGCGGCGGTCAGGCTGGTGGTCTGGCGGTTCAGATCACTGATCGCCTTGTTGTAATCCAGATCTTGCAAAGTGGACAAAGTCTGTTTGTATTGCAGGCTGAGATCCTCGCCAGTGGCCTGCAAAGAGTCCAGCTCGTTCATGCGTGCACCCAACGAGGCGCGAACGGTCAGCACATTGTCCAGTCCTCGGTCGATTCCGCTCATGGCCTTGCTTAGACTGCTGGTCAGCTGGGCGCTGGTGACCGCCTCGCCCGCCGGATTGGTGGTGTTCAGCGCGGCGATCAGGTCGCCCAATGTCTTGAACAGGCTCTCGTTGCTGCTGGGCGCGACCGTGAAGGTGTCGCCCGTCACAGGCGAACCGATGATGGAAAACTGCATTCCCGGCAGGGAGAGTGCCTCGCCGCTGGTGAAGCCATTATTGATGGACAGCACGTTGCCAACCTCATCGCTCACATCGTAAGTGCTCGGGCTGGTAAAGGTCAGTTTGTAGGTGGTTCCGTTCAACAAAGCGGAATCGGTCACCGAGCCCTGACCGATTGAGGCGGCGCCCATGTTGTTGGGATTGGCCTCGGTGACGAACACACCGTTACCATTCTTGATACGCATGAAGATGTCTGCGCCGGAGTCACTCGTCGCCATCTTCCGGGAGCTGCTAACCTGCACCATACGCTGTCCGTCATCCGCCATGTATTGCACCCCCAGCGAGGTGTTAACGAACGGGATAGTCTTGCCCTGGAAACCGGAGAACAGATAGTTGCCCGTGCCATCGGTACTGTTGGCCAACGCGACCAGTTGATCCAGACGCCCCTGCAACTCACCCGCAATTGAGCTGCGATCAGAGGCGGAAAGTGCACCGTTCCCGGCCTGTACCGCCTTGGTCTTCACATCCTGAAGCAAGGTGGTGACACTTTGCAGAACCGCCTCGGCCATGCCGGTGGCACTCTTAGCCGCGTCACGATTGACGGTGAACTGGGCGTTGGTACCTTCTGCCTGAGAGACCAGCAGGGCATTGGCTGAAGCTGCGGGGTCGTCCGCTGGCGTCAACATGCGCCGCCCGGAAGCGACCTGCTGGTTGGTGTGCAGCAACGAGGACTGCTGCTGGTTCAGCATCGATACATTGGTGTCGAATACATTACCTGAACTGATACGCATGACTCATCTACCTCCCGAGTTCCAGAACGGTGTCGAACAGCGTGTTGGATATCTGCATCGCCTTACCTGCCGCCTGATAGGCGCGTTGATAACGCATCAGATTGGCCGCCTCCTCATCCAGGTTGACCCCGGCATAAGACTGCTGTGTCGCGACCGACTGCTCCGCCATGCTGGTCTGTGCGGTGCTGGTCACCTGTAGTTCGCGGGTCTTGTTACCGACATCACTCACCCATTGCGCATAAGCACCCTGAAACGTCGTGGTCGGCAACCCGCCTTCCGGTGCCCCCAGCGTGTTCTTGGTCTGCAATTCCGCCATGATCAGCGCATTTCTGCCGTCCGCAGTCGCGTTGGTGTTCGCGCCCACCATGAACTCATCGCCCGCAGCGGGAATGCCGCTGATCTGAGCCGTCCATCCGTTGTAACTGATGTCACCGCCGTCCGTATACGGTACCCCCGTGGCGAGGCTGACACCCGCCTTGGCGTCATAAACGTCAAAGGTATTCGCACTGGAGAATCTGATGGTGACCGGATTTTGGAGGTTCACATCGGTATTGGGATGGGCTGGATCGGGGGTCGTCGGCGATGGATTTACCGTACCGGACGATATCTTCGCCTCGCCCTCGTTGCTCAGAGCCGCGCTGGCGCGTATCGGCAAGGCCGCAGCGACCTTGGCCGGATCGGTCACGGCGACAGCAATGTCACGCGCACCGTTGACGGTGGGACGGATCAAATAGGTATCACCCGGCATCGCTCCTGCCGTGGTCGTCAGCGACAGACCATCCACTGGCGTCTCCGGCAAGCCGGAAGGAAACACCGTCTGTTTGTTATCGGACAGGCGGATCAGGGTATAACTCGAACCACCGTCAAATCTGAGCTTGTAATCGCTGCCGGTCAAAGCGGCATAATCGGCGGGATCGACCACACTCGCGGTCACCACACCTTCACCCTTGTTCTGGGTATTGGAATAAACCGCCGGACTCGGTGGCACGAAGAAGTCCCCGCCCAATTCACCATTCAGATCCTGTCCCAGCTGGTGTTGCTGGTTCATCATACCGGCGATACCCATGGCGACACGGCCCAGTGCATTCTGCGACCCAGCGAGTGTGGTATCGCGGAAGGTCAGGAAACCGCCGAGATTGCCTCCCTGCAAGCTGCTTTGCTGCAAAGTGCTTTGTGTGCCGTTCATGTTGTTGTAGACGACGTCCTGCTTGGACGGGTCGGTCGGTGATTGCGCCAAAGCCAAAGTGAATGCGGCCGATCCGACCACCAGCGATTGGCCATTGCCGACGAACACGTTATAAGCACCATCGTTCTGCCTGACCACCGTGGCCTTGACCTCGGTATTTAATTTTGCGACCAACTGGTCGCGCTGATCGAGCAAATCGTTGGGCGGCTGACCGCTGGCTGCGGTCTGCATCACGATGTTCTGGTTGAGTGCTGCGATCTGCTGCGCGTAACTGTTCACCTGCGCGATGCTGTTGGCGATTTGGCTACTGACCGCAGTATTAACATCGGTAAAGCGCTGGCTGAGCGACCTGAAACGTGCCGCGAGCGAACCGGCGCTATTCAGCATGGCCTGGCGTGCCGGCTGTGATTCTGGAGTGGCCGAAACGTTGTTTACTGCGCTGAAGAAATCCTGGATCGCCGGAGAGATACCGGCATTGGCATCGGCGATGACGTTGTCGATCTGCTGGATCTGGGTATGGTAGGTGTTCAGCATCGAGGCTTGGCTCTGTTCCGACAATACCTGTGCATTGAGGAACTCACTGTAGGCGCGTTTGACGGTATTCACCTCGACCCCCTGGCCCAGATAACCCGCACCGGTATATTGCGGATTACGGGTACCCAGTTGCACCTCCTGCCGGGAATAACCGGGCGTGTTCGCGTTGGCGATGTTGTGCCCGGTGGTCTGCAACCCCACCTGTGCCGCGCCCAAGGCGCTCACACTGATTCCCATCACCCCACTGACTGCCATGATCCCTCTCCTACCGCCCCACTCGGGAGCTTCTCGTTCCAGCTATCGGCTGTTCTGCGCCATACTTTAGCCGGGCTCAGGCCCGCTCAGGCCAAGGTATTGACGCTCTTGATGACACTGCTCAACTTATCCCCGTATTTCGGGTCGGTGGCATAACCCGCCTGTTGCAGCGCATTGGCGAATCCCTGTGCATTGCTACCTTGCCGCAAAACATCGGCGTAACGCGGGTTGCTGCTCAGCATATCGGCGTAGTCTTTGAAGGAGTCGGCATACGAATCATAGGCACGGAACTTCTCCACCTGTTTGTTCGCCACACCGTTGTGGTATTCGGTGGTCATCACCTCGGCGACCTTGCCGTTCCATCCTGGGCCGGCCTTGATACCAAACAGATTATGACTGTTCGTGCCGTCCGCCGACTTAATCTCGCGCCGCCCCCAACCGCTCTCCAGTGCCGCCTGTCCCACCATCAACTGCGCGGGGATGCCGCTCGTACGGCTGGCTTGTTCGGCATGCGGCATCACCTTGCGCACGAAGTCCTGTTGAAAGTTCTCGTTGTACGCCGATGGGATAGAGCTGCGCATAACGGGAGCCGTTTTGTTCAGCGCCGCCGGATCGGCCTCCGCTCCCAGCGACGAACGACTGAGCTGGCGTGCCATCACATCGGCCAGCCCGATGCCATGCCCGGAGGACATGCTTTGCGCCAACTGCTGATCCAGCATCCCGGTGAACATCTTGGTCTGCTCGCTATCGAACATGCCTTCCTGTGGGGTCGCCTCGCGCATGCTCTTCAACATCATGTTGAGGAACACCTGCTCGAATTGTTGTGCCGCACCTTTGATCGCCTGATCCGGCGACTGCTTTGCCTGCAGGCGCAGTTTGTCCAGGCTTTGTGCGCCTAGAGCCAAACCTCCGATATCACTGGCTGATGTACTCATGACTGTGCTTCCCGTTAGATCACCTCAAGCTCGGCGCGCAATGCGCCGGCTGATTTCATTGCTTGCAAGATGGCCAGCAAGTCCTGCGGCGTCGCACCGATGGCGTTTAACGCACTGACCACGTCTCCCAGCGCGACCCCGCGCTTCAACAGCACCAGATTACCCTTGTCGCCCTTGCTCTCGGCATTCGCCCTGGCGGCATCGGTCGCTGCCGCAGTCATGCTACTCGCATTGATGACCACCGACAAATTACCGTGCGCCACCGCGCAATCATCCAGCCTGACCGCCTGATTCATCACCACCGAACCCGTGCGTGCATTGATAATGACCCTGGCGATCGGCTGCGCCACCGTGACATCGAGATTCTCGACACGGGAGATGAAGGCTACCCGCGCATTCCCTGCCGGCGCCCTGATCTGTATGGTACGTCCGTCCAGTGCGGTGGCGATTTCGGTTTCCGGCGACATTTCGCGGTTGACCACATCCGCCAGACGCGCGGCCGTGGTGAAGTCGCCCGTATTCAATTCGAGATAGATAAACTCACCCTGGCCTACCGCAGTCGGCACGGCACGTTCCACCGTGGCACCACCGGGGATACGCCCAACGATCAGATGATTGACATCATTCTTCGACGTCCCCGCCGCCGCAACCAGCAGATTGCCCTGCCCCATGGCATAAACTTGCCCGTCGGCACCTTTGAGCGGCGTCATCAGCAGCGTACCGCCGCGCAGACTCTTGGCGTTACCGAACGAAGAGACCGTGATATCGATGGTCTGGCCGGGACGCGCAAAGGCCGGTAACGAAGCGGTCACGGTGACCGCCGCGACATTTTTCAATTGCAGGTTGGTGCCGGGCGGAAACTTGACGCCCATCTGCGCCAGCATGGTCAGCGTGCTGTTCACGGTAAACGGCGCTTGCGTAGTCTGATCGCCGGTACCATCCAGACCGACCACCAAGCCGTAGCCCAGCAACTGGTTTTCTCGCACGCCCTGGATACTGGCCAGATTCTTGATACGCTCGGCTGCGACATCCAGCGACATCAGTGACATCAACCCGATCAACACCCATTGCACAATGGTCTTCATGGCGAGCCTTTCTAGAAATACAGTTTCTTCGGCGCGAAGAAGCGGCTGAGACGACTGAACAGGGTCGGCGGCGCGTTCGGCGAATCGATGTTGCTGGCGTTGCGATATTCGATTTGCACATCCGCCACCTGCGTGGATAACACCGTGTTCCGTTCAGAGATGGAGTCTGGATTCACCGTACCGGAGAAGCGGATATATTCAAAATTCGTTTCACCGTTGGCATATTTCACCAGCTTGTCGCCGCAAACCAGCAACTTGCCGTTATCCATCACCACGATCACGGTGGCGATAATCTCACCGGAGAACGCACTGGTACTCTCCGACCCCCCGGCTTTTTCACCCTTGCTCGGCAGATCGGCTTTGGCCTCGGACTTGCCCGCATTCTTGCTCGATTTCTGTGTCTGGGCAGTCACTTCACCCAGCGTGATGGTCAACTCGTCGCCGACGTTGCGCGCATGACGGTCTTCAAACAGCGGGCGGCTGGCGGTTGCCTGAAAGATCGCGCCGTTATCCAAGGCTGGGGTCTTTTGCACCAGCGGGCAAGAGGTCAACGGAGTCTTGGTTCTCACCGGCGTGCAACCGACCGCCATCGTCAGCACCGCTGCCAGAATGATCCATCGGGTTAAATTACGCATGTCGCTTCTCCTTGATCCGAATTATATCTGAGACAGTTTCTGCAACATCTGGTCTGAGGTCGTAATGGCCTTGGAATTGATCTCGTAGGCGCGCTGCGTCTGGATCATGTTCACCAGCTCTTCCACAACGTTGACATTCGATGTCTCCAGGAAACCCTGTACCAATGTCCCCGTACCGTTTGCCCCCGGTGCCGCAGTGCTGGGCGCACCGGAAGAGGCCGTCTCCAAGTACAGATTCTGGCCGTTGCTTTGCAGACCGGCCGGATTGATGAACGTCGCCAGTTGCATCTGACCGAGCTGTACCGGCGTGACACTGCCCGCCTGAGTCACCGATACCACACCGTCCTGCGCAATCGTGACACTGGTCGCATCCGCCGGAATGGTTATGGCAGGCTGCACCACGAAACCGCTGGCGGTGACCAGTTGCCCCTGCCCGTCGGTCTGGAAAGAGCCGTCGCGCGTATAACCGGTCGTGCCGTCCGGCATCAGCACGGGAAAGAAGCCGCCGCCCTGAATGGCGATGTCCAGTTTGCTGCCGGACTGTTGCAGGTTGCCCTGAGTATGGATACGTTCAGCGGCCACCGGACGCACCCCGGTACCGATCTGCAATCCCGATGGCAACTGAGTCTGCTGCGAAGACTGCGCCCCCGGCTGACGGATGTTCTGGTACAGCAGGTCTTCGAACACCGCGCGCGACCGTTTGAAACCGTTGGTGCTCACGTTCGCCAGATTGTTGGCGACCACATCCATCTGGGTTTGCTGGGCATCCAGCCCGGTCTTGGAAATCCACAAGGAACGAATCATGTCGGTACCCCTTTAATTTGTCGGCGCTTCTTCGAAATCAGGCATCAGGCCATTACACATGAGCCTATCCTATCTGGAAGCGCAAAAATCAAACGGGGAATGAGAGGGGGAAAAAGGCGCTTATTCGCGCTTGATGCGAAAAAACGGGGGGAATACAACAACACTCGCGTCCGGTGTAACGGGACCACGACCATGCGGCACAGGCTTGCTGCGTTGTTTTAGTCAGTCGATCCGGTCAAATGATCAGGCATTGATATTGAGCAATTGGCTTGCCGCTTTAGCGTTATTGTCAGCTGTTTGCAGCATCTTCATCTGGGTGTCGAACTGGCGTGCCAACGTGATCATACTCACCATCGCTTCCACGGCATTCACGTTGCTGCTCTCCAGATTACCGGATACCACCGTAACCTTGCCATTTGCATCTGCCGCACCGCCGCCACGCATGCGGAATAGCCCATCGTCCCCGCGCACCATCTCGCTCTCCGGCGGATTGGTCAGCTTGAGCCGCCCGACCTTCACTACCTCCGCCGGTTTGGTTCCCGTCGGAACGGTGGAGATGGTGCCGTCTTTGGCGATACTGACCTCGGTGTTCGGCGGCAACGTGATCGGACCTGCGTCACCCAGCACATTCAGGCCGCTGCGTGTCTGCAGAATGCCGTTGGTGGTGACCTGAAAGCTGCCATTGCGGGTGTAGGCCTCTTTGCCATCCGCCCCTTGTACGGCGATCCAGCCTTTACCATCGATGGCGACATCCAGTTCGCGTCCGGTAGGTTCCATCGTGCCGGGAGTAAAGTCCGCTCCCGCTACCGAATCCACTACCATGACCCGTGTCGGCAATCCCTCCCCGACCAGCGGCACGGCACGGAAGGTATTGATCGTCGCACGAAAGCCAGGCGTGTTGTTGTTAGCCAGATTCTCCGATACCGCAGCCTGTTGCTGCAGGATATGCGAAGCGCCCGTCATCGCCGTGTAGATTAATCTATCCATGGCTATCCTCCCGACTCAATCAGCCTTAACGCAGCTGTGTGATGGTCTGCAACACCGCGTCCTGGGTCTTGATCGACTGGGCATTGGCCTGATAGACACGCTGCGCCACGATCATGTTCACCAGCTCACCGGTCAAGTCCACGTTGGCATCCTCCACCGCACCTGATTGCAACACACCCAGACTGGCGGTGCCCGGCGTTCCCGGCAACGGTGTACCGGCTGTTGAGGTCGGTGCCCAGCGGTTGTTACCCAAAGGCTGCAAGCCCTGCGGATTGGCGAAGTTGGCGATGGTGACCTGCCCCAGCTTCTGCGACTGGCCGTTGGTATAACGCCCCAAAATCGTACCGTCCGGGCTGATGTTAAAGCCGCTCGGCATACCGGTGGTATAACCGTCCTGCACCATCGAACTCACGCCGAAGGCCGAGCCGTATTGAGTGGTGTTGGAGAAATCGAAGGTCAATTGCATCGGATTCGCCGCCGCCGCGATACCACCGCCGGCAGGTGCAGCCAACGGCGGCGTATAAGCCGCAGGCATGGTCAGCAAGGTACCCGGCGGCAATTTACCTGTGGTATCAAACGGCAAGCCAGCCCCCATAGGCACTGCACTCGGCGGCACCGTAGCAACGGCATTGGGCGGCTGCATCTCGTTATCAATGGACAGGTAGACGTTCCACGGGTTGACCCCGGCGGTCGGTGTCGCCTTCTGGAAATACAAAGTGGCGACATGCGGATTGCCCAAGCTATCGTAGATGGTGGTTGAAGTCGAGTTATTGAAGGTGGTCGGATCGGCTGGGTCGAAACGGAAAGAACCTGCCGGGCCGGGAGGGACGGTAGCCCCTTCACCCACATCGGCGGGCAATGCGGTAATCGCACCGCGCGCATCCACGTTCAAACCAGCCATGATATTGGGCTTGGAAGAGGTCCCCGTCGCCCGCGCCGGAATCTGCTCGGTCGGGATCTGCAACGGTCCCGGCACCCCATCTTTGTTGACACCGAACAAGCGCATGCCTTCGCTGGTCACGATATAGCCCTGACTGTCCGTCTGGAACTGGCCGTTGCGGGTATAAAATTGCGGCGCGGTACTGGTTGTCGTCCCCAACTGGAAGAACCCTTGGCCGCTGATCGCGGTATCCAGCGAGTTGTTGCTGGAGGTGATGTTACCTTGCGAGAACTGCTGCGCCACGGTCGCCAGCTTGGTACCGATACCCGCTGCCGTACCGGCGGAACCGCCCACTGAACTGGCATAGACGTCGGCGAACTGCGCCTGCGACATCTTGAAGCCCACGGTATTCGCGTTGGCGACGTTGTTGCCGATGACGTCGAGGTTCTTGGCTGCCGCGTTCAGTCCACTTAGTCCTTGTTGAAAGCCCATGATGTTCTCCTTAGGTTGACATGCACTCCGCCCCATCCGGTGACGGAGTAGCCGGTTTACATAACTTGTTTAACGTCTGACAGATTGAAGATACCCAGTTTTTCCACATCCAGCTTGGCTCCGCCCGATCCGGGCGCGACTCCGTTCACCATGCCAAACGACAATGTTGTAGCGGGGAAGGTCTGCTCTCCTGCGGCACCTTCGGCGGCAAATTTGTATTTACCGTCGGGCAATTCGTCACCAGCATCATTCAGGCCGTCCCAGGCCAATGGCACCACACCGGGCTTCTGCGCGCCGAGTTGCAGCGTGCGTACCACGTTATTGGCACCGTCTTTGATCAACACTTTGACCGAGTCGGCTCCCTGACTCAGTTCGAGTCCGCCGACCGCCTGGCCTTTGTGCAACTCCATGCTGGAACCCGGCACCAACGCGCCGTGTCCGATCATGCCGGTGGCCGACATCGCCTGCCCCGAAGTCACGCTGTCGCTCAGCGCCTTCAAGGTCGAGTTCAATTTGTCGATACCGCTCACCGTGCTCAACTGTGCCATCTGCGAAGTGACCTGCGCGTTATCCATGGGATTGAGCGGATCCTGGTTCTTCATCTGTGTAACCAGCAGTTTGAGAAAACGGTCCTGCGTGTTTGCTCCCGCACCGGCGGCATCTGCCGCTGCGGCAGCTTGCCCCGCAGCAGTCTTGTTCGCTCCTTGCGCGGGATTGGCAGCGCCCGCAGCGGCGGGTGTCGGCTTGTTCATCGCTTGCGCATTACCCGGCATCGGTTGCGCGGCAGCCAGCGGGTTCGAGCCTGTGACGTTATTGACCATGACTATTCTCCTTATTGTCCGATACTGAGCGTTTTGAGCAGCAACGCTTTGGATGTGTTCATCACATCCACGTTATTCTGGTAAGAGCGCGAGGCCGAGATCATATTCACCATTTCGTCGACCGGGTTCACATTGGGCATGGTGACATAACCTTGTTTGTCGGCCATGGGATGTTTCGGGTCGTACACCATCTTCATGGGAGCTTTGTCTTCCACCACCGCCTCGACCCTGACACCTTGGCCGGGCTGCCCTTCGAAGCTCGTGGCACTGAACACGACTTGTTTGGCCTGATACGGCTTGCCATCCGGCCCCGTGGTACTTTCCACGTTGGCCAGATTACTCGCCACCACGTTCAGCCGCTGCGACTGCGCAGTCATCGCCGAACCGGATATATTGAATATGTTGAATAACGACATGATGATTATCCTTGTAAAGCCGCCAACACGTCTTTGGCCTTGTCACTCACGAACCTGACGCTGGCCTCGTAACGTAGCGCGTTGTCGGCAAACTGCGCCCGTTCCACATCCATATCCACCGTATTGCCGTCGGCACTGGGTTGCACCACGTTACGGTACAACACCGGTGCGCCCATCACGGTATCACCACTGGGACCGTTCAAATGCGCGCTGGCAGAACCTGCCATCTGTAGCTTCGCCCCGCCGCCCGAGATGGCTCCTTGCAAGGCACTGGCAAAGTCAATATCCTTCGCCTTGTAGTTAGGGGTATCGGCATTGGCGATATTGGAGGCGATCAATTCCTGCCGGGCCGCGCGCAGATTCAGCGCTGCCTGGTGAAACTGGAACATATTATCGATTCTGCTGCTCATTTCGGCCCTCCTTCATACTCGCCATTTCCATGACCTGCATACTAAACACAGCATGTATCGGGGTATCACCCGATTAGAGGCGGAAAAATGCGTTACTTCTCCTTTTTGGAAAATACGCCACGGGACGACAATATCACCATGAAAAAACAAGTCATCATACTTCTCTGTCTGCTGCTTCTGCCGCTGGACAACGCTTGGGCAGTCGAAAAACAGAGTCATAGCGAGATACTCAGGGTGGCGACCGAATTCATCCGTGAACAAACACGGAATATGCCCGGCAAAGTGAGTTACAAGGTCGAAGCACTGGATTCCCGCTTATCTTTTCCACCATGCTCGCAACTTGAGGCTTATTTGCCGACGGGAGCCCAATTACGCGGCAGGACCAGTATCGGCGTTCGCTGCAATGAAACGAACGGCTGGTCGCTGATCGTCCCAGCCAGTATCACCACTACTTTGAATATGCTGGTCTCGAGCCGTCCGCTACAACAGGGGCAGGTGATTGGGAACGGGGATTTCAACGTACAGGCCGGGGAACTTACCCATCCCGGCACCATCACCGACGAAGCCCAGGCGCTGGGCAAAGTCCTTAAATTCAGCATCGGAGCCGGACAGGTGCTGAAACAGGATATGCTGCGGCTGCCCTATGTCGTGACGCAGGGTCAGACGGTACAACTCTATTCGAATGGTAATGGCATCCAGTTACGCACCGAGGGACAGGCGCTGAATAATGCAGCCGAGGGGCAATCTGCCCAGGTGAAGGTCGCCTCGGGACAGGTGATCAGCGGCATCGCAAAAGGCAACGGCATCGTGGAAGTCCGTCCATGACGGTCATTTACTCTGATACAACAGTGCGTTATTGTGCGGCCTTGGGATTTTTCAAAAAAATTGCGACTTCACCCTAAAGTTTCTCAACAAGTTGCCGATGAAGCACATGACTAGGACAGTTGAAAGGTGATCCAAAATGAAAATCGATAAAAGCATCAATTCGTTACCGCCATCGTCCCTGAGCGAATCGACGGCGCGCGCGAACACACCCAAACCGTCCACCACCCCGGCTTCGCCGGATGGCGTGAGTGTGAGCCTAGGTTCCGCCAGCAGCCAGCTGCGCAGCATGGAGGTCGATGTGGCCAATGCGCCGGCGGTCGATGCGAAAAAAGTGGCCGAGATCAAACAAGCCATCAGTGAAGGACGTTTCCAGATCAATTCTGCGGCAATCGCCGACGGCCTGATCAGCGACGTCGAAGAATTGATCAACGCGAGCCAAAGTTGACCGGTAATACCGCCCCATCCCCCGCCACCAATTTCTCCGCCCGCTTGAACCTCGAGCGCGACGCCATGCGTGCGTTCGTCGCGCTGCTTGAAAAAGAGCAACAGGCTCTGCTCGGCCAGGATGCCGAACAACTGCTTCCCCTCGCTGAAGCCAAGACTCTGGCCGCCAACAGGCTCAGCGATATGGCCAACGTACGCCGCCAACAGGTGGGGACAGCCGATACCGCCGCTTGGGTCGCACAACATGCTCCATCCAGCCGCGCGGTATGGGAAGAGATCAAGACACTGGCAGCGCGTGCGCACCACCTGAATCAGACCAACGGGGAAGTCATCCAGCTTAAATTGCGCAGCAACCAGCAGGCACTGGCTGCCTTGCTCGGTGCCGCAAAAAGTACCGCAGGTCTTTACGGTCGCGATGGCCAGCCCAGCATCGCTGTTTCCGGTCGCACTCTGGGCAGCGGCTGAATCACGTTTACGGAGAGGTTTTGCCGCGCTCCGAATCGGGCGTCAACACCGTGATGGTCACCCGCCGGTTACGCGCCCTGCCCTCTGCCGTATCGTTGCTCAACACCGGCTGATTATCCGCTGAACCGATGGCCGTCAGACGCTTCGCCGCCACCCCTTGCTGGATGAACAAACGCACCACGCTGCTCGCCCGCGCCGAAGAAAGTTCCCAATTGGAAGGATAGACCGGTGTACTGATAGGTAAGCTGTCGGTATGCCCCTCGACTTCGATGGGCTGGTCTCCGTCGACCAGCACCTGCGCCACATCGGCCAGGGTCTTTTGCGCCACATCGGCCAGCACCGCATCACCGGGTGCGAACAAGGCACTGGCGCTGATATCCAGCATCACCCCGCGACGGGTCTGAGAAACCACCATGGTTCCGTTCTTGACGAAGCGCCCCATCGCCTGATTGAGCGCATTGACCAGACTTTGCATGCGCTCGTTCTGTTTGATCTGCTGCTCGGCCAGCCTAGCGTTGCGCCGATCAACGATGGATTTGAAATAGATCTCTTCCTCAGTCAGACGGATGGTGCCGGACTCGGTCGCCTTGGTCGGCCTGGCTCCGAACGCGCTGCCCAGCGACGAGCCCAGCACCTTGTATTTGCCCTCGTTCACCGAGGAGATGGCATACATGACAACAAAGAAGGCAAACAGCAGCGTGATGAAATCCGCATAGGAGATCAACCAGCGCTCATGGTTATCGCGATCTACTCTTTTTCTGCGTAGTGCCACGGAAGATTAAACTTGGAAAATTTCGTTTATTTCCTTTCCCGCAAGCGGGAAAGGATGGGGAAGGAGGCAACGGGCATAACAATCATCATCATGTCCGCTACGAGATATAACCCCTGAGCTTGTTCTCGATGAAACGCGGGCTTTCCAGATTGGCGATCATGACCAGACCGTCGATCGCCATCTCGCGCATCACCAGTTGCTGCATGACGATCATCTTCAGTTTTCCGGCGATGGGCAGGAACACCAGATTGGCGAATCCCACACCGTATATCGTTGCGATGAACGCGACCGCGATGCCCTCACCCAGCTTGGTGGGATCACCCAGACTCTGCATGACGTGGATCAGACCCAGCACCGCACCCATGATACCGATGGTCGGTGAATAACCGGCCGCAGATTCCCACACCCGCGCGCCCTGCCAACAGGATTCCTCATAGACACTCACATCGACCTCGAGCACCTCGCGGATCTTTTCCGCGCCATTGCCGTCCACCAGCAATTGCAGCCCCTTGACCAGAAACGGATCCTGAATATTTTTGACCTGCCCCTCCAGCATCAGCAGGCCTTCCTTACGCGCCAGACTGCTCCAGGCCGTCAACTGATAGGCCAGCCCCTGCAAATCCATCTTGGGGGTAAAGAACGCCCAGCCGCCCATCTTCAGACCGGCAATAAATATCTTGGCCGGGGTCTGCAACATGACCGCACCCAGCGTCCCGCCGAACACGATGAAAAAAGCCGCCGTCTGCAACAACGCAGAAACGGCACCACCCTCGAGCAATTGCCCGCCGATGATGCCAGAAAAAGCGACCAGCAATCCGAATAGACTGAGTTTATCCATCAATGTCCCTTCAACCAGCCACGCAACCGTGCGACTGCCTGACTATGCAACTGGCACACACGCGATTCGGTCACCCCCATCACTTCTCCGATCTCGCGCAGGTTCAGATCCTGCTCGTAATGCAACGCCATCATCAGCCGTTCCCGCTCTGGCAGCCCGTCGATGGCCTTGATCAGCGCGCTGCGGAAACGCTCGTCCTGCAACAGCGCCATGGGATTGGCATTATCCCCCGCTTCGTGACGGTCGAAGAAATCCTCGTCGTCTTCGCCGTGGAAATCTTCGTAATAGACCAGTTGCGCACCGCGCGCCTCCAGCAGCATCTGCTGGTATTCGGACAGCGACACGCCCAATTCTTTGGCGATCTCGGATTCGACGGGCGCACGCCCGAAGGTCTGCTGCAAACGGTGGATCGCCGCTTCGATGCGGCGCATATCGCGGCGCAGGCTTCTGGGCAACCAGTCCGCCCCGCGCAATTCGTCCAGCATGGCACCACGGATACGCTGCGCGGCATAGGTCTCGAACTGCGCACCGCGCAATTCATCATAACGTCCAGCCGCATCCAGCAGCCCCATCATACCGGCCTGGATGATGTCGTCGACTTCCACGCTACTCGGCAACTTCACCATCATATGGTGAGCGATGCGCTTCACCAGAGGCGCATATTCTTTCAGGCATTGTTCCTTGTCGCTTAAGCCGTTTGCCGTGTACATAGCGTTAACATTACTTCTCATGTGATGGCGGACACCACGTTCATGGGGCGCGCCTGGCGAATCAGTCGTTGCATCACTCTAGTCAGACCACTCGCATCCGTATCGGCATCGTTTCGCGCCGCGCCGAGATTACGCGCCAGCTCACCGAATGCACCCGCGCATTCCGCGCCGGGAAAGGCCTCGATGACCGGACGGCACAATTGTGTCGCACGTTTGAGCTTCTCATCAACCGGAATATATCCCATATATTCCAGCCGCACATCTAAATTGCGTCTGGCCAACTGCGCCATATTGTCGAAAATAGCCTTGGCTTCGGACGCATTCTTGACCTTGTTCACCACGATGTCAAAGGCCAGCCTGCCGTTGTCGAGAGCCATCTGCTTGAGCATCGCATAACTTTCCGTGATGCCGCTGGCGGTGGCATTCAGCACCAGCATCAACGGCTCGTCGCCCGACAGACTGGCACAGACGGAATGTCCTTCGCGCGCGGCGGCATCAACCAGCACCACATCCATGCCTCGGGAGGCCTGATCCAGGATATCCAGCAAACGATCCCGTTCTGCCTCATCGAGTTTCGGCAATGCCTGCATGGCACGGGCCACGGGCAACACCTGCACACCGTCGCCGCCGTGCAACATGACCTCGCGCAGAGTCTTGTCACCACGGATCACATTCAGCAGATCGTAGCGCGGCTTCAGCGCCAGAGTATTGGCCACGTTGCTGGTGGACAGATGTTCATCCAGGATGAGCACGTCTTTGCCGGCCGCACCCCAAACCGCTGCCAGATTGACCACCACGCTGGTCGCGCCCAGTCCGCTACGCGCACCGACCACGGTGACCACCCGTGCCGCAGTTCTGGCCAACAAACGGCGCAGCCCTTCGGCCTGATCGCTCAAATTATCATATTGCATGTTCGGCTCGCATCATGGGTGCAACGGCGGCGGCAGCCATAAAAGAGGGGAACTCCAATTCTTTCACCTCGAACGCGCTCGGCTGCGCACTCGCCTTGAAGGCGCGATGCAACAGATAATCCAGATTCACTTCATGCAGATCTTCGGGAACACGTTGGCCGCTGGCGATGTAATGCAGGCACAGCTTATGACGGATCACCACATCCAGCACCGTACCCAATGTGACAGCCTCGTCCAGCTTGGTCGCGATGCAACCGACCACACCGCTGCCGTGGTACATACGCACCACATCATCCAGCGTACCGCCAGCGCTGGTTGCGTTCAGCAGCAATAGGCGCTGCACACCAGCCGCATCGAACATCTCTGCCTGTGAAACCACGCGGCTGTCGCGTTGTCCCACGCCCATGGTGTCGATCAACACCAGATGTTTGTGTTTCAGGCCGGACAGGGTCAGTTTCAGGTCTTCCGTATCGCGCACGGCATGAACGGTCACCCCGAGGATCTTGCCGTAGATCTTGAGTTGTTCGTGTGCGCCGATACGATAACTGTCGGTGGTGATAAGCGCGACCTTGTCCGCGCCGTAACGCACCACCGCACGCGCCGCCAGCTTGGCGGTAGTAGTGGTCTTGCCGACACCGGTGGGGCCGACCAGCGCGTAGACACCGCCGCGTGCCACCACATCCTCCTGCGCCGAAGCGACACGGATGTTGTGTCCCAGGATACGGCGCACCCAAGCGCTGTCACCATTGGCCGGCATCTTGTCGAGCAACTGTTTGGACAACACCGGGCTGAATCCGACATTGATCATCTCGCGCAACAAAGTGCTGCGTTTCGGGTTGCGCTGCTGCATGTCGCTCCAGGCCATGCTGGCCAATTGCTCCTGCAGCATCGTATGCATGGTCTTGATCTCGCTCAGGATGCCGTTCTGCTCGGCGGTCTGCATTGCGACCGGAGCCACAATTGCTTCTTCTTTTTTAGCCGCCGCGACTTCGCGTTTAGTATTCGCATCCAGCACCTTGGCACCCAAAGCCGCCGCCTGATTCAGCACCTTATCCTGTAGCGTCGGAGCTGCCTTCACCGGGGCAGCCGGCTTGGCTTCGGGAGCACGCGTCTCGCTCAGACGCGACAATTCTGCACTGCCCATCGCCACGATCTCGACACCGTCTGCCACCTTGCGATTGGACAGGATAACGGCATCTTCTCCCAGTTCGACACGCACCATCCTCAATGCCTCGCGTGAATTGAGTGCGATAAATTTCTTTGCGTTCATGCTCTACCCCCTACCAAAGATGTAACCCTAACCGTTTTGAATCCCGGTACTTCCTCATGCGAAATGACTTTGAGCTGCGGCAACGAGCGCTTCAGGAAACGCGCCAGCAGATCGCGTATCTGTCCCGGCACCAGCAACACCGTCGGCAACCCCATCTGCTCCTGTGTCTCGGCGGCAGAACGTGCCTCACGCAACAGCGTGCTGGCCAGACCCGGCTCGATGGCAGAACCGCCGCCCGCCTGGATCGCCTGCGACAACACATGTTCCAGTTCTTTATCCATGCCGATGACTTGCAGTTCCTGCGCCGATGGGTAGAACTGCTGCACGATGGCAGGGCCAAGCGCGACACGCACCAGACCGGTCAGCACCATCGCATCCTGAGTGCGCGGTGCATGTTCGGCCAGCGTCTCCAGAATGGTGCGCATATCGCGGATATGCATGCCTTCATCCAGCAGGTTCTGCATGACCTTCTGCACAGTCGACAGCGGCAACAGTTTTGGCACCAGGTCTTCGGTGAGTTTCGGTGCAATCTTGCCGACATGGTCGAGCAGTTGTTGCAGCTCCTGACGACCGAGCAACTCGGCGGCATGGGTATGGATGAGATGACTCATATGGGTGGCCACCACGGTACCGGCATCGACCACGGTGTAACCCATGGCTTGTGCGCTCTCGCGCATCTCGCCCTCGATCCAGATCGCTGGTAAGCCGAACGCGGGATCGGTGGTCTGGATGCCGGGGATGACGCCGTTGGCGCTGCCCGGATTGATGGCCAGGAACATATTGGCATACGCCTCGCCGACACCGATCTCGGCCCCTTTCAGGGTGATGCGGTAAGCATTGGGACGCAAGTCCAGATTGTCGCGGATATGCACGGGAGGAGGCAGGAAGCCCATCTCCTGGGTGAATTTCTTGCGGATACCTTTGATGCGGCGCAACAGATCACCGTCCTGCGCCTTGTCCACCAGCGAGATGATGCGGTAACCCACTTCCAGACCCAGCACATCCACCTGTGCCACGTCTTCCCAGCTGGCTTCGGGTGCTTCGGAAGGCGGCGCAGCCACGGTCTCGACCACCGGCTGTTCGGCTGCTTTCTTGGCACGATTCAACATGAAGTAAGCCAGCCATGCCATCGCACCGGCCAGCAGCAGGAAAGCGAAATGTGGCATACCGGGGATCATGCCCATCATGCCGATGATGGCTGCGGTCAGCAGCAATACTTGCGGGCTGGTGAACAACTGCTTGACCAGTTGCTGACCGATGTTCTCGTTGCTGGTCACGCGGCTCACCACCAGACCGGCAGCGGTCGAAATCACCAGCGCGGGAACCTGCGCCACCAGACCGTCACCGATAGCCAGCAGCGTGTAAGTCTTGGCCGCAGCTCCCATGTCCAGATTGTGTTGCAACACCCCGACCACGAAGCCGCCGACCAGGTTGATTGCCAGAATGATGATGCCGGCGACCGCATCGCCGCGCACGAATTTGCTCGCACCGTCCATCGCCCCGTAGAAGTCGGCTTCCTGCGCCACTTCGGCACGACGGCGGCGGGCCTCGTCTTCACCGATCAGGCCCGCATTCAGATCCGCGTCGATCGCCATTTGCTTACCGGGCATCGCATCCAAAGTGAAACGCGCGCCCACTTCGGCGATACGTCCGGCACCTTTGGTGATGACCATGAAGTTGATGACCACCAGGATCGCGAACACCACGATACCGACCGCGTAATTGCCGCCGACCAGAAAATGGCCGAACGACTCGATCACCTTACCTGCCGCGTCCGGGCCAGTATGGCCTTCCATCAGCACCACACGGGTGGAAGCCACATTGAGCGACAAGCGCAGCAAAGTGGAGATCAGCAACACGGTGGGGAAAGAGGCGAAATCGAGCGGCTTCAGGGTGTTCATGCTGACCAGCAACACCATGATCGCCATGGCGATGTTGAACGTGAACAGGATATCCAGCAGGAACGGCGGCAATGGCAGCACCATCATCGCCAGGATCAACACGATCAGGATGGGGCCGGCCATGCTGCGCAAGCCCAAGCGCTTGAAGCTATCCTGAAGTATGAGTAAGAAATTCATTTGCCGCATCCTTCCTTCTGGGTCCGTACCGCTGAAACAATCCGTTAGTAGGCTCCATTATCGGAACTTCCCAAAAAAACGAGCGGGCGAATAGAAGGGGTTTTCTGCGGCTATTTATAGGGATGAGCCGGCGAAAGACGCCGGATAGCCGTCACTTTCCGCGCGCATGGGCGCAGGGAAAGGTCGATAACAACAGGCGCGTGCTGGCTATCTTCTGGAGATATATCGGCGTGCCCGCTGGGTACACACGGACGCGGCCAGCCCTGGGGCTGCCCCGCGTCTATTGATAAAAACTGTGCTTGCTTCTCGGTTGCTTCTGATCCTTTCTAGTTATCTCACGGTATCTGACGCGCCCTAATCCGCCGCCAATTCGGGGTTGGTGGTGTAGGGATCGAGTTCTTTCGGCACCGGCAATTCACCCGGCTCTTGCGGATACATGCCGCCGACCGCCTTGTAACGTTTGAGCTGGTAAACATAGGCCAGCACTTCCGCGACAGCGGTGTACAACGCTTCGGGGATCGCCTGACCGAGGTCGGTGTGTTTATACAAGGCACGCGCCAAAGGTGGCGCTTCCAGAATAGGCACATTGTTCAACTTGGCGATCTCCTTGATCTTCGCCGCCATCAGGTGGGTACCTTTGGCCACCACCACCGGCGCACGCATACCATCCTCGCTGTATTTCAACGCCACCGAGAAGTGCGTCGGGTTGGTCACCACCACATCGGCGGTCGGAATCTCCGACATCATGCGGCGGCGGGCCATCTCGCGCTGCAAGCTGCGGATCTTGCCCTTGACCTGCGGATCGCCCTCGGTCTCTTTGGCCTCTTTGCGCACTTCTTCCTTGGTCATCTTCAGCTTCTTGTTGTGCTCCCACAGCTGGAACGGCACATCCACCGCCACGATCAGCAGCATCCCGCCCATGATGGCGGCGAAACACGACCACATCACACTGCCCAGATGCGGGATAGACATGATCACCGGCTCGGTCACCAGCATCAGCACGGTGTCGCGGTTATGCCAGATCACCCAAGCACCAACACCGCCGACCACCACCGACTTGGCAATAGCCTTGAGCAATTCGACCAGACTATGCATGGAAAACATCCGCCCGATGCCGGTGGCCGGATTGAGTTTGGAGAAATTGGGAATCAGCGGCTTCATGGTGAACAGCCAGCCGTTCAGCAACAACGGCGAAAAGGTGGCCACCCCCAGCAACAACAGCAGAAACGGCAAAAAGGCCAGCAACGTGGCCATGGATAAAGAATGCAGATGCGGCATCAAAACTTCGGATTTGAACACCAGATCGGGGTTCAGAGTCAGCCCTTCGCGCAGCAGCTTGATGAGCGCCTGCGACAACGATGAGCCCATCAACCACAAGCCCGCCCCGCCCGCCATCACCACCGCGAACGTGGAAAGTTCGCGCGAACGCGCGACCTGCCCCTCCTCACGCGCCTGGTCTAGGCGCCGCTGTGAGGGCTGTTCCGTTTTTTCTAGATCGCTGTCTTCCGCTGCCATAACTGATTACTCCATTAGTCATAGCGATTATCCGGATGTCGCGTCAAAACGATCCGATGAACAGGGGGGGGTTTGTGGGGTATTTAACGAAAAGAGATTCCGGCGTTCGGACTGATAGAAGTACAGTTTATCTTCAAGAGCCCCGGAACTTGGCGCAAGGCAGCTAACGACCCGTTGCGGCCTGTGATGAACGTCCGTTATGGGGCAACCTAGTTTCGATAGCTAATTTCCGCATCGTGGACAAAGCGGACAAGATATTAAAATCTTGCTAGAGCGACCGTCTCTGGCTAACCCACAACGGTCATATCACTATGCGAAATCGCTGCCCGTTTATAGTTGATCTCCAAGCACAGCAAACGATACGAATGAGGCAATCAGCCATTTTTACTCGCCAATTAGCATTACATACCATTCACTTGTATCGCCAGAGACCACTTGTTCATATTCAATTGTGAATCCCAGTTTTTTTGAAATTGTGACAAAATAATCGAAAAGCATTTCCTGTGTAGCGGCATCTTTTTCAACGCTAACATTTTCATCAGCGTCATCAAATGAAAAATATCGATTCAACAAAATCGCTCTCCCTCCATTTTTATTAAATATCAGGTTAACGGAAAGTTTGCTATGAGTAGCATTCTTCTCATAAAAATAATTTTCACGACCTTCAATTTCCAAATTACTTCCAAAACGAAACTTGCTTGACAGGCTAGTAAGTTTCGTTTCAACTGGATCTGGTCGCTCCCCCCCTGCTTCTTCATGTTCCTTTTGATACCGCCTAACTGACTTAGCCACCAGGGATCGGATATCGGATAATTTATAGAGGACTGCCGCAATTGCTCCATCTAAAGATTTCGAGTGTTCGATAATTGTTCTTTTCCCCAACACCCTTGGGGGGACTACGACCCAATCAGGCAACTGCCCCTCATAGGCTTTGTTATTTTGCAGAACGCTTCTTGAATCTACCGCAAGCTTTGCAAAGACTGTACAAAAGTAAATTCCATTTTCATCGGACTTCACCTCAATGCTTTTATTTATCACCCTAACTATTCCATTACTTAACTGACGTGTATCCACAGTAGAAATTTTGCTTGCCAATTTATTATTTACTTCGACATGGTTTCGAACAGACTGGCGAACAATAACGCCAGAATAGTCCAAAGCTTCTTTCTTCGCATACAGCAATGCTTCTTCGCATGCTTTGTTTTTGGTATTTCCATAACCACTAGCTTCTTGCTCATAAACTTCAACAGCCGCAAACGAAAAGCTGGGTAAAAAAATAAGAATGGCTGTAGCTAATAGCTTCATGGGGGACCTAGGAGAAGTTTTAAACTGATCTGTACATTCTGACACAGCGAGATGGGATATCGTCAAGTGCGATTACTTTTGGCGTGAACTACGTACGGTTTGTGAAAACTTTCAAACCTCGTCCGGCTGCTTCGTCCACAATCCCGCCCTGTGCGAAGGTCTGCTTTCCGGCTTCTAGCTTTCAATCATGACTGGCAGCAACTGGCACACAACAGCGGCAAGAATCAGTTGCCGCTCTTCAACTCCATCGCAAGGTGGTAGTAGTTGAAAGCGTCTTCTTTCTTATCCAGCTTTTCGGCCAGTCGCCCTAGTGCAGTGTACGCTTCACGGCTGGGATTGAGGCTGAGACTGGCATCCAGATAACTCTGCGCCTTGCCCCACAGCCCCTGTTGCAAACAGAGCTTGCCCAGCGCGAGCAGCAGCCCGGCATCGTCGGTGTGGATATTGAGCCAGCGTTCGGCCTGGTCGATCTGAGCGACGATATCGTCGGAGTAACAGTCGCCGTACAGGGCGACCAGGCCGGTGTCCCATTGCGCGTTGAGACATTCCGCCAGCAATCTGCTGGCGCTCACGGCATCCTGGAATTTCAGGAACCCCTGCACCGCGACAGTGGCGATCTTGGGGCGGCGCTTGAACTCACCCGGCACGGTCTTCCACAATGCGCGCAACGAGGCGATATCGTGTGCCTGAGTGCGTAATTTTTCCAGCCAGGCTTGCTGGCGCAGTTGCATCACCAGTGTCGCGTCGATGGCGTTGCGTTTTTCCAGTTGTGCCGCCACTTCCAGCACGGCATCCCAGTTCTTCGCCTGTTGCTGCGCCTTGAGTTCCAGCGTCAGCGCCCCCACATGGCGGCGTACTCCGGCGGAGTCCAGCTCTTTCAGCGAGCTCAGCGCGGACTGCGGTTGCTTCTGGTCGAGCTGGAATTCGGTCTTCGCCATCAGGCGCATGGTCGCCTCACCCACGGTCTTGCTCTCGGCATCGGCCAGATAGGCATCGCGCTTATCGAACTCGCGCAACTCGTGCGCGGCTCGGGCGGCGACGATGGGGTTGAGGCCGGACTGTTCGCCCAGTTCCATAGCGCGTACGGCAGCCTTTTCGGCCGCCGCATAACGGCCTTCAAAGAAAGCGGTCAGGGCTTCCATCATGGCGGCGCGGCCTTTGCTGCGCGAGCGCTCCGCGCGGAAAGCGCGCACATAAGCAGGCAGTTGCACGGCGGCACTTAACAGGCGCATGGCCATGTAACCCGCAACAAACAGGGCCAGCAACGCCAGTACGAAGAAGGTGAGCGACATCTCCATGCGATAGGGCGGATAGACCAGTTGCACATAACCCGGATTGTGGGCGGCAAGGGTCAGCGCCACGGCGGCGGCGAACAGGGCCAATAACCAGACCAGGAATTTCATCGTCCACCCTTTTCATGCGCGATGCGATAGTTGCGCACTGCTTCCAGACTGGCGCTGATATCGGGCATATCCACATCGATATCGGATGCGATCAGATTTTGCAGTGTCGCCAGCGCTTGGCCGCCCTCTTTCGATTTCACGTCGAAGTATTGTTTGATCCATTCCTGCGCGGTCTTCAGGTCGCGCTTGAAGCTGTTCTCGTCGTGCGACAACAGTGCCAGACGGGCGGACAACAAACGGATCTTGAGGTTCTCTTTGAGGAAGAAGGTCTGGGTCGGGGACAACAACGGCAGCTCGCGTTTTTCCGTGTTCTCGATACGCACCAACTGTTTCGCCTCGTGCCATAACTCGCGCCAGAAACGCTCCCACGCATTCTCCGCGACGACCGGCAGCGGCAACGCCTGTGCCTCATGCACGCGCACATCCTGCGCCAACGGCAACAAATCGACGGCAGCGATCAAACTATCGATACGCATATTGATACCGGCCAGATCGACATTGGGCAAAGCGCGCAATTTTTCGATATCCCGGCTGATGGAGTTGCGCAATACCCCCAAAGTAGGACGATCCAGATGCTGCAAACGGTAATCGGCGTGTTGCATGGCGATCAATGCAGCTTTTACGTTGGCGGAAAGCTGCAATTGCTGACCGGCGATCATCAGCATCTGTTCGACCTCGGCCAGCGCGGTCTGGTCGCGGCTGCTCGACATCTCCTGATACAACACTTCCAGCGCGGCTCGCTGGTTCTGTGATTCCGCATATTTGCTTTCCAGCAGGCTCAGTTTGCCGCCCAGTTCACGCACCACTTCCTGATTCTGGGTGACCAGAGTCTGGTTGGCCTTGTTGCTGCCATCCATCTCGGCCAGACGCTTGGCCAGCTCCTGTTGCACCTGGTTGATCTGTTGTTGCGCATCGAACCACTGCCACGCAAAAATGACCGTCAGCACGACCAGCGTCAGTTGGGTCAGGTTGAGATGGGAGATCAGGTTGACCAGCGGATTATGGCCGGGCGTATGCAGCATGGCCCGGAACCGCCCGCTCCTGGTACCGGGAGTATTCGCTTCAGGCTGCTGCGGTTGGGCTTGCTCACTCATGGATGGGTTCCGATATTTGATTGGGTTTGTGACCATGCTACCAAACCGGACACGATTCCGTCATCTCCACCTTCGGTCTGGATGACCGTGGACCAGCCTTGTGCATGCGCGGCGGCAGCGATACGGGCATGCGGCACAAACAACGGCACGGCGGTCAGGCGCTCTCTGGCAGCAGCATCCAGCGATTCGCCCAGATATCCCAACGCCTCGCTGCTGCTCAGTGTGATGGCATGGGGCTGCGCGTCGAGCAACGACGCCATGTTCTGTTGCGGTTTGCTGCGCTGGTAACAAGTGATGTATTCCACTTCGGCACCGCGTGCGCGGAGGGTGTCACGCAACAACTCGCGCCCGCCGTCACCACGCAAGATGGCGATCTTCCAGTCCGACACCGCCTGCAATTGCGGCAATGCCAGCAGCGCTTCGCTGTCACTTTGCCCCTGCGGCGCGATGATCTCGTTCACTCCGGCATCACGTAACGCCTGTGCGCTACCTTGCCCCACTGTGGCGAAGCGCAAGCCGGGTGGCAGGTCGCCGCAAGCGCGGATCGCCGCCATGCCGTAACGCACCGCATTGGGACTGATGAAAATAAGCAGATCGAAGGTGGACAAGCGCCGCACAGCGTCCTGCAAGGCTAGCTGGTCGGGTGCGGGGGATATTTCCAGCAACGGGAACAGGAGTACGTTGCCGCCCAATTGTCTTATCCGTTGTTGCAACAACGCCGCCTGTTCTCGCGGACGGGTGACCACGATATTGAGTCCTGCAAGGGGTAAGGTGTGCATTAAAAATCCACCACAGAGACACAGAGACACAGAGAAAACCCGTTCAATCCACAACGAGACACCGATAAGCTATCGCAGCAATCGCCAAGATCGTTCACACGAGGAAGTCGTATCTGTTTTGCCCTTCTCTGTGTCTCTGTGTCTCGGTGGTGAATGCTTTTCATTTATCTCTTAAAGAGACAGCGCCGCCAATATCTCGCCCGCGCCTTGTTTAAGCAGTGCTGCGGCAACCGCATCACCCAATGCTTCCGGCGCGGTGATGCTACCGCTCTGTTCGGCGCGCAGCATCTTCTTGCCGTCCGGGCTGGCGACGAAGCCGCGCATACGCAAGGTATCGCCCTGCACTTCCGCAAAACCACCCAACGGCACCTGGCAACTGCCCGCCAGTGCGCGGCTCATGGCACGTTCGGCCAGCACACAGGCAGCGGTATCGGCATGGTGCAACGGCGCGAGCAAGGCTTTCAGGTCGGGGCGATCGGCGCGGGTCTCGATACCGAGCGCGCCCTGACCAACAGCGGGGAGACTGTCGTCGCTGGAGATCACGGCACGGATACGTTCGCCCAAGCCCAGCCGCTTCAATCCGGCAGCGGCAAGGATGATGGCGGCATATTGGCCTTCATCCAGTTTGCGCAAACGGGTCTGCACGTTGCCGCGCAGCGGCTGAATATCGAGATGCGGGAAACGGGCGCGCAACTGACTCTCGCGGCGCAGACTGGAAGTGCCAACCACACTGCCGGCAGGCAAGGCTGCCAGGTTATCGAATTTGTTGGAGACAAAAGCGTCGCGCGGGTCTTCGCGCTCACCGATACAGGCCAGTGCGAAACCTTCCGGCAGATGCATGGGCACGTCTTTCAGGGAATGCACCGCGATGTCGGCACTGCCGTTCTCCAGCGCGGTCTCCAGCTCCTTGACGAACAAGCCCTTACCACCGATCTTGGACAGGGTCACATCGAGGATCTGGTCGCCTTGGGTCGTCATGCCCAATATACTCACCTCGGTTTGCGGATATAATGCGCGCAATCGATCCCGGATGTGTTCTGCCTGCCACATCGCCAATGCGCTCTCGCGCGATGCGATGACCAGTTTTTTGGGGGCGGGTGTCTTCTGGGATGCCTGATTCATTGCTTTTCCTGAGTGTTTATTTGTTGATTATTTGCGGCGCATTCTAACATGAGCCTGAATGCGCGCGTTGACCCTATGCTGAAGAAGAACGCCATGAACCTGCTTGCCGTGCCCGCCGATATCTCGAGCAAAGACGTGCCGTTACGCGACGACATCCGTTTGCTCGGCCGCATCCTCGGCGACACACTACGCGAGCAGGAAGGCGAGGAGACCTTCGCGCTGATCGAAAACGTGCGCCGCGCCGCCGTGCGTTTCCGCAAATCACAGGATGACCGTGACCGCGACCAGCTGGAACAGGTGCTGGATGCACTGAGCCCGGAAGAGACCCTGCTGGTGGTGCGCGCATTCAGCTATTTCTCGCAGTTGTCCAACATCGCCGAAGACCTGCACCACAACCGCCGCCGCCGCGCCCACCTGAAGGCTGGCTCGCCGCCGCAGGAAGGCAGCGTGCAACTGGTGCTGGAGCATATCCAGGAGAAGAAGCTGGGTTTGGCCGAGGTGCAGGCGTTTTTCGACAAGGCGCTGATCTCCCCGGTGTTGACCGCACACCCCACCGAAGTGCAGCGCAAGAGCATCCTCAATTGCCAGCTCATCATCTCGAAATTGCTGGCTGACCGCGACCGTCTGGACATGACGCCGGAGGAGCTGGAATACAACGAAGAAGCCTTGCATCGCTTCGTGCTCATCCTGTGGAGTACCCGCATGTTGCGCACCAGCAAGCTGTCGGTGCAGGACGAAGTGAACAACGGCCTGTCGTTCTACGACTACACCTTTCTGCGCGAGCTCCCCAAACTCTATTCCGGTCTGGAAAAGCAGCTCGAATCCCGTTTCGGCCAACGCATCCAGCTACCGCCTTTCCTGCGCGTGGGCAGCTGGATAGGCGGCGACCGCGATGGCAACCCGTTCGTTACCCATGACGTGATGCTGGATGCGGCACAACGCCATTCCGCCACCGCGTTGGACTATTACTTGGCGGAAACCAGCCTGCTCAGTTCGCGCCTGAGCCTGTCCAGCCGCCTGGTGGACATCAGCCCGGAACTGGCGGTGTTTGCCGACGATTCGCCGGATCGAGCAGAGAGCCGCGAAGACGAACCTTACCGCCGCGCCCTGCTCGCCGTTTACGCACGTCTGGTCGCCACTACCGAACATCTGGGGCATCGCGTCCATCACCTGCACCCCGTCAGCAAAGAGGTGCGGCCTTATTCCAACGCAGCCGAACTGCTGAACGAACTCGACATCATCATCCATTCGCTGGAACACCACGGTGCGCTCTATCTGTCGCGTGGCCGCATGGCCGACCTGCGCCGCGCCGTGGAAGTGTTCGGCTTCCACCTAGCTCCGCTGGATATGCGCCAGCACAGCGGCATCCACGAGCAGACAGTCAGTGAATTGCTGGCTCGCGCCGGTGTGGCCGATTATGCGAGCCTGAACGAAAACGACCGTCGCAAGGTTGTGCTCACCGCGCTGAAAGCGGAGAAACTGCTGGCTTCGGAGCCGGAGAGTTTCAGCCCTGTCGCCAAGGGCGAACTGCATCTCATGCGCGCTGCCGCTGAAATCCACCACCGCTTCGGGCCTGACGCGCTGCCCAACTACATCATCTCCAAGACCGATGCAGTGAGCGACCTGCTGGAAGTGGCACTGATGGTGCAGCAGAGCGGCCTGCTGCAAGGCGACACGCTGCACCTCAATATCATCCCGCTGTTCGAGACCATAGGCGATCTGCGCGGTTGCGGCGTCATCATGGATGAACTGTTCTCCATCCCGTTCTATCGCACACTGCTGAAGAGCCGAGGCAACACGCAGGAAGTAATGCTGGGTTATTCCGACAGCAACAAGGACGGCGGTTATCTCACGGCCAACTGGGAACTGTACAAGGCCGAGGTCGAGCTGGTGCGGGTATTCGAGAAACACGGTATCGAGTTGCGCCTATTCCACGGGCGCGGCGGCACGGTCGGACGCGGCGGCGGCCCCAGCTACCAGGCTATCCTGGCACAACCGCCGGGCAGCGTAAACGCGCAGATCCGCATCACCGAACAGGGCGAGGTCATCTCCAGCAAATATTCCGACCCGGAGATCGGTCGGCGCAATCTGGAAATTCTCGTGGCCGCAACCATGGAAGCGACGCTGGTACACCATCACGGCGACGATTCCACCATGCCGGAATTTCACCGCATCATGGAGGCGATGAGTCTGGATGCGTTCGCGGCTTACCGCAAACTGGTCTACGAGACACCGGGATTCACCGATTATTTCTTCGCCGCGACGCCGATCCGCGAGATCGCCGAACTGAACATCGGCAGCCGTCCTTCGGCCCGGCGCGCGACCAACAACATCGAAGACCTGCGCGCCATCCCCTGGGTGTTCAGCTGGAGTTTGAACCGGGCTCTGTTGCCGGGCTGGTACGGTTTTGGCAGTGCCATACAGCAATTCATCGCGCGTGAAGGGGATGCCGGTCTCAAACAGTTGCAGGCGATGAATCAGAACTGGGCGTTTTTCCGTGGCCTGCTGTCCAACATGGACATGGTGCTCTCCAAATCCGACATGGGTATTGCCTCGCGCTACGCCGAACTGGTACCGGACGAGACTCTGCGCACCAGAATATTCGGTGAGATCGAGGCCGAATGGCAACGCACTGTGGACATGTTATTCCTCATCACCGGCGCATCGTCACTGCTGGAAGACAACCCCACACTGGCGCGCAGCCTCACCACCCGCACGCCCTATATCGACCCGCTCAATCACCTGCAAGTGGCTTTGTTGCACCGCCACCGCGCGGGGGATGACAACGAGAAGGTCAAGCGCGCGATCCACCTCACCATCAACGGCATCGCCGCAGGATTAAGAAACAGCGGCTAAAACGAACAAGCCCGCGCAGCGGGCTTGTTCGTTTGATGTCTCGACACAGCCGATTCCGACCATGCTGCCGTACTCTCTGCTACCAGCTTGCCGTACCCCACAGACGCTGGCCGTTTTCGCTGATAGACAGATTGCCATCACCCGCCTGCGATTTTCCTGAAACCGGTGTCGCGGTGATAGTGTAGGTCTGTCCCGGCGCAGAGATGGACAGGGTATATTTTTCATCTGCCGTTAACCCGGTAGTTTTGCCTAGCCCGCCGCCCGATGTACCGTTATAAGCTGTCGTCAGATTGGCGGTATAAGCATTCGAGTTGAGATAAATCTTCTCCTGCAAGCTGGCCAGCTCCAATAACTCGGCCTGCGCCGCCGCTCGCGAACCCCGGATCACATAGTTGCTGTAGTTCGGTACTGCAATGGCCGCCAATATCCCCACAATCGCCACCGCCGCCATCAACTCGATCAAACTGAAACCACGTTCAACTTTCATCATCCATCTCCCTGTTCTGTCATTTATCTAGCGGAGCAAAACCGCCCGTCATTCACGAATCAGTTCGTGCCAAGAGACTCGCCCGGTGCGTGCCTGCAAACCGCGTTCGTCACCGCCGGTCTTCACCGACCCGGATGCATTGGCCACCACACTGGTGGTGGTGCTCAACACCGTGGTGCCATCCGTCCCGTAATTGGTAATCACGATGGTCACCGTACCGTTACTGTTGGCGGTCTGCACCGTGGTAGTACTGCTGCCATCAGTACAGGTGCTGCGGGTGGTAGTCACATTGCCCGACACCGTGGTGGTGGAAGTACACCCGACACCCGTGCTGCCCAGCGCGCCGATCTTGGGATCGGTAGAGCCGCTCGCCGGTGTCCCGTTGGCGTTCGACACAGCATTATCCTCTGGTGGCGCTTTAGTCCAGCCGCTACCGGTCATCAGCGCGTCGGTGTTCCAGGCATCACCGTTGTTGTTGGTCTTTTTCCATGCGGTACCAGAGGTGCTGTAACACATGTTACGCGGATGGTGCCAATAGAAAATGTATTCCACCAGTACGTAATCGTAGAAGCTAGCATGTTTGACGCGGTAACCATATTCCGGGCGGCCGCTCACGTTCTCCTCGATTGCGCTCGCTGGTGTAGTGTCTTTGATGATCTGCACGGTTAGCGCACCGTTATGACGTGCCCCCGAGGTGGTACCTGCTGTTCCCGGCCCATCCGTGCCATTAGTAGGCGGCGTAACCGGCTGGTACATATCGGCACCTTCGCCACTGCCGCTCCAGGTACAGCCCGGCGACACGGAGTGCAAGCCGACCCGCAAATCACCCGTTCCCCACCAATCTTTTACCGCAAAAGCGTCCACCGGCATATTAATCGCCAGACTGCCGATATTGCTGCGATTGTAGGTCGACACGGTAGTGATATCGAGGTTCGCGGAAGTCTGATAGTTCTTCACCGAGACATACCCGGCAGAGCTGGACGGACTGTAGGAACTGTTGCCGATGTGCAGACTCACCGCCGGACTCAGGTACTGATTCATCATCAACACCTTGAAGTTGGTTGTGGTATTGGTGATGGCATTAGAGAGATTAAATGCCGACTGGCTCGCGTTGAGCATGTTCACACCAGTCTTGTCATATTTGTCGTCATATTCGTGTTCGTGCCGGACATAATCACAATTGGTGCCCGAAACTGAACTTGGCGAACTGGCCGCTGTCCCGCCCGAGAACGCAGTGACCGTATAGTCGGACGAACTCAACCCGGTGGCACTGACCACAATGGCCGGAGTAGCTGCCCCTGTGGCATTCTTGGTGATTTTGATCTTGTTATTGCTGACCTTGACCGTATAGTCTGCGGAATTAAAACTCGACACGACCCAGTCCTCCAGGCCAGATCTACTCTTGCTGGGCGGATTGTTATCACTCAGCACACTGACTCCGCCGATGGTGATCGAGAAACTGGAAAGGTCCTTGTTGTTGCTATAGGTAAAGTCGATATATCCGATCGCTTGGGAGCCGGCACCACCGACCCCGGTACAGTTATTGTAGGTGCCGTAAAAATTATCCACGTCGAAGTGCCCTCCCGCGACACCGCGCGACACCGTGGTGGTAGGCGGGAAAATAACATCTGGGTTCTGGTTAAACAGCGTGGTATTCAGCGTCTGCAACTGCACCAGAATAGGTTGCGATTGCACCCCGTTGGACAGCCACTTGCCGACCGGGATACCGTCCTGACTAGGGCTCAGGATACGATCCCCGACCACCTTGCCGGACGGAATGGTGTCGCTGGCAATATAAGTGATGCGATCCGAGTCGTTCAGCAACAGGTTGCTGTCCATATCCAAGAATGGTGAGGTACTGCTGCCGCCAGTGAGATAGTTCAGTTCCATCAGCCAGTTCTCCCCGTAAATATCGGTCGATGTGCCGGAGACCGCATAAGGGGCTACGGTCGGGTTGTAACTGATGAAATAGAAGCGTCCGTTTTCGGTGAAGCTGCCTTCGCCGACCACACGCTCACCCGCCGGCAAAGCCACTTTCCAACCTTTGTGATTGGCAGCACCGCTGCTCCAGTTCGGCACATTGGCCGTGGCTCGCCGCACCCGGGTTGTCACCCCTGCATAGGTATACGAACGTTCGGTCAGTGTCTGGGTCAGCAGCGCGGCATTGGCAGCCGGCGCTCCATCCCATATCCCATAGACATAATGGACGCTGGTATCACCCAGATCACCGGTTGCAGCGGTAGTCCAGGTTGAGGTGCCATGGTTATAGGTTCCATATGCGCCGGTAAGGATCTTGCCGGTACCGAAGCTGACCATGTAGCCGCCGTTGGGATGTGCCGCCACCCCCGGTGTGCTGGTGATAGGTTGCGCGGGCGAAGTCACCAGCAAGGCACTGGCACTCCAGGAAGAGACCGTGGTGCTGGAAAGATCGAATTTCCACAGGGTGCCGTTCAAATCTCCCGCATAGACCCGGTCGACATAACCGTCGGCATTAGTATCCAGCGCAACCGGATTGGACAGGCCATTGGGGTTAGCCGCGCCTGCCGTACCTGCCTGGATGGCTTTGACCAGCGCCCCGGTCGCTGCGTTGATGACGAACAGATAACTCTCTCCGGTGGCGGCTTCGTCGTAACCATTGCCGATGATGACCACGTCCATGGAGGTTCCTCCATGGTTGATCTTAGCCAGGGTAGGTATGCCATAGGTATAACCGAGTTTGCTATAGGCTGCAGCACTCGCTGCGGTCGATGCGGCTGTGCTATGCACCGTTGGTGTGGCGTAATTAACCTTGGTCGGCGTGATCTCCCACAATATTTTGCCCGCCACCGTTGCTTCATCCGTGGTAGTTAAACCCGCGCTACCGGTGATATCCAAGGCATACAAACCCTTGCCTCCCGACCCCAGGCCCCCGACCAGAATACGGTGACTGCTCCCGGAGATGGTGACATTGGCGATATTGATCTGACCATCCACGAAATAATCATGACTGAACGGCAATGCGGCATCTGCCGGGCTATAGGCCAGAGTCTTGAGTTTGCTGATCAGCATCGAAGGGACATAGGCCCAACGCTCGGTACCGTCGGCAACATTGATCGCATGCAACATACCATCATTGGCACCGACAAAGACCGTTGGATTGGTGGCATCCGCCACATAATAAGGACGCGAGTGGACGATGTCGCCCAACACCGTACTGCGTTGCCGTAAGGCACTCGCCCCTTCGTTGCTGCGATCACCGCGCAAGAAGTTGACGATATTGGCGGCAGTATAGGTAGTTCCGTTGATGGTTGCCGCCAACGCGGCCTGCTGTGTAACAGAAAGGTTGGTGGAACGGAACGCCACTTTGGTTCCGTCGTCTTTCATGGTGGCAATAAACCGCCCGGTATCGTAGTTCTGTCCATCGATATGGTCTTTGGCACCGTTGGTCCAGCGGTCACCGCCACCGACCTGCACAGTACCCGCAGCATCCACCGGATAGGCGAACAAATTACCGCCCCAGTAGTCGCGCTTGTATTCGGTACGGAACAACGTCTCGCTTCCGCCAGTCAGATCGTAGTTGGTCACCTCGTCCTGAGCCACATAACCGATGGGCTGGTTCTGCGGCGTAAAGGCGGTAATCGCGATCGACAGCCGTACGATGATGATCGATATACCGAGCAATGCGATCACACCGAAGACGTGTGCTTTTTGCAGTTTGATAGGCAAGTTGGACATGATGACTCCCCCGATTAGCAGCTTAATACGCTGTAGAAAGACTGGATGAATTTGGTCGCTCCGCGTGCACTGGTACCTCGTGCCGAGATGCGATAGGTATTGACCTGGTTACAGCCGGAACTGGAACGCCCGCCCGTAACCTGACTAGAACCGACCAGACGGCTATTGGTAGACATCAGCTCGACGATATAGTGTTGTCCCGAGGCGACTTGCACTGCGTAACTATTGCCGTTTCCGCCGCTGCCCGTCCAGTTGAGGGTGAAGGGGTCTATGCCCGAATTCAACGGATATAGCCCCGCTGTGACCGGGCCGTTGGCACTGACATAAGCCGTAGTAAACCCGACGTTTAGCAGTGCGATGGTGCCGTTACCCAACGCGGTCTCGGCCGCGTTAATGGCAGTTTCGGCATTGTTCATGGCGGAGTCTTCGAATTGCAGGTTCCCGGTCAATTTGTACTGGGTGTCAGAAGTGGTCATCGCGGTCACACCCAGCAACATCAACAGAATCAGGATAATCAGACTGATGATGAGCGTGGAACCGGTTTGTCGCCGGGAAGCCCCGGAAGCGTGATCGAATCGCATGGTCATCCTCAATTTCGCAGTTGCACGATGGCCGTGAACAACTGGCGGCGGAAGTTATCGTTCACCGTATAGGTCAGGTCACCCATGGCATAACTGGTGGTATTTGTATACCCGGCCTCGGCTCTGGAGGTGCGCGCCAATAACCAGACACGTACCGCATTCACCTCATCCCATGCGTAGGTAGTCAGCGTTGTGGGAGAATCGGACGACGAACCGGAGATACTGTCCGCGTTGTAATACTGGGTATTGGATGCGGTATCGAGGCGGCCATATTGCACCTGCATGTGCTCGATGCCGCTCACCACCATCTCGTCCACCATCTCACTGCCAGACAAGGATACCCGGCGCAGGGCAGGAACGGTCGTGTCGCTGTCGTCACTGCCGATGTAATAAACATATTCCTGCACGGCAAAATCCGCCTGCGGTGTCGGTGCCCCTGTCAGTACCGGTGATCCGGCGAGTGCAGCCGCCCCGCTGGCCTTGAATATTTCACCGATGGCATAACTGGAGCGGAAATAGAAGGTATTGTTGACCGAATTTCCGCTCAGCGGCGTACTGGCCACACGCCGCACCACCAGAACGTCGCCGCGCAAGCGCTGAGTAGGCAGACAACTGGTTGTAAACGGATTGCTGTCGTTCGCCCCCCATACCCCCTGACGGATATTCGCCACAAAAGCTGATGCCGCCGCCCCGCTGCCTAGGCATTCGTTGGTGATCGGCGTGAGCGTGGTCGTCGCTGTATTCGGTTCCGCCCAGGTGTATCCCCGGTAGCCAGCCTGGCGCAATTCACGTTTAAGATGGTCCAGTGCATAACGCCCGCTGCTCTGTAGCTCGGAAGTCCGGTCATTGGTCTTGGTATTCCCCGATGAGCCGGTCAGCACACCAACCAGTGCCGCCACGATCATCAGGCCGATGGTGATAGAGATCATCATTTCGACCATGCTGAAACCGGACATCGCGAGACGGATGGCCTGTTGCCGATATCGCTGTGTGCAAGACCTCATGACCTCATTCCCCTATGGTTCTCGTGGCGGTATAGGTATCCACGATGCCACCGCTGCTCACGGTCTTGGTGTCGCTGCGGTCTATCCAGTTGACGACGATGCTGTAGGTGCTGGGATTGCCGGGTGTGGTCCGGGTGATCGACCAACTGGCCTGAGGCAACAGATTGCTGATGGACTGCCCCCACTGTGCGATATCCCATGCTGCAAGCGTAGCCGAATTGCATGATGCCGCAGCGCAATCGGTTCCTGCTACCGCCACTGCACTGGTAAGCGCGATCTCGTAGGTTCCAAGCACTGCGGCGGCTTTGTTCGCCTCCATACGTTCGGCCAGATCCGAGGCCAGAAAAATCGCCTGGGTACGGAACTGGCTGCCCTTATTCAGACGCATGGCGTTGAGCTGCAAGCCCGCCGTACCCAGCATGGCGACGGCGATGATGACCAGTGTGATCAATATCTCCAGCATGGAGAAGCCGCTTTGTCCGGTGTTTGAAATTGTAATTTGCTTAGCGTCCATTTCGATACCTATGGCATCTTGGAGATATTGCCGGTCGCGGCGACAGTGGCGATGATCGTGGTCGCTCCCGACCAGGTTCCGCCAAGTTGCAGTATCGCCGCACCACCAGCCCCCTGAGTCCCGCTGGGGTTGAAGCGAATGGAAGCTGCATTACCGGTCAGCGTAAGGCTGCTATTGATGGCCGGGCGCACGACGATGGGATTGGGGTTGGTCGAGGAGGTTGCATCACACGCGCCGTCCTGATCCTCGTCGTAACAGACCAGCCAGCCGTTCCGCCAGTCGGTACCGGCACCACAGGTAGTATCGTTGTCGCGCACACACATCAATATGCGCCGGTTGCGCTTGATCGCCTCACCACGCGCCCGATTCAGGTCGCCGGTGATCTGTGTCATGGTCGATGTCTGACGCATGCTGTTGATCAGGCTGGAGAACGACGGTGCGGCGACTGCCGCGAGGATGCCGGCGATCGCCAAAACGATCATCAGCTCTACCATCGTCAACCCTGTTTGTCGTTTGAATTGCATTGTCGCCCCCATTGAATTGGGCGCCACTCTATTCAACCGTGTGCTTATGTGTAAAGTGACAACCGATGGTCGGAGGTGTTACGGGAACAGGCGGTATACCCGAGGGGGAGTGACCGGACGACAGGCCGGGAGCAACCGATGAACGGCAATCAGGAAAATTCCTTGATGATGGCCTGCTGCCGCCGGCTGATGGGCAATAACTCGTCCAGCCCTTTCAGCTTGACCGCCCAATGCGCTTCACTCGTATCCGTCTCGGCGATCTTTTCGAACCCCTCGATATCGGCTTTGGCCACCAGACAATTGCGATGGACTCGCACGAAACGCAAAGCGAATTCCTTTTCCAGTGCAATCAATGACTCTTCCAGCAGATATTCATGGTCGACGGTACGCACCGTGATGTATTTCATCTCGGCGCGCAGATAAAGCACCTGCTCGATCGGTATCAGCACGATCTTGCCACGCTCGTGGATGGAAAGATGTTTGCGCGGCTCCGGCGTAAGTTCCTGCAGGACTTCGCTACGCACCGGAACTGCGGCTCGCGCACGGGTGAGCGCCTCGAACAGACGTCCCAGCCGGACGGGCTTGAGCAGATAATCGATGGCCCGTTGCTCGAAGGCATTCACCGCATAACTGTCGTAGGCTGTAGTAAAGATGATGACCGGCGGTTTGTGCAGCTTATTGAGGTGTTGTGCCAGCTCGATACCGTCCATCTGCGGCATACGGATATCGACCAGCACCACATCGGCATGCACTTCGGACAATTTATCCAACGCCTCAACCCCGCTGCCAGCCTCACCCACCAATGCCAGAGGCAACTGTTCCGCACAATCGGCAAGCAGGTCTTTCAGACGGTTTCGGGCGGGCGGCTCATCATCCACGATGAATACCGCCAATGGCAGCTCAACAACGGTCATGCGGACTCCTTGATGTAGGGGATCATTATATGGACGCGATAATACCCCGCGCCGGTCTCGACACTGTATTTCGCCTCAAGATCGAACTGTAACGCAAGGCGCTCACGGATATTCAGCAGCGCCATCTTGTTGCCGTTGTGGTGCTCCCCTTGCACCCGACAGGGATTGCGCACATCCAGATGCAGCTCCTTACCGCTACGGTAGATGTGAATGACAATCTCGCCCCCCTCCTGCATGGGCTCGATACCGTGATAAACCGCATTCTCCAACAAGGGTTGTAACATCAAAGGGGGGATGAGTGCATCGCCGGGCATATCTGGTATCTGCCAATCCACTTTGAGCCGCTCGCCCAGGCGCAATTGTTCCAGTGCCAGATAACGGCGCGACAGCTCGACCTCCTGTTGCAGCTTTACCAGCTCGCGATTGTCACTCATCGCCATACGAAACAGGTCGGCCATGTCTTCGAGGGCAGCTTCGGCCCGCTTCGGTTCACTGCGCACGATACCGAGTACGGCATTGATGCTGTTGAACAGGAAATGAGGGCGAATTCGCGTTTGCAAGGCCTGCAAGCGCGCGCCGGATATCGCCGGAGAAAGCGATTGCGCGCGCAAACGAAAATAAGCGAGCACGAACATCGCGGCAAACACACTCAACAGGATGCGCCGCCACAGATCAAACTCATCCGCGAATCCGAATAATTCACCGCCGAACTTCGCCGTGATCCACGCCAATACAGCCACCATCACCAGAACCGCGCCCACACCCCGCGCATAAACCATGCGGGCAAGCTGGCCGCTGGTCGCGTACAAGAACAACAAACTGGACAATAGTACCGGTTGCAGAAACGCCGAGCCGTGCAGCATGCGCGGCCAGATATCCGCCAGAGCATCGGCCTGAGCAAGTGCAACAAGAACACCGAAACCGTTTGTGATCAGCATGATGCGCAACACGATGCCGAGATTGCGGAAGTTCGGCAGCACGTCCGGCATAGGGTTTTGATTTATACTTCGCGACTCTGGCATGGGGACTCCTCTGTGCCGAACATTTTGGACAAGAGACGATGACGATGCAAGACAAACAAGCCTGGTCGGGCAGATTCAATGAACCCGTAGCCGAATTGGTGAAGCGTTATACCGCTTCGGTGGACTTCGACAAACGCTTGGCTTTGTTCGATATTCAGGGTTCGCTCGCACACGCCCAGATGCTTGCATCCTGTTCCATCATCAGCATGCAGGATCTCAAAGACATCCAGCGCGGCATGGCTCAGATCGAGAACGAAGTGTTGTGCGGAGATTTCGAATGGCGGCTCGACCTCGAAGACGTTCATCTCAATATCGAGAAGCGCCTGACTGCGCTGGTGGGTGACGCGGGTAAGCGCCTGCACACTGGCCGTTCCCGCAATGACCAGGTGGCAACCGATGTGCGCCTCTACCTGCGCCATGCCATCGACGAACTACTTATGCTGGTGCGGGCATTGCAGACCGCCCTGCTCGATATTGCGCAACATCATACACATACCATCATGCCCGGCTTCACCCATTTGCAGGTGGCGCAGCCGGTGAGTTTCGCCCATCATCTGATGGCATACTTCGAAATGCTTAAGCGCGATGCGGAACGGCTGGCCGATTGCCGCAAACGGGTGAACCGCCTGCCTTTAGGCGCGGCAGCGTTAGCGGGCACCAGCTATCCGATCAAGCGCGAATATGTGGCCGAGCTGCTGGGTTTTGACGGCGTGTGCGAGAACTCGCTGGATGCGGTATCCGACCGCGATTTCGCGATTGAATTTTGCGCGGTCGGGTCACTTATCATGACCCACCTGTCGCGCCTGTCGGAAGAGCTGATTTTGTGGATGAGCCCGCGCTTCGGCTTCATCGACATCGCCGACCGCTTCTGCACCGGCTCCAGCATCATGCCGCAGAAAAAAAATCCCGATGTCCCTGAATTGGTGCGCGGCAAAACCGGGCGGGTGAACGGCAATCTGGTTGCCCTGCTGACCCTGATGAAAGGCCAGCCACTGGCCTACAACAAAGACAATCAGGAAGATAAAGAGCCGCTGTTCGACACGGTGGATACGCTGACCCAGACCTTGCGCATCTACGCCGACATGATGGGCGGTATCACCGTGAAGCCGGATGCCATGCGCCGTGCGGCGTTGCAAGGTTACGCCACGGCCACCGATCTGGCCGACTATCTGGTGAAGAAAGGGCTGCCGTTCCGCGATGCACACGAAGCGGTCGCCTTGGCCGTGCGTTTTGCCGTCGAGCGCGGATGCGATCTGAGCGAGCTGAAACTGGAGGAATTGCAACAATTCTCCAACCTTATCTCGGATGATATCTACGCCGCCCTCACTCTGGAAGGTTCGCTAGCCGCCCGCGACCACACTGGCGGCACCGCACCGCAACAAGTCGCTGCGGCGATTGCGCGGGCACGCAAATCCCTGTCCTGAATTTCCCCCCCCCAAAAAAAACGGGCAATCTTGCGATTGCCCGGAATAGGAGGAGAGTAAGAAAGAACGAGTTGTGAAAACTCGGAGCTCTGACACTCGGAGCGGATTGTACGGAGCAGTTTGACAGCTGCATATATGCCAAACGGTCTATATATTTTTTGCAATATATAGACCGTTTGTCTGGGGACTAGCCCCTTCCCCCCTAATGGATGTCCCGTGACGCCAATGACAAACCAACCTACAATGTCGCGGAACAGGGGATTCCTGCTGTCGGAATTGTCATTAATCGCCCTCGGGCGTTGCGGAGTATAGTGCGATGAGTCGTTTGATCCTTTTAGTGATCGTGATCGCCGTGGCCTATTGGCTACTGAGGTCCTACCTTAAACAAGCGCCCAAAGAGGAGCAGCCGCCCTCCGAAGCAATGGTGCAATGCGCCCGCTGCGGCGTACATCTGCCCCAAAGCGGAGCCATTTCGGCCGACGGAAAACATTTCTGCTGCGAAGCGCATCGGCGCGAATATGCCGAACACCGCGAATGATCCCCGTACCAACTAGCCACACCACCTTAATCCTTTGAACAAGCGGCAGACTGCAACACCTTTGGCCGAAGAAGACCTGTGGAGGTCGCTGAACTTCTTCGGCTTCTATCGTCTGATCCTTGGCGGGTTATTGATTGTTCTTGCCGTCACATTCGACGAGGCGCTGTCGCTGAACTCCTTCGAGCAGACCTGGATTTTCCGCATCTGCCTCATCTACATCCTGCTCGCGCTGGCCTCTCTGATCGGTATCTGGAGAAAATCTCCCGACTTCCCGTTGCAGCTGGCGTTCCAGGTCGGCACAGACATCGTGGTGATCGCGACGTTGAGCTATTTCAGCGGCGGGATCCAAAGCAATCTTGGCATGTTGTTGTTGGTTTCTCTGGCAGCGGCAGGCTTGATCAGCCGGGGGCGTATCACACTGTTTTATGCCGCGCTCGCCAGTATCGCCATTTTGCTGGAACACGCTTATTCCGTCCTGACACACGAGGCGATGATTGCTCAGTTCCTGCAGACCGGGATACTGAGTGCCTCTTATTTCGCGGTGGCCTGGCTGTCCCACTCCCTGTCAAAGTATGCCATTGCCAGCGAGAAGCTGGCTTTTAGCCGGGGAATTGATCTATCGAACATGGCCGAGGCCAATCGGCTGATGATTCAGGATATGCCCGATGGCGTGCTGGTAGTGGACGAACGCGGCGCGGTCAGACAGTCCAATCCCAGCGCCGAAAGACTGCTGGGGCATCCCTTCTCGCACGGTGGCATAAACATGCTGGAAGATTGTTCGCCCTTGCTGAGCGCATTGTTCGCCGCCTGGCGGCAAAACAAGGCGCTGGGACAGGAGGTTCTGCGTCTGCCCGGAACCAACCGTCCGGTACGTGTCCGTTTCCTGCCCGTACAGCGGGAAGGTTTCTGGGGCGCAGTCATCGTGCTTGAAGATCTGCAACGTGTGCAGGAACAGGCTCAGCAGGTCAAGCTGGCCGCGCTGGGACGGCTCACTGCCAATATCGCCCACGAAGTCCGCAACCCTTTGTCCTCCATCAGCTACGCCACTGAATTGCTGATGGAGAATCTGCAAGACCCGGCGCAACAACGACTCTCCCAGATCATCCTCGACAATACCGCCCGCTTGAACCGCATCGTGCAAGATGTGATGCAGTTGAACCGGCGTGACCGTGCAAAATCCGAAGCGCTCGATCTGGCACAATATCTTCCGAGGTTCATCGATGAGCTGTGCCAGACAAAACGCTTGCCGCCCGCAACCATAAATGTGGCGCTGCCTGCCACGTGTCTGATCAATTTTGACCGGGGACATCTAGACCAGATATTGTGGAACCTGTGCCACAACGCGCTGCGTTACAGCCAGAACAAATCTGGCAGCATAGAACTGGAAGCCCGTCTTGCTGCCGACAATCGGGTGATCCTTGAGATACGGGATGACGGCCCCGGCATCGATGCCGAAACGGCACAAAAACTGTTTGAACCTTTCTTCACCACAGCCGCAGGAGGGACGGGATTGGGACTCTATATCGCGCGAGAACTATGTGATGCCAACGGTGCGATTCTGGAACTGCGCCCGGAAGTAACAAGGGGAGCCTGTTTCCGCATCACCTTCGGAGTACATCATGCAACCTCCTGACAGCCGCAGCAAAACAAACCGCCTTCCCCGTGTACTTCTGGTCGACGACGAGCCGGATATTCTGGAACTACTCGAACTTGCGCTGGTACGTATGGGGCTGGAGGTCGAACGTGCCAGCAACGTCAGCGATGCCCGCAAACATCTGGACACAACACGTTTCGATCTTTGTCTGACCGATATGCGCATGCCCGATGGCGACGGATTGAGCATATTACACCACATCGCCGAGCATAACCTTGACGTACCGGTTGCCGTAATCACCGCCCACGGCAACACAGAAAACGCGGTGACCGCACTCAAGGCGGGCGCTTTCGATTATCTGTCCAAACCGGTCGCACTGGATCAGTTGCGCACCCTAGTCAAATCCGCACTCAGACTACCCCGTTCGCTCGATACTCAGGAGACCACGGAACGGTCACTGCTCGGAAAATCGGCCGCAATGCAGCGCGCGCGCGACCTGATTGATCGCGTGGCTCGCAGCCAGGCACCCATCCATATCAGCGGAGAATCCGGCAGCGGCAAGGAGCTGGCAGCGCGCCTGATTGTGGAAAAGAGTTCGCGGCACGACCACCCCTTGATTGCGGTGAATTGCGGCGCCATCCCGGAAACGCTGATGGAAAGCGAGTTTTTCGGTTATCGCAAAGGCGCGTTCACAGGCGCAGACAAGGATCGGGACGGATTCTTCCAGGCCGCTAACGGCGGCACTCTACTGCTGGATGAAGTGGCCGATCTGCCGTTGAACATGCAAGTCAAGCTGTTGCGCGCGATACAGGAAAAGAAAGTGCGCAAAGTGGGTGCCACCGAAGAGGAAACTGTTGATGTTCGCATCATCAGCGCGACACACCACAATCTGGCAGAGCGGGTACGCCAAGGAAGCTTCCGGCAGGATCTCTATTACCGGCTGAATGTGATCTCGTTACAGATGCCATCGTTACGCGACATGCGTGACGACATCGGCACGATTGCCCAACAACTGCTGGCCCGGCTGAGCGGCGATAGCGGCACAATCAAGTTCTCCGCCGAAGCGCTGCAAGCGCTTTCGCAATATGATTTCCCCGGTAACGTGCGCGAATTGGAAAACATCATCGAGCGGGCGATTGCCTTGCATGCCGGAGACCTCATCACACCGGACGATCTGCAACTACTCCCCGCAGAACCGAGCAAAGGCTCGCAGGAAACCATAGCTTCCGGGAAATATCCGCTCACCGATTATCTGGACCGGGTCGAGCGCTCGGCGATACTGGAAGCGCTCGGACAGACCGGCTTCAATCGCACTGCGGCAGCCAAGATACTCGGCGTGACCTTCCGTGCATTGCGTTATCGCATGGAACGCCTGTCGATCACCGACAAGGAGAATGCGGAGTGAAGCTTGATAAACAAGGCTGGTTCAGCGGCGTCCGCCGCCTCGCCTCCCCAAACCGCGATAAACGTCCCTCCCATACCCGGATCAACTTATTAGTCATCCACAATATCAGTCTGCCGCCGGACCAGTTCGGCGGACCGGGCATAGACCAGTTGTTTACCAACACCCTGCCTCACGCTGCCCATCCCTATTACGAACAGTTGCGCGGAGTCCGGGTATCGGCCCACTTCCTCATCCGCCGCACAGGGGAAATCGTACAATATGTCTCCTGCCATCAGCGAGCCTGGCATGCGGGCGTGTCAGTTTGGCAGGGCCGCGAACGCTGTAACGATTTCTCGATCGGTATCGAACTCGAAGGAAGTGACTTTATCCCGTTCACCGAACTCCAGTACCGCCGCCTGTCCTATCTGAGCAAACGCTTGAAAAACGCCTTTCCCCTCCGCAACATCGTCGGGCATGCCGACATCGCCCCGCAAAGAAAGACCGATCCGGGCCCCTGTTTCGACTGGCAACGATACCTGGATTCGCTCTGAAATTCCCCCGAGCAAGCTTCTCCCGGCACGACAATTATCTAGACCAAAATTCCGCTTGCATAAATCCAGCCATGCACTAGAATTAGCGAAAATTTAAGGGTGGACCACTAGATGTAGTGGTTTTTAGTTAAAAAACGCTTTTGGGTAATACACCAAAAAGCACGGGTATTTAAAGGGGAGTTGTATGTTGCTTGCTTCAGAGAGTGTTTCGCCGTCTTTCTCCATGCCTCCGCGCCAAGATTCCGATTCTTCCGTTTCATCCAGCAGCAACCTGCCTCTTGATCAATACAAGATCATTCGCCGCAACGGCTCGGTTGTTTCATTTGAACCCAGCAAGATTTCGATCGCGATGACCAAGGCCTTTCTTGCGGTCAACGGCGGGCAGGGCGCGGCATCCGCACGAGTGCGCGAACTAGTCGAACAATTGACTGCCGGTGTCGTCAATGCGCTGATGCGCCGCCAGCCGCACGGCGGCACCTTCCATATTGAAGATATTCAAGATCAGGTCGAGCTCTCTTTGATGCGCTCTGGCGAGCATGATGTTGCCCGCTCTTATGTCCTCTATCGTGAACAGCGCACCCGTGAGCGCGCCAAAGCGAAAAAAGAAAGCGAATCGGCTCAGCCAGTGATGCAGGTCAAACAAGATGGCGTCTTGCGCCCTCTTGATGTCGCCGCGCTATCCGGCCAGATACAGGCTGCTTGCGTCGGTCTGGGCGATGCGGTCGATGCCGAAAAAATCCTCAAACACACGCTGAAAGACCTCTATGACGGGGTTCCTATCGAGGAAGTACGCAAATGCGCCATTCTGTCGGCGCGCGCCCTGATCGAACAGGACCCGGCCTATGGCTTTGTGACATCGCGCCTCTTGCTGAACAATATCCGTTGCGAGATCCTCGGCGAAGAGGTTCCTCAGGCCGAAATGGCGGCACGTTACGCCGAATATTTCCCCAAATTCATCAAACGCGGGATTGCGGCGGAATTGCTGGACGAAAAACTGTCGCAATTCGACCTGACCCGCTTGGCCAACGAACTCGATCCGAGCCGCGACCTGCAATTTGATTATCTCGGCCTGCAAACACTATATGACCGCTACTTCCTGCACATCGAGGACGAGCGCATCGAATTGCCGCAAGCATTCTTTATGCGCGTCGCGATGGGGCTCGCGCTGAACGAAGTTGATCGCGAAGGTCGCGCCATCGAATTCTATCGTCTGCTGTCCAGCTTCAACTTCATGAGCTCGACACCCACCCTGTTTAATTCCGGCACACGCCGTTCACAACTGTCTTCCTGCTACCTGACCACCGTCGCCGACGATCTCGACGGTATCTATGAAGCACTCAAGGAGAATGCGCTGTTGTCCAAATTCGCCGGCGGCCTAGGCAATGACTGGACCAATGTGCGCGCTCTGGGCAGCCACATCAAAGGCACCAACGGCAAATCACAAGGTGTCGTGCCTTTCCTTAAAGTCGTCAACGACACCGCCGTCGCGGTCAATCAGGGCGGCAAGCGTAAAGGCGCGGTATGTGCTTATCTGGAGACATGGCATCTCGATATCGAGGAATTCCTCGAATTGCGCAAAAACACCGGGGATGACCGTCGCCGCACCCACGACATGAACACATCCAATTGGATACCCGACCTGTTCATGAAACGTGTGATGGAGGGTGGCGAGTGGACGCTGTTCAGCCCGTCCAACTGCCCGGATCTGCATGACAAATTCGGTGCCGAATTCGAGCAGGCCTATCTTGCCTACGAAGAAAAAGCCGCTCGCGGCGAGCTCAAACTGTTCCGCAAGGTGGCAGCAGCCGGATTGTGGCGCAAGATGTTGACCATGCTGTTCGAGACCGGACATCCCTGGATCACTTTCAAAGATCCGTGCAACGTACGCAGTCCGCAGCAGCATGTGGGCGTGGTGCACAGCTCCAATCTGTGCACGGAGATCACGCTGAACACCTCGGATTCGGAGATCGCGGTATGTAATCTGGGTTCAGTCAATCTGGCCGCCCATCTCTATCCGCAAGGACACGAGAAATTCGGTCAACTCGACCATGACAAGCTGAAACGCACGATCACCACCGCGATGCGCATGCTGGATAATGTGATCGACATCAACTATTACGCGGTCAAAAAAGCGCGCGACGCCAACCTCAAGCATCGCCCGGTAGGCATGGGAATCATGGGCTTCCAAGATGCCCTGCATGAATTGCGCGTACCGTACGCCTCCGACGCCGCAGTCGAGTTCGCCGACCGCTCGATGGAAGCAGTGTGTTATTACGCCTACCTCGCCTCCACCGAACTGGCTGAAGAGCGCGGTCGCTATGCGAGTTATCGCGGCAGTCTGTGGGACAAGGGCTTGCTCCCTCAGGATACTGTCGAACTATTGCGCACCTCGCGCGGCGGATACGTCGAGCTGGATGATTCGATTACACTGGACTGGGACGCTTTGCGCGCCCGCATCAAACAACACGGGATGCGCAACTCGAATTGTGTGGCGATCGCACCGACCGCCACCATCTCGAATATCGTCGGCGTGTCCGCCAGCATCGAGCCGACTTACCAGAACATCTTCGTCAAGTCGAATCTGTCCGGCGAATTCACCATCATCAACGAACATCTGGTGAGGGATTTGAAGGCACTGGGCTTGTGGGATGAGGTGATGATCGCCGACCTCAAATATTTCGACGGCAGTCTGGCCAAGATAGACCGCATCCCGGCGGAATTGCGCAGCCTCTATGCGACAGCTTTCGAAGTCGAACCAAAATGGCTGATCGAAGCTGCCGCGCGTCGTCAGAAGTGGATCGATCAGGCGCAATCCCTGAACATCTACATGTCCGGCGTATCTGGCCGCAAGCTCGACGAGACTTATAAACTGGCATGGTTGCGCGGATTGAAGACCACCTATTATCTGCGCACGCTGGGAGCCACTTCGGCAGAGAAATCCACCTCGAGAGCGGGTTCCCTGAATGCCGTATCGAGCGGCAGTAGTAGCGAAGTTTCCGCATCACCGGTCGTCGAAGAGGCAAAATTCTGCTCAATCGACAATCCAGAGTGCGAAGCCTGCCAGTAAAATTGAATGCCCGCAGGTCGGCGGATTGCCCGCTGACCTGCGAAGTCCCATCCACAAAGTTCATCACGCCTTGTGTTGAACACCAGCAGCAAAGGAACGAATATGCTAAATTTTGAAGACGATATGACCTCCGCACCGGCATCCGCAGGCGCACGCATGGCATCGCTGGGGAACACCCCCCTCCCGGGAAATAATGTGAACGAACATACTTACACTATCGCCTCCGTCTCCACCGGGCGCATCCGCGTGGAAGACAAGCGCATCATCAACAGCAGCGCCGACGTCAATCAACTGGTTCCGTTCAAATACAAATGGGCGTGGGAGAAATACCTTGCCGGTTGCGCCAATCACTGGATGCCGCAAGAGATCAATATGTCCGCCGATATCGCCCTGTGGAAGAACCCCAACGGCCTGACTGACGACGAACGCCGTCTGGTCAAGCGCAACCTGGGGTTTTTCACCACAGCAGACAGTCTTGCCGCGAACAACATCGCCCTGGGCACCTATCGCCACATCACCAATCCAGAGTGCCGCCAGTTCCTGCTGCGCCAAGCCTTTGAAGAGGCGATCCATACCCACGCCTATCAGTACATCGTAGAAAGCCTAGGCCTGGACGAGGGCGAAGTATTCAACATGTACCACGAGGTGCAAAGCATCCGCGACAAAGATGAGTTCCTGCTGCCTTTCATTGATGTTCTGACCAATCCCGAATTCAAAACCGGCACACCGGAAAACGACCAGAAGTTGCTGCGCAGCCTGATCGTATTCGCCTGCATTATGGAAGGCTTGTTCTTCTATGTCGGCTTCGTGCAGATCCTGGCACTGGGACGCCAGAACAAAATGACCGGCGCGGCGGAGCAATACCAGTACATCCTCCGTGATGAATCCATGCACCTGAATTTCGGCGTGGACGTGATCAATCAGATCAAACTGGAGAATCCGCACCTGTGGACCCCAGCCTTCCGCGAAGAGATTCGCGGTCTGATCCAGAAAGGGGTCGAGCTGGAATACCGCTATGCCGAAGACACCATGCCGCGCGGCGTTCTGGGTCTGAATGCCGGGATGTTCAAAGAATATCTGCGCTTTATCGCCAACCGTCGCTGCCAGCAAATTGGTATTGATATCCTGTATCAGGGAGCGACAAACCCCTTCCCCTGGATGGCTGAAATGATCGATCTCAAGAAAGAGAAGAACTTCTTTGAGACGCGCGTTACCGAATACCAGACGGGTGGTGCCTTGTCTTGGGACTAACATAAAGCTGCGCTGACAGGCATCTCATCACATCGCCCTCTCCTGTGCAGCAAGAAAAAACGGCCTCTCCGCCCGAGAGGCCGTTTTTTTCGTCACCCGAAAATCCCGGACAGATTCACACTGAAACCAAGCGCGCCAAAATATCTAGGCCTATATAGACTCTCTGCCCACTACTGATTAGGGCGATAAAAATTCCGCACCCGCAATATCCTCCCCCTCGCGCACTGCTTGAGACCACAAGGGATTCCAGCTTTTTCATCGCATCGTGCAAACAACCTCTCTCGCGACATATCCAACTGCCGATTCAAGGGGGAGAAAAAACAGAACAACAAGAATTTCACAGCGCAAAAACGAAAAATGTTTTGTGTTCGATAAAAAAATGTAAAAAAATACATAAAGATTATTGACAGCAAGCATAAATAAGATATAGTCGCAACCACTAAATGCAGTGTGACTTTTGTCAAATTTGACTAACTGTAGTAACCGTTTAAAGGGGAGCCCGCTTGCACCGTCTGATGTCAATAACGCAAAGAAAATTTGCGCTTATTTTCAGCATTACCAGAATGCAAATGGCTAACCGACTCCGCAATAAAGCGCCTCATTTCCCAAGCACTTCAGGCTGTCAACCCAAACAATTTTCGTTGACGATCAATGGCCAGAATTGCGCCCCCCTACATCGCTCCACACATCCGATTCTCATTAGCCACCGTGCATTGCTGATACGACTGAGCGCTGAAGCCATGCGATTTGTCGACATCATATGTGATCGGCTTGCCCCGACCAGAACCAACAACGGCTGTCACCAATGCGTTGTAAGTCACAGCTAACGGGATTTGTCCGGCGCTAGAGATTGCCGAGACAACCCCATTTGAGAACTTCAGCCATACCGCCTCGCGGTATGCGGAAGGTGTAGTAGTGGTTGTGTTGTACTTTGTTAACTTTAAAGGAGGTTGAAATGGCAGCAGCTAAAAAACCCGCAGCAAAAAAACCGGCAGCTAAAAAAGCTGTAGCAGCAAAGAAACCAGCAGCTAAAAAAGTTGCGGCCAAAAAGCCAGCAGCCAAAAAAGCTGTAGCAGCAAAGAAAC
>CAZNAD010000001.1:0-23733 GCA_964571195.1 uncultured Gallionellaceae bacterium | reverse complement strand
AAAAAAGTTGCGGCCAAAAAGCCAGCAGCCAAAAAAGCTGTAGCAGCAAAGAAACCAGCGCCAGTGGCAAAGCCTGTTGTAGCCGCCACACCAGCACCATCTGCGCCAGCGCCGGTACGTCCAGCTGCGACTTGGCCCTTTCCTACACCCGGCATCAGCAAGCCGAATTGATGGAAGGTCGTGAGGCAGCCCCTATATCCATTAGGGGCTGATTCACGCAGGGTTGAATGGGGTTGTTATTTCCTCGAACTTTTGAAGTTCGCGTTTTTTTGCCAGCTGAATAATCAGCTGCGAGGTGGTAGTCGAGCCATCTACGATCTGTGCAAAAAGGCCGCCCCATATCAAGTCAGATTCCGCTTGGATCGGGCTTGCTTCCTTTGTCTTGCAGTTAAAATCCGTGGATTTGTTTGCGCCTCCCAAATAGGGGGACGGCTCTGATATTTTTCGCTTTACTCAACGAGCCGAAGGCTATATTGAGTAATCGGCGCAGCGCTGTTTTTGTCATATGCAATACCCGCTTCGACACCCGCTCGGGCGATGCTGGCCGCATCAGCATCAAGCGGATAGGCATGATGCATAGCACCCAGCGAAAATTCATGCCCTGAGCCGATGGCCCAATATTGGGTGTATTCGAACACTTCGCGCATGGAATAGACCCCATAGAGCCCGGAGCTATTGGCGATCAATGCCGTAATCTGGCTCGATTCGTACGGATCGTCCTCATCCTCCTTGGGATTCAAGAAACATTCCTCCTTCAGGATGGGGTGCAGTTTGCGAAAGGTTTCAAAGATGGCAGCCTTGCTGTTAAGCTGCACATCCAGGGATTTGGCAAGCAGATTGGCAAGCACCAGGTGGTGCGCAGCACTGCCACAAACGCCGATGTAACTGTCCCCGATTTTCAATATCTTGTCGTGGGACGCATCTTGGGATGCATGCAACCGGGTATTACCGAAAGTAGTTAAGGTGTCCGCCGCAATAGCGACGACCCCATTTTTTCTGACCGCAACGATAGTCGTCATGAAGGCTCCCGATATTTTTTCGGCATTTTACCACTGATGCTATACAGCACCCCGCTCCCCTATACCACCAGCGCCGCAGAATACTACGCTGCCATCGCCGGGCTACCTTGGTCCATGTGGCTGGACAGCGGCCAAATGGGCCGTTATGACATCCTGGTGGCACAACCAATCGCAACACTGACCAGCCGCAACGGACAGACGGAGATCAACGACCGTACCGGCATACATGTTTCTGCCGCAGACCCTTTTGATCTGTTACGGGAACGGCTGGGTACGCCCATCCCGGGGATGCAGGACATTCCGTTCAGTGGAGGCGCTCTGGGTTATTGGGGCTATGACCTCGCCCGCCGCTGGATCAACTTACCCGAACCCGCTTTAAAGGCCGAGAGGTCGCTGCCCGACATGGCTGTTGGCATCTTTGATTGGGCAGTCGTGATCGACCATTATGAGCAAGTAACACGTCTAGTATCACGCTTGCAGGCTCCCGAATCAGCCGGAATATTGCCGATGATAGAAGCACGGTTGCGCGCACAACCCACTTCTCCCCGGAATGATTTCCGAATCACCAGCCCGCTCCGCGCCAATTTTACATTTGACGAATACAGCGCCGCCTTCGCCAGAATACAGCGTTATCTGAATGCCGGAGACTGTTATCAAGTCAATCTGGCCCAGCGCTTTAGCGCCGATGCCACAGGAGATGCGCTCTCGGCATATCTGACACTGCGCGAACTCGCCCCCTCCCCTTACGCCGCCTTCATAAATCTGCCCGACGCACAAATCCTCAGCGCCTCACCGGAACGCTTTTTGTCTGTACGCGGAGGCAAAGTCGAAACCAAACCGATCAAGGGGACCCGTCAACGCGGAACAGATACCCAACATGACGAGCGCCTGAAACAGGATCTACGCAACAACAGCAAAGATCGCGCGGAGAATTTGATGATCGTGGATCTGCTGCGCAACGACCTGAGCAAGAGTTGTGCATTAGGATCGGTACAGGTACAAAAATTGTTCGAGGTCGAAAGTTATGCCCATGTGCATCATCTGGTCAGCACAATCACCGGCGAACTGGCCTCAGGCAAGGATGCGCTCACCTTGTTACGCAACTGTTTTCCCGGCGGCTCCATCACCGGAGCCCCCAAACAACGCGCCATGGAAATCATCGCCCAACTCGAACCTCACCGCCGCGATATCTATTGCGGTGCCATCGGTTACATCGGATGGGACGGCGACATGGATAGCAATATCGCCATCCGCACCCTGGTTCATGCCGCAGGAAAGATCAACTTCTCGGTCGGCGGCGGCATCGTGGCAGATTCAACCCCACAAGAAGAATATCAAGAGACACTGGACAAAGCAGCCGGCCTCTTCAAGATGTTAGCCGCACATGGCGGCAAAATCTAAGCCTCTCTGCGCCACAATCAACTACCACCCCACTCTAACGCCCATCAAATTAATCAATAACTATCAACTTGTTACACAAGACAACCTAGAGAATTTCGGCGGAAAAATGCAGAGTCCACCTGACAATCAGGCTACTGCCGGCACAAAAAAAGGCGGCGCAAACTATCCGCGCCCATCATCCAAAGTGTATATTCCACATATCGTCGAAGCGACATCGTCACTGCAATGCGGGTTCGATTCAGCTCGAACGATGCTGAAAGAGAATAAAAGCCGCCGAATTACCGTGTTATTCGCCACATAAAGAACGCCACGGCTTGTTACGATGCGGTAAATTCTGGAATGCGCTGTCTTGAAATGGAGCCTGAGTTATGTTCGTGATCCTTGGATACATCATTGTGTGCGCCAGCGTCTTTGGCGGTTTTGCCATGGCTGGCGGACACATGGGCGCACTATTCCAGCCGATAGAACTGCTCATGATCGGCGGTGCCGCAGTCGGTGCGTTCTTGGTCGGCAACAGCGGCAAAGCGATCAAAGCCACCTTAAAAGCACTGCCCACCGTCCTCAAAGGCTCCAAATACACCAAAGACAGCTACATGGAACTCATGGCGCTGCTCTACGAATTATTGGGCAAAGTGCGCAAAGAAGGCCTCATGTCGATCGAGGGCGATGTGGAAAGACCGGGAGAAAGCCCGATCTTCGCCAAATACCCCAAAATACTTTCCGACCACCATGTGGTGGAGTTCATCACCGACTACCTGCGCATCATGGTGAGCGGCAACCTCAATGCCATGGAGATCGAAAACCTGATGGACGTGGAGATCGAGACCCATCATCACGAAGCGCTGATGCCAGCCCACATCGTCGCCAAACTCGGTGACGGCATGCCCGCCTTCGGTATCGTCGCGGCGGTGATGGGCGTGGTGCACACCATGGAATCGGTCGGCCTCCCGCCCGCAGAACTGGGCATTTTGATCGCCCATGCGCTGGTAGGTACTTTCTTGGGTATCTTGCTGGCCTACGGTTTCGTTGGACCGCTGGGCACCCTGCTCGAACAAAAAGCCGAAGAATCCACCAAAATGTTCCAGACCATCAAAGTGACACTGCTCGCCAACCTGAACGGCTATGCCCCAGCGATGGCCGTCGAATTTGGCCGCAAAGTTCTGACCTCGACCGAACGTCCGGGCTTCACCGAACTGGAAGAACACGTCAAACAAAAACGCTGAATCTTGGCGTAATCAGGCAAACCACGGAACGTAGTCATGTCGACTGAAGAAAAACGGCCTATCGTCATCAAGCGGATCAAAAAGGTGACCGGAGGGGCACACGGCGGCGCATGGAAAATCGCCTATGCCGACTTCGTCACCGCGATGATGGCGTTCTTCCTGCTGATGTGGCTGCTCGGTTCCACCACCAAAGGCGACCTGAACGGTATCGCGGAATATTTCAAGACCCCGCTCAAAGTCGCCATGATGGGCGGGGACGGTAGCGGGGACGCTTCCAGCATCATCAAAGGGGGCGGCAACGACCTCAGCAAATCCGCCGGGCAGGTAAAAGCCGGGGAAATCCCCGCCGAAAAGAAGATGATCACGCTCAAAGCGGCGACGGAAGAGCTGGTGCGCCTGGAGCGCAAAAAGGAATTGGACAAACTCAAAGAGCTGAAGATGAACATCGAAAAAGCCATCGACAGCAACGAGAAACTCAAACCGTTCAAGAACCAGATCCTACTGGACATCACCACCGAAGGCCTGCGCATCCAGATCGTGGACGAGAAGAACCGCCCCATGTTCAAGATCGGGCGCTCGGAATTGGAACCTTATACCAAGGATATCTTGCACGAGATCGGCAAGACCATGAATGAGGTGCCCAACAAAGTCAGCCTGAGCGGGCATACCGATGCGCGCCCCTATTCCTCGGACAGGAGAGGCTTCAGCAACTGGGATCTTTCGTCTGATCGGGCAAACACCTCGCGGCGCGAACTGATTGCGGGCGGCATGGACGAGAGCAAAGTAGTGCGTGTGGTCGGCATGTCTTCTGCCGTTTTATACGACAAGACCGACCCGTTCAACCCGATCAATCGCCGCATCAGCATCATCGTGATGAACAAGGAGGCCGAACTGGCTGCGCAACAAGACGGAGGCCAAGTAAAACTCGAGGCCGAAACCGAAATGGGGCAACAGATATCTGGAGCCAGTGGCGTATCCACAGCTCCCCTCACCCAGCCCGCACCGAACCAGCCCGCCCCGTCAGCCATCGCGCATTAGCCCGGCGCTTCCCGCCATCGAAGCACCAGTGTCGGGCCAGAAAATCCCTCTATTCCCCGAATCGGGAATAAAAAAAACGAGCTAAAGTTCAGTATGCGCCATTTCACTCGCGCGAAATAAGCTAAAAAAGCTAAAGATTTGCTTCACCTTGCCGTTATAAGGACTAAGCGAGGAAGAATCCTCAACAAGCGGATGTTTGAGTATTTGAAAGGGATAAACATGAATAACTGGTGGCGTTCTCTGTCTCTGAAAAACAAATTGCAGATCCCCATCCAGCTCGTGCTGGTGTTGATCATGGTATCCACCCAGCGCTGGGCGTTCGACCAGTTCGAGAACCGCATCCTGATCGAGGCGCAACAAAAAGCCGAAGTCACGGCTGACGGGGTGGTCAACGGCTTGAACATGCTGATGCTTAACGGGCTCATCAGTGACGTCGAGCAGCGCCAGCTCTATGTCAAAAAAATGGGCTCCTCCGAAAAAGTAGTTGAATTGCGCGTCATTCGCGGCAAAGCCGTGCAGGACCAGTTCGGCCCGGGCTTACCCGAAGAACAACCTGTCGACACGTTAGACAAGGAGACCCTCGCCTCTGGAACACTGCACAGCAAACTCAGCCACGAAGACGGCAAAGATGTATTGCGCGTCGTCGTCCCGTTTATCGCCAAGAAAAATTTCCGTGGCACCAATTGCTTACAGTGCCACATTGTGCCGGAAGGTACCGTCAATGGCGCGGCCAGTGTCACACTCGACCTGCAGGAAGAATATACCTTGATGAATCAAGCCAGCCTCTGGTTGTGGGGCGGCCAGATACTGCTGCAAATTTTCCTGTTTTTCATGATCGGCTGGATCATTGATCGCGTCATCTATCCCACCAAAGAATTGCAACAGACCATGCTCAAGATGCATGCCGATGGCGACCTGACGAAGCGCGTGCCCATCCACAGCTCGGACGAGATCGGTCAGGCCGGCATGGCCTTCAACGAGCTGGTCAAGAATTTCCAGACCATCGTCGGGCAGATGCACAACTACGCCGACCAGGTAGTGGTTTCCGCCCACGCACTGGCTTCCGACACAGCCAGCATCGTCAGCGGCTCCCAGCGCCAAAGTGACGCGGCGGCCAATACCGCGAGCGCCGTCGAAGAAATGAGCGTCAGCATCGCTTCCGTTGCGGACAACGCCACCCAGGTCGCCAGCCTTTCCACCGAAAGCATGGATCGCGCCAACAAAGGGCAGGCCAACCTGAACGAAATGATGGGTGAGATCGCGCAAGTCGAGACCTCCGTACGCATGATGGCCGAGTCCGTGAGCGCCTTTGTCAAAAGCACCCAAACCATCACCAGCATGACACAACAAGTGCGCGACATCGCCGAACAGACCAACCTGCTGGCCCTGAACGCCGCCATCGAAGCGGCCCGTGCCGGGGAACAGGGACGCGGCTTTGCCGTGGTGGCAGACGAAGTGCGCAAGCTGGCCGAGAAATCCGCCCAGTCCGCCAGCCAGATCGACGTGGTCACCAAGACCCTCGGCGACCAGAGCGAACTGGTCGAGCGCAACGTGCAGAACGGCTTGCAATCACTACAGAGCAGCCAGAAGCACATGGAGGAAGTCGCCGCCGTGCTGGTACAAGCCAATCAGGCCGTCACCAGCGTCAACGCCGGGGTGGATGACATCACCGCCTCTGTCAACGAACAGAAGCGCAGCAGCCAGGACATCTCTCGCAACGTCGAAAACATCGCTCATATGGCCGAAGCGAATTACACCTCGGTACAGGGCGCGGTGCAGGCCGTAAGCATGATGGAACAGGTCGCGGAACAACTGAAGAAGAGCGTCGAACACTTTAAGGTGTAAGCAGCCGGGCTTGTCGAGCCGGACGGGAAAACTACCCGACCCGTTCAATAGCCCGAAAGGAGCAACGAAATGAAAACATGGTGGCACGGACTCGCGTTACGCAACAAACTGCAAATCCCCACGCAACTCGCGTTGCTGGCAGTACTCACCTGCGCGCAGATGTGGGTGATGTCTCAGTTCGAGCAGCGCATGATCCTTAGCGCGGCACAGAATGCCCAGAGCAGCGCCATGCAATCGTTCCTCGCGCTCAACGGCATGATGCTGAATGGCAGCATCAGTGACACCACCACACGCGCCACGTTCCTGAAAAAAATGAATTCCCAGGACGGCGTACGGGATTTCCACCTGGTTCGCTCAAAATCGACCATCGAAGCTTTCGGCGCGGGCTTGGCGGAAGAAAACAAAGGCGATGAACTGGATCAGGCTGCCATCAGCAGCAACACGCTACAGACACGCTATAGCAACAACGACACACACAGCGTACGTGTCGTTGTCCCTATACCCGCCGGACAGAATTTCCACGGCACCAACTGTTTACAGTGCCACGTAGTACCTGAAGGCACTGTGACTGGCGCGATCAGCCTGACGCTAGACCTGGAGCAGGAGCAACAAGCCTTGGACAAACTGAATACCCTGTTATGGGGAGGGCAACTTGGCCTGCAAATACTGCTCTTCTTCCTCATCGGCGCACTGATCCGCAATGTCACCGAACCGGCACACCAGTTGGAACAAACCATACTGCTCATCAAAGCGAATGGCGACCTTTCCAAGCGCGCCCCGGTAAGCAGCGGCGACGAAATCGGTCGTATCGCCGGGGCGTTCAACGCCCTGGTGGAAAATTTCCAGCAGATCGTGCGCGAAGTTCATAGCCATGCCGACCGCGTCAGCTACTCCGCAGGACAACTCTCGCAGAATGCGAATCAGGTCGCTGCCAACTCCCAACAGCAAAGTGACGCCGCCACCAACACCGCCAGCGCAGTCGAAGAAATGAGCCTCAGCATCGCCACTGTCGCAGAGGCCACCAACGGCGTGGCGCACCTTTCGCAGGAAAGCCTGACTCGCGCCAACAGCGGGCAACAGAACCTGCAACAAATGATAGGAGAGATCAATCGCGTGGAAACTGCGGTCACACAAATGGCCGAATCGGTAGAAGCGTTCGTCAAAAGCTCGCAAAGCATCACCAGCATGACGCAACAGGTACGCGACATCGCCGAACAGACCAACCTGCTGGCCTTGAATGCTGCCATCGAAGCGGCACGTGCCGGCGAACAGGGACGCGGCTTCGCCGTGGTGGCAGACGAAGTGCGCAAGCTGGCCGAGAAATCCGCCCAATCCGCCACCCAGATTGATGTCGTGACCAAAGCGCTGGGAGAGCAAAGCCAGCAGGTTGAACAGAGCGTCCAGAGTGGCCTGCAATCGCTGCGCACCAGCCAGGCCCATATCGACAGTGTTGCCAGCGTTCTGGTTCAGGCCAACGAATCGGTGACCGGTGTCAATGCCGGCGTGGACAACATCACGAGCTCAGTGAACGAACAGAAACGCGCCAGTCAGGAAATCGCGCGCAACGTGGAAAACATCGCCGACATGGCCGAAGGTAACAATGCCGCAGTGCAACAGACCGTGCAGTCCGTACAAGAAATGGAGCAACTGGCAACGGCATTAAAAGAAAGCGTGGGGCGATTCAAGGTCTGACCCCGCAGGACAAAGAAGAATGAAATGATGGGGAAAGTGGCGGTTGTTTGACTGATAAGCAACCAGCCGACTGGATTAAAGTCGATACAGAGCGAATTCCAGATAGCAACACGATTCATGTCCTAACCAGAAGGGCCAAGGATAGATAGTGAAGAAACTGTAACAGAGTGTGAGGTAAGGAGCTCTATACCTCATCCGAAAAAGAGAATAGGAGAATGACGATGCTGGGTAATCTGACAATCAAAATGCGCTTGATCATGCTGGTCGTATTGCTGCTGACACTATCTATCGTGATCGGAAGCCTGGGGATGTATGCCACCGGTCACGCTGATGCCGGGATGTCCGACATGTACGAAAATAACCTGCTTCCGACAGCGCACTTAAACGACATCGCCCGGAAGAATCTGCGCAACCGTATTGCCGTCGCCAATGCGCTGATACAGCCGGAACGCATCGCCGAAGACATCAAGGAGATCGAAGAGAACCGGGCTGCCATTCAAAAAATATGGGACGACTATCTGACCACGCCGCTGACCGAAAATGACAAGATTCTGGTGGATAAATTCGCCGCCGCCCGCAAACGTTTTGTAGAAGAGGGGCTAAAACCTGCTGAAGCGGCGATGCGGGCCGGCAATCTCGACGAGGTCAAACGCATTCAAGTGCAACATCTTCAACCGCTGTACGGCCCGATGAAAGAAGCCCTAGACGCCCTGATCGAGATGCAGACGGCCGAGGCTAAAGAGACTTTCGAAGCGGCTGAGACTAACTATAAAAATATGCGCATGATTTCGATCACGCTGATGTTGGCTGGTGCGGCACTGGGTGGCGTTCTGGGCTATTCCATCATTGCCGGTATATCCCGCTCCACCGGCGACATGCGCGATGCGATGACCCGTACCGCAAGCGATGGCGACCTTACCCGCCGCGTCCCGGTGCACGGCACGGATGAGATCGCCCAGTCTGCACTCGCTTACAATTCGCTGCTGGATAGCTTCAGAAAAGTCATCGACCACGTCCACCGCAGCGCGGACAGCGTGATCGACACGGCCACCCAGCTGTCAACCTCCTCCACCCAGATCACTCAGGGTTCACAAGCACAAAGCGAAGCGGCCGCATCGACCGCAGCCGCAGTGGAAGAGATGACCGTCAGCATCACCTCGGTGTCGGAAAACACCAACGAGGTGCGCAAACTTTCCGACCAAAGCCTGGAAAAGACCCGTGCCGGCAATCACAGTACCAGCGAAATGATCAAAGACGTGGGGCAGATCGAGGCCACCGTCAACCAGATCGCCAGCTCGGTCAACGAATTCATCACCAGTGCGCGCACCATCGCCAGCATGACGCAACAGGTCAAAGATATCGCAGACCAGACCAACTTGCTGGCTTTGAACGCTGCCATCGAAGCGGCTCGTGCTGGCGAACAAGGACGCGGCTTTGCCGTGGTCGCCGATGAAGTACGCAAACTGGCCGAGAAATCTGCCCAATCCGCCGGTGAGATCGACCGCATCACCCAATCGCTGGAACAACAGTCCAGCTCGGTTGAAAAATCGGTACAGGATGGACTGCATTCCCTGCAATCGACCCAGCGTCACGTGGATGAAGTGTCTGTCGTGCTGGAAGAAGCTGGCAATGCCGTGGAAAAATCCAGCGCCGGGGTGAGTGATATCGCCGCATCCGTATCCGAACAGAGCCTGGCCAGCAACGAGATCGCACGCCATGTCGAAAGCATCGCGCAGATGGCCGAAGAGAACCATGCCGCCATTGCCCAGTCGGAACAAGGTATCGTGCAATTGGGTGAATTGGCACGCGATCTGCAAAATGCGGTGAGCAAATTCAAGGTTTAACTGGCACGATAGAAGAGATTAGAAAATAAATATAAGTAACACCGAGGAGAGCGCATCGTGAGAAACAATCAACCCGTAAGCAATGTGGAATATTCGTTGCCGGATGGCGTGTTCATCGTGTCACGCACCGACACGCGCGGCATCATCACGTTCTGCAATAAAGATTTCATCACTGCCAGCGGGTATGCGCCGGAAGAGGTCATGGGGCAACCGCACAATATCCTGCGCCACCCCGATATGCCGGTGGAAGCGTTCGCCGACCTGTGGGCCACGCTGAAAAGTGGTGAGCCTTGGCACGGCCTGGTCAAGAACCGCCGCAAAGACGGCAGTTATTACTGGGTCGTGGCGGATGCCAGCCCGGTCATGGAGAACGGCCAATGTGTGGGCTACATCTCGGTACGCACCAAACCGGCACGTGCCGATGTCCAAGCCGCCGAAACGCTTTATCGCAAATTCCGCGAAGGTCGCCAAGGCAATCTGGAGATCCACAAAGGTCAGGCACGCAAACGTCGCCACTGGTGGACCCGATACATTCCTGAGCGCCTGGGGCCACGTCTGTGGCTGGCTTTCGGCGTGTTATTGACCGCACTGGTATTCGATGGCGGGCAGGGCTATCTGGCGCTGAAACATGCCGATGAAGAATTCGCCGACGTCGCCCACCGCCGGGTTCCGCTGGCGGTAGACATCTACAAGATCGGCGAACACGCCAGCAACACCCGCACCCAGATCTTGCTGGCGTTGCAACACGACCCGAACGGTCGCGTCGCCGAGATGCACGATCACGGCATCAGCCGACATTTGGAAGCGCTGGACCTCAACATGAAAGAGGTGCAAGAACACCTTGATGAATATGGCAACGGAGTACGTTCCGAAGCTGGCAAACAACGACTTGCGGCATTGCAGACCGCCATCGTGAATTATCGCGATGAGGCCGCATTACCGGCACGTGCCGCATTGGGAGATGGCCGTTATGAGGAAGCAGAACGGTTGTTGTTGAAAAAAGTGAATCCGCTGATGGAAGAGCTGAACACCAAGGTACAGGCACAGGCGGAACATGAATACACGGGCATCCAGAATGCTTCGAAAATGATCTCGGAGGAGGCTGGTAATTCCACACGTCTGCTGTTCATCTCCATCATCTCCAGTATGGCCATCATGCTGATCTACAGCCAGCGTCTGATCCGCAATGTGACCAAGACCGCGCGCGATCTGCGTGATGTCATGGCAAAAGCGGTGGCGAACGGCGATCTGACACTGCGCGCCCCGCAATCAAAAGGCCGCGACGAGATCGCCGAGATCGCCAAAGCGTTCGACCAGTTGATGATCAATGTCGGTGCCAGCATATACGATGTCAAACATGGTTCCATCGAAATGCAGACTGCTGCCAGAATGCTGGCCGGTTCAGCCGATGAGGTCAATCAAAGCTCCCGCACTCAGAACGAGTCTGCGGCATCAACCGCCGCCGCCGTGGAAGAAGTGACCGTCAGCATAGGCATGGTCGCCGACAATGCGACCGAGGTAGGGCGTCAGGCCAAAGAAAGTGCCGACCTGACCCGTGAAGGCAATCGCAATGCCGATGCCATGGTGGCCGAGATCAACAGCATCGAACAAGTGATGCGCCAGGTGGAGCAGTCGGTACACGAATTCATCGAGCGCGCCCACACCATCACCGGTATGACACAACAAGTGAAAGACATCGCCGACCAGACCAATCTGCTGGCACTGAACGCCGCCATCGAAGCGGCGCGTGCCGGTGAACAGGGGCGCGGTTTCGCGGTGGTGGCGGACGAGGTACGCAAGCTGGCGGAGAAATCGGCACAATCGGCCAACGAGATCGACCGCATCACCCGCGAGCTGGACACCCAGTCCGGCCAGGTGGAAACGACCATCGAGCAAGGAGTGCGTTCGATCCAGTCCACACAGAAGAACGTGCAGCAGGTTTCCAGCCTGATGTTGCAGGCCGGAGACGCAGTAGATCGCGCAACCACGGGAGTGGGAGATATCGTACATGCGGTGCAGGAACAGAAAGTGGCGACCGACATGATCGCCAACCACATCGAAGGCATCGCCCAGATGGCGGAGAAAAACCATGTCGCGGTGGCAGCCACCCGCGAAAGCATCGTGATGCTGGAAGCCTTGTCGCAGCAACTGAGGTCATCTTCGGAGCGATTTAAAATCTAGGGCTTGGGATTGAAGATTTTCGGCTGGTAAAACTGAGATTGTTTGTTTAATTTGATTGTGGATGCAGTGTGGATTTGGGGGACTAGTCCCGAAATCCAAAAAATTAGTGGAGGGCATGATGTCCGATTTATTGAGAAATATCGATGCGCGTACCAAGCTGGCGGGAAATAACAAGCTGGAGATCCTGATGTTCACGCTGGGATTGGATAACCGTAGTGGCCGACGCGAGACCTACGGGATCAACGTATTCAAGGTGCGCGAAGTGATGCGGGTACCGGAAATCACCCAGTCACCCGACATGCCTAATGCAGTCGAAGGCATGGTAAGCCTGCGTGGCTCGCTGGTGCCGGTCATCGATCTCGCCAAATACGTCGGCGTACAGACCGATCTGAAGCCTTCCATCATGATCGTGACTGAATATAACGGCCATACCCAAGGCTTTCTGGTCGAAGCGGTGGATACCATCCTGCGTCTGGACTGGTCGTCGATGCGCGTGCCACCCGAGATGCTTAATTCCCAGACCGGCGGTCTGGTCACTGCGGTCACCGAGCTGCCGGACAAGCGTCTGGTGATGATGATGGACGTGGAAAAAGTATTGTCCGAGACCGGCCATTTCGGCGACGACGATCTGATCGCCAAGAGTGTGCAGCCGCTCAACGTGTCGAATCGCACCGTGTTTTTCGCCGACGACTCTTCCGTGGCGCGCAAACAGATCGAAAAGACGCTGGATGCGATGAACGTCAAATACATCTCCGCCGTCAACGGCAGCCGCGCCTGGATGGAACTGAAAAAGATCGCCGACTATGCCGAAGCATCCCACATCCCGGTCACCGACATGATCCAGGTCATCCTCACCGATGTGGAGATGCCGGAGATGGACGGTTACATGCTGACACGCAAAATCAAAGAAGACCGGCGTTTCGCCAACATCCCGGTGCTGATGCACTCGTCTTTGTCCAGTGAATCCAACCAGCAACTGGGCAAAGCGGTCGGCGTGGACGAATACGTGCCGAAGTTCGAACCCCAGAAACTGGCGCAGACACTTGCCCGTCTGCTTACTTGATTAGGAGCCGATCATGTCATTCACAGAACTAACCTCGAATCAAAATGAAGGTGGCGGCTTGCTCGACGCAGTCGATGCGCGCACCAACCTGGCCGGCTCCAACAAGATGGAGATCCTGCTGTTCTCCATCGGCTCGAACGAAGTGTTCGGCATCAACGTGTTCAAGGTGAAAGAAGTCACCCGTGGGGTGCGCATCACCAAGACCCCCAACATGCCGCACGGCGTGGACGGTATCGTCAGCCTGCGCGGGCATGTGATGCCGGTGCTGAACCTGTCCCGCTTCATGGGGCTGGGCGACCCGGACGAACAACACGTGATGATGGTGGCGGAATACAGCCGCCACGTGCTGGGTTTCCTGGTGCGCGATGTGGACCGCATCATCCGCGTGGACTGGAACAAGGTTCGCGCCGCCGAAGGCATGGTGAGCGGGAACTCGCACTTGATTACCGCCATCACCGAACTCGCCAACGGCAGTCTCGTTTCCATCCTGGATGTCGAGCAGATCATGGCCAGCGCTTTCGGTGAAGATGTGGTCGGCTCGGTGGAGAAAGTCGAAGGAGGCCATGAAAAGTCCGTCTTTTTCGTGGATGACTCTGCGGTCGCCCGTAAGAAAATAGCGGAACTGTTAGACAAGATGGGCGTGAAACACGTGCAGGCGCATAACGGACTCGAAGGCTGGCAACGGCTGCAAGGCCTGGCTGAATCAGCCAGCAACTCGGGGCTCGATCTGCACCAGCAGATCCAGGTGATCCTGGTGGATGCGGAGATGCCGGAGATGGACGGTTATGTACTCACCCAGCACATCAAGTCTGACCGGCGTTTCGACAATATTCCGGTGGTGATGCATTCATCGTTGTCGTCGGAAGCGAACCGGTCCATGGGCAAACGGGTGGGCGTGGATTATTACGTACCGAAATTCGACGGAATCATGCTGGCCGAGACATTGAGGCCGCTGTTGTAAAGGATACGGGAAGGGAACAAGGGAGAAGGGAGAAGGGTAAAACCGGCTCTCCGAACAAAGGACACGGAGGTTTTACTCTTCCCCCTTCCCTCTTCCCCCTTCTCCAATTAGGAGGATATTGTGGCTGACCCAAACATGAAGATTCTGGTGGTGGACGACTTCTCGACGATGCGGAGGATCGTGCGCAACCTGCTCAAGGAGCTGGGCTTTGCCAATATACACGAGGCGGAAGACGGCTTGGATGCGCTCAATAAATTGCGCGCCGAAGGGAATTTCGAGTTCGTGGTCTCGGACTGGAACATGCCGAACATGACCGGCATCGACCTGTTGCGCAACATCCGTGGTGATGCCGCCCTCAAACACCTGCCGGTGTTGATGGTCACGGCGGAAGCCAAGCGCGAGAACATCATCGAGGCCGCTCAAGCGGGCGCTTCCGGCTACGTGGTCAAGCCGTTCACGGCGGCCACACTGGATGAGAAGCTGAAGAAAATATTTCTAACTATGCAGAAGTGAGAGATGCCATGACACATGCCAATAATGATTCTGACGATCTGGAAGCGCTGTTCGACAGCATCGTCTCCGCCAGCGATACCGAAGCACCGGCAGCAAAACCCGCCGCCGTTGCAGCCACAGGCGATGCGCCGGCCGCCACTACGGAAGTGATCAACAAGATCGGCCACATGACGCGCGCTTTGCACGATAGTCTGCGCGAACTCGGTTACGACAAAAATCTGGAAAAGGCGGCAAATGCCATTCCCGATGCGCGCGACCGGCTCAACTACATCGCGACCATGACACAACAGGCCGCCGAGCGGGTCTTGAACGCCACGGAAGCCGCCCAGCCCGTCGTCGAGAAGATCGAGAGCGAAGCCAAATATCTTTCCGGCGAATGGCAGAAATTGTTCGATCAGAAACTGGATGCCGAACAGTTCAAACAACTGGCGACACGCACCCACGCTTATCTGGTGGAGGTGCCGAAACAGACCAAGGTGACCAACGCCCATCTGACCGACATCATGATGGCGCAGGACTTCCAGGATCTGACCGGGCAAGTCATCAAGAAGATTATTGATGTCACCCAGCAGATGGAAGGGCAACTGGTCGCCCTGTTGATCGAAAACGCGCCGCCGTCGGTGAAGATCGATACCGGCCTGCTGAACGGTCCGGTCATCAACGGCCAGGGACGTAGCGACGTGGTGACCAGCCAGAAACAAGTCGACGATCTGCTGGAAAGTCTCGGCTTCTGATGGGTAGCAGACCCGCGCACGACATACGGTGACAGTGGCGGATCAATGGTTTTAATGTAGTTGCAACAGCGGTTCTGTAACATTTCCCGCAAGGGTGCGGGATGTCGGATCGCTAGAAATATTGGAGTTCTAAAATGAACGACTTCACAGGCATGGAAGAATTGTTGCAGGATTTCCTTCTGGAGGCATCCGACCTGCTGGCCGATGTGGACAGCAAGTTGATGGAGCTGGAGAAAGCGCCGAACGACAAGAACACGCTCAACGTGATCTTTCGCGGCTTCCACACCATCAAAGGTGGCGCGGGCTTCCTCAACGCGACGGAACTGGTGACCTTATGCCACCTGACCGAAAACCTGTTCGACAAGTTACGCAACGATCAGTTGCAGCTCAATCCCGGCCTGCTGGATGTCATTCTCGCCGCAACCGGTGAAGTTCGCCTGATGTTCAACGACCTGAGCAGAAGCGCACAACCACAGCGCGCACCACAGCCCATATTGGATGCACTGGCTGCCGCACTCGAAGGCAAACCGGTCTCGTTGAACGGCCCGGCCAAAACAGCGGCTCCTGCCGCACCCGCCGCCGCTCCGGCGGTCTCCGCAGCATTGCAAACTGCCGCGCAGAACGGCCCGGACTGGAATGCGCTGTATCAAACCATCGTGGGTGGTGCAGCCGCACCGACCGCTACGGTTGCGCCCGCCACTACGGTTGCGCCTGCCGCCACCGCACCTGCCCCCGCCTTGACTGCCGCAGAGATCGACGAGGAGAAACTTAAGAAAAGCGCCTTCGGTCGCCGGGGCGATGACGTGCCCGGACGCCCTGCCGCGCCGTCTGCCAGCCGCCGCGAAGCCGAGCCAGCAGCCAAAGACAACACCATCCGCGTCGATACTGACCGTCTCGACCAGGTGCTCAATCTGTCCGGCGAGATCGGCCTGACCAAGAACCGCCTGACGCATCTGCGCAGCGATATTTTGCAAGGACGCTCCAGCCCGGAGGTTCTCAAATCGCTGGATGAATCGGTCAGCCAGCTCGACATGCTGGTGGTGAGCCTGCAAAACGCGGTGATGAACACGCGCATGCAACCTATCGGCCGCCTGTTCAAGAAATACCCGCGCTTGGCGCGCGATCTGGCCCGTCAGCTCGGCAAAGATGTCGAATTGGTGCTGTCCGGTGAAGAGACCGAAATCGACAAGACCATGATCGAGGATTTGAACGACCCGCTGGTGCACTTGGTGCGCAACGCGGTCGATCACGGCGTGGAAAGCGCCGAACAACGTTCCGCCGCCGGCAAACCGGTGAAGAGCACGGTGTATCTCGGTGCACGCCAGGAGGGCGACCATATCCTCATCAGCATCTCGGATGACGGCAAAGGTATGCGCCCGGAAGTGATTCGCAGCAAAGCCATCGAAAAAGGCCTTATCACGCTGGAAGCCGCGAGTGCGTTAGATGAATCAGCCAGCCTGAACCTCATCTTCCTGCCCGGTTTTTCCACCAAGGACGAGATTTCCAGCGTGTCCGGGCGCGGCGTCGGCATGGATGTGGTCAAGACCAATATCTCCAAATTAAACGGCACCATCACCATCGACTCAGAGCCGGGTAAAGGCTCCACCTTCACCATCTCGCTGCCACTCACACTGGCCATCTTGCCGGTGCTGTTGTTGCGCCTCAGTGACCAGCCGTTCGCTGTGCCGCTGTCTATGGTGCGCGAGATCATGTCGGTCACCCCGGAAGAGCAGCAACTCATTTCCGGTCGCCCAACCATGGTGGTGCGCGGAGAAGTGTTGCCCGTGAAGTCGCTGGCAAAACTGATCGGTTGGGAGGAGTCGGGCAAATCCGAGGTCGGGGTGCTAATGCAGGTCGGCAGCCAGAGTTTCATTCTGTCGGCGGACGGTTTCGCCGGTCACGACGATGTGGTGATCAAATCACTGGACACCTTCCGTCCTAAAGGGGTGGCGGGCGTCACCATGTCGAGTGAAGGCGAAATCGTGTTGATTCTGGACATCAAGGAACTGCTGGGCGAAGGCGGACATTAAGTCTGCCCGGCCGCTGCAGGCAGCGGCTGGCCGGATGTTGCGGCGATCATCGAAGTAGTGAGGTAATCATGCAAAGCGATCACTTAAAAAAACACAAGAAACAGCTGCTCATATTCATGATCGTGATTGCCGCGATCTCGGTTCCCATACAGTGGGCACTGGCGGGCGACGCCTCCGCAGCCATCGAAATCGTGCTCCACCTTGGTGTCATCGGTGTGATTTACGCATACCTGATCCATCACGACAACAAGCGGGATGAAATCGAACTGGCGGCAAAAAACAGCACACCGCAGAGTGCGGTCGAAAACGTGTTGACCCAGACCCACCCTCAATTCGCCGCCCAATTTTCCGGGGCCAGCGGCGACCTGAACCAGGTACAGGATCTGCTGAGTGACGCCATTACCAAGCTGCTGGAAAGTTTCGACGGCATGCAGAAATTGATCCACAGCCAGCGCGAAATGTCGATTGCCATCGTGACCGGGAAAAACTCGGACGGGCACCATTCCGAGAACATGGAAGAGTTCATTGCCGAGACCACGATGACGCTTAAGGAGATGGTGGGCAGCATCATCAACAACAGCAAGATCGCCATGGAACTGGTGGACAAAATGGATGCCGTCAAGGCCCAGGTCTCTGGCATCCTCGATGTGTTGGGGGAGATTGATGGCATCTCCAAACAGACCAATTTGCTGGCGCTCAACGCCGCGATCGAAGCGGCCCGTGCTGGAGAATCCGGTCGCGGCTTTGCCGTGGTGGCCGACGAGGTCAGGAAACTCTCCGCACGATCAGAACAATTCAGCCGCCAGATCCGCAACAACGTCAGCGAAGTGCATATCGCAATCGTGAACGCGGAAGAATCGATCAGCCGGATGGCCTCGCTGGACATGAACTTTGCGCTGGAATCAAAGAACAAAATCGATGGCACACTGGCCAGCGTTAAAGCCATCAACGAGAACATGATGAAAGTCATCGAAGACCAGAGCGGCGTCACCAACAAGGTGGATGAGGTCGTCGGTCGCGCCATCACCTCGCTGCAATTTCAGGACATGGTAAGACAGTTGATTCAGCACGCGCACACGCGTATAACGAGTATGGAGAGCGCGTGGTTGCGCATGGGCGAATGGGCGGATGAGGCGCAAAAAGGCCAGCCCGAAACACTCGAACAAATTTCACGGATGCGCCAGGAAATAAATGATATATTCGCCCTAGCGGAACAACTAAGCGCACGCTCTCCGGTGCGCCAGGACAAGCTGGAATCAAGCGACATCGAGCTGTTCTGACACAATAACTATCCGAAAATTTTCAGTAGCGAGGAAGTAATGGCAAAGACGATATTGAGCGTGGACGACTCCAGTTCCATTCGACAGATGGTTGCCTTCACTCTGAAGAGCGCCGGTTACGACATCATCGAAGCGGTGGATGGCCAAGAAGGCTTGGACAAGGCCAAGATGAAAACCGTCGATCTGGTGCTGACCGACCAGAACATGCCACGCATGGACGGGCTGACGCTCATCAAAAATCTGCGCGGCATGCCAGCCTATCGAAGCGTCCCTATCCTGATGCTGACCACCGAATCAAGCGACACCATGAAAGCACAGGGCAAAGCGGTCGGTGCGACGGGCTGGATCGTCAAACCGTTCGATCCGCAAAAACTGTTGGAAGTGGTTAAAAAAGTCATCGGATAGTCAAACTTATTAGCACAACTCCGCTCAGCTCTATCTCCCGCATGCGGGAGATAGATAGGGAGAGGGTTCGAGGCTCCGGCATTTTCACTCCCTCTCTCCCAGCCCCTCTCCCGCACGCGGGAGAGGGGAGTGAAACAGAGGCGGGAAAACAAAAGGTGATTCACTGCCATGAATTTCGATCTTAGCCAGTTTTATCAGGTCTTTTTTGAAGAGGCGGCAGAGCATCTGGCCAACATGGAGAGTCTGTTGCTGGGACTGGACGTGAATGACCCCAGCATGGACGACCTGAACGCCATCTTCCGTGCCGCCCATTCGATCAAGGGAGGAGCCGGAACCTTCGGCTTCACCGACATGATCGAAGTCACCCATGTACTGGAGACCCTGCTCGACAAGTTGCGCAAACAAGAAATGGCGCTGACCAATGAGATGGTCAATGCCTTTCTGGAAGCGGGCGATGCCATCTCGATGCAGTTGGCCGGCCATCGCGACAACAGCGAAGTCGATCAGGAAGTCGTCAAGAACGCGCGCGCCCATCTGGAGCAATTGAGCGCGAATCCATCCGATGCAGCGACCGCAAAGGCAGCTCCCGCTGCCCCTGCGACACTGGCAACACCCCCCAAAGAAGAAGGTTACGGCTTCTTCGCCGATGAGCCGGCGACCGCCCCTGCGGCAGACCCGGGCTACGGCTTCTTTGACGAGACACCTGCCGCAGCACCAGCCGCAGAGGACGCACAAGGTTACGGTTTCTTTGAGGAAACACCGGTACAAAAGACCGAACGCGAGAATCAGCGCGGTTATGGCTTCCTGCAAGAACCCAATCCCGACAGCCAACCGGCGGCTACGCCCCCCGCACCGCCGGCGAGCGTTTCGTCAGCTTCTGCCGAGCAGGCCGCCCCACATCTGGTCGCCGAGAGCGCTCACCCGACCCGTCGCGCGGCGGACCGGGTGCCGCCGCCTGCGGCTGCCGATTCGTCGATTCGAGTCAGTGTAGAAAAAGTCGACCAGATCATCAATCTGGTCGGTGAACTGGTCATCACCCAGGCCATGCTCACCCAATCCGCCTCGCAACTCGATCCTCTGGTGGTGGAGCGGTTGCAGAGCGGCCTCAGCCAGCTCGAACGCAACACCCGCGACATCCAGGAAGCCGTGATGGCGGTACGCATGTTGCCCATCTCCTTCGTGTTCAGCCGCTTCCCGCGCGTGGTGCGCGACATGGCGAACAAACTCGGCAAACAGATCGAACTCAAGACGCTGGGCGAAGGCACCGAGCTGGACAAAGGCCTGATCGAAAAGATCGCCGACCCGCTCACCCACCTCATCCGCAACAGCCTGGATCACGGCATCGAGATGCCGGAGAAACGTGTTGCCGCAGGCAAATCGCCGACCGGCACCATCACGCTCAATGCCTTCCATCAGGGCGGCAACATCGTCATCGAAGTGGCCGACGACGGCGGCGGACTCAGCCGCAGCAAGATCCTCAACAAAGCCAAAGAGCGCGGCATGAATGTCAGTGACGACATGCCGGATGCAGCCGTATGGATGCTGATCTACGAAGCCGGCTTCTCCACCGCCGAAGTGGTCACCGACGTCTCTGGACGCGGGGTCGGCATGGATGTGGTGAAACGGAACATCGCCGAACTCGGGGGCCGCGTCGAGATCGACTCGGCGGAAGGTTACGGCACTCGCACCACCATCCGCCTGCCGCTGACCCTGGCCATCCTCGATGGCCTGTCGATCTCCGTCGGTGGACAGACCTTTATCGCCCCGCTCGGCTCCATCGTAGAATCGCTGCAAGTCGATCCGCAAGACCTGAAGTCGGTCAGCGGCGAAGGCCACCTGTTGCGTGTGCGCGGCGAATATCTGCCTTTGGTCGCGGTACACGAAGTGTTCCATATCGAAAATGCCATCACCGACCTTACCAAAGGCATCGTGGTCATCATCGAATCGGAAGGCAAGAAGACCGCGCTGATGGTGGATGAGTTACTCGGCCAGCATCAGGTCGTCATCAAGAGTCTGGAATCCAACTTCCGCAAAGTACACGGCATCTCGGGAGCCACCATCATGGGTGACGGTAAAGTCGCCCTGATCCTGGATGTCATGGCCTTGGCAGCACAACACAAATCTCGCAGCACATGATTGATGCACAGAATAGTAGATAGTTAGCAGCACATAAACCCGGTCTGATCAGTTCGATTTAATTTTTTGCAAGGGAGAATGAAAATGTCAGCGACCAATATGAAAGTAGGAACCCGGCTCGCCTTGGGCTTCGGCGCGGTGATAGCGCTGCTGGTTATCATCGCCACGATTGCCATCACGAGTTTGCGTACTCTGGATGAGGAGATCATGGATGTCGTCACAGACGAATTCCCCAAGACCGTTTACGCGAACAATATGATTGACGGCATCAACAACATCGCCCGCCATATGCGTAACGCCTTGCTGGAAACCGCGCCGGAAAAGATCCGTCCAGAAATCGACGGCATCCAAAAGAACCGCGAAGTGATCAAGGAAAATCTGGAAAAACTACACCAGATGATCGCCTCTGACAAAGGCAAAGCGGCATTAAAAGTCGTTGATGACACTCGCTCCGTCTATGTTGGCTCGCAGGATGAATTTCTCAAATTGATGACTGCGGGGAAACAGGAAGATGCCAAGGTATTGCTGCTGAACCGTATCCGTGCCGAACAGCGCGCCTATCTCGATGCGGTCAGCAAGTTGATTGATCTACAGACCGAACGATTGAACGAGATTGGTGCAGCGGCCGCCGCTCAAGCGGATCGGGCGATCATGATGACCATAGTGCTGTCTCTCATTGCTTTGCTCGTTGCTGTCATCATTGGTTACCTCATCGTGCGCAATCTGATGAAACAGCTGGGCGGCGAACCCGACTATGCGGCACATGCCGTAGGCAAGATCGCTGAAGGCGACCTGTCTATCGACTTGGCCATCAAGCCGGGCGATACCACCAGCCTGCTGTACTCCTTGAAGACCATGCAGGATAGCCTGCGCAGCATCGTCGCCGAGATCAAGAACATCGTAGAAGCGGCGGCGATCCGGGGCGATTTCAGTGTCAAGATGGACCTGAACGGCAAAGCGGGCTACACCAAAGAACTGTCTGACCTGCTAAACAGCCTGTCCAACGTTTCCGAGACCGGCCTGAACGATGTGTCACGTGTCGCCACCGCCCTGTCGAACGGCGACCTGAGCCAAAAGATCACCAAAGAATATGCCGGTGTGTTCAACCAGACTAAACTGGCCGTCAACAGCACCGTCGATTCGCTCACCAAGATCGTGGAAGAGATCAAGAACATCGTCGAAGATGCGGCAGTACGCGGCAGCTTCAGCACCAAGATGGATCTGAACGGCAAACAGGGTTACACCAAGACCCTGTCCGAACTGCTCAACCAGCTGTCCAATGTCACCGATGAAGCCATGAACGACATCATGCGTGTCGCCAAAGCGTTGGCCGATGCCGACCTGACCCAGACCATAGACAAGCCCTATCCCGGCCTGTTCGGTCAAACCAAGGACGGCGTCAATACCACGGTTCAGAACCTCAAGAATCTGGTCAACGAAGTCAAAGTATCGGTGGATTCCATCGGTACCGCCTCCAAGGAGATCGCCTCCGGCAACACCGACCTGTCACAGCGTACCGAAGAACAGGCCTCCAGTCTGGAAGAGACTGCCGCCAGCATGGAAGAGCTCACTTCGACCGTGAAGCAGAACTCCGAGAACGCCAAACAGGCCAACCAACTGGCGCACAGCGCCAGTGCCGTGGCCGAGAAGGGCGGCGCGGTGGTGCAAGAAGTGGTCGGCACCATGAGCTCCATCAACGAGTCTTCACGCAAGATCGTGGACATCATCTCGGTGATCGACGGCATCGCCTTCCAGACCAACATTCTGGCGCTGAACGCAGCGGTAGAAGCGGCACGTGCCGGTGAACAAGGTCGCGGCTTCGCGGTGGTTGCCGCCGAAGTGCGCAACCTCGCACAACGTTCTGCGGCTGCCGCCAAAGAGATCAAGACGCTGATCGGCGATTCGACCGAGAAGGTGGAGATCGGCACCAAGCTGGTGGACGATGCGGGCAAGACCATGGAAGAGATCGTCAATGCGGTCAAGCGTGTGACGGACATTATGAGCGAGATCAGTGCCGCCTCGGCAGAGCAAAGCCAGGGTATCGAGCAGGTGAATCAGGCCATCACGCAGATGGACGAAGTCACGCAGCAGAACGCTGCCTTGGTTGAAGAGGCCGCTGCCGCCGCCGAGTCGCTGGAAGAAGAAGCGCAGAATCTCACCCGTTCTGTCAGCGTGTTCAAGATGGACACCAGTGCCGCGACACAACAGGCTCGCCTCGCTGCGCCTGCCGCGTCCCACGCCGTTGCCAAACCCGTTGCCAAACATCCCGCTCCGGCCAAGAAACATCCTGCCTCCACGGGTGCGGCCAAGCCTAAAGCCCTGCCCGCCAAACCAGCAGGAGCCAAAGGTGGCGAAGAAGAGTGGGAAG